>NZ_JQMM01000001.1:0-1237327 GCF_000744735.1 Porticoccus hydrocarbonoclasticus MCTG13d | reverse complement strand
GCGACAGTCTCCAGATAGGCGGCGATCAGCTGGACCTGATCGAGGTGACCTGATTTGCGCCGCTCGAAACACAGGATAAGCGCCTTCAGCCTGTCGTTCCTCGATATCATGGCCTGTGGTTTTGGCGCGGTTACCCTGCTTTTCCTGATTCTCAAACATGACGTAACATCCCTGGAATCCGCTGATCCCCTGCTGAATGCGGAAGTGAATCTGCTCCAAGAGGATTTGCGGGTCGGCGAGGAAGCGCTGGTGGAGCTGCGCAACAGCCTGGCACGCGTCGATGAATCACTGGTGGAAGCACAGGGGTTATCGGCGAGGGTGGTCGCCGATATCGAAAAAACCCGCCGCGAACTCAGCGCCCAGGCGGACCCGGAACAGCAAATCGAAATCCTGCGCAAGCAGGTCGAAACCCTGGAACGGGAAACTGCCAATCTTCAGGAGCAGGGGAATGCCGACAATGTGCGGCAGTTTATCGGTGATGGTGAACGGCAGTATCTGACCGGTTTGAAACTGGGCGGGAAGCAAATCCTGATCCTGGTGGATGCGTCAGCCAGCATGCTGTCGGACTCTATTGTCAACGTGATCCGACGTCGCAACATGAGCGATTCCGTCAAGCGAAACTCCGAGAAATGGCAGCGGGCCATCCGCACCACCGAATGGCTGGTAGCGCAATTACCCCAGGACAGCCGCTACCAGATCTATGTATTCAACACCGCAGCCGAGGCGGTTGCGGGCGACGACCGGCGCTGGCGGGATACCGCCGACCGCCAGGGTCTCGATAGTGCCATCAAAAAACTGACACAGGTGGTGCCCGCCGGGGGCAGCAGCCTGATCAATGCGTTTCTGGCCATTAACAGTTTCGATACACCACCGGACAACCTGTTTTTAATCACCGATGGCTTGCCCACCCAGGGCAGAAAACCCTCGGGGTTCAAAACCATCACCGGGCGGGATCGCCTGAAGCTGTTTGCCGAGGCCACACAGATGTTGCCCCGTCGCCTGCCGGTCAACATTCTACTGTTTCCGATGGAAGGTGACCCCATGGCAGCGGCCAGTTTCTGGCAACTGGCCCTGTCCAGCCAGGGCTCTTTCATGAGCCCTTCGAGGGACTGGCCATGAGTATCCGCCGGCGCAAAGAGCGGAGTAATACAGCCGAGATCAGCATTTCCTTCCTGGATGTCATCAGCTGCGGGTTCGGCGCGATCGTGCTGTTATTGCTGATCGCCAAAACCGTCGACTCGACGGCTTTTGAGGACTCGGTGCAACCGGCGGAGGGCAGCGTGGCCGAATTACAGCAGCAGGTCTTCGAGATACGAGGGGAAGCCCGCATTTTGAATCGCGATCTGCTATCCAAGGAGGAACAACTCTCCGATATTCGCCAACGCATCGCCCGGCTGCAATCCGAGCTGGCCAGCGTTCGCCGACAGCGGGACGCCGTGGCGCAATCGGATACCACCGAACGGGATAAGCTGACACTGGCCCTGCAGGTGCTCACTGAGGAAATGGCACGCCTGAAAGCTCGGCAGAGGCCCGACAAACGATCATTGATTGGCGGCATACCGGTGGACAGCGAATACATCGTTTTCATCATCGACACCTCTGGCAGCATGTTCAATTTTGCCTGGCCACGACTGCGCCAGGAAATGATCAATATTCTCAATATCTATCCCAAGGTAAAAGGTATCCAGGTGATGAACGACATGGGGGGCTATATGTTCTCCACCTATCGCGATAAATGGATTCCCGATACACCGGCCCGGCGCAAGGCGATTATCGACCGGCTGGCCAGCTGGACACCCTTCAGCAACTCCAGTCCGGTGGAGGGTGTACAGCATGCGATTCGCCGGTTCTATGCGCCGGACCGGAAGATCAGCCTCTATGTGCTGGGTGACGATTTCACCGGGCAGTCCATAGCGGAGGTCCTGAGCAGTGTCGAGAAAATCAACCGGGAGGGGCGCAGTGGACAGCAACTGGTTCGTATCCATACGATCGGTTTCCCGGTACATTTCATGGTCAAGGGCGGCAATCTGCAAACGGCGTCAAGATTTGCTGCGCTGATGCGCGACCTGAGCTATCGTAACGGAGGAACTTTTGTCGGGCTGAACGGCCTCAAACCTGAGTGATCTATGACACAACCCCAAGCGTCAATGAATGTGTACTGCCGGACTTTGCGGTTACTGACCTCTTTGCGTCTACTGCCAATTGTCGTGGCACTGACCCTGCTGATCGGTTGCAGCACCAATGTCACGGTCAATGGTGATTACCCCTCCGCGCTGGTTGCCCGACAGCCCCTCAGCGTGGGCCTGGTTCTCGATAACAGCTTCAGCAGTTATCGATTTACCAGTGAGAAAGATAACCGTCAACCGGTCACCATGGCATTAGGGGAATCCCAGGTACAACTCTTCAATCGGGTGTTCACCGATATGTTTCAGAGCAGCGCGACCCTGAAAACCCTGCCCACCGGCCAGAACACCCTGGATTTGATGATCGTGCCCGAAATTACAGAAGTACAGCTGGCCACACCCATGGAGACCCAGTTGAACGTCTACGAGGTGTGGCTGAAATACAATCTGAAAGTCTACGACGGCAATGGCCAGCCTGTCGCAGACTGGATGATGAGCGCCTATGGTAAAACCCAGAGCCGCTTCCTCAAGTCGGATGAAGAGGCACTGAATCAGGCCACCGTGATGGCCCTGAGAGATGCGGGGGCACGGCTGCTGACCGGCTTTCAGCAAATACCGGAAATTCGCCAGTGGCTGGCCAACCGTGAAGCGCCCGCCAAATTGAGCCAGAGGACAGAGCGGTGAGAGGTGCCCTCCCCTGGATCCTGTTGTCCGTGCTCGCGACCAGTGCCTGTGGCACGTCCACCCAAGTCGACGAATTTCGTCCATCCAGCACCCTGTTGCCGTTGAACGACAACGAGAAAGTGGTGGTGGTCGGGCGGCGGCACAGCGGCGCCTACGAAACCGACCCGGACTTCATCAATTGTATCGGCACCAGACTCGCCAATCGGGGGCAGCTGTCAGTCATGCCCGAGCAACAGTTTCTCGACAGTTTCTACCCATGGTTTGAACCGCGCATGGCACCGCTCGGGCTCAAGCGCATGGGAGGCATGCTGGAGGATCCACTGATCGGCAAGCGGGTCCGTGAACTGGGTATTCGCTACATGATCTGGGTGGACGGCAATACCGAGACCACAGAAAAAAGCGGTGCCATCAGCTGTGCTGTCGCCCCCGGGGGCGGTGGTTGCTTTGGTTTTTCTTCCTGGGACAAGGCCGCCAATTATGAAGCGATTATCTGGGACCTCGACAAATTGGGCGAAAAGGGGCGGGTGCAGGTAGACAGCAAGGGATCATCGTATTTGCTGGCGGTGGGTGCACCAATCCCCTTTATCGCCAGGGTTCAGGGTGAAGCCTGCGAAGGGATCGGCACCCGACTACAGAGCTTTTTTGCCCCGGCGGGCCCCGGCAGCCCGTGATGTTTGCCATGCAACTGGGTTTATCGCAATACCGCGTGCTCCTGTTGATAGCGCTGCTGGGTTGCTGTTGCGCTGCGATGGCTGCGGGCAAGCCCCCGGAAACGCCAGAGGAAATGCACCGCGAAATTATCGCCAATATGCCACTGGTGGAGGGCAAACTGGCTGACTATGTCGACCAGGTTGGTCAGCGCATTGTCCGCCACTCGGATCAGGCCGGGGATTCATTTACGTTCACGGTCATCGACAACCCCGATATCAATGCCTTCGCCCTGCCGGACGGCTATGTTTACATCCACCGCGGTCTGATTGGCTATCTCAACTCCGAAGCCCAGCTGGCAGCCGTGCTGGCCCATGAAGTCGGCCACGTCACGGCGGGGCATCACGCCCGCCAGAAGCGGGCCCAGACCGGATCAAAATTCGTTGCGGGACTGCTCGCCATTCTCACCCGTAGTATGGAGGTGGGTCAGGCCAGTGCACTGTGGGGCGCATCCATGGTCAGTGGCTACGGACGGGATATGGAGCTTGAAGCCGATGAAATCGGTAGCCGCTACCTGTACAAGTCCGGTTATGACCCCCAAGCCATGATTGAGGTGATCACCATGCTGAAAGATCACGAACGGCTGGAAAAAAAACGGGCCCTAGAGTCCGGTCGGGAACCACAGACCTACCACGGCCTGTTTGCCACCCACCCACGGAATGATCAGAGACTGCGGGAAGTGGTCAGCAACGCAGGATCGACCCCGAATGACATGAAGGTTGAACACAATGTCACGCCCTTTCGTATTGCCACTGATGGCATGGTCTGGGGTGAAAATGTTGCAACGCGACGACTGCCGGAGAATGTCTACCTGAACGAAGAACTGGCCTTTATGATAACTTTTCCCAAAGGCTGGCAATTCAGTGAACAGCCGCCACTGGTCAACGCCCACAACGACACCGGCGATGTCAAGATCTCGGTCACGGCGATGAATCGCACCAGAGTCAGCCCCGACCAGTTCATCAAACAACAGCTGGGGATTCCCCTGCTCAAACAGTCTGAACCCCTCGCCCAGTTCCGTCTTCAGGGTCATACCGGTCTGATACCCGGCACACAGGGACAGTCGGACCAAAGGCTGGCCCTGATCTACTACGGCTACCGCGCCTTTGTTTTCCGGGGAACACTGGAGCGCAGTGCCGATCAGTCACTGGGCAACCGGCAACTCATGGACATTATTGGCAGCTTTCGACCCGTATCAAAACACAGCCTCCAGTCCGCTGAAACAAAGAATATTCACTACGTAAAAGCCACCAAAAACAGCACGTTTGCTCTGTTGGCACAACACCTGAAATTGGGTCAGTACGGGGAGGATGAATTGCGCATCATCAATAATTATTACCCGGTTGGGGAACCGAAGCCCGGCGAGTGGATCAAAATCATTCGTTAGAACTGGCTCGTTGTCATGGTATTGCCATCACACTTTCATGCTGAGCCATCACACTGGACTGGTCATCAAGGAGGTAGCCATGAACCTGAACCACAGAGAACCTGACAGAATATTGCCAAAACCGACGATTCCCCAACATACTGCGTCACAGGAAGTGATTCATTACAAACCTCTCCCCCGCCAATGGCAGACAGATCACCGGGAGACTGATGACCAGACTGTTTGTCTGGAGCAAATTGTCTTGAACAGTGATCTCGATTTTTTCTAGGCCCGTCTTTTTTTCCGGGTCCGTCTCTGTCGCCGCTCCACAGCACTGCGCAACTGGCATGGCGGCTTACTGTACTGAGCATTCAAAAACCGCTAGGATGCTTAATGCTCAGGCACCGTCCCGCGAAAGCATTAAATGGCTATCCGTGCGTTTACCTCGACCGCCTATCGACAGAAAAAGTGGCCTGAAGCAATATCACGGCGGTGACTGATACCAATAAACTGCATTGTCAGAGAGAGAGTTTACTGATGGCCCTGCACAACAATCCGCAACCCAGCACGCACCTGACCACCCAATACATCATGACCTATCTGGCACCGCTGGATCCGCCTGTCTCAATTGATTCGGGGCTGATGATTGTCAATGTGCGTCCCGGTGGCTGGGTCAGGGGTCCTGACATCAATGGCCAGTTCATTGCGCCGGGTGCCGACTGGCTGCGCATTATGCCAAGTGGTACTTTCCGGCTGGATGTGAGGGGACTGATCGAAACAGATGATGGTGCCCATATTTATATGAGCTACAACGGTATTATCAAAAACTCCTCCGAGAGTGCAGAGCGGCTCAGCAATGGCGAGTTGCTGACTGATAAGGATATCCCCTACTTTATCGCCGCGCCCACCTTTCAGACCTCGGCGGAGAAATACGCCTGGCTCAACGATATTCAGTGCATAAACAAGATGACGGAAATCCAGTTTGGACCCGAAGGGTACGTCAAGTACGATGTTTTTTTTATCAGCTAACCTTGGGGCTGCCTACAACCAGCAGGCCGGGCCTAAAAATCCATAGCAAGAAACGCAGAGCCGATCCACTTCACGATGACAAATAAGGAGAACAACACCATGTCAGACACCAATCGAGTATGGCGTTTGCGCAAGCGTCCTGTCGGAGAGATTACCGATGATGTATTGAGCCTTGAGCAGGAAGCCATTCCGGAGCCCGGTGAGGGCGAGTGCCTGTTTCGTCTCAATTACCTGTCACTGGATCCCACCAATCGGATCTGGATGAGCGACATGGAGCAGTACATGGAACCGGTGGCGATCAATGCCCCGATGCGTGGCGTCGTCTGCGGCACCGTGATCAAAAGTAACACCCCCGAATTCAAGGCCGGTGATATTGTCAGCGGTATCGGCAGTTGGGCAGATTACCAGATCGGCTCACCTGCCACCGTTGGCCTGCTGGGTGAAGTTGGCGATGTGCCTGTCATCGATGCATTTGGCACACTGGCCCTGGTTGGCCCCACCGCCTATTTCTGTCTGCTGGAGATCGGTGACCCACAACCCGGTGAAACCGTGGTCGTTTCCACGGCAGCAGGCGCTGTGGGATGCCTCGTTGGTCAGATCGCCAAGATCAAGGGATGCCATGTGGTTGGACTGACCGGCTCAGATGAGAAATGTCAGTGGATTACCCGAGAGCTCGGCTTTGATGCGGCCATTAACTACAAAACCGAAAATGTCGCAGAGGCGCTCGCCAAGACTTGCCCAAACGGCATCGACGTCTACTTTGACAACGTCGGTGGAAAGATTCTGGACGAATGTCTCAAGCAGATGAACCTGCATGGCCGTATCCCCACCTGCGGGCTGATCTCCCAGTACAATGCCACTGAACCAGTACCCGGTCCCTACAACTATGACCTGATTCTGATGCACCGCCTGAAAATTCAGGGCTTCATCATCCTGGACTACATGGATCGCTACCCAGAAGCGACCGAAGCACTTATTGGCTGGATGAAGGAAGGCAGACTGAAGGCTCGTCTGGATGTGTCAGAGGGTCTGGAAACTGCCCTGCAGGCCGTCAAGAAACTGTATACCGGTGAAAATACCGGCAAACTGATGGTCCGGGTCAAAGACGCCTGACCGGCCGTTCACCTTCCTGGGCAAACAAGCGGGGCTGCTGTTGAGGCGGCCCGGCATTCCCGGACAGTTTGATTGATTTTCCTCGACTGATTATCCAGAGATGCCATCATGTCCTGCTGGCTGTTCAAATCCGAACCCGACGTTTTCAGCATCGGTCACCTGGCTGCCGAACCGGACCAGCAATGCCGGTGGGATGGCATTCGCAACTATCAGGCGCGCAATCATCTGCGCGACCGGGTCAAACCGGGAGATCAGGCGCTGTTCTATCATTCGAGCTGCAAGGCGGTGGGAATTGCAGGGATCATGGTCATCACCAGCGCAGGTTATCCTGAACCCGACCAGTTTGATGCGGCGAGCGACGGCTATGACCCGGACAGCACGGCCGACAAACCGCGCTGGTTCTGTGTGGATGTAAAACTGGTCAGGAAATTCGCGCGGTTGATACCACTGTCGGAGTTGAAACAACAGGGGCCCCTGCAGGATATGGTGCTTTTCAGACAGGGGAGGTTATCCATCGTCCCTGTCACTGACAAGGAATGGCAGGCGATTTTGCATCTGGCCGGTTAAACCGCACCGATCATTCTGGCGAAAAACCAGGCGACGCCACCCATGGCCGCCACCACAATCCACCACAGGAACAACAGACTGAAGCGAAATGGTTTTCGCTCCACGGAATGAATGCCCGAGTTGACCACCTGGCGGATTCGCTCCAGATCTTCCTCTGAATACTCTTCTTCGCTTCTCATACCCATAAATTATTCACCACTGGTTAATTGGTTTTTTGCCGTCAAAAAATCCGGCTTCAGGAATGGCTTTGCCTGTTCCGGGGTCGGGTCCGGCAACCATGGTACTGCACCGATCATGGGGCATGGCAATCGGGCTTGCAAGCTTGCCAGGGTCTCATGGTAGCGGTCCATTTTCTCGGGGCAAACCTGGTTGGCAACCCAGCCTGCCATCTTCAGCCCGTCCCGCTGGATCGCCTCTGCCGAAAGCAACGCGTGATTGATACAACCAAGCTCCATCGCCACCACCAGAATTACCGGCAATTGCAGAATTTTGGCCAGATCAGCGAACGTTTCCCGCTCGTTCAGGGGCACTCGCCAACCGCCCGCCCCCTCAATCAGCAAAAGGTCCATCGGTTGCAGCATAATGCCCCGGCAGAATCCTGCCAGTCGCTCGGCACTCAGCCGCCGACCCGCCTCTGCAGCGGCAATATGCGGGGCGGTCGCCGGTGCCAGCGCTACCGGATTCACTTCATCATAGGACAACGGCAGACTCGACTGGGCCAGCAACGAAAGGGCGTCGGCATTGCGGAGCCCCTCATCCGTGACCTCACACCCGGCAGCCACCGGTTTCAACCCGACAGTAGTCAATCCGCTATCGCGGGCCGTGGCCAGCAACGCGGTACTGATCAGGGTTTTGCCAACACCGGTATTAGTGCCTGTCACAAAAAAACGTTTAGCCATTGCACGTTACCACCCTAAATGATCTCCCGGATTGCAGGCCATTGACCCGGTCCATCACAGATTTTTTTACAGGCCGTGAGGAAGTACGGGTTATTCACTGTGAATTTTCCCGACTTCCGCCACAGTCTTACCAATCGCCTCGACCAGCGCATCCACCTGGTCGTCGGTGTGCTCGGCACAGAGGGTTATGCGCAATCTTGCACTGCCCACAGGAATAGTGGGAGAACGGATCGCACCCACCAGAAATCCCCTGGCACGCAGACCCTCGCCCACCCGGTAACAGAGCGCGTCATCATGCAACATGACCGGCTGGATGGGCGTCGGTGAATTCAACAACTCCAGCCCGAGTTCGTCGATCCCCGTCCTGAACCGTTCGATCAGGCTGAGCAGTTTTTCACGGCGCCAAGTTTCTCGGCGCAGTATTTTCAGACTGATGCGAGTGGCCGCTGCCACGGAGGGAGGCAATGCGGTGGTATAAATGTAGGTGCGGGCATACTGGATCAGGGTTTCGATCAGGGCATCGGAACCGGCCACAAAAGCACCGAAGGTACCAAATGCCTTGCCCAGCGTTCCCATGAGCACCGGCACATCGGTGACATCAAGCCCATAGTGCTCTGTCAGACCACCGCCGTTTTTTCCCAGCACACCAAAACCGTGAGCATCGTCCACCATCAACCAGCCACCCTGTTCGGCGCAGGCCCGGGCCAACGCTGGCAGCGGTGCCAGATCCCCATCCATGCTGAACACACCATCAGTGACAACCAGTTTTCGGCCATGTTCTGCCTTGCCCAGTCGCCGGGTAAGGTCGCCGACATCGGCATGCCGATAGCGCTGGCAGGAGGCATTGCTGGCCAATCCGCCATCCAGCAGGGACGCGTGGTTAAGACGATCCTGATAGACGTGATCGCCCTTGTCTACAAGAGCCCGGATGGCACCCAGATTGGCCATGTAACCGGTGGAAAACAACAGCGCACGGGGACGGCCGGTCAGCGCGGCCAGTTCTTCCTCCAGGGCATGATGCTCCTGAGAATGGCCATAGACCAGATGGGAGGCACCACTGCCGACCCCATAGGTTTCAACACCACGGCGCATACTGTCGATCACAGCCGGGTGACTGGCCAGCCCCAGATAATCATTGCTGCAAAAGGCCACGCAGGTTTTGCCGTCCACTTGCACAATACTGTTTTGAGCCGACTGCAACAGGTGTCGACGGCGATACAGGTTGTCAATCTGACGCTGATCCAGTCGCGCCTGTAACACCTGATCCATGGATGATGTCATCTGACCCTTCCCCCCGGGTAAGCGAATCCACTGCCCCGGCGATGATCTGTGATAAAAATACTGCGAATACGGAGGGTGTCGGTAACGCGCTGCTAATTCACGGCGTTGTAAAACAGGTGGTCTGTTTCCATCTCGGCCACTGCCCGCTGTAAAGCCCGCGCTTCCTCGAGGCTGTCCTGCTCAACCCGATGTGTTTCAGGCTGGATACCGAGACGACCGAGCAACTCCATGTCACTGTTGGTTTTGGGGTTGGGGGTGGTCAGCAACTTTTCGCAGTAGAAAATGGAGTTCGCACCCGCCATAAAGGCGAGCGCCTGCATCTGGTCATTCATCTCCTCGCGGCCAGCGGACAGCCGCACGTGGGATTTGGGCATCAGGATACGGGCTACCGCAATCGTGCGAAGAAAATCGAAGGGGTCGAGGTCCTCCTGGCCATCCAGGGGAGTGCCCGCCACTTTCACCAGCATATTGATCGGTACCGACTCCGGATGGTGGGGAAGATTGGCCAACTGCATCAACAGTCCCGCCCGGTCTTTTTCCCCCTCACCCATACCGACGATACCCCCCGCACAGACTTTCAAACCTGCCTGGCGCACATTATCCAGGGTGTTCAGACGATCTTCATAGGTGCGCGTGGTGATGATTTCGCCGTAATACTCCGGAGACGTATCAAGGTTGTGGTTGTAATAATCCAGACCTGCGTCGGCCAGTAGCCGGGCCTGCTCTGCCTCCAGCATACCCAGGGTCATGCAGGTTTCCAGGCCGAGCGCCTTGACCTGACGAACCATCTCGGCCACCACGGGCATATCCTTGTCTTTTGGCGACCGCCAGGCAGCGCCCATACAGAAACGGGTGGCACCGCTCGCCCGGGCGGCTTTTGCCTCCTCGATCACCTGCTCCACAGCCAGCAGCTTCTCTTTCTCGAGGCCTGTATCGTAGCGGGCACTTTGCGGACAATATTTACAGTCTTCCGGGCAGGCACCCGTTTTGATTGAGAGCAATGTGCTGAGTTGCACTTCGTTGGGATTGAAATGCTGACGGTGCACCACCTGCGCCTGAAACATCAGGTCATTAAAGGGCTGATTGAACAGCGCCAAGACCTCCTTACGGCTCCAGTCATGGCGGATATCTGTGGTGTGGCTGGCGGACATCGGCTATCTCTCATATAGTGCAGTAACAGCTCGCTATGATAGGTGAGCCAACACCACTGTCAACCATAAATGGATTTTAGGTTAACAAGCGATGTTCCCATCGGCAAAAGCATTATTTGACCGTGTTCGATGGACCCGACTACTGCACCGGGCCAGCTATAGACTGCTACCGGGACAATGTCTGCTGTGTGGTATTGCCTCCGGGCGGAGCCGGGATCTGTGCACCGATTGCCAAGCAGCACTGCCGTTTAATCGGCCAGCCTGCTCCCGGTGTGCCCTGCCCCTATCCACATCGGGGACTTGTGGCCGATGCCTGGTCAGCCCACCCGCTTTTCATCACTGCATTGCCCCCCTGCGTTATGCGTATCCGGTGGATCGACTGGTCAACAGTTTCAAACACCGGGGTCAATTCAATCGCGGCACACTGCTGGCCGAGTTACTGGTGTCCACGATATTGACGTCCCAAAACAACCCGAAGTCCGCTTTCCCGGACTTACTTGCACCGGTGCCACTGCACTGGCGACGGCAATTTACACGGGGCTTCAACCAGGCGGACTGGCTGTCCCGCTTTTTGAGCAGGCAACTTGCCATCCCGGTTGATCAACAGCTACTGAGTCGCCACCGACACACGCCACACCAGCAGGGGAAATCCCGCAAAGAGCGGCTGACCAATATCAGGGGTGCTTTTCAGCTCAATGCACCAGTGGACGGGAAACACATTGGCCTGGTGGATGATGTGATGACCACAGGCACCACCGTCGGGGAACTGAGTGATTTGCTGATGAGCGCGGGGGCGGTCAGGGTCGATGTTTGGTGTCTGGCACGAACGCCGCTGGAAAATTAACCGGCTGACCTTGATAATGGCACCCACTGTTAAACATCAAGATTTCCGCTTATGAGCACAAGTCTTTGGCAAAAAATTCAGCAGGAAGCCACCGTGGTTGCCGGAGAAGAACCGGTACTGGCCAGTTTTCTGCAAGTCACCCTTCTGAAACACGATTCAATGCTGGCAGCCCTGGGTTTCCTGCTGGCGGAGAAACTGGGCTGTAGCGCCATGTCAGCACTTACGCTGCACGAGGTGTTCGAGGAGGCTTTTGCCGCAGACCCGGATATCGAAGATTGCGTCAATTGCGATATTCTCGCCATCTATCAGCGTGATTCGGCTTGCCAGAACCTCTTCTCCACGTTTCTCTACTACAAAGGATTTCACGCCTTGCAGGCGTGGCGTGCCGCTCACTGGCTCTGGCAACGGGACAGAAAATCCTTGGCGCTAATCCTGCAAAACCGGATATCAGTGACCTTTGGCGTGGACATTCACCCCGCCGCCAGTATCGGTCGCGGCATCATGTTTGACCATGCCACCGGTATCGTCATTGGTGAAACGGCCATCATAGAGGACTGCGTGTCTATCCTGCAGTCAGTGACCCTCGGCGGCACCGGGAAAGAGTCCGGTGACCGTCATCCCAAAGTGCGGCGCGGCGTGATGATTGGGCCCGGTGCAAAAATTCTCGGCAACATCGAAATTGGTGCCGGTTCCAAAATAACCGCCGCCAGCGTGGTATTGAACGATGTCCCCCCCCACTCTGTGGTTGCAGGTGTTCCGGCAACCGTTGTGGGCACGATTGATACTGACTCCCCTGCCGAACTGATGGATCAGGGGCTTACCGGCTGCTGCGACTGACCCCAGGAAACTATTCATGTCCAAATTGAAACACGAGACCGAACTCCTCAAGGAAGCACTGCGGATAGGAATGATCTATGCGGAAAAACGTGGTGCGGCAAAATTTGAAGCCAGCGACTCAGCCAACGAAAAAATTGAATACATTTATAAACTTCTGGTGCACGACAAACTGATTCAGCCACTGGCCAATGAACAGCATGATATCGTCCACATGAAGCATAAACTGGCACTGTGGATGGCGCGGCAATTACCTGCCGGGCACCGGTTATTGCAATGACAATTATCTCGCCTGTTTCAGCCATCCCCCAATGGGTATTTCTGAATATGATCCGTCAGGCAAAGTGAACTCGTAACCCTTGAGACAATCAAACGTCTCAACCGGAAGATTTGCATACGATAATATCGCTCTCTTCCACAGGATGTCGTTCAGGTAATTCCTATGCCGACGACAAAATAACAGAATGACTAACTCTGGAGTGTCCGTGAAATATATCAGCTTATTAATAGGTATTATCTTTTCGATCTCGGCATGGGCAGAAACCCTCGAAGAGGGTTATGAAGCTGTCCGCAGTGGCAAGCTGGATGAAGGCTATGCCATTCTCTCCGAACTGGCTGCCACAGGTAATGCCGACGCACAATATGGTGTTGCGATTCTCTACAAAGAGGGCTGGGGGACGGACAAAGACATCAAAACAGCCTTTGACTACTATCAAAAAGCCGCCCTCCAAAACCACCCGGGAGCACTGTTCGAAATGGGCTGGTTTTATCAGGCTGGTGAAAACGTGACTCAGGACTATGCCGAGGCCATAAAATGGTACGAGAAGGCAGCCAACGAGGGTCATCCTGTCGCAATGTACGCATTGGGCGGCTTGTACTATAACGGTCTTGGCACGACAAAAAGTGAAGACAAGGGTATGGTATGGTTCAAAAAATCAGCCGATAAGGGCTATCCACCAGCGCTGGAATTCGTCAATGAACCATTGCGCTAGCTAGATTGCGATGATTCACACAGTACCGGAAAGGCCACGTGGGCATTTCCGGTACTGGCGGCTCTACACCGTTTCAACCAAACCAAACGCTGCTATGCCGCGTTTATGTTAGTGGATCACGCAATATTCACAATGCAGGAAATCACGGAGGACATCTCCTGCCCACCACGGCTATCATCGAGAGTTCTGTCACCCAGAATCGGGCTAGTGACGGGTCATAATTCTGTCCAGCAAGCCCATGGCAAAGGCAGAAACCACAAAGGTCATATGTAACACGACATACCAGAGTATCTTGTCATTCGCTATTTCCGGCGCATTCATAAAAACTTTCAGCAGGTGAATCGACGAAATGGCTACAATGGATGCAGCCACCTTGTTTTTCAGTGAGCTGGTATCAAGCTTACCCAGCCAGACCAGTTTGTCGGTGGATTCATTCAGATCCAGTTGCGAGACAAAATTCTCGTAGCCGGCAAACATCACCATGACAATCAGACCACCCACCAGGGCAATATCCACCAGCGAAAGCACCACCAGAATCAGGTCCATTTCAGACATGGTCAGAATCATGGGCAAGGTGTGCGCCACTTCGACAAAAAACTTTATGCCGAGGGCCAACAACGCAAAACTCAACCCAAAATAAATAGGCGCCAGCAACCAGCGGGCGGCATACATGGTGTTCTCAAATATCTTTTCCATTCCAACTCTCTATGTAAAAACGACTAGCAAGGCGGTCCATCCACTGACAGGATGCTCGGCTGGGGTCGGCCCGCGATTGACCAGCGCCCCGTTTTCCTGCCATTAACACCAATGGCAGGCCAGAAAAAAAGGGCCACTTTTCAATGGCCCTGCTGTACTGCTTTGAGGAGTTTATCCTACAAAGCAGGCTCGTGAACATTTAAAGCAGCCATTGACCTCCTGAAAATGTTTTTTCGCCTCCCTCATTGCCGCCTGGCAGGTGGGGAAATTACCCAGGGATTTCTGATCCACAGAGTCCGGCAAATCCGGACACCAGGTGCCCAGATTGTGGACAATATGATTGCCATTTTCCTGTGGTTTTTTCGTCACAATATATCTAGCCATAGAACCCTTCATCATTTTATTGTTAGCCAATACCCACTGCATTAACATGTGGTTAATACAGCATTAGCCGCATATGAAACAGAAGCTGAAATCAACTGCGGAACTATTAAAACTATCGATTTTTTAATAAGTTATCAATAAATTAATCGCGCCGCTCAATGACATTTTTCTGGCCAGAAATCAGTTTTTTGGACGACAAAAATTTGACTTGTCCGCCGGATTTTGGATAACCCGAACTGGATTTTTCTCTGCAAGGCACATTCATAATGAACCGTTTGTACAGCAAATATTTTACGCCGACTCGGCGACAAGCTTTGGGAATCTTCACCGGCTTAAAATATACTGACCGGCCTTACACAAGAATGGCGCACTGAGAAGAAGGAGCCCCCATGCCAGGCCTACTGTCCGATACCGATCCCAGCGGTTTACTGGAATATTCCGTGGTCTTCACCGACCGCTCACTGAATCACATGTCCAAACGTTTTCAGACGGTGATGAATGACATATCCAGCACATTAAAGCAGGTTTACCACGCCGAGGCCGTTGTGGTGGTCCCCGGTGGCGGCACCTACGGTATGGAAGCGGTAGCGCGTCAGTTCGCCACGGACAAGAAATGTCTGGTGATTCGCAACGGCTGGTTCAGCTATCGCTGGAGCCAGATCCTGGAAATGGGAAAAATCAGCGACGATATTACCGTGATGAAAGCACGGCCAGTGGACGATGATCCCGAACAACCGTCACTGGCGCCCGCTCCCATTGATGAAGTCACCGCCTGGATTCACGCAGAAAAACCGGCAATGGTTTTTGCACCCCACGTGGAAACCGCCGCTGGCATGCTCCTGCCCGACCACTATATTCGAGCGGTGGCGGATGCCGTTCACGCGGTGGGAGGCCTGTTTGTGCTCGACTGCATTGCGTCGGGCACGCTCTGGGTGGATATGCAGGCCTGTGGCGTCGATATCCTGATCAGTGCACCGCAAAAAGGCTGGAGCGCATCTCCCTGCAGTGCGCTGGTCATGCTGGGCAAAGAAGCGCGACAGCGTATTGATCACACGACCAGCAGCAGCTTTGCCTGCGACCTGCGCAAATGGCTACAGATCATGGAAGCCTATGAGAATGGTGGCCACGCCTACCACGCCACCATGCCCACCGACGCCCTGCTGAAATTCCGCGACACCATGCAGGAAACCGAAAGCTATGGTTTTGACAAAGTGAAACAGGAACAGCTCGAATTGGGACAGAAGGTTCGCCAGCTTCTCACTGACCGGGGTTTCAAGAGTGTTGCCGCCGAGGGCTTTCAGGCACCCGGCGTCGTGGTCTGCTATACGGATGACCCGGATATCCACAATGGCAGGAAATTTATGGAACAGGGGCTGCAAATTGCCGCGGGCGTACCCTTGCAATGTGACGAGCCAGCCGGCTTCAGAACCTTCAGAATTGGGCTATTCGGTCTCGATAAGCTGCACAACATCGAGCGCACGGTCGCCCATCTTCGTGATGCGCTGGAAAACCTGTCAGGATAACGGTGGTTAACGGCTGTGACGAGCCACCCTTCATTCAACAAGTTCGGTAATATACCCCGCTGCGGTTGAACGCACTGCACTGGAAGTACTCATACAACAGAACGGTTATCGGATAGCACAGCAGACATGGGCGGATCAGCATGAAAAATGGCAACATGGGTATCAGCCGGATTGCATTCTGGCTCGGCATCGGCGCACTTGGTCTGCTGATGCTGCTACTGATGATCCAGATAGACCGGCAGTGGACCCGCATGAACGATATCACCCGGCTGATGCAGGAGCAGGCTCAGGATATTCGCTCTACCCGGGGCGTTTTACGCAACCTGGAACAGACCGTCCGCACTGCACGTATCGATACGTCCGAGGTGGATGGCCGCTCGACTGACACCGCTGACCGGACAGATGCCTTTGAGCGGGCAAGACTGGCCACACAACAGGCCAATTATGCCCAGGGGGACTGGCTGATACTGGCATTCGGCAGCGGCCTAACCACCCTGACACCGCTGGTCTCGGGCGACGCCTACTCCTCGGAAGTACAGCAATATGTTCTCGAATCCCTGCTGGTTCGGGATCCGGACACACTGGAGTGGAGCGGGCTGCTGGCAGAAGACTGGCAGATATCCGATGACGGACTCACTATCAACTTTACCCTGCGCCGCGATATCAGCTTCTCCGACGGGATAGCCATGACCGCCAAGGATGTGCAGTTCACGTTTGAATTCATCATGAACGAGGCCATAGCCGCACCGCGAAGCCGTGCCTATCTGTCACGGATTGAGCGGGTCACCGCGCTGGACAATTACCACGTGGAATTTGTTTTCAAGGAACCCTACTTTAACAGCCTGCAACTGGCGGGTGGCTTGACGATCCTCCCGGAACATTTCTATAAGCGCTTCCTGGATGAACCTCGCACCTTTAATGAGAGCCGTGGACTGTTGCTGGGTTCAGGCCCGTATCGACTCAAGGATCCGGAAAACTGGACCCCCGACCAGGGCCGGGTTGAGCTGGAGCGCAACCCCCGCTACTGGGGGCCGGTGGATGGATCTTTCGACCGGATTGTGTGGCGTATTATTGAAAATGACAGCGCCCGCCTCACCACCTTCCGCAACGGGGATATCGATGTTTACGGAGCTCGCCCACGGGAATATCAGCGCCTGCTTGACGACCCGGGTATCAGCGAACGCAGCAAGCATTTTGAGTACATGAGCCCTACAGCCGGCTACAGCTTCATTGCCTGGAACCAGCAACGCGGCGGCAAAAACAGCCTTTTCAGCGATACCCGGGTACGCATGGCCATGTCGCTGCTGACTGACGTGGAGCGCATGCTCGAGGAAATTTTTCTCGGCTACGGTCAACCGGCAGTGAGCCCGTTTATGCCGGGATCGTCGCAGCACAACCCCGAAAACCAGCCCTTCCCCCGTGATATGGAAAAAGCCAAACGGTTACTTGCCGAGGCGGGCTTTGTCGATCGCAACGGTGACGGCATTCTGCAGGCAGAGGATGGCACAAACTTTGAGTTTGAGCTGACCTTCTTCCAGGATAACGATGATACCCGGCGGATGGTGCTGTTCCTCAGGGATCTCTATGCCCGCGCAGGCATTCTGATGAAACCGAAACCCACCGAGTGGTCGGTGATGGTAGAGGACCTGCGGCAAAAGAATTTTGATGCCATCACCCTCGGCTGGACTTCCGGTATCGAAATCGATATTTACCAGATGTTCCACTCCAGCCAGTCCATGGAAAACGGTGACAATTTCATTAACTACAGCAACCCGGAACTGGATGCCACCATTGATGCGGCGCGCGGCGAAGTCGATGAAGAAAAGCGCATGAAGCTTTGGCACAAGGCAGAACGCATTCTGGTGGAAGACCAGCCTTACACGTTCCTGTTCCGCCGCAACACCCTGGCTTTTGTGGATGATCGAATCAGCAACCTGGAAAAAACCGGGCTGGGCCTAAACCTCATGAGTGTGCCGGTGGAGATCTACGTTCCGGCCGATCGCCAGCGCAATCGCTGAACTGCCGATGCTGAATTATTTAATACGTCGCACCTTGCTGATGATACCGACCCTGCTCGGTATCACACTGGTGGTCTTTATTGTCATGGCCGCGGCCCCGGGCGGCATTACAGCCCAGTCGCTGGTAGACGGCATGGAACTGGAGCCGGAGAGTCGCCGGGCTTTGGAGGACTACTACAACAAGCTCTATGGGCTGGATCAACCGGCACCGGTGCAATACCTGCGTTGGCTGAACAATATTTCGCCGATCGGTTTCGAACGGGAGCCGGATGGCACGCTCGGTACATTCTCCCTGTGGAAAGGTGCGGACCTGGGCACCAGCTTTCGCTACGGCCGTCCGGTGATGGATTTGCTGGCGGAACGCCTGCCCATCACCCTGCTGCTTAACCTGATTTCCATCCCCCTCATTTATGCAATTGCCATCAGCATCGGTGTACAGGCAGCGCGGCAGCGGGGCGGGCGCTTCGATGTGGCCTCGAATATCTTTCTGCTGGGGCTGTGGTCAGTGCCCAGCATGCTGGCCGGAGTGCTGTTTATCGGTTTCTTTGCCTCCGAACAATACTGGCGCTGGTTTCCCACCGGCGGTCTGATGCAGCGAGAAACCGTCGATCAGACCTTTCTGCCCCTGTTTGCCAATGGCAGCGATTTGCTGATTGCAGTGGCTTGCGTTGTGACCGTCACAGTGCTGCTGATTGGCGCGGCGACCTCCGCACCCAAAATTGCCCGCCAGTGCGGTGGGTTCACCATTGGGGCACTGCTCGGTTATACCATGGCATGGGATCTCGGGGGCCATTGGCTGGGCGGTTTGCATGTATTGCTGGCGGCTTCACTGGGGCTGCTGACCAGCCTGTTGGCCGGGATGCAACACCCCGGTTTCCGTATTGCTTTGGCGGGCGCAATCGGTCTGGGCGGGGGATTGACATTGTCCCGATATCTGGGCGTCGAGGTGATGCAGGGCGGCTACCTGCTCGATCGGCTCTGGCATCTGGTGCTGCCGATCATTGCACTGTCCTACGGCGGATTGGCCTTTCTTGCCAAGCTGACACGCTCGTCACTGCTGGAAAATCTGGCCGCTGACTATGCGCGCACTGCCCGGGCCAAAGGGGTGGACGAAGAAACTGTTCTGTGGCGGCATGTATTTCGCAACTCCCTTCTGCCACTGATTACGGTATCGGCCACCCTGCTGCCCAGTCTGTTGGCAGGTTCGGTGATTGTGGAAAGTATCTTCAGTATCGACGGGATGGGAAAACTGGCGGTGGAAGCTGTGCAGACCAGGGATCGGGAGCTGGTGCTATCCGTCACACTGATATCCGGTCTGCTGACACTGTTTGGCTACCTGCTGGCAGATATTGCCTATGCCATTGTCGATCCGAGGGTCAGTTATGACTGAGTTATCCGCTGACACTGATATGAAACAGCCCTCCCAGCCCTGGACAACGCAAGTAGCTGTTTCATTGCTGGGACGCACCAGTGCTCGCATTGGCCTCAGCTGGATTGGCCTGCTGGTGATTATTGCCACATTTTCCCCTTTTCTGGCCAGCAGTCACCCCCTTTACCTAGTGGTGGACGGACAGGCCAGCAGCCCGCTGCTGCAACATATGACCGCACTCGACTGGGTCTGGTTGACCGGCCTCCCCATGATTCTGGTGATTGCGCTGTTGCCCCTTCCTTTGTGGAAAAAGTTTCTCTCGGCAATGGTTGGGCTGGGACTCACCGCAATGATTGCCTATACCGTGGTATCGCCACCGGCCCTGGTGATCTATGAGCAATATCGCGAGCTGGAGTCTACCGGCAAGGTTGAAACAATTATCCTCGCGCCCATCCCCTACTCGGCGAAGGATTACCTGCGCGACTATGCGGACACCGGTATCGAATCGCCACTGCTCACCTCGGAACAGCGCACTCACTGGATGGGGACAGATGAAAACGGTGCCGATGTCGCCTCACGAATGATTCACGCTTCCCGTATCGCCCTGGGCATCGGTTTTATCGCCACCGGTATTGCCCTGGTGATCGGCACCATCATCGGTGGTCTGATGGGCTATTTTTCCGGCATCGTGGATATTATCGGCATGCGGCTGGTGGAAATTTTTGAAGCCATCCCGACCCTCTTTCTGTTGCTGTCTTTTGTGGCTTTTTTTGGTCGCTCCATCTACATGATGATGGTCATCATCGGCATCACGGCCTGGTCGGGTTATGCCCGCTACGTTCGTGCAGAATTCCTGAAACTGCGGCAGCAGGATTTTGTGCAGGCCGCCGTCGCCTGTGGGCTACCACTGCGCTCCATACTGTTTCGTCACATGCTGCCAAACGGGCTGGCGCCGCTGCTGGTCGCCACCAGTTTCGGGGTTGCTTCCGCCATTCTGGCAGAGGCGACATTGAGCTTTCTCGGGCTGGGACTGATTGATGACCCCTCCTGGGGACAGCTGCTTAATCAGGCGGTGCAATCCTCCACCTTCAACTGGTGGCTGGCGGTTTTTCCCGGCGGAGCGATTTTTCTGACGGTGTTTTCCTACAACCTGCTCGGTGAGTCGCTGCGGGATGCGGTGGATCCCCACACCAATCGGAGCAAACGCGCGTGAAGTTGCTTGAGGTGGAATCACTGGTCACGGAACTGGGCGAAACCGACAACTGGCTGCGAGCAGTGAATGGCATCAGCCTGACGGTGAATGCCGGTGAGACCTATTGTTTGGTAGGCGAATCCGGCAGTGGAAAATCCGTGACAGCACTCTCGATCATGGGGTTATTACCCGCCGACCGGTTCCGTCACCCCGACGGCCGGGTATGGCTGCATGAGCCGGATGGCGAAGTCCTCGAATTACTCAGCGCCACTGATGAACAACTACGCAGTGTCCGCGGCCGGCGCATCGGCATGATTTTCCAGGAACCCATGACCTCACTGAACCCGGTGCTGACCATCGGCGAGCAACTGGATGAAGTCCTCCGGATACACCGGCCTGGCCTGAATGCCGAGGCCAGACGTGGGCGTATTCTGACAGCACTGGAAGAAGTGTTGATCTCTGACCCTGCCAACCGCATCCTCGAGTATCCCCATCGCCTGTCCGGTGGCCAGCGGCAGAGGGTGATGATTGCCATGGCACTGATCTGTGAACCCGCGCTGTTAATCGCCGATGAGCCCACCACAGCCCTGGATGTCACGGTGCAGGCAGAAATCCTCAAACTGATGCGCGAGTTACAGGCCCGCTATGGCATGGGCATGTTATTTATCACCCATGACTTCGGTGTGGTGGCCCAGATAGCTGATACGGTAGGTGTCATGCGACATGGCGAACTGGTCGAGAGCGGCAAAACCTTTGACGTGCTGAGCAATCCGCAACATGCCTATACCCGCAGCCTGATTGCGGCACTGCCGGAGCGGCTGGCCCGCTCGCCCCGACCGCCAGCCTCAACACAGACTTTACTGGCGGTGGATAATCTCTCGGTTTACTTTCCAATACGCCAGGGCCTGATGCGGCGTATCGTCGATCAATTTCATGCGGTTGACGGGGTCTCACTGCAGGTCAATGCCGGAGAGGTCGTGGCACTGGTGGGCGAATCCGGATGCGGGAAAACCACACTGGGGCGGGCATTACTCCGTTTGCAGACAGCAACCACGGGTAGCATTCACCTGGAAGGACGGGATATTACCCACCTGAGCCGCGCTGAAATGCGCCCCTTACGACGTCGCATGCAAGTGGTCTTCCAGGACCCCGGCTCCAGCCTCAACCCCAGACTACCCATTCATACGTCGCTGATAGAACCGATGCGGGTGCACGGCATTGGCGAAGATGACAACGCACGAACCCGACGGGCCGTGCGGTTTCTAGAACGCGTGGAGATGCCCGCCGACAGCCTGTGGCGCTACCCTCATGAATTTTCCGGCGGGCAGCGGCAGCGGCTGGCCATTGCCAGAGCACTGGTGCTGGAGCCCCGTTTTATTCTGTGTGATGAAATCACCTCGGCTCTGGATGTCTCCGTTCAGGCCGGCATACTCCGTCTGCTCCGGGAGCTGGTCGACGAAGAGGGCATCGGTATGTTATTTATCACCCACAATATGGGCGTAGTGGATTATCTGGCAGACCGGATGGCGGTGATGCATAAAGCGCGTCTTGTCGAGACAGGGCGCACCGCAGCCGTTATGGCAGATCCGCAAAATCTTCATACAAAAACCCTGCTGGATGCTGTACCGAGATTGAATGAATCTTTCCTGCAGACACGATCCGGCCGGGCACCGACCAAACCGGAGACGTCATGTCAATGAACCACCCGTTGTCCACACTGGCACCCCGCATCCTGCTGGCCAGCCTGCTGTATTGCCTGCCCTGCATACCCGCTCTGGCGGAGAGCCAACTGGAATTTGAGGAGGCCGAAACTGAAGCCGCCGATGATGAAAATGTCGAGGATATTGAATCGTCCAAACCCCTTCGAAAAAATATCGACCACGCCAGAAAAATATCGCACCCGGATCAAGCTGGAGCCTCAGAAGACCCCGAATCCTCCCCCAAAAAAAAGAAAATTGCCCCGCACATTAACCTGAAAGAGCTGGCCCCACCACCTGGGGTTCAATCCTTTTTCCCGGAGACGGGAGCCAGCGAGACTGTAGAGCCAGAACCAGAGCCAGAGCCAAAAACCGCAACGGAAACAACACCCAAAGACCCCCACGAGGTTACGCCAACTGTATCCAATGATCAGGCGTCCAACCCAGAATCCACCAATGCGTCTGATACCGATCCCACAAAAGAGGTGGCGAGAGCTATTACCTTGCTCGGCACGGAAATCATGCCAGGCACCTCGACCCGGCTGTCTTGGTCTTCGGGCATGCAGATTGCCGGGCTGTCTCAATCCACACCCGTACTGGTAGTGAATGGTTCAAAACCCGGGCCAACCCTGTGCCTGACCGGGGCTGTCCATGGCGATGAACTGAACGGCATCGAAATTGTTCGCCGCACTCTCTACGACCTGGATCCGGAAATGCTGGCCGGACGGGTGATCGGTGTGCCCATTGTCAATCTACAGGGTTTCCAGCAGGGTAGTCGCTACTTATCCGACAGGCGCGATCTCAATCGCCATTTTCCCGGCAATCCCACCGGCAATCTGGCAGACCGGATCGCTTACTCACTGTTCAACGAAATCATCAGCCACTGCACAATGCTGGTGGATATCCATACCGGCTCACTAAAACGCACCAACCTGCCACAGTTGCGTGCCGATATGAACATTGCTGAAGTGCGTACATTCGTCAAAGGGTTCGACCGTATGGCAGTGGTTCACAGCAGCGGGACAACAGGCATGCTACGCACTGCAGCACTGGATGCGGGTATCGTTGCCGTGTCCATGGAGTCTGGGGAATCCCTGCGCATCCAGGAAAAACAGATCAAGGCCGGGGTGAACAGCCTCAACAGCCTGATGGAAAAACAGAACATGATTTCGAGGCTGTTTGTCTGGGGTAAACCGGAACCGATCCACTATGACTCCTACTGGATCCGGGCCGAACACGCCGGCATTTTGTTCAGCAAGAAAAAATTGGGTGACCGCGTCATCAAAGGGCAGGTGTTGGGCGTCGTCACCGACCCGATCACTAATGCCAGCCACGCCATTCATGCACGTGATACGGGACGGATTATCGGTATGGCCGTGGATCAGGTGGTCATGGCCGGGTTTGCTGCGTATCACATCGGTGCAGAAACGGAGATACCCGACGAAGAGTAGGAGGACCCGAAACAGCATCTCCGAGATTCCAACCGAAGCGGGTTACCGGCAGGCCGGCACTACCTGTTTTTGTAGAGCAGTCGGCCTCATTGACCAGCGGAGGGATGCTGCAATGGCTTGTGGCGATCGCGCCATTGCAATGCAGTGATCAGTAAGCACGGCAGAAAACTGAGGGTAATCAGGGTGGAAATCAGTATCCCCGCCAGCACCACAATCCCCACTCCGCGATAGAGTTCCGTGCCGGCACCCGGAATAAATACCAGCGGTGCGAGTCCAAAAATTGTCGTGGCAGTCGACATCAGAATTGGCCGAAGGCGCGCTTCCACGGCTCCTCTCACCGCCGCCAGGATACTCTCCGCACCCTGTCGCAGATTGTGCCGGGCATGATCGACAATCAGTATCGGGTTGTTGACCACCGTACCCAGCAGTATCACAAAACCCAGCATGGTAATCATATCGAATGGTTGGTGAAAAGAAGTAAAACCCAGGATTCCCATCAACGAGCCGACACCATTGATGGCCACCAGTCCGACGATGCCACCGGCGATACCCAGCGGCACAGTGGCCAGAATCAGCAGGGGAAACCCCCAGTGAGAAAAAATGGCCACCAGCAGCAGGTAGATCAGCACCACCGACACCAGTAAATTGCTGCTCAGGGACTCCCGAGTGGCATCCAGTTGGTCTGCGGCGCCGGAGATCGACATACTGACCCCCTTATGAACCTCGCCGGACGCCTGCATCGCCGGCACCATCACATCCCTGACGCGTGCCACAGCGGTTTCCAGAGCCACATCCCGAGGCGGGATAATCAGCAACGTGACGGTGCGGCGACCATCTACCCGCCGCAGACTATCGCTATCCACTGTCTGAACCAGTTCTGCCAGCGCCCCCAGCGGCAGTACCTCGCCGCTGGGGGTCAGAATGGGCTGGGCAGCCAACTGATCCAGTTTCTGGTCACGCACGGCATCACTGAACAGGAAAATATCGACTTTATCATCCTCCACAAAAAACTCATCGGTGAAAGCCCCATCACTCAGCGCCGCGATGGTAAAACCAAAGTTGTCAGCCGTAAAACCCACTTCTGCCATGCGATTCCAGCGGGGACGGATTTCCACCAGCGGCTGATCGAGCGTCAGGGACGATGGCTCCGAATCCAGTTGCGGCCGCTCAAACAGATCACCCGCCCGCCGAAACGCATTGGCGGCCGTTTGATAGAGGTTGTCCAGTTCTGGACCGGAGATATCCAGGTTCACTGCCCGGGTACCACCCTGGTTACTGGAGATAATTGAACCTCGACCGGAAAATCCACGCATCCCGGGATAACTGGTAAAAAGATCCGTCAGGGCATCCATCATTGGCTGAATATCAACATCGCGGGTCGGTTCACTGATAACTCTAAGGCCACCCGCTGACACCCTCAGGGAATAGTACTTGAGCGAGGGAATCCGTGCTTCACCCCGGTCGAACAGGTGCGGATCGGCGTTTACTGACGCGTCGAGAATGGCCTGTACCTCTTTACCGATGACCATGATTTCCTGGAGGTTGTAGCCAGGTGGCGCAAACATCGAACTGAACGCCTTGGGCTCCTCACCTTCGGGCAGGTATTCTGCCGGGGGCATCAGCCACCAGGCGGCGCCGACTGTCGAGAGCATTGTCACCATCAGACAGGTTCTGCGACGCAGAGGGCTACCGGTTACCCAGTACACCGCCCGGAGAATCGAACCCCGTTCAGCCGTCTCACCGGTAAGTCCGTAACCGTTGCCAAAACCCAACCGGGCACAGGCGGCGGGAACCACAAATACTGCCAACAGCATCGAAGCGATAATCGCACTGGAGATGGCAATGGCAATGTCCGAATAAATCTGCCCCGCCTCCTCCTGCACCAACAGGACCGGTGCGAACACCAACACTGTCGTCATGCTGGATGCCAACACCGCCGGCCAGACTTCCCGAACCCCGGCAATGGCGGCCTCGATTCGGTCCAGTCCGCGGCGTCGGGCCTGCTCAATGCTTTCCAGCACAACGATGGTATTGTCCAGGGTCATGCCGATGGCGAAGGCAATCCCCGCCAGAGAGATCACATTGATGGTCCGACCGAATACCAGTAGCCCCAGAAAAGCGGCTATGGTGCAGACAGGAATGCCCATCAATCCAATGAAGGTCGCCCGGGGAGAACGCAAGAACAGGTACATGATAAGGGTGGCCAGCAGCGCGCCAATCGCCAGATTCTGAACGACACCCCGCACTGAAGACTGGACGTAGCGCACATCGTCGCCAATCAGGGTTATTTCCAGGCCATTGGGTTCCAGCAGTTCGCGCCTTACCTCGGCAACGGCTTGCAGCATATCGTGCTTGATCTGAATAACATTGGAACCCGACTCCCGCCGCACCGCCATACTGATGCTACGCTCACCGTCCACATAGCTCAGATCGCGCACCTCAAAGTGATCCATTCTGACATCGGCCACGTCTTTCAGCAGAATATCGCTGCCGTTGCGGTGAGCCAGAATCAAATTATCCAGGGTCTCCAGATCCCTGAACCGGCCCACCACCCGCATCAGATAGCGGCGCTTGCCATCGTCGATATCCCCGGCTGAAATATCCCGGTTGCGGCTGCGGATCGCATCCCGCACATCCACCAGACTGAGTCCCCGCTGGGCCAGGCGGGCGGGGTCCACATGGACCTGCACCTGCCGCTCTGCGGCACCCCGAACCTCTACCTGCGAGACGCCGCTAACCCGTTCCAGGCGCGGTCGCACCTCGTCCTCGACAAAATCGCCGATCATATCGATATCGAGACCCAGCGGATTGCCAGATTTCGGGCGAAGGGCGAAATACATGAAAGCATTTTCTGAAAATGACGTACTGATCAGTTGTGGCTGATCGACATTTTCCGGGTAACTGGGCACTTGACTGAGGGCATTGGCCACCCGGATCAGGGCCTCGTTGACATCGACCCCGAAGGGAAACTCCAGCTCAATAGTGGCCCGACCGGTTTCCGCGACAGATTCCATGCGCTGCAGATTGGGCAGGGAGCGCAGATAGCGCTCCTGCTCAATCAGAATCTCTTTTTCAATATCCTGCGGTGTCGCACCGGCCCAACCGGTAACAACGCTGATCGTACGCACACTGAGGTCAGGAATCATCTGCACCGGAATACGAAATGCCGCGGCAATTCCCAGCACGCAAATGATCAGCACGATAACGGCGAGCAATTTGCCATTCTTCACGCCCGCATCAAGCATTCAGAAACGCTCCTTAAGGGTTGGGGGACTCGACAAGACGAAGCACCTGCCCATCTCTCAATACCTCGTTGCCCCTGACCACCACGTCATCGGTAATTGCCAATCCACCGGTAATGACCACGTTGTCCCGCGCTTCGTGGCCTACCTCTACCAGCTGACGCCGAGCAATACCCTCTCTGGCCACAAACACACTGTAGCTTCCATCCGGATGGCGCAGCAGTGCATCACGGGGCAGCAGCATATCCCGTGAACGCCCGTCTCCCAGTTCAAAAACGGCACTGGCAGACGTTCCGGGCAACAGCTGCCCCGAATTCCCCTCGGGGCGGATTCGAACCAGAAATGTCCGGGTTGAAGAGTCGCTGACGGGCACCAGCGCGGCTACCGTGCCAGAGAAACATTTCACCGGATTGCTGTCGGGACAGATATTGACCGGCGTCTTGCCACTGATTTCCGAAAAGCGTTCCTGGGGCATCCTGACATCCAGGCGTACCCGATCCAGGGAGACCAGCTCAAACACCGGGTCACCCCGACTTATCCACTCTCCCCGGTCAACATGACGGGCTGCGATAACCCCATCAAAGGGTGCCGGCAAAACATGCCTCTCGACCATTTCTGCCACTGAGCGCTGATCGGCTATCGCCGCTTCAAGTGATGCCTGCGCCAGGTTGAGACTTGCACGACGGGTATTTACTTCATTTGCGGATACGTGGTTGTTCTCGCGTAGACGCAGCGCATCATCCAGCAGTCTTTGGGCCTCATCGAGCGCAGCCCGCTGCTCTGCAGTAGCCGCCCTGGCCCGCTGATACTCAAGGGTGATCAGCGCAGCGTCCAGCTGCAATAACGGATCACCTTGTTTGACTTGACTGCCCACATCCACCTGGAGATCAGCTATCAGACCGTCGACCCGGGTGGAGAGGCTGGCCCGCTGCAGGGCATTGACAGACCCGGACAACTTCAATGTTTCACCCAGTTTCGCCAGGTAGGGACGAGTGACGGAAACAGGCACACTATCCTCATCGGCAAGGACCTGGATGGGGCTGCCAAAGAACAACAAAACAGCCATCAGCATAACGAACGGGAATTTCCGAAAGACCATCGGCAGTTACCAGAAGCTAGGATGAGCGGGCTGAAAGCCCGGTGAGAAAATTGTAACGTGACTATTCAACATTACGTCGATGCCGGACCTATGGATCAGCCTACACGGAAACAGAATCAGCAACACCGGTAGCCTCCCAAAACCGGATCGGGAGCCAATGCACACCAGCGGGCGAGAACCTCTGATATGACTCATGTTCTGCCCGGTGAGCCCAGCAGTAAATCGCTCTCCACCGGTACGTATTCGGTAGCCGCATTGATCAAAGCGAAGGCAGTAAACCCGGGCACACCGTAAACCTCCACCGGAATACCAAAGTCATGGCGCACCCTGTCGACCAGCAGGGCAAAATCACCATCGCCGGAAACCAGCACCAGCAGGTCCGCATGTTTCGCGTATTCCATGGCATCAAGGGTAATACCGACATCCCAGTCCCCCTTGGCAGAACCGTCGGCCCGTTTGATAAAGGGTTTTAACTTCACCTCAAAACCAATGGCTCTGAGGATAGTCTGAAACTGCCGCTGCTTCTCATCACCGCGGTCAACGGCGTAGGCAATGGCTTTGACAACCTGCCGGTTTGCGGTGGCCCTTTCCCAGAAACGGTTGTAATCGAAATGTTGCCCGTAGGCATCTCTGGTGGTGTAATAAATGTTCTGTACATCCACCAGCAGTACGATTTTTTTCAAGGGATCCCCTGTTTTTTGAGACCGGATTCACCCGGCTGGTACAGCGCCACGCCGTTCCAATCAGCTCCTTTACAAAGACCTCTGACATCACCCCGGGAATCCGATGAATAGCCGAAGACAAGACCTTTGCCATAAAAACGATTGTTAACGTACGTTGCCGATAAAGCTTTGCAAGCTACCGATGGCTATCCATCCGGGTTATTTTTCTGTTTCATCAACTCCCCCAGATTACCGAAGGGGTTGTGCGTCGCAGCCGTCTTTTGCGTTTGTGGCAGTACATCGCCATAACCGGCATCCTCATAACGGGAATGCTCGTTGTCGTGACAGTAGATGCATAGCAATTCCCAGTTGCTGCCGTCGGACGGGTTGTTGTCGTGGTTGTGATCCCGGTGATGAACTGTCAGTTGTTGCAGATTCTGCCGGTTGAATTCCCGGGCACAGCGCCCGCACACCCAGGGATACATTTTCAGTGTCTGTTCACGGTAACCCTTCTCCCGCTGGTCACGTGCCATCCGGGCGTCGGCCACGGCCTTGTCAAGCTTGTCCGATGACATGATTTTCTCCCGCACCGTTACCCATCACCCGCTTGAGCAGCTTCCCCGGCACCAGCGAAGTCAGTAACGTTGGGGCTGGTTATCCACACAGCTGGGCTGAAACACCATGATCCTGCCCAAAAAAGTCCGTATTGTCGAGGTTGGTCTGACGGTGAGAGGCTGTCGCGTGTCCCTGTTCTGTTCTCTTCTCCAATAGTTGGCTACTTCTACTATTACCTGCAGCGACCCGCACAAAATGATTGGATTCACTGTGTGTTTTCATTGGCAGTGGGTAAACTGTCAAAAATCCCGCCGTCAGAAGGGAGTAATCAGCTTATGAATCGGCTGCCTGCCCACTGCTTCTCAGCGACAATGTTTTTGACGCATCGCGGATAATCCATCGCAGTTCCAGCCACACTCGCAGGGATACCAACAACACTGAAACCACCAATAACCCATTGATCAACCGTGCGGCCGGACCAACGGCATCAAGGCCAAACAGCGCAAGGTGCAGGCACAACAGCACCAATATGGCCATCACCAGTAATAGCTTCAAACCGACAGCAAGATAGACTCTGTCTCCAATCGCTACGGCAATAACCACGCTCAGAAGCAGCCCAATCCAGAAAGTATAAAGTGGCTGCCAGGCCCAGCCGAACCAGCCGATAGCCGACAGAATCAACACCAGTGGTGCTCCCCACACAATACCCACCCAGGCTCGTTCCAGACGGGGGTATGGCATACCTCTCTGCCGCCGTCGCACCAGCCAGATACTGCCGCCAGCAGCAACACAGGTACAGAGTCCTGCGCCCAGCAACAGGTAGAGCAATTGCACTGACAACCCACCAAAATGTCCAAAATGCAGTCGAAACATCGATGCATATACCTGAACACCTGGCTCCCCGTCGGACCACCCGGCGCTTTCCAGTAGCCCACCCTCGGCATCCAGTGCGTAAAACTCACTCCAGACGAGGCGGCCCGGCACCAGAGCACCGACTTCTACCCGTTGGGCGGTTGTGCCCGGCTCGTGGACAATGATCATATTGGGCTGCATTTCGGGACTGAGGGAGCGGACTGTCTCCAGAGCAGCCGACACGTTGGCCAGTGGCGCGGCTTCCCCCGTAGGTTTTGGATCGGAGAGAAACAGTGATTCTGTGGCTGCTTCGGTATTGCCCTCAAAAAACAGGGTCGCCACGACAAAACCTAGCACCTGTGACAAGCCGATCACAGCACCGGTAATGGCGAGAGCTAATGCAAATGGGCTGCTCCACACCCCCAGGCGATTGTGGACATCTGCCAACCGCAATCGGGCTGATCCCGACCAGCGCAGGGAAAAGGCATCTTTCAGTAGATTGGGGTGAGCCAGGATGCCGCCGATCACCAGAGCCACCAGTCCCACGCCGAGTATGCCAACCAGGGTTAAACCCCACACAGAGGGCAGGGACAGACGCAAATGCAGGTCGGTGAGAAAATGCGTCCATTCATGATTAACCGGCGCACCCAGTCGCCCGACGGGATCGGCAAAAGCCCCACTTTCACCGGCATGCACCACAAAGCGGGGCATATCGGTGTAGGGCAAGGCAATAAACAGGTGGTCCGGTGGCTCGTCCGTTCGTTTCGCCTCCAGCGCCATTATGGCGCTGGCTGCACGGCTGATGGCACCCGGCTGCCACTCGGTAAATTCGGGCACAGCGGGCTGTTCCCAACGCTCAAACTCCGGATAAAACACCGCGACAGAACCACTGAACACCACAATATACAGCAGTGCCGACAGTGCCAGGCCCAACCCCGAATGACCGTTTAGAGCGAGCCTCACAAATGCCGATCGGGCACCATTCCCCCTTGCCATAATCAGCCACCCACCCTGTAGATTAAGGCACAGCCACCCAATATCAACGTGACACAGGCCAACAAGGGACGCCACAGTCGCGGGTCGGCACTGCTCCACACAATAGCCAACGGCCACAGTATCACCAGAAATAACGCTGCGCCCACCAGCCGGTTGGCGTCACTCCATTGCGACTGGGCAAACCAGCCCATCACCAGCCCGGTTGTCGCCAGTAGGTACAAGGGACCCGCCAGCAACCAGCGCAGTGACCGACGGCCCCAGGGTATCTGTTCGGCCGGACGGGATCTCCCCGTGTGAATAACGAACGGTCGCAGCGCCGCGCGCCAATTCGCACCGCCGGCAATGAGAAGGAACGCCACCAGTGCCAACCATAGAGGGGCCACCGCAATACCACGATCAAAACCGAGCGCCCGCTGCCAGGGCCAAATGGAAACCGCAATGATTCCCCAGGCAAACCAGAGCCACACCGGACCATTTTTGCGACGCCAACAGAGATACAACAGAACCATCCCCGCTGTGGATAGCAGTCCCGCCAGTAGCAGTGCCACCGGCGATATAGAGGCTACAAACCAGGAATCCACAAACTACCCCCGGACTCAGTAACGCCAGTTAATGGAGGCTGTGGCCGTGGTCGGTGCACCGTAATAACTTTGTGCCCAATACAAGCTGGTGAAATATTTTTCATCGGTAACATTTTTGACGTTGAGGCTCAGCCTCAGATTGTCGCTCAGGTCGTAATTGGCAAACAGGTCCACCAGCTTGTAACTGTCCTGAACCACTTCGGCGCCACTGTCTATCCGCGATGTCTCATCCTGCCATTTGACACTCACCCCCATTTTTAGCGCGGGCAACCAGGGCAGGCGATAACTGCTGGCCAGTTTGAAAGTCTTGTCCGGAGTAAAGCGAATGACGTTCTCGTCAGTTTGCTGATTGGCATCCATATCGAAGTTGGTATAGCCGGCCATGACATCCCAACCCCTGCTTATTTCGCCGACCAGTTCAACTTCGAAACCCTGGCTGGAAATACCATCTGAGCTTTCATAGTATTCATCGCCGGTCATCGGGTTGAATCCGGCGGATACAGCCAGATTTTCCTGTTCGATATCGAATGCCGCCACCGATAGAAGCAGGCGGCCGGCAAGTAACTCGCTCTTCACACCCACTTCGTAACTGCGGCCCTCCAGCGGATCAAGTCGACTGCCGTTGATATCCTCCTCGGTCTGCTGAGTAAAAATGTCGGTGTAACTGGCATAGAGAGCCACATTGTCCAGAAGCTGGTAGACCACGCCGGCATAAGGTGTGGTAACGCCGGAATATTTCGAGTCCTGAGAGAGTCCATACGACTCTCCGGAGGTGTCCCAATCGCTGACCCGCGCACCCAGTAAGACTTTCAGCTTGTCGGTAATCGACAAGCGGGTAGCGCCGTAGATGGATCGCTGCCGGTCCTTGTAATCGCCGCCACCGCGCACTATATCGCGCAGGTTCATCTCGATACCGGAGCCGTTCCAGGTGCGGAAATCCGGCATGGCGGGAAAGTCATCGTCCATATAGGAAAAGTTGTCCACCACACTTTCGGACCAACTATATCCAAGCACCAGGTCGTGTTCGCGTCCGGCCAACTGGTACTGACCACTGACATAGACATCGAACAGGTCCATGGTGTTATGTTCGGTGTAATCGCTGCCGTAGCCATACAAGCCGAGCCCGGTCTCCCGGTCCGGTGTGCCAAAGGCATAGAAGAGGTCGGCATCTTCGTTGTGCTTGATGTAGGTATAAGTGCCTTTAACCTGCCAACCATTGCCCAGGTCGTGGACTACTTCAGCAAAGGCCTGCGCCTCTTTGGAAATCCAGCCCGCCCAGTCCGAGGCAGTACTGGTGCTGCGGTCGACACTGACCTCCGAGCCATCGCTGTACAATAGTGGCAGCGCACCCCACAAGGGGCTGTCCGACTTGTTTCTCTGCCAGGTGTAGCCAAGAGTCAGCAGGGTGGCATCGGTAATTTCCACATCCACCACACCATAGACCAGGGATTTCTCGTGAGCGTAACGATCCAGATGATACTCATTATCCTGCCAGGCAGTGACGAACCGACCCCTCACTCGCTCGCCCAGGCGTCCGGAAATATCGCTCTCAACACGGGTGTGGTCATAGGAACCAGCGCTCGCGGATGTCTGGATCTGGAAATCGTCTGTGGGGCGTTTTCGTACCATGTTAACCGTGGCCGAGGGATTGCCGGCACCGGTCATCAGACCATTGGGACCGCGCACCACTTCCACCCGCTCAAAAGCATAAGTATCGATATCCCCACTGATATTGCCATCGGGCACCTGCAGCCCCATACCATCGTATTGGAAATTGGTAATATCAAAACCCCGTGCAGTGAAGTACGTGCGGTCAGTTTCCACTGACTCCACATTGACACCGGTCGTGAGCGACAACACGTTATTCATGTTATCCAGCTCGAAATCATCAATCTGGGCACGGGTGATCACTGACACCGATTGTGGGGTTTCGAAGGCGGACAGACCGAACTTGGTGGCGGTATTCATGGTGGGTACGCTGTAGTCACTACTGGACTGCACCGCTCTCACCTCTACCAACTCAATGGTGGGGGATTCCCCTTCGTCCTCTTGATTCTCCGTGACGCCTTCTCCATAAGCGCCATTGACAAAAGCGATGGCGGCGGCAAGCACACATGGCTGCCAGCCTCTGTTCAGTGTGGTACGCATAATTCCCCCCAAATTGTTCTACCTTGATAAGCAGAAATATCAAAATGGGAATAGTACTGGTAATGATAACGATTCGCAATCTCAAATAAATCAAGTCAGGTTTTCCGTGCCGACCGCTCTTCCCCAGTATGACCTTGGTCATAAACGCTGACGTCAAATCATTTGTGCCGACGATACAGAGCGCCAATTCGTCATACCAAAGAATTCAGCGCTTGCCGTACAATGACCCCCTATGCCGCCAAAATGTCTCCCTCCCCCGTTGACAAGTGCAGACACTGGCAGATACGACAACCAATGAGACAGAGGACACAGACAACCCATGACCCTGCCGAAACAGGTCAGTATTGTCGAGGTCGGCCCGCGAGATGGCCTGCAGAATGAATCCCAACCGGTAAGCCCGGCCGTCAAGATTGAACTGATCCGGCGGCTCAACGAAGCAGGACTCCGCTACATTGAAGCCGGCAGCTTCGTCAATCCGAGCCGGGTACCACAGATGGCTGACAGTGCGCAGGTATTTCAGGGAATCGAACGTCAACCTGACACCATCTACGCAGCCTTGACCCCCAATCTGACCGGCTTCGAGCGCGCTCTGGCGGCAGGGGTTTGCGAAGTGGCCATCTTTGCCGCCGCTTCGGAAACCTTCAGCCAAAAGAACATCAACTGCTCGATTGACGAGAGCCTGGAGCGATTCGCCCCGGTGATGGAGGCTGCCAGAGCGGCCAATCTGCGAGTGCGCGGCTATATCTCCTGTGTCGCAGGCTGTCCATACGAAGGAAATGTGTCCGCAGAGAGGGTGATGCAGGTTGCGGGGAGGCTGTTACAGATGGGTTGTTACGAGATCTCCCTCGGGGATACTACCGGTGTCGGCACCCCCGGCAGTATCAGCCGGGTGATTGAAGCGGTCAGCAGGGTTGTGCCGATCCCGCAGTTGGCCGTGCATTGCCATGACACCTACGGTCAGGCTCTGGTCAATATCTACTCGGCATTACAGCTGGGTGTGGCGGTGGTAGACAGCTCCGTGGCCGGACTGGGAGGCTGTCCTTACGCCAGAGGGGCATCTGGAAATGTGGCCACGGAAGATCTGGTCTATATGCTCAACGGCCTCGGCATTGAACACGGTATCGACCTGGATAAAATCATCGCCGCAGGAACCTATATCACAGAACAACTGGGCCGGGAAACCGATTCCAACGTGGCAAGGGCCAGATTGCCCAGAAGCTGACCCGGCTATGTGCCAGGCGCCGAGAGTTTTTCCCGCAACGCGTCTATACCGGGTTTGTGTTTCAGCAACTCCTGCGCTGACAGCCCCGCCAGTTCGTGGGGGAACACCAGCCATCGATCCGTCTCGTGCAGGTAATAGTCCGGCACCCGATCAGTGCGGTTATTTGCCGGTTTGAAATAGGGGGTCGCCAGACGAATTTCTGGCGGGCTCTCGTCGCAGTCCTGCCGAATATCCGCCACAATCTGTTGCAGGCTCAGTCCGGTATCGTAAACATCATCCACAATCAGCAGTGAATCGGCCTTGCGGATATGGTCGATCACATAGCCCAGGCCATGCACCCGCACCGCCTTGGACCGTTCGCCGGGCGCTGTGTAAAAAGACGTGCGTATGGCGATGTGATCCGTCTCCACACCGAAATAGGCCAGCAGCTCCTGAACTGCGATACCCACCGGGGCCCCTCCCCGCCAGACGCCAATGATAAAGTGTGGGCGAAAACCACTTTCCAGCACCTGCAAACCCAACCTGAAAGAATCGTCGAGCAATTGCTGGGCGGCGATGTACTGTTTGGCTGACACATTATTTCCCCAGGCCATGAAACTACGCCTGATTATCCACTTTCACGGACCTGACACCAGTGGGATGATGAGTGTATGTCCAATCCATCCCTCTCTGGCCCGAGCATGAATATTGTTGATCCGGATCCCCGCACCCTGCTGACCGAACTGTTTTATGTTGCGGTAGCAACCGCCCAGCCGGCTCGGGTATTGGCTGATTTTTTACCGGAGAACAAAGCCCGGTCTGCACTGGTGATAGGCGCGGGCAAGGCCGCCTGCTCGATGGCCAGTTGTCTTGAACAACACTGGTCCGGCCCGTTGCGCGGACTCGTGGTGACGGCCTACGGTCACAGCCAACCACTCCAACGGATTGAGGTGATCGAAGCCAGCCACCCGGTACCGGATACCCTGAGTGAGCGGGCGGCCAAACGGATACTGGCACTGGTTGGGAATCTCCACGCAGATGATCTGGTCATCTGCCTGATCTCCGGTGGCGGTTCATCCCTGCTGGCCCTACCCGCCCCGGGAATCAGCTTGGCCAATAAGCAGGACATCAATCGGGCATTGTTGAAATGCGGTGCAACCATCGATGAAATCAACTGCGTCCGCAAGCACCTTTCCGCCATCAAGGGCGGTCGCCTTGCCCTGGCCTGCACACCAGCCCGATTGCTGACTCTGGCCGTGTCCGATGTGCCCGGAGACGATCCGGCCACCATCGCTTCCGGCCCCACCGCAGCGGATCCATCCACTTCTTCAGAGGCGCTGTCGATACTGCACAAATATCGGATTCAGATACCCGCAGCAATTGCCACTTGGCTGAAAAATCGTGACTCGGAAACCCCAAAGCCCGGTGATTCAAGGTTGTGTAACCACGACTACCGAGTGATAGCCAGTGCCAGGCAATCACTAGAAGCTGCCGCCAGACAGGCACAACAGGCCGGGTTCAACACCCTGCTGCTGGGAGATGACGTCACCGGTGAATCCCGCGATGTCGCCCGTGAGCATGCGCTGCTGGCGCTGACTATAGCAAAAGGAAACGGCCCGATTTCACCGCCTTGCGTGATACTTTCCGGCGGCGAGACGGTCGTCACTGTTCGGGGTGACGGGAAGGGCGGCCGCAATGGCGAATACCTGCTGGCACTGGCAAATTCACTGCGGGGCGCCCCCGGCATTTACGCTCTGGCGGCGGATACCGATGGCATCGACGGTGCCGGCGACAATGCCGGAGCCGTCCTCAGCCCGGAAACCTGGCAGCGCGCCCGGGAAAGGGGCTGGGACATCCTCAAAGAACTGGAAAACAACAACTGTTACCCCCTGTTCAGGGATCTGAAAGACCTGCTGATCACAGGGCCCACCCGCACCAATGTCAATGACTTCCGGGCCATACTGATACTCCCCCAGACGACGAATTGATCTGGTGCAATGCGTTTCTCGCTCGAGTTGAGCTAGACTATGATCACGTTAACTCATTGATCAACTGAACCATTATCGCGGAGTGCACCCTTGAGCGACATGCGGAAACTGACCCACCTGGACGATCAGGGCAATGCCCACATTGTCGACGTCGCCGGCAAGGCCGTTAGCCACCGGGAGGCCACTGCTGAAGCACTGGTACGGATGCAGCCGGAAACTCTAGTACTGATCAGCAGTGGCGGCCACAAAAAAGGCGATGTTCTGGCGGTAGCGCGTATCGCCGGCATTCAGGCCGCCAAGAAATGTGCCGATCTAATTCCCCTCTGCCACCCCCTGATGCTCACCTCCATCAAGGTGGAATTCGAGCTGCTGCAGGACAGCAACCAACTGCGCATCACCGCCAGTTGCGGCCTCGACGGCAAAACCGGGGTGGAAATGGAGGCGCTCACCGCTGCCTCGGTGGCGGCACTGACCGTCTACGATATGTGTAAGGCGGTGGATCGCGGTATGGTGATTGAGTCCACCCGTCTGCTGGAAAAGGCCGGCGGCAAATCCGGCCACTGGAAAGTAAACCCATGAAAATTCTTTTTTTTGGCAACCTGCGGGAGCAATTAGGTACTGGCGAAATTGTGGTGCCGTTGGCCCCCGGGACAAATAATATTGCTGACTTACTGGCAGCCCTCAAACAACGCGGATCAGAATGGCAGCAGGCACTCGGCACAGGGACATTGCTATACGCCGTCAACCAGACCATGGCCTCTCAAGACACATTGCTGCAGGACAGCGACGAAGTGGCGCTGTTCCCCCCGGTAACCGGCGGATGATAACCGTTGCGGTACAGGCCGCAGACTTTGATACCGGCCAGGAAATTCGTCAGTTACAGGCCGACAGAACTGACGTGGGCGGTATCGCAATATTTACCGGTCAGGTGCGCGACACCGGCGATAAGCCGCTGGGCTTCATGCACCTGGAGCATTATCCCGGTATGACTGAGGCCTCCCTGCAACAGACGGCCGAACAGGCCGAACAACGCTGGGCATTGATCGATATCCGCATTGTGCACCGTATCGGCGACCTGTTGCCCGGTGATCAGATTGTTTTCGTGGGTGTCAGTAGCATCCATCGCGAAGCGGCTTTCAATGCCTGTGAATTTATTATGGATCACCTGAAAACCCACGCGCCGTTCTGGAAGAAAGAATACTACCGGGATGGCAGCACGAAGTGGGTTGATGCAAAACAGACTGACCAACAGCGCTATGCGCGCTGGCACCAGCACAACTGAATCAGAGACCGTTTATGCAACCACTACCCCATCAATACCAGGCAACGACCTACGGCACAGCCCGGGGCAACTTTGCTACCACGCTGAGAAATGACTGCACACTGGAGGTCGCTGCGCCATTGAATTTTGATGGTCCCGGCAACACCTGGACCCCGGAAGAAATGCTGCTGGGTGCCGTGGCCAACTGCCTGGCACTGACCTTCAGATCCATCGCCCGTGCAGCCGGTCTGGACTGGCTGGAAATTCAATGCACCAGTGAAGGTGTTCTGGACAAGGTGGATAAGAGGGTCCTGTTTACCCGGATCAGCACCCTCGCCCAATTGACGGTTGCTGCCGGGGAAGATCGGGAAAAAGCCGAAAAATTGTTGCGCAAGGCAGAGGAAAACTGCTTTGTCAGCAACTCCCTGTCAAGCGAGAAGCAATTCACTGCGGACGTGCAGGTCAGTCAGGCCTGATTACAATTTCACCTTGTCGCCCATGTCCGGGACACAGGCATCCCAACCCAGCTCTTCGCCGAGACTGATACGAAACTGGTCGGCTGCCTCTTCATCACCGTGGGTGACAAAACAACGTTTTGGCGCGGCGGGCATTTGCTGCAACCAATGCAACAACTCCAGCCGGTCGGCATGGGCAGAGAGAAAATCCAGACATTCCACCCGCGCTTTCACCTCATGGTAGCGATTGAATATCTTGATTTTTTTCTCGCCACCCACCAGGCGGGCCCCCCGGGTACCCGGTGCCTGATAACCGGCAAACATTACGGTATTGCGATGGTCACCGAGCATTCGCTGCAGGTGATGCAACACCCGTCCACCCGTTGCCATACCGCTGGCCGAGAGAATAATGGCCGGCACATGTACCCGGTTGATGGCAATCGAATCCTCCACCGTTCGGGCAAAGGTGACATCCCGTGACAGCTGCTGGCAGGAAGCCTTGTTCAGGCGGTGATAACGATGGTGCCGAAGCATGACCTCCGTGGCACTGATCGCCATGGGGCTGTCCAGAAAAACCGGTAAATAGGGAATTCTCCCCTGTTGCCGCAGCTCGGTAATCAGATAAAGCATGGCCTGGGCACGCCCTACCGCAAAGGTCGGGATCAGTACGGAGCCACCCGCAGACACCGTGTCATTAATGATTTCAGATACCACGTCCCAGACATCGCGATTGTCATGGAGACGATTGCCATAGGTGGATTCAATCACCAGGTAATCACAGGATACCGGCAGTTCCGGAGCCCGCATTACCAGGTCATTGCTGCGACCCATATCGCCGCTGAAAAGAATATGCCGGCCGCCCGCATGCACATCCAGAAAGGCGGAGCCGAGAATATGGCCATTGGCATAAAAACTGGCCTCGATATCACCCATGGTCACCGTCGCAGTCGACTCGCCTGCACGCGCATCTGCCACGGAACTGAATCCCACCACTTCAAATTGTTTCATCGCCTTTTCCGCATCCTGCCGGGTATAGAGCGGCAGGGCTGGCTGGTGCTTGCTGTATTGATGGCGATTGCGGTATTCCGCCTCCTCCTCCTGCAGATGTGCAGAATCGGCCAACAGGATCTTACAGAGATCACGGGTTGCCTGGGTACAATAGATTGGCCCATTAAAACCGTCTTTAACCAATCTCGGCAGGTAGCCGCTGTGATCCAGATGGGCATGGGTAAGGAACACCGCCTCAATTGTGCCGGGGTCAACCGGAAAGGGTTTCCAGTTGCGCTCCCGCAGATGCTTGTAGCCCTGAAACAATCCACAGTCCACCAGCACCCGCCGATCATCTACCTCGATCAGATAACGGGAACCCGTTACGGTATTGGCAGCGCCCAGAAACGCCAGAGTCACCCGATTGCCCATAGTGCCATGTCCTTATAGTTATGCCCCGGCACTTCGCCGGGACTGCTTTACTTTTGATTATAGAAGCCGCCTCCCCGGCTTCATAGAATTCAGATCAAGTCAGCCGGGAATGGCTGGAGAGGGGTGACTAGAAAAGCAGATCGGAAAACGATAGGTATGGTACGGCGTTGCCCTCATCAATGCTTTCCCCGAGACGGTGCACCACAAAGCCATTGCCCTGTGAAACACTGGAAAGCACGCCGCTGCTCTGGCTGCCCGCCAGTTGGGCACGCACATTCCCCTGCGTATCCTGAACCAGCCGTGCGCGCAGGTATTCCTGACGTTTCGCCGCATGCGGTCGACTGAACCCGGCAATCACGGGAATTGGCGTGGGCAGGTAATCACTGGCCCCCTGGCTTTTCAACAAATAGGGACGTGCAGCAATGGCGAAGGTGACAAATACCGAGGCGGGATTACCGGGCAGGCCGATAAAGGGTGTGCCTTGCACTTGGCCAAACGCCAGCGGCTTGCCGGGTTTGATCGCCATGCGCCAAAGGTCCAGGCTGCCCAGCTTCTCGACACAGCCCTTGACGTGGTCCTCATCACCCACAGAGACTCCGCCGCTGCTGATGATACAGTCGGCCTCGGCAGCGGCCCTGCGCAGCACCTGCTCGGTAGCCTCTGGCGTATCCGCCACCCTGCCCAGATCGACATAATCGAAACCCAATGCCTGCAACTGCCCCATCAGGGTAAAGCGGTTGGAGTTGTAAATATGTCCCGGCGGCAACGGCTCGCCGGGTTCCACCAGTTCATCGCCGGTACACAACAAAGCGACCTTGAGGCGCCGGTATACTGGTACCTCAGCAATACCGACCGAGGCCAGCAGACCGAGGTCCTGAGGTTTGAGGCGGTGCCCCCGGACCAACACCGTGGCGCCGCGGTGAATATCCTGTCCGATGGGGCGTATGTTGGTGCCGGGCTTGATATTGGCAGCCAGGGTCACCTGGGCATCGTCCCAACGACACTGCTCCTGCATCACCACCGTATCGGCACCAGGAGGCACTTCCGCACCCGTGAAGATACGAGCGGCACTTCCCGGCTGTAGCGGCTCTGGCACGGCACCGGCCGGAATGCGCTGACTGATCGGCAAGGTGGTTTCTTCACCAGCATGACAGTCGGCAAAGCGCAGGGCGAAACCGTCCATGGCACTGTTGTCCGCCGGCGGCACATCTACCGGCGATTGCTGGTCAGCAGCCAACACTCGACCAAGGGCCTGCATCAAGGATACGGTTTCGGTATCCGACAGTGGTTGTGCCGCCGCCAAAAGTTTCTCCAGCGCCTCTTCGACGGTCATCAATCCAGATCGGTCACAACCGTTCATGAGCGGCCCTCGCATTCAGCAACCCGCGCCACATGAGGAATGAAATTGCAGGGGCGGGTGCGGGCATCCAGTTGCTCGCCGAGGATCCTGTCCCAGGCGGTCCGGCAGGCATTGGTGGAACCGGGCATGCAAAACACCAGCGTGCGGTTGGCCAGGCCCGCCACCGCACGGGACTGCACGGTAGAAGTGCCGATCTCGGTAAAGGAAATTTGCCGGAAAAGCTCGCCAAAGCCTTCCACCTGTTTGTCGAACAGTGGCAACAGCGCCTCCGGGGTGGAATCCCGATCAGTGAAGCCAGTGCCGCCGGTCACGAGCACTACCTGGAGTTGCGGGTCGGCAATCCAACGGGACACCTCAGCACGCAAACGGTAGATATCGTCGGGGATCAACGCCCGATCCGCCAGCACGTGGCCAGCTTCGGAAAGACGGTCCACCAGCAACTGACCGGAGCTGTCCTGCTCCAGCGTGCGGGTGTCGGAAACCGTGAGGACGGCGATGTGCAGGGGGACAAATTCTTTGGCGGCGTGGGACATAAATTCTCTCTTGTCTTCAGTTCGGTTGATTCGGGTCAGATCCGCGTGGGCTGTCGAGACCATCAGCGAGATGCGGACACCAGCAGCGAAATTATCAGCAACCCGAATAATACAAAGGAAAGCATTTTCCAGAATAGCAGCATATCCTTCTCCACCGGACGCTGCGGGTCTTCCTTGAGAAATTCCGGGTTGGGTCGTTTCAGATCCCGAAGGAAACCCTGCAGGGTTTCGTAACGCAGTTCCGGTTCAATGGAAACAGCCTTTTTCAGCGCCCGGTCAAACCAAAACGGAATCAGATCCCGGTGATGGTAACTCGGAATGTAGCGCAACCGCAGGAAGTCTTCGCGGGAACGGCATTTTTCCATACGGTGGCCATAGGGCAAAAAGCCGGTAAACATTTCGTAGACAATCACACCCAGGGAATAGATATCGCCACGGATACCGGTGTTGATACGGAAGCGGTAGGCGGGGTCAGCGTAGCCCAGGGTGCCCAGTGCCACCTCGCGGGTCATCGGCGTAAAAATTTCATGTATGCCGGGAACATATACCGAGCCAAAATCAACAATGCGTACCTCCATGCCCGGGGTCACCATGATATTGCCGGGCTTCAAATCCTGGTGCACCGTTTCCTTCTCGTGCAGCGTCTCAAGACCGGCAGCGATTTGCTCCATCAGTGCGATCAGGTCCCTCGGTCGGCGCTCCTGGTGCTGTTCCAGCCATTGATCCAGGGGCAAACCCGGCACCAGCTCCATCAGGTAGTAGAGAAACCTGCGCGACCCCATCCAGTAATATAAATTACCCCAACTAGTGTCGAGGTTACATCCCGCTTGAACTCGGGGTTGTATTTTTTTCTCTTCTACATAAACACCCCTTTTATCCATTTATGAGACTTCTTTAAAGTATCCGTAAGATTGAGGTAGTAGCGGTGTAAGCTTCCAGTATGTTAAAACCAACCCATGACAATTAACGTATCACAGACCAAGGACGCCACCGGCCGGGGCTGGGCAATAGTTATATATGGGCTGCTGCTGGGCAGTATCATGACAGTGGTGACGGCTCCGCTAGCCGCAATTCTGGCCCATTGGCGATGCCCCGGCAGTGCCCCCTGGGTGGCTAGCCATCTCCGTTTTCAGGCGCGTACGTTTTGGATCGGCCTGATGGCCTGTGCGCTGGCCTTCGCTTCCTGGCAGGGGCTTGGCTACTTGGGTGCATCCCCGGTTACTGCCTGGATTTTCGGGTATCTATTCTTCACTGCCCTGTTGATCTGGCTGGTGGGGCGCTGCGCCATCGGTATTCACCGGCTAACCGCCAATCTCCCAATAGATAACCCCAAAAGCCTGCTCTTTGGTCGGCACTCATCCAAGAAGTGATCAGCGCGACGTAACCCGCCGATAGATAGCAGGCAAAGCCTGGGGCAGATGCTCCGGCCTACTCACCATAGCCCAACCTCCTCGGCCAAACAGGCGGGGCAGATAGGCTTCCGCCTCTCTGTCCACAGTGACAGCGAATACCTGTACCTCCTGCTGCCGGGCATCGAGAATTGCCCTGCGGGTATCCTCGATAGCGTAACGGCCTTCGTAATAGTCAGTGTCGTTGGGTTTGCCGTCGCTGAGCATCAGCAGCAGACGGTGGCGCTGGTGGCGCTGTGCCAGAAGTTCTGTGCAATGACGAATGGCCGGCCCCATACGGGTATAGTGGCCCGGCTGCAGAGCCTGAATTCGTCGCTCTACCCGTTCCCCCATAACCTCATCAAAGGACTTCAGGGTACTCACCCAAACCTGTTCTCTCCGTCGGGAGGTAAAACAGTGGATGGCGTAGTCGTCGCCGGACAGGGACAGGCCGTGGGCTAGAGCCAACAGCGCCTCCCGGGCCACATCGATCACCCGCCGATCCTCCAGCCAGGCATCCGTCGACAGGGAGACATCCACCAGAATATCCACCGCCAGATCCCGGGTACGTGGCAGTGAGGCGAGGTAAAGACCGTCACTGGCTGTGCCAGTGGCGGCCAAGTCGCAGTGGGCACGGACGACGGCATCCATATCCAGCTCCGTCCCCTCCAGTTGGCCTCGCAGCACCTCGCGGCCCGGGCGCAGCGCCTCAAACTGGCGCCGCACACTCAGAATCCTGCGCCGGGCCGCTTCGTCCTGTGGCATGGTCTGCTCTGCCTCGCTGTAGGGCTCAACAAGAACCTGACAGTGCTCCGGTAGATAACGACCTTTGCGGTAATCCCACTCCGGGTATCGGTATTTTCCCGACAGCGGAGCACCGGCGGCAACATCTGGAGGCAAGTCCAGATCCAGCCTGATTTTTGCGGCGGCTTTTTTATGGTGGGGACTGACGGTGATCTCATCCAGCTGTTCGGCGGACTTGTGAGCATCTTCGTCCTCCTCATCGTCCACCAGACGGTTCAGATTTACCATCTCGGCAATGGAAAGCATTTTCTCGAAGCGGTTGAACACCAGAGGATCGTCCCGTTCACTCTCAGTTTGGCGGCGACGGCTGGCCTTGCGTCGCCCCTCTGGCCCCATCTGCGCCTCACTGTCGTCGGTAACATCTTCCTGTTCATCCGGTGTACGGGGCACCGTTCCCAACATTACTGCTTCTCCCCAAAGGGGTACCGGCAGCGGTGGTCGATAGCCTTTCGGTGCAAGCCACTCATACAGTGTTCTATCGTCGAGAACAGCAGAATAAAGATCTCTGGCAACCCCGACCAGGGGCATCGAGTCGCCAAGCAATCGACGGATCACTGCCTCTAGTGCTGCCTCCAGACGCGGTAGTTGCCGCTTGGGGCGGCGCGCCAGTAGAGCTGAGCACAATCGGTCATGGCGTGCACCGAGGCCCGGGTAAGCAGCCAGCACCATACCACTGGTGCGCCGCACTTCCCGGAGGGTGAGGATATCCCGGCGCAGTGAGTCCGGCTCAGACGGCAGTGACTGGGCACAGGCCAGGTAAGCAGCCAGCCAGAAATACAAATCACGATTGAGGTTCCGGTCGGGAAGCAGGTCAATGTGCGGCGGCAACAGCAGATGTTGCTCGTCCACCCGGGCCAGATCCAGGAGCTCTTCGTCGAACCCCAGGCGCTGCCGCCAGCGGAGCCGATGTCCGGACGCCCGGGCGGATATGGCACCGAGCTCAAGACCCGGGTCTCCACCGCTAAGGCGAAAAAAGACCGCCAGACTTTTCTCCAGCGCCCGGAACCTGACCATTGCCTCGGGATAATGGGGATAACTGGCAGCCCGGGAAGCCCAGCGATGCCAACGCTGCCCTACCCACTCTTCCAGCTCCAGAAACTCCAGCAGACCCCGACGGCTCATCATTCATCGCCGAAGGTGGCGCGGATGGCCTCCAGCAACCCTTCCTGAATATCGATGTCATCGCTCAGCGGTTCCACCAGCGTGGCACGGGCCGCCTGCAGTGTCGACACTCCGGCGGCCATCAGGGTGGCACAGTAGATCAGCAGGCGGGTGGAAACAGTCTCGTCCAGATCCTGCCCCTTCAGCGTCCGCAGGCGGACCGCCAGATTCACCAGTGCCGTGCACTGATCGGCCGCCAAACCACTCTCACGGGCGACGATATCCCGCTCCAGGGCCGGTGGTGGAAAATCAAAACTGAGTGCGACAAAGCGCTGACGGGTACTGGGCTTGAGGGATTTGAGAATATGCTGATAGCCGGGATTATAGGACACCACCAGCATAAAATCCGGAGGCGCCTGCAACAGTTCACCGGTGCGTTCCAGAGGCAGCACACGCCGGTCGTCAGTAAGCGGATGCAGAACCACGGTAACATCCTTGCGCGCCTCCACTACTTCATCCAGATAGCAGATACCACCTTCACGGACGGCCCGGGTCAGGGGGCCATCCACCCACTGGGTCTCGCCACCACGCAGCAGATAGCGACCGGTGAGATCTGCCGCAGTCAGATCGTCGTGACAGGACACTGTAAACAAGGGCCTGCTTAGTTTGGCCGCCATATGGTGGACGAACCGGGTCTTGCCGCAACCCGTGGGCCCCTTCAGTAACAGCGGCAACCGGTGTTCCCAGGCGTGACGAAACAACTCACACTCGTCTCCAACGGGACGATAGAAGGGTAGATTCCCATCGGAATGGGAAATAGATTCAGCAGAGTCGGACATGATTTTTTCCCAGTTGATACCGGCGCCACCACCGACAGGCAATAGCGCCTTTCAGGCGCTGCTATTCTATTCAGACGGGTTCTGTCGGCGTGTCGGCAACCTGCTCCCGGGCCGGGCCGAAGGTGGCATAAAGGAACAACAGTGCGGCCACGGCCACTACCACGCCCGCCCCCAGACGCATGGCGTAGAACAGCCCCAGCTGGGACTGCACCTCCATGTAGTTCATTCCCATGACCCTTTGCAGGTGGGTCTGTACCACGCCGGCAAACGTCAGAGTAAATGTCATAAAGCACATGGCTGAGGTCATTATCCAGAAGCTCCACATATTGAGGATCTGGTTATAGGGCTGCATCCGGCGCAACTGAGGCATGGCGTAGGTGATGACCGCCAGCACCATCATCACATAGGCACCATAGAAAGCCAGGTGACCGTGGGCAGCCGTAACCTGGGTGCCGTGGGTGTAGTAATTGACGAAGGACAGGGTGTGCATGAAACCCCAGACACCTGCCCCGAAGAACGCTACGGCGGCACTGCCCAGGGTCCAGAGCATGGCGGCCTTATTGGGATGATTGCGACGTCCCTTCCAGAACATGTAGAAGGCAAACAGCACCATGGCAAAGAAAGGCAGCACTTCAAGGGTGGAGAAAATACTGCCGATGGGCTGCCAGTACCAGGGGGCGCCGATCCAGTAGTAATGGTGACCCGTCCCCAGGAGACCGGAAAAGAGGGCCAGTCCGATAATGACGTACAGCCACTTCTCAATGATTTCGCGGTCGACACCGGTCATTTTGATCAACAGATAAGCCAGCAGTGATCCCATGATCAACTCCCAGACACCCTCGACCCAGACATGGACGACCCACCACCAGTAGAGCTTGTCCACGGCCAAGTTGGCCGGATTGTAAAAGGCGAACAGCCAAAATATCGCTGCCAGCCACAGTCCCAGCATCAACACCATGTTGATTGCCGTTCGGCGGCCCTTGTAGAGAGTGATGCTGGTGTTGTAGAGAAAGATCAAAAAGGAGACGGTAATCAGGATTTTTGCCCAGAGGGGTTGCTCCAGAAACTCCCGCCCCTCATGGATACCGAACTGATAACTAACGAGAGAACCGGCACCGGCCACAGCAAACAGGGCAAGCTGCAGGTAGGCCAGCTTGGGGCTGTGAATATCCGTTTCCGCCTCCTCCGGCATCAGGTAATAGGTGCACCCCATAAAACCCATCAACAGCCATACGATCAACAGATTGGTGTGACTCATGCGCATGATGTGGAACGGCATGGCCTCAGTCATGAACTCAGGCAAAACATAGACAGTAGCCGCTAGCAGGCCAAACACCACCTGCAGCACAAACAGCGCCATCGCGACCATGAAAAACGGGAGGGCCACCTTCTGAGTTTCGTATTTCATCGTCAATTATCTCCTTTTAATTATTATCTCGGGGTTTTCGACAGACTTCTGGATATTGGGGCGACCCCATTTGTGACCCCGATGAACACATCAACCGGAGGGATGAGGTGGCCAACCCTGGGTGTCGATATCGTCTGTCCAGCGGAAAAAATCCACCAGAGCATCAAGTTCTGGCTCGCTAAGGTCGAAGGCGGGCATTTTTCGTCGTCCCTCGATATTCAGAGGCTGTGCTTTGATCCAGCCCTTAATGCCGGCCCGGGCCGCCTCCGGATTTTCCCTGCCTCCATAACGATGCCAGACATTACCCAGTTCGGGACCGAAGTATGCGCCCTCCCCCAAGATGGTATGGCAGTTGATACAACTGTTCTTCTCCCATACGTGTTTGCCCAGCTTGACAGACTCCGTCAACCCCTCCTTATCGGTAGAAGTGTTCACCATGTAAAAATGGCTGTGGACAGTCAGAGCAGCGAAGACAATAAAAAAGAATAGCGAACCGCCAAAGAAGATATTTCGGGCTCCGGAACGAGTCAGTTTTTCTGTCATAAACACCTTCCCATGCACAGTTATTATTTTAGTTTTTCAAATGATGTTACACACCGTTCTATTCACACTAGCACCTATCTGGCAATCCCACCAACCCTACTCCCAGGGCGGGGACCTCCACCTTTCAAGAACATTTACCACTGCCAGACTACTGCATTGAGCCAGGTAAAAACCTCAAATAAGTTAAATAAGAATAAGTTGGGGCATGGCGACAGATCAGACGTCACTTATACACTTATATGACCCCACTTATACCTATACAACTACCCCAGCTGACCATCCACCCGAGGCGTCACCAGCATCGGGATATAGATCAGCGAGAACAGCACAAACGCCAAGATCCAGCTCAGCTGGGACAGACCGACCCAAAGAGCGTAATAAGCGGGGGCCAGCAACGGCACAAACACCCGCAACAGTGCAGCGCCACACAACAGCAGAAACATCCAGATTACTGCCGAGGGCGGTGCAAGGATATTGCGCCCGGTGTGCCCCAGGGACACCCGGGCCATCATGCCGAGGGTCATCAGGCCGATCCCCCCTAGGGCAAAGGCGTGCACCGCCAGGAATGGGGAAATGCCAGTCAGAGCTGCCGCCACGTTCAGGGCAAAGCCCACCACCACCAGGCCGTAGGCCACATGCAGCACCCACAGTAATGGCTTGCGCCAGATACCTTTGGTGTGCCAACCGAACAGGCGAAGTCCCAGTAGCACGGTCAGAACGGCGGCCACTACTATTGTCGGCAGGTTTCCCGGTGCGAGCAGCTCAGCGGCAATAAAGGCGACCATCAGGAACGGCACGGCCTTGTCCAGCCAGAGATAGTTGGTCAGGGTGACCGAATAGCCGACACCACGCTCGGTGAAAAAGGGGATCACCCGCCTTCCGATCATCAATACCAGAGCGATGATGCTGTAAAAACCCAGGTACAGCCCCAGCCGGATACCGTCAGCCAGTATGCCGAAAACCCCGAGATAGAAGAGACCGTTGCCAGTCAGCAGCAGCGCCAGTATGGCAATCACCACCAGATTGCGCTGGGATTTGGCGCGAATGATCGGCATTGCCACCGCCGGGATCAGCATGACCATGAACAACAGATCGGCGAAAGCGGTCCACTGCAATGGCAGCCCTTCTTCTGAAAACAATCCGGAAAGGGGCGACAACCGCGCGGCCAGCCACAAAAAGAATAACAGAAACAATAATGCGCCCCTGGGTGTCTGCAGACCTGTCCAGTTTTTCACCGCAGCCAGCAGGAACCCGGCAATCACCGCCACTGCGTAGCCGTAGATCATTTCGTGAGCGTGCCAGACGGTCGGGGCCAATTGATTCAAGGGCGATAGTATTTGCAGCGGAAAAATCGCCGCCCAGATCGACATGGACAGCACAGCAAACAGGGCCGCACCTATAAAGAAAGGCCGGAAGCCCAGATTAAGCCATGCCGGCGAATTACTTGATTGAGGCTCTTGTATTTCGATCATCCTGATTCCCGTTAACCACCGGTGGCATTCATAAAGCGCAATACTTGCGGTTTGTCATCGTGGTAAAAATAGTATGGTTCCGGCTTCAGTGCCATTGCATTGACAACAGCATTCTGTAAACCGGGCATGTCTTGAGCATAAGGGCGCGTCACCGCACGCAGATGTCGCTTGGAACAGCAGCGCCGATATCATCAATATCAATTACCAGGGCCTTAGTGTAGGTATTCTGACTGCCTACGCCTACCTGCTGGATCTGGAAGATGCACCCTCCGCATCCAGTAAAACCTAAGGTGTCCGGTTGTCCGGTACACAGGGCAATGACACCAAATGGCTCTACACAGCAGAATACGCATGGCAATCCGACTACAAGGACAACCCGGCCAGCTATGACGCTGATTACTACAACCTGGAGACCACCAAACTGCTGACCGCCAGACTGGGTATGGACGTGCTTGAAGCCGATGATTACCAGCCGTAACTTTCTTATAAAGATCTACGCCAATATCAGCAACTCCGCCCTCACCTTAAATATCGAGAAGGAGATGGAGAAATTGGCGTGGTCGACTCGCCGGAGTGCGACACGGTAATAGAATTGCCCACTGGAAAGTACATCCATGCCACCCCTAACTTACATCCTGTGCAACTTGCCGGTGCCGATTGGCAGCCACCATTAAACCGGAGTAGAGTGACCCATGAATGAAAATACAACCAGCTTCAGTGCCAGCGAATGGCTGCGCTATACCCGGCACATCCAGCTTCCGGAAGTGGGCGCCGCTGGACAACTGAAATTAAAACAGTCCCATATTCTGGTGATTGGTGCCGGTGGACTGGGTTCGCCGGTGGCGCTTTATCTGGCCGCCGCCGGAATCGGTCACCTTACGCTGGTAGACGGTGATGTCGTGGACACCAGCAACCTGCAGCGGCAGATCATCTTCGAGCACAGACAGGTGGGACAGCCCAAGGCCGCCGCCGCCGGGGAGCGACTGCGGCGTCTCAACCCGGATATCCGCGTCGACGCCATCGAGGCGTTTCTCAGCACCGATAATGCCCCCGAGCTGGTGGCCACCGCCGACCTGGTGGTGGACTGTACCGACAATTTCAGCGCCCGCTATCTGATCAACGACCACTGCTGTGCCCTGAACAAACCCTGGGTATTTGCCAGCATCCAGAAATTCTTTGGCCAATGCGCTCTGTTTACCCCTGGCAATGCCTGTTTCCGCTGTCTGTTTCCGAAGCCTCCCGTCAATGTGGAGGACTGCAACAGTGCCGGGGTGATCGGCGTACTACCAGGGCTGCTCGGTGTATTACAGGCCAACGAGGCCATCAAATACCTACTGGGGCTGCCGACACCCTTGAAAAATCACCTGTTGCTGGTAGACGCCCTCAATCTGGAATTTCGCTCCATTCAACTGTCCCACAGCGACGACTGCCCCGCCTGCCGCGATCCCGCCACCGCGCCCGAGCTGCCAAAGCGGTCTGAACCCCAGTGTGCCGCCGACGCTCAATCTGCTGATGTGTTGCACCCCGAAGCCTTTCGCCAGCGCTTCCATCAGGGCGACTGTGTGCTGCTGGATGTGCGTGGTTCCGAAGAACGGCGGGCATTCCATATCGGTGGCCGGCATATTCCCGTCGATGAATTACCCCAGCGCCTAGAGGAGCTGGAGAATGGGGGCACTGTGCTCTGTTACTGTCAAAGTGGTGTCCGCAGCGGCAAGGCCGTGGAATTGCTGCGACAGCAAGGGTTCCAGGCGCGCAGCCTCGGCGGCGGTTTGCTGGCCTGGCTCAGGGATGGAGTGGACACCCTGGAAGACCATCGAAAAAACCAGGGCGACTGAGCCATTGATGGCGGCGCAGGCACTTGTCCCGCTCCGCCATCAACGCGACCCATCGGGGCATCACTTCTCCCAGCGGTAGTCCTCAAACACAGTATCCAGCTCGGTATGTGTCAGGTGATTGCTGTAGTTGCTGAGGGTTTTCACCGCAATGGCGACAATCACCTCCAGCAACTGCTGTTCGCTGAAGCCGGCGCCTAGAAAGTCCTCGACTTCCGTGCGGCTGGGCGCGCCGCGACTTTCCAGCATGGCCACGGCAAAGTCCTGCAGGGCCTGCAGCTTCGGGTCATCAATGGTCTCGCCGTCACGAATGGCATCAGTCACATGGCCTGGCACCCCGGACATCTTGTCGGCGATCATGCTGTGGGCGCCGACGCAATAATCGCAGCCGTGGTAGCGGCTGATAGTGAGAAACAGCACTTCCTGCTCCACCGGGGAAAACGATGACTCCTCACGAAATAACTGGTATCCCTGCAAGTACATCTTCAGTACCGCTGGCGCGTTGGCCATATGGGTATACATATTGGGCAGAAAGCCAAAGTTGTTTTTCTGTTCCTGCAGCACCGGCTTGACCGTTTCAGGGGCGGTCGAAAGTTCCAAGGGCGGTAGGCTGATCTTGTATTCGGATTTCATGGGTAGGTCTCCTGTTTTACATTTGCTGGTTTAAACAAAAACCATTAGGGACCATTCGGTCCATAAGTGGCCAAAAAAATTATTGCAGGGTCTTCATGACGAGTCTGGCAATGGGTTCGAGCTCTTCTCTGCTGGCGCCTGCCTTGACCATGGTGCGCAAACCGCTCACCGAGGAAAAATAGTAGCGAGCCAGTTCTTCCAAGGACTGGGGGGAATGAATTTCTCCCCGAGCCAGGGCCTGTTCCAGCGCTTCGACAAAGACTCTGATCATCTTCTCTCCACCCCTTGCCACAGCCTCCCTGACCGCGGGGTTACGCTGGGCGAGCTCATTGGCAGTATTGACCAGCAGACAGCCCTTGCGCGCGGACTTTGCGGAGGCTTCATCAATCACGCTCTCCAGGTAATCGGCGAGAAACTGCATTGGAGAGTCGGAGCTCTGCAATTGACTCGACAGGTTGGCGGCCATGGAGGTCTGGAAGTAATCCAGGCAGCGAATAAACAGCGCCTCCTTGCTGCCAAAGGTCTGATAGAGGCTGCTCTTGGACAGGTTCATCACCGCCAACAGCTCCGCCATGGAGGTTGCCTCATAACCAGCCACCCAGAACTGCCGGGTAGCGGATTCCAGCGCGCGGTCGATATCGAATTCTCTTGGTCTGCCCAGATTCATAAATGAATTATGGACCAATCGGTTCTGTTGTCAACAGTCAGTGATTATTGAGGTACACCAAAATTCTCAGCCACCGGTGGCATTCATGAAACGTACTACCTGTGGCCGATCCGGATCATAAAAATGGTGTCGCTCTGGCTTGATGGCCATGGCCGCGACAATGGCGGTTTTGAGCACGTCCATATCACCGGGGTGAGCACGAATCACGGCCCGCAGGTCTACCGAGTGCTCATTGCCCAGGCACAGCAACAATTGCCCCTCACAAGTCACCCGTACACGGTTGCAACTCTCACAGAAATTATGGGTGTTAGCGGAAATAAAACCGATCCGGCTGCTGCTGCCAGGTATCCGGTAATACCGTGACGGCCCGGGGGATGTTTCCGCACTGGCCATTAAGGGGTAGAAGCTGCTGATCCTGGCCCGAATTTCCTGACTGCTGACGAGCTCCCTCTGACGATCAGACCGACTTGTCACCCCGAGAGGCATTTCCTCGATAAAGCTGATATCGAGGCCGTGCTCCAGAGCAAAATCCAGCAGTGCTATGATTTCGTCATCGTTCTGACCACGCATGATTACCGCATTGATCTTAACCCGCTCGATACCGGCCCGCTTGGCAGCCGCGATGCCACTCAGGACCCGATGCAACTCACCTGTGCGGGTAATCGTCGCAAAGCGCAGCGGTTGCAGGGAATCGAGGCTGATATTGATGCGTTTGATGCCGGCATTAACTAACTCCCCGGCAACCGACTCAAGCCTTGCGCCGTTAGTGGTCAGCAGCAATTCATCCAGCCCCGCCAATTTACCCAGACTATGTACCAGCGACATCAGATTGCGCCGCACCAGCGGTTCTCCCCCGGTGAGACGGATACGACTCACACCCAGCTCGACAAACGCCTGACCAACAAATGCCAGCTCTTCCAGGGTCAGCAACTGCTGACGCGGCACGAAGACCATGTCCTCCGCCATGCAGTAGACGCAGCGAAAATCACAGCGATCTGTCACCGACAGGCGCAGATAGTTGACGACCCGGCCAAAGCGGTCGGTCAATACAGTCGATTTGCTGTCAGGCATAGGTGGCATAAACACAGCCAAAAAGGGTGTAGTCTCGAGCGTACCCGATCAAGGCATCAGGTCAAGCCCGGAATACCTTTACCAGGCCGTTGGCCTGGCTAGCTTATCGGATGATCGATTATTTTTCTGTCACTAAAACGCACGGCTCTTCGGAAGACACTCAGTTACCGACCGGCCTGCCCAGTCACATCGACCTAGCTTCTTAGTCCTCAATCAACGTCATCCAGCATCCTTACCACTCGTTGCCACTCTTCGGGCGTATTGGCATTAAGCAGCGCATCGGTATCTGTGATGGGCAATTGTCGACCGTTCAGTGCGGCAAGCATACGCTTCAAGGAACGCGGTTGATCGCTGCCTTCCGTAAAAGCCATATCGAGATAGTCTCGCAGGGATTGTGTAACTGGCAGGTATAGTGGCAGATAACAGCCCTCATAACAGACAGGCACACCAGCTTTCTCACCCTCCTCCAACAATACTCCCAACACTGTTGTGGTCAACAGGGGCATATCCACAGGAAGGACCAGAAGCGCAGAGGGTTTTATAGTGTGCAGGACAGAATAGATAGCTGCCAGTGGGCCGACCCCGGGAATCAGGTCGGGAATGCCTGAAGCTCCACCCGCCACGACCACATCAAGACCAAGCGCAGAGAGTAACGCCCGGCTAAAATCTTTCATCGTCTGGTGGTTGCGTCGCAAGGCGGCCTTGTCTGAACCCATTCGCGTTGACAACCCCCCGGCCAGAATCAAACCCCTACAATTAGACATGGCGCTCAATATTCAGGTTATGAAAATGAACCAAAACAGGTTCTTTTAGATACTAGCATTCGACCACAAAGCCCGCAGCCATAAAAAAACCGCGCCAATAGCGCGGTTTTTTTCATAAAAGAGCCGATTTTATTTACTCTTCTCTAGGATATAGTCCACAGCTGCTTTAACCTCGTCCTCGGAGCAATCCATACACAGGCCTTTCGCCGGCATACCGCGAATCCCGTTGATGGCATTGGCATAGAGTACATCCATGCCCTGATCAATACGGGGGGACCAGTCACTGGCCACACCGGTTTTTGGCGCACCACCTGCTCCACTGGAGTGACAGGCAACACACTTGCTGTTGTAAATGTCTTCGCCGGAGCGAGGCCCAGCTGAAGCGACTTTGGTCGGTTCAGGTACGTTACCCGCCAAAACCACTTCACCGGCAGGTGCGAGACGCTCGGACATGTCCTTCTCTTGCTGGGCAGTCAGCTTCACTTCCTGCTCTTCAGAACCGCAACCGGCCATACCTGCGACCAGTAGCAAAGCAGCGCCAAACACACTCAGCTTTTTCAATTGGTTCATTTTCGTCTCCATTTTTGCGTATTAACGACCAGATTCAGCGCCTCATTATAACGCATAAACTCCCGGGGTGAATGTTGTTTGGGGTTAAAGTTCAAAGCCGGAAAGGGTTATACATGATCCGGTTTCTGAGCGAACATTGTTCTCGCCAGTTCCGTCCGCTCGGCGATGGACCGATCAACAGCCTCAAGCCGATCTATGGCTTGCAATCGTTTTTCCAACCCGGCCTGATTGGCAATCTGTATGGCCAGACCCGGCCTGGCGTTGAGCTCAAGAATCATCGGCCCCCGGTACTTGTCGAGCACAATATCCGCACCGAAATAACCCAGGCCAGTCATTTCGTAACAACCGCAGGCCAAATCGAGGATCTCCTGCCAATGGGGCAATTGAAGGGCTTTAAAGCCAATGCCTGTATCAGGGTGCTTGTCGACTCTGACGTTGTTCTGAACCGCACAGACACTAAAACCGGTTTCGATGTCCAGCCCAACGCCCACGGCACCCTGGTGGAGGTTGGCTTTACCATCCGAAGCATGGGTTGCACAGCGCATCATCGCCATCACTGGGAACCCCCGATACACGATCACCCGGATATCCGGGACCCCCTCGTAGCTGAAATCACTGAGCAAGGGATCAAAGATAATCATATCTTCAATCATTGCCACATCCGTTCGCCCACCAAGACTGTAGAGACCACTGAGAATATTGGAGGTATGGCGCTTTACATCGCGCAGATTAATCACCGTACCGGAGGACTTGACGAACTCCTGAGCTCGGCGTTCACAAACCACCAATATCCCCTTGCCACCACTGCCATGGGCAGGTTTGATTACGAAACGTTCCAACCCTTCAAGGGTCTTTTCCAAACTCTGTATTTCGTGCTGAATACTGAGGACCCCGAACAGTTTCGGGACACGCATACCATGGTCCTGTGCCAGGCGTTTGGTTTTCAGCTTGTCATCCACCAATGGAAACCGGTGGCGTTCATTGGTGGCAGCAATGTAATTCACGTTACGGCTGTTCATGCCCAGCACACCCAACCGACGCAATTCACCCGGAGAAATGAATTTCACTGCCAGTCCTTTCTCAGATAACGGAAACGATACAACTCTGACAGTCGGTAACCCGTGTATTTACCCAACAACAACACCACACCCAGCAGACTGATCATCAACTCGGGGAAATTAAACGTCAGGTGTGCCACCAACTCCATGGTCATCAACAGATAGGCGAGAATCGCCGCCAGCAGACTGCCACCCCCCTGAATCAACACTTCGTGTGCACCCTCCTCTTCCCATAGAATCGACATCCGCTCAATAGTCCAGGACAGGATTATTGTCGGTAGGAACGTCACAGTGAGCGCCTGTTCGAAACCCATTTTGTAGGTAACGATACTCAGGGTTGCCATGATCAGGATTACCAGTATGACCACAGCCGTGATCCTGGCCACCAACAGTAGGTTGAGATGGGAGAGGTAGGATCGAATCCACAACCCGGCACTCACAACAGTCAGAAAGATCACCAATCCGGTAATTAGCGAAGTCTGAATAAATGCCAGTGCAATAAGAATCGGCATGAAGGTACCCGATGTGCGAATTCCCACCATCACCCTGAGTAACACCACCACCAGTGCGCCCACGGGCAGCAGTAACAAGCCTTTGAACATGCCCTGCTGCTCCACCGGTAAGGCATAAATCGAGAAATCCAGCATCAGCTTGTCCCCTGCCTGCTGCTCCATGGACAACACGGTTTTAACAGGCAGGGTATTTTTAACGATGGCAAATTCCAGCTGCGAGCTGGTGCCGCCGATTACATCGAGCACGAACCGCTCACCCCGCTGCCAGACAAAAAAGTTTTCTGGCAAACCGGGCTTTGCTGTAGTGGGATCGAACAGATACCAACTACCGTTATCAAACACCTCCAACAACGTCGACATTTGCTGGCGACGGCGACCGTCTTCCAGATACACCCCTCGCACTCGCTGGGAGGGGATCCCGGCAAAAGAGAGCACGTCCATGGCCACGGTCAGATCTGTTGCCTCACGGGTTCCAAACAAAAACGCTGCATCCTGATCCATCCCGCCCTGGGCCAGCTGCTGTAGCAGTAGTGCCGTAAAACTGACCGGACCGGAGGAGCGTTCCCGCAAGCTGGATACCACACGCTCCATGGCAGTCCGCCGATCATTGCTGAGCTCGGGAGATACCACTGAGGGCACCCTGCTGGCTCCCAGCCCTGAGATGTCCGCACGATAAACCTGCAACTTGTAGTAGAGCGTCGTGGGGTGTTCCTGGGACTGACGCGTCCACTTTGCCTGCCGCTTTCCCGCATCATCTTCTACCGAAAAACCGAATCCGGAGGATGCAAAATATTCGTCGAGCATCACCCAGCCCGCCTGGGTTTCCGGCAGTGCCAGTGCAATTTCCACCGGACCATCACCCGGATTGAAAGTGATCTTGGACTCCAGTGTCCAGACATCCTGCTTTTCACCCGGCAACAGTGGGAAGTCCAGCTCAATCGTTTTATACAACGTTAATCCCAGACCGACAGCGATCAATAAACCGGCCACCAGTAAAATTTGCAGCTTGGAAGACATCATGGCTAATTACTTCAGTGTATGTTTGCGACTGACGTCGATAATAGCAGTATCTGTCAGCAGGTTACGGCCAATCAGAAAAGAAAACTCAAAGTCTTCACGATCAGAAAGGGTCACTTCGATATTTTCTTTAATCTCACCCATGGTTATCCAGAGCTTCACCACATAGCGACGTTCGGGTTCACCGACTTTTCGTTTGATCAATACCGTACGGGCCAGTTTTTGCTCGAGACTAATAGCTTTACCTGTGTTGGGATCGGGGATGACAAATCGGACAAATCGAATACCATCCCGCTCTATCATCTGGATATTTTCCGCGTGGATGGAAGATGTTTCAGCCCCACTATCAACCCTGGCCTCCATCTTGATGCCGGGTGGGTCAACAAAGACATATTCGATTTCCCCAATAATTGGCAGGTTCAACTCTCCGGCTGTGGCAGGCACCGTTTTGACCACAACTTTTTCAACGACTTTGGGTTCTGGACACATCACCGCTGGCATCTTGCAAACCGGACAGGGGGGTGGGGCGGGGCACAACGGCTCCACAGGGGTCGCATCCACTTTGGACTGTTCGTCCACCACACTCGTCGATGACTCACTCTGCGGTTGTACCTGGGCGCAGCCTGCAAGCACAAGCAATCCAACAATACTGACAAGTAACCCAACTCTCACGGATACAACACTCCTTGAACAGACAAACCGATAAACGATACCCTTCAGAAATCATTTCCCAGATATCATTCTTTTTTACAGATGAGCGATGACTGCCAGAAAAATAGACTAACGGACAGTGACGCTATATGATTGCGCCCGCTCAGATAACCTTATCCATATCAAAATGGTCGTACAGTATAGCGGTATCGTATCGACTAACCCAGAAGCGTAATGGGTCTACAATTCAGATAGTCAGTAACGCACCCGTAGCTCAGCTGGATAGAGCGCTGCCCTCCGGAGGCAGAGGTCAGAGGTTCGAATCCTCTCGGGTGCGCCATCCATACGAACATCCCGGCCCTGTGCCGGGATTTTTGTTTGGCACACCGGTAAGTGTTCGAACCGATAAGAGGTTCGACAACTTCCGTCAGGAAGTTGGACCAAGCCGCAGTGCGGCGCAGTCCCGCAGGGAGCAAAACGGCCACCAGCCGTTTTGAGTCAATCCTCTCGGGTGCGCCATCTCCCCCAAGCTTTTAACTTAATCTCGGGGGTTTTAAGGTATTCAGACGGTTCAATAAGACCAACCACACCCCTTTAACCTTTACCCCCCCTGACCGCAAGGCAACCCTCACACATCGAATGTCTGTGACACCTATATATGATGGCGCCGATGGGCATTTACTCTTTCCCTCACCACACGAAGTCCTATTCATACCCTAAAAATGAAACTCCGCTTGCTTTTTTCTATAAACCTATAGATTCTATAGCGTTATAGAAATATCTTCGGATACTCAATGCCAACACAGGACAAAAATTCAACCCGCTATGCTCACCGACATCAACGTGCGGTGGCGGCAGCGGCGGCAGTATTTGCCGACAAGGGTTTTCATGGTGCCAGCACCCGGGATATAGCCGAAAAACTCGGCATTCAGCAGGGTAGCCTCTACTACTACTTCAAGTCGAAGGAAGCGGCGCTGGAAGAAGTCTGCCTGACGGCCCTGAGGGACTACGTTTCACATATCGAGTCGATTGCGAGCCAACCCCACAAGCTCGAAGTCAAGCTACAAGCCGCCATCGCCGCTCACCTGGCGACCTACAAACACAACAATGAAGCCATGAAAGTACACAATGAACAGCGTCTGTACTTGCCCAGAGAGCGCCGAAAACAGCTGAATGCGCTGGGTTCACGCTATCGTCAACAACTCGAGGGCATTTTCTGCGAAGGGGTCTCGAGTGGTCAGTTGCGGGAGGATATTGACTGCCATTTCACAGCGCTTTCACTGATCGGTCTGTGCAATTATTGGGGCATACAATTACTGAGAAATGCCCCGCTAAAGACTGAGGACGTTACAGTAAAATGTGTCGATATTATGCTGCATGGCTGCCTCGCCATGAAAACCGGAATTCCTGACACTGATACGCAAACTGATACCCAGATCAATTAGGACACCCACCATGACTCAGCAAAAAGCAACCAATGTGCAATGGCACCATGGCGAGGTTACTCGCGATGATCGTTTTCAACTGATGGGACAGCGCGGCACCACACTCTGGTTTACCGGGTTGTCCGGCAGTGGCAAAAGCACCGTGGCCGTCGCCCTCGAGAGCCGACTCTACGAGTTCGGCAAACTGGCCTACCGACTGGATGGCGACAATGTCCGATTGGGCATCAACAAGAATCTCGGCTTCAGTGCGGCGGACCGCACCGAAAATATCCGCCGCATCGGTGAAATTGCCAAACTATTTGCCGATGCCGGTATTATCTCCCTATCCAGTTTTATCAGTCCCTACCGGGCCGATCGGGATGCCGTGCGACAGCTACACAAAGCAGCCGGATTAGACTTTATCGAGGTTTTTGTCGACTGCCCGCTGCAGGAAGCGGAAAAACGCGACCCTAAAGGTCTTTACAAAAAGGCTCGTGCCGGTGAGATTAAAAACTTCACGGGTATTGACGACCCCTATGAAGCCCCGGAAAATCCCGAAATCCATTTGCAGACCGACCAGACGACCCTGGCAGAGGAAGTTGATACGATTATCAACTACCTGAAATCACACCGGTTCCTTGCAGGCATATAGGCTGCGGCAAAACCCACAACAAACCACTTGCCCATTCGCTCATCAACAGGAGATAGTATTTTGATCAGGCCCCACGGCTCAGACACATTGAACCCCCTCTTTGTTTACGATACAGAGCAACACCATCAACTGCTGAAAGAAGCTGAAGAGCTGCCTTCACTGCTGTTGAACTCCGCGGCAGCAGCCAACGCCGTCATGCTCGGGGCGGGATATTTCAATCCGCTGGAGGGTTACATGGGCCTGGCTGATGCCATGAGCGTGGCGGAAAAAATGCACACCACTGACGGGTTGTTCTGGCCAGTACCGGTCATTAACCTAGCAAAGGATGTCAGCGCGATCAGAGGCGCCAAACGTATCGCCCTGCGGGACCCGAACACCGAGGGCAATCCGGTAATGGCGATTATGGAGGTCGACCATATCGAAACTGTCTCGGACGAAGACATTGAAACCATGGCCGAACAGATTTTTGGCAATCTGGATCCGGAGCACCCCGGGGTAGCCACTTTCACCCATTTGGGAAACTATTTGATCTCAGGAAAACTGCAGGTATTGAGCTTCAGTTACTTTCAGAGTGATTTTCCCGACACCTTCCGCACCGCCGTGGAAATACGCAATGAGATCACCGAGCGTGGCTGGGAAAAAGTAATCGCTTTCCAGACCCGCAATCCGATGCACCGTGCTCACGAAGAACTCTGTCGCATGGCGATGGAACGCCTTGATGCCGACGGCGTGGTTATCCATATGCTGTTGGGACGACTGAAAAAAGGGGATATTCCTGCACCGGTTCGCGATGCCTGTATCCGTACCATGGTAGAGCACTACTTTCCGAAAAATACCGTCATGGTCACCGGCTATGGCTTCGACATGCTCTATGCCGGGCCCCGCGAGGCCGTGCTGCATGCCCTGTTCCGCCAGAACATGGGGGCCACTCACCTGATTGTGGGACGCGACCATGCAGGTGTCGGCGATTACTACGGAGCCTTCGATGCACAAACCATCTTCGACGAAAAAGTACCGGACGATGCGCTGGACATCGAGATCTTCCGGGCCGATCACACCGCCTTCTCCACCAAGCTCGGCCGGGTGGTGATGATGAATGAGGCGGAAGATCACCAGAAAGAGGACTTTATCCTGCTGTCCGGCACCAAAGTGCGCCAAATGCTGGGAGACGGCATCGCGCCACCACCCGAGTTTTCCCGCCCTGAAGTCGCCAAAATACTGATGGATTACTACCAGTCCGAGCACCAATAAATAATACCTGTTAGTGAATAGCGGGACATGTCTACCCCGCTATACGCCATCCTCCAGACAAGGATTTTTCATGGCCGATTTTGATGTATTCAACGGTGATGCCGATGGTATCTGTGCGCTGACACAACTGCGGTTGGCAGAACCCCGCCAGAGCAGCCTGATTACTGGGGTAAAACGCAATATCAGCCTTCTGAAAACTGTCGCGGCCCAGCCCGGTGACCGAATCACCGTACTGGATATCTCCATGGACAAGAACCGTCCCGATCTGGAGCGGTTACTGAGGGATGGCGCAAAGGTATTTTACGTGGATCATCACTTTTCCGGCGCTATTCCGGAGACAGGAAAGCTCACTGCCCTGATTAACGAGGCACCGGATACCTGTACCAGCTTGCTGGTTAACCAGCACCTAAGGAATGCTTTCGCCGCCTGGGCGGTGGTCGGTGCATTTGGCGACAACCTCAATCAACAGGCAGAGACGCTGGCCGACGTGGTATTACAGTACAGCGATACCGACCTCAGACAGCTGCAAAAGCTTGGCATTTATATCAACTATAACGGTTACGGTGCTTCCGTAGATGATTTATACATCCCTCCTGCCGAGCTCTTTCGGCGGACCAGTCTTTATACAGACCCTCTGGAGTTCATCCACCTCGACAATGAATACTTCGATAAACTGGAAAATGGCTACCACAGCGATATGGCGGCGGCCGCAGACATTGCAGCCGAGAAAACGTCGGACACCACAGCGGTATTCATTCTGCCGAACGAAGCCTGGGCCAGACGGGTCAGCGGTGTCTTCAGCAATCAACTGACCAATGGTCATCCCGACCGGGCCCATGCCGTTCTCACGGAAACATCCCAGGGCGAGTATCTGGTAAGCGTACGAGCGCCACTGAATAACCGCCAGGGCGCCGCGGATTTATGCCGCCGTTTCCCCACCGGCGGCGGCCGTGCGGCGGCGGCAGGCATCAACAACCTGCCCGCCAGAATGCTGGCTGATTTTATCGATGCGTTCGAAGCCAGTTATACCTGACCCCACTCCTATTCGATTGGAGCCGCGTGCTGTCCCGCTAGCATCCAATTGTCCTCACAGATTAAACTGTTATTGATTGTCACGCGGCGACCATGAAAATACCGACTAACCCCTGAGGAAGAACATGCTATCACTCGACTTCCTTGCCCTACCCTTAATGGCCGCAGCAGCACTGATTTTTGTGGCAGTATTTGCCGGCATCATTTCATCGCGGGTCGGTTTTCCTTTTCTGCTGGTTTTTCTCATTGTCGGTATGCTAAGTGGCGAGGACGGCATAGGTGGTATCAGTTTTGACAATTTTGCACTGAGCTTCTGGGTGGGTAACATCGCCCTTGCCGTCATTCTGGTGGATGGTGGACTGCGCACCGACTTTGCCACTTTTCGCACCGGACTCAAACCGTCACTGATACTGGCGACACTCGGCGTATTACTGTCCGCGGGCCTCACGGGCCTCGCCGCCATGTGGCTGCTGGGGCTCAGCTGGCCAATGGCCATGTTGCTGGGCGCGATCGTCGGCTCCACCGATGCCGCCGCCGTGTTTTCCCTGCTCAAATCCTGCGGCGTGCGACTCAACGAGCGGGTCGCCGCCACGCTGGAAATCGAGTCCGGCATGAACGACCCAATGGCGGTCTACCTCACCCTGACGTTTATCAGTATCGCCCTGATTTATAACGCTGGCGAGACGCTGGCTTTCAATGGCTGGACCACCCTGCTCAGCCTGACCACGCAGTTTGGTATAGGCGGGCTGATCGGCTACCTGGCCGGCATCGCCATGGCCAGCGCCGTCAACCGTATTCGGGGTATGCTGGACAGCGGTGCCGGAATACTCGCCCTGCTATTGATGTCAGCCGGTATTGGCGTATTTGCCTTTGCCACCTGGGTGGGCGGTTCGGGATTTCTCGCGATCTACCTGTTCGGCCTGATGGTGGGCAACCGGGCTCGCCGGAGCGTTCGCCAGGCCCTGTCAGCAATGGATGGCTTTGCCTGGCTGTCCCAGGCCCTGATGTTCCTGCTGCTGGGCTTGCTGGTCACCCCCAGCGAGGTGGCAGACGGTCTGCTTCCGGCACTGGGTATCGCGCTGTTACTGATTCTGGTTGCGCGCCCACTAGCTGTGTCGCTGTGCCTGCTGCCATTTCACTTCACACGCAGGGAAACATTTTTTATCGCCTGGGTAGGCCTTCGCGGTGCAGTGCCGGTCGTGCTTGCTATTTTTCCCATGATGGTGGATCTGGAGGGAGCAAAAACCCTTTTCAATGTTGCTTTTGTGGTCGTAGCAACCTCATTGCTGTTGCAGGGGGGCAGCCTCGCCTGGGTGGCACGACGACTGGGACTGGTACTACCGGAAAAGGATGACAGGAAAAACTTCCGCAGGGTGTTCGGGGATTTTGTGCTGGATGGCAGAATTCCCCTGGGGGAAATCTGCCAGTTCTATGACTTGCCGGAACCCCCGGATGCCGACCAGAATCTTGGCAGCTGGATTGCCGGACAATTGCGCCGACCACCCATTATCGGCGACAAGGTGAACATTGGCACAGCTATCTTTGTGGTGCGACAACTCGATAATCGCGAGATCACGGTAGTTGGTATGAAGTTACCGTCCTAGATATTATGACTGTATGTATGCTGCAAAATGGTTGATGGTGGCTATGGCAATTTTAACCGGGCCATAAGCGGCAAAACCCCGCATACCTGCCACGCACAAACAGGACCACTGGGCAATGAATGAGCTGCTCGCAAGATTACGGAAAATTTTGGATCCTCAGGGTATTATCGAAAACGGTATTTCTGAACGGGTTACCGATGGCTGGGGAGCATCCGAATGCCGCGCACCCGCGATTATTCGACCCACCAATACCAGTCAACTCAGTGAAGTGATGAAACACTGTTTCGCCGCAGGGCAAAAAGTGGTCACTCACGGCGGTTGTACCAACATGACCCGAGGTTGCGTGAGCAGCAGTGATGAGCTGGTCATTTCACTGGAGCGCATGACCGCCCTTGAGTCTGTCGACCTCATAAATGGCACCATGACTGTTCAGGCTGGGGCCCCTCTGCAGCTGGTACAACAACGGGCCGAAACGGCAGGCCTGATGTTCGCGCTTGATCTCGGTGCACGGGGCAGCGCCACTATCGGTGGCAATATCGCCACCAACGCCGGTGGCAACCAGGTTATCCGCTATGGTATGGCGCGCGAGCAGGTGCTGGGACTGGAGGTGGTGCTGGCCGACGGGCGCATTCTCAGCAGCATGAATCAGATGCTGAAAAACAACGCCGGTTACGACCTGAAGCACCTGTTTATCGGCAGTGAGGGAACGCTGGGTATCATCACTCGAGCCGTGCTAAGGCTGCGCCCCCTGTTGCCGGTGTGTCATACCGCCATGGTGGCAACGACCCGGTTCGACCAGATGTCCCGACTGCTGCGGCATATGGCTGGCGCGCTCGGCGGTAAACTCAGTGCTTTTGAGGCACTCTGGCAAAGCTATTATCAGATTGCCTGCCGGGGCGATGGCATGGGCGCCCCTCCACTGCCGCCCGATTATCCGTTTTATGTATTAATCGAGGCCAGTGGTGCTAATCGAGACGCTGACCGGGAAGAATTCCTGCAGGCACTCAATGAAGCGCTTGCATCGGGATTGCTGGCCGATGCCGTACTGGCTGAAAGTAGCCAGCAACAGCAGGCCATGTGGGCCATTCGCGACAACATCCCGTCATTACTACCCTATCAACCGATGATTCTGTTTGATGTCAGTCTGCCTGTCAGCACCATGGAAAACTATCTACTGGCCGTGGAAAAAAATCTGAAGGCCATCGACCGCTCACTTTTTATAGCCACCCTCGGTCACCTGGGGGATGGGAACCTACATCTGGCAGTCCAGCTCGGCAACGACACTAAAGCCCGGCGTACAGCAGTGGAAAAGGCGATCTATCGACCATTGCAGGAGCGGGGGGCTTCGATTTCCGGAGAACATGGTATCGGCCTGGAGAAAAAAGGCTATCTGCAGATCAGTCGGAATGAAACGGAAATTCAGGTAATGCGTCAGTTGAAACAGTTATTCGATCCCCATTGCCTGCTTAACTGCGGCAAGGTCATCTAGCCCCGGAGAGTATTTTTTACAGGCAGACCTGTTCAATTTCCACCAGCGTACCGCAGAAATCCTTGGGATGGAGAAACAGCACCGGCTTGCCATGGGCACCGATTTTCGGCTCGCCATTGCCCAGCACCCGGGCACCCGCAGCGACCAGTTTGTCGCGGGCAGTAATAATATCATCCACCTCGTAACACAGGTGGTGCATACCACCATCCACATTGCGCTCAAGGAATTTCGCCACGGGCGAATTCTCCCCGAGGGGTAACAATAATTCGATCTTGGTATTCGGTAATTCAACAAAGGCGACCCGGACACCGTGTTCGGGCAGATCAATGGGTTCGGAGACGGTTGCGCCCAACGCATCCCGATAGGTGGTCATCGCCCTGTCGAGATCAGGGACCACAATAGCGACATGATTCAGTTTGCCTATCATAGGATTACCTTTTGATATCCGGTTAAATTCAATACAGCCAAAGGCGTTTGAGCAACACCCAAAAAGCTAGCCAAGAAAGGCTTCCACCAGTTGTTTTGCCGCCACGGTAGCCGGGATTCGGCCAGCTGTCACATCAGCTTCCAGCTGATCCACTAGGGCTTTTACCGCCTCATTTTCTTTCAGTTCGCCCAGCAGACTGTCAGCTGTTTCGCTCCACATCCAGGCCCGAGCCTGCGCAGCGCGGCGGGACTCGATTTCGCCCGCATCGCCAAGCACCTGCCGATATTCTTCAACGGTCTGCCATATTTTCTGCACACCTTCTCCCTGCAGCGCCGAAAGCGGTTCAACCTGAACCTGCCAATGTCGACTGCGGGGGTGCAGGAAGTGAACTGCCATGCGATAGTCCGCTACAGTCCGGTTGGCGGCCGCCTGCTGGTCGCCATCCGCCTTGTTCACCAGAATCAAATCTGCCAGCTCCATAATACCGCGCTTGATACCCTGCAGCTCATCACCGCCACCGGGCAACAGCAACAACAAAAACATATCGGTCATCTGTGCCACGGCGGTTTCCGACTGACCGACACCCACAGTTTCCACAATGATCACATCAAATCCCGCCGCTTCACAGAGCAGCAGGGTTTCACGGGTGCGGCGGGTTACCCCGCCCAGAGTTTGTCCGGCCGGGGAGGGTCGTATATAAGCATCGGGGTGGCGGGCGAGTGTTTCCATACGGGTTTTGTCGCCCAGAATCGAGCCACCACTGAGTGCCGAGGTGGGATCTACAGCCAGCACGGCCAACCGATGCCCCTGGCTGATCACATGGTTGCCAAAGGACTCGATAAACGTCGATTTGCCCACGCCGGGCACACCGGAAATACCAAGCCGAATCGAGTTGCCTGTGTAGGGCATAATCAGTTCGAGCAAACGGGCAGCCGCCTCCCGGTGATCTGCACGGGTCGATTCGACCAGTGTAATTCCCTTGGCAAGGGCACGACGGTCGCCGCTGCGGATACCCTCGGCAAGCTCCTGTGGATTAATCTGCAATGACCATCTCCAAGCTCGTACCAGCGTCCATTTTACCCGGCCAATGCAGGCTGCCAACCCGATTGCGGGCAGAGAGGCCGGCGATTACTCAAATTCAATGATCGGCTGGTCTACCTTGAGGCTGTCACCGGCCGCTGCAGAAACAGTTTTCACCACGCCGTCGGATATCGCTCTCAGGCTGTTTTCCATCTTCATGGCCTCAACAACAGCCACTTCCTCACCGGCCTTCACCTGATCACCTTCCTTCACATTCAGTTTCACCAGCAAACCAGGCATGGGGGACAACAGGAATTTGGACAGGTCAGCGGGCTCCTTGACCAGCATATGCTGACTTAACTCTGCAGTGCGAGGAGTCACCACATAGGCGTGTTTTTCTGCACCGCGATGAAACATCCTGAACAGCCAGCCATCGCGATCCACCTGAATGCAAACGGCCTGCCCGTTGATAACCGCCTTGAACAGCGGCTCACCGAGTTTCCAGTCTGTCTCCACCCGATATTCATCGCCACCCATGGTCGCCACGACCGGTTCCACAGAAGTATCCACCGAAATGGGATAGCGAGTATCATCGCCCTCCATCATCACTACCCAATCGTTGGAGGGACAGTATTCCAGGCTGGGTAACTGGCCGGTAATCAGGGCACTGCGATCGCGGAATTTCTTATTGATCACGGCGGCGGCCACCACGCAGAGCGCGGGATCCTCCTGGGGTACCAGATCGGGGCTGAAGCCCTCAGGATATTCCTCGGCAATAAAATTGGTAGTCAACTTACCGGCCACAAAGCGTGGGTGAACCATCAGTGCATTGAGGAAACTGATATTGTGATTGACGCCCCGGATATAGTAGGCGTCCAGCGCTCCCACCATCCGCTGAGTGGCCTCCTTACGATCTTTACCATAAGTAATTAGTTTGGCGATCATCGGATCGTAAAACATCGAGACTTCGCCGCCTTCGAAAACACCGGTATCCACCCGGACACCCTCTCCCGTTGGCGGACGGTAGCGAATCAGCCTACCCACAGAGGGCATAAAATTACGGAATGGGTCCTCGGCATACACACGGGTTTCAATCGCCCAGCCCGTCAGTGTTACATCCTCCTGAGCCAGCGGCAGTTTTTCACCGGCGGCAACGCGGATCATCAGCTCCACCAGATCCTGACCGGTGACCAGCTCTGTCACCGGGTGTTCCACCTGCAGGCGGGTATTCATTTCCAGGAAGTAAAAATTCATCTCGGCATCGGCGATAAACTCCACCGTACCGGCCGACTTGTAATCCACCGCTTTGGCCAACGCTATGGCCTGTTCACCCATTTTTCGCCGCACTTCCGGGGTCAGGAAGGGCGATGGGGCCTCTTCAATTACTTTCTGGTGGCGGCGCTGGATGGAGCATTCACGCTCGCCCAGGTAGATGGTGTTGCCGTAGCTGTCGGCCATCACCTGGATTTCGATGTGCCGTGGCTCCTGAATAAACTTTTCAATAAAAACACGGTCGTCGCCAAAGCTGGATCGGGCTTCGTTGGTGGCGCGCTCAAAACCGTCGCGACATTCTTCATCGTTCCAGGCCACACGCATGCCTTTGCCGCCACCACCGGCAGAGGCCTTGAGCATCACCGGGTATCCAATGTCATTGGAAATCTCCACAGCCTGCTCGGCATCCTTCACCACATCGGTATAACCGGGAATGGTGCTGACACCCGCTTCAGCGGCAATCCGCTTGGAAGTGATCTTGTCACCCATGGACTCAATCGCCCTGACCCCGGGCCCGATAAAGGCAATACCCGCGGCATCCAGCGCCTGACAAAACAGCTTGTTTTCCGAGAGAAAACCGTAACCGGGGTGCACCGCATCAGCACCGGTCTGCTGACAGGCAGCTATAATTTTGTCGATTACCAGATAGCTTTCAGCGGAGGCTGAGGGGCCGATGTGAACGGCTTCATCCGCCAGAGCCACATGCAGGGCATCCCGGTCTGCATCGGAGTAGACTGCAACCGTTCCGATGCCCATTGCCTTGGCCGTACGGAACACTCGACAGGCGATTTCACCTCTATTAGCAACAAGAATTTTTTTAAACATTACTGTCTCTTCTTTATTGTCTGCCTACAGGTTGCAGGCGTTTTCCTGGTTTTGTAAATACAGGCCCTGGCGCAATCCCCCACTTACAACGGAATATTGCCGTGCTTCCGCCAGGGATTCTCCAGTTGCTTGTCGCGCAACATGGAAAGCGATCTCGCCACCCGCTTGCGGGTCAGGCTGGGCAAAATCACATCATCGATAAACCCGCGTTTACCGGCAATAAAAGGGTTGGCAAATTTCTCCCGGTATTCCTGCTCGCGGGCAGCAATTTTTTCCTGATTGCCGATATCCTTGCGGAAAATAATCTCCACGGCGCCTTTCGGCCCCATCACTGCGATTTCCGCCGTTGGCCAGGCGAGATTGACATCACCACGCAGGTGTTTCGACGACATCACATCGTAGGCACCACCGTAGGCCTTGCGAGTGATCACGGTCACTTTGGGGACGGTACATTCCGCATAGGCGTACAACAACTTGGCACCGTGCTTGATGATGCCACCATACTCCTGTGTCGTGCCGGGCATGAAGCCGGGCACATCGACAAACGTCAGCACCGGGATATTGAAGGCATCACAGAAACGGATAAAGCGGGCTCCCTTTTTCGATGCATCAATATCCAGACAACCGGCCAGCACCATCGGCTGGTTGGCAACCACACCCACGGTAGACCCTTCGATGCGGATAAAACCAATCACCAGGTTGGCTGCATAGTCGGGCTGCAACTCAAAAAAGTCACCCTCGTCCGCCACTTTTACAATCAGCTCTTTCATGTCGTAGGGCTGATTCGGGTCATCGGGAATCAGCGTATCCAGAGATGCTTCGGCTCGATCTGCCGGGTCTTCCGTTGGCCAGACAGGTGGTTTCTCCTGATTGTTGGCTGGCAGGAATGTGATAAAACGGCGCAACTTGACAAGGGCCTCCACATCATTTTCAAACGCCAGGTCCGCCACGCCGGATTTGGACGAATGGGTAACGGCCCCTCCGAGCTGCTCCGCGGTGACCGTCTCGTGGGTCACGGTTTTCACTACCTCGGGACCGGTCACAAACATATAGGAGCTGTCTTTGACCATAAAAATAAAGTCTGTGATGGCGGGAGAATACACCGCCCCACCCGCACAGGGACCCATGATCATGGAAATTTGTGGAATGACACCGGACGCCATGACATTGCGTTGAAACACGTCGGCATAGCCACCCAGGGAGGCCACACCCTCCTGAATCCGTGCACCACCGGAATCATTCAGCCCGATTACCGGGGCACCCACTTTCATGGCGTGATCCATCAGCTTACAGATTTTTTCTGCATGGGTTTCCGACAGGGAACCACCAAAAACCGTGAAGTCCTGGCTAAATACAAACACCAGCCGACCATTGACGGTACCGTAGCCAATGACCACACCATCGCCGGGAATATGCTCCTGTTCCATGCCAAAATCGGTACAGCGATGCTCGACAAACATATCCCACTCCTCAAATGAGCCGGGATCCAACAGCAAATCAATACGCTCACGAGCGGTCAGTTTGCCTTTGCTATGCTGGGCATCGATACGCTTCTGCCCACCGCCCATACGGGCTTTTTCACGCATGGCTTCCAACTGTTCCATAATTTCGTACATAGGGTTCTCCCAATCCTGGCTACCGAATCAAAACCCGGCAACACCTCATTCTGTTGTTCTAATAATGTACACACGCCCGCCAGAGACTGGCTTGCCGGTGCCCCTTTCAAAAAGCGGAGCTTATTGTTCACTCAGCAGCGCAATCACCTCGGCAGCCGCCTGAGGAATATTGGTACCCGGCCCATAGATAGCGGCCACTCCCGCATCAAAGAGCTCCTGGTAATCCTGAGGCGGAATAACACCGCCACAAACCACCTTGATATCACTGCCACCCTCTTTGCGCAGTGCGGCAATCAACTGGGGCACCAGCGTTTTATGACCAGCGGCCTGGGAAGACACTCCCACCACATGGACGTCATTTTCGATCGCCATGCGGGCCGCCTCTTCCGGGGTTTGAAACATCGGGCTGATATCCACATCAAAACCGATGTCGGCAAAAGCCGTGGCAATGACCTTGGCACCACGATCGTGACCATCTTGCCCCATTTTTGCCACCAGCATCCTGGGACGGCGACCGGCCCGTTCGGCAAAGGCCGAGACGCTCGCCTGAATGGCAGCAAAGGCCTCATCACCTTCATAAGCTGAACCGTAAACTCCACTGATGGTACGGGTTATCGCCTTGTGACGACCCCAGATTTTTTCCAGTGCAAATGAGATTTCCCCCACTGTGGCGCGGGCCCGAGCGGCATCTACCGCCAATTCCAGCAGGTTGCCCTCCCCCGATTCCGCCGCCGCGGTGAGTGCATCCAGCGCCTGCTGGCAGGCATTGTTGTCGCGGTTGTCACGCAGAGCCTGCAATCTCTCTACCTGTGATTCGCGTACGGCACTGTTATCAATATTGAGGATATCCACCGGGGATTCCTCAGCCTGCTGGTACTTATTGACACCGACAATGACTTCTTCCCCTCGGTCAATTCTGGCCTGTCGTTCTGCCGCCGCCTGCTCAATGCGGAGTTTCGGCATACCGGACTCCACCGCCTTGGTCATCCCACCCATTTCCTCGACTTCCTCAATCAGGATGCGGGCTTCCTTGACGAGCTGGTCAGTGAGGCTTTCCACATAGTAGGAACCGGCCAGCGGGTCCACCACGTTAGTGATGCCGGTTTCTTCCTGAATGACCAATTGCGTATTACGGGCAATTCGAGCGGAGAACTCGGTTGGCAGGGCCAACGCCTCATCCAGTGCGTTGGTGTGGAGGGATTGGGTGCCACCCAGTACAGCGGACATGGCTTCGATCGTGGTTCGAATAACGTTGTTATATGGGTCCTTGCTGGTCAGGCTGACACCGGATGTCTGGCAGTGGGTGCGCAGCATCAGCGATTTGTTGTCCCGGGGGTCGAATTTCTCCTTCATCAGCGTCGCCCAGAGAATCCGCGCGGCCCGCAGCTTGGCAATTTCCATAAAGAAATTCATGCCGATGGCGAAGAAAAATGACAGGCGTGGCGCAAATTTATCCACGTCCAGACCGCTGGCAATCGCAGTGCGCACGTACTCGATACCATCGGCAATGGTATAGGCCAGCTCCTGCACATTGGTGGCACCGGCTTCCTGCATATGATAACCGGAAATGGAAATGGAGTTGAATTTGGGCATGTGCTGGGCTGTATAGCCAATAATGTCGGAAACGATTCGCATCGAGGGCGCTGGGGGATAGATATAGGTATTGCGCACCATAAATTCCTTGAGAATGTCATTTTGCAGGGTTCCCGCCAGCTTGTCCGGGGTCACACCCTGCTCTTCGGCAGCAACAATGTAATTGGCCATGACTGGCAGCACGGCACCGTTCATGGTCATGGACACCGAAACCTGATCGAGGGGAATGCTGTCGAACAGCACCTTCATATCCTCAACCGAATCGATGGCGACCCCGGCCTTGCCCACATCCCCCACGACTCGCTCATGGTCCGAGTCGTAACCACGGTGAGTGGGCAGGTCGAACGCTACTGAGAGGCCCTGTTGTCCGGCCGCCAGATTACGGCGATAAAAGGCATTGGACGCCTCGGCGGTGGAGAACCCGGCGTACTGCCGGACGGTCCATGGACGTCCTGCATACATGGTGGCCTTGGGACCCCGTTTGAACGGTGAGAATCCGGGCAGGTTGTCCAAATGCGCCAGGCCCGCCAAGTCCTCGGCAGTGTAGAGCGGTTTTACCGCAATACCTTCCGGGGTATTCCAGACAAGATCCTCGGGTGTTTTACCCTTGGTCTCCTTGGCCGCAAGGGCAGCCCATTCACGGTATGAAGGTTTGGCGCTATCGGTCATCGAACACTACCTCTAATCAACTCAATCCCGCGCAAATTGCGCTCTGCTGTTATCTGTACTTTCAATATAGCGGGTATATAGCGTTGGCGTTACCCTTGTGGTCACCATCAGCTGCAGGCAATAACGGGATTTCCAATGTGGGCGCACTATGGCGGAGCAGCCCAGTTGAAACAAGGGCAAATTTATTCGCCAAAACTCACTGATTATTTCAGATAATTGTGCTTTGAAACCATTTCATAGCTACAATAGTACATAAACTCACATTTCATAGCAGGCCGCCCTTATCGCCACCATCTCGCACCACCATGTTGTGACCTGCCTGCACGGCATTCTTGAACGCCAGCAAAATGAGCAGGTATTGCTGGCAAGGGCCGGGATTAACCCTGCCAGTGTGCAAAATTCAAGAGACCGGGTACACACCGACCAGGTGGCCCGCCTGTTTCGACTGGTGCAGCAGGCACTTGACGACGAGTTCATGGGCTTCACCTCACAAGCTTGCAAATATGGCATCTTTGCCACCGCCTGCGATCTGGTCAGGCACTGCCGCACTCTGGGGGAGCTGCTGGAAAAAGTGGTCGCATTTTATAATCTGATCACCGACGCGATGGTCATGACACTGGACATTCAGGACAGCTCGGCGCGTTTCAGTGTCGCCCTGCAACAGCCAGAGTTGGATGTCGGGCATTTCATCACCGAGTTCCAGATGGTGATCTGGCACCGTTTTCCGAGTTGGTTTATCGGCGAGGCCATCCGTCTCAGGGCAACGCATTTCATTCACCCCGCACCTGATCACAAAAACGAGCTGCGTGTGATGTTTCCGGGTACGCTATTGTTTGAGCAGTCCAGCAACAGCCTTTATTTCGATGCGCAATATCTGGACAAGCCCCTGGTTCGAACCAGCCGAGAACTGGATGCGTTTCTTGCCGTTCACCCCGCCGATATCATGACGATTCCGGGCGAAGACAACAGCCTTGAGGCACAGATAGAACGGATTTTCCTCAAAAACAGTCACGGGCGCCCCTCTTTTCCGAAAGCAGAAGCCCTGGCCAAACAGCTGCGCATAAGCCCGCTCACCCTCTATCGAAGGCTGCTGCAGGAGGGCACCAGTTATCAGAAAATCAAGGACAATATTCGCCGGGAAATGGCGATCGACAAACTGGTGAATAAGCAATTGTCTGTGGACGAGGTATCGGAGCTGGTCGGCTTTGAGGAACCGCGCTCTTTCACACGCGCCTTCAAGCAGTGGACCGGCCTGAGTCCGAGAAATTACTGTAAATACCACCGGGGTAGTCCACCGGATTAAATTTCCAGCCCGCCACCCACCACCAGTGTTTGACCACTGATGTAATTGGATTCCGGTATGCAGAGCAGGTATACCGCATCGGCGGCCTCTTTTGCAGTACCGGTGCGACCCAATGGAACCAGCGACTTGAGCAGCGAAGTCATCTGTTCACTGACACCGACCCGAATGTCTTTACCCGCTATGTTAATGGTCGGATTCTCGCTGGCGGGACTGGTGAGCCGGGTCTCGATAAATCCGAAAGCCACCGCATTGACATTCACATTGTAGCGCCCCCACTCCTTGCACAGGGTTTTGGTCATACCGACCACGCCCGCCTTGGCCGCCGAGTAGGCCAGCTGCCCGGCATTGCCGCCCAGCCCGGAGATCGAAGACACATTGACAATCTTGCGATGAACCTGCTCGCCCCCCTCCACCTCCAGCGTATGAAAGGCTTTGATGAAGGGCTGGGCTGCCTTGAGGATACGGTAGGGGGCCGTCATATGCACATCCAGCATGGCATACCACTGCTCGTCGTCAATTTTCTGAATCACATTATCCCAAGTGTACCCGGCATTGTTGATGATGATGTCCAGGTCATCAAACGCATCCACCGCTGCTTTCACAAACCGCACACCAAAATCTTCTGCAGTGACACTGCCGGGACAAACCACCACTTCGGAGCCCAACCCCTGAATGTCACTGACCAACTTTTCAAGCGGTTCGGCATCCAGATCATTGATCACCAGCCGGGCGCCCTCACTGGCCAATTTCATTGCTATTTCACGACCTATGCCGCGACCGGCACCGGTCACCAGCGCCACTTTTCCCGCCAACTTTTTCATCGCCTTACTTCCACTTCAACGCTGATCAAATAAACCAGCTGACCCGTGACAGTGTACCGCCCTCTCTCTTTACGAGCACTGGCGTTACACAGTACTCTGAGCAGACGTCTACACTGTCCAATGATTTGCCGGAAAAAGCATAGCGATTCACCCTGCGCACTACAACTCAGACCACACCGGCACCGCTGATCCAAACAGGTTTCGTCTATGACACTACAACTCAATGATGCTTCGCTGCTGAAATACCAGGCCTATATCGACGGGCACTGGGTGTCTGCTGACAACGGCAAGACCCTGACTGTGACCAATCCCGTCGACGATTCCCCACTGGCCGAGGTGGCCAGCTGCGGCACCGAGGAAACCCGCCGGATGATCGAGGCCGCCAACCGCGTCCAGCCAGGTTGGGCGGCGACGACAGCCAAACAGCGTGCGACCCTTTTGCGCGACTGGTACAACCTGATCATTGAGCACCAGGAAGATCTGGCCAGAATTCTTACCGCCGAGCAGGGCAAACCCCTCAGCGAGGCCCGCGGCGAAATTCTCTATGGCGCCAGCTATCTCGAGTGGTTTGCTGAAGAGGCGAAACGCCTCTACGGCGATCTGATTCCGGCACCCGCCAGCGACAAGCGGCTAATGGTATTAAAGCAGCCTGTCGGCGTGGTGGCCTGTATTACCCCATGGAACTTCCCCTGTGCCATGCTGGCTCGCAAAATTGCGCCGGCCATAGCGGCTGGCTGCGCCGTGGTATGCAAACCCGCCAGTGCAACCCCGTTATCGGCACTGGCACTGGTGGCACTGGCCGAACGGGCCGGGGCTCCGGCAGGACTGATAAATATCGCTGCAGGCAATAGTAAAACCATCGGCGCAGAACTCACCCGCAACCCACTGGTTCGAAAACTCACCTTCACCGGGTCTACGGCGGTGGGCAAACAGTTAATGGCTGCCTGTACCGATACTGTCAAACGCACTTCCATGGAACTGGGCGGCAACGCCCCGTTCATTGTGTTTGAAGATGCCGATCTGGATGCAGCCGTGGCCGGTGCCCTGGCCGCCAAGTATCGCAATGCCGGACAAACCTGTATCTGTGCCAACCGGTTGCTGGTTCAGGCAGGCATTTACGATCGTTTTGCAGAAAAATTTACCCGTGCTGTGACTCAGCTGAATATGGGCTGCGGCACGAAAGACGGTGTCGATATCGGTCCGCTGATCAGCAGCCAAGCCGCTGATGACGTATATGACCTGATCGAGGATGCCACGCATAAAGGTGCCAAAGTACTGACCGGCGGTAGCCGGGGAACCGGAAGTTTCATTCAACCCACGGTATTGAGCAACGCCACGACTGATATGCGAGTGTTCGCGGAAGAAATTTTCGGACCGGTCGCACCACTGTTCAGGTTCGAGACCGAAGCCGAGGCGATTCAGTTGGCCAATGATACAGAATTTGGTCTTGCCGCCTATTTCTACTCCCGGGATCTTAGCCGTATCTGGCGAGTGGCAGAACAGCTGGAATACGGCATTGTGGGAGTTAACGAAGGTCTTGTCTCAAACGAAATGGCACCTTTTGGTGGCATCAAATACTCCGGCCAGGGACGGGAGGGATCCCGCTACGGCCTCGATGACTACCTTGAGCTGAAGTACCTCTGTCTGGGTGGTATCGATGCTTAATACGGGCTCGCCATATGGCTCGGCAGTCACCTGCAGACCGATGCGCATGACCGGGAGCCCCGCATCATGAAACTGAACTATGTCAGTCAGGGCAGCGGGCAACCGGTAGTACTGATGCATGGAATGTTCGGTTCGCTGAGCAACCTCGGGGGGGTCGGCAGGGCTTTGGCGGATCGGTATCAGGTGATTGCCGTCGATATGCGCAACCACGGCGAGTCACCCCACAGCATGACCATGAATTATCCCGTCATGGCAGCAGATATTGTGGAGCTGCTGGATGATCTGGCGCTCTCCGAAGCGCATTTGCTGGGCCACTCAATGGGCGGTAAAGTGGCCATGCAAGTGGCACTGAACCAGCCGGACCGCGTTGCCAGTCTGATAGCTGCAGATATCGCACCGGTAACTTACCAACCCGACCGCCACGGCGGGGTGCTGTCCGGGCTCAGCGCGCTGGCCGAAGCGAGACCAGGCAGTCGCCAGCAGGCCGATCAGCTACTGGCCCGGCACGTCAGTGATCCGGGAGTTCGCGCTTTTCTGCTAAAAAATTTGCACCGGGCTGGCGATGGACGCTTTGATCTGCTGCTGTACCTGGATGGCATTCTCGCCAACTATCACGAAACCCTGACCCTGGCTCCCACCGGAGCACCCTTTGCGGGGCCAGCACTGTTCATCAAGGGAGCCAATTCCGCGTACATTCAGGAAAAACACAGGGCTGAAATCCTGCGATTATTTCCCCACGCCCAGCTCAAGGTGGTGGATAATAGCGGTCACTGGTTGCACGCCGAAAAACCCGCCACCTTTAATAAAATCGTGATGGACTTTCTGGCTGAAGAAACCGGGAACTGACCCAACAGGCCAGCTGTACTGCCAGCCAGCAGCCTATTGGCCAACCAACACTTGTAATTCGCTCCCGGAAAAACCATGTTGAGCTACCGACACGGCTATCATGCCGGAAATTTTGCCGATGTGCTGAAACACATCATCCTGGTTGAGCTGCTCGACTATCTGACCCTCAAGGAAAAACCTTTTGACTATATCGACAGTCACGCCGGGGCTGGCTGGCATAAACTCAATTCTGAACAGGCCAATAAAACATCGGAATATGCCACCGGCATAGGTCGTCTGGACGCAGATGACTTTCCTGAACTTGAGCAATATTTCTCCCTGCTCTATCCGGACAGAAAGACGACCGGCAAAGTACAGAAGCTCTCCCGCTACCCCGGTTCACCCGCTATTGCAAAACACTACCTGCGCCATCGGGACCGGGGCTGGTTGTTCGAAATTCATCCGACAGATTATGCGGCACTGCATAAACTGATGGCCGGGGACACGCAAATGCGGACTTTTGGAGAGGACGGACTACAGGGAATGATGGGGCGGCTACCGCCCCCCTCGAAACGCGGACTGGTGCTGATTGATCCCTCCTACGAAATCAAATCGGATTATCAACGGGTTACGGAACAACTGATCAGGGCCTACCATAAATTCGCCACTGGCATTTATGCGCTCTGGTACCCGGTGGTAGACCGGGAGCGAATCAACCGCCTGGAGCGCCAGCTGATCGGCGCCGGAATCAGGCGAATGCAGCTTTTTGAGCTGGGCCTGCAATCCGATACCACAGAGCGGGGCATGACATCGGCGGGCATGATTGTTATCAACCCCCCCTGGACACTGTTCAACAAGATGCAACCATTGCTGCCAAAACTGGCGGAAAAGCTGGCGCCAGAAACCGGCGTTTATCGACTTGAAGTATTGGCTGGGGAGGATGCTGCACCGCCACGACCGAGACAGCGTCGCAACACCAGATAGCCAATGACACCGGACATGATCGATCCGGCAAGTATGCCCAGACGCTCATCAAAAATCAGTTTGATATCGGTGCCCTCGAAAGCGAGAGAACTGATAAACAGACTCATGGTAAAACCAATGCCACAGAGTGCCGCCACGCCGTAAAGACCGCCCCAGGACATGTCCTTTGGCAGCTTGGCCGCACCCAGCCTGACAGCAATCCAGCAACTGCCGAACACGCCGACCTGTTTGCCGATGAATAACCCCAGAGCAATGCCCATCGGAACCGGGTGGAAAAACTGCGCCGCACCGAGACCGGAAAAACTGATGCCGGCGTTGGCAAACGCAAATACCGGCAACACAAAGAAAGCCACCAGTGCCTGCAGGTCATGCTCCATTATTTTAAGCGGAGAAACACCCGGATTGTCGGTGCGGAGGGGAATGAACATGGCCATGATCACCCCAGCCAGGGTGGCGTGGACACCGGACTTCAGCATGGCAAGCCACATAATCGTACCCACTGCGATATAGAGACTTTTGGACTCGACGTTGTAGCGATTCAATAGCGCCAGTACCGGCAAACAGCTGCAGACCAGCAGCAAAGCCGCAGGGGAAATATTCGATGTGTAAAAGATGGCGATAATGATAATTGCCCCGATATCATCAAAAACTGCCAGAGAGGTAAGGAAAATCTTAAGAGAGACCGGCACCCTGGAACCCAACAACGATAGAACACCCAGCGCAAAGGCAATATCGGTGGCGGCCGGAATGGCCCACCCCTGACTGGCAAGACCGTCACCACTATTGAAGCTCAGATAAATCATCGCCGGAACCAGCATGCCGCCCAGAGCACCCACTCCGGGCAAAATGATTTTTCGCTTCTCAGACAACTCTCCCTCAATCAGCTCGCGTTTTAGTTCGAGCCCTACAAGGAAAAAGAACACGGCCATTAACCCGTCGTTGATCCACATCAGCAGTGGCTTGGCCACCACGAATTCGCCGATCATCACCGCTACCGGGGTATCCAGCAGCAGTCCATAGTAGGCCCGCACTGGTGAGTTGGCACAGATCAGCGCAGCGATGGCAGCCAGCATCATCACAATGCCGCCCGCCGACTCGAGCCTGAAAAACCGGCTGATATAAGATTCGAGTTGGTTCTTCATAACAGTCTTTTTGACCTGCAACCCCATCAATCGGGACAGAGAAACAGCCCCTGCAAATTTAGAAATCGTGTCGCTTTTCGCCCACCCCGGCAGAAAAACCGCCTTACACAATCAACCGCCCACTCACCGCGATGCCGGCATGGGTTGCTGGGACACATATATCAACTGGTCAGTATCAAAACCCAGTTCTCCAGCTCGTTCTTCAAACCGCTGAATTAGCTTTTCATCCACCGTAGGCGTACGGGCCAGCAACCATAAATAGGAATGGTTGAAACCCGACACAAAAGCGTATTGATAGTTTTCATGATCCAGCCCGAATACCACATAGGAGCTAAAAAAGGGGCCAAAAAAGGAAACCTTGAGGTGACCGATATTGTCATTTTCGATGAAATAGGCACGCCCTTCGGCAGATTTCCACTCTGCCTTCTGCTCGGAAAAACCCTGGTTGATCACGCGTATACCACCATCCTCACGCCGGCTGTATTCTGCGGTCACCCGGCTTAAGCCTCGCTCAAACGAGTGATCCAACCGTGCAATTTCGTACCAGGTGCCGAGATACGCATCGGCGTCAAAATTGCTGACCGGCTTCACGCCATCAGGCGTGCCGAGGCACCCCGCCAGCATAAAGGGAAGAAACATAAAACAAGTGAATGTGCGGAGTATTTTCATCACTTCCTAACCACCTGGTATATAGCCACCGACTCAGTCATGGCACTCGTTGATCCAGACACCCACATCCAGCACAGAAGATGCCGCCCCGGAGAATGTACCGGAAACAGGTGGTACAGATTCTGGCAGCCGGGCCACAGCAACTGCGATGTGATCGGCGCCGACCAGCTGACCAATGGTCGGATCAAATCCTACCCAGCCAGCGCCCGGTACGTAGATTTCCGCCCAGGCGTGAGTGGCGCCGAAATTATCGATGGTCGGCGGGGCATGCAGGTAACCACTGACAAAACGGGCTGCGAGCCCAAGATGACGGGCTGCTGACATGAACAATTGTGCAAAATCACGGCAGGAACCGGCTTTAAGGGCGATGGTTTGCTCGGCGGATTGCACCCCCGGCTCCTCCCGTATCCGGTATGCGAAGGTCTGATAAATATGAGAGCAAATTCGCTGCATCAGGGTATAGGTTTGAATGGCTTCTCCCGGTTGCCAGATAGCGCCAATCCAGTCAGTCAGCCACTTGTCTGACTCGATGGGCGGGTCAGTCATATACGGCTGCAACAATACCCGGTCATCCTCTTCGTACAAAAACGGGTAATCCACCGCCTGTTGCTCCACCACAAAATCCAGCGGATCCTCATTGTATTGTTGAATAATGATGTCACTGAGAATCGACAGTTGACTGGTCGGTTGGCTGAAACTGGCTATCGCCACCGAATTTCCCTCGACATCGTGTCGCCAGCGCAGGGTGGGCTGAGGGGTAATCGTCAGGGTGGAGGATTCGATATGCAGTGTGTGCCCTTCTCTGGGCCGCAATCGCAAGTAGTGTGTACCGAGGATCACCGATCCGGAAAAGTTATAGTAGGTGTTGTGGGTAATTCTGAATCGACGCATGGGTCGTTATTTCCTGGAGTAAACCTTTTGCATAGACAGCTGTCCTCCCGGGCAACCTGTTTGTTTAATTTGGGGCCACCCTCACCAGCCTTTGCAATCTGTCCAACAAAGCCTGGAGTACGACTCTAGACCCCGCCTAGGACTCTTTTCACAGCATGTGCCATCTGATTGACGAGAGCAACCTCCTTTTAATGCCCGAAAATACGGCAGAGGTCGAAAAACCCCGGTATATCCGGAACCTTCAGGCGTCACTGGTAAACCACGTCCCCGTACATCGGCGCCAAACGCTTGAGCAAATCATTGCGGACCGCAATGGGTATACCCTCCTCCTGCATCGCGTAGATCAACAATTGCACCAAACGATCAAAATCGGCCTGTGTGATATTCAGCCCTCTGTGGGTAGCCTTCATGTCGTCACCACCGTACTCGCAGGGGCCATCAGCCACATCACAGAGATGCTCGGTCAAACCCTCACGGAACAATGCGATATCGGTATCCTGGAAGTACCTGACAATTTGTTCGTCCTTTGCCATCCGCTCCAGCAGGTTATCCACGACGGCTGCCAGGCCGGGCTCACCCCCCAGTCCCTCATAAACGGTAGCGGGCTGACTGCTACAGGCACTGAGCAGTGATAATAAAAGGATGACCGAAACAAGTGACCACACCCGTCTTCTCAAAACGCAGGTCATAGAGCTCCCTCAATGGACAGGTACCAGCCCTTTTGATCGTCAAATCCCGCAATGCTGCCAAGATCGGCATAGGCCAGCACGACAGAGAGATTTTTATTAACAAACCAGCCGACAAAAAAATCCTGCCAGTCGTCTTCACCGGCAAAATCGAGCTCATCGGGTTTCTCGCGATAATCCATGCCCACGGCCAGATTATCGGTTAACAGCACCGCGACGGAGGCTTCCTTCATATAGCGATACCGATTGTTGCGCTCGCTACCGAATCCCAGCAACCCACTCTGGTTGGCCTTGGTAGCACGCACTGTGCCGTTGACCAGCACGTTGCGCCCCCAAAGTGCATCAAAAAAGACCTTGGTAGCGGCGACGTAGTAATCAACACCGCTGTCGTCTCTGGCGCCTACCGCGGAGGGCAATGAGAAGTCATCGACATCCTTGTACTGAACCCCCACGCTGATCTGAGGCATGGTGGTGTAAAGCAACTCTCCGGCAACCTTGTATTTAAGGCCGATAATATCCTGTTGAAGATCCCCACCGAGGCTGTCCAGTTTGAGGCGCTGGCGGGCAAAAGATAGCTCTACCCGATTGTCATAACTTACGGATGCGCCGATCACCTTGAGCGTAAAGTCATCCACAAATACACCGGTGGCCATCCCGGTAACCGCCCATTCGTCACTGCTGCCATAACCGTTGATAACCGCCCATGGCACGACGCCACCGCCGGCGCTGCCCTCTATGTTCGATGCGCCTCCGGTTGCCACTATGCGACTGTCCGCGTGAGCTAAACCACAGGCCACGGTCAGGAACAAGGGAAAGAAAATGGCTCGGATGAAGGGACCAACGATGCTATTTATCATTATTTTAAGTTAGCGAGGACACGCCACCCTGTTGATTGAATTCTACATACCAGTGGTAAAAATCTCTGGCTGCCAGTGGCCTAGAGTACACATAACCCTGCACCAAATCACACCCCTGTTGCCGGAGAACGTCAATGGTCTGTCGCTCTTCCACCCCTTCCGCCGTCACACTGAAGCCCAGGCTGTGGGTCAGGGCGATACTGGTTTCAACAATCATCGCATCATGGGTGTTGGTCAGCATGTCCTTGATAAAACTGCGGTCTATCTTGACTTCATTCACCGGCAACATTTTCAGATAGGCCAGCGAGGAATGTCCGGTACCAAAATCATCGATGGCAATGGATAAACCGAGATCCCGGAATTTCTGCAGCACACTCACCGCGGTCATCGGATCTTTCATCACCGCACCCTCGGTGACCTCAATAGCCAGCAGGTCGGGTGCCAACTCTCTCGCCTCTAACATCTCAGCAATCTGGCCCGGCAAGGACTCATTGACCAGATCATGAGCAGACAGGTTCACCGCCAGCTTTAATCCTACCAATCCCTCGTCCTCCCAGAGCACCAGCTGGTCCATAGCCTGGCGCAAAACCCATTGGCTGATCAGATCAATATTGCCCGTATGCTCTGCCAGCATAATAAACTCATCGGGGCGAATCGGGCCAAGCTCGGGGTGATCCCAGCGAATGAGTGCTTCCGCGCCACTACAGAGGTTGTTCTGAATGTCGACTTTCGGCTGGAAAACCAGATGAAACTGCCCCTGCTCCAGCCCGCGCTCCAACTGATTGATAATAGTCAGTTCACGCTGGTATTTTTCATCCTCTCCGGTGCGATAAGCGACAATTCGGGTATCGCTCAAACAGGCCTGCATCAGGGCAATTTCAATGCGCCGCAACAAAACACCGACCTTACCCCCATGTTCCGTCAGGGATAACATACCGGCGCGGATTTTTATCGAAATATTGGAATCCTGAATACTGAAGGGTGCCTCCAGTTGATCAATGGCGTCGGAGAGAACTGTTTCAGTTATGCCATTGTTATACAGTAACAGGAAGGCATCGCCATCCAGTCTCGCTAGGAAATCCGGGACCGGTGTTATTGTCTCCAGTCGCCGCGCAAACATCACCAGCAGGGAGTCTGCGTTGGCAAAACCGATCATGTCATTGATATGTCGGAAGTGTTTGAGATCCAGTAACACCAGCGTACCGGACAGGCTGTCACCGGCATCCTGGAGAGTGCGCTTGGCGGCAAAGCGGTTGGCAAGCCCGGTCAGGCTGTCATGGGTGGATTGATAGATCAGGTCCCGCTCACGAGCCTCGATGTTATCGCGCATCACTGTCAGGGTATCTGCCAACACGGCGAGTTCCGCAGGAGCACCTTTAATTGGCGGGGGATTTTGACCCTGGCCAATCAAGCGGGCAAATTCCACCAGGGTATGGACCGGGCGGGTTAGACTGCCGGACAACCAGGCCGCGACCAGCAATGACAGTGCCAGTGTGCCGGCGAAAATCGACAGCATGCTGTTACGCAAGTGTTCGTAATTTTGTTCCCACTTCAGGTTTGAAAGATGCAATACCACCCACTGGTCGGCAGACTTGCCATCCAGCTCTAGGGCATAAGACAGATAATGGGCCGGAAAACCTTCGGCCGCTTCCCGCGATAACTCAGGTAGTCTATTTAACTGCGAGAGAAGAGCGGATTGAGAGGTTGCATCAAGGGTGGACTGGAGCGCAAATCGGCCATCGCTGTCCTTGTTGATAAAGCTGACTTCGACACCGGTAATGGCCTTGGCCTGCTGCGCCACCTGTCTATCCATCACAAAGCCCATGCCTACCCATGCGATCAGGGTTGGCGCTTTAACGGGCTGCATCACAAATTGATAACTGGCATTGTCAAAGCTGAGAATTCTGGCCGCACCGCCATCATTCATGCTGTCAGTCAATTCCGATAGAGCGTCGATATCGGCTTTGTCCAAACCGGCAATACTGGAACTGATCAGCTTGCCGTCGGGAGACAGCAGTATCGCCGCATCTGCACCAATACGGCTGCCATGATTCTCCAGTACGGACAAAATGGTGTCGCTTTCTCCCGTGGCAATCGCACGTTTGAAACCAAAATCGGCGCTGAGCACTGACAGGGAGTTGTTCAGTTGCAGAGAACGATTGGCGAGCACCTCACGAAAGACATTGATACCGACATCCAGCGTTCTCTGCTGCTGCAACATTTGCTGCCGGTGAGCGGCATCCAATACAAACACTGCGGTGGCCAGCTGCACCAGCATCAGCACCAGCACAAATGCAACTACCAACCGGATTCGGTAACTGTTGAGCATTTGCTTGCCAACCTTTGTCTAGAGCCCGCCAAAACCGGCCGGAGGTGCCGAGGGTTTTTGCTGGCGATCAATATCTATCTGATACTTGAGGAGACGGTTTTCTGCAGGCAATGTCAACGCCGTTTCGAGCAATTCACCGTTTTGCCAGGGATGCCAGACTCTGAGGCGGTAGTTGCCTGCAGGCAGACCAGTGAACGAGGCCTGACCTTCCGAGTCCGTTACCCTGGCATGGGAGCTGTCGGAAACGTAAATAAAAGCCTGCATATAATCGTGAATATTACAACCCAGCGCGACTATTCCGGGCTTGTCGAACAATACCGGCTCCTGAGGTGTTCCCACATACAGCTTCAATTCAAAGGGTTTCGGTTCAGAAAACGAATAGACGTGGTGGCGGGTGCGATCAAGATTGGGGAAATTCACGCGCGTCCCCTTGGGCACCGTCAGCACAAAAGGAATAAACGTGCGATCCTGTTGACTCATTTCCTTCTGACCGCTACTGGATACTGCCGCATCAGCATTCAGAGGCAACAATTCCACAACAGCATCTTCCACCGCCAACGCATCCGGTGCAACTATCGACAACTTCAAATCGATGGCACTGGCAAAGCAGGGCATCATCACCAGAGTGAGCAGTATCCACCCGGCGCTCTTTGACATCGCTTTTTTCTTTTTCTGCGAGCTGGTTTTTTGCAATTAAATGTACTCCGATACGGGCAGGCAGGCACAAACCAGATTCCGGTCCCCGTAGACATTATCAATTCTGCCTACCGGCGACCAGTATTTACTTTCCCTGAGAACGGCCAGCGGATAGGCCGCCTGTTCACGAGAGTAACTTTTGACCCACCGGTCTACAACCAGTTCATCCGCCGTATGAGGCGCACCGCACAGCGGGTTGTCATCTACCGGGTATTCGCCCCGCTCCACTGCGGCGATCTCCTCGCGAATCTGCAACAGTGCATCACAAAGCCGGTCCAGCTCTTCCCTGGATTCACTCTCTGTTGGCTCAATCATCAGGGTGCCCGGCACCGGGAAGGACATGGTCGGCGCATGAAAGCCGTAGTCAATCAACCGCTTGGCGACATCATCAACCGTAATCCCGGAGGTCTCCTTGATACCCCTTAAGTCGATAATACATTCGTGAGCTACCCTACCATTGCTGCCGGTATAGAGGATCGGGTAACCGTCTTGCAGGCGCCCGGCCACATAGTTGGCATTGAGGATCGCCACCTCCGTGGCCTGCTTCAAACCCGCAGCTCCCATCATTTTGATATACATCCAGGTAATCGGCAGGATACTGGCACTCCCCCATGGCGCAGAGGACACAGCACCCACTTCCGGACGATGCTCAAAAGCATCATGGCCCGGTAGAAATGCCGCGAGGTGTTGCTTGACCGCCACCGGGCCCACACCGGGTCCACCACCGCCGTGGGGAATGCAGAAAGTTTTATGCAGATTTAGGTGTGAGACATCCCCCCCGAACTGACCGGGCTGACACAGCCCGACCATGGCGTTGAGGTTGGCGCCGTCGATATATACCTGCCCGCCATGCTGGTGAACAATCCCGCAGATATCGGTGATTCCCTCCTCGAACACCCCGTGGGTCGAGGGGTACGTCACCATAATAGCCGCCAGCTGATTGCTGTATTGGGCGGCTTTATCACGCAACTCGTCGAGATCCACATTGCCCCGTTCGTCACAACCCACCACTACCACGCGCATACCACACATCTGTGCAGAGGCCGGATTGGTACCGTGGGCGGAGCTGGGAATCAGACAGATATTGCGATGACTGTCGCCCCGGCTATGGTGATAGGCGCGAATCGCCAGCAAGCCGGCGTACTCGCCCTGTGAACCGGCATTGGGCTGAAGTGACACGGCATCATAGCCGGTGGCGGCACAGAGCATGGCCTCCACTTCGCCAATCATTTTACGATAACCAACGGTCTGATCCGCCGGCGCAAAAGGGTGAATCCCGGCAAATTCCGGCCAGCTGACCGGAATCATCTCGGCGGTGGCATTCAATTTCATGGTACAGGAGCCCAATGGAATCATCGCCCGGTCGAGCGCAATATCCCTGTCGGCCAGCTTGCGTAGATAACGGAGCATTTCCGTTTCCGAGTGGTAGCGGTTGAAAACCAGCTGGGTGAGAACCGGCCCCGTTCGCAGCAACCCCTGCGGCAAGCCGCTGTCTGCGGTAGCTTCCAGCTCAACCACTGTGAGCTCACTGTGGGCATCAAACAACTGCCAGAGGGTTTCCACATCAGCCGCCGTGGTGGTCTCGTCCAGGGAGATACCCAGCTGTTGCTGATCGATTACCCGCAGGTTGATTCCCTGCGCCAGCGCTTTGCGATGAATGTCGGCGGTCTGTGACCCACTGGCAATCGTGAGCGTGTCGAAAAAGCTGTGATTGGTGATGGTGAAATTCAATCGGGTCAGGCCGGCTGCCAGAATCGATGTCAGGCAATGAACCCGTTCCGCGATGCGCCGCAACCCCTCCGGGCCATGGTAAACCGCATACATACTGGCCATCACGGCCAACAGTACCTGGGCCGTACAAATGTTGCTGGTGGCTTTCTCGCGTCGAATATGCTGCTCGCGGGTTTGCAGTGCCAGCCGGAAAGCGGGCTTGCCGCGACTGTCCACTGACACACCAACCAAACGGCCCGGCAGAGAGCGTTTGAAGGTGTCACGGGTGGCCATGTACGCGGCATGGGGACCACCAAAGCCGAGCGGCACACCGAAACGCTGGGTGGAACCAATCGCCACATCAGCACCCAACTGGGCCGGGCTTTGCAACAGCATCAAGCTGAGGATATCTGCCGCCATCACCACCAGCGCCCTGTTTTGGTGGGCGGTTTCAATCACACCGGAAAAATCCTCAACACTGCCATCAGCACCGGGATATTGCAGTAGCACACCAAAACATTCCTGGTTGGCAATCTCCTGAGGATTGCCAATCACCACATCGATATCCAGGGGTTCAGCGCGCGTGCGCACCACTTCAATCGTCTGCGGCAGACACTGGCGATCCACGAAAAACACCCGACTTTTCGATTTGGCCATGCGCTGACACAGGGTCATCGCCTCGGCGGCGGCCGTTCCTTCGTCCAGCAGCGAAGCGCTCGCCAGATCCATACCCGTCAGATCCGTAATCAGCGTCTGGAAGTTCAGCATGGCTTCCAGACGTCCCTGGGAAATTTCCGGCTGGTAGGGGGTATAGGCGGTATACCAGGCGGGATTTTCCAGCACATTGCGCAAAATCACATTGGGGGTGAGACAACCGTAGTAACCCTGGCCAATAAATGACCGGAAAACCCGGTTTTCGTCAGCAATGGCGCGCAGCTCAGTCAGGGCCTGTTGTTCCGTGCAGGCGTCAGCGAGTGCCAGCGACTCTGTAGAGCGAATTTTTTCCGGTATCACCGCCGCGATGAAGGAGGCCATATCGGTATAACCGAGGGCTTTCAGCATGGCCTGCTGATCTTCGCCGGAAGGGCCAATGTGTCGACGGATAAATTCATTATTGCTAGCAAGCTCTGCCAATGACTTCATGGGATTCTTTCTCTGTTCGGACGTTGATAGGCAAGTTGAATGGGATGTCTTCAGCGTATTGACGAGCATCCCGATATTCGGTGCTACTGCTTGCGCCGCCAGCCTGCGGCTCGTTCCACGTGACTGACTGCGCTACTGGCCACGCTTACTGGCCACGCTTACTGGCCACGCTTACTGGCCACGATAGTACCGCTGGGGAACAAACGGCATTTTTGTCACGCTGACCGGGCGGGGTTTATCTCGGACCAGTGCGCGCAACGGGGTACCTGCAGCTGCAAAATCCGATGAAACATACCCCATCGCCAGCGGCGCCTCCAGGGTCGGCCCGAAGCCACCACTGGTGACCACGCCGACCTGTTCCCCCGCCTCGTCAACTAGCACAGCCCCTTCCCGCACCGGGGCGCGGCCATCGATCTGTAAACCTACTCGGCGCCGGGAGGCCCCCTGCTGTATTTCGTTAAAAATCACCTCGGCACCGGGGAACCCGCCCGCCTTTTGACCATCCGGACGACGGGACTTGCTGATACTCCATAGCAGTCCAGCCTGTACCGGCGTGGTCGTGGTATCCAGGTCATGACCATAGAGGCACAGTCCGGCCTCCAGCCGCAGCGAATCGCGGGCACCCAACCCGACTGGCTCGACCTCTTCAAACGACAGCAGCATTCTGGCCAGTGCGTCCGCAGCGTCCGCAGGGACAGAAATTTCAAAACCGTCCTCGCCGGTATAACCGGAACGGGTAACAAAGCAATCGGCCCCGGCGAGGGTGGCCCGGCAACCACTCATAAACACCAGGCCACACACTTCCGGAGCCAGCTTTGCCATCACATCGACGGCAGCCGGTCCCTGCAGGGCCAATAGTGCACGGTCTTCCAGATATTCAATCTCAAAACCGGACAGGGCGCCTTCCAGATAGGCGAGATCCTGTTCCTTACAGGCGGCATTCACCACCAGAAAGAAACAATCCTCCGCCCAGCGGGCGATCATCAGGTCATCGAGGATACCGCCCTGCGCATTGGTAAATAGCGCATAGGTTTGCCGGTTGATAGCCAGTTGCTCCAGGTCTACAGGCACCAGCTTTTCCAGTGCAGCGGCCACGCCGGCGCCGCTGATCACCACCTGCCCCATATGGGAGACATCAAAAAGGCCGGCCTGGGCGCGGGTATGGAGATGTTCAGCCATAATGCCCGCCGGGTACTGAACCGGCATGTCATAACCGGCAAAGGGTACCATCCGCGCACCCAATTCCTGGTGCAGGGTTTTAAGCGGTGTCGCTTTCAAGTCTGGGCTTTGTTCAGTCGTCATAGATTCCACCGGTAAATGGAGCGTTTCAAAAAAGCCATGTTATCGGCCTGCAAAAAATTGGTAAAATTAATAGTTAAAATTGTTTCATTTCATTTGTTAATGTAGGCGCGATGAAAAACCTGCCAACAGACCTGCTCCGCACCTTTGTCACCGTTACAGAACTGGGTGGCTTTACTGCTGCGGCAGACTGGCTCGGGCGCTCCCAGCCCGCTGTCAGCCTTCAGATTAAGCGGCTGGAGCAGTTACTGGGGCAGACCCTGCTGGTCCGCAGCGGACACCAGCTGGAATTAAGCCGGGCCGGCCAGCTGATGTTTCGCTACGCACGACAGATACTGACACTGAATGACGAGGCGGTCGCCCAGTTCACCAAGCATTCCGTGAGTGGCAAGATTCACTTCGGCATCCCCAGTGAGTTCGCCACCACACTGTTACCAAAAATTGTCGGACGCTTTACCCAGGCCTACCCGAATGTCACGCTGGAGGTCACCTGCGCACTCAGCAAACAGTTGCTCTCCGAACCGGAGCGTCGCCGCTACGACCTGATTCTGGCCCTGCACGACGATCCGGTGATGGCCGGCCACAACTTGGTCAAGGAGGACGAACTGGTCTGGGTCACCGGCACCGACCACGATGCCCACCTACAAATACCACTGCCGTTAATTGTGGCACCAGAAGGTTGTATTTATCGCAAACGTGGCATTGAGCGACTTCGGGAAAATCATCGCGACTGGCGTGTGGTTTACACGATTCCCGATTTAACTGGCATCCAGTCTGCTATCAACGAGGGGCTGGGGGTTACAGTATTGGCGAGGAGCACGGTGCCGGAGAACCTCCGGGTTCTGAAGCCCACAGAAAAACTGCCCAGACTGGGCAAAGTGGGCATCAGTCTGATTGAACAAAGCAGTGAATCCGGTGAGGCGATCACCCGGCTGATGGATTTCGTCAAAGCCTCGCTTTAAACCAGGCCGCACCAGGCTGCCTAGATAAGGAATACCACCATGAAAAACAATATCGTTTTGATCGGGATGCCCGGGGCCGGAAAAAGCACTGTCGGTCTGCTTCTGGCCAAGAAACTGGGCAAAAACTTTGTCGATACCGATATTTTACTGCAGATTCGTGAGGGCAAAACACTGCAACAACTGATGGACGAGAAAGGCTATCTGTACCTGAGAGACTGCGAGGCCTCAGCGTTACAGACAATTGATGGGCACAATCTGGTGGTCGCCACCGGGGGCAGCGCCGTCTATAGCAAGGCAGGCATGTCACACCTGCAACAGAACGGTATCATTGTCTATCTTGAAACACCCCTGCAGACACTGCGCCAGCGCATCCACGACTATGAAATGCGGGGCATTGCACGCCGCCCTGAGCAAAGCTTTGCTGCACTTTACACGGAGCGGGACACACTCTATCGCGAATACGCAGATGCCACCATTCACTGTGCGGACGCGAGCGCTGAACAGGTTGTCAGCATGGTTTGTTCCGCTGTCACCGGCCTGTCCAGAGCCCCCCGGTAAAGCGCTGGGCAAAAAAAGCCGGGGATAACCCCGGCAATGGCCGTTCCCGTTTCGGCACTTTCAATCATCAATAATACTGGCTAACCACATTTTGAATCACCGCAATTCAGACAGGTCATACAACCATCCATCAGGATGACCGCTTTGGTCATACACTTATGACAGAGCTGGGCACTTTCGGGAAAGGGATTGCTCTGCTTCCCTTCGGGGGCAGTGTAACTACTGGCCGCGTCGTATTCGGCACGCTTCTCTGCCAGAATCGCCATCTGATGCTCTCCCAGATTGGGCGCCTGCATCATGCCGATTTTGGTCAGATGGGACTCAATCGCTTCGCCTATCTCAGCCACCAGTGATGGCATGAATTTTCCACCGCGCTTGAAGTAGCCGCCCTGTGGATCAAATACCGCTTTCAACTCCTCGGCCAGAAAAGTGCAGTCCCCCCCCTTGCGAAATACTGCAGAAATTACCCGGGTCAGTGCCACCACCCACTGGAACTGATCCATATTTTTTGAGTTGATGAAAATCTCGAAGGGACGGCGCTGCTCATGATCAGTGCCCTGATTCAAGATGATGTCATTGATGGTGATATAGAGCGCATGGTCAGACAGCGGTGTCTTTACCTTGTAGGTACTCCCGTGCAGCTCTTCGGGTCGACTGAGGTTTTCGTGCATCTGCACAATAGCCCGCTCCAGTTCTGCAGCCGCAGTCTTTGCTTCGGGAATGACCTCATCGTTGGAAGGTGTCACCACCTTGTAGTCAACGATTTTTTTATCAATTTTTACACTCATGTCTATGCTTCCGATCAGAATTTGCCGTAATAGCCTTCTTTCAAGGCATCGAAGAGGTTGGCGGCACTGTGGGTTTCACCGTCGTACTCCACTTCCTCATTGCCCTTCAACTCCACCGTGGAACCATCCTCCAGCGTAAAGCGGTAAGTGGTGTTTTCCAGATCTTTCTCTTTTACCAGCACGCCCTGGAAAGCTTCGGGATTAAAGCGGAACGTGGTACAGCCTTTGAGGCCGTTTTCGTAGGCGTACAGATAGATATCCTTGAAATCCTCAAAGTCACAATCCGTGGGCACGTTGATGGTTTTGGAAATGGAGGAGTCCACCCACTTCTGGGCGGCCGCCTGCACATCCACATGCTGACGGGGTTTGACATCTTCGCTGGAGATAAAATAATCGGGCAGTTTCTCTCCCTCCTTGTCGCTGAAAGGCAGGGCGTTGGCGTTGATCAATTCCCGGTAGGCCAGTAACTCGTAGGAAAAGACATCCACTTTTTCCTTGGATTTTTTACCCTCGCGAATCACATTGCGGGAGTAGTGGTGAGCAAAGCTGGGCTCGATACCGTTGCTGGCATTATTGGCCAATGACAGTGAAATAGTCCCGGTGGGCGCAATGGATGAGTGGTGAGTAAAACGGCAACCGACTGTGGCAATTTCTTCCACCAGGCCGGGGTCAACCTCCGCCACTTTCTGCATATAGCGACTGTAACGGGCCTGCAATACCTTACCCTTGAGCTTGTCGCCGATGACAATGCCATCCTGCACCATATCGGGGCGCAGGCGCAGCATCTCAGCGGTCACCTCAAACTCTTCATCCATAATCGGAGCCGGACCTTTTTCCTTGGCCAGCTCGAGACCGGTACGCCAGCCCGCCATTGCCATCTCGCGGGAGACCTGCTCAGTCAGCGCCAGAGAAGCTTCACTGCCATAGGGCACCCGCAGCATGGTCATGGTGGAACCGAGACCGAGGAAGCCCATGCCGTGGCGACGCTTGCGAACAATTTCATTGCGCTGCCCTTCCAATGGCAGCCCATTGATTTCCACCACATTATCGAGCATCCGGGTAAATACGGAGACCACTTCACGGTAATTCTCCCAGTCGAAGCGGGCTTTGTCAGTGAACGGATCCAGGACAAACCGGGTCAGGTTGATCGACCCCAGCAGGCAGCTGCCATAGGGGGGCAGAGGCTGCTCGCCACAGGGATTGGTCGCCCGGATATTTTCACAGTACCAGTTATTGTTCTGTCGATTCACCTTGTCGATAAGGATAAAGCCGGGCTCCGCATAATCGTATGTGGAACTCATAATCACGTTCCACATATGCCGGGCCTTGACCGTGCGATAAATGCGACAGGCCACCAACCCTTCCTCATTGACGATGTAACCTTCTGTGGTGGGAAACTCCTTCCACAGCAAAGTATCATCGGCGAGATCGACCGTGCCCTGCTCAACCTCTTTATGGGACACCGGGAAGCTCAGGGACCAGTCGCCATCACTTTTGACCGCCTCCATAAATTCTTCGGTGATCAGCAATGACAGGTTGAACTGCCGCAAACGGCCATCCTCCCGCTTGGCACGAATGAAATCCACCACATCCGGGTGGCTTACATCGAAGGTGGCCATTTGTGCACCGCGACGACCACCGGCAGAGGACACGGTGAAACACATTTTGTCAAAGATATCCATAAAGGACAGTGGCCCGGAGGTGTAGGCACCCGCACCTGACACATAGGCTCCCCTGGGACGCAATGTGGAGAATTCATAACCGATACCACAACCGGCTTTCAGTGTCAGACCCGCCTCCAGATTTTTCTCCAGAATGCCCTGCATGGAATCCTGCACGGTACCGGAGACCGTACAGTTAATTGTGGAAGTTGCAGGTTTATGGGCCAGCGCGCCCGCATTGGAAATAATCCGGCCAGCGGGTATCGCACCATTGCGCAACGCCCACAGAAAGCGTTCGTACCAGTGCTCCTGCTTACCCGGCTCCTCCACCTCGGACAGCGCTTTGGCGACTCGACTGTAGGTGGCATCAATCGTCGCATCTACCGGATTGCCACTCTTGTCCTTGAGGCGATATTTCTTATCCCAAATATCCTGGGAGGCAGTCTGGAGTCTGATTTCGATGGCGTGGGGCTCATCTGCAGTTTTAAGCGCTTCTATTGACATGAGAATGCTGTTTCCTTGTTACAAATGTGGCTGTGAGCGGCTTTTTAACCGTCTTTTCGTGCGGGGCACTACGAAGAAATTCCCCTGATTTTGCTGGCAGAATGGCAGTTGGGGCATACCATCCAGGTGACCAGCGATAATCCTTGTCTGTCGGTGAGTATACAATATCTAGTGGCTGTTTCCAGATCTAACACTACAGATAGTATTTCGTCACAAAAGCCGCCTCAATGAGTCGGCCCTGAGAGCGGTTACTTCCCCCCTGCGCCCCAACAGACAAAGGCTGCCGCAAAACGGCTCTTATCAAAAAACAGGGTTGCCGGACAGGTCGACAGCTAGTCTCATGACCAGATACCTGTCATCCGGTCGAAAAAAGTCGAAACTGTCATCACACTGCCGTTTCTTGGCAAAGCAAACCTGTTCACCCATAATGTGTCCCTCATCCAAAAATTCATTCCCATCAAAAGGAATCCTCATGAATATTTCAGAGAACGCCGTCGTGCTTTTTCACTACATCCTCACTGACGAGAACGGCGTTCAGCTTGATTCGTCCACCGATACAGCACCCCTGGCTTACGTGCACGGCCATAAAAATATCATTCCCGGTCTCGAGAAGGCGATGGAAGGTAAAACCGAAGGCGATACCATGAAAGTCACCGTTCCCGCTGCCGACGCTTATGGCGAATACCAGGATCACCTGGTACAGGAAGTTCCCCGCAAGGCATTCCAGGGAGTCGAAGACATGCAGACCGGGATGCGTTTCGAGGCACAAACTGAATCGGGCAAGGTCTCGGTCGTGGTCAGGGATTTCACCGATGAAACCGTGACGGTTGACGGTAACCACCCCTTGGCAGGCAAGGATCTGACCTTTGATGTGAATATCCAGACCGTCCGGGAAGCCACCGAAGAAGAACTAGCCCACGGCCATGTGCATGGGCCTGAGGGCCACCAACACTGAGTATGACCGTCGTGCACTAGCCATGTGTTACATCAAAAAAGGCCAGCCGGAACAGGCTGGCCTTTTTTATTCTTTTACTACCATTCTCCTGATCGAGCCTGACGGCGGCCGGACCGCTCAATCGGCCAGTTCACCCCAGAGATCGTACTCATCCGACTGTTCAATGGTGGCATTGACCAGATCGCCGGGCTGCAAGGTCTGCTCGCCATTGAGAAACACGTTGCCGTCAATTTCCGGAGCATCCGCGGTGGAGCGGCCAATAGCACCTTCCTCATCGACCTCATCAATCAAAACGGGCAGCGTCCTGCCAACCTTGTTCTGCAGCCGCGCCGTACTGATTGCCTGCTGCGCCTCCATAAAACGCTCCCAGCGATGCTGTTTGATCGCTTCCGGTACAGCACCGGGCAAGGCATTGGCGGGCGCCCCGTCCACCGCTTCGTATTTGAAGCAGCCGACCCGATCCAGTTGGGCTTCTTTCAACCAATCCAGCAGGTAGGCAAACTGCTGCTCGGTTTCACCGGGAAAACCCACGATAAAGGTACTTCGCAGAGACAGATCCGGACACTGATCCCGCCAGCGGTGGATACGCTCCAGCACCTTCTCCTCGTTGGCCGGCCGCTTCATCGCCTTCAGTACATCGGGGTGGGCGTGCTGAAAAGGAATGTCCAGATAGGGCAGAATCCGTCCCTCGGACATCAGCGGAATCAGGTTATCCACATGGGGGTAGGGGTACACATAATGCAGACGAACCCAGACGCCCAGTTCACCCAATGCCTCACAGAGCTGTTGCATATGGGTTTTGATCGGCTTGCCCTGCCAGAACCCGGTGCGAAATTTTATGTCCACCCCGTAGGCACTGGTATCCTGCGAAATCACCAGTAACTCTTTGGTGCCAGCATTCACCAACCGTTCTGCTTCATCCATCACCTCGCCAACCGGACGGCTCACCAGGTCCCCCCGCAGCGAGGGAATAATGCAGAAACTGCAACGATGATTACAGCCTTCGGAGATTTTCAGGTAGGAATAGTGGCGCGGCGTCAGTTTAATACCCTGCTTCGGCACCAGATCCACATAGGGATTGTGATCCGCAGGGGGTGGCACATGCTGGTGGACAGCCCCCACCACCGCTTCGTATTGATGGGGACCCGATACGGCCAGCACGTCCGGATGCACTTTGCGGATGGCCTGCTCGTCGCCGCCCATGCAACCGGTGACGATAACCCTGCCATTTTCCGCCATAGCCTCGCCGATAGCATCCAGCGACTCCTGCTTGGCGCTATCGAGAAACCCACAGGTATTGACTACCACCACATCGGCATTCTGGTAACTGGCAGAGACCTGGTAGCCCTCCAGTCGCAGCTGGGTGAGGATACGCTCGGAATCCACCAGCGCCTTGGGACAACCTAACGAAATAAATCCAACTTTGCCTGACACAATACCTGACCCGCTGATTGGCCCAACCAACTCAAGAAGAGATGGCCGGGCAGAAGAAAGGCGCGGATTTTACAGCATATCCGGGGCCGCTGCCCAACAAACAACCCGCCTCCGAAAACAGCAACCGCCCCTTATTGAGCAGTCCAGCCCCCGTCCACCGGCAGGCTGGCACCGGTAATGGTGGCCGCGGCATCTGAGCAGAGGAAAACCGCCAAGTCCCCCAAGGCTGAAGGCTGAGTCGCCTTGGGCACCGGTTGCTTGGCGACAATGGTGCGGCGCTTGCCCTCCTCAAAGCTCACACCGTCGCGATCTGCCGTGGCCTGGAACTGCGCCGCCACCAGTTCGGTATCCACCCAACCCGGGCAAATGGCATTCGCGGTGACACCCTTGTCTGCATTCTCCAGCGCCACCACCTTGGTGAGGCCGACAATACCGTGCTTGGCGGCCACATAGGCGGCCTTTTGCAGGGAAGCCACCAGACCGTGGACCGAGGCGATATTGATAATGCGCCCCCAACCGCGCTCCTGCATGCCAGGCACCAGCAGTCGGGTGGTGTGAAACGCGGAACTCAGGTTAATGGCGATAATAGCGTCCCATTTGGCCACCGGGAACTCTTCCACCGAGGCGGTGTGCTGAATCCCGGCGTTGTTGACGAGAATATCCACCTGACCAAACTTCTCCAGGGTGGCTGCCACCAGCGCCTCGTTACCCTCCGCGCTGGAAATGTCCGCATCGCTGAACAGGCACTGGATGCCGTAGCGGGATTCGAATTCTTCCGCCAAGGATTGGCCCTGGGCGGGGTCCATCAGACCGTGCAGCACGATATTGGCGCCGGCGTTGGCCAGTCGGTCGGCCATGGCATAGCCGATGCCAGTGGTGGAACCGGTCACCAGCGCGGTTTTTCCTTTCAACATACAGTCACCTCGCAAACGATGGATGGATGCCAGGCCGACGGGGTAGAAAGCGGACTGGCAACGGGATTGGGCATTTCTGCCAACTATGGGAACACGCAGTCTAAGTTATTCCCGACCAATACAAAAATGTCGTCTGGAAAGTGTGCACATAAAAAAACCCGCAGTTGCGGGCTTTTTTATTGCCTGGCCATTCAGCCACTATTTAAACACCACTGAAAAAGTCACCGGTACGGCCAGAGAGATATTATCCAGACCCGCCAGACTACGTAGCTTTTCAATCCCCGGCGCCATTTTGTGGCGAGTCACATCTATAAATCCCGGGGACACCGTGGCAACACTCAGCGCTCCGCTATTCAGTCGCATTACCTGTGTCTGGAAGCTTAGGGGCACCGTGTATCCATTCAGCACCAGCTCACCCTTCAGTTCAACCTCACGCTGCTCACCAGATTTCAGGGAGTTCAACGCCTTGAGATCGACATCTGCTGTAAAGCTGGCCGTACTGAACTCTTCCGTATTGAACAGATATTTTCGCATGCGCTCATCGCGCACCTCTATGCCGCTGTCAATACTGTCCAATGCGACCTCAATACTCGCCTTTCCGCTGGCATCATCGATAGTTCCACTCACTTTTTTAAATGTAAACAACTCGGCAAGACGGTCATTTTTTACACTGGTGATATTCAGTGTCGAACGGCTGCCATCCATTTCCAATGCATTGAGGCCACTGGCAACCAGTATCAGTACCGTTGTACACAAGAGATTTTTCATTACCTTGCACTCCTTATTGATGTACTCGATTGATTAGACAGTATACTCCTGAAGAGTTGTCCCTAGCCTTAAAAGGAAATGACAGACCTGACAAGTATCCGGGCATAAAAAAGGCTCCCGGACGGGAGCCTTTTTCGATCATACCGGGATAATCAGAACTGTATTTCCGGCACGTGGTCGGGAACCACCATTTCGCCGGCAGTCTTCTCCACGATTTCCTCCACGGAAACACCCGGGGCGCGCTCCACCAGGTGGAACTTGCCATCGCGAATTTCCACGTAGGCCAGGTCGGTCAATACCTGGGTTATACAACCGGCACCGGTTAGGGGCAAGGTACACTGGGGCAGCAACTTCGAATTACCGTATTTATCGGCGTGGGTCATCATCACCACGATGTTGTCGGCGCCGGCCACCAGATCCATCGCGCCACCCATGCCTTTGATCAACTTGCCGGGGATCATCCAGGAGGCAATGCTGCCATTGACATCCACCTCAAAGGCACCCAGCACGGTCAGATCCACATGGCCGCCACGGATCATGGCGAAGGACTCTGCCGATGAGAAAATAGAGGCGCCCTTGGCTGTGGTCACCAGTTGTTTACCAGCGTTGATCAGATCCGGGTCGACCTGGTCTTCGGTGGGGAATGGACCCATGCCGAGTAGGCCGTTTTCGGACTGCAACATTACGTCCATACCTTCCGGCACGTGGTTGGCCACTAGGGTGGGAATACCTATGCCGAGGTTTACGTAGTATCCGTCCTGCAGCTCGCGGGCAACACGGATAGCCATTTGATCACGAGAAAGTGCCATGATTGTCTCTCCTTTTTAGCCTTCGCGAACGGTGCGCTTTTCGATACGTTTCTCGAACGTGCCCTGAATCAAACGATCCACATAGATACCCGGGGTATGTATGTACATCGGATCCAGTTCGCCCGGTTCGACAATCTCTTCCACTTCCATCACGCAGATCTTGCCCGCGGTGGCCGCCATGGGATTGAAGTTCATGGCGGTGTTGCGATAGATCGCGTTGCCATAACGGTCCGCTTTCCACGCTTTGACAATCGAGAAGTCACCCTGGATGGACTCTTCAAGAATGTACTTGCGACCATTGAACTCGCGTACATCCTTACCTTCGCCAATATCCGTGCCGTAGCCGGTAGCAGTGTAAAAGGCCGGGATACCCGCACCGGCAGCACGCATTTTTTCCGCCAGGGTTCCCTGGGGGGTCAGCTCCACTTCCAGCTGACCGGAGAGCAACTGCTCTTCGAACAGCTTGTTTTCCCCTACATAGGACGACACCATTTTCTTGATCTGACGATCTTCCAGCAGAACACCCAGACCAAAACCGTCGATGCCACAGTTGTTGGAAATAATGGTGAGCTCTTTGGTACCCATTTTCTTGATTTGATTGATCAGGTTTTCGGGGATACCACAAATGCCAAAACCGCCTGCAATCACGGTCATGCCATCCTCCAGACCCGCCATCGCTTCTTCGTAGGTGTTTACCACCTTATCGAAACCCGCCATGAACAAAACTCCTCAATGATTATTATTTACCGTGGCGACCTCAATTTGAGGTGCGCAAAACGGCTCCTAGCATCCTATAGCGAAATATATTTATCAAGCGTAAAATTTTAATCAACTGATTAAAGGAATTTATATAAGAGTGCCATGGATATCACCATAAAACAGCTCAAGGCGTTTGTCACCGTTGCCCAGACTCGCAACTTCGCTGAAGCCGGCGAACGATTGCATCTCTCTCAGCCTGCACTCAGTATCTCCCTGAAAAATCTGGAAGAAGTGGTGGGCGGAAAACTGCTGGCTCGCACCACTCGTACCCTTTCGCTGACTCCGGAGGGCGAGGCCTTTCTGCCGGTGGCACAGCGCCTGCTGGCCGACTGGGACAATGCGCTGACCGACCTGCACAACCTGTTCGCCATGCGACGGGGCAAACTGAGCATCGCCAGCATGGCCTCTTTTTCGATTAGCAAGCTGCCAAAAGCTCTTCACTACTACCGCAGCAAGTTCCCGGATATCAATATCACGGTACAGGATGTAGTGGCAGAAGAGGTGGTGGATATGGTGCGCACAGGCCGCGTGGAGGTCGGTGTTACTTTTGATATGGAAGAATCCGAAGATCTCCACTTTGAGCCGCTCTTTGAAGACAGTTTTTACGTGGTGATGCCGGAACAACATGCCCTGCTGGCGAATGACGAAATCACCTGGACACAACTCCAGGAGTTTCCTTTTGTGGCACTGCAACGCCCCTCGGCCATGCGTCAGATGATTGATGAGATTACCGCCAGCTGCGGCATAACCCTGACGGTGGAATTTGAAGCACACCAGCTCGCCTCCATTGGCTCCATGGTCGCCAATAATCTGGGCATCAGTGTCGTGCCATCTCTGGCCATACAACAGATGCGTGCACTCGGCGCGGAGTGTCGTCCACTCACCAGCCCCGTCGTCACCCGCCAAATCGGCATTCTGACAAGGCGTCGTTACCCGCTGTCCTCTGCCGCCATGGCTCTGGTGGAGACCCTGAAATCACAAATTACGGCACCCTGAGACTCCTCATACAGGGGCCTGATACCTGACGCTCCGGACAATATCTGTTAGGGTGTCTATCTTCTTTTCACTACCCAAATTAATCACTATGAACAAGCAAAAAGAATTCGACGCAGACATGAACCCCGATGAACTCTATCTTGAGGAAATTTTCACTGACCAGAAAATCGGCAGCATACGTCGGCTCAGTCCGGTCACCCGAAACGGTGACGCCGATGCAAGCCGCGAAGTACTCTATATGGGTTCTACCCAGGTAATGACACCCATGGGTGCCCTGCCAATCAATTTCGAGTTGCATGCCAACAGTATCGGCGAAGCCGCCGAAAAATTCGGTGCGGAAGCCGAGGTAGCCGTTGAGCGCACCGCTCGCGAGCTTGAGGAAATGCGTCGCGACCAGGCCTCCAAAATTGTTGTGCCCGGTCAGGGAGGCGGCGGCCCCACCGGCAACCTCGGTGGAGGTATGGGAGGGGGGCTGGGCAGCTCGGGTATTATTACTTGAGCCCACGGGGCGCCAAACTACAAAGTGCTGAACTGCAAGATTCTGAACTGAAGGGTGTCGGGCTGGACGACAGCCCACCGTCTGACCTCTTATTGGGCACCGTCCAATGGCACTGAAAGCAACCGTTTTCAAAGTTGAGTTACAGGTATCGGATCTGGACCGCAACTATTATCAAACACACTCGCTCACCCTCGCCAGACATCCGTCAGAAACGGACGAACGAATGATGATCCGGCTGCTGGCATTTGCATTGAATGCCAGCGACCACCTGCAGTTCACCAAAGGATTGTCCACGGAGGCAGAACCCGATCTCTGGCAGAAAAATCTGCATGGTGAAATCGGTCTGTGGATCGAAGTCGGGGTACCCGACGCAAAACGAATTCGCAAAGGTTCAAACCGGGCAGAACAGGTCATCATTTATGCCTATGGTGCCAGGACAGCTCCCGTGTGGTGGGAAGGTATCCAGCGTGACCTGGCGCGCTTTGACAATCTGACAATCAGTTACCTTTCACCGGCCAATACCGCGGCATTGGCCGGGCTGGCGAACCGCAACATGACCCTCCAGGCAACTATCCAGGATGGACTCATCTGGATTGGCGACAGCGAACAGACTCTGACTATTACCCCTGAATACTGGCAACGCGCCCGATTGAGCAGCTAGTCAGACAGGTCAATCCGCCGAAACCGGCTGCACCAGCACCCAGGGCTTTACCACCACCGACCAGACCCGGGCATCACTTTCGAGCCACTTCATTGCCTGCTGATCGGTCACCTGCCCCACCTGGCCGACCGCCAGCCAGTCCTGAACACAGGTTTTATTATCCTGGCAAATCGCCCAAGCAACCTCAATCAGATCCAGCTCCGGTGACACATAGATGGTGGAACCGTTGGCAAAAAAACGCTGCAACTCCTGCCAAGGGATTTTTGCCGTCTCCTGCATCAGCTCTTCACGCTCTATCATCACTCAAATACCTTTAACACATCAAACAACTCGACCAGCAGCGGCACCCGATGCCCAGGCCCATTGGAAATTGAACCCACCCAGATGACCGGTCACATCAAGTACCTCTCCAACAAAAAACAGACCCGGCTGACGCTGACTTTCCATGGTTTTAGAAGAAATCTCGCGCGTATCCACGCCCCCCAGGGTCACTTCCGCAGTCCGGTAGCCCTCCGTACCCGCAGGTTTCAAAGACCAGCCTTGCAGGTTTCCAGCAACCAATACCAACAAGTGATCTGGCCACTCTGCCAATGGCCTGTCAGCATGTTCCCGCCACCAAAGTCCTTCCAGCTCCCGCACCAGCTTGCGTGGCAGCAGCTGGGACAACAGCGTGCGCAACAGCGCTTTCGGCTGTTCTGTTTTCAATTCGAGCAGCCACTGCCGGGCATCGATATTTGGCAATAAGTCGACCTTCACCATTTGTTCCTCCCGCCAGTAACTGGAAATCTGCAGCACCGCCGGACCGCTGAGGCCTCGATGGGTAAAGAGCATATTTTCCAGAAACGACTTTCCACCCGTCGACACACGGACGGGCACTGACAAACCGGAGAGTTTCTCCGACAGCAGTTTAAAGCCGTCGGTAAAGGTGAAGGGCACCAGTGCTGGCCGCAACGGGACGACACTATGGCCGAATTGCCTCGCCAGCCGGTAGCCGAAGTCGGACCCCCCCAGGGTAAGCACCGACAGGCCGCCACAGGCCACTATCAGTGAGTCAGCCTGCAATTCCCCCTGAGTTGTTGCAATTCGAAACTTCTCGTCAGACGTCACCTCGCGAATATCGCTGCCGGTTTTCAACACCACCCCGACCTGTTCGGCTTCCGCCAGCAACATGTCGAGAATATCCCGGGAGCTGTTATCACAAAACAACTGGCCGAGGGATTTCTCGTGATAGGGAATCCCGTGCCTGTTCACCAGCTCGATAAAATCCCACTGGCTATAACAACTCAACGCCGATTTGCAGAAATGTGGGTTAGCAGAGAGAAAGTGCTCCGGCTCCACATACAGATTCGTGAAATTACAACGGCCGCCACCCGACATCAGGATTTTCTTGCCCGCCTTGTTGGCCCGCTCCAGCAATAGGACACTGCGCCCACGCTGACCCGCAACCACAGCTGCCATCAGCCCAGCAGCACCGGCACCAATAATAATCACATCCCACTGGTTCAAAGTTGTGCCTGTAAAAATCCATAAAGCACGCATTCTATCGGTCGTCGACTGCAGGTACTATAGCGGCCACTAAAGCCGCCCGTTGCGAACAACGCAGTTATCCAGCCAACCTGTTGAGTGCAAGCCCATGTTTAAAGTTAATGAATATTTTGGTGGTAAGGTAGTCTCCATTGGCTTCCAGACCGAAACCCTGCCTGCCACGGTGGGTGTCATGGCCCCCGGTGAGCACGAATTCTGTCCTAATAAAAAGGAAACCCTGACGGTAGTCAGCGGCGCACTGACAGTAAAACTGCCGGGTCAGGATGACTGGCAGACCTTTAAACCCGGAGAGAGCTTCGAGGTATCACCAAACAAGGCTTTCCAGTTGCAGGTAGCCGTGGATACTGCTTACCTGTGCACCTACGAGTAAGACGACCGGGCAGCAGTGGATAGTAATCTCAGCGCGAGCTCATCTGCAGATCAGAGATCAGTCGTAATTTCTGTGAACGGGACAGTTTTTTGATGGCCGCTTCCCGCTTCGATGCAGCACTGCGATTACCGGCGCCCTCCGTATAGACCACCCTGACCGGCTGCCGCCCCCGATGAAAATAACGTGCCCCACTCTTGCCCGCCAGGTGCGCACGAAAACGTCGAGTGATATCGGTGGTAATACCGGTATAGAGCGAGCCATCGCTAGCTTCTATCATGTAGACAACCCAGTCCCGGGTCATGAAGCGGCAGTCAGTGTCTCACCGCAGTCACGGCAGCGATAGCGCGCCTCACCTCGCTGGACGCTGTTGTGTCGACGGGTGGCCAGATGGTGGGTGGAACACTCACAGTGATAGGTAAAGCGCCGCTGGCGGCGCATCGGGATACCGGCCAGATCAAAGCTCCCGGTGGCACGGGGTTCGACGCCGAACGCGTTCATGATCCCGCGCCACTGAACGCCATGGGGCCGCACCTTGCCGAGACCGTGCAGGCAGTCCACCAGATAGTGGGCCACCTCGTGGGGCACAGTCACCGCCATACTGTCATCAAAATACTTGGCAAAAATCCACGGGTTGTACCGAATAACCCGCTGGGTATCCCTGACCCGATACATCCCCGCCGTACCGCCACTCAGATCGAAAACTACCGGTATCTCAGCAAATTTCCGGCCAAACAGTTTGCTGCCGTGCTGGATGAAACCAGCCGTCCTCGCCACAACCTGAAGACGCTGTCGCTCACTGATCGGGATAATATATTTCATCCGCACAGTATAGCCGCAAACCGTCTCGGGCTATAATCGCACAATGATTTTTGACCTGCACAGCCACACCACCTGCTCCGATGGCACCCTCTCGCCCACCGAACTGGTGAACCTGGCAGCGGAGGCCGGCGTCGATGTTCTGGCGATTACCGATCACGACAGTATCACCGCCTGGCAACAACTGGAGCTATGCAAAGCTCAGCCTCTCCAGGTAATTCCAGCTTTGGAATTTTCCACCCAATGGCGCAAGACCGGTGTACATATTCTGGGCCTCAATGTCGACATCCATAGTGAAGCCCTGCAAGCCGGTGTCCGATTTCAGCAACATGCCCGCCGACTCAGGGCCGAACGTATTGCCGAGAAACTGCAACAGGCAGGATTTCACGATGCATTAGCGGGAGCCACGGCCGTCGCCGACAACGATAACTTGGGCCGCCCCCATTTTGCCCAGTATCTGGTAAATATCGGTGCGGTTAACAACTTCAAGCAAGCCTTCAAAAAATATCTCGGAGCCGGCAAGCCGGGCGATATAAAGCAATGCTGGGCCGATATACCGCAAATAGTGGCATGGATCCGGGATGCAGGCGGAACAGCAGTGCTCGCACATCCGGTTAAGTATGACCTCACCCGCACCAAACTGGTCGCATTGGTAGACGATTTTATCGCTGCAGGTGGCCAGGGTATGGAAGTGGTGTCCGGCAAACAGATGCCAAACACTACCAGAGACTTGGCCATTATCTGCCAGCAAAAACAACTTCTCGCGTCCTGCGGCTCGGACTTCCATCAACCGGGACAACCCTGGGCGGAGCTGGGTCGCTTTCCAGCCCTGCCCGAACAGTGTCAACCGGTCTGGCAACACTGGTAACATGAGCGCATCTATTTGTAACAAAGCGAGATCCGTGAATAAATTACCCACCAAATCGCAACTTCGTCGCCAACTGCAGCAACAGGTAGACAGCTACCTCAAACAGGGCGGCGAAATACAACAGATCCCCCGCGGTATTAGCGGTCGGGAGAACGCGTGTGAGAGTTTGCCGACCGTTTTCTTCAATCAGCCAAAGGCCGAACGCACGCCCGTGCCTGAAGTGCTGGCCGCGTTGGACTCCCGTCGTCCCAAGAAGCCGTCACCTAACAGAACCACCAGGGACCGACCAAAAGAAACCATTATTTATGATGACTTCGGTGAACCCATCAGACGGATCTGGCAGGACAAGTAACAGACAGCGGACCGGGCAATCATCGACCTGCTCGGATTCAGTTACCGCAAAAAATGGCCCATTGGAAACAGGGTATTCGTCATGAAATTTCCCTTTGTACTGACACTAACACTGCTGGGTTTCATGCAGGCAAATGCTGGCAAACTGTCGATTGCCGATATCCAGCCACCAGAAAATCTGGTCAATATCCACGTGGAAAACCTGAGCAGTGACCGACATGCTTCGGATTTCATCGTGTTTGTGAAACAGTTTGTACCTTTACACAAACACCTCGCCCACACAGAAACGATTTATATCCTTGAGGGAACAGGCTTGATGCGACTGGGGGAAGAAGAGTTTACAGTGGGCCCCGGGGATTTTATCAAGGTACCGGAAGGGACAGCCCACGGGGTAAAAACGACGTCATCAGTGCCGCTCAAGGCACTTTCGGTGCAGGCACCAGAATTTCTGGGTGATGACAGGGTGTTCCTCGAATAACCGTATAAACACAGTCAGATGAGAGCACGGCTTCATAGTGCCGGCGACAAAGTTGCCGCTCAGTCGGCAAGCCAAAAAAGCCTGGGGTGTAAATTAGCCTTTGCTGCAACCCGGCCTATATAATCCCAAGATCAGAATAACAGCAATAAAAATGGGGAGAAGACATGGCAATCAAAAATGCCTGGTGGCGTTGCGCACGCCAAAATCGTGTAAGACACAAAAGTTACGCATCCTTTGCAGTGCTCTCTCTGCTGGCCAGCTTTACCACGCTGCCCGCCTATGCCGGGCTAAAAGCGGCACACAGCGATACGCTCTGGGTCAGTCTCGGGGGTGGTATACGCATGCAGCACACCACTAGGAACAGTGCCACTGACGGCAGCAATGAATTCACGATGGACAGTATGCGGCTGTACATCGCCGGACAGCTCAGCGAACACTTGAAATTCAGCATCAACACAGAGAAGTATGAAGGCGACTCCGTCATGATCATTGATGCGATCCTGCAATTTGATCTCGACCCGAAGTTTAACCTCTGGGTTGGCCGCACACTGGTTCCCACCGACCGGCCGGGGCTGAACGGCCCCTACACCGGCATGAGCTGGAACCAGTATCGTCAACCGCTGTTCCCGTCAGATTACGATGGTCCGGCCGGACGGCTCGGCCGTAGCGAAGGTGCCGTCGTCTTTGGTGCCATTGACAAAGTACAGTACCTGGCGGGTATTTTTGAGGGCACCGACGACCACGGCAATACCGACGATCATCTGCTTTATGCAGGCCGAATTGCCTACAATTTTCTCAATGTGGAGCCATTGGTGGGCTACTACACCGCAGCCACACACTATGGCAAAGCGGGGGACCTGCTGACGGCAGCGCTGACTTTTCAAAGCCAGAAAGACAGCACGGGCAGCAGGCAGGATCCAGGCGACTTTACAGGCTTTGCCTTTGATATCTTTTCTGAAACCGTGCTGGACAACCGGGGGGTAGTGACTTTTGAGGCAGGCTACAAGAATATGGACGGGGATTTCACACTCGCATCACCACCCACTGATGGACTGGATGAATGTTTCTGCCTTTTCAAAGGTGACTCCTACTTTGCCACGACGGGTTATTTATTCCCGCAAAAAATCGGCTTTGGGCAGTTTCAGCCCTATGTTCGCTACATGAAAAATGACCCGGATGATGCCGACACCAGCGACACTACCGAATGGGGTCTGAATTACGTCATCAACGGCTACAAGGCAACCGTCAACCTTCACTATGTTACAGGTGACGCCAATGCCAGCGGTTACGCCGGCATGGATGCCGATATTGTTTCACTGGGATTGATCTTGCAATACTACTGATATCAGAGTTTGATCACGAGACGAATAATTCAAAATAGCTGCCACAGGCTGTTGCAGCTCGAAGCAACCTCTGATCCGCAGAAACCGGGCATTACTGGAGGTAATGCCCGGGACCGTCGGAAGTATTGGTTATATCCGGTGTCAGGGGGATACCCGCTCAGTGATGGTGGCCACCGGCACCGTGGGCATGTCCGTGACCAAGTTCATCCTGGGTTGCTTCGCGGACCTCAACAATCTCGACATCAAAGGTCAGGGTTTTACCCGCCAACGGGTGATTGGTGTCAATGTCCACATTAAATTTGCCGACTTTAACCACGGTAATCGGGCGCAGCCCCTCGTTGGTCATCAACGGTACAGTCATACCGGGTTCAAGCTTTCCCTCAAACTTCAGATTCTTGGCGGATACTCGCATAACACTCTCAGAGCGCAGCCGACCATAAGCCAGTTCCGGAGGTAGCGTCACAGTGAATGTTTCACCGGCCTCTTTGCCGAGCATCGCAGCCTCAAGGGTCTCGATCATGTTGCGGTGGCCGTGCAGGTAAGCTGTTGGCTCACCCTCTCTCGACGTCTCTACTAAATCGCCGGCTTCATCGGTCATGGAATAGTGGAACGTCACCACGCAATTATCATTTATTTTCATGGTTGGATTACCCCTGATTTTCGAAAAGGCGGAATTATGGTGGGCTACGCACGGGCTGGCAAGACCTGATAATACCCCTGGGAAAAACTCACCTTTAAAGGCATGGCAAATAATTCAGAGAGGCGCGCATCAGTGAGCAGTTGTTCTTTGGCTCCGTCTGCCACGATTTCACCGTTGGTCATGAAAACCACCCTCTTGATTTCCGGCGGAATTTCATGAATGTGATGGGTGGCCAACAGAATGGTTTTGCCCTGTTGGGCCAACTGCCTGATGACGTCCAGATAATGATAGGTTGCATTCAGGTCGAGGCCGCTGGTGGGTTCGTCGAGAATCAGATGATCCGGACGATGAATCAGGGCCCGGCCCAACAGGCAACGACGCTGCTGCCCGGTCGACATCTGTCGGTAGGGGCGATTGACCAGTTCGGCTACCCCCAGCTCCTGTAGCACAGTCCGGCCCTGTTCCAGTTGCGCCTCCGTGACTTGTTGATAGTGGAATAGACCAATGGAGTTGTGCAGTCCGGATACCACAACGCCCAGACCGCTGACTTCCGGGACAAATCCCTGTTGCAGATCGGCAGAAACAAGGCCGATTTTTTCCCTCAATTCCCAAAGCACCGGCCGATCCTGACCGAGTATCCGGACCCAGGAATCCTCTTTCACTACCGGATAGAGTTCCCGGGTCAGCAGCTTTAACAGTGTACTTTTGCCGGCACCGTTGGGACCGATAATCGCCGTACTCTGACCCTGCTCAACCGCCAGTGAAAAACGATCGAAAACTTTTTTATTATCCCGAAATACCGTGGCATTGCGGATATCAAGCAGCTGGGGGTGTTGCATGGGTTATATCCACTTTTAAGGCCGGAGGTTATTTGACGGCTTCGCCTCTGGCCTGTTTATCCGCATGATAGGAAGAGCGCACCAACGGACCGGAGGCTACCTGGCTGAAACCAATCAGGCGAGCGTACTCGGCATACTCGGCAAACTCATCCGGGTGCACAAAACGGTCTACCGGCAGATGGTTTTTGGAGGGCTGCAAGTACTGTCCCACCGTCAGCATATCCACATCGTGGGCACGGAGATCGTCCAAGGTACTCAGCAGTTCCTCCCGTGTTTCACCGAGCCCCACCATCAGACCGGATTTGGTGGGGATACTGGGGTTGAGCCGCTTATATTCCTGTAGCAGTTTGAGCGACCACTGATAATTAGCACCGGGTCTCGCTTCACGATAGAGGCGGGGAATCGTTTCCATGTTGTGATTGAATACATCGGGGGGGGTGTCGGAGAGAATCTCCAGGGCCGGCTCCATGCGACCGCGAAAATCCGGCACCAGCACTTCCACTTTGAGATCGGGGCTGAGCAACCGGGATTCACGGATACAGTCCGCAAAATGTTGCGCACCGCCATCGCGGAGATCGTCCCGATCCACCGATGTAATCACTACATAGCGCAACTGCATTTCCTGAATGGCGCGGGCCAGATTAACCGGCTCGGCGGCATCCAGGGGGTTGGGCTTGCCGTGGCCGACATCACAGAACGGACAGCGACGGGTACAGATTTCACCCATGATCATAAAGGTGGCCGTGCCGTGGCTGAAGCACTCACTGAGATTCGGACAGGCGGCCTCTTCACAGACCGTCGCCAGTGTGTGCTTGCGCAGAATATCCTTGATTTCCTGGACACGCGGCGATGATGACACCCTGATTCGCATCCAGTCCGGTTTGCGCTGGTAGGTTTCTGTCGGGATTACCTTTACGGGTATCCGCTCCACCTTATCGGCACTGCGCAGCTTTTCCCCCTGGGCAATACGGCGAGTGCGCTGTGGCGGAATCACCTTGACGTCAGTCATATGGAATTACTCACAAACATTTGATGTACCTGGCGGGCAGTACCGGAAAACAATTAACGACCAATCAATAATGGGTGCTGCCCTTCTACAAGATGACCATTGTAACCCAGCTTGACCGTCAAAATATCTGCCAGTCGCTCAGCCACCTCCTGAACGGTGACGGGCTCTGCCAGCAAATCATTCATCTGGGTCATAACAACGCCGAGTCCGCAGGGATTAATGCGCCCCCAGGGTGCCAGATCCATATCCACATTAAAATTGAGACCGTGGTAACTGCAACCGCGGCGCACCCGCAAACCCAGGGAGCCGATTTTAGCGCCGTCAGCCAGATAAACACCCGGCGCATCCGGCCGGGGCGCAGCGGCAATTCCCCAGTGGGCAAGGGTTTCCACCAGGGCGGCCTCAATCAATGTGACCAAATCGCGAACCCCAATACCGAGCCGACGGAGGTCTATTAGCAAATAACCGGTGATCTGGCCCGGGCCATGGTAGGTTACATGTCCCCCACGGTCACTCTGCACAACCGGAATATCCCCGGGCATCAAAATATATTCCTGCTTGCCCGCCTGGCCCTGGGTGAATACCGGTTCGTGTTCCAGCAGCCAGATTTCATCAGGAGTCTGATCATTGCGCTCCGTAGTGATTAGCTTCATGGCATCAAATGTCTGGGCATAATCACGCCGCCCGAGATAGCGGACGATAAGTGGCAGGACTGGCGGCAGGTTCGTTGGTGTGTCGATCACTTCGGGCAGATCCGTATTCACAGCACCATTTGCACCAGAGGGTTGTGCTTGAGGTCCTCAAAAATGGCCGTCAATTGCGCTTCTCCGGTTGCAGTGATGATGACCGTAATCGCCTGAAAGTTGCCATGTCGGCTGTCTCGAATGGAAACAGCCGTTTCATCAAAACCCGGGGCGTGACGCTCCATAACCTCCATGACGAGGCTATGCAAACCGGGAGCAGCCTTGCCCATAACCTTTATAGGGTAATCACAGGGAAATTCAATTTTCGGGGCTGACTGCTCGGGCATCAGGAGAACAGCCCCACAAAAAACAGCGTAATGGCATCCCATAGCCGCGAAAACAGACCTGCCCTGTCAACGGGGTGTTCAGCCACAACAGGCATATCCAGTAACGTCTCACCTTCATAGCTGACACTCAGCCGTCCCAGCTCCTGAGTCTCACTGAAAGGTGCCTTGATAGTTTGATCCACAAGAATCTCGGCTTCCAGGTCATCCCTAGAGCCGCGCGGAATCGTCAGATAAACATCTTCCGGCACAACCAGGTTGATGCTGTTTTCCTCACCGTACCAGACGGGCACATTTTCCCGGACGACATCGCCCTTGGAATAAAGCTGACCCGTCTCATAATAACGAAACCCGTAAGCCAACAGCTTTTGTGATTCCCGGGCACGAATTTCTTCACTACTGGTGCCCATAACCACAGAGACCAGCCGCATGCCATTCCGGACCGCAGAAGCCACCAGGCAGTAACCTGCCGCTTCAGTATGGCCTGTTTTCAGGCCGTCTACTGTCGTATCCCGCCAAAGCAACCGGTTGCGGTTGGGCTGTTTGATACCGTTGTACTCGAAATATTTTTCACTGTAGATACTGTAATGTTCCGGATAATCCTGGACCAATGCCCTCGCCAATAGCGACATGTCCCGGGCGGTGGTGAGGTGGCCTTCGGCGGGCCAACCAGTGGCATTGCGAAAATGGGAATTTTTCATGCCAAGTAACTCTGCCTGCTGGTTCATTACATCAGCAAAAGCGCTTTCACTGCCCGCCAGATACTCCGCCAGTGCCACCGAGGCATCGTTTCCTGACTGAATAATGACACCCCGCAGCAAATCGATCAGTGGCACCTGAGTGCCCTCCTTGACAAACATTTTCGAACCGCCCATCTGCCAGGCAGCGACGCTGATGGGCACCATGTCCGTTTCTTTAACCTTGCCATTGTGAATATCTGCGGAGACGATATAACTGGTCATCATCTTGGTCAGGCTCGCAGGCGGCACCTGCTCATCGGCATTATGCTCAACAAGTACCTTCCCGGTATTGGCATCCAGCAAAATCCAGGCAGATGCCGCGAGATCGGGGGGAGCAGGAATCAGTACTTTGGCCTGGGCAATACTGCCCATAACAAGAAACAACAATCCGACAAAAAAACTTTTTTTCAGCATAGTGGAACCGGTTTTCAACATTTTTGATGGGTGGATTTCACGAAGAACAAGACGAAAGTCTATCATGCAGTGGTTTGTGTCGCTGTGACAGAATCAGTCATAAACAATAAAAGGACGGATATTATCTATCTGTCCCAATGCAGCCTTCAGATCAACTAATTTCAACTGATCTGTTACCGGACCCACCAACACTTTGAACAACGGTTGCGGTGATGACTCCTGGCGCACGACAACCGGATACTCGGTGACAACACCCGCCAACCGTTGCGACAAGTGAGTGGCCGCGAGCTGATTACTGAAGGCTCCCACCTGAAGGTAGGTATTGCTGTCCTGTTCAACAGCTACAGCTTTGGCTACCGGCAACATGGCTGGTCCAGGAGCCAGTTGTGGAGAGGCTACTGTGTTGTTTTGATAGTCCGCAGGATCAATCACGGAGACCTCCACCTTAGCCGTACCCTGATCTGAATAGCCCAGTTTTTTGGCTGCCGCATAGGACAGGTCAATGATTCTATCCCCATGGAAAGGTCCCCGATCATTGACCCGCACAACCACACTGCGTCCATTCTCCAGGTTGGTCACTTTGACGTAGCAGGGAATCGGCAGGGTTTTATGGGCAGCCGTCATTTCATACATGCTGTAAACCTCACCATTCGATGTATGACGACCATGAAACTTGTTGCCGTACCATGAGGCCAGACCGCGCTGGCGAAACCCCCTGCTGGAAGGCATCACCTGGTAGGTTTTACCCAGTACGGTGTAGGGACTTTTGTTGCCGGCCAGAGTAATTGGTTCATGCCGGGGTATAGCATCCGGTAGATTGTCGACATCAATATCTTTTGGTGGCGGCCCATCACCATAACCATAACCGCCACCGGAGCTGGCACCAGAACCACCACAGCCCTGAAGCAGCAATATAGTGCCCAACAAGTTTACAAATAAAAGACTCTTAAAGCGTATCTTCACCGACCCGCTCCAGTATTTGTTGGCTCAGTTCATGCACGGCCATGGCATAGAGTAGACTGCGATTATAGCGGGTAATTACATAGAAATTATTCAGGCCGAGCCAGTACTCCAGCCCGTTATCACCATCGAGCCGAACCGGGATGGCCTTGGCACCACTATTCAGCGGCAACTCACTGGAAAAACCCATTTCAGCCAGCTCATCGACCGTTTTGTCGAGACCGGGCTGGTTCAACAGCGTCTCATCAAAACTTCCCTTGATCGAGGCGGGAACGACCACCGTTTCACCCATCTTCCAGCCATGCTCGGCAAAGTAATTAGCAACACTGCCGATAGCATCCGCCTTGTTTTCCCAGATATCGGCAAAACCATCACCGTCAAAATCCACAGCAAAACTGCGGTAACTGCTCGGGATAAACTGGCCATAACCCATCGCACCGGCATAGGAGCCCGTGAGCGTCAGGGGGTCCTGGTCCTGCTCTCGTGCCAACAATAGGAATTGCTCCAGCTGTTTGGTAAAGAAAGAACTGCGGGGAGGGTAGTCAAAAGACAGTGTTGCCAACGCATCAATGACCCGAAAACTTCCCTTGATCCGGCCGTAGAAGGTTTCCACGCCGATAATGGCAACAATCACTTCCGGTGCAACCTGGTATTGCCTTGACGCCTCACTCAGCACAGCCCTGTTCTTTCGCCAAAAATCAACACCCTCTGTGATACGCTTTTCAGTGATAAAAATTTTGCGGTAATCCTTCCAGGGTTTGACTTTTTCGGCCGGTCGTTCCATGGCATCAATAATGGTCTGTTTTTTTTCCGCGGCACTCAGCAAAGAGTCCACAACGGATCTTTCAAAGCCGTGTTCAGACACCATCCTCTCGGCAAAAGCTCTGGCGTCAGGGTGATGTAAATAGCTGGCCTGAACCGATAGGGACAACAGCATGCCTAGTGCAACCGAGAACAATATGTTCATAACATTTTCACTCCGGGCAGGTTGCCCATAAACCCTGTTAGACCGACCTTTTTCTTTCCGTACTGACCGCCATCAGCATACCAAATCCCAGCATCAGGGTCACAATAGAGGTGCCGCCGTAACTCACCAGTGGCAATGGTACGCCCACCACCGGCAGAATACCCGAGACCATACCCATGTTGACAAAAATATAGACAAAGAAAGTTAATGCAATACTCCCCGCCAGCAAACGGCCGAACATACTTTGTGCCCTCAGGCCGATAAAAGCGCAGCGGCTTATAATCAGCAGATAGAGCGCCAACAGCAACATCACTCCGAACAGTCCAAACTCTTCTGCCAACACCGCAATAATAAAGTCGGTGTGCCCCTCCGGAAGAAAATCAAGCTGGGACTGGGTGCCCAGCGTCCAGCCTTTACCGTCAACGCCACCCGATCCAATAGCAATTGTGGACTGGATGATATTCCACCCCGCACCGAGCCGATCCGCCTCGGGGTTAAACAGCGTCAAAATCCGTTGCCGCTGATAATCGTATAAAAGGTGAAACCACATTAATGGCAAGAGGCAAGCCGCCAGCAACAAGGCAACCATTAGATAACGTCTCGGCAAGCCGGCCAGAAAAAGGGCGAAAAAACCAGCGGCACCAATCAGAATGGCTGTACCGAGATCAGGTTGCATCCCGACCAGCACCAGCGGAACCAGAATAAATACCAGGGCGAAAAATACATGCTTGAATTGCGGCGGCACTGCACGCTTGCCCAGATAACTCGCCAACATCAACGGAACCGCAATTTTGAGAATTTCCGATGGCTGAAATCGAAATCCTCCAATCTCCAGCCAACGCTGGGCACCCTTCGCCCCAACGCCAAAAAACAATACGGCTATCAACAACAAAACACCCAAAAAATAAGGAAATATCGCCCACCGATCCAGCAACCGAAGTGGAATCTGGGCCACAGTCAGCATTACCAACAATCCGATACCATAATGGACTAACTGGCGATGCACATAAGCAATATTTTGTCCGCTGGCACTGTAGAGAACAAACAGGCCAGCCGCGGCCAACACCAATAGCAGGGACAAGAGGGGGATATCTACATGGAGGCGCCGCCATTGACTGGGTCCACAATATATTGCGGACCCGCCAGACCCCATCCGTCGAACAAAATCACTTTGACTCATCGAACCCCTCTGACGGATTTTGCGGATACAGTGCCATGTAAGCGTCGATTATCTGGCGTGCGAGTGGTGCAGCCGTCGAGCTGCCGTGTTCACCATTTTCGACAAGCACCGATACGGCGATCTGCGGATGTTCCACAGGCGCAAAAGCGATGAACAGCGCATGATCCCGGTTTCTCTCAGCGACCAGCTCCCGATCATACTCCTCGTCCTGTTTGATACCGACCACCTGAGCAGTACCGGTTTTGCCAGCAATATGATAATCGAGATCCTTGTTGATCACCTTGGCCGTACCACGCTGACCGTGCACAACCTCCTGCATTGCCCCATGTATATAATCCCAGTTGCTATCTGACGCTCTGATCATACCGGCCGGCAGTGGATTCTCCCCGTTCTTGCGCACCAATTGCGGGGGCCTTATCTCACCCCGGCTGGCCAACCTGGCGGCGGCCACAGCCATCTGCATTGGTGTGACCAGTGTAAAACCCTGACCGATGGAGGTATTGACCGTATCCCCGGGATACCATGCCAGCCCTTTTGCGTCCCGTTTCCAGGCCCGTGAAGGCATGATCCCCGACCTCTCAGAGGGCATATCCAGTCCGGTTTTATGGCCGAAACCAAACCGGTTACCATAGAGCGACATCACATCAACGGTCATTTTGACGCCCACATCGTAAAAAAAGGTATCGCAGGACTGAATGATGGCATCACTCAAATCAATGTTGTTGCCGTGTCCCCCCTTCTTCCAGTCCCGGTACTTCCGCTCATAATTTTTCAATTGGTAAAAACCCGGATCATAGATGCGGTAGGCGGGTGTAATTGTGCCACTTTCCAGTGCCGCAAGACCGTAGATTGGCTTGACAATGGATCCTGGGGGGTACTGCCCCTGAAGAACCCGATCAAACAAAGGCCGATCAATGGAGCTGAGCAGTGCATTGTAATTTTCAAAGCTGATCCCGGTCACAAATTCATTGGGATCAAACCCGGGAGTACTGGCCATGGCAAGCACACCTCCCGTGGCCACATCAATAGCCACCACAGCACCTCTTTGATCTCCCATGCTCTCGTAGGCGACCCGCTGCAAACGACTGTCCAAATGCAGGTACAAATCCTTACCCGGCTTGGGCTCGACTCGCTCCAATTGGCGCATCACCCGTCCCCGGGCATTGGTTTCAACCGTCTGGTAGCCTACCTCACCAAGCAGTTCATCTTCGTAGAAATTTTCCAGTCCGGTTTTACCCACCACCAAGGTGCCACTATAACGAACCGGATCGAGCTGCTGTATTTCGCGGTCATTGATACGCCCCACATAACCCAGCACATGAGAAAGCTCGGCACCAAAAGGATAATGGCGCAACAACTGGACAGTGACTTCAACGCCCTCCAACCGGTATTCATTGACAGCGAGGACTCCCTGCTCCCGCTCACTCAAGTTCAATCTCAAAGGAACAGGCTCATAGGGTCGCTGGCGACGCTCGAGCAATTTGTGAAAGCGCTCTCTGTCAGCACTGGTAATTCCCACCAGTTCTTCCAGCTCATCAAGCAGGACGGCAAGGTTTTCAACGCGTTCCACAACTATGGAGAGATTAAAGCTGGGGCGGTTATCAGCGAGCAACACCCCATTGCGGTCGAAAATAAGCCCACGGGGCGGCGGCACCGGTTCAACCAATACCCGGTTGCGGTCAGAAAGCGTTACGAATGCGTCATGTCGCTCGACCTGGAGATGGTAATAGCGCCAGAGCAGCCCACCAGACAACAATAGCACCACAACCATGGTAAACAGCAGACGGCCGACATAGAGCCGGTAATCCATCAATGGGTTTTTTAGTGCGCGGTCATCTTGATTCATGGAAAATCATTGTAACTGCATGTCGCTGGCTGATCACCGGATTTACTGAATAGTTCACACGATTGGACGTGAACGAAAACCTGCCATAAAAAAAGCGGGGTCTCAGCCCCGCTTCTCTGAAGTGACAGCCAGTATATTATTGCTCCGTAGACTCCTGGGCAACCTGGGTTTCTTCCGCCGGGGCTGTTTCCTCAGTTGCCTGGCCTTCGTCCTCTGATGTCTCTTTCATAGACAGCTTGATACGGCCACGGGCATCCACATCAAGCACCTTGACCCGTACCTGCTGACCCTCCTTGAGGTAATCAGACACTTTTTCCACACGTTCCTTGGCAATTTGCGAGATGTGTAACAGGCCATCCGTGCCCGGCATGATCGTAACAAAGGCACCAAAGTCTACAATACGGGCGACTGTACCCTCATAAATGCGACCTATCTCAGCTTCAGCGGTGATTTCCTCGATACGGTAAATAGCATTTTTCAAGCCATCGGCATCATCACTGTAGATTCTGATGGTTCCGCTATCATCAATGTCAATGCTGGCACCGGTCTCTTCCGTCAGTGCACGAATTGTGGCACCACCTTTACCGATCACATCGCGAATCTTGTCGGGATCGATTTTCAGAATATGGTAGCGGGGTGCTGACTCAGCCACTTCACTGCGGCTCTTGTCGATCACTTTGTTCATTTCACCAAGAATGTGGAGTCGCGCCTGTAATGCCTGACCCAGTGCGATATCCATAATCTCTTCGGTAATCCCTTCGATCTTGATATCCATTTGCAGGGCAGTAACACCCTGAGCCGTGCCGGCCACTTTAAAGTCCATATCGCCCAGGTGATCTTCATCGCCCAGAATATCAGTCAGCACAGCAAAACCATCATCCTCTTTGACAAGACCCATCGCGATACCAGCCACAGGTGCTTTAAGCGGCACACCCGCATCCATTAACGCGAGGCTTGAACCACAAACCGAGGCCATGGAACTTGAACCATTGGATTCAGTGATTTCAGAGACAACCCGCATGGTGTAGGGAAACTCTTCAGCAGACGGCAATACCGCAGCAATACCGCGCCGAGCCAACCGGCCATGACCAATTTCACGACGACCGGTAAAACCAATACGGCCACACTCACCCACGGAATAAGGGGGGAAGTTGTAATGCAACATGAAGGGATCTTCGCGGCGGCCTTCCAGCGCATCGATATACTGAACATCGCGCATGGAACCCAGCGTGGCTACCACCAATGCCTGAGTTTCGCCACGGGTAAACAGCGCCGTACCATGGGCCTTGGCCAGCACACCCACTTCCACATCGATAGCGCGAACTGTCTTGCTGTCGCGGCCATCAATGCGGGGCTCGCCGCGAATGATACGACCACGGACAATTTTCTTCTCCAGCTTTTTAAAGGCATCACGAATATCCTCTTCCGCAATACCCGCCTCAGCATTCGACAGAGCTGCGACCGCCTGATTGCGCAGGCCGTCAATTTCGACAACACGCTGCTGCTTGTCAGTGGTACGGTATGCCGCATCCAGACCCTCACCCACCAAGGCTTTGAGGCTGTCAGTCAGGGTTTCGTTGACGGGAGGCGCTTGCCAGTCCCAGCGCGGCTTACCGGTTTCCTTGGCCAGCTCCTCGATCACCTGAATAGCCCCCTGCATTTCCTGGTGACCAAACAGTACCGCGCCGAGCATGATGTCTTCCGGTAATTCTTTCGCCTCTGACTCAACCATCAGGACAGCATCACGCGTCCCAGCAACAACCATATCCAGTTCCGACTCCGCCAGTTCCGAATAGGTTGGGTTTAATAGATAGCCTTTTTCGCGGTGATAACCCACTCGGGCGCCACCAATTGGGCCATTAAAAGGGACACCGGAAATCGCCAGTGCGGCAGAAGTCCCAATCAGTGCAGCGATATCGGGATCCACATTTTTTTCAGAGGACATTACCGTACAGACCACTTGCACTTCATTTTTGAAGCCATTGGGAAACAGCGGACGGATGGGCCGGTCAATCAGGCGGGATGTCAGTGTTTCTTTTTCACTGGGACGGCCTTCACGCTTGAAAAATCCACCGGGGATCTTGCCAGCAGCGTATGCCTTTTCCTGGTAGTGGACACCGAGGGGGAAAAAATCCATACCTTCTTTCACGTTTTTTGCCGCGACGACCGTACACAGTACTGCCGTTTTATCCATGGTACACATCACGGCACCGGTCGCCTGACGAGCAATGCGACCGGTCTCCAACGTGACGGTATGATTGCCATATTTAAATGATTTTATTACAGGATTCACAATTATATTACCTCTCCATAAGCGTGAACGGCTCCCAGGGGAGCCGTCAGCAATTCTATTAGCGACGCAGGCCAAGCTGTCCAATCAGCGTCATATAGCGCTTCGCGTCTTTAGCTTTTAGGTAGTCCAGCAATTTGCGTCGCTGGTTTACCATGCGGATCAAACCACGTCTTGAATGGTGATCCTTGTTGTGGTCACTGAAATGACCCTGCAGTTTATTGATGTTGGCGGTGAGCAGGGCTACCTGCACTTCCGGCGAACCGGTATCACCCACGGACTGCGCGTACTCTTTAACAATAGCTTCTTTTTCAGTTACATTTAACATGGTTATTTCTCCAATATGCGGGTTAGATTCGGGGCGCCCGCGCATATTTACAGGAACCCTAACAGTGAATTCGACCGGCACCACTTGGCGGGTCCAATCCGGGATTCTGTCACACAGGACAGGACTCCCTATCTCACAACAAGACGTTTCGGGGCTACCCGTCCATCTTCTGTGACTTCGCCAACCCCAAGCAACTGCGGCAGGGGCTGGCTCATTTCAAAGACACGCACTATATCGCCTTCTTCACTTTGACGATAGACCTGCGGCACCATCACCGCCTGTCCCCGGCAAAAATAGAAGGCCAAGTCTTCCTCTAACTGCAGTGCCGCCAGATGTGTCATCCCGGCATCCATCGGTAACAAAAGTTGGTCGAGCTGATCCAGACCACCTTTTTCCCTGAGTGATTGCAACTCACCCAACGTCACCGACTGATCTTCTTTAAAAGGCCCAGCAGCGGTGCGGCGCAAAGCTGATAGATAAGCGCCACAACCAAGCCGCTCACCAATGTCTTCCGCCAGCGTGCGAATGTAGGTTCCCTTACTACAGTGGACGATCAGATCAACCTCCGGGAACTCACCACAGCGAAACTCAACCAATGCCAGCGAGTGAATTGTGACCGGCCGGGCTTTTCGTTCAATTTCCAACCCTTCACGAGCCAGCTTGTAGAGCGGTTGACCCTGGTGCTTCAATGCCGAAAACATCGGGGGCACCTGATCGATATCACCCCTGAACCCGTCCAGAACTTCAAGCACCTGAGCTTCAGTTAGCTCAGGGGCACCGCCGTCATGGGTAACCTCTCCATCGGCATCACCACTGACAGTCGCCATACCAAAGCGGAAAGTGGCGCAGTAGCATTTATCCGCATCCAACAAAAACTGGGTAAACTTGGTTGCCTCGCCAAGGCATACCGGCAATACGCCCGCCGCAAGGGGGTCCAGACTGCCCGTGTGCCCGGCCTTGGCGGCCTCAAAAAGGTGTTTCACCTTCTGTAAAGCGCCGTTTGAGGATATCCCCAGCGGTTTATCGAGCAGCAGTATGCCGTTGACCGACCTGCCCTTGCGACGACGCGCCAAGCTCAGTCCTCCCCGGAGGAGTCTGTATCCGTATGCCGCGCCTTGTCCCGGTTGACCGCGTAATCAATGAGCGAAGACAGCTCCTGGGCACGCCTGCCAGTGAGATCAAAAATAAAACGCAATTTTGGCACAATACGCAGCAACATGCGTTTGGCCAGTAGCGTCCGCAAAAATCCGGCCGCACCATTCAGAACCTCGGCAGCTTCACGACTCTCCTCAGCAGACTCGGCCCCAACCAGGTTAACGAACACCTTGGCACTGGAGAGATCGCGGGAAACCTCTACGGCAGTAATATTGACCAGCCCCAAACGCGGGTCCCTGACCTCGTCGCGAATCAGTTGTGCCAGCTCGCGTTGCAACGCATCTGCGACTCGGTCATTGCGGGTAAATTCTCTAGGCATATCGGTTTGGCATCAGCACAATCAGAGCTGGCGCGCGACTTCCCTGATCTCGTACACCTCAATCTGATCGCCGGGTTTGATATCGTTATAGTCTTTCACCCCGATACCACACTCAACACCGTTGCGTACTTCGTTGACGTCATCCTTGAAACGTCTCAGCGATTCCAGCTCACCCTCATAAATGACGATATTGTCACGCAACACCCGAATACGCTTGTTGCGATGGACTGTACCTTCAATCACCATACAACCCGCTACCGCGCCAAACTTGGGAGAACGGAAAACATCGCGCACTTCAGCAATACCGGTGATGACTTCACTGCGCTCCGGTGTCAACAAACCACTCAAGGCCTGTTTCACATCATCCAGCAGGTTGTAAATGATGCTGTAGTAACGCAGATCGACCTGTTCCTGCTCCACCAGTTGACGGGCGGCCGTATCGGCACGAACGTTAAAACCAAACACCACGGCACCGGTGGTAATGGCCAGGTTAATATCGGATTCGTTGATGCCACCGACACCGGAAGCCACAACATTCACTTCGACCTCGTCAGTGCCAATATCCGCCATGGCGGAAAGAATTGCTTCCAGCGAACCACGGACGTCGGCCTTCACCATCACAGGGAGAACACCCTTTTTGTCCTGTGACTCAAATGTCGCAAACATATTTTCCAGTTTGGCGGCCTGTTGGCGGTTCACACGATCCTGACGGGTTTTATCTTGACGCATTTCCGCCAATTCGCGGGCCTTGCGTTCATCTTCTACCACCAGAAACTCTTCACCGGCCGCCGGTGGCATATCAAGACCGAGAATTTCTACCGGTATCGATGGCCCTGCTTCGACAATCGGCTTACCTGCCTCATCGACCATCGCACGGATTTTGCCGACACTTTCACCGGCCAGCAGCAAATCGCCCTTGCGCAAGGTACCCGACTGCACCAATGCCGTCGCCACCACACCTCGACCTTTTTCCAGTCGCGATTCAACGATGACACCTTTGGCCGGGGCATTCCGGGATGCCTGTAACTCCAACAGTTCAGCCTGCAGTAACACGGCGTCCAGCAAATCATCGATGCCATCGCCGGTGTGAGCCGAGACTTTCACAAATTGCGTATCACCACCCCACTCTTCCGGAATGACATCCTTGGCAGACAGTTCATTCGTGACTCTGTCAGGGTCCGCGCCTTCCTTGTCCATCTTGTTAATGGCAACCACTATAGGTACGCCCGCAGCACGGGCATGCTGAATGGCTTCCACGGTCTGCGGCATCACGCCATCGTCCGCAGCTACCACCAGAATCACCACATCGGTACTGTGTGCACCACGGGCGCGCATTGCCGTGAAGGCTGCGTGACCAGGTGTATCCAGAAAGGTGATCATGCCCTTGGGTGTATCGACATGATAGGCGCCGATATGCTGGGTAATTCCCCCAGCTTCGCCGGAAGCGACACGGGTTTTTCGGATATGGTCCAGCAGCGAGGTTTTGCCGTGGTCGACATGGCCCATCACCGTGACAACCGGCGCACGGGGTTCCAGCTCCTCTGACACATCGGCCTGCAGCGCCTGGATCAACTTTTGTTCTATCTCATCGTCTGAAACCGGCACCGGGTTGTGCCCAAGTTCCTCCACCACCAATGTGGCAGTATCCTGATCGATGGGTTGATTGATGGAGGCCATGGTCCCCATTTTCATCAACTCCTTGATCACGACTGCAGCCTTTACTGACATTGCCTGGGCCAGATCACTGACTGTGATTTGTTCAGGAATCTCCACATCATGGATAATCTTATTGGTAGGCTTTTTAAATTTGTGCTTGTTCTCAACCTTGATGGGAACCGATATACCCGAACGCAACCGGGGTTTTTTCTCTCCGGCGACTTCCTCAACTTCCTCAACGACAGCTTTCAGCAAATCTTCTTTCTTGCGCTTCGGATCTTTGATGGCACCCCGTTTTTTCGCTTTTTTCGGTGCCTCTTCAGAATCATCGGCTTCGTCATCATCCCTGACATGTTTTTTCACATGCTTGGGGGCGTCTACAGGCTGATCGACCAGCTCAGGAGGTAACGGCTCGACTGTTGAGGGCGCAGACTTGCGTTCTTCTTCAGCCTTGCGCTGATTTTCCTGCTCAAGGCGAGCTTCCTCTTCCGCCTTGCGGCGTGTCTCAATGGCAGCCTGCCGCTTCACTTCCGGATCATCAACAACGGGAGAAACCGGCTCAACGACGGACTCTGCAACAACCGACTCTTCCTGCTCAGATGAAGCGGCAGCCTCTTCTTCATTTGCCCGCTTGACATAGGTTCGGGTTTTGCGAACCTCCACATTAACTGTTTTACGGCCGGCACCCGTTTTGAGTGTACTGACCGTCTTGCGTTTCAATGTGATTTTTTTGGGGTCGCGGGACTGCTCACCGTGCAAGCCTTTTAAATAGGCCAGCAGCGTCTGCTTTTCCTCATCACTGACACTTGCGTCAGCAGAGTTGTGAGGCAAACCGGCCTCCTGCATTTGGCTCAGCAGGCGGTCGACGGATGCTCCGACAACCTTGGCAAGTTCGCTAACAGTGACTTCAGCCATCAGTATTCCTCAATTCATCGCCTGTTCGTTTAACTGTCGCTCTCATCGGCGAACCAGGGGGCACGTGCAGTCATAATCAGCTTGGCTGCCCGTTCTGCGTCCATGTTCTCAATATCCAGCAAGTCTTCCACGGCCTGCTCAGCGAGATCCTCCATGCTGGCAATGCCATGCTTGGCCAATGTATGCGCCAACTGATCGTCCATACCTTCCATTTCCAGCAAATCAGCTGCGGGACCTGACATCCCTTCCTCCGAGGCCAGTGCCATCGTCAGCAACGCGTCCTTGGCACGGGCACGCAGTTCTTCAGCCACCTCTTCATCAAACCCATCGATGCCAGCCATCTCATCCAGAGGAACATAGGCAACTTCTTCGATGGAGGTGAACCCTTCAGCGACCAACACCATGGCGACATCTTCATCAATATCCAGGCGGTTCATAAAGGTTTCCACCAGTGAGCTGGACTCTTCCTGCTGCTTAACCTCCGCCTCTTCGACAGACATTACATTGATTTTCCAGCCAGTCAGTTCAGAGGCAAGACGGACATTCTGCCCGTTACGACCAATGGCCATCGCCAGAGTCTCTCCGGCCACCGCCACATCCATTGAGTGCGTCTCCTCATCAACGATGATCGACTCCACTTCTGCAGGCGCCATGGCATTTATCGCCAGCTGGGCGGGATTGTCGTCCCACAATACGATATCGATACGCTCGCCATCCAGCTCATTGGATACTGCCTGAACGCGCGCACCACGCATACCGACACAAGCACCAATCGGATCGATTCGACCGTCGTTGGTCTTTACAGCAATTTTCGCACGCGACCCGGGGTCTCTGGCTGCGCCGCGGATTTCAATGACTTCCTCGGCAATCTCCGGTACTTCAATACGGAACAGCTCAACCAGCATCTCATTGCATTTACGGCTTAGAAAAAGCTGGGGACCACGGCTCTCAGAATTAATTTCCTGAAGAATGGCACGCACCCGATCATTGATTCGAAAAACTTCCCGCCCTACCAGTTCTTCTCTCGGCATAACGGCTTCAGCATTATTACCCAAATCAACGATAATACTTTCACGGGTCACTTTTTTTACGCTGCCACTTACCAGCTCACCGAGCTGATCACGGTATTGCTCCACCACCAACGCGCGTTCAGCATCGCGTACTTTCTGGACAATAACCTGCTTGGCCGTTTGGGCAGCAATACGGCCAAAACCGATATTTTCCACCTGCTCTTCAAAGGTATCGCCAGCTTTAAGACCCGTGTCTTTCTCATGGGCTTCTTCGAGCGTGAACTGAGTGCCGAGCTCCGCCAGCACATCATCAGCGACCACCTCCCACCAGCGGAACGTTTCATAGTCACCGGTGGCGCGATCAATGGTTACCCGAATGTTGGAATCCTCGTCATAGCGTTTCTTGGTCGCCGTGGCCAGGGCCTGCTCAATGGCCTCAAAAATAACCTCTTTGGACACACCTTTTTCATTAGAAACGGCTTCCACCACCATCAAGATTTCTTTATTCATTCATTCAGCCTCGCAATCGCCCTCAAAACCGGGGAACGACATTCGCCTTTTCAATGCTATCCAGGGGAAAGAGATATTCATGATCATCAACAATCAACAGAACATCCTCACCCTCCACGCCATTCAGACGGCCCTTGAAATTCCGCCTCCCTTCATGGGGAAATCTCAGCCGCAAAGCCACATCTTCCCCAATATACTTTTCAAACTGATCCAGCGTATATAAAGGCCGATCCATGCCCGGGGAGGAAACCTCCAAAGTGTACTCCCCGGTAATCGGATCCTCTACATCCAACTGACTGCTGACCTGGCGGCTGACTTTTTCACAGTCCTCCACTGTCACACCGTCACTCTCACGCTCAATGTAAATACGAAGCATCGCATTGCGACCTGATGACAAATACTCCAACCCCCAAAGCTCACAACCCATTGCATCCACTATGGGCGTAATCATCGCGCGGAGGGTTTCCTCTTTTGTCGCCACTGTAATCTCTCGGTTTCCCAATCAAAAAATGGGCACAAAGCCCACTTCATCAAAACCACTTAGCAAAAAGCCCCTAAAAAGGGGCCCTTCGGCTGCGCCTTGTCCTGACGCATGGTACCAGCAGTACCGATACCAGAATTTGGTAGCGGGGGCAGGATTTGAACCTACGACCTTCGGGTTATGAGCCCGACGAGCTACCAGGCTGCTCCACCCCGCATCAAAAAACGCTGGCCTTAACGGCCAAGAGACTGAGCATGTCTCTTTCACCTTGCCAGCTCATAACCTCTGGCAAGCCCCCAAGCTGTCAAGTGACTGCTTCAAGGGCCGTGGATTATAGGGGTGGCACACCATAGGGTCAAGGGGGAAACACGGCTTTGTTGTGCTCCCTACTGATTTCCCCGCAAGGAGCTTTCACGTCAAGGCAACACACTCCAGGTATGGCTGAATTCCTTGGCAGCGACATCGGTCAGCAACCACAGAAGCTCTTGCCCAGGAAAAAACGCTCAACAGCTGGAGGGGCTCCGTAGCAGACCACATCAATTAAGCCCCACTTAATAATAGGGTCGTACAGTTACACTTCCACGTCCAAAAAATTGCCGCCAAATGACTGACTTTCCGAAAAAACATCCGCTTCTCTGGGCCTATCTTTTTGCGGCTTACTTTTCCCTCAGTTACCACATTCCCATTTATGTGACGGGTATGGCTGGTTTCATTGGATTGCGCGAAACCATTTTGATGAGTCTGATGTGGCTGATCCCAATACTATTGGCACCCAGATATACTCGGCTATTATTGGCGCTCAGCGGTCTGATCATGTTGCCGGCAGCTGTCATCTCGGTATTCTATTTCATTATCTATGGGCAGGAATTTTCCCAAAGCGCGATTTTTATCGTTTTTGAATCGAATGCTGCCGAGGGTAGTGAGTTTGTTGCCTCTTATTGGCAATGGTGGTTTATACCCGTGCTGATACTGTTCGCGGCTGTACCAATATGGATATGGCGACAAGCTCGACCCGTGGCCTTGGGACATCGCAAACGTTTAGCTTATGCCGCTCTTTTTATACTCATTCCCTTCTTTCCATTTATCAGCACAGCGCTGACAGAGGAAAATACCACCCTCAGCGACGCGGTTCACCACCAAATGAAGCGGATGGAACCCGCAGCACCCTGGAACCTGATTGTCGGGTACGCAAAATATCAGCAGCAGATGGCAAGCATGACGGCCCTGCTGGAAAAAAATCGTCAGGTACAACCCCTCAAAAACCTGAAGCCGAAAGTTGCCACCTTGCCCGATACAGTAATCCTGGTGCTCGGTGAATCGACCAATCGTCAGCGCATGAGCCTGTATGGTTATCACAGGCCAACCACGCCCCAGTTGGATACTTTGCAGGCAAACAATGAGCTTATGGTTTTCACTGATGTAATAACACCCCGGCCCTATACCATAGAAGCACTCCAACAGATACTGTCATTTGCCGACGCTAAAAATCCGGGTCTGTTTTTTACCAGGCCAAACCTGCTAAACATGATGCAGCAGGCAGGTTATGAGATTACCTGGATCACCAACCAGCAAACCCAGACTCGCCGCAATACCATGCTAACCACGTTCTCACAGCTGGCTGACCATCAGGTCTACCTGAACAATAATCGGGAACAGAACGCCAATCAGTACGACGAAGTTGTACTCTCACCCTTTGCAGAGGCCCTGGAGTCAAATGCGGTAAAGAAATTGATTATTGTTCATTTGCTGGGCACACACCGTGCCTACGAACACCGCTTTCCCGAGACTTACAATCACTTTACTGACAGCAGCGGTGTCCCGGAGTGGGTAACACCAAATCTTATTGAAGATTACAACAACTACGACAACGCCATACTCTACAATGACGAAATCGTGTCATCCCTGATTAAGTCGATAGACGGCAAGCACGACAATAGTCTATTGGTGTACTTCGCTGATCACGGCGAGGAAGTATACGACTACCCGGATAATCTGTTTGCGGGACGCAGTGAAGCCGACCCCACATCAGCCATGTACACGGTACCATTCGTGGTCTGGACATCCCCGAAATTCAGGCAAACTCGAGACATCGGCCAATGGCGCAGCGCCACAGATCGGCCCTACTCTACTGCCCATTTCATCCACACCTTTGCCGACATGGTCGGGCTGAACTTTGCGGAAATGGATGACAGGGAAAGTTTGATTTCCCAGAACTTTCAGCAGCTGCCCCGCTGGATAGGTGACCCACTAAATGCCCAGTCACTCAAGCATTACAACGATGTCATAATGGATGAAAAATCACCCACACAAACGGCCGGCAGGGTTTCAAAAGATATAAAAAGAGCGTTATAGCAGCGCTGAGAGTCTGACTGCCCAGTTCATTTTCTGACCTCCATCATCGAGACTAACCCAGTCAGAACAATACTCGTTTTTCATTCCGCTGTTGCATCAACATACCGCTGCCAAAAAAGTGATGAAAGGCTTAATATTTATACCCCAGCCTAATTACAGACGGAGAACCGCTTGATACCCGCCACAAAACCCCTGGCCATTGCCCTGATCATTTCGGCTTCCTTCACACTAACGAACGCCTGTACCTGGGTAAAAATACCCCCTGAGGCAGCTCAGGTGGTGCTATTGCCAGCGGATCGGGTCAACCAGTGCCACCGTGTTGGCCAGATCAACAGCAGCGTGAGAGCAAATTTAATAGGCTCCATTGCCCGCAACACCGACAAGGTGCGCAACGAACTGGACAACCTCGCCCGCCAGCAGGCCCTCCAGATGGGAGCCAACACCATTGTTCGCCAATCAATTGTCAATGGCAAAGGCACCTACATCGCCTATGGTTGCCCCTGAAAGCTTTGATAGGTTTCTAAAAGCCCGGAAAATGATGTTAAACAACACCCAAGATTTAAAGTACAGGGCCATCCACAATGACCAACTACCGAGTGCGGCTTCCCGCTGAATGGGAACCTCAGGATGCCATTCAGCTAACCTGGCCCCATGCCGGAACAGACTGGAAGCCGATCCTGAATGAAATTATTCCGGTGTATGAGACACTGGTCAGGCTCCTCACAGGTGCTGGCGAAGTAATCATCACAGTTTCGCCAACAGAACTTAACTCGCTTTCAAAACGGATGTCGCAACTCGGTATCTCCGCGGACAAATTGCAGATATTCCCGGTTGAGACCAATGACACCTGGGTGCGCGACTACGGTCCTGTCACGGTCGAGACAGACCACGGACTCTGCCTGCTGGATTATCAGTTCAATGCCTGGGGGAACAAACACCCCTGTCAGCTGGATAACGCTCTCACTTCAACGCTTGTCGAGCTGGGGGCCTATCCGGGAGCGAGTATTCAGAAGCGCACGTTAGTTCTGGAAGGCGGATCAATTGAAACCGATGGCAATGGCACCCTGCTGACAACAGCCCAGTGTCTGCTGAACCCAAACCGCAATCCCTCACTTGATCAGACAGAAATAGAACAACAGCTATGCAAAGATTTGGGTGTGAAAAAAATCAACTGGCTACAGCACGGCGCTCTGCAAGGGGACGACACTGACAGTCATGTCGACACCCTGGCAAGACTCTGCCCCAATGACGTGATTGCCTATCAGGCCTGCGATGACAAAACCGACAGTCATTTTTCGGAATTACAGCTTATGGCGAACGAATTACAGGGCATGACCAGTGCCGACGGCAGCAGCTACCGCCTGATTCCACTGCCCTGGCCCTCTGCAAAATACGATCAAACGGGCCAGCGACTACCTGCTACCTATGCCAACTTTCTGGTTTTCAATCACCTGGTCGTTGTACCCACTTACCGGGACACACAAGACGGCGAAGCATTGGCGCAACTGGCAAAGGCGTTCCCGGGATATCAGGTCGAGGGGGTTGATTGCCTGCCGGTTATCCAACAGCATGGCAGCCTTCACTGTATTACCATGCAATTGCCCAAGGGCATACTGAATGCTCATTAATCCATGACCCGAGGTAACGCTTGAATGGCTGAACTAACGATTGGCATTGTCCAGCACGCTTGCAGTGAAGACGTGACCGAAAATCTGGAAAAGACCATGACCGGCATTCGCGAGACAGCTGCCAATGGGGCCCAACTGGTGGTATTGCAGGAGTTGCATCGCAGCCTGTATTTTTGTCAGCAGGAAGATACGACCATATTCGACCTGGCGGAAACCATCCCCGGCCCCACTACCGACCGGCTGGGCGCGCTGGCCAGGGAGCTGGGTGTTGTCATTGTCGCATCGTTGTTTGAGCGACGCGCGCCGGGCCTCTACCACAACACAGCAGTCGTGCTGGACAATGACGGCAGCATCGCCGGAATGTATCGCAAAATGCACATTCCCGATGACCCCGGTTACTATGAAAAATTCTATTTCACCCCCGGCGATCTGGGCTTCAATCCGATTCAGACGTCACTTGGCAAACTGGGCGTACTGGTTTGCTGGGACCAATGGTTTCCGGAAGCCGCCCGGCTGATGGCAATGGCTGGCGCAGATCTGCTGATCTACCCCACGGCAATCGGCTGGAGTCCGGAGGATGATCATGCGGAACAGCAACGTCAGCGCGATGCCTGGATAACCATTCAGCGCTCTCACGCCGTCGCCAATGGCCTGCCAGTGATTAGCGTCAATCGCATTGGCCATGAAGCTGATCCAAAAGGCGGGCCCGGGGCACTGTTTTGGGGATCCAGCTTCGTCGCGGGGCCACAGGGAGAGATTATCTGGCAGGCAGAGAGTGACAGAGAAGCGTTCTCTGTGGCACAGATCGACCTGAGCCGCAGTGAGACTGTACGCAGAATATGGCCCTACCTGAGGGATCGCCGCATTGATCACTACGACCAACTGACCAGGCTATACCGGGATTGATGAGTCCCCATGACAATCCGGGGTCATAGCAAATCGCTACCGGACCTGCACTTGGCATCAGACACAAAAAACCCCGGAAAACCGGGGTGTTATGTACATCCTTGGACTTCTATGGATGTTGAAATGGTGCCAAGGCCGGACTTGAATATGTCATCTAATAAGATGTTTTTTAAAGCATTTTACTAGTTCAAATATTTTTATACCGTCAATTATACCGTCAAATGTTATTCTGCAACGATTTACTCTAACGGTTCATGCATCGCTTCTGTGGCGAACTATTAGTATAAAGCTTACTCATACACTACTTCTCCAAGAAAAATAAGTTAACTTGTCAGTACTCAATAACGAAAGGCCGAACACCACCATTGGCGGCGCACCACCAAGGCAACTAATGAAGGCGGCTTTACCCTCTACCCAAAACAGCGGTTATAAATGAGGGGGGATTACAGTTGCAACCGTTTAATCCTGTTTTTTCAGATAACATCCTTATATTGATCGTCACTCACTGATTTCACACTGTGTAGGTATTTCATGAGCAAAGTAAAATGGAGTTCGCTAGGGCTGTCCGTGGTGGTTGTGATTGCTCTAGTGATCTGGATGGCAACGGGCGACATTAAGGTTGCAAGTACCAAGCCGCCCGCAAAGCAGGAGGTTGCGGCGCAGGAACGGACTCTGGTTCAGGTTACAACTCTCAATGCGCAGCGGTATGAGCCGGACCTTCTGCTCCAGGGCCAGATTGAACCCTGGAGCGCTGTAAACGTGAGTGCCCGGGTTGCAGGCACGGTAGAGACCATTGAGGTAGATCTCGGCGATTCGGTAAAAGCAGGGGAGGTGCTTTTAACGCTTTCAGAAGACGGCCGCAAAGCAGAAATTGAGCGTTGGCAGGCACGGACCAGAAAACTTGACGCAGATCTGGCTGCCGCGCGCAAATTGCGCTCCAGGAATCTTGCATCGCAGTCAGAGATACTCGGCATCGAAAGCGAACTGGCCACAGCACGCGCGGAGTTGAAGAATGCTCAGCTTGAAGTTTCTCATCTCAGGCCAACGGCTCCGTTTGATGGTGTGATTAACAGCAAAAATGTCGAGGCCGGCAGCCTGGTTCAGGTTGGCTCGCCTTTATATGAACTTGTTCGAATAGATCGCCTGAAAGCTAAAGGGCAGATACCTCAACAATCCGTTGCGCTGGTTGCGCCGGGCCAGAAAGTGCGGATACGCCCTCTGGACGGAGATGCGCTTGATGGAGTGGTTACCTTTGTAGCGAGTGCCGCAAACCCGGAGACACGGAGTTTTGCGGTGGAAATTGCCGTTGAAAACCCACAGGAGAAACGCATAGCTGGAGGCAGTGCCAACCTTCGTGTTGCTCTGGCTGATGTCCAGGCGATATTCATTTCCCCGGCTTATCTATCTCTGGGAGACGATGGTCGCCCCGGTGTGAAGTATGTAGATGAACAGAATCAGGTTATTTTTCGCACGGTGAAGTTACTCAGTGTTTCCACCGAAGGCGCTTGGGTCACTGGCTTGCCCGATGAGGTTCGCCTGATTACCCGCGGTGCTGGATTTGTCAGTGAGGGCGAGGACGTCGAGCCTGTTGATGTCTCCGAAGATCGCGGCTGAGTAATATGCGCGCACTCATTTTCGCCGCAATAGATCGTAGCCGCACCACACTACTAACCCTGTTGTTTTTGATTGTGGGCGGTATTGCCGCATTTCAAGCCATCCCCCGGGAGGCAAACCCCGACGTTACCATTCCCATGATTTATATCTCCATGACATTGGAAGGTATAAGCCCGGAAGATGGGGAACGGCTGCTGGTGCGACCTATGGAGCAGGAACTGCGATCACTCGAGGGGATCAAGGAAATGCGCAGCACAGCCTCAGAGGGACATGCCTCAGTTATGCTGGAGTTTGATGCGGGTTTTGATCCGGATACAGCCCTGCAGGACGTTCGGGAAAAAGTAGATACTGCCCGCAGCGAACTCCCCCAGCAAGCCGACGAGCCGCGAGTTAATGAGATCAACGTTTCACTGTTCCCGGTGCTTTCCATTGGTCTTTCCGGGCCTCTGTCTGAACGCGAGCTTATAACCATTGCTCGTGGGTTTCAGGATGCCATTGAAGCGATTCCCGAGGTCCTGGAAGTCGAGATCGGCGGCGACCGGGAAGATATGCTGGAGATTATTGTCGATCCACAGGTGTTGGAAAGCTACGGTATAGACTTCAACCAGCTCAGCTCTCTGGTAACTCGCAATAACCAGCTGGTAGCAGCCGGGTCGCTGGATACTGGCAATGGCCGTATGACGCTCAAAGTACCCGGCGTTATCGAGAATATAGAAGATGTCATGTCCATGCCGATCAAGGTTGATGGCGACACCGTGGTCACCTTCGGAGACGTCGCCATGCTACAGCGCGCCTTCAAAGACCCGACGGGGTTCGCCCGTATCAACGGCGAGCCGGCTATTGTCCTAGAAGTGTCCAAGCGCAGCGGCGCCAACATTATCGAAACCGTAGGGCAGGTGCGAGAATTGATTGCCCGGGCACAGCCGCAACTACCGGACTCTCTGGATATACGCTACATCATGGATCAGTCCGACGAAGTCCAAAACCTGCTGAGCGATCTGCTTAACAATGTACTGACCGCCATTGTTCTGGTCATCATAGTCATTATTGCCACCATGGGGCCGCGATCGGCGGTGCTGGTGGGACTTACTATTCCCGGAGCTTTCCTCACCGCCATTCTGGTGATCTGGATGATGGGCCTCACCCTGAATATCGTTGTGTTGTTCAGTCTCATTTTAGTTGCGGGGATGCTGGTAGACGGGGCCATTGTGGTATCAGAATTGGCAGACCGTAACCTGTCTGATGGGTATAAGGTGCAAGAGGCTTGGGCGGAGGCGGCCTGCCGCATGGCCTGGCCGATCATTGCCTCTACAGCTACCACCCTATCGGTGTTCGTGCCCCTTCTGTTTTGGCCAGGCGTGGCAGGCCAATTCATGAAATTCCTGCCCATCACTGTCATTATCTGCCTGATTGCAGCTCTTGCGATGGCCTTGATATTTTTGCCGGTTTTGGGTGGAAACAGCGGCGGTCATCGTGCCCGTAGGGTCAACCAAAGTGGGCGAATGATGCGAGGCTATCGCAGGCTGCTCTCCACACTTCTATCCTATCCTGGCTTCACCCTGTTGGGCGTGCTGGTGGTGATTGTCTTGGTCTATACCGCCTATGGCAAGTTCAACTATGGGATTGAGTTCTTCCCCAGTGTGGAGCCGGACTCTGCTCAGGTGCAGATTCGTGCACGCGGGGATCTTTCGGTGCTGGAACGGGATGCCATTGTGCGGCAGGTAGAGGATCGCTTGCAGGGAATGCCGGAAGTTAAAGCCCTTTATGCACGGTCAATGTTGAACGTCAACTCACAGCTGGCACCGGATGTGATCGGAGTACTTCAGTTCCAATTTACCGACTGGTTTACCCGACGCTCGGCCAGCTCCATTCTTGGTGACTTTCAGACCCGTACTGAGGACATTCCGGGCATAGAGCTGGAGTTCCGCAAGCAAGAAAACGGTCCTGCAGGCGGCAAGCCGATCGAGCTGCAGATCAGCAGCCGCGACAGCAACAAACTTAACGGTTATGTGGATCAGATCGAGAACCAGATGCGCGCACAAGGCGGCTTTCTGGATATTGAAGATGATCGCAGCCTACCAGGCATTGAATGGCGTCTGGAAGTTGATCGTGAAGCAGCTGCACGTTTCGGAACTGATGTGCTCAGCATTGGCAGTGCAGTTCGCCTAGTGACCAATGGCCTTGTCCTGGCAACCTACCGGCCTGAAGACGTGCGTGACGAGGTGGATATTGCGGTGCGGGTTCCGAACAACTGGCGCGAACTGGATCATCTACAACGCCAGACTATTAATACAATGCGGGGGCAGGTCCCGCTTTCTCAGTTTCTTGACCTGCAACCGGGAAACAAGACCGGCAGCATTGCCCGGGTAGATGGACAAAGAACGGTAACCATCAAATCCGATACTCTGCCTGGCGAACAGGCGGACAGCTTACTAAAAGCTCTGCAGGTAGAGCTGCCTGAAACGCCCGATGGTGTGTCAGTGAAGTTTGCCGGTGAAAACGAAGATCAACAGCAGGCTTCCAATTTTCTGTCAATTGCGTTTCTGGTGGCAATTGCCATGATGTTGCTTATTCTGTTAACCCAGTTCAACTCGTTGTACCAGAGCTTTCTAGTTCTTTCAGCGATTGTTCTCTCCACGGCGGGTGTTCTACTGGGATTACTGCTGAACAGCCAACCGTTTGGCATTGTCATGGTGGGTATGGGCATTATTGCACTGGCGGGGATTGTGGTGAACAACAACATTATTCTGATTGATACCTACAACCAGATGAAAAGAGATGGCATGGCGGCCTACGAAGCAGCACTGGAGACCAGTTGTTTGCGCTTACGCCCTGTTCTGCTGACAGCTATTACCACTGTGCTGGGACTGATGCCCATGGTGCTGGGTATCAACGTCGACCTGCTAACACCATCACTCGGGCTAGGCGCGCCATCAACACAGTGGTGGACACAGCTTTCCAGTGCCATTGCCGGAGGCCTGGCCTTTGCCACCGTACTGACACTTCTACTGACCCCCGCCATGCTGGTGCTGGGTGACAAAGTCAGAAAGAAAGTAAAAAGCGTAAACTAACACACCCACCGCGGCTAACGGTTATCGCAAATCAGCAGCCCTAGAAGGCTATCAACGCCTACTGTTATGTCCCATTACCTCTACTATTAAATGTTGAGCTAAGACTATGTATTATGAGAGTCAACATTCACTGAATTATCTAGGTAAGGGGATTAAAAAACATAAATGTTTGATTCCTACGAGGATATATTTAAAAAGAGGGCCAGACGCTACCATCAGGCAATGGAATTATGCCCTCTGGCTCGGGCTACTGAATTTTCCTTGGCTGTACAGTATTTAAATATTAAATCTAATATGACTCTATTTGATATTCCTTCTGGGGGAGGGTATCTAAAGAAGTTTGTACCTGTTGAAAAAGTAAATTATATCTTTGTTGAGTCCTCTGATGATTTTGCTAGTCATTGCCCGGTTAATGACCATAGCTGTACATTATTATCTGGCCTAACTGAGCTGCCTTTTGCATCTCACTCTGCTGATAGGATTCTTTCCTTGGCGGCACTTCATCATGTAGAAAATAAACAGAAGTTTTTTCGGCAATGTTTGGACTTGTTAAAGACTGATGGTTTTTTAGTCGTTGGCGATGTAGATGAAGAATCTAAAATGGCAGAGTTTCTTAATATTTTTGTAAATAAATATAATTCCATGGGGCATGAGGGTCTTTTTTTCACCAAAAATATAGAAGCTAGCCTAAAAGATATAAGTCTTGAAGTGGTGTCAAATGAGTATAAGCCTTTTTTTTGGGAGTTTGATTCTATACAAAAGGCCATACATTTTTTTCGTGATTTATTTGGCTTAGACCTCGCCACTGATAAGGAAATTTTTTCAGGGATAGAGGAATATTTAGGGTTTGGTGATGGGGCAAGTCTAGTGAGTATTAACTGGGGGTTGAGGTATCTTTGTTTGCAACCTGAAAAGCAGGTTCAATTCAATGAGTAAGTTGATTGAGACTATATGCTTGGCTAGGAAAATAAAGTCTGAACAAGGAATAGGATTCTTCACTCAATTTTCTGAAATTATTTATCTTTATGTTTGTAGAGGCCTGGGCCCGTTGTTGTATTTTGAAGCATCTCTTTGGCGTAGGGATATTCCTTTGTCAGCTAAAAAACGTTTTATGAATGCTTCACAATACAATGCACGCATTGATCAGTTGAATCCAAAAGAATATCGAAAGTTTGCACAGCATAAGTTGGCAGAAAAATCACTTCTCACTCTTATGGGGTTTCCTACGGCGACATTTATTGGTTTTTATCACGAAGGGGGTGGTAGTGACTCTAATGGAGAGGCACTAAATAATTTGACCTGTTTAGAAAACCTCCTTATAAGTTGTCGGTCATCGGTGGTTTGTTTCAAAATGGCTGAGGGGTGGGGAGGTATGGGATTTGTTGCGGCAAAGCTTATACAAAAACCATCTCAGCTAGAGTTAAAAAATTTGGCAGGTAACGGACCTTCGTTACCTTTTGTCGATTTTTTCTATAAGTATCTTCAGGAAAATACATGCGATGGATTACTGATTGAGGAATATATTTACCAGCATGAAGTGTTGGCCAACTTTCATCCGAGTAGCTTAAATACCCTTCGGATTTGGGTTATACAAAGAGGAGCTGGTGCCGAGGTGCTTGGAGCTGTTCTTAAGATAGGACGTGATAATCAGGTGATCGATAACTCAATACAGGGCGGGCTTACAGCTAATGTTTGCCTTAGCACAGCAGAGCTTGAGGATTTGATGGATACAGGTGTTAATCGTACTTGTTATCAAGTTCACCCGAATACGAATTGCCTTATAAAGGGGGTTCGTTTGCCTCATTGGGAGGCGTGTCTCGATTTGTCTAAGCGAGTTTTAATGGCTTTTCCAGGCATTAAATTTGTTGGTCTTGATATGGCTATTGGACCTAATGGTCCTGTCATTGTTGAATTAAACCCTGAGCCAGATCGCAAAAGTGCACGTAACTTTGGCGAACCATTGGCCGACCTTTTAAGGGATTGATGACGGAGGGGTACTTTCTATACTCTGCATTAATATGGATTACATAGAAACACTTCCTTGTATTATCTGAAACTATAAGCAATCTGGCCTTAATAAAAATTGTTATAGTTTGGCAAAGGAAGCAGGAGGCGGCGGTCATCGTTGCTTTTCGTCTGGAGGATTACCCTTCCCTACCCACTACATCTGCCAAACCCCATCTATCAGTCTCTGGATGAAAGTTGCATCACCATTCCAGACCAGGTAACCAACTGCCGCCACGTTCAGAAATACCGTAATCCAAAACACAACTAGGAATTCCTGCTTGCTAGATTTATGGCGCAAAAGACGTTGCGCCGCCAGCGCACCAGGCCAACCTCCAGCCAGCGCCATAAAATGCAAGCTGGACTCTGCTGTACGCCAGCGTCCCAACCGTGCCGCTGATTTATCCCAACCGTAGGCGAAAAATGTAACGAGGCTCGCCGCAAAGTAAGCGGCTAGGACCATCCAGGATACTCGGTTGAAGTACACCACGACAAACAGGAAACAAACAAAAACTGCTGTAAAGAGAACAGGGAATGAGCTGCTTCGGCGGTTACCAATAGACTGCTTTTTTAGTGTAGTTTTGGCTGAAAAGCGGACTTTTTCGGCTCTTGATTTGCCGTTTTTCCCTTTGGCCATTTCGTAAGAAACAATATCTCCTACTTCCGGCCGAGGTGACCTTCGAGAGAAGGCCTTAATGTGAACAAAAACTGAATTCCCATCTCCATACCCTGAGATGAAGCCAAAGCCTTTCTCATCATCCCAGCGAGTAATTTTTCCCTTTAAGCGCATACAAACTACTTTTCTATTTCAACCTAACGGCTAATTATGAAGACATTGGCACCATATCAACTTTGCTCAATTTCACCTATAAGCCACGCCATTGTTCGATTGTATTGCCAACCCATAAATGTTGAAACGTGGATGTGGAAATTCAGATGGGGCGGAGTTCAACGCTAAGAAACACATGAGGGCTGCCCTCCTTGCAACGATTTGTCATGCATCGACTTTCACCACGGCACGACACTTTGGAAAAGCACTACAACCCCAGAACTCTTGACCAGCATTGCTGCCGGACTTTGCCTTCCTACGAAGCATTGGTTCTCCGCACTTTGGGCAAGTGGGCGATATTGGTTCATCTTCCCGAGCGACTGCAGGTATTGGCTTTTCAACCGGGCCAGAACCTTGTTTCAAACTTAACTTTGGGGTTGGTTCGTCTGCCGATATTGCCTCTGACATCATGGTCTCAGACTCCAAAGCCTGGACAACCGTACTTGGTGCCGGAACATCTTGCCAAGGTGAAATTGCTTCCTCAACTTGACGCTGAATCTCAGCGACCACATACCCCTTTGCCGCCTTGATACGAAGCAAAGGCAAGCCAGCTGATTCACACGCTCCATTCAGAAGGCTGTCCCTTTTCTGAGACTTAGCTGTACTGTGGCTCGCATCATCAAGTTCTATTGCAAGCTTGATTGAGCAATCAGTGGGATCGCATACAAGAAAATCGAAATGCTTTGATGAAACGGCATTAAATGCACGTTGCCAATCAGACCGATTCAACCCCTTTTGGGGAGTGATTACGTCAGCTACCCGAACCTTGGAAAAGACTAGGCCAGTGTTACCAATGGCTTGAACAAGCACTCCATAGAATGAACGTTCTGCCTTTGACAATAAGTCTTTTGACAACTGATACGGAAATTCGCTGGGACCACCCTTACTCTTTGCTAGCGCCACAAAGAGCGCGATCCCAACGATAACGATAACAGCAAGAAGTAGTGTGTTCATGTCTTACTTTTTAGGTGCATAACGCCGCCAACACGGGCGAGCGGAACATTGTGTAGCGAGTCCAGCGTAACTTATTGCGCGATTGTGCCCGGCTTCGTTATGCGTCTTATCACCCATTAAGTAACTTCTTCTGTTCTTGCGCACTAGCTTTATCCAAGTGCAACTCAATTAGCGTAGCCGATCCGTAATCTCGAACAAGCTCCCTCTCTCTTACCGGGTAGTTGCCTTCATGATACTGCCCTGGAGTTTCCCAGACCCCCCAAGAGGGAGGAATAGTCTTATTCTTATTATTTGGATCTGTTTTGAGATCGTCTCGCCTCACTTTTCTATTCTTCATCTTTAGTGACTCAGGTTAAATTCGCGTGCACATAACGCCTCCAACACTGGCCGAGCGTAGCGATGGCCAGTGCAATGCGGTTTTTTGCATTGCACGATTGTGCTTGGCTTCATTAAGTTTCATTTTCTTCGATTTCTTTTAATTGTTTTCCACTTGAGCTTTTCCAAGCAGTGAGACCATTAGTCGCACCGCCCCTTATAACGCTACCAGCTGTACTAGGTGAGCCAAACTCAATATCTTTTGTGAATACAAGATGGTCCCCATTTTCCTTTAGCATACCTTTCTCAATAAGTTGCTCTCGCTTCGCCTTCATACGTTTGGCGGAAGGTCTATGATCAATAACCGCTTGAGAACCTGCAAAAACAACAAACCCATTCGCAGTTCTTTTGCCCGATGCAATTAATCCTTTGATTTTGCAATAGAGAAGATCCTTAGATTCACTTGCTTGGTCTACTTTTTTATTAAAGTCAGATATACCAAGGACAGGGAGTAACTGGAGGCACTTTTCTAAAAATACATCCATCTCCGCTGCGTCAGATTCAGGTAGCCTCGCGCCACTACTGGCTGAGTTCATTACTATGGAGTTGCCATTGTTATTGGCATTTTCAATTAATATCCCCTCCAAGTAACGTATATGTGCTTTGGTCATATTTTCGTCTTTTGAAACAAAGACTGTGACAGCATTCCAAAAATCTTTTGCTGCATGTCCTTTTAGTCGATTAGCTACATTTTCAGCTTCGCCTATATAGATAGTTCTATCGCCTGATTCTGGGTCAACGCCAGTTAGCAAATAAAAACCTGGGCTTGTAAGCTCTTCTCGTTTCAACAACTCAGACACTTCTGTTCGTGGAGCTGCGATAGCCTTTCCAGACCAATTGGAGAGCTCAGCAGTTCGCAAGCCATTTGGACTTCCGTGAACAAGAAATAATTTTATCGTTGCTGCTTTCAATGATCTATCCTTTGAAACTTAACGCTGTGCTAAAGGGCCGCAGTGGAGGCGAGAAGCGCCGGAACGGAGGTCCTTGCCGCGCAAGCGGCCTTTGAGCAGCTTGTTATAAATTTATTTTCTCTTGCACTTAAAACTGTCGCTTGGCCTAACAGATTCACCTTTTTCAGCTTGCGTGAAATCATAGTAATAGCCTCTACCACTAGGCTCCAGAATAAATACATACCCATCTCCCCACTCCCAGCGATGATTCAGACCTTGCCGGTTGTAGATGGCGCCTTCAGGCTCTTCGCCACTTAGCCGAATTGACCCTGCATAAAACTCTTTAAGTTTATTTAAAGCATCTATAGCACCTTCATCTTTGTTCAGATCCTCAATTGAGGCATCATTTTCTCTTAAGGTTTCATCCAGCGCTTTTTCCATCACATCATCTACTGTGACGCTGGTTTTGGTAAGCTCAAGCGCAATGTGGTCGTCATATACATAATCTTTGCACTGCCAAATTTTATCGGATTGAATAATTTCGCCTTGGCTTTTATGCTTTGACTGGTCATCTTTTATGTAAGCTTCCCGTCCAGGTGATGCGCACGCAGATACGAACGCCACCAATAGAATATATAAACAGTACTTTTTCATTTCACATGCTCGGTACAATGCCCAGTATTTATAAGATTTGTATATGGCGCACTAGCACTTTGACAAAGCTGATATTTGGCACCTTTTGATAAGGGATTGATACAGAATAGAAAATTGAGACATATCCGATTCCCTTCTGAATAAAGCGAGTTTTTCCTATTATCTAAAATAATAGGATCTCTTTATCTTTTCCCGATAACCTGCAACACCTGGTTTTATTTAGATTATTTTTTACGGTTTTCATGATAACGCGCATTGACTGAGTATAAAGCGAGCAAAGGATTTAACAACACCTCGATAGGCTGAATATAAAAACAGCATATCGAGCGTGTATACCTATTTAATTTAGATGGTGCCGAAGCCGGGGTCGAACCGGCACGGAGGTTGTTGTTCTAAGGACGTTAAGCCAAATTTGATGCTTTAAGACATCCGTTAGTGTCAGGAGGAAGAAAGACCTCTAGCCGTCTACTATATGTCTACTTTTTTGTGCGCCCTAGCGACTGACCGGGATGGCAAAGTCAGGCACGTCCCTTCGAGTCGGGCCGGACACCCGTGGTGGAGTTAGGTTGCAGGACGCAATTCGGAAGGTCAGAAGCATAACCTCTGAATGGACGGTATTCGCTGACCGCAGTACGCATGTTGTTGCGACGTTTGCGAAGCTTCCTACGGACGTACAAAAGACAGCCCGCGACGGCGGTGGCGACGAGAAAGTAAATGGCATATTCCATTAACAAACTCCATTTAATGCGGGTGAATCAGACTTCGAGGAAGGCTGGCCAAGTCTTCCGGCTCCCCTGGGTTGAGGTGTGTTGCACAAGCCTTGACGCACCTGCGCCGTAGACGGACTTTGAGCCGGAAGCCCGCAAGAGCGACGACAGCAATCAAAATCAGAGCGAGACCCACGGAAGCCACCATAATCATCTTCTCTCATCTTCTGATCTGAAGTCACCAGATTTTACCCTCACCCCCAATCAAGATCTGAGGGGATTTCTTAGAGTAGTGTTACTATTTCTAGCAATTCCGAAGCCTTACCCTGGGCCTCTTGAACCCTTACCATAACCTTACCGTTTTTTATTAATTCCGAAGCCTGTGTGACCTGAATCTGAATCTTTTCAACCCTTAGTGCGACCTTGTGTTTTTTAGTAATTCCGAAGCTTTATCTTGGGCCTCTTGACCCTTGCGGCAACCTTGCGGTCCTTTAGCAATCTTGATGCGGTAGAGAATACCGTCTCAGACTTCATTTTCTTGGCCTGCTTTTCAAGCTCTTCGACCCTTGCCTCTGCCTTGTCATTTTTCAGTCGTCTTGATGCATTAGAGAATATCGTTTCAGACTTCATTTTTTGGCTTCATAAGCAAACCGCTGCGCCTTTTTTTTGCTGTTAGCTTATACCAACACATTAACAAAAAAAGCCCCGCATTCAGCGAACGGTCTGGGCTCCAATTGCCCAGGGGTGTTCGAGAATTGCGAGGCTACAGGTCGAAGACTAGTCACCAGAAATGACTGTGTCAATTGCGTGGTCGCTGAAGTCCGGGTTGCTAACGTGTTAGTAGTGTTAAGGCTGTGGACTTTCTCGTAGAAGCCGCCTGCTGACCGTGAGATGTTTGTGTATTGGTTGATCAGATTTTCCATCGTTACTCTCTGCTCTTGGGTGTGATGAAGCCTGAGACGTCACGTCGCCTGCAGAGTCTTTTTTGAGTTTGATACGGCTGCCGGAATAATCATTCGTGTCCTTGCACCTATAACCCTTGCCCCGTGTTTTTGCCAGGTATGAAAGTCGTTCAAATACCGCTTGCTTGCAGGAATCATTCTTTCGGTTAATCACAGAAAAGCAGTTTTTAGGGGTAAAGGGCTTCGGGTGTCCACGACTCTGCCAGCGTTGTTCAATCCAGTTAATCAACCTAGCTGGGTGCTGTATCTTATTGGCATCCAGGTATAAGGCTAAGTGATAGTGTTGCTGTTTGGCTCGTTCCAGTTCACGCACCCAGACATACCCCATTCGCTTACCACGATAGTGCTCCTGGTAGCGTCGCTTAATCTTTTCGATGAACCTAGATAGTTCATGGTTATCAGGGCTGAAACCATCAAGGTGCAGATCAAGTCGCAACATTAATACCTTGCTGTGATAACTGAGCATGGCCTCAAGCTGGTCGTGGATAACACTCAGTATCTCAACGTAGCACGAATGTTTGCCGCCGCCGTTGTTGACCCTGAAGGGCATCCCGTCCAACTCGACCACATCAGCGAATGTTTCCCGTTTCATAGGGAAGGGTGCTTACAAGGCACATATAGATATTATGAAATACCGACTTGATCCGCTCGGCATAAACATCCAGATACCAGCACCCCTTGCGGGGTGCAGAGAAATGGAGCTTGCAGAAACAGGGGTGGGATTTCGGCATTCTGAGTTTCAAATCACTCATGGCTGATCTCCCCCAATGCTTTTACTCTGGGGTTTCCAGCCTGCCCATACCAAGGTTGACCATCGTCTTGCATTACATGTTTGATAGCTTCGTCATCACAGGTGGCTTCAATAATCGATGGTGTGACAATTACCGTTTCTACTTCGACCAGATAGCGCGCTTTCATATTTGCGCCCCCCTTTTCCCCACCGCGAGTATTTTTTCAGAGGGTTTAGCTGGGGCACCTATGCCTTGGGATGGTTGAGGGTCTAAATTGGTTTTTAGAATGCTCGCCCCCTGTTTTTTGTCCTGATACGGCCTGAAGGTGTAAAGAGGGCATTGTGGAGCTGTGCACCCTTGAATAGATGCACGAAAACCAGGTTCAATATAATCTGCGTTACAGCCCATACAGTAGGCGCACATAGCCTTGATGGCATTTGATCGGGTAGGCCTTTGTTGTAAACGCTTAATGGGATTGTGTTCTGCTTTCATGCCACCCCTCCCTTCTCAATGAAAGAGCGTATATCCTCAACCCGCCAAGCCGTGCAGCGAGAACCAATCTTAACTGGCTGAGGGTATCTTCCACTGGCAACACCGGCCCACCAGGTGGATTTCGAGACGGGAATAATGGCAGTAGTTGGCGGCTCGACTCGCTTGTCACCGATGATTTGGTGGAGGCGAAGAAAGCCGGTAGCAGGAAGGTTGTTCATCAGGGGTTTACTCCGTTCGGTAAAAGACAGAGCAATTCTGACAAGACCTAGAATGGCTTAGGCCGAATTCGGTTAACTGGTTTGTCGATGTGATTGGGCACTAACCGAAGCTACTCCTGCTCGGTGAACCGCACTTCAGCTTCCTTGACGTACTTCCGGATCGTATCAACATCAAGATTTAGCCCCAGCCGATCGAGGTCCGCGTGAATGGAGCCTAAATTCTCTCCCGTTGCGCGGTTTCTGGTGGCCTTTGCGCGATAGTTGTAGGCTGTTACCGCCATCCCGTACACCATCTTCAACAGACTCGTGCGCTCCAGGTCTGGTATCGCCGTTGGGTTAGACGACTGGGCTTTGCAGTTGCGGGCGAACTCCACAAGGTTGTCTTTTCTGACCACCACCATTGAGCCTCGCGGAAGTGTTGCAGAAGGACGATATTTTTCCACGTCTCCACGTCTAAACATGGCAACGTTATTCCAAACTTTATCTTCGTCGCTTTCAGCTTCAGCGGTTAAAATGACGTTTTCGCCTTGATCACTCGGGGATGGCAGATCAGTTTCGCCTGTCTGCTCAGAGCTCTTATCTTCTTTAGCATCCTCAAGACAGTCTTGCAGCTGGTAAAAGATGCCATCAAGGCTTTGAACATACACCCCTTCAGGCTGTGAGATAAGTGGGCTGCTAACGCCAGTTTGCTTCAGATAGCCCTGTTTAATGTTGGTGGCCTCTCCTCCAATCATTGGGAGCTCAAAAATACCATCCAGCGACACAGTGTGAGGGGTAACATGCACATAGCGCCGACTCCTTAGCTCGTACACCTGTCCCTGGTTTTTCTTTGGCGGTCGTCGACATATGACTGCTTGATTGCCATATGCCTGTGTCAGAAGGAAGTTGACCGATAACCGTAGCTGTCCGTCAATGGCAAATTGGAGTAGATCCTTGGGTTCAAGCTTGTCTTTCAGTACGCCAGAGAGGTACTCGGCAGCCTCGGTCAGACGCATCCAGTCTTTGAGCAGATTTACACCCGGCATCACCAACCTCCTCGTCCTGTGGTTGTTTTCAAATTTTGATATAAGTAATCTCAAACGCCTTGCAGGCCCGAAAGGGCTGCATCCGATTGGCAAAGCTGAAAGCCTCGTTCATCTCATAGTGCTGGAACACATCGAGGCCGCGATCCAGCGAGATCTTCCAGCCATGATCAGTGACAATATGCCGTGCATGAATTGACCCTCCCTGATCAAGCGCCCAGGTAAACTCGATTCCCACGGCAGCGCAGGCTTCTTCAATCTTCTGGAAGTTTTCCCGCTGCTGATCGCTCTTGAACTCGTCCTCGACGGTTACCAAGTGAACCTTCACCTCTTCACCTTCTGGTTTGAAGCGGGCAACGGTCTCTACGAATTCCATCAGGTTGCGCGTCTGGTAGAACAACCGAATATAGGGGTCAGTGACAGTAATGCTACGAGCACCCTCCAGCCAGGGGCCAAACAACTTGTCGTAGGAAACACCCTTCTGGTTTTCGTTGAATGTCAGATGCTGCTCTTTCATGACAGGTAAGGCGCCAGTCGTTATTGCGACACCATCGGCCGGCGACAAGGTCTGCTCCGCAGTCATTTCGTCGTCTTCCTCTCCATCGCCCACGGTGCGGTGGTAATAGGTGGGGTACTCTCGCTCCTCCAGAGTCGTGACCGGTTTCCAGTCGCCCGCTGGGGTCTGGAAGGTAAAGTTCACCGTGCCATAGGTGTCATCAATACGTTGCAGCTGATCCTTAACTCGCTTGCGGCCCTCGATAGCGAAGGTCAGTATCTCCTCAATCTCCTCGTCGGTAGCACCATCGTGGGGGAACAGGATCTTCATCAGGCCCGAGAAAGTCTTGTTGATTCCGTCGCGGTCGCGGGTGGAAATCTCTGATGACAATGTGAATCGATCCTGGTAGCGGTCCGAGTAATCGTGGTTGCGTAGTGAGCGCAGGATCTCAGCCAGGTAGTCCACCACAAAGCCGTAGCCGCTGGAGAACATTTCGCCGCGAATGATGTCGACCTCCCAGCCAGGGATATAGAAGTGCAGCCGATCCAAAAACGCTGAATCGTAGAACTTGCCCGGTAACTCATCGAACAGATCGGAGTGCTTGAGCATATAGGGCACGGTATGTCTCGTGTTGCCCACAAAGACCATCGAGGCCTCGGCGCCCAGAGTTTCTACCCCCCTGGAGAAGGACTTGTTGGCCATGAAGTTTTTCATGATGTCGACCAATGCCTTGTCGACCCGCTTCTGCTTGCCGGCGAATTCATCGAAGGCCACGCAGTCCCAATATCCCACCAGGCCAATCTTGCCGTTGGAGTTGTTCACGAAGAGCTTCGGTACTGTCACTTCGCCGCCGGAGATCAAAATACCGTGGGGTGAAAACTCTGAGTACACGTGGGATTTGCCAGTCCCCTTGGGGCCAAGTTCAATCAGGTTGTAGTTGCGCTCACAGAAGGGAATCAGCCGTACCAGCTGAAGCAGCTTGCTGCGCTTGCCAAACATTTCGGGATTGAAACCGATGCTCTGGATCAGCATGTCAATCCACTCATCCGTGGTGAATTGCTTGCGCGCGTCCAAATAGCTCTCGTAATCGAAGTGAGACAGCTGGATGGGTTTCAAGGTCGACAGAATCCAGGGGGAAGCATTCTTGTCTTCAGTGAACTCGTACTCCAGGTCGGCAATACACCATACCCCGCTCACCAGCAGCTTGGGGTGCGACTTCACCGTGCCGGAATCCACCAGTACCTTCTTGATCCCCAAGCTGGAGAACTCAGCCTCGTAGGCATCGCTCTTATCGTTCAGCGCCACGCTAATTTTGTCGATGACTTTGTAGCGACCTCGTTCCTTGATGTTGGAGCGCACCAGCCCAGCTTCGTTGCGGTGGACATAGTGCTTGCGCAGGATTTCCTTGACTGTCTCGATACCGGTCTGGATAGTCGCCTCATCGCTGGTAGCGCAGTATTGACCCAACAGGTACTCAAGTACGTAGGAGGGGACGATGGCATTGCCCTTCACCATCTTGACCAGGTCCTTGCGTACCACCAGTCCCGGGAATAGATGGTTGATCTTGTTATCAAGCGCGCTCATGGCTCAGTTCTCCTAAAAATCAAAGTCGCTGGTAAAGGACCGGCGCATGGTATAGCGCAGCGACTTGTACTCCTTGTAATGTGAAGTGCCGGCGAGCTTCTCTTCCAACCGCAGTACCACTTCCTGCCCATTGGCCTGATCCGCCTCACGGGTTAACACAAAACGTAACGACTGCTCTCGGTCGCGAGGGTTTTCAGCGGTCAAATCAAAGACCATTTCGTGGCGATCCGAGATCAGCTCGCCGGCCTGAGTGTAGATGCCAGCGCGGAGGTTTCGTAGCTGAATCTTGTCGGTCACCGCCTGAGCCTGATAGAAGACCACGGCCAGCTGGCCGGACGTGATGACTGAGCTGGCGCCACGCAGGATCTCAACATCCACCAGCGCAGTATCACTCTGCCGCCGCTTGTTGATGCGCAGCACCGGGACCACCACTTCCTGCAAGGAGGCGCCGCCGTGTACAAAACGACTACCCGAGCCTTTCAGGCGCAGGCGGTTAATGGACTTGGGAATCTGTACCTCCATGTCGCCCACCAGTCCCAACTGGGCGGCCGAGAAGGTACGCAGGCTGTCCTGCGCTTTCAGCCCCTTGCCCAACACAAAGCGGCGGTCGCGATACAGCACCGACTCTCCCGACGGCTCTACTACCGCGAAATCGCTCTCATCAATGGCGCGGTGTTGATAGATAAAACCGTGATCGGCGGTGATCAGGATGTTGTTGGCATTGGCCGCGGTGAGCTTCTTTACCGCCCGCACCAACTCGTCGAGTGCCACTTCCGTGGCTTCGAAGGCCTGGCCCTCGGAGTGCATCTTGTCACCGGTATGATCAATACGGTTGTGGTAGATGTACAGGACATCATTGCCCTTGAGAAGGTCGCGACTGATGTCCCGATTCAAACCTATCAGCGTCTCAAAGGTGATGGCCTCGGCACGACCCTCATTGGCTGCCTTGAGAATCCTGTCGCGGTTGGCTGTACCCTGAGAGCTCAGGCCATCCACCAGTACGCTGCCACTGTCACCCTCGGCAATGCTCATCTCCCGGTGGGGCAACAGTGCCGCCATGCCTAATTGGGTGTAGCTGGGCAGTACCGACAGGGCTGGCTCCAGCTCGGCGCCATAGCGATCTTCCTGGCGGATACGGCTTAGCAGTTCCTCACCGATCTCGTAGCGCATGGCGTCGGAGATGATCACGCACACTCGTGTATCGCGGTCCAGGAATGGCTTCACCCAGCGGTTGTAGAACTGGTGCTGGGAAGGCACCGGTGCGGCATCCCAGCGGTCGGCGCGATCCACACAGGCTTGCCAGCGGTCGTTGACCTTGAGCAGGAAGTTGTTGGTGTAAAGATTCTCCACCTGATCGGCCAACTCGCCCATCAGGGTGGCCTCGCCGGAGCGGCGGACATTATAGATAAAGCGCCGATAAAGCTGATCGAGTCGGAACCAGGTGCGGCTGTAGCGTTCCACCCCTTCGGCAAGACTGTCCATGGTCAGCTGCACTTCGCCCAGCACCTGAATGAACTGTGCAGCCTGATCAATCGCCTCATAGAGATGGCTAAATTCACGATACCAATGGCTTTGGCGGCGCTGGCGCACCCACAGGGCAACATCAGCACTGGTCGCGGTACGGGTAGCTACCGCATGTACCAACCCGGCGATAATCTGTTGGTCTATGAGGCGGAAGTAATCCATCTCCATCAAGTTCCGAAAATCGCGCTGAGCCAGATCCTGCTCAATACTGAGTACATCAGCACAGTCGGCGGACAGGGTCTCAAAACTGACCTCCAGAGTGCGACTGTCCTTCCAGCGCTTGAGAAACACCAGCGCATCACCATGGAGCTGAACTTCGCCATCCGTACCCATCGCATAGCAGCTTTTGAACAGCTCAATCACAAAGTCGCGAATACCCGGCTCGCTTGAGCGGTAGCCATAGATGCGTGTAATTTGCTCCCAGAGAAAACCCTCAAGCTGGCAGCGGCCAATCAGGAGTATGCGCTCATCCCGGCCTTCTGCCAGTTCCTGCAACAGATTCTCGGCGATCACATCCAGCCGTGCCTCAGCGCTGGCGCACACAGCGAGCATCTTGAGGCGGATTGTCTGGGCGCTGTCGTCAGCGGTTAACAATTTCTTGAGGGCCTCACGCCTTTTAACGGCTTGGAAGAACTCGGCGTGGCCCTCTGCCAGGACAGAAAACTCAAAGCCGAGATCCAGCTCCGCCAGCCACAACGCGGACTGGTCGGTGCGAAACTCGCCATGAGCCAGCTGAACATCCAGCAGCCAGTTATCGAGATCCGCCGGCTGGGGCCCCTCGTGGTAAAGCAAAAAGAGCTGCTCAGGCTGCTCCCGCACTATGCGGTGCTTGACTCCATACTCGTTATTGGCAATTTCCAGCTTTACCACTCCATCCAGCGAAAGAGAATCGAAATCGCAGCGCAACTCCTCCTTTGTGTCGTACCAGAAGACGATACGGTGCCGGTCGAAGAGTTTTAGCAGTGCACGCTCAATCTGATTACTCATTCCAAAACATCCTCGACCACCTCTTCATCCATATCGTCAGGCTCGGGATCTGCCGGAATGGAATGGGAAATAAACACGCGGCTTTTCAAGCGCTCTTTGAGTGCTGCTCTGCGGGCGGCAAAAAATTCCGGAAAAGCCTCAAAGCCAAGATCGACGCCCTCGACCAACAAGCTTCCCGCAGTTATGTGGACAGATGAATCCATCAGCCAGTCCTTCAGAGGCCGATCCGATTTGCTTATATTCTGGGAATCATTGAGCAGATGAAGGTTGGCAATGCTGTTCCAATGACGGGATTCGGCATAAAACGCCATCTTGTCCGGGTCGTTGACAAGATAATCCACCTTACTCAGGCATTTCTTGTCAAAGTGGTTGCGTGGGTGCAGATGATCGATATGGAAAACTTCCGTTACATTCATTTCCGGGAACAGCAAATGCAACAGGGCACGGCAGCGTCCTTCCCCATGCTCAATATTCAACAAGTTCTCCATGTACTCGTCATCAAATCGAAGATCCTTGTTGGTTGCGGTGTATCGATCTACCACCTCCTGCAACGGGAAATACGTTTGTTCAAGATGCTGATCAAGAACATCTCGCATGGATTTCAGTATGGTATCCGCCTGTCCGCCAAATACCCCTTTTAGCAACGCCATATAAAACCAGCGGCTGAGCAAATCCCGCTGCTCATTATGCCGAGCAAGGTTGTTTATGCTCTTAAATAGCGGCTCATCACCTACTTGCTTGTTGTACAGGTAATAACAAATCGGGATCGCAGCATTTTTGGATGTCAGCGACTGAGCGTTAATACCGAACCGACGGATCAGCCGCAGGGTCTCCAAAATGCAGTCTTTGATTAAAGCCCAGGAGGACTGTATCTGACGCACCTGCTCGGCACTGAAGTTTTTTACCTTAAAGCGAACGTCTGCACCAGTGAGCACCAGACAGGTTTTCAGCACCCAATCACGCTCCATGTAAAAGCCCATATCAGCACTCTGGTGAATCTGGCGAATCAGCCCATCCAAATCCTGGCGGAAGTCTCCATCCCAGTTTGCTACGGCAATCGACATCAACAAGTCTGAAAAGTCGAGCTTGGTGCCGCCACTGTTCGTACGAATAAATACATCCAGCACATGATCAATCTCCTGGCTGGTTTCATTGAAATAATGAATGATGCGCTGGGAGCGGATTACGTCATACAACTGCCCGAGTGTATCTCCGGCATACTCGTTATCCAGCAGATCATTGGTTTCTAGATAAGGTTTTACGACCTTGCTCCAAACATGATTACAACCCTCAACCTGTGGCATCTTAAGGACATCATGCGGACAAAACCAATGATGCTTTGCATCATCAGCAGCCGAGGCGCTCTGGTACTGGGCGTCAGTCAGGAATCTGAAGTTGTAAAGCATCAGGGACTCGTTGTCTTGCGAGTCCACAGGCTGCGCAAGATCAAGGTACAATTTGCGTGGCGGCAGCACCTTGTCATCCCGGGTTTCCGGCCACCACACGCGAGGCTGCTTATACGCATAAGTCCCACACAAGCCAATATACAAGGAGGTCAGGCGCTGCTGCCCGTCGATGATTGCCTTGAAGTTTTTATAGCTGGCATGGGTCGGCTTGTGCGGGTTTTCCTCGCTGAAACGCTGGCAATAGGATTTCAGGAACTCATAAAATTTGTAGTCGTTTTTGATTTTGTCACTCTTAACTTCCCACATCATGAAAGAGTTAATTGGGTAATCCCTCATGATGGAATCGAACAAAACGCAGATCTGGTGACTGCTCCAGACGAATTTGCGCTGGATCGCGGGCAGTAGATAATCGCCAGCATTAATCGCGGCGATAGCCTCCTGAATAGTAATCGCCTTCTCGTATTCTCCTGCCATGCCTAATCCCCTTTCGCATCCAGGCCGGGGATCTTCTTCAAGGCCGCGCCGAGTTTGGGGTAGTTGACCTTCACGCCGTCATCGAGGTCGATCTCCACCTGTTTAGTTGCCAATGGGTAGAGTACTTCGCGCTCATACTCCTCCATTTCAACAAGCATTTTTCTGATCTGCTCAATCTCCTTTAGTGCCTTGGTCTTCTCGCCCTGGTTGCTGCTGGCGCTGATGCTGACCGCCTCAAGATGGTTCTTGTGGGAGGTGAGCTTGGTGCGGAACTCGCGCAGGTAGTCATTGAGCACCACGCTGACCGTATCGGGCCGGTAGCGGTGCATGTAGATCAAAGCGTTGAAGCTGCCCTTGGGGCTGCTGAACAACCAATAGATGGGGCGCTTCTTGTAGCGCTTCACATGGTCGCTATAGAAATCCTTGAGGAAGTAATCGCGGATGTCGCGGGCCTTGCCATTCTTGCCCAGCGCCTTTTCGACGAACTTGAGGTTGGCCTCGTAGTGCTCATCGCCAAAAGCCACGCGCAGGAACTTGCGGAAGCGCTCGGCGATGTCGTCCGTGAACCAGTCCCCATCGAGCATGGGGATAACGTTGTCGTCATCGGCCGAGAAGCTCGGCTCCGGAACCCGCTTCAGGTAGTCCTCTATGGTCTCGCCCTGGTTGGCCAGAATCAGCCCTGGCTTGTCCAACGCATAGCGGCCGAACATGCAGCCCACCGCATAGGAAATCAGCTCGCGCATGGTGTCGGCCAGCAGCAGCGCCTCCAGCTCGTCCTCGCTCTTGTCGTTGCCGTAGCGGTAGTGCGGGTTGCAGGTCAGGGTGATTTCGTTGAGGTCAACCTTTTCATCCAGCTCATCCTCCAGACCGTAGGCGTCAATAAAGATGCGGTTGTTTTCTTGCTCCAGCCGCTGCATCTCTATCGTCATCTCACGCCAGTTGGCGCGGAGCTTCTGATAGGTGGCTTTTAGGGTTGGCTGGCGATGGTCAGGGTTAAGCAATGGCGTGCCGGTGAAGTCCCAGGATGTTTCGTAGGCACTCCAATCGGACTTAGAATGCTTTACAGAATCATCGCAGATTGTTTTTAACGCTTCCCGCTGAGTCTTTACGGTGTCGTAAGCGAAAGGAAGTTCGCCAACACTATTCGATACAAAGTGCAATGTAGGATTCGCGAGTTCTATAAAGCGAATTCCGACAACAGAACATAGGTATGGTAAAAATAGCTCTTCTTCGACACCAAACAAGGATGGCGCTTCGACGTTAAAAATAAATCCTTCTTCAAGTACCCTAGCACTGAAATGAGAGCTGGTCGTATGTGACCACGTAATTGCTCTTTGATAGTACCTGTGAGTATTTTTTATGATCCTCGTAGGTGAGCCATACAAGTTGCTAGCGAATTCATACAATTCTGAGCCGCCATTACCCCAATTCAACACAAAATCATTATTTCCGTACCATTTACGATAGGGGCCGCCTTTTTTGTGTGGAAACCATTTGCATAAGCTGTTTTTTGCAGTGGAAGGATCATGCGCTCTAAATTCAATGTTTGGGTAATCCACTTCAAACCATTGCCGCAGAAATCGATTGTTATCGCTTGTTTGAAGTCCTGATCCTGTTTCTCCAAACTCATCTATTTTGGGATGTAACGAATATGCCTCGTAAGTTGCTCGCCCCAAATTGTACGCAATAGGACTTCCGGGGATTTTTCTAAAATCCGACGCCGATGCACGATAGAACCAGCCGCAATCAGAATTCTTAATAGCCTCCAGCGTTTTCGGGCCTTGGTTTTCTGAGCCACGAAAATCGGAAAGTCTGACATAGCCACCTTTGAAATCCGGGCGATGAGCATTCTCAACAGTGAATGTGCAAATCGGCACGGTAGCACCATCGAAACCTGAATACTCTAACTGAACCAGTGACGTAATGGTCTTCTGGTTAATCAAAAAGCTGCGAAGCTTTTCGTAGGAGGAGATAAACATCCACACAAAGGGTGACATGAACCCGAGCTGGCCACTTGGCAGCGTCATCTCAGTGTTGCGAACGATAAAGGCAGAGAATAAATCTGACTTTACATCCTCGTAGTTGTCCTTAAGCCACGCCGCCAACCGCCCATTCATCCCTTTGCCACCCATATACGGCGGATTGGCAATCACCACATGGTATTGGGGACTCAGGTAATCGGCCTGCCGCAGGGCTTGCAGCACCTTCTGGTGAGTCATGCTGATAAACAACTGCCCGGAGACGTTCTTTGACTCCAGAATCCTGAGCATGCCGTCCACGTCGGTGACATCCGGGCGGATCAGTGAACCGAAGTTGTCGGCCTCTTCGAACTGTCGCAGGGTGGTTTGCAGCGGCACGGTGAACAGGTCGCGCCCGACAAAGTCCATGTAGTTCTTCATCTCGCCCTCGTCGAAGTGGACATTCTCCAGCACGCAGATGTTCGGCTTGACGCCCTTGTTGAAGAACCGGCGCTGTTTGGCGCGGGCCTTCATGGTCAGGGCAAAGGCGGCCAGCTCCCCGGCACGTTCGTCGATCTCGATGCCGTAGAGGTTATTCGTGAGGATTTTCTCCGGAATCTCGGCGGGCTCGTAGCCTTCCTCCTCGTAGATGGCGTAGAGCAGGTCAAAGGCATAGGTGAGCATGTGGCCGGAGCCACATGCCGGGTCGCAGATCTTGATCTCTTCCGGCTTGGCGATGCGCAGGAAGTCCGTTTCGGCCTGCTCTTTACCATCCGCCGCAGGCGCTGGCTTGATATAGTAATCCATCTGTAGGGCCAGCTTCGAGCCGGGACGGTTGAGCAGCCACAGGCGGCCGAGGGAGTTTTCCACCAGGTAGCGCACGATCCAATGCGGGGTAAAAAGCTGGGTGGCGGCTGGGATGTTCTCGGGCGTGATTTTCTTGTTCTTCTTCAGGCCGTCGAACACCTCGTCCTTCTTCTCGGAGATGTAGAACTGGTAGAGCCAGCCAATTACCTCGACATCCTCGCAGGCATCCGGCGTCATTGCTTCGCGGGTATAGGCGAGGATGGAGTTGCCCGAGAGCAGGTCATCGGGCATCAGCAGCTCGGTGTAGTCATCGATGCGCTGAAACAGGAACGGCATCGCCTTGTTCCAGAAGTTGCAGGCGGCCACCACCAGCAGGCGGTACGCCTCGCCCTGCGGGTCGCGGCTGGGTGCTTTGCCGTCGAGCAGAGCGAAGATCTGCTGCCGCTTACTTTGAGATGAAGAGCTGTCGGGCACCATCTTGTCGTCAATGTGCCCCATCTTGGCCTCGGCCAAAATCTCGGGCTGGAACTGTCCTTCGGCGGGCGACACCACGCCGATGCGGGTGTAGCGGTTCACATCCATGAAGCGCAGGGCGCAGAAGCGGTTGAACCAGATGTAGGCCACCTGTTCGATGACCTCGTCCTCACCAATCTCTTTGATAGCCTCGTGCAGTTTCTTGAGAGCAGCGGGGTGCTCCCGGCTGGCGCTGCTTTCGTGTGCAGTCACCTGTTTGAGTCGGATCGATACCTGCTCGATCAGGTTGCGGCGGGCGTACTGGGCAAATTTCTTGAGCTTGGCGGTTTCCATGGGGTGTTACTTGTCCTTGAACATGTCATTTTGTTGTGCGGTCTGGCAACGATAGCGCACCGGACGGCTGAGTTTGGTGATATGGCCTTCGTCCACTGCCTGTTTCAACCAGCCAGTGAGCTGGCTTTTGTGCAGGCCAGACAATTCCTGGAGTTGTTCCACACTCAACGCTTTACTGGTACACCAGCTTGCCAGTTTTGCCAGAAATAGGTCGTAGAATCCCAAGTCGGATAGATTGGGGTTGGTTTTCTCCTCGGGCCTTACAACCGGCGTCAATTGAGGCTCTGACTCAGCTGTTGAGCCCAGTTCAGGCTCAGGTACCGATTGCGGTTCGTCAGATGTTGGCTTTGGTTCAAGTTCTGATGTCTCAGTCCAGGCAGGCGGCTGTTCTTGCTCGGTATCTTTTTGCTCGCGTCCAGGCTCGGGGGTGAATGGTGATACCTGAGGCTCGCTGATGTTGGTAGCCGACTGGCCAAACAGGTCGCCCTTAGGCTCAGCTACTGGGGTTGATGTGGAAGTGATAAAGACATTTAAATCGAGCTGGTCAAGTGGTTCCGAAAGGTAGCGAGCCCCCTGTTTGACCAGCAGGCTGTTACCGGCAGTGGCGTCATCGCTGGGCTTTACCCACATGGGCACCCAGCCCTTTTTGAGGTTTTCCACTACGCCGTTCCAGGTACCACCGGAGGTGCCTGAATGGACGGCTACGGCAACATCGGCCAGGCAATAAATGTACTTGTTGCGCTGCATGGCGTTGCCGGGGTTGAACCCTGCTTCCGGGTAAAAGGGCGAAATCAATACCAGATTGTTGTTGACGAGGTGGCGGCGATATTTGGAGGAAGACGCTGCCCGCAAGAGGCTGTCGGCCATGACGCCGATCACTGTGCCCTCGGCCTCTAGCGATCCAAGCATAGCGAATTCATCGATACCGCGGGCGCCCCCCGACACGATGGAATAGCCTTGGGCCGCCACTAACTGGCCCAGCTGACGGCTGTAGGCGAGGTCGTCATCATTGGCCTTGCGGGAGCCCACCACGGCGATACCTCCCCGGTTGAGCAGGCTACGGTTGCCGCAGCCAAAGAGGACGGGCGGCGAATCGGTTTTCAGGTGCATCTTGAGCCGCTGAGGGTAGTCCCCATCGGAGCGGGTGATAATCCAGAGGCCTGAACGCAGCCATTTCTCTACTGCGAGGGCGAGGGCGGAACCGCGATTGAGCAGCTGCAGCAACCGGCCGGTGGTGATTTTACTATCCGGCCAGTGCGCCAGCAGTGCTTCCGGATTGCTGTCCAGTAACTTTTCCGGGGTTAGCCCTTGCTCCTTGAGCCAGAGGGCGAATTGGCCCCACTCCCTATTTGTCAGTGGTCGTACATCCTCGTTGCCAGCTTTGGAAAAGTGGCCAGTGAGCAGGAGTATCGCCTGAGTATTGGGTGAAAGCATTGGTCAATCGCTCGTACTGGATGAAGCTAGAGCCACGGGATAGACATTGCCACATCCGTTGCGACGCAGTAACGCCGCGAGGACGGTCATGGTCCAGCCGGAGTCCACCACGTCGTCCACCAGTAAAACGGGGCCGGAGGGAATCGAGTGGTCCACTGCAAACACACCGTCCAGATTGCTGCATTGGTGATACCGATTATTTTGCAATTTCTGTGGCTGATTGGCGCGGACTTTGGCAATGGCTGCTGGTACAAAGGGCAGACCCAACCTGGCGGCAAGGCGCTGGGCAAAGTCAGGAACCAGGTTCGTGTGGTTCAAGGAAGGTACGCAGGTGACCCACTCCGGGGCTGGTGCAGGCTGCCACCGCTGTCGGATCATCTCGATGACAGCATCCACCAGCTCATCGCGGAAATGGCCCCCGTGCTTGTCGTCTTCTACCAGACCTCCCCAGCCGCCATCGCCCCAGCGACTGAGGATACGCCCTTCGGCAGCGAGCAACTCGGGAAGAAGATTGCCGCGAAAGCCATACACCGGGAAGGCATTGGCCGCCACCTGTTTTTTGGGGCTGATGACCAGTTCAGAGTGCCTGAGAAAACGAGCTGCCTCGACGACCTTCTGGCGATCGACCGCGGTGGAAAAAATGGGTTTTTCCAGACAATTGGCGCACTGACCGCAGGGTTCGGCTTCAGGGTCGTCGAGCGACTGGCGGAGGTATTCCATCAGGCAGCCATCGGCATTGATGTAGCCCTGCACCTCCTGCCATTCCACTTCTCGCTGGGCGGTTAGGCGGGCGATGCGCTCGCGATCCAGCTGGAAGGACACAGGTGTCCGCAGCCACCGAGAACGATCCTTAATGACAGGGGAGGGACTTTCTACACTGAGGTACTTCAGTACCTTCTCGATTTGGCCTTGGCGGAGATTGAGATATTGCTGAATATTTGGGACCGAGAGACCATCGTGGTCTTCCAGTAGAGCCAAAATTTGATTCACCTCCGTCTCGTCGGGAAAGGCGGAGCGGCGGAAGTAGTCGTGGATGCGCTCGTCCTCTTCTCCGGACAGCAAGATACCAAAAGAGTCATCGATGCCGCGTCCGGCACGGCCCACTTGCTGGTAGTAGCCTACTATAGAGCCTGGCGCTTGATAGTGGATAACAAAGCTGAGGTCCGGCTTGTCGTAACCCATGCCCAGCGCGGTGGTGGCCACCAGTACCTTTAGGCGGTTGCTGAGCAGCAGGTCTTCAAGATGCTCGCGATAGGTATTGGATGTGGGGAAGTCAGGGTGCTCTATGCCACTGTAGTAGGCTTGGGCGTCAATGCCTTGGCTGACCAGCCAATTCCTGACCTGTTCCGCATCCCGCTTGGTGAGCACATAAACGATGCCGGCGCCTTCAATAGTGGGAATTGCGTCTGTCAGCCAAGCAAGACGACTGGCCTGATCCGGCAAGGTGATGTTTTGCAGTGCAAGACTTTCGCGCACCAGCGATCCGCGCATGACCTCGATATTGCCCAGCTGCTGCACCACGTCGTTGATGACGCGATCATTAGCAGTGGCAGTGGTGGCCAGAACCGGCATATTGAGCGGTAACTGGCGCAGAACATTGAGCAGACGTCGGTAATCGGGCCTGAAATCGTGGCCCCAGTCGGAGATACAGTGGGCTTCGTCCACCACCAACAGGCCTATATTGTCGGCAATAGGCTGCAGTACCGTTTCGGCGAACTCATCGTTAGCAAGCCGCTCGGGTGAGATCAGCAGGCAATCCACCTCGTTGTTGAGCACCCGTCGGGTAAGCTCCCCATTCTGCTCCCGGTTGGTCGAGTTCATGGTGATGGCGCGAATCCCTAGCCGATCCGCTGCTTCGATCTGGTTGCGCATCAGGGCCAGCAGCGGCGACACGATAATGGTGGGGCCGAATCCCCGGTCTCGCTGCAGCCGAGTGGCGACAAAGTACACCGAGCTTTTACCCCAGCCGGTGCGCTGGACCACCAGCAGCTTCTTGCGTTGGGTAACTAGAGCATCGATGGCCTCCCACTGGCCATCGCGGAATTCCGCATGGGGGTTGCCGAGCGCGGTGCGCAAAAGCGCCTCAGCCTCCATTCGGCTCATATCTGGATCCTTTTACCCAAACGGATTTCTGTCAGCAGTGCTTCTCTGACCGCCTCTAAATAGCGCTCTACATCGCCCTCATCGGCTAGCCAGGCCTTATCGAAGGGGACATCGATGCGCTTGCGATTGACGTACTCCACAGTTTGCGGCGCTTTGGTCGGGATGGGCGGCGTAGCGGTTGGCTCACCGATATTCTGCTGCCGGGGTTCATCAAATGGCGGCTCCGATTGATCCGACATGGGTGGCTGGCCCCAATTAGCGAGCTGCGACAACAGCCGGGGATAGTCGTTGTCTTCAAAATTGCGCAGGCCGTCGCGAATCTCTGCAATTAGCCGGCGGCTGGCGATACGTTGCTCCGCCTCGTCAAATGTGCGGGTGAGCAGGGACTGTTGATCTGGGGACAGGGCAGAGAATTCGGACATACCACTCAGGCGCCCGCGCAAGGAGGCAAAGGCATCTTTCGCCTGAATCAGCTCGGCATCAATGGTGCGATCCAGTTCAACCTGTAGGCTGTCAAGATCCGCCTTTACCTGCTGCATGCGGTTGCCCTTGAAGCACTCAGGATCGGCCAGAGCTGCGCGTAAAGTGGCGCCGGTGTCACCGCCGAGATACATCAGATTGCTCTCGTGCTCCTGCAGCAGCCGCTGAGTGTTTTCGTAGATTTGCTTTTGCGGGCCGCTCATAAATTTTTGGATCGGGTCGAGGACACTTTCCTTCAAATCCAGTAACTCACCCTCTTGCCGAACCAGCTCAGTGAGATACCAGGTGTAGGGTTTGCTAGCCAACTCTCGCAGTCGCTCAACCACCGGTTGCAGCGCCTGAAGTAACGGATATTGGTCAACCTGGGCCTGCAGTGGTGTGAGCTGGTCGCTGATCAGTGCCTTGAAAGCCTCGCTTACTTCCCTCCCCAGTGCCTTGGCCTCGTTGGCCTTGACTGGGCTGGCAAAGAAGTCCTCGTAAAACTCCTTAAGGGCACGAATCTGTGAAGCACTGAATTCCACCTGGGGCTCCAGCACCACGTTGCCCTGACCATGGGTGTTGAGGAGGGCTCTTTCGAGGGTATCCTCCTCCAACAGGTTGCCATCGGCGCGGGCTTCGAGTTTGCCCCGGGCACACAGACTCGCCAGGGTGTAGAGAATGGCGGCGTAGTACCAGCCGTAGGGGCCGCGTTCGAACTTCTCCAGCAGGCTCTTGATGGTGGTTCTGACGCCGCCCCGCTGATTGCTCTGGATGAAGGCCAACATTTCCTGCTCAGCTTCGGACAGGGTTGTGGTATCGGCGCCTATCAGTCCCTTGGCAGACTCCTTCAGGCACTTCACCACGTCCGCTTCGATGTACACCACATTGCGCAGCATGCGCAGATTGGGATAAGCGAGGGCTATCAGTTCATAAAATCCCTTGGTGATACGATTCTGAGCGTCTTCTCGTCCGGTATCCAGCTCGGTGCCACCGACCAGCAGGCGGGCCTTGCCTAGAAGGACTTGAAGACGCTGTTGCAGTTCTGCATAACGCTGACGGTTTTGGGCACTCTTGTCGGACAGGATGCGCTGCATCGATTCCTGCTGATTCATGGAGGTGTTTTGGGCGACGTACTTCTCTGTGCGCTTGTACATCAGCAGGTCGCGCATGATGCGGTCATCACTGGGCATGACCACCATCAGTTCGTTGCGCTCGTAGGTTGAGCGGGTTCTGAGCATATCGTCGTTGTCGGCGTGCTCATGAAAAGGGGTGATGACGTTGATGGCCAGCTCATATTCCCGCCCCAAATGTTTGTCGTCGAGTTTGCGGGTGAAGATGTAGTCTTGGCCGTTGTCTTCGTAGCGAATCTTGCGTGTCCGAATAATCTGGTCGAACACGATTTTCTCAAGTTCAGCGGTGACATCACTGTTCTCGACCGAGGTGTTCTTGATCTCCTGCTCGACGTCCTTTTCCTGATCGGTGAGGTATTCGTAAAGCCCGCCGTTGCGCTGAATGTAGGTTTGCTGCTCGAGCAGGCTCAGAGCCTGTTCTACTTCCTTGCGCAATTTGGGTAAATCGCACTGGAAACAGTTCATCACCAGGATGGACAAGTTGTGGTGGCTGGCCTTGAACTCCCGGATATATTTGACGAGGAACAAAGCCTTGAGCAGGCGCAGAGCCAGTGGATCTTCGAGGTTACGCTCAGCCTGCTGGATCGCACTCTGAATATGGGATTTGAGTGCGGTGCGAATTCCCTCGAACATGAGGTCAAAGGTAGCCAGTTGGCCGATAGAGTGGCCCCCAATATGTACGGCCACCTGTTGGAAGACGCCCAGCATGGATCGCTCGCCTACGGAGCTGTGTTGGCCCTCAAATGCATTGTGCTGGGACAGATTCTGGATCGCTGACTGAAACAGATCGAACTGATAGGGGATAAACGGGTAGCTGTGGATGAAGTGCTCCCGGTCACGGTAGTTTTTGAAGGTCACCGACCCGTCGGCGAAATCGAACAGGGTTTTGAAGTTGTTCATCTCGCGGTGGTAGATGTCCGACAGCACGGCCACGCCTTCTTCGTTCTTGAGCAGCAGGCGCTTCTGGATTACCTCCGCCACGTTGGTGCTGGTCAGCTTCATCCGATTGGCAAAACGAGCCTGGATCTTGGTGAAATCATTACTCTGCTGACGATTCATCTCCCCGACGACGTTGCTCATATCCTCCTGAGCGGTGACGATGATCCACGCCTGTCCTCGGCACTTTGTGGCCAGGCTCTCGGCAATGGTTTGCAGGTTGGTCATCAGTTTGACGTTGTCGGCAACGTACTGACCCACCTCATCGATGAAGAAGTTGAGCCGGAATCCGCTCTCCTGCTGGTCTATGTAGGCTTTGACCTGATCGGCAAAGTCTTCAATGGACACCCGATACTGGGCGCGATACTTGTCGAGAATGCCTTTGGTGTTCTCCTCATCGGTTCCAGTCACCTGGGCATAGGCGCGAGCGATGTTGGCGCCCTCAAGCAGCGCCTGTTCCCGGCCTTTTTGCCAGGATCGGCCGGCGATGCTTTCATAGGTGTCCTGGAACTGCTGATACAGATTTCGGCTGTCCAGGTCTCGCTCAAACTGAGCGATGTGACCATGCTTGCCATAGTAGCCACACATTTCGTCGAAGACTTTCACGAACACTGCCAGCAATGCATCGATCTGGGTTTTGCTGATGACATCGGCTTTCTGATCGATATTGAACAGAATGCTCCGGGAGGGAATGGCAGCCGAGCGCTTGAGATCGCCGCGCAGGATCTCGTTGTCGTTGCACTTGGGCAGGAACAGGTCGAGGGTTGCCGCACCGTCGATGAGCCGATTTTCCAGCAAAAGGGCCAACATCTTGAGCAGGTGGGATTTACCTGAGCCAAAGAAGCCTGATACCCATACGCCGTTGGCGCCCTCGAAGTTATTGTAGGCATCCAGGAAGCTCTCCAGTCGAGCCTCGACCTCCTTGGTCAGCACGTACTCCTCAATTTCGAGGCGCAGACTGGCGTCATCGTCAGCCTTGATCACGCCCTCTATAGTGCGATCTACCGGTTTCTCAAATATGCGCTTGAGCTGCATCACTTTTTCCTCGCAGGATCATCGGCCATCAAGGCTCGCAGTGAAATATATTGAAGGCTCGGTAGTACTTGTCGTCGTGGAGGCGGCCAAAGAGGTCCAGGGATGCCCCCTTTTCTACCGAGTGTGTGTACTCGCCGGGGAAGAACATGACAGTCGGCCGATCCTTGGCGGTGCTCTGCAGGTTGTTCAACACGTTGTGTGAGCGGATGTAGGGGAAAACCTCCCCCACGCCGGCAAGGAACAGCACATCAAACTCTTGAAGGGACAGTCGGGCTGCAATGGCCGGAATCAAGTTGTTCTCCGGATCCAGCACGCTCTGCATAAACTCCAGGAACTCGTGCTTGGAAACCGTCGGCTCAATTTCGAGGGCGCGGTCCCAGATATTTTCCCCCTTGAGGATCTCAACAGACAAATCGTAGAGATTGATTTCCAACACTCGGACGCCAGTCTGTTCGAGCCGGTTGACCAGCTGTCGGCTCAGGCGGGACATTTCCACCGCTTCTTCTGGCTTGAACGGACAGATAAAGAAAGGCACTTCACTGTTCAGTCCCTGTTTCTTGAGGAAGCGCTCGCCAGAGATGACGTCGTATAGGTGCTGGTAACGAACCGGTAATGGCTGCTTTTCAATATCCCTGTTCACGCTCTGACTCCTGTCTTGGTTGCAGCGACGCCGGGAAGATAACGAAGAGATTCTGCATTGCTGCGTTGAATGATTGCCACCAGGCTCGGAGAGAGAAGCACCGGGTGAATGCTGTAATCAGCAGTCAATAGGTTGGCTTCGCGCAGCATGCGAAAGATAACCTGCTTGAGCTTCAGGCGAGTCGAATTGCTGATGGCGTCCAGCTCCGGATGCCACTCAGCCTTCTTGTTATAGAAAGCTTCGTAATCATCTGGATTCAAGTGGGTCTTCAAGTTCGCAAAGTGCTCGCGCAATACCTCTAGAGTAAAATCCTGGATAAACTGGTAACGTCGGCAGATAACCACCCAGAGAAGGCTGGCCTGCTCCTGATAAGTGCCCTGTACCAAACACCTCAGCTCCTCGCTACTCAAGAGCTTGAGCCGCGACAGAATTTCCCGGATTTGGCGTCGGGCCGTGCTCTGCGCCCGCACTTGAAGGAGGTTGCCAGCTAGCGCAGTTTCCTTTACCGCTTCCCAGTCGCCAAGCTCCAAATACAGCTCAGCAAGTCGGATCGACTCGCGGTGAAGCAGTCCCCCCGAGGTGAAGGACATTTGATAGCGGACAGCAACCATCAATCATCTGCCCCGGAGGCGGAAGTATCGGCAGCGCCACCATCCTTAATCCACTGATCGACTTCGTCTTTCTTGAACTTCCACAGTCTGCCCATGCGGTGAGCGGGCATATCTTGCCTGTCTATCCACTTGTAGACGGTGTCCTTGCTGACTCCCAGGTGAAGGCAGATTTCACTGATGGATAACCAGCGATCATCGGTTTCGGTCATTCCTGGCAACTCAAATAGGTTATTAGATCCTGAGATTGCTAGCCAAACCTCGGGACGAAGTGACACGACAGTATAAAGTAGAGGCACTATCGTCAACCGCTTTCAGTCGATTTGAGCTGGTTTTAATGGATTTTGTTGGAGAGCATGATGCCTGCAAGCTCCCCAGCGAACTCGCTTCGTTCGATTGATGCCTCGGTAATCCTCGCCGCCTATGAACGTCTTAATAGAGAAACTACCTTCAAGCCTAAAGGCAGGCCAGAACTGTCATCGATGTAGTGCGCTAGATAACCCCTCAAAAACCACCCAATGATAGGTATCCATAGGATCCGGCGACGGCCCAAGGGATACACTAGGTGAAAATCAGAATCCGCAGGGTAGTCGAGCGACCAAAGCGTGCCTTGGATTTCGGAGACTGACCACGATTAAATCCCGTCGCGCACCTTCAATGATTCCAAATAATCCGCCCACCACTGCATCATCTCTTTTCGATCATCTAAATACCGCGCATGGTGGGTGTAGGCCGCCCTTACGCCATTTCTTTCTTGGTGAGCCAACTGCCTCTCTATGGCATCAGGGTTGAACCCCTCTTCATTCAGGATAGATGACGCGGTTGCTCGAAAGCCATGCGGAACCGCTTTACTCTTACCTGGTGTAGTCCCGTCATACCCTAGTTTGAAGATAGCTCGACGCATCGTGTTATCGCTCATTACCTCAAAGCGGTTGCGCTCAGATGGGAAAACGAGCTCGTACTGGCCACTAATTTCCTTGATCTGTTTTATAACAGCCAATGCTTGGTCAGATAGCGGAACCAAGTGATCTGTCTTCATTTTCATCCGATCACCAGGTATGCGCCAAAGCTGTTGATCAAGGTCGAACTCTTCCCATTTTGCCCCCCTTAACTCTCCTGAGCGAACAAATGTAAGCAACAACAACTGTATTGCTAATTTGGTGAGAAGCCTCCCTTGGTTCTCATACCCACTCAGCGCGTCAAGAAATCCCGGTAACTCTTCTCTTGGAAGAGAATCTCTATGCTTGGTTTTTCGCCCTTTCAGGATTCCTTTCAAGTCTGCTGCCGGGTTGTGCATTAGACGCCCAGTCTGAACGGCATAGCGACAGATTCGCCCAATATCCTGTAGCACCCTGGAAGCCACATCCAGCGCATCTCTGCTTTCAATCTTTCGAATGACTGAAATGATGTCCGGAGGTTGTATGTCAGTGATGCTCATATGACCAATATAAGGCAAGACATCATCCCTAATGCGCCCCCAAACACGGTCAGCATGGAAATCCTTCCATGTACCCTTCTGATGACTCCACCATTCCTCAGCCAATGGTGAGAACAAACTTCCTTGATCAAGATCCGCCTGACGCTTCTCACGCTGTTTCTCACTGGCAGGATCTTTGTTATCAGATAACAGGGTCTTCGCCTCAAGCAGTTTTAGCCTGACTGATTTGAGGCTTATCAGGGGGTATGTCCCCAATGATAGGGTTTTTCTTTTTCCGGCAAATCGGTAGTCAAATCGCCAGCACTTGGAGCCGTTAGGCTTTATCAGGAGATACAGGCCACCCCCGTCAGAGAGCTTGTATTGCTTCTCCTTGATAGCGGCTTGCTTTACTGCGGCATCGGTAAGCTGTTGAGTAGCCATTTGACGGTATCAAACCAAAATTGAACCACGATACCGTCAAAGATACCGTCAAAAACACTGGATGGCAATGCATCGCAATGAACCTCAACGGACACGCCAGACACAAAAAACCCCGGAAAACCGGGGTTTTATGTACATCCTTGGACTTCTATGGATGTTGAAATGGTGCCCAAGGCCGGACTTGAACCGGCACGGCTTTCGCCACTACCCCCTCAAGATAGCGTGTCTACCAATTCCACCACTTGGGCAAAACATTGCTTCATGCTTCCTATTGCGCCGTATCAGGCACGGGAATATCCGATGCGGAACCGGTATCACCGCCCGGAGCAACAGGAATCTCTTCACCATCTTCCACGCTGGGAACATCTGACTCCATCATCTGCTGAATAGCTTCCAGCTCTGGCAGAATCTTATCACCCACCGCCACCTTATCTTTGGCGATCACCGCCAGAGATACACTGGTAACAAAAAACAGGGTTGCCAGTATTGCGGTTACTTTGCTGAAGAAATTCCAGCCCCCGGCACTGCCCAGGATGGTTTGTGAGGCACCGGCACCAAATGATGCACCTGCCTCTGCGCCTTTTCCCTGTTGCAGCAGAATCATGCCAATAATGGCAAGCGCCGTTAACAAATGAACGATCAGTATAATTTTTTCCATTTACTCAATTCAGTCAATTCGCAACGTATGCTTTTTTACAAATCTCCCTGAATTCGCCTGAATCCAGAGAGGCCCCGCCGACCAGAGCGCCATCAACATCTTGTTGTGCAAACAGCTCTGCAGCATTGGCAGCTTTGACACTGCCACCGTAAAGTATTCTTGTTTTCATCCCGGGTTCGCCCAATTGCTGACGGATTTCCCGATGTATTTCTTGTGCCTGTTCCGCGGTAGCAGTTTTGCCTGTACCTATCGCCCAGACTGGCTCGTAGGCTATCACTCCATTGCACACGGATTCCAGACCCGCTCGCTCCAATACTGCGTCTAATTGTGCTCCAATCACGGCCAGGGTTTTTCCGGACGCCCTCTGCTCAAGGGTTTCGCCGACACAGAGCACGGGAATCAGACCGCTGCGCTGGCTGGCAACAAATTTTTCCGCTACCTGCCTGTCCTTCTCTCCGAACAGACTGCGACGTTCAGAGTGACCCACGAGCACATAGCGACACCCGATATCCAACAACATGTCTGCCGCGACTTCACCGGTATAGGCGCCAGCCTGATACTCGGAAACATTCTGGGCGCCCACGTCAATACCGGAACCACAGAGTGTAGATACCACTTGCGGGAGATAAACATAAGGTGGGAAAACGGCTACTTCAGCTGTTGTGCTAATCCCCGACAACCCGTCCAAAAGAAGGTCAATCGCTTCACGACTGCCATTCATTTTCCAGTTGCCTGCCACCAATGGACGTCGCATGTTAGGGTTTTCCCGACCCTGAAAAGGGGCGCAATCTTAGCGGAGTTGCAGAAAACATACAACCAGTCAGCACGGCTAAATACTGGCCCTGGATACGCATGGGCCGCACCGGGTATCTCATCAGGGGTCGCAGTGGATCGATCACTCTTTTGCGCAGCAAACTAGCCAATCTCTTTTTCAACCACGGCGGCAATTTGTTTTACCAGTGTATTTACCTGCTGATCGTCCTCTCCCTCGACCATCACCCTCACCAAAGGCTCGGTGCCCGAGGGCCGAAGCAATACACGGCCTCGTTCTGCCAACTCTGACTCCGCAGCCACAACAGCTTGCTGAATTGCTGGAAAATCCTCCAGATTAAATTTCTTCTTGATTCGCACATTGATCATTTTCTGGGGGTACTTTTGCATGCCTTTTTTGAGTGCATTGAGGGGCGTATCTGTATCGCGCATTGCATGCAATACCTGCAGGGCCGCCACTACCCCATCGCCGGTAGTGGTGAGATCACTGCAGATAATGTGACCCGAACTCTCACCCCCCAACTGCCATTTGCGCTCACGCATTGCTTCGATGACATAACGATCACCCACGTTGGCGCGATAAAATGGAATACCGAGTTCCTTGAGAGAAAGCTCCATGCCCAGGTTACTCATCAAGGTTCCGGCAACACCACTGCATTCACCGCGCTGGTGACGGTGTTTTGCAATCACAAAAAGCAATTCATCACCATCCACCATATGCCCCTTGTGATCTACAAACATCACCCGATCGCCATCGCCATCAAACGCGATGCCCATATCGGCCTTCTCGCTGATAACAGCATCCTGTAGCAAGGCGGGACGAGTGGAGCCACAATCCTCATTGATATTAAAACCATCCGGATCCACCGCCATTTCTACAACTTCTGCGCCCAGCTCCCTGAACACACTGGGCCCGGTGTGGTAGGTGGCTCCATTCGCGCAGTCCACAACAATTTTCAAACCCTGGAAGTCGCTGCCTGATGGCAGGGTACCTTTGCAGAACTCAATATAGCGACCCACCGCATCGGGAACCCGGTGCGCCTTGCCTAATTTAAGAGAGTCCTCGGTCACCAGTGGCTTGTCCATATAGCTTTCAATAGCCAGCTCCACCTCATCGGGCAACTTGAAACCATCACCGCCAAAAAATTTTATTCCGTTATCGTAGTAAGGATTGTGGGAGGCGCTGATGACAATGCCCGCCTGGGCCCGAAAAGTCCGGGTCAAATAGGCAATAGCGGGGGTCGGCATCGGACCTAACAGGGCCACATCGACGCCGGCAGCAATCAGCCCTGCCTGCAGTGCGGACTCAAACATATAGCCCGACACCCTAGTATCCTTGCCCATAACAATCAGTTTTCGTCCACCAGCCTGTGAACTGAAAACTTTGCCTGCAGCCCAACCCAGTTTGAGCACAAAATCTGCAGTGATCGGATGCACACCAACGCGCCCGCGAATACCATCTGTACCAAAATACATTCTTGCCATGTTTTATCCCTCAACAGCTTGCAATATTTTAAGTGCGTCGGCGGTCGCCGATATATCATGTACCCGCAGTACTTTTACACCTCGCTGGATTGCCAACATGCCGAGCGCAATACTACCCACCATGCGCTCTTCTACCGGCTTGTCCAGAATAGCCCCGACCAAAGATTTTCGCGACACCCCCACGATCACCGGAAATCCCAGATCCACCAACTCCGGCAAAGATCTGAACAATATTAAATTGTGTTGCAGGGTTTTACCGAAACCAAAACCCGGGTCAATCAGAATCCTGCTTCGAGGAATACCTGCCGCCTCACAGGCAGCAATCCTCTCCAGCAAAAACGTCTTTACGTCGGCGGCTATGTCCACATATCCGGGATTCAGCTGCATATGTTGTGGCTCCCCCAGCATATGCATCAGACAGACTGGCAGCCCACTGGCGGCGGCAGCAGTCAACGCTCCGGGGCGCCGAAGTGCGCGAACATCATTGATCATTGAGGCGCCAGCACGAGCCGCTTCACTAATGACAGTGGGCGTACTGGTGTCGACTGAAACAGGCACATCGAACCGACTGACTATCGCTTCAACCACTGGCAGAACACGCGCCAACTCTTCTTCAGGTGAAACCGGTTCGGCGCCGGGTCGAGTGGATTCCCCCCCTACGTCAATCAGGTGAGCCCCTTCTGAAAGCATTAAATCAACACGGTTGAGAACCCGGGAGAGATCGGGCTGGCTATTGCCAGCATAAAACGCACCGCCATCGGAAAACGAATCCGGTGTGATATTCAATACCGCCATGATTTTCGGTAGAGAAAAATCCATGAACGAATGAGTGAGATCTGTCATTCAACCTTACTCATCAACAGAGGAAAGGAAAGAATCAGGATACCTTGCCACCGACTCAAAAAATGTGACTGTACAGCCCCCGGCCCATTAAGGACGGGGCTGTCGGACCATCAATGTTCTTCGGCGGGACCTCCGACGACTCCGGGTTTACCGGAATCATCCGCGGGCGGCGTATCACCGGGAGCAGGTTTGCCACCAAAGTCGTCGTCACGCCAGTCATGAGGTGGGCGAACCGGTTTGCGAGCCATGAGGTCATCGACCTGCTCCACGTCAATCGTTTCATATTCCATCAAGGCATCTTTCATGGCATGCAGCACATCGATGTTGTCTTCGAGAATTTTTTTCGCACGTTCATAGCAATTATCGAGTACGTGACGCACTTCAACATCGATCTCACGGGCAGTCTCTTCCGAGTAGGTTGTATTGCCGGCACCCGGAATCTGTGACTCCTCCGTGCCATACAAAACCGGCCCCATCTTGTCGGACAAACCCCAGCGTACCACCATATTACGGGCCATCTGGGTAGCCCGTTCGATATCGTTCGATGCACCGGTAGTCACACCGTCAGCCCCGTGGACAAGCTGTTCAGCGATACGGCCACCAAAGAGACTGCAAAGCTGACTTTCCAACTGACGGCGACTCATGCTGTATTTATCTTCTTCCGGAAGAAACTGGGTGACACCGAGCGCGCGACCGCGGGGGATAATACTGACCTTATGGATCGGATCGTGTTCGGGCATCATACGCCCGACAATGGCATGACCCGCCTCATGATAAGCCGTATTTTCTTTCTCTTTCTCAGACATCACCATGGAACGCCGCTCGGCACCCATCATGATCTTGTCACGGGCTTTCTCGAACTCTTCCATGGTCACTGTGCGCTTGTTGGCGCGTGCTGCAAACAATGATGCCTCGTTGACAAGATTAGCGAGATCGGCCCCCGAGAAACCGGGAGTGCCTCTGGCCACAATGCCCAGATCAGCGCGCTCGTCCAGGGGAACTTTGCGGCCATGCACCTTGAGAATCTGCTCGCGGCCACGGATATCGGGTAGGCTTACGTAGACTTGGCGGTCAAAACGACCGGGACGCAACAGCGCCTTATCCAGCACATCGGGCCGGTTAGTGGCGGCTATGACGATAACGCCCTCATTGCCTTCAAAGCCATCCATTTCAACCAGCAGTTGGTTGAGAGTCTGTTCACGCTCATCGTTACCACCGCCATAACCACCACCGCGGTGACGACCAACGGCATCAATCTCATCAATAAAAATAATACAGGGCGACTGCTTCTTGGCCTGCTCGAACATATCACGCACCCGCGAAGCACCCACCCCGACAAACATTTCGACAAAATCAGAGCCCGAGATGGAAAAGAACGGCACCTTCGCTTCACCGGCAATCGCCTTGGCCAGCAATGTCTTACCCGTCCCCGGCGGGCCCACCATCAAAACACCCTGAGGAATACGGCCACCAAGACGCTGGAAACGGGACGGATCACGGAGAAAGTCCACCAGTTCGTGCACATCTTCTTTGGCTTCATCCACACCGGCCACATCGGCAAATGTGGTTTTAATCTGATCCTCACCCAGCAGACGTGCTTTACTCTTGCCGAAAGCCATCGGGCCACCGCGACCAGCAGCACCGCCCTGCATCTGGCGCATGAAAAACATGAAAATAGCGAGAATCAAAAGAATCGGAAAGGACGCTACCAGCAACTGCACCCAGAGGCTCTGTTTTTCGGGCTCGCGACCCTCGACACTGACATTGTTATTGAGCAGGTCACTCATCAAACCCGAGTCGGGAACGTTGGGACGTATCGTTTTGAAGGCGCTGCCATCAGCACGTTTGCCCTCGACCGTCAGACCCTCAATGACGACACTGCTGACACGACCGGATTGCACCTCCTCGATAAATGCAGAGTAACTAATGCTGTCCTCTTTAGGGGGTGGGTTGAAATTCTGGAACACCGACAATAACACTGCCGCAATGATTAACCACAATACAAGATTCTTTGCCATGTCGTTCAACTGAACTTCCTCATTTTAGCGCCACCGCGTTCTATTCTAACGGCCATTTGAGCGCAGTGGTAACCGGGATGGGAGGAGCCCATACCGGCTGATATTATTTAGTCCGAGACCTTAAGCCCGCGGGCAACCAGATAAACTTCACGGGATCGGGAGCGGGACGCATCGGGTTTTCGTGTAACGACCTGCTGGAAACGCCGTTTTGTATCGCGCAAAAAGTCATCGAAACCTTCGCCATGAAATACTTTGGCAACAAAAACCCCTTCAGGTTTCAATATTTGGCAGGCCAATTCAAGCGCCAACTCTATCAGATACATGGCCTTGGGTTGATCAACAGCCTTCATACCACTCATATTGGGGGCCATATCTGAAATTACAAGGTCGGCCTGTTGACCCTCAAGCAACTCCAGAATTTCATCGAGTACGGACTCTTCGGTAAAATCCCCCTCGACGAAGTCGACGCCAGCTATACTGTCCATAGGCAGAATATCCGAGGCAACAACACGACCCTTGTCGCCGACCAGCGTCACAGCCACCTGAGACCAACCACCGGGAGCAGCACCCAGATCAACCACGGTCATCCCGGGTTTAAACAAACGATCTTTTTTGTGTAACTCCAACAGCTTATAGCTGGCACGGGAACGATAGCCATCTTGCTGAGCACGTTTTACATAGTGATCGCTATTGTGTTCCTGTAACCAGCGCTGGCTGCTTTTTGACCGGCCCATATCAACCTGTTATCAGTTCGGCTAGAATACGCGCCGTTTTAGAGGACAACCATTCTATGACAATTTCCAATGAGGATAAAAAGCATCTGCGACGCCTGGGCCACAAACTCAACCCGGTGGTCACCGTTGCCGCAAAAGGCCTCACCGAATCAGTTATCGCAGAAATTGACCGCGCACTCAATGACCATGAGCTCATCAAAGTGAAACTTTCTGTAGACGACCGCGAGGTAAAGCAGACGATCATTGAAACCCTAACGGATACGCTGGGGGCAGAGGTGGTTCAAACCATTGGACATATTGTGCTCCTGCTGAGAAGAGCAGAACAACCCAATCGGCATTTATCCAATCTGTTGCGATCGCCTTCGGCCCGGTAGTGAGCATTGCGGCGTTCGGCATCAGGTATGCCGAACATCGTCAAGCTCATATTCCACATCACCGGCCGGTGTTTTAACGACGACAATGTCACCAACTTCCTTGCCTATCATGGCGCGGACGATCGGTGACTGGTAGGAAATCATGTTCAATTTTACGTCCGATTCGTCATCACCAACAATCTTGTAGGTCACGCGCTCCTCGGTATCCAGGTTGATCAGATCCACAGTGCAGCCAAAAATCACTTTATCGCCCTGCGGAATCTTCTTGATATCAATAATCTGGGCGTTGCTCAGCTTGCTCTCTATTTCCTGTATACGCCCCTCGGCAAAACTCTGCTGTTCACGGGCGGCATGATATTCTGCATTTTCCTTCAAATCACCGTGTGCACGGGCCTCCGCGATGGCCGCAACAATCCGGGGACGCTCTACTTTTTTCAGGTTATCCAGTTCCTGGCGAAGTTTTGCCGCGCCTTCAACTGTCATGGGTATCTTTTGCATTACTGATTCCTCTCGTGCAATTCCTGCAACCGACGGACTTTAATTTCTCCACTCTGCTCAAGGGCCATACAGACCGCCTGACCACCAGCGAGTGTTGTTGTGTAATACACCCCCCGCTGTTCCGCGCTGGACCGTATGGTAGAAGAGTCGGCAATCGCCTGGCGACCCTCTGTGGTATTGACGATCAGACTGATTTGATCATTTTTGATCATGTCCACGATATGAGGACGCCCCTGTTTCACTTTATTGACCCGTTCAACCGACAACCCTGCATCTTCAATCACCTGGGCAGTTCCACTGGTGGCCACCAGATTGAACCCACTATTGATCAGACTGCGAGCCACCGCCGCAATCCCGGCCTTGTCTGGCTCCCGAACACTGAGGAAGGCAGTTCCCGAAGTGGGAATCGGATCGCTGGCACCCAGCTCCGCCTTGGCATAGGCTTCGGCAAACGTATCGCCTACGCCCATCACCTCTCCGGTGGACTTCATCTCCGGCCCAAGAATGGGATCAATACCGGGAAATTTATTGAACGGTAACACCGCCTCTTTGACACTGAAATAATCGGGAATAATCTCAGTAGTAAAATTTTGCTCCGCCAGTGATACACCCACCATACAACGTGCTGCCACTTTTGCCAGCGATGTGCCGATACATTTTGAGACAAACGGTACGGTGCGGGAGGCCCGCGGATTGACTTCAATCACGTAGACCTTGCCATCCTGCCACGCCAGCTGGACGTTCATAAGCCCTTTGACATTGAGCTCAACGGCCATCGCCTTGACCGTTTCGCGCATTTCATCTTGCACATCTTCGGGCAAACTGTAGGGCGGCAGCGCACAGGCGGAGTCACCCGAGTGAATACCCGCCTGCTCAATATGCTGCATGATGGCACCAATCACCACGTGCTCACCATCCGAGACAGCATCGATGTCCACTTCTACCGCCGAAGAAAGGAAGTAATCAAGCAGTACCGGGGCGTCTTCAGAGACCCGCACCGCCTGACTCATATAGCGTTGCAGCTCTTCCTCCCGATAGACAATTTCCATAGCGCGCCCGCCGAGCACATAGGACGGCCTGACGACCAGCGGATAACCGATCCCGGCTGCTGCGGCAATCGCTTCTTCAGCAGAGCGGACAATGGCGTTGGCTGGCTGCAATAATCCCAACTTGTGGATCATCTGCTGGAATCGCTCACGATCTTCGGCCCGGTCAATGGCATCCGGGGTGGTGCCAATAATGGGCACGCCCTGCGCCTCCAGTGCACGGGCCAGTTTCAGCGGCGTCTGCCCTCCAAACTGCACGATCACGCCGACCGGCTTTTCAATCCGCACTATTTCGAGCACATCCTCGAGGGTGACCGGCTCGAAATAGAGACGGTCCGAGGTGTCGTAGTCCGTTGATACCGTCTCGGGATTACAGTTGACCATGATAGTTTCGTAACCGTCCTCACGCATGGCCAACGCCGCGTGCACACAACAGTAATCAAACTCAATACCTTGGCCGATGCGGTTGGGACCGCCACCCAGAACCAGAATTTTATTGCGGTCTGAAGGCTGTGATTCACACTCCTCTTCATAGCTGGAGTACATATATGCCGTAGCCGTAGCAAACTCTGCAGCACAGGTATCTACCCGCTTATAAACCGGGTGAATATTCAGGGCCCTACGACTCTCGCGCACGGCGGTCTCTGAACTGTTGAGCAGGCTCGCCAACCGAATATCGGAAAAGCCTTTGCGTTTAAGGGCGTACAACTGACCGGCATCCAGACTTTCCAGTGTCCGGCCCCGCAACTTTTGCTCTTCCCGGATCAGATCTTCAATCTGCGCCAGAAACCAGGGGTCAATAGCGCAGAGATCAAACACCTCATCCACGGACATGCCGGCGCGAAATGCGTCGCCCACAAACCAGATACGCTCTGCGCCCGGATCACTGAGCTGCTCCCGCAACTCATTCAGACCTTCGTCAGTATTTACATCCACCTGGGGTTCAAATCCGGCAGACCCCACCTCCAGACCACGGAGTGCTTTTTGGAGAGATTCCTGAAAAGTACGACCAATCGCCATGACCTCGCCCACCGACTTCATCTGCGTGGTCAGTTTGGCATTGGCTGCACTGAATTTCTCAAAGGCAAAACGGGGAATCTTGGTGACCACATAGTCGATACTGGGCTCAAAGGAAGCCGGGGTGGCACCCCCCGTAATATCGTTCTGCAACTCATCCAGGGTATATCCCACCGCCAGTTTCGCCGCCACCTTGGCAATCGGGAAGCCCGTCGCCTTGGAGGCCAGGGCAGAGGAACGCGACACCCTGGGGTTCATTTCAATCACCACCAACCGACCGTCCACCGGGTTCACGGCAAACTGTACGTTGGAGCCACCGGTCTCCACGCCAATTTCCCGCAACACCGCTATGGAGGCGTTGCGCATGATCTGGTATTCCTTATCGGTGAGGGTCTGGGCCGGGGCCACGGTAATCGAATCACCGGTATGTACACCCATGGGGTCCAGGTTTTCGATGGAACAGATGATAATGCAGTTGTCATTCCTGTCCCGCACCACTTCCATTTCGTATTCTTTCCAGCCAATCAGGGACTCATCAATCAGGAGCTCTTTGGTGGGTGAGAGGTCCAGCCCCCGGCGACAGATCTCTTCAAATTCTTCGCGGTTATAGGCAATACCACCACCCGAACCACCCATAGTGAAGGACGGGCGAATAATACAGGGATAACCGAACTGGTCCGGCACCTGCAACGCCTCCTCAAGGCTGTGCACGATAACGGCCTTGGGTGTTTCCAGTCCGATTGCCTTCATGGCTTTGTCAAAACGGTTGCGATCCTCGGCTTTATCGATGGCATCCCGATCAGCCCCGATCATATCGACACCGAATTCCTCGAGCACACCTTCACGAGCCAGATCCAGGGCACAATTGAGTGCAGTCTGTCCGCCCATTGTTGGCAGCAGGGCATCGGGACGCTCCCGCTCAATAATTTTGGCCACAGTCCGCCATTCTACAGGCTCGATATAGGTCGCATCCGCCATGGACGGATCCGTCATGATCGTCGCCGGATTCGAGTTCACCAGAATCACCCGGTAACCCTCTTCCCGCAGGGCTTTACAGGCCTGTGCCCCCGAGTAATCAAACTCGCAGGCCTGCCCGATAACAATGGGGCCGGCGCCGAGGATCAGGATACTTTTAAGATCGGTTCTTTTTGGCATAAATTATCGTCAGTATGGCAATTGTCGTTAGCTTGGACTACCTGTGGACGCAATGCAGGTCACAACCACTTAGCAGCAACCGGGGCGACTGTCGCTCTCCACTTACCTGGATTCACCCACTAGTCCCCGGCCTGACTGGCCCGAATCAGCTCAAAAAAATGATCGAACAGTGGCGCGGCATCGTGGGGGCCGGGACTGGCTTCCGGGTGCCCCTGAAAACTGAAGGCCGACCTGTCAGTGCGGTGCAAGCCCTGCAATGATCCGTCGAACAATGATCGGTGGGTTGCGCGCAGATTGTCGGGTAATGTCTGTTCATCCACAGCGAAGCCGTGGTTCTGACTGGTAATCAACACCAACCCGTCATCAAGGCTTCTTACCGGATGATTGGCACCGTGGTGCCCAAATTTCATTTTTTCTGTTCTGGCTCCGCTGGCCAGAGCCAACAGCTGATGGCCCAGACAAATACCAAACACCGGGATGTCGTGGTCGAGAATGTCGCGAATGGCCCGGATGGCATAATCGCAGGGTTCCGGGTCGCCGGGGCCGTTGGAGAGAAACACGCCGTCCGGGTTCAGGGCCAGCACCTCGCTGGCGGGGGTTTCTGCAGGGACCACCGTCAAATTGGCTCCCCGATCCACCAGCATACGCAGAATATTCCGCTTCGTACCAAAATCATAGGCAACAATATTGTAAGGATTTTCCGAAGGGACTGAATAACCCTGCCCGAGTCGCCAGGTCCCCTCCCGCCAGGGGTAGGATTTTGCGGTCGTCACTTCCCGGGCCAGATCCATGCCCTTTAGGCCGGCAAAGCTTCTTGCTGAAGACAAGGCCTTTGCCTGATCGACAGAACCCGCCATCAGACAGCCATTCTGGGCACCCTTCTCCCGCAGAATACGCGTGAGCTTACGGGTATCTATGTTGGCAATACCAAGAATGTTATTTGCCTTCAGATAGGCGTCGAGCGATTGGCAAGACCGGAAATTGCTTGCCATCAACGGCAAATCCCGGATCACCAGACCCGCGGCCCAGATCCGGTCAGACTCGTTGTCTTCATCATTGACACCGGTATTACCAATGTGGGGGTAGGTCAATGTCACGATCTGGCGGGCATAGGAGGGATCAGTGAGAATTTCCTGGTATCCCGTCAATGCTGTATTGAATACCACCTCACCACTGGAAACACCCTCCGCACCAATGGCGATGCCTTCGAAAACAGTACCATCTTCAAGTGCAAGAATGGCGGACCGATGGCTATCGGTATTCAAAGCAACCTCCTCAAATAACCGGGAATCCAGAACTGCGAGAATCGCCCGTATCAAAAACTAACTCATTGATTTCATGATATCAGGCTGCAAAAAAGCGAGATGAAACCGTGCGTCTCACCTCGCTTTCAAATCATTCAATCGCGCTTTTCACCTGTGTCTTTGCAGGGCGTTTCACGTCAGCAGAAACTAACTGGATATTCTAGGCAAGAGGCATGCTTATGTCCAGTGCTAATCCGTTTCCAGGCTTGTGGCCGGGGGCAAAAAAACGGCGATTTCTGTTGCCTTGTGTATCAAAACCGCCTCAACGGCGTTGTGGTCGCCACCCTCTGCTCAATGGTGCTGTCTGCACCTCGACAGCTGACGGTTATTAGACAGTGTTTACGCGACAGGAGATTTTTTCCAGCGCCGCAACTGCACAGTTGCTATAAGCGGGGCACAGACTGTGCTGTAAAGCCCCCCGATTGAGTTGTCGTACTACTATTTCAGCCCCAGTACATCCTGCATATCAAACAGGCCGGTCTCTTTTTTCTGTAACCAGCCAGCTGCGCGAACGGCACCACGGGCAAACGACATGCGACTCGAGGCTTTGTGGGTAATTTCCACTCGCTCCCCTTCAGCCGCAAACATCACCGTATGGTCGCCGACAATATCACCGGCCCGGACAGTGGCAAAACCGATGGTTTGTCGATCACGCGCGCCCGTCTGCCCCTCGCGACCGTAAACAGCGACTTCGCTCAGATCACGACCCAGCGCGCTGGCGACCACCTGCCCCATGCTCAATGCAGTGCCTGAGGGGGCATCAACCTTATGGCGATGATGGGCTTCGTAAATCTCAATATCGACTTCATCACCCAGCACACTGGCCGCCATATCCAGCAATTTGAAACACAAATTTACCCCGGTACTGAAGTTGGATGCCATACACAGGGCAGTGCGATCCGCCATAGAAACCAGCTGAGTACGCTGCTCCGGAGTAAAACCGGTGGTACCTATAACCATTTTACGACCACTGAAGGCACAGGCGTCAGCATTCGCAAGTGTGGCATCGGGGGAGGTGAAATCAATAAGCACATCAAATTGTTCCAGTGCCTGACGGATATCGCCGATCACCTTAACGCCATTGGAACCAATACCCGCCAGCTCTCCGGCATCAACGCCTATCAGGGAACTGCCAGGTCGCTCCAGAGCGACCGTGAGGTGCACGGAGGGATTCAGGTCAATCGCTTCAATCAGCGCCTTACCCATACGCCCGGCAGCGCCGGTAACTGCTATTCGCGTCATTGATATATCTCGTGGTGATGGCACAGGAAACCAGAAGGAGGTCACATGCACAGATGCTCACTATATCGTAAAGCCATCAAAGAATTTTTTCACACCCTCAAACCAGGACGCTCTTTTGGGGGAGTGTTTGCCTTTTTCGAGGCTTTCCTGGAGCTGACGCAACAAATCCTTCTGTTCGGAATTCAGGTTCACAGGCGTCTCAAGAACAACCCGGCACAGGAGGTCGCCGGGCCCACCGCCGCGCACACTGGCCACACCCTTGCCCCGCAGGCGAAAGACCCGATCGGTCTGGGTTTCGGGGGGAATCTTCAATTTCACCCGACCATCCAGCGTCGGCACCTCAATTTCTCCACCCAGAATGGCATCCACAATACTGATCGGCACTTCGCAATACAGGTTTCTACCCTCGCGCTTGAATAGCGAGTGCTCGCGAACGTGGATCTGAACATAGAGGTCGCCCGGAGGACCACCTTCCGGCCCGGCCTCGCCTTCCCCCGCCAGACGAATGCGGTCACCGGTATCAACACCGGCAGGAACCTTGACAGACAATGTCTTGCTTTCCTGTACGCGACCCTGGCCATGGCAAACCCCACAGGGATCCGAAATAACCTGGCCCCGACCGCGACAGGTCGGGCAGGTCTGCTGAACAGCAATGAAACCCTGCGACATACGCACCTGACCATGACCGCCACAAGTACCACAAGTAGTTGGCGTACTACCTTTTTTGGCACCGGAGCCGTCGCAGGTTTTGCAATTGACCAGGGTCGGCACCCTGATCTGAACCGTTTTACCTTTTACTGCATCCTCAAGGTCGAGCTGCATATCATAGCGCAGGTCTGAACCCCGCATAGGGCCACCCCTGCCGCGACCAGCGCCGCCAAAAATATCGCCGAAAACATCCCCGAAAATATCACTGAAACCTCCGAACCCGGGGCCGCCCTGACCACCGCCAAATCCGGCATTGGGATCCACCCCGGCATGACCGTATTGATCATAGGCCGCTTTCTTCTCTTTATCGGAAAGCACCTCATAGGCCTCGGTGGCCTCCTTGAATACATCTTCCGCCGCCTTGTTGTCCGGATTCCGGTCCGGGTGATTTTTCATCGCAATCCGGCGGTAGGCTTTTTTAACTTCGTCAGCGGAGGCGTTTTTGGCAACACCGAGAATTTCGTAATAATCGCGTTTGGCCATTGCGTTTCAACTTCTCTGGTTGGGTTCACTGCCAGAGGCAGTAATTATCATGTTGTCCTGCGCACCGCCTTGGCAGCACACCGGACACGGCAAGGCGCGGACTGGAAACCGCGCCTGCTTTCGGCACTGGCATGCCGGGCATTCCAAGTAGGACAAGCCCTACTTGTTTTTGTCGTCTTTCACTTCTTCGAATTCAGCATCCACTGCGTCATCAGACGTGCTGCCCTCGGACGACTCTGCCCCCTCAGGTTGAGCCTCAGCCTGTTCGGCGTAAAGTTTCTGTGCCAGCGCAGCAGAGGCCTCGGAAAGCGTGTTCGCGGCGGCATCGATTCCCTCCTTGTCATCACTTTTGACGGCATCTTCCACGCCCTTGATAGCAGACTCAATCGCCTCTTTCTCTTCAGCACTGGCCTTGTCGCCCGCTTCTTCCAGCGTTTTCCTGGCGGCATGGGCGAGGCCGTCCGCAGCATTGCGGGAACTCACCAGCTCTTCAAATCTCTTGTCCTCGGCGGCATTTGCCTCGGCATCCTTGACCATTTTGTCGATTTCGTCATCTGAGAGGCCAGAGCAAGCCTTGATGATAATGGACTGCTCTTTTCCAGTAGCCTTGTCTTTGGCACTAACATTGAGAATGCCATTTGCATCAATGTCAAAAGTCACCTCAATCTGAGGCATGCCGCGAGGTGCCGGGGGAATATCAGCCAGATCAAAACGGCCCAATGACTTATTGCCGGCTGCCTGCTTGCGCTCACCCTGAACTACGTGAACCGTTACTGCTTGCTGATTATCATCTGCCGTTGAGAAAATTTGCGATTTTTTCGTCGGGATCGTGGTGTTTTTCTCAATCAGAGGTGTCGCCACACCACCCATGGTTTCAATACCCAGGGTCAGGGGTGTCACATCCAGCAGAAGCACGTCTTTTACTTCACCGGACATCACCGCTGCCTGAATCGCGGCACCAACGGCAACAGCCTCATCGGGGTTGACATCCTTGCGCGGTTCTTTGCCGAAGAAATCGGTGACGTATTTTTGCACCATGGGCATCCGGGTCTGACCACCTACCAGAATGACATCATCAATTTCTGAAGCAGATTTTCCGGCGTCTTTCAGAGCCATTTTCACCGGCTCCATGGAACGGGCAACCAGCTCTTCCACCAGAGACTCGAGTTTGGAGCGAGTCAGCTTGACCACCAGGTGTTTCGGACCGGTGGCATCGGCAGTAATGTAGGGTAAATTCACTTCAGTTTGCTGACTGGATGACAGCTCAATCTTGGCTTTCTCCGCAGCCTCTTTGAGACGTTGTAGCGCAAGCGGATCGCTGTGCAGGTCTATGCCGCTGTCCTTTTTGAACTCGGCGGCCAGGTACTCGATCAATCGCAGGTCGAAATCTTCACCCCCGAGGAATGTGTCACCATTTGTGGACAGCACTTCAAACTGGTGTTCACCATCCACATCGGCAATCTCAATGATTGAGATATCAAAAGTACCGCCACCCAGATCGAAGACAGCCACAACGCGGTCGCCGGGATCACGATCCATACCATAGGCCAGCGCAGCAGCCGTTGGCTCATTGATAATGCGCTTGACATCGAGGCCCGCAATCCGACCGGCATCCTTGGTAGCCTGCCGCTGGGAGTCATTAAAATAGGCTGGCACCGTAATGACGGCCTCGGTGACTTTCTCACCCAGATAGTCTTCTGCCGTCTTCTTCATTTTCTTCAGCACTTCGGCCGAAATCTGCGGCGGCGCTTTTTTGTCACCTTTGACTTCCACCCAGGCATCGCCATTGTCCGCCTTGACGATTTTGTAGGGCACCATCTTGATGTCTTTCTGCACTACATCGTCATCAAAACGACGACCAATCAGCCGCTTGACGGCAAACAGGGTATTGCTGGGATTGGTCACAGCCTGGCGTTTGGCTGACTGGCCCACCAGAATTTCATTGTCTTCGGCAAATGCGACGATAGACGGCGTGGTGCGCGTGCCCTCGGCATTTTCGATCACTTTCGGCTTGTCGCCCTCAAGTACAGCCACACAGGAATTAGTGGTGCCGAGGTCAATTCCGATTATTTTGCCCATTATCTGTTTCTCCGGGTTTGCTTAAACTGGTAAAAATTGGTTTCTGAGTCTGTATATTGGCCCGCATTGCGGAATTTCAAGGCTCGCCGGTGTTATTCGCTGCCAACTTGGCGACTACCACCATCGCAGGACGAATCAGCCGACCATTGAGTGTGTAACCCTTCTGGAACACATCAATGACGGTGTTGGGGGTTACATCAGGCACTTCAAGCATACTCATCGCCTGATGAAGGTCGGGATTAAACGCCTCACCACCGGGATCAATGGCTTCCACCTTGAAGCGAGCCAGCACATCCTGGAAGCTCTTTAGGGTGAGCTCAATGCCGTCACTGACCGCTTTGAACTCATCGCCGACATCGGTCATTGCCTGAATGGAACGCTCAAGATTATCGACCACTGGCAACAGCTCACCGACAAACTTTTCGAGAGCATACTTGTGTGCGTTTTCCACATCGCGCTCCATACGCCGTCGCAGGTTCTGCATTTCCGCATGGGTTCTCAGCACCTGGTCCTTGGCGTTGGCCAGATCGGTCGTCAACTGTTCAACCTCGCCGGTTGCTGATTGCGCCTCTGACTGCTCTACTTCAGGCCGCGACTCAGCGGCGCCCTCTGAACCGGGATCCTGTGGATCCGGCTCCTGATGATTTTGTTCTGTTGACACGCAACATCTCCCTTCTTCTATTGAATACGCTGCTTCAGGACTTTGCTTCAACCCGCTATATTGGGCCATTGCCCCATGTTTCAAGGGCAGACGCGCTTAAAAATTGTGTATAACATTGTTCTTCTGATGTCACTTCACACAAACAGGCATTACTGGTGCTTACTACCCTGACAGTCAAACATTTCACGCTGGTGGAATCCCTCGAAGTGGATTTCGGTGTCGGCATGACAGCATTGACCGGCGAAACCGGCGCAGGCAAGTCCCTGGTGCTCGACGCCCTGGCAATGGCGCTGGGAGATCGCGCCGATACAGATCGGATTCGCCAGGGCCAGGAACGCGCCGAGGTCTCAGCATTATTTGATCTGACAGAGATTGTAGCGGCCCGACAGTGGTTGATCGATAACGATTTTGCCGAAAACGGTGACGAAGTATTATTGCGGAGGCTGTTGACCCGCGAAGGCCGATCCCGGGGCTACATCAATGGCCAGGCCGCCACCATGCAGCAGCTGCGTGAGCTTGGCGAGATGCTGATCGACATTCACAGCCAGCATGAACACCAGTCCCTGTTGCGCAGGGAGACCCATCACAAAATACTGGACAGCTTTGCCGGATGTTCGGAGCTGGCTGGCGAGTTGCGACAGATTTATCAACAGTGGGCGACCACAACACAGCTGCTGGATAAGCTGGAGAACGCCTCAGACGAACTGAATGCCAGACGGGAACTGCTCACATTTCAGTTATCGGAACTGGATGAACTGTCCCTGGCAGAAGGTGAGCTGGAACAGCTGGAACACCAGCAACAGCAATTGGGAAATGCAGAGGCCATACTCAGGGACAGCGGGTCGTTGTTACAGCTCTGCTGTGAAGCAGAAGACTTCAACTTGCAAGACAGCCTAGGCAAGGCCTTACAGTTGCTGGCCAACATGCCCGGCAAACCTGCTGAGCTGATTGAGGCAGAAAATCTGCTGAACAGTGCGGCCATTGAAGTGGCGGAAGCCAGCCGTGAAATCCAGCAACATCTGGACAAATTCGAACTGGACCCGGAGCGGCTACTGCAACTGGAAACACGCTTGAGCGCCATCTATCAGTTGGCGCGCAAACACCGCATCGACCCACCAGAGCTAACGGCCAAACGTCTGGCGCTACAGGAAGAACTGGACAATCTTGCCGGTGGCGAGGGTAGTATTGAAAAACTTCGACAACAGGCCGCCACCCTCTCCGACCAGTACCTCTCGCTGGCAGAAAATCTCACGGCCCGCCGAACAGCCGCGGCAACTGTATTTTCTGCACTGGTTGAACAGCAGTTTTCGGCACTTTCGATGGATGGCACAAAATTCATACCTCAACTTACCCCGGTCAAATCGGGGCAATTAACAGCCAACGGCATGGAGACCATCGAATTTCTGATCACCACCAATCCCGGTGAACCGCCAAGACCCCTTGCCAAAGTCGCATCTGGTGGCGAGCTTTCACGAATCAGTTTGGCTATCCAGGTTATCGCTGCAAACCATTCGGCGGTCCCCACCCTGGTTTTCGACGAGGTGGATGTGGGCATTGGTGGCGCCACCGCAGATGTGGTAGGCAAACTGTTACGCCAGCTCGGAGGGCAGGGACAGGTTATTTGCGTAACGCATCTGCCACAGGTTGCCGCCTGCGCTCACCACCACCTGCTGGTAACAAAAACCACCGGCGAACATTCTGCCAACAGCGGTATCCGGTCGCTTTCAGGTGCTGACCGCACCAATGAAATCGCACGCATGCTCGGAGGTGCAAGAACGACTGATACCAGCCTCAGTCATGCCAGGGAAATGCTACAATTGGGTGAACAAACTGCTTGATACAGATCAATAAATTCAAGCATTCAAACCGCTATGCTGGGCCCTTTCTCCATAATAAGAGGGCGTTACCGTGCAGAGAGAAGATACAGAAACACTGGCCAGAGTCGGAAAATTGGTACTGATAGGCGTTGGCGTCATGCTATTGCTCATTGCCGCCGCTTCGATGATCGGCTAACCCGATTAATGACCTCGCAAAACATTCAAGTGACAAGCTGGCCGCTCCAACGTATCGCCGCATGAACCAATCACGTGTAATTCCTTTTGAGGTAGACCCGCGGATTGTCGACCGCAGACCTCTGCTATACTGACATTTCCGCAAAGAAACCCGGAAGGAGCCAGTTATGATCCACCAGTTTTTATCAGCGAGCTTTAACCTGAGCATGTTGCCGGCCAGACTGGCTATACGAAATACAAAAGCCTCTTTTCAGGCAATGCGCGACCTCCCCGGAACAGTGAAACAATATGCCGACGGCTTACACCAGTCCTGCGGAGACAGCCAACTGTTTATCGATCAGCTAATGCAACGCATTGATACAGAACTCGGCGGCGACCCCGCCAACCTGAGCAATCACGAGCGCGAGATGATCACCGCCCGCGAACTGGCCATGGCAGAACAGCACCTTGGCCACGCCGTATTTAATATGCTTAAGGCATACCGGGTATTGTCTGCCAAACCTTCGCGGGTGATCGAACACGGACGCGCAGAGCGGATCGACTAATCCTGTCGGCGAAACAGATAATTCTTTCTGCCGTTATTGCACACCACCAGCTGACGCCCAAACCGATCACACTGTCCTGGCTGCAGCGCCAGTGAGTCTGGCTGCGACTCGTTAACAGCCAGACGCTGCTTATCCTCCTTCAGAAAACCAAACATCGTTTCAAAGCGCTGCGCAAAATCCACACCCTTTGCTATTACATCATCAAACAGATAGACAAATTTCGCATAGGAAAACGTCGACCCGCCAAGGCCGATTTCCATCATTTTCTCCAAATATTGTCGATAGGCCGCCGCCAAGTAGTCAGCTCGGGCGATCCCATCATCCATTGCCCCGCGAAATGCCGGTATGCGCATTTTATTCGATGGTTTGAGCACACCTCCCGCCAGCCTGCTATTGGCCAGATTGCTCACCAGCACGTAGCGAACTCCCTCGCAAGTCAACCACTGATGATCGAGTTGACAGCCATCCAGTCCGTTGTCGATCTTGAGGGGCTCTGCTGCCTCAACGATCTCCGGCACAGGCAGTCGGGTATCGGCTGGCACGGCAACGTCAATACCGGCTCTGGCTGCAGGCCGCCTGAGCAACAGAGCCTGAATTTTGTCGTTGTTACGCCGGAAGTCCAGCAATGAAGGTAAGTCAGCCCCCTGACCCGCAGCCTGCACTTCACAGTAGAGTTGCTCGTAATAGGTTTCAGCCAGCAACCAACAAAAACGGTCTGCTACTGCAGGAACCGGGGACAAGAGCAGCAAATACACTGTTGTTAATCTCAACCATTTCCACATGTACACACTGCTCTTATAGGGTCTGGAACACAGCCATATGGCCCACAAATGATTAGATAGCCTTCGCGCCCGGATATTTACGCAACAGCCGTAACCTTTTAGACTGATTATCTTTTGAACAGGGAAGGCGAACGCAACTCGCCAGTTATGTCACAAATTATTATTCGCCTGCTCGCCCCGATGTTCTGCCTGATGCTGGCAGTCTTCACCTATTGGCAATACCCCGCATTGAACAACGATCAACGGGCTCTGCTGGAGCAGTTGCCCTTCATCGTCTGCGGGCTCGCCGCTTTCATGGCTTTACTGGCAAACCAATCCAAAAATCTGGGTACGGCCATGACAATGCTGATCAGCTACTGGCTGATTCGGCATTTCCTGCAGGCGCCATTGAATGCTGAGCCGGCCAACCAGATCTTCAGCCTCATCTCACTTTGTCTGCCACTGATACTGGGCGTGTTCATTATTCTCCCCGACACCGGCTGGCGACACCCGGCTTTTCTGGTATTGACGGCCTTCATCTCAATCTTTGCACTGATCATCATCAGCCTGTTTCAGTGGCAACCCCTCTGGTTTTCCCACCTCCTGCCCGGCATCAACGAAAGTACTTTTTTCGGCCTGAAGATATCCGCCACAGCGGGATTACTGTTTCTACTGGTCTATACCTTCAGCATCATCCTGCCATTGCTTCGCCGGGAGTATCTGGACAGCAGCCTGCCAGGCTGCGTGTTCTTCAGCTTTATCACCGTGGGATGGTTTCAGTTACCGCATATTTCCTCAATCATGTTTTCTGCCGCCGGATTACTGTTGATTATCAACCAGACCCAGGCCCTGCTCAACATGGTGTACCGGGACGAACTGACCCAGATCCCCAACCGGCGGGCACTGCTCCGCGATGTACGCACCATGGGAAACCACTATGCGTTGGCGATGGTGGATGTGGACCATTTCAAATCCATCAATGATCAATATGGTCACGACCTGGGTGACCAAGTACTTCGTGCCATTGCCGCGCAACTGCGCCGGGTCAGTGGGGGCGGACGAGCCTACCGCTTTGGGGGAGAGGAGTTTTGCCTGCTGTTTCGCGGCAAAACACGGGAGCAGGTCGTCGATTACCTGGAACAACTGCGCAAGAATATTGCAAATTACGACATGGCCACCCGGGACAACAAAAATCGACCACGCTATCAGTCCAGCGGCGAAAAGAAACGTGGCGCTTCACGACGCCGCGGCAATATCCGGGTGACCGTCAGTATAGGCGTTGCCGATGCACAGGACGCCCTGCATTTTGATGGCGTCATGAAAGCTGCCGACAGCGCCATGTATCGTGCCAAAGAAGCTGGCAGAAATCAGACCAAAATCGCGTAATCAACCCTCAATTATCTTTTAGCCTCTTTGACGTAGAGCACCAGATTGTGGCCCACCAGATCGAACCCATGCTTGGTAGCGATCGCTTTCTGCAACGCTTCAATTTCACTGCTTTGAAATTCAATCACATCGCCACTATCTACATTCACCATATGATCGTGATGAATACCCCGATCAATTTCATAAACTGCCGGACCGCTGTCAAAATTATGGCGTGTAATCAGGCCGGCACTCTCGAACTGAGTCAACACCCGATATACCGTGGCAATACTGACATCGTCACCGGCTTCGAGTAATTTGCGGTACACATCCTCGGCACTCATATGACTTTCATTGATTTCCTCAAGAATCTGCAGGATCTTCAGACGGGGTACGGTGACCTTGAGCCCCGCCTTCCGTAAGTCCCGGTTTTCATCCTTCATTCTGCTACCGCCTCTTTAATACACTCAATTGATTCTGTATTATCGCCGTTCACTGAAAACTCTGGAACCCCCAATGCATTTTACTGCAAGAATTACCTGCTATCTGGCAGTGACCGCGTTACTCGCCGGGTGCTCAGGTGTCTCAATGCCGGATTTCAGTATGCCCAAACTACCCAATGTGCATAAATTCGATATCCAACAGGGAAATGTTATCACCCAGGACATGATTGACCAGCTTCGTCCGGGCATGACCAAGTCCCAGGTGCGTTTTGTGATGGGGACACCCCTGGTTTCAGATACCTTCAATGAAGACCGCTGGGACTATTATTACAGCCTGTCGCCCAGTAACGGTGAAGAAGTCAGGGAGCGGATGGCGATTTTCTTTGAAAACGACCAACTGGTGGGATTCAGAGGTGACTTTATTCCCACTACGGTGAATATAGAAAGCACCGAGTGATCAATTACTCTGCCCGGCCTTCGCCGCACGCCGTTTGCGAATCTCTTTGGGATCCACGGTCAGAGGCCGATAAATTTCCACCCGATCACCCGCTTCCAACACATAGGTCTTTGGCGGATTGAGGCCTTTGGTGCCCAGGGCCTGCCCAAAGATGCCCATTTTTACATTTTCCAGATCAATCTCGGGGAACTGCTGCACAATTCCGGACTGTCGAACCGCCTCATACGCAGTGGTTCCGGGTGCAACCTTAAGCGCCAGCAGTTGCTGACGATGAGGCAACGCATAGGCCACCTCCACGGTAATCAACTCAATATCTTTCACGGACCGTAGACCTCCTGAGCACGCCTTGCCAACGAATCTACCAGATTGTTCGCCACAGAGGTAAACAGGCTGGTGGAGGCAAGTCCTACCGACAGACTATTAAATTCAAATTCCAGGTCGAGCATCACTTTGCAGGCATTTGCCGTCAATGGTTTGAAGTGCCACTCACCGGACAACTTTTTAAAAGGCCCCTGCTCAAGGCTCATGGTAATCTGCTCGGGTTTTTTCAGAGTATTTCGAGTGGTAAAACTGTAACCGATGCCCCCTTTTTTCAAGTCTAGTCTGGCCACCATACCGTCCTCCGACAGCTCTAATATATCGGCTCCGACACAGCCCTCCATATAGCGTGGGTAACTGTTCACATCATTGACCAGATCATACATTTGCTCAGCGGAGAACATCACCAGCGCACTGCGTTTTATGGTTGTCAGCATCAGGAAAATGTCTTGTAGAGGCCCATCACAAAAATGATCCCCACGGCTATTGGCGAAACATATCGCAATATCCAGTACCAGCTCGCGAAGACCCGACCCGACTCATCCGCGAGCTCACTCCGCACGGTTTCCGGTCTCATCAACCAGCCCGCAAACAAAGCGATAAATAGACCGGTGAGCGGCAACATGACACTGGAGGTCAGAAAATCCATAAACTCAAAGAAATTAAACCCCGCAACCTGCTTTTCTGCCCAGATATTAAAGGATAAAACACTCCCCAGCCCAACAATCCAGGCAATACCACCGAGCAGCAGATTCGCGGTAATACGGGTAAATTTTTTCGATTCGATGAGATAGGCAACGGCGGGTTCGATCAGCGAGATCGCCGAGCTCCAGGCGGCCAAAGTCACCAGCACAAAGAACAGGCTGCCAAATAATAATCCTCCCGTCATATTGCCAAATGCGATTGGCAGGCTGACAAACAGCAACCCCGGACCCGCCCCGGGTGCAATCGACGGATTTGCAAACACAATGGGGAATATGGCCAGCCCGGCAACCAGCGCCACCACCGTATCCAGAAAACCGACGGCAAGCACGGTGCGGCCAATCCGGGCATGCTCAGGCATGTAGGCACCATAGGCCATAATGGCACCCATCCCCAGACTGAGGGTAAAAAACGCATGCCCCATGGCCTCCAGAACCCCCGCCCAGGTCAATGCCTCATAGTTGAAACTGAACAGAAAATTCACAGCCTGGGCAAAATCCCCTCGCTGAATGCCAAACACCAGCAGGATCAGCAGCAGTACAAACAGCACCGGCATCAATATCCTTACCGCAACACCAAGCCCGCGGGTTACCCCGCCAATAACCACTAACAGGGTCAGAATCATGAAGACTGTCTGCCACAGAATCAGTGCTTTCGGGTCGGACAACAGGTCTGCAAAAATAATGGCAACCTGGTCGGCACTGGCGCCCTGGAATGCACCGCTGGCCATCTTCCCAATGTAATTGAGCGCCCACCCGGCAATTACCGCGTAATAGGAAAGAATCATCAATCCGGCTATGACACCCAACCAGCCTATCGCATGCCAGTGTCGCTCCAGGCCCGCCTCTGTGGTCAGGCGGCGCATCGTATTGATCGGACTCTGCCGACCACGCCGACCCAGCATGACCTCCGCCACCATGACGGGAATTCCTACCAGTAAAATACACAGCAGATACACCAGCACAAAAGCGCCGCCGCCATTTTCACCGGCAATATAGGGAAACTTCCAGATATTCCCCAGACCCACCGCCGAACCGGTTGCCGCCAGCACAAAGGTCCAGCGGCTGGACCAGACAGGGTGTCCCCCGGGAACTGATCCAGACCCATCAACCTCTGCAGGGGATTGCTGCTGTTGTTCCGCCATCGGCGATTTCCTTGTCAAAACTGACCGGATTGTACCGGCAATCCAAGATATACAAAACCAAGGCAATCACGCATAACGCCACAAAACCATAGGCGCACCCCAGCGCAATCCTTATAATGCCGACCCATGGCTAACAAATCCCAACACCCTCAAAAAAACCCCACCATTGCACTCAACAAGCGGGCCCGTCACGAATACCAGCTCGAGGAAAAATTCGAAGCGGGTCTCGTTCTGCAGGGCTGGGAAGTAAAAAGCCTGCGCGCCGGCAAAGCCCAGCTCACTGACAGCTATGTATTACTGAAAGACGGTGAGGCTTATCTGATTGGTTCACACATCACCCCATTGGGCACCGTGTCCACCCACTACGTCACCGACCCCGGCCGCACCCGCAAGTTGCTGCTCAATCAGCGTGAACTCGGTAAATTGTTCAACGGTGTCAATCAGAAAGGCTACACCTGTGTAGCCACCGCACTGTATTGGAAAAACCACCTGGTGAAGTGTGAAATCGCTCTCGCCAAGGGCAAAAAAGAACACGATAAACGCGAAACTGAAAAAAATCGTGATTGGGCACGACAGAAACAACGCCTGGTCCGCCGCGCCCGGTGATCATTAACGCCCTGTCAGTGAACTTCATCCACAGAATAAGTCTAATGAACCAATGGTCTCTGTGGTAAGATCTCCATTGAGACAATGTTTTTTAACAGAAACACTCAAAGCAGTTTCAGGGGGCGATTTGGATTCGACGCCGGTTACAAAACCCTGGGTGCATGCCGAGATGGCGACCAATCTCGTAAATCCAAAGTCGCAAATTATAGTTGCCAACGACGACAACTACGCACTCGCCGCTTAATACCCGGTAGGGTGCCATCTGACCGGAGCCGTGCTTGTGCGTCCGGAGCCTTTCGGGGCTATCAGGTGTCATATCTCACATGATCGCGATGAAGCTCGTCCGGGGTGGATTCGTTAAAAACTCACCGGAATCGCGGTTTGCGCGCCCTGTCTGTCGGGTTGCAACCCGCTAAATTTAATAGACTGCACTAAGCATGTAGATCTCTCGGCAGAGGACTGACGGACGCGGGTTCAATTCCCGCCGCCTCCACCAATTCAAGGTTTTATACCTTACCAAGAAGACCGAAAAAGCCTGTAATTTTAACGAATTACGGGTTTTTTTACGCCTATAGCATCCTAACAAACCCTATCTAATCCAGCTTTTTTAGTAGTACCCATTGTAGTACCATCAATTTATCAACCAAAGCGGTACTACTAAAATGGCCCGTACAACCAAGCCCCTCACCAATACCGAAGTCAGTCAGGCAAAGCCTAAGGCCAAGGTTTACTCTCTTTCCGATGGGGGTGGCTTACAGCTTCGCGTAAAGCCCAACGGCTCCAAAATTTGGCTGCTGGATTACCACCGACCCTTCACCAAGGTTCGTACCAGTCTCAGCCTTGGGGCATACCCTACACTGTCATTAGCGGGCGCACGCGCCAAACGAGAAGAGGCCAGAAAGCTACTGGCAAAGGACATTGACCCCAAAGAACACCGGGATGAACTGGCCAAAGCCAATGAAGAGGCCCACAACAATACGTTGATGAAAATTGCGAGTGACTGGCTGGAGATCAAAAAAACCACCGTCACCCCCGAGCACGCCAATGACTCCTGGCGTTCACTGGAGCTGCATATCTTCCCTACATTGGGAAAAATGCCGATTCACAAGGTAACTGCCGTCAAAGCCATTGCCACCATCAAGCCCATTGCAGCCAAAGGCAGCCTTGAAACAGTTAAACGGCTCTGCCAACGCCTGAATGAAATAATGACCTTTGCAGTCAACACGGGTGTGATCCCAAACAATCCCCTTTCCGGTATTAGCAAAGCCTTTCAAACACCTGACAAACAACACCAGCCCACACTCGCCCCCAGCCAGCTCCCAGAATTGATGAAGGCCCTATCCTTGGCCAGCATCAAACTAACCACTCGCTGTTTGATCGAATGGCAACTACATACGATGATGCGCCCTGGCGAAGCTGCCGGTACTCGCTGGGATGAAATTGACCTGGAGAACCAGCTTTGGCATATCCCTGCTGAACGAATGAAAAAGAAGAAAGCTCACACTGTCCCGTTGACGCGGCAAACCGTCGGCTTACTGGAATTGATGAAACCCATCAGTGGCTGCAGTGAGTTTGTATTCCCCTCTGACAGAAATCTCCGAACCCACACACACCCGCAAACCGCTAATATGGCGCTAAAGCGCATGGGCTTCGACAAGCAACTGGTAGCACATGGCATGAGAGCTTTAGCCAGCACCACGCTCAATGAACAGGGCTTTGACCCAGAAGTCATTGAAGCAGCACTGGCCCATACCGGAAAAAATGAAGTGCGAAACGCCTATAACCGCGCCCAATACATTGAACGTCGTATTCCCGTCATGACTTGGTGGAGCGAACATATCGAAAAGGCCGCCACCGGAAATATGAGCCTCACCGGTACAGCAGCCCTCTCCGTCGTCAATGGGTAATTTCAGCACCGACCTTGATCTAGCACCTCTGGACTGAGATGCGCCAAGCTCGCGTATACAAGACACTCAGACGTGATTATTCCTATCAAGAAATACTTAAATCTCATCCGGCAAATGGCCGATACAGCATATATAGCCTCTTTCAGTCATACCCTCTAAAAGATACTCGCAGCCTACACAGTCATCATTAAAGCTCGCATAAGGCCTCCCTTTGTATGTTCTTTTTTTTAGAGGACACAAGTCCACATGCGTTGAAAACCCTCGAACTATAGTGGGTTTCTTGAGAGCTAGACCCATCAACCGATCGAACTCCTGAACAGCTCGAGCATTAAAAATCCAGTTCTTAAAAAACCATTCATCTACGACTAAGGAGGACATATCTTCTCTGGTTCCATCCCAAATAGAGTGGCTCAAATCTATTTCGATAGCAGACACCCCCAGTCGTTTAATGCGACTGACTTTCTCATCATCCACCTTATGAGTTACAAACACTTCAACAATCAGATCACGCCCACCAATCGTAAGAATAAGGTCAGGCCTTATATTTTCGATGCTACTCTCCACCCTCACGCGGTCGATCTTATATTTTCTAGCGTCAGATAAACGCAACAACCTCCGACCAGTCTCAAAGTATAGTTCTACCGGAGGTAGCGCTATGTATGCTGCCTTACTCAAGATATCCTTGGCCAATAGATGAGCAGCCGTTTCAAGCCCTCCAGAGCATGCTTCATTCGAATAATGCGCAAAGTGATGTCTCTTCTCGTTGCCTTTCCTTGCAACAAGCCTGGACTGGCAACATGGACAAAAACAATCACATCCCAACCCTGCTTCTACCTCAGAGATGTGCACCAGCTCATTGTTTTTGAGTCCGTATGGTAGAGCGACTTCATTCATCAGATAGTTATTGAGCAAATGAGAGGGGAAATAATGTGAGTTTGCGAACATGGCTTTTTGCTATCCCCATAAATACGCTTTCTCACCCTATCAGTCTCTTCCTTGCCGTAATACTCGGTCAGCACCTCATGCATATGCTCTTCCGCAAAATACACATCACTAATCGGTGGTGACTCAGCCAGTTCCGGAGCCAACTCCGGCGCTGGAGGCAATTTATCCTTATTTTTCCTTGCTGGCTTTTTCAATGAATCCCTCCTCTTTTTTACAGCCTCCCAGCACTATAGCTCGGCGAGAGAATGCGCTCTCATTTCGCGTGCCACAGCCCTGGCAATTTCATCAACCTGACTAGACTGAACATCAGCACGCGGCTCCCGTAGCGCCTTTAATATTTCATACTGCCGGGATTGCTGCACTTCGCCATAACTATAGAACGTCGTCAGCACACCATCATGGCCAAGATTCTGACTCCACGCCTTGAACTCTTCAGGGCCACGGCAGGTTTTTTCACCTAACTGCACCAAGGTCTTGCGAAAGCTGTGGGGATTGAAATAAGGCAGTCCCGCTTGCTCGAATGCTTCCTTAAACACCTTTCGAATGGGGGTGGCATTGCTCCAGTGCTCTTTCAGAACACCAACCGACTCAAAGACACGCCGTGCACCTGGCTTTACCTCGGTTTTAGGAAATAACGGGTCATCGTTACCGAATAACAGCTCATTTTTCAGGTAGTGAACCCAATCTTCCACAATCTGCCGAATATCGTCACCAACCGGGAAAAAGTACGTAGTGAAGGTCTTGCTGGCCTTGGTGTTAACCTCCCGAGCATCCTGAAAAACGCTCCCGGCAGCCAAATCCACATGCTTCAGCTTAAATGAAGCAATGGCGCTATCCCTGGCACCCGTCAACAGCGTAAAGGCCACCAAAGCCCTGCTGCGCTTTTCCAGCACGGTATTAGAAGGCATGACTGCAATTACCCGCTGAATCTGTTCAAGCGTTGGTACAGGCCGATTCCGTTTTGCCGTGGCAACCCTTGTATCCTTATCTGACAGATTGAAATACTCCGTGTCGGTGTAATTGATACGGGACTTATACCCCGCCTGCATTGCCAGCCATTGAAAAAAGGTCTTCAAGCTGCGTAACGCGGAATTCATGGTTGCCTTGCTCAAGCTGGAACCCGTCTGTTCATTCCGATACTTGTTTAAGTGCGCCTTGAATCCAACCGCCTGCTCAAAGTGAAACGCCTTAAAATCACGCCACTTGGTATAGGCTTCAAAACGACTTATCGCCTTGGCAACGGCATCAACCGATGAGTCATCCTGACGCTTCGCCTCTTTCAAAAAGATGAAATACTTACGCTTCATCCGCTCATTATCCGGGTGATATTTTCTAGTCATCTGATACCTCCACACATAGTCACTGTTTACGGGGAACTAACTGGTCTTGCTTATGTGTTTTTGACCTATCGGGAAGCACACCTCCAGATGCTGCCGAATCTGGGCCAAACTGGACTTGTTCGCGTAGCGGTTCATCAGCGTTTCACAGTCGGGACAAATCCCCACTAACCGACCTGTAGTCTCATTTATAGGGGTGAAATCAACCATATTCTCAGCAGGCTTCCTGGGTGATCGGCACCGCATGCAATAGAGTTCAAAGGGTTTGCAACGTTGTTTTCCTGCTGTACGTGTACGCTGCAGGTAACGACGTATTTCATACCCAAGAATCAGCGTTGGCCGCCTGTCATCACAAACAGGCATCCCCGTCTTGATCCACCCCCGCACCGTGTTTTTGTGGATACCAAACAGAGAAGCCACTTCTTCCACCGTGTAATTGCGATGAATTTTTGCCAGATTGGGGTTGTAGTTGGCCATCAGAGAACCCCACTGGAAGATACCCCTGAAAGCAACAGCCGATAGGATTCTTCCCTTTCTTTCTGCAAGGCAAGAACCAACTTACGTATCTCATCATCCGTTTTACCGGCGATCCGAGCGGCATTAAGGGTTTCAATTTCCGAGGCAGGCCAACCAACAGATCGACCACCTAATGAGATGGGTTTAGTCCATAGCCCTTTGCTAATTCGCAGGTAAAGAGTAGAGCGAGAAAGGCCGCTTTGTTGTTTGACGGCAGGGAGCCGCAGGATGGTTTGAAGCATGTTAGTACCCTCTTGGGTGTTGCTGAACATGACTTCATAGTGATGATTTTAACTTGCGCCGGTCATCGCAGGTGCGGCAATCTCAGCCGCAGTTGCGGTAATAAATCAGCTAGATTTGAGACTCCTTTTCCCTGCCGCAAACTTCTCTTCCAAGGTTCGAGCTGCAATGCCCGGTTTTCCTTCATAGTATCCAAGCAACGCGGCGATAATGGCCCCCTGAGAATTAAATATCGAATGAGCTTTTCCACCTGGTGATTGGCTGAGCATTAACTCTACTAACCCACCAATAACATTGAGATATGTTGTCTCTGCTCGCTCACTCGGAGCCGACATTTTTTCAACTATCGCGCGGAGCGAATCACGTTCGGCAGTGATAATATCATTATCTTGTTTTAACTCGCGGTACACTTCAGTAGCTTTTTCAAGACGAGCTTTTAGTGCATCACGATCTGCCTGTAGAGCCCGAAACGTATCTGCATTTATGGCGGTGTGGGTAGCTTTCTCAATTTCATCAAACAAAAATGCGGGCTTTTGGTCAGGATAGTACTTTTGCATCCACTCTTTTAAGTCTGCATGGCGAATGGTCAAACGTGCTTTAGCCACCTGTTCACCCGCCACAACAGATCGACCGTCGCGACCATAAGTTAATCCGCCATTCAATACCGCATCTAAAATGCGTTCCGCATTAGCACGCAAGCAGGGCCATTGGGGGAACATACTAGGTGTAGGTATAACTGCCTCTCCCACAGCACGAAGAATCACTTCCTCTTGAGCAATGAGATTGCACCAACGCAACGCCGCTTCAATAGGTTTATAAAACGGCTTCTCTAACGCATTACAACTTTTAGAGTCATAACCAGAATTCATAGAAGTTAACTTCCTGTTATATTTAGAAAGTGGGCGAATCTACCACAGTCTTGTTCGTTTCCAAGCTAACGGCAATCTCTCCCATAACTACTCCAACGGGTAGTTGGGTTTATTCATCGTTTCGGCAGCGGGGTCGTTGGAATCGTTGACACCAGCACCACACCGCCTTCACAGGAAAGAACATATATCATCCAGAAACCCGGCCTCAATCTCTGCCTGACTTGCGCCATCCCTGTTTGTGAATCCCTGCCAAGACGGTATCATCCCGGACGTTCTGAAATATTAGCGTACGATCATGCCACTCAGTCCCCCAAGGATACAAGCGAACAAAAATTCAACTAGTTGACGCAATGCCCATACTGCACTGGCTGAACTGGGATGATGCCTAACTGCGACGCTCTGCGAAAATTCAGGAGTGCAAGCCGGTAAATTTTCCGTAACAGCCTCTTGTTGATACTTTTTTGAATCCTTCCCTAAATTGACGAAGTTTGTTCATGCTTCTTCCGATGGTTCATTTTTACCATGCGGAGTATCTAGACTCTTGGGGATATTCAAATCCCCAAACAGCTCCGCCGCAGCATTTGGCAATCAACTACCTAAAGAAACTTTCGGACTTCAATCATTTCACATTTTGATATTTTCCTGATGAAACCCTCACAAAGCCGTGACACTGGGTAGGCTAAGGTACCGACACAATATCTTGCAGTCTCTGTCAGTCACCAAAGTGGTTGTTTCCCTTATGAACAAGTTCTTCTTACCGCTCCAATTGCAGAGATTTATAGCTGCAGGTGGCCTTGCCACGCTGTTTCACTGGTTTGTTATGACGGCGCTAATCACCCTCGGGCTTGAGCCAATGAGAGCAACTGCAGGTGGGAGCGTGACTGGAGCGGCATTCAACTACGTCCTCCAACGACGTCTAACGTTCCGTATTAGCGGCTCTCACAGGCGCACAATATGGCGCTATGTCAGCTCTTGTTTTGTCGCTTGGCTATGCAATCTCGTTTTTTTCTTTCTGTTCCATAGTGTCCTGACAATTCACGTTACTCTTTCACAAGTCGCCACCACAGGTCTTGTCGCTGCAATGAATTACATCATCTATCAGAGGTTCGTTTTTCATGAATAAACACATTGAATCTCCCATTCTGCTGTTTGATAAACCACTGTTATCAGTGGTGGTACCGCTGTTCAATGAGCGTCCGATGCTACCGCTCTTTTTTGAGCGGCTCTTGCCGGTGCTTGCCAAGTTAAGCATCTATTGGGAAATCGTCTTGATAGATGACGGCAGTGACGATGGCAGTGCTCAGTATATCCGGAGTGTTATGAACCGAACGCCCAGCATCCGACTTATCAAACTAAGCAGAAATTTTGGAAAGGAAGCCGCAATGACAGCGGGCCTAGACTATGCTAAGGGCGATGCGGCAATTGTGCTAGATGCTGATCTGCAAGATCCGCCTGAACTGATTCCTGCAATGATTGAATGCTGGCTATCTGGTGTAGATGTTGTCCTGATGCAGCGTCGCTCACGAGCGGGCGAAACCCTGTTCAAACGCTGGAGTGCTCACCTTTTTTACCGGTTGTTGAACCGAACCAGCCGGACGAATATCCCGGTGGATACCGGGGACTTTCGGCTAATGAGCCGAAAAGCAATAGATGCTCTTCTAGTACTCAAGGAGCGCAATCGCTATATGAAAGGATTGTTTGCCTGGATCGGCTTGCCTACTCAGGTCATCCAGTATGATCGTGAGCCCCGGGCGGCAGGTGAGACAAAATGGGATTACCCCGAGTTAATAGGCTTGGCTCTTGAAGGGCTAACCTCGTTTTCTGTATCACCATTGCGCTGGGCAACCGTTATCGGGCTCATCGCGGCCAGCATGGGTGGGGCGTTCGGGTTGTGGATTGTAGTGAAAGCAATCATGCTGGGTGATGCAACCAACGGTTATCCGTCGCTTGTCGCCATCATCAGCTTTCTGGGTGGCATTCAATTGATGGGTGTGGGCATCGTAGGTGAATACGTCGGCAAGACCTATATGGAGTCGAAGCAGCGCCCGGCGTACCTGACAGAGGAAGTGATTGAAGGCTGGAATGGCATACCTCAACAGGCCAGTCGCCATAGAACTGAGGTGCGTCATGTCAAAGCGGTTTAACCTCTGGATGCTGATATTGGCAGCGGTACTTGTTAGTCGTTTCATTGGTATGGTACTACTTCCACTTTCCGACACCACCGAGCCGCGCTACGCAGAAATTGCTCGCTTGATGGCTGAAACTGGTGACTGGATCACCCCATGGTTTGAGCCCGGGGTTCCGTTTTGGGGCAAACCACCCTTGTCATTCTGGGCCCAGGCTGGGGCCATCAATATATTTGGTGTCTCGGAGTTTTCTCTACGTTTTCCCTCTTGGCTGGCAACGATTGCTATGATCGGACTGATCTGGCGATTGGCACGGCAGCTCTGGAATTTACAAGTGGCCCAATGGAGCAGCTTGGTCTTCGCAACCATGGCACTCACTTATATCAGCTCCGGTGCCGTGATGACAGACGCCTTCTTGGCGCTGGGCACCACGCTTAGTTTGGTCAGCTTTTGTCTAGTGATGTCAGGGAAAAGTGGCCTATGGCGATGGCTTTTTTTTCTTGGACTGGCAATCGGATTTCTGTCGAAGGGGCCGCTGGCCATAGTGCTGGTCGGGATTCCCATCGTTTTGTGGTTATCCCTCTGGCGGGAAGCGATCACGAACCTACGGCGTCTGCCTTGGTTAAGAGGAATACTGATGACGGCCCTGCTCGTCTGCCCCTGGTACCTATTGGCTGAGTTAAAGACCCCCGGTTTTCTGGACTACTTCATCGTGGGTGAGCATATCCGTCGGTTTCTGGATCCAGGGTGGGCAGGAGACCTCTATGGTAACGCTCACGATCAGCCCAAAGGCATGATTTGGGTTTTCTGGTTGTGGGCATCTTTCCCTTGGGGCATCGTTGCATTGGTCTGTCTAGTCCTCACTTGGTTCAGGGGCACAAGAAAAGGCGTTGTACATAAGATCACATCAAACGCTGGTGTTAGCTTTTTGCTGATTAGCGCACTAGCGCCAATGCTGTTTTTCACACTCGCGGGAAATACACTCTGGACGTATATACTGCCCTCGTTGCCGTTTACAGCTATTCTTATCGGCCGCTGGGTGTCGCGATGGGAGTCTTTATATTTATGTCGTATGCGGGGTGGAATAGTCGCGCTTGTGCCGGTTTTATTAACCGTATTCGTGAGCCTAACCGCAGCAGGTTGGGCACCGCTCAAAACAGAAAAAGAACTGGTAAACTATTATCAATTGATCAAGGAAGCCGATGACAGCCCATTGATCTATTTGAATGATCTGCCATTTTCAGCCAGATTTTACTCAGGTGGAAATGCTTTGGAAGTAACGCAGAACGATTTGAAAATCTTGTCAAGTGCCAACAGGTTTAAAAGCTTATACGTCGCAATTCCCAGAGACTGGTCAGAGGACAAAGTAGCTAATTTATCTTCGTCAGCTCTAAAGATTATGGAAAATAAACGCTATCAATTGTTGGTTATTGAAGGATTGATCCACAACAAGCAACCAGTGTCTAATGCCAACGGAGTTCGCTAAAATGACATCTGATCAGACTTCTCTCGAACCTACTTTACAATCTCCTCTCAGGTTATTGATTGTCGAAGACGAAGTGGATCTTGCAGAAAACCTGTTCGAGTTCCTAGGTGAAAATCGCTACACACTAGATTTCGCTGCTGATGGCTTGACCGCTCTGCATTTACTGGCCACACACACCTATGACGTTATCGTACTCGATCTTATGCTGCCCGGCGTCAATGGCTATGATATTTGTTGTCGTATCCGACAAGATCTGCAATGCCAGACTCCTATTATTTTGATGACAGCACTAAGCGCCCTGGCCGACAAAGAAAAAGGGTTTGATTCTGGTGCCGATGATTATCTTGTGAAGCCGTTTGAACTGCGTGAATTACAGATACGGGTTGAAGCTCTCCATCGGCGCTATTCGCCACAGAGACCGGTCTTGAGAGCTGGGGATGTTCGATTCGATCCAGGCACACTGGAAGTGGAACTGCGTGGGTTGAAAACAGATTTGTCCGGCACACCAGCTCGTCTTTTTGAATTGTTGATGCGAGCGTATCCGAGCTTTCTCAGCCACGAGGCGCTAACTGATGCCGTATGGGGCGCCCATCATGGGGAACCGGAAGGCAATAGTCTTCGCACACATATCTACACACTTCGAAAATCCCTGCAAGCGAGCCTGGGCAACGGGCTGGTAAAAACAATCCATGGTCGTGGGTATCGTTTGGACGTACCAGCAAATAGGGGCGAAGATACGCCATGAAGTCATCTTTGACCATACGGTTGTCCCGAACTCTATTTTTTTTGATTGCCACTACGACCGCAACCTCGATGTTCATTGTTGAGGTATTTGTTAATGACGTTGAAAACACCATTCTTGACCTTGAACTGAAAGCAGACGCAGAGTATTTCAAGAAGCAAATTCAGGAAGGGAGTTTTCAACCAATAAAAACGGCGCAACTGGAAGCCATTTACCTACCAAAAGGTGAAACGGAGCTTATACTTCCGGAATATTTTCAGAGTCGTTTGTTGCCGTTTTCAGAGGAAATCGAGATAGATCAAACAACGTTGCTAATCCATGGCGAGCAACTGGAAGCAACCAATGGCAAGCTCTTTTTGGCCCAAGATATTACCATCATGGAAAATCGTGAGGCCTTGGTTCAGCTTATGCTGGTTGGAGCGGCTGGCCTGATGATTCTGATCGGCTTTTTTGTTGCCCACACAGGAGCCCGATACTTGGTACGTCCTTTCAAAAAGCTCACTCATGAAGTCTTTAACACAGCACCTGGATCTACAATACCAAAAATCGACACAGACTATCGTGATCAGGAGTTTTGCGATATTGCCGAGGCATTTAACCGATTTCTTTTCGCGCTGGAAAACCATATCGAACGCGAAAAATCCTTTGTGAAACTAGCCAGCCATGAACTACGCACGCCTTTGGCCGTAATGAGTGGTGCCTTGAACGTATTAGAACAACGTCAAAGCCTGTCTCCAGCGGATCAAAAAACCATTGGCCGCATCCGCCGGGCCATGCAAACCATGCGCGACGATACGGAGGTACTGCTTGAGCTTGCTCGCAGTGAGGTGTCCGAAGGCGATGCCAGAACCATAGTCCTGCAAGATGTCATTCTCAACACCATTGATGATCTGGAACATGGACTTCCGGAGCATGCCGGACGCATCACAGTTTCCAACAACAGCCCGGAGCTACGAGTCACTACTCATCCTGCTTTGGTACGAATGTTATTGCGTAATTTGTTACAGAATGCGCTACGTCACACCCATGCAGAAGTGGAGGTTCGATTAATCGAGAACAAAATTTCGGTACGAGACTTCGGGCCTGGGCTTCCTGACAAAATAACTAAAGATCTGAACGTTATTGGAATGCCAAGTAGTGAGAAATCTACAGCCGGAGAATTCAGTAACACCACCTTTGGCTTGTTGATCGTCAGGTTGGTTTGCGAGCGATTGGGATGGAATCTCGAAATCGCACAATCAAGTAACGAAGGAACGGAGTTTCTGATCCACGTTAACGTCGCTTAATTAAAAGACCACACACTAACTCTACTGTTCTGACCAAGTTATTCAGGTAGCGCATAGGCTTGCTTGCGATACAGTATCAGAGGGAGAAGTGCATGAGCCAAAACTTTTCTTGTGGTGGTTTCGTCCGGGGCATCCTCTAGGTACTGGGTGGCTCTGGTTTCTCGCGAATACATTCCTGCTAAAGGCACTTTGTCGGGACGCAATATAGTCACATTATAGCGATCGTCCATCCATGCATAGTAATCGTTGAACTGCATCATCGCTCGTCCGGGTTCGTCCGGAAACCTCACCAAATCACGGCCAACCATAGGATGTTTGCTGCTAATACCCATGAGCGAAAGCAGCGTTGGCGCAAGATCAATCTGACTCGTGATCGTTTTAATACGGCGGCTTTCAATATCTGCTCCAAGTATCAGCCCTGGAATTTGAAAATTCTTGATGGGGACTAACTCATCGCCCCAAACCCTGGCATCGTGATCTGCAACAATCAAGAACAGCGTATCTTTCCAGTAGTCACTTTTCCGTGCATTATCTATAAACTCACCCAAGGCATAATCAGCGTATTTGACGGCATTATTGACTGTGTTCTTCTCTACGTCATATTGCTCAATTCTGTTGTCAGGGTACTCAAACGGAGAGTGATTGGAAGACGAGAAAACTAGGCGAAAAAAAGGTTTACCTGATGCGTGAAGCTTCTGAAGGTCTTCATGGGTCTTAGTGAACAGGTCTTCATCGCTTACACCCCAGCTCCCGATAAAGGCGGGGTTAAGGAAGTCGTGCTGATCTACTATCGTGTCAAACCCATTGCCGGTGAAAAAACTGCGCATATTATCGAAGTGCGCTTCTCCACCGTAAATGAAACCTGTGTCGTAGTCATTGCGCTTCAACAATTCTCCCAGCGTAAAAAAACTGGTTTGGGATAATGATAATTTAACCACACTACGTGCCGGAGAAGGCAAGAAGCCAGCTACCACAGCTTCAATGCCTCGGGCAGATCTTGTACCTGTTGCATACAAATTCTCAAACCACCAACCGAATTTTTTCAAGGCTTCGAGGCGTGGAGTGACCGGAGTGCCACCTAATGATTCGACAAAAGTAGCGCCCAGACTTTCTTCAAGAACAATTACTAAATTAAGGGGGCGCGGTCTATTTTTTATAGGAATTTGATTGTGCAGAGTCGGAAAACTTTTGGAGTTAAACTCTGTTCTACTAAGCCACGGTACGCTCCTGACCTCGTCCAGAATTTCGGACATCGCCATATCGCCGTATTTGTCACTCGCATTCCCTTCATGTTTGAGATTGTAGACGGCAAACGCCACGGACCAAGTGGAGTTTATAATCAGTGAGTTAACGAGCACATCGGAAGTCAATGCAAACATTGCCGGATTAGCCGGGCGATGGCCCGTCGTGGAGCGAATGCTGATAAATACAACTAGAACCACGATTGGCCATACCAAAATCGCTTTGCGGTAACTGCCTGGATCGGTTTCCCGCGACCAGGGTTTCATCAACCAAGTGAACAGACCGGTCAGCAAAATACAAAACAAGACCCCAACGGCTACGTTCGGCAAATAGCCCTGCCAAAGCATACTCAGTATTTCCTTTGGATACTTCAGGTATTCGATAAACAGGCGGTTGGGCCGGGTATCATACTCGGCGATGAAAGTTGGAGTTGCGAGCTCCATGAATAGAAATCCAAAAAAGAAGATTAGCGCCCACAGGCCTGTCAAGCGTTTCCAAACAATCCAGCAGAAACGATTACCTAGAATTGGCAAAAGCAAGACCAGTGGCGCCACGGCCATGCCTGCCATGATCAGGTCTACCCGTAGCCCATGGAGAAATATACTAGGCCATACAGACGTTTCTGTAACCCGGTCAAATTGCCATGCAACCAAAAGTGTTCGAGACAGGCTACCGATAAGAAGTATTGCGAAAAACAACATCAGTAAAGGAGCGTAGGCACCGGCCCAACTGAACCACCGGTACAAACGTTCAGGTATTGCGTGTTTTTTGGAAAAAAAAGATGAAGGCATGCCTGCACTCTCAGTTTCAGTCGGGGAGTCCACCCGAGCGATTCATTTACAGGAGTGCAGAATAGAGGTAGGGACATCAGTGATGTGTCAGGAAAAAGTCAAGAAAATGTCAAAGTTCGCAGAGGCATTCAGTACAATTGCACCGGCTTTATAGAAATCAGGTATTCGTTTCCAGCCACACGCCAGGAAGTACTGAGGTGTATGCATATCTCTTCTACTGAATTTTTGGCTGCCTTCGCTGATTCGCGAAATTCGTTAAGATGGAAGCAAAAGAATTGTTGTTTTGTTAGAAATTGCCCCACCACTTCGTACCTACGAATCCGAATCTTTCTATCTGTTGAAGTATATCTAGGATGTTGCTCAAACTGATAGTTTATAGAGGTATTCATCAGGGAGCTGCTAGCTTTGTTATTGATTCAGCTATTGGTAAATTACAATTTGATGTATTTGCACTCATCTTCACTACGCAAGAAAATAAAGCAGACAACTACAACAATAGGAAATCAATAAACCCGAAAAATTTCATAGTTTCAGGTTCAGCTTATCCACACTCTAAAATCAGGCTACGACCTTTCTACAATTAAAGAATAATTATGCCACTCAGATAAGGCGACCACAGAGATATATACGCATGTGGTGAATCGTGGGGGAAGGGAGTTCTTAGCCCCATTGATCGACTAACATGATGCATCAGTACTATTTTTGGCATAGGAATGCCAAGCAGCCTGGCACCCTTCAGGCCGAACTGCTTCAATTTCTCGCCAGGTTGATAGACAACATCCCGAAACAGGTAGACATCACGCTCATAGCTCTGATAAAAAACAAATTACCTTTACTAGAGCCATTTAGCGACCTAATTCCCCCTAAACCGCAAGAAGGTACAGAAAAACTACAATGGCAACAACGAGTGAAGGCAATTGCCTATTTACCATAGCGGTGGAGCAAGACACTCAAGGAGTGATGCAAGGCAGCAAACATTGAATTTGATAGATCGACATTCAATTCCACATTCAGGGATTGAATGTCTTGGAATCGGTAGTGACATAAGATTTTAGTAGTACCAATAGTAGTATTGATTATTATCAAATTTATTATTTTATATATTTATCATAGCATTAATTGACTAGTTAAGCTCCCGCCGCCCCACCATATAGCAAAAAGGCCTCACCCTCGGGTGGGGCTTTTTTGGTATGGGCACACCCCCGTAGCGGGTTCAGCCACACAGCACCCGCATGGGCGACACGAAACTGTTTATGGAGCTATCATGCGAAGCCGAATATTCAGAGGTGCGCCATCGAAGATAGTGCTAACCAAGGATGCCCCGACTCTGATGATTAATTGGCACTTAAAAAGAGCTGGTACAACAAGTTCACGACAATGTAGCGGGGAGATTACAGAAAGGTCTGGGGTAAGATCACGGTATGGTTGGAGTTCGCCTAAGCTTGCCCTAACCACCCGTAGATCACCCTAATATCTCATCAGGTTGGGAGCTATCCCTTCACCATAGCGTGAGAGATATTAGACTCAGGCTTAACCTGATATCCGTTGCAAGTTACGGAAATATTTAATCCAAAAAGATTAAGCTTCAACAATATCTGATTTTACACTATTGATCATAGCTATCATCTCTTCTCGTTCTTGCGCGCCGGTTCCAAAATGATCAAAGGTCGCATCCAAGTGGAACAAAAGTGCATCCCAGTCGTCATTATTGATCCTCATGCCTCTGTGGGCTGTGACCATATCACGACCTGTATAAAACACTGGGCCGCCCGTCGTAGAGCAAATATAGTTGATAAACGTTTGTGTTTCGCGAGCAACTTCGTCGATTGATCGATGAGTCCAAAAGCGAGCTAGATGTTCGTCTTGTCGAAAACGAGGTATGATATTTTCAGCAAATGCAGCGATAGCATCATAGCCCCCGAGTCGATCATAAAGTGTTTTATCTGACATGATTACTTACCTCTATTATTGTTTATCTCGTAACAGACCAGAGTATAGGGTAAGAATGAAGTGGTCAAAACTTCTCGTTAACAGTCACCGATAGCAGGAATACCAAAAACACCCCAACGGCTTACTTTTGGGGGTATTTATGGGGGTATAAATAAAAACAGCATAGCCATATAACTATATTATTCATATAGTTATATGGCTTATTTAGTAGACGCCGCCGCCTCGCAGAGGCGAGTAATTCCTGCCACCACCAACACTAAAAAGCCCCAACTGATATCAGCTGGGGCTTTTTAGTTATTACGGCAACCTGACTAACACCCTCATAACGGGTTCAACCAGACTGAACGTTACACGAGATCAAAACGGTCGGCGTTCATGACCTTGGTCCAGGTAGCGACGAAGTCCTGCACGAACTTTTCCCTGCTATCGTCCTGAGCATAGACCTCGGCGTAGGCACGCAGGATCGAGTTGGAGCCAAACACCAGATCAACCCTGCTTGCCGTCCACTTGACTGCACCAGTCTTGCGGTCGCGGATTTCATACAGGTTGTTGCCGGTTGGCTTCCAGGTGTAAGCCATGTCCGTCAGGTTGACAAAGAAGTCGTTGCTCAGCACACCCATGCGGTCGGTGAACACACCGTGCTGGCTACCACCGTGATTGGTACCCAAAACACGCATACCACCCACCAGTGCGGTCATCTCGGGAGCTGTAAGTCCCATCAACTGGGCGCGGTCGAGCAGCATTTCCTCGGGTTTGACCACATAGTCTTTCTTTTGCCAGTTGCGGAAACCATCGGCCAGCGGTTCCAGTGGTTCAAAGGACGCGGCATCTGTCATCTCGTCGCTGGCATCGCCACGTCCGGGTGCGAAGGGAACGTTGATATTCACGCCTGCAGCCCTGGCCGCCTGCTCAACACCCAGGTTCCCGGCCAACACAATCACATCGGCCACGCTGGCACCGGTGTCGGCGGCAATTTTTTCGTAGATTGGCAGGACTCTGGCGAGACGTTCCGGTTCGTTGCCGGCCCAGTCTTTCTGCGGTGCCAGCCGGATGCGTGCACCATTGGCACCACCGCGCATATCGGAGCCGCGGAATGTTCGGGCGCTATCCCAGGCGGTGCTGACCATTTCACCGATGGACAAACCACTGTCGGCAATTTTGGTCTTTACCGCGCCCACATCGTAGTCGCGATTGCCGGCGGGGACCGGATCTTGCCAGATCAGATCTTCAGCGGGCACTTCCGGACCGATATAGCGGGATTTTGGCCCCAGGTCGCGGTGAGTCAACTTGAACCAGGCGCGGGCAAAAGTATCGCGGAAGTACGCCGGGTCGGCCATGAACTTCTCACAGATGGCCCGGTATTTGGGGTCCATCTTCATCGCCATATCGGCGTCGGTCATGATCGGGTTAAGGCGGGTGGTCATGTCTTCCACATCTACCGGCTTGTCCTCTTCCCTAATATTCACCGGCTCCCACTGATTGGCCCCGGCCGGACTCTTTTTCAGCTCCCACTCATAACCAAACAGCAGGTCGAAGTAACCCATGTCAAACTTTGTGGGATAGGTGGTCCAGGCACCCTCAATACCGGAGGTAACGGTGTCGCGCCCCTTACCGGAGCCATTGGGGTTTTTCCAGCCAAAGCCCTGTTCTTCCAAATCGGCGGCTTCAGGTTCGGGGCCAAGTGCTTCGGCATCGCCATTGCCGTGACATTTGCCCACGGTGTGGCCACCGGCAGTCAGCGCTACCGTCTCTTCGTCGTCCATTGCCATGCGGGCAAAGGTCATCCGCACCTGTTCGGCAGTCTTAAGCGGGTCGGGCTTACCGTTGACACCTTCCGGATTTACGTAGATCAGGCCCATCTGGACGGCAGCCAGGGGGTTCTCCATGGTCTCTGGCTTGTCGACATCGCCATAGCGCTCGTCGGAGGGAGCCAGCCACTCTTTCTCGGCACCCCAATAGGTGTCTTTCTGAGGGTGCCAGATGTCCTCGCGACCGAATGAAAAGCCGAAAGAAGGCAGGCCCATAGACTCATAGGCCACGGTGCCAGCCAGAATAATCAGATCGGCCCAGCTGACTTTGTTACCGTACTTCTTCTTGATCGGCCACAATAAGCGCCGGGCCTTGTCGAGACTGACATTGTCCGGCCAGGAGTTGATTGGCGCGAAACGCTGGTTGCCCTTGCCACCGCCACCACGGCCATCAGCAATCCGGTAAGTACCCGCAGAGTGCCAGGCCATACGGATCATCAGCCCACCGTAGTGCCCCCAGTCCGCGGGCCACCAATCCTGGCTGTCGGTCATCAGGGCATGCATATCTTTCTTAAGCGCCGCAACATCCAGCTTCTTGACCTCTTCGCGGTAACTGAAGCCCCCTCCCATCGGATTGGTCTTGATATCGTGCTGATGCAGAATGTCGAGATTCAGGGCAGCCGGCCACCACTCCATGTTCGACATACCGGTTGATGTGGCGCCGCCATGCATCACCGGGCACTTGCCTCCTGTCGTCGCGTTGTTATCCATTTTCAAGTCCCTCTTCGAGTATTCACAAAATTATAGTAGCAGGATGCCTGATAGCGAGTTGCGGAAAATTAATATTGCCCCGGAAGATTCTCCAACTGTCTGTCAATATGCCCGACCAGTTCATCAGCGATCTTTTGACGATACACGCTACCACGTTACCCCTGAGATGGAACGATCAGTGTGCATACCGTTACCAATATAATTTTTCAATCCATTTCATAGTGAATGTAAATGCCGCATTTACGCTGGGCTACGCTATATTGTGTATTGAAATATTGTATTTCTTTTATTTAGGGAGCTACGTCAATGCTTACAAAAACAACACCTATAATTGCTGCTCTGGTGATAGCCGTATCGCAGGTCATGACACCAAGTACGGCAATGGCAGAGGGTGAGCCAAAAACCAACCAGTTCTGGTGGCCTGAAAAGCTTAACCTGAGTCCGCTTCGCCAGCACAGCCAGGAGTCCAATCCGATGGGGGACGACTTCGATTATGCCAAGGCGTTTGCCAGTCTGGATCTCGACACCGTCAAGCAAGACATTGAGACGTTGATGAAGACGTCACAGGATTGGTGGCCCGCGGACTATGGCCACTACGGACCTTTCTTTATACGGATGGCCTGGCACTCTGCGGGCACCTACCGTGTTGCTGACGGCCGCGGTGGTGCTGGCGGTGGACAACAGCGATTTGAGCCGCTGAATAGCTGGCCGGACAATGTCAGTCTCGACAAGGCCCGGCGCTTATTGTGGCCGATCAAACAGAAATACGGTCGCAGCCTCTCCTGGGCCGATCTGATGGTTCTGACAGGCAATGTGGCACTGGAGTCCATGGGTTTCAAAACCTACGGCTTTGCCGGGGGTCGTGAAGACGACTGGGAACCGGATATGGTGTATTGGGGACCCGAGAAACAATGGCTTGCCGACGAGCGTTACCATGGTGACCGAAAGCTGGAGAACCCTCTGGCCGCAGTCCAGATGGGGCTGATCTACGTAAATCCGGAAGGCCCCAACGGCAATCCCGATCCACTTCTAGCCGCCAAGGATATTCGCGAAACCTTTGGCAGGATGGCAATGAATGACGAAGAAACCGTCGCGCTGATCGCTGGCGGGCATACTTTCGGTAAAGCTCACGGTGCCCACAAGCCCGATGAGTGCCTTGGCGCTGATCCCGCCGGTGCACCCATTGAACAACAGGGGCTGGGCTGGAAAAACAAGTGTGGCAAAGGGAATGCAGAAGACACCATCACCAGTGGTCTGGAAGGTGCCTGGACGGCCAACCCCACTGCCTGGACTTCATTGTACCTGGAGAACCTGTTTGCCTTTGAGTGGGTACAAACAAAAAGCCCCGCCGGAGCAGTTCAGTGGATTCCTGCGAATAACCAGGCGACAAATACCGTCCCGGATGCCCACGATAAATCCAGACGTCATGCACCCATCATGTTTACTACGGACCTGTCTCTGAAAGAAGATCCCATTTATCGGGAAATCTCCTTGCGCTTCAAGGAAAACCCGAAGGAGTTCGAACTCGCTTTCGCCAAGGCATGGTTCAAGCTGACCCATCGCGATATGGGACCCCGCGAACGCTACATCGGCAACGAAATCCCCGATGAGGACATGCTGTGGCAGGATCCCGTCCCGGCAGTCGATCACCCACTGATCGACTCAAAAGATATCGCCAAGCTGAAGTCCGACATCCTGGAATCAGGTTTGACGACCTCTGAACTGGTAAGAACTGCGTGGGCATCTGCCGCCACCTTCCGCGGTACCGACATGCGCGGTGGTGCCAATGGTTCACGGATTCGTCTTGCGCCACAAAACAAATGGGATGTGAACAACCCAACAGAGCTCGACAAGGTGTTAAAGCGTCTGGAGAAAATCCAGAAAGACTTTAACGGGTCACAATCGGGCAGTAAAAAGGTATCACTTGCCGACCTGATTGTTCTGGGTGGTGCCGCAGCCATTGAACAGGCCGCCAAGAATGCCGGACAGGATGTAGAGGTTCCTTTTAAACCGGGTCGCACCGATGCAACGCAGGCACAGACTGATGTCGACTCCTTCGCTGTACTGGAGCCCACTGCAGACGGTTTCCGCAACTACTTCGGCAAAGGCCATTCCAGATCACCCGCAGAGATGCTGGTGGATCGGGCCAGCCTGCTCACCCTGACGGTTCCTGAAATGACCGTTCTCGTGGGGGGTATGCGCGCACTGGATGCAAACACCGCAAAATCCAAACACGGTGTATTTACCGACCGGCCCGGAACATTGAGCAATGATTTCTTTGTCAATCTGCTCGATATGTCCACCAAGTGGTCAAAAGCCAAAACTGACGGGATTTATGAAGGCAGTGATCGCAAAACAGGCAAGCTCAAATGGACAGCAACACCGGTCGATCTTGTTTTTGGATCGAACTCCGAGTTGCGTGCCATTGCAGAAGTCTATGCTGCCAATGATGCAAAAGAGAAGTTCATCAATGATTTTGTCGATGCATGGCACAAGGTAATGACGCTCGACCGCTTCTAACCCGGTCAACTTTAGTCCCAACGGGGAAGGTGCTCGCAACGGCAGAAAAACGAAGCCATTCGAGCACCTGACTCCGATTAGAGAAGCGGTCATTTATCCTTTTCGGAACTGACACAAAAACGGCGGTGTTAACAACACCGCCGTTTTTCTTTATCCGGTAAAACCCCCACAGGAAATTATCAAGAACAACTGGAAACTCCCTGAGCAAGAGAGTTTTCAATCATTGAAATAATTTGAGTAACTCTCTTTTCAACACTTTTCCCTGGGAGTTTCTGGGAAAACTGTCCAACACAATAATCCGGCGGGGCGCTCTCAATCCCAGACTTGCCCTGGCAAAACATCGAAGTTCCACTGTAGTCACTGACACTCCGGCCTTTAGGATAACGGCAGCAACCGGGATTTGCCCATGCACCTGCGAAGGCAACCCAAGTGCTGCCACACAGTCGACATCAGGGTGGGTCTCCAGAACCCGCTCAATCTCAGCGGGGAAGATATTGAGCCCATTCAGGATGATCATGTCATCGGTTCGCCCATCCAGAACAAGTTGCCCACCAGCATGGATGTGCCCCAGATCCCCCGGATAAAACCAACCATCCCTGAATCTTTTTGACGTGTCTGAGGGTGAGTTCAGATAGGTACTGGCTACTCCCTCGGCCCGAATACGAATCTCTCCTCGCTCACCCAGTGGCAGCCGGCTGCCCTGATCATTCACTATTTGTAGCTCGACACCATCAAGTGGTATGCCAACCGCACCCGCTTCATCATGGTCACCGGGGCCGGCCATGGATATGGCGCCACATTCTGTGGCTGCATATCTGACATAAAGGTTTGTGGTCACTTTTTCCTGAATCGCGCGACGAACCGCATAGGGCACGGCTGAACCACCTGTGCGGATCTTGAGTCCAGACAGCTTGCCCACTTTATTCAGCGCGGTCAGATCCGAAGCATGCATACTTGAAATATCCAGACAACTCACCCGGTGCTGTAAAACGAACTGTACCAAATCAAATTTACCCCGTGGCTTGAAGACATTGGTTCCGCCCTGCCAGACACAATAAAGCCTGTGCCTTTTGGAATTGTTGTGTTCGATGGAGGCAAGTCTCAGAAGCCGCTCTCCAGCATACTCCCTGTGACGGTCTGCCTGGGCGGCAACCTGTGCTTCACTGAATGGCACGACATTCACATCACCGGTAGTACCTGCGGTTCTGAAGTACAAAACACTGTCAACAGCTACTTGACCGCCGGGGGGAAACGCCGGAGACGGAGATGCGCCACAACGGTAATCCAGGAAGTTATGCGCGTCTGAGGACTCAATTATCCGAGTCACCGAAACCCTGTGGGCCAGACTGGTTCGCAATTGCGGGGCATCGTGCCCGGGAAGGGTAATAATACTGGCACCTGTTGCCAAAAGAGCAAGGCTGATTATCACGTGATCAACTTCGTCTTCAATACAGATCCCCACCACTTTTGAGGGGCCGAATCCGGCTGCATCAAGGTTTAAAGCAGTTTTTTTGACACAGTCAAAAAGTTCACCGTACGTGAGTGACAGGCGCTCTGAAATAATGGCCGGATGTGCCATTTTATTCGTGGCATGTGCCGCAAGTTTGGCAAAAAAGCCCATATCAAATTACCGTCAAAAAGGAATTTATCCCTAAAACTCAATCACTCCCGGGCAAACCGGCATCGAATAGCGTCCTCTGCAGAACACTGCCCAGCTCGCCCCGTTTAAGCAGCGGAAATAGCGCGACATGTCCGGCGCCAGGAACCGGAACAAGCCTCACTGACGGGAGAATCGATTCGATCACTCTCGCAGACTCAGCGTCTTTGATGCTGCTCTCACCATAAATGATATGCACAGGAGGCGGTTTCTCACCCATGCCAAAGTGCTTGAAAAGCCCCGGAGCCCCCTCCCCGTCAGCAAATGAACGCCAGCGGTCGTCCTCCGGATTATTCGGGCTGACACTAAGACATGCATCGGCCTGCCAGCGCAGCGCGGATAACAGGGAAGGCATTGCCCCACCACTGGTGCCAACCGTCACTACTCTGCGGTACTCATCAAACTTCAACAGGGTTTTAAGTGCCACAAGCGATGATTGCAGATCAGGGGTGAGCCCAGGGAGGCCCGTACGATAACCTTTGTGCTTCTCTGTTCGAAGTAAAACCACGTCGGCACTGTTTGCGTCTATCAACTGCAGAAATACCGGTGTCGGCATCATCATGCGCTGGAAATTTCCGCTAAAACAGACCACCAATGTTTTGCCAGCGCGGTCACCACCGGCTTCATAGATAACGACAGCCCCCCCCAGGCGTTTTCGCACAAAAGGGGCAGGAGCATTGCTACCCGCAGCAAGCAAGTATTGATCATGGAGTTTTGCCAGCCAGACTTTCGACAGCTCACGGGTATTAATCGAAATATATTTTCTAACAACGCTGTCTTTTCCGAGAATATTTCTTCGGATTCTGAAAAAAACCTGCATGATTTTTTTCCACAACCAGTTACCCCCTGTTCGGGTAATGAACTCATCCCGCAAACCGGCCAACTCCAGCGGCGTCATCCGGTTTTCAAGGGTAATATGGAGTTTATTCAGCTGGTTGGGTGACTTGCAGCACCCGGCAAGGCGTTTATACAGTCTGTTCACAATATTTTTCTACTCTATCGACCAGTTGGCCAAGTGTACTCAGTCTGTTCAAATCCTCGGGCAAAACAGTCAGTCCCCATTCGACCTCCAGTCCAATACAAAGCTCCATCGCTGACAGACTGTCTATCTCCAGCTCGGTCAGCTCGATATCCCAGACTCCAGCGACAAAATCGCTTTCGGCAACAGTATCCCGAAGGTAAAAAATTCCGGCGTCCTGCAGGATGGGAACGAGCAACTCTCTGATAGCATTTTTGTTCATTTCAATATGATCCGGTAATTTATAACATACCCCTCATCAAAGTTTTGCCCCAGCCAGTAACCAAGATGCTCAAATTGGAACACGGCGGCTGCCAACATGAAACATTTGCCAGGATATTTGACCCCCGAATAAAAATCCGGGCACCAGACAGGTACTCTGGCGTCAATTCAAATGCGTTTGAGTCACTGACCAGTTGCCTACACCGGGCAATCCAATGATAATTTAACGTATGGCTTAATCAGGGGTTTTCTTTGAGCATCAAAACACGTTTTCAACTTCTGACGGCAGCTCTCATCGTTATTTCCTCCCTGTGCGCATGGCTGCTGTTCCAGCAGGTTGCAAAAAATATTATCGAGGAATGGGGACTGCGCGCCGCCGATATTCAGGTGCGCTACGACAGCACCCGCCTACTGAAACCGATTGAGCGGGAAATTGCGCTGGCCCGGCAGATGGCCGATTCCCGCGTCATCCAGAACTGGGCAAAGAATGAGCATGATCCCGCACTCGCCGCCGAAGCCATCCGTGAGATGGAGAGCTATCGCCGGAACTTTAGTGCGGAAAATTATTTTGTGGCACTCAAGCAATCCGGCTCCTATTACTACAACAACGCCGAGGACGAGTTTTCCGGCAAACAGCTTCGCTACACGCTGGACAGTGACAAGCCCGATGACGCCTGGTTCTACCAGCTACTCAAACTGAATAAGTCCTTTCACATCAATGTCAATCCGGATACGCAGCTGGGCATTACCCAGCTGTGGATTGACGTGCAAATGAAAGACGGCGATAACACACTGGGTATTGTCGGCACCGGCCTGCCTCTGGAGGCGTTCCTGGAGGAAATCGTCGATATCGAGCAACCCGGTATCACGACCGTGTTTGTGGATCATACAGGCGCCATCCAGTTACACCGCGACCCCGGCATCATTGATTACGCCAGTCTGGTAAAACCGGAAGGCCAGAAGAACACCATTGAGTTGCTCTTTGACCAACCACGAGATCAACAGGCACTGTGGAATACAATGACAACCCTGCGCGAGGTCGGCGACAATACCAGCGAGGTAAAAAGCCAGTTTGTGGTCATTGACGGCAAGCGCTATCTGGCAGGGGTTGTCTACCTGCCTTCGCTGGACTGGTTTGAACTCACACTACTGGATCTGGAGGAGGTGATTCCTGTCAGCAGTTTTGCAGCCATGATGATGCTGTTTACCCTCATCCTGTTGATCGCCATATTGCTGGTGCACCTGGCGTTGCGAAAGCTGGTTCTGACACCGGTAGCAGCACTGGATAATGCCATGCTCAAAGTGAAAAGTGGCGACCTTCGACCTGCCGACCTGCCGAGCGGATCGGGAGAAATCGGTCGACTGATCAACCATTTTTCCGACATGGCCGAGGCAATTCGCAATCACACCAAGGAGCTGGAAACCCGGGTCAAGGACCGCACACAGGCGCTCAACGAACTCACCAAACTCGATCCGCTAACCGGTCTGCTCAACCGGCGTGGTATGAACCTCCAGCTGAGCCAAGAAATAGACCGTTCACGCCGCCAGCAAAACACCTTCGGCATCATCTGGCTCGACCTTGATCATTTCAAGACTATCAATGATTCCTTCGGACACGCGGTCGGCGACCGTGCGCTGATCAATGTTGCCGGTCTTCTGAAAGCAGGTATCAGGCCCTATGATCATGCAGCCCGGTGGGGCGGGGACGAATTTCTGGTGCTGCTTTCACCTTGTGATGAAACGACGTTACAGCAGATCGGAGAGCGCCTGCGGTTGAGCATTGAGCAGGCCGGGCTGCCGGAGGGACGAAAAATAACCGTCAGTGTTGGCAGCTGTCTGGCACAACCGGGAGACCAGCTGGAAACGCTGCTGAAATCCGCAGACGATGCACTATATGAAGCCAAAGCCTCAGGCCGCAACCGCATGATCAAGGCCGGTTGACCGGTGAAAGAGGGGACGCTGCCGTATACGATTAGCCAATGACGAAGCAGCTTGGCCTATAACAATTCATGTGTGGCAGGCCTCCTGAACTGAACTGCCCGGCGGATTACTCCCGACCGTCAGTATTTTCCAGCGCTTTGATTTTCTGATAGAAACCGTCCGCTTCCTCACTCAATTCCGCGTACCTTTGAATATTGCCTGATCGTTGTGCCTCCATGGCTTGTTGAAGTTTGCTCTGGTAGCTCTTCTCCAGCTTTTCCAACGGATTTTTTCTGAACAGTCCAAACATAGTCATTCTCGTGTCGCAGGGTTCATAACAACCGCGATGGGACAGCGGCCAATCAATACTCCTACGATCCGAACGACGTTTTGGACCGGTACCCGGTAGACAATTCGGATAATCCAACCACCGGGTATCGTCCTCGCTTGGCCTCTCGCGGCAACTCTGTCAGGTTAAGTAGGTTTCCAGGCTGAATGCCCGATAGCGCAGCCGGGGTAACTTCTCGGCAGTGATAAAGCCGGGCGGGGCGTTAATCACATCGGGAATTCTATTGACCAATTGGGTACAGGTGGTCATCGCGGTGGGAACCGCTCCATTGGAAAGCTCAACGTCTGGCTCCCCCGCTATTTTCCAGTGATTCATGTCAGCCTGATCAGGCCGGTACACACAACCGGTCATTTCGAACACAAAGCTCGGCCCTTCACTGGTTTTAATTTCATCGATATCGGTAAAACCCAGAACATTACCAACGGGAACCGTGATTCCCAGCGAGGCGACCGGCAGAGGTTCCGTCGCCAGTACCGGCCGCGATGTCGTGGTAATCGACACGGGCGTCAGCCCGGTATCCGCCACCAGTGCATCCAACACGTTGCGACCAAAGGTGGGTGGGCGCGAAGCGGACTCCAGCCACGTATTGAACTGCTCCGGGGTGGTGCCAACCTGTTGCTCGCGAGCCAGTTCGGGGCCGTAATCGTCGACATTCCAGCTGGCCTGGCCCAGCACTTTGTCTATACGATGGGTCGTACCCATCAACATGCTCACCATATTGAGCCAGTAGCTGTCCTGATGACCGGAACCCGTCAAAGTCACACCGGTGCGTTTGGCGATGCTGTCCAGCTCAGCAGTAATCTCGGGCGAGGTGTCCCACGGGTACAGTGCTTCTTCAGACAACGTCACCGCATTCACACCATGCTCGGCACACAGACGGAGCTGCTCCTGTGCATCGGACATATAGCTGTTGACGGCGATAACCGCGATATCGGCTCCACGACTCAACACCTCTGCGGCGTCATTGCTCACGGCGACTCCCAGCTGGCGCCCGAGCCCGGTGAGCTCCCCCAGATCCTTGCCGACTTTTGCCGGACTGCGGGAAATGGCCCCGATAATCTCGACGCCCTTGTCGAGCAACATACGGGTAATGATCGAATTCATTGTCCCGACACCATAAACCACAGCTTTGATTTTTTTCATGGATACCACCCTCTCGTTATTATCGTGTTCAGTTACATCGGTCTGTAGTCGATATAACAGTGCCACAGTATAGGCAAGCTCAAGGGCAGATGGTAACCCCGATCCGTATTGCAGTTATGCCAAAAAAACCGACTCGATGGTGGACAACCCTGTCGGGATCAATGATGAAAATTTTGAACAGATCCTAATGCATTGCCCTGCTCAGCACGTGGTGCTGAGTCGGGTCGCTACCGGGGAGTCCGGAGCTGGCCAGGGAGGCCTCGCTGATTTTTCCAGCGCCCTGGAAATGACTTCCCGGTAAATCGCTGACTGATCTCCACGGACAAATTCACCGGCCTCAAGTACCGCATAGTACGTCGTCAACAGATAGTTCTTCTCGAGATGAAACTGCCCCAGCTGCCTGTAACAGACAGCCGTGCCATGGCCTGCATCAACAAGCCTTTCCACATCAGCATACCCCCCGCCTTGAACCTTTACAGGCTGACAGTCATTGGCCAACAGAATCATGGCAATTTCAAAACCGCTACCAAAATGGGGGAGCGCTGACCGATAGTGGCTGCGTGTCATAAACACCTGCCCTTCCTGCATACACCGCTCCCAGTAACGCCTTGCCGTACAGGGGTTGGCTGACAGAAACTGCCTGTGATGCACACACAGGAATTGTGGTTCCATAGCGATTCTCCCCTCTCCGGTTAATGGATATTTCAGGCCACGTCCCGTTTCTGGTGACCATCCCTGAGGTGATCCACTGTTTCACCGGCGAGGGTTTTTCCCGCCAGGGAAAATGCCCGACCAAAACCTTTCACATAACGTCCACCCTGAGGAACAAGTCGAAACAGCTTGAAATCTGCCAACTGGCTGAGGTGATTAATACGCTCGCCATGTCTGTCGGCCAGTCGTGCTATGCCCTCGGCCCAATGCTTGCCATCCGGCTCAATGTGTTTTGCCTGCACGCTGTAATTTACCCTGATCCGGGCGAACAGCTCGCCGGCACTGTCCTCATCCTCGATGATCAGGACAGAGGCTTCCGGAAAATGCTGAAGGTTAACGGCATGCAGGGCAATTTCACTGATCAACACATACAGACATTCTTCGCCAATCGCAAAGGGGGCATAGGAGGCATAGGGTGTTCCCTCCATTGTAAGAGTCGATAACATCAGACTTTTGCGGCTACTGATAAAGTTGACCACTTCTTCATTAATACGTTTCTGCACAATTGACTCTCTCATTCTGCTCTCCTGATATTCGTCACTGCACCGAGCGGTGCTCTCTAATACGATGAAATTCGGCTACCTGTCCGGGAAATAATTCGCCATCGTTGTCTCTGCCCAGGAAGACCTTGAAAATGGGTTCGCTGTCCTTGTCCAAAAAAACAAAGGCGTAGCTCTCTCTGCCCCGGTGGGGACGCGCCTGGAAAGCCACCCGCTGGATCCTGCCGAGATTGATGTGCCCGTGCAGCCCCGAACTGCCACCGTCGAGATTGTAGTAACCCTCACCGAGGCTACCGGCGGGAAAACACCCCTTGAACTCGAACACACAACCGCCATGCACGATGACAGTGGTTGTATTCCCCCACTCGGCCAATAGCCGAAGCAGTGCTTCTGCCTGATCCCCGGACATCCCCTGATTGTCGTCCCACGCTGTCATTGTTGGTTACCTATACCCTGTCGCCACTAGAAACGGTAAGTTGCCGTCAGGATAATTTCCCGTCCTGACTCATAGAGTTCTTCCCAGGCCCGCCGATAGTGCTTATCCGTGACGTTGTTGACCGTGAGATCAAGCTTGACGCCGTTCAGACTTTCCGGCTGCCAGCTGGCATACAGGTCCGTGATGTTGTAATCACTGTACTCCTGACCCGCCGTGTTCTCCGGGTAGTCGGTACGATCCTGCCTGGCGGCATGGGTAAAGCGTACTCCAGCCAACCATGGCCTGGCACCGAAACGGTAATTCAGGTCAGCCGAGAAAGTATCGGCAGGAATATTGGTGAGATCATCACCGGTTTTATCATCCTCACCCCGTGTTTGGCCATAGGCCAGTTTCAACTGCCACTGGTCAAGCCGATAATCCGCACTCAGCTCATAGCCCTTTATCTCCGCCTCATCCACATTCACCCAGGTGGTATAACCGGGGTCCATCACCGGGAAGAAGGTAGGGTCTGTGACGATCTGTTCGATAAAGTCATCCACTTTGTTGCGGAAAACAGCGGCATTGATACGCAGGCTGTCATCAGCAAACAGGTTCTCGAATTGCATATTGGCCAGCAGTTCTGTGTTGGCCGCTTGCTCGGGCTTCAAATCCGGATTGGGCAGGAAGCTGTTGCAAAATCCCGGGAACATACAGAAATGGGTTCCCGTACTGTAAAGGGCTTCCGCCCCGGGGGCCCGAAATGCCCGATCGTGGCGAAGGGTCAGTTTCAACCAGTCCGATGACTGCCAGATGACAGCAATCGATGGGGAGACATCGCTGTCACTGCTGTCAGCATTGAGGTTCTTAGCCTCGGTTTCAAAGCGGTCATAACGGACACCAAGTTCCAGTTTCCAGGCTTCCGAGAGCGGTACGGTGGCCTGTACAAATGCGCCCCAGACATCGGTTTCCGCATCCGGAGGTGCAGGGCGGTCTATGCCGCCCCGGCGGGCATCGAATTCTTCTCGATAACCATCAATCCCGTAGAGCAGTGCGATATCACCTATCATGGAAAGATTGTTCAGGTTAATACCCCGCACCACCAGTTCAGTGGAATCGTAGCGTCCATCACTGACCCTGGACTCATCCATTTCCACCTTGTTTCTGTAGGCCAGCAGCCGACTGTTCACCAGGGGAGAATTGGTATCCAGGTGATATTCCATTGACCAGGTGGTCGTTCGCTGATCCCGGTCAATCAGGAAATTGCTGCTACCTAGATTAGCGGCACCATTGGAAGGCACACCGCCTTCCACTTCGGCACGGCGGTAATTAATCGCCAGGGATTGCTGGTCGTCGATTTGCCATTCTGCCTTCAGCAATCCGCCCTGATCCCGCGTGGCTGAGCCCGCCAGGGCGTCACCATTACCGAGCTCGATGTCATTGGCATCCCGGTAATAACCACTGGCCAGCAGATCTACATTACCCACTCGCCCGGCCAATGCTGTGGTGGTGGTTTGCTGATGGTTGTTGCTGTTGTAACCCGATTTGACCAAGCCACCCAGATTGGCACCCGGCTTCAACAAATCTCTGGCAGAAATGGTATTTTGGGAAACTACCCCGCCAAGTGCACCCGAACCCCACAGGCTGCTGGTGGGCCCTTTGAGAACTTCAACATCACGAATTAGCTCAGGATCCAAAAAGTAAGTGGGACGATGACCAGACTCAAATGTCTGACGCACCCCATCTATGGTTTGCAGGACCTTCTGGCCGGTCAGCCCCCGAATATTGACCGACTGATTGCCGGGTCTGGGGCCACCGGATACCGTAATATTTGGCTGATAGCGCAATATTTCCGCCACCGACTGGGGTTGCATGGTGCTTATTTCATCCTCGTCTATCACCACAATGGCACGAGATACGTCGTCAATGTCCTGCTCTACCCGGGTTGCACTGACCACCACCGGTGCGACTTCAAAGGCCGAAGATTCTGCAGACTGACCAGTATTGTCGTTGGCCTCGACGGCAACAGTGACCGCCGGGTACGACAGAAGTAACGCGGGCACCAGACCCAGTTGATACCAGCCAACTGAAAAAAAGTTTTTCTGTTTTTGCCAATCATTCATAACGGATTCCCCATCACTGTTCCCCATCACTAATTGCACCCGGAATAGCGACGCTTTTGGCAAGAAACCAAATCAGCCTACCCGACTACTTACCCAACTATGGGAACAGCAATTTACACACACCAACCTCAAATGTAAATACGAATCATTATTATTTACAAAAAGAGGCCGACTGTATACCATGGGCACCACTGACATTTGAATCATCTCGGTTATGGGCAAAGCACTGAAAACATACTGGCCAACACTGCTTTGGCGGAGCGGGAGCCTTTTGATGGCTCTGGTTGCCCACAGCTGGGCAATCACTCTACCGCCGACAGAAGCGCCATCTGCTGAATCGGCGTCCTCGTTTCACACCGCGCCAGTGGCGGTGTCGATCTCATTCCGCCGCGAACAGAGTATGCTAAAAGCTGTTGAACCTATTGCCACAACAAAGCACAGACAGCCCCCTGCTTCAGAGCCAGTGGTAGCCCGCACACCTGAAAAAAAGCAGCCCCAAGTGACTACCGAGCCGAATGTCGAACCCCCTGCAGAGACAAAACCACTTCGGGAAAAAATCCCGGAAGCGAAGCGGCCGCACGCCACAAGGGAGGACGAGACAGGGCAGCTTGACGATACGGCAAGCGTTGTGGCTAGCCAGCCTGAATCGCCCAAACAGCAGGGCATTCATACAGCGCCGCTGGTTACCGAACCTCTGTTCGCCAGGCCACCTACACCGCCCAATTACCCCACAGTTGCTCGCAAGCGGGGCCAGCAGGGCACAGTCTGGCTGGATATCTGGCTCGACGACGAGGGCGAACAGCGTCAGCTGTCAGTCAGCAAAAGTTCGGGAATCGCTGTACTGGACGAGGCCGCACTACAGGCCGTTGCCAGTTGGGAGTTCATGCCTTACCGGATAAATGGCAAGAGCGCCGAATCAAGGGTCAGGGTTCCGGTGCAATTCGCCCTGAAAAAATCAACCTACCACTAATGCCTGCTACGTCCCATGAATCTGATGACACTGCTTGAACAACAACTGGGCCCAATGGCCTATCCGCTCTCACTTTGTGCGCTACTGTCCTTGATCATCCTGACAGAGCGGCTGGTTGTGATTGGTTACACAACCGTGCGAGGCAAACTCAGACGGGACAGCCTGACCGTCATGACAGGACACGCTGGACAGCCAAAACATATCCAGCAGGAAATTGCTGCCGTGTGGCTGCAACACCGACAACGGCGGCTGGCGAGCGGTATCCGGCTACTGCAGATACTCGCCCTGCTATCGCCACTATTGGGACTGCTGGGTACAGTGGTTGGACTGATACAGGTCTTTGATACCCTGGGGGAACAACGGGGCCCCATTGAGCCCGCCATGCTTGCCGGCGGGCTGGGGATCGCCATGAAAACAACGGCCGCCGGACTGATCATTGCGGTGCCAGCACTGGTGGGCGCACACGGCTTCAATATGTGGGTCGACCAGTTGATAAGCGGGACTGAACAGTTTATCAACCTGCAACTGCTGAAGCTCGATGGCGTCTCGATGGGTACCCTGCCGTGATTCGCTCGCCCCTCCAGATCAAGCTGGAAGCAGGCCTGGAACTGACCCCGTTGATTGACATCATCTTTATCGTCGTGGTGTTCCTGCTGCTTACCGCCAATCATCGACTGCTCTCTCTGCCCGTGGATATTCCGGATACCGACCAGGCTACCAGCGAACTGGAGGAGGGACCTCAACGGCTGCTGATCACGCTCTATCAGGACTCGCCCCACTGGGGTATTGGCGAACAGCGCTACAACCATTGGCAGGAATTTCAGTCCCGCCTTTTGCCCCAGCTGGATGACAAAAACCGGCCTGTGACGGTCGCCCCCGACAGCCGCGCATCCGTGGAGTCGCTGGTCAAACTGCTGGCGCTGCTGAATGAACGACAGATGACCGACACCCAAATTCTGATGGAATCGAAACCATGAAAAAATTCCTCCGCTCATCCCTGATGTCAGTCCTGTTGGCCGGGGTATTATTTGGCGCTGTTGCCACAACACAGGCCGATACAAGGCTGGTGAGCACCGATGCGCTGGTCACTGAGCTGATCTTTGCTCTGCGGGCGGACAGGTATCTGGTTGCCGTGGATGTCACCAGCCACCTGCCACCGGATTACCGGCCACTGAAAATCGTCGGTTACCACCGTAACCTGTCTGCAGAAGGCCTGCTGAGCCTGTCACCCACGCTGGTGATTGGCAGTGAGCATATGGGTCCGGCACCCGCACTTGATGCACTCAGGCAGGCGGGCGTCACCCTGCTGCAATTGTCCTCTCCAGATCATCCGAAGCAGTTGCGTGACAATATTCAACGAGTGGCCGAATCACTGGGCCTGTCTGAAACAGTGGCACCCTTGCTGGCAAGACTGGATCAACAGTTGCTAGCCCTGGAAAGCCAGCCTATAACAGGCAGCAGTGCCGCTTTCCTGCTGGCCACCGATCCCGCCAAGCTTCGCCTGGCCGGCCACGGCACCACTGGCGAAGCATTCATCCGCCTCACCGGCGGCCACAATGTTGCAGATTTCACCAATTACCGCACTGTCTCGGCAGAATCCCTGCTCGCCATGGACCCCGACATCATCATTCTCGCCGGGCAGGAAAAAGACCACGCTCTGGATAGCTTTATCAAAAGCAATCCGGTACTGACGCACAGCCGGGCCGCCCGATTCGGGCACATTATTGCCGTTGATGGCAGCACACTGGTCGCAGGACTGAGCCTAGCGTCCATTGAAGAAGCCAGACAACTGATCCTTGCAGTAAAGGCGAACTGATGCGACTCCCCGTTATGATCTCCGGTATCGCGCTGGTTGCCATGATTATCCTCGGCAGCTTGCTGTCGCTACTGCAGGGCGCGCTGGATTTACCGCCAACAGAGAGCCTACTGGCACTCTGCGATACCCTGTTCGGCACCCACTGGAGCACACTGGATGATTACCAGCGGGTAGTCGTCACTGAGCTGAGACTGCCGAGGCTGCTGCTGTCTGTGTTTGTCGGCGCCATGCTGGCACAGTGTGGCGCAGTGATGCAGGGACTGTTCCGCAATCCACTGGCAGACCCCGGCATTATCGGCGTTTCCTCCGGGGCTGCGGTCGGCGCTATTGTTGCTATCGCTATTTTTCCCGCCTCCATAGGTCCTCTGGCCGTGCCCGTGAGTGCTTTTGTCGCCGGCCTGCTCACCACAATGCTGGTCTACAGCCTGTCCCGGTCGAAACAGGGCACCTCAGTACTGGTACTCCTGTTGGCCGGAGTGGCCATCTCCGCCTTTGCCGGTGCGACCATCGGTTTTATCAGCTACTTTTCAAACGATGAAAAGCTTCGCCAATTGAGCCTGTGGCAGATGGGCAGTCTTGCCGGCGCCAGTCAGGTAAACCTGTGGCTGGGATTTTTCACCGTTGTGGCCCTGGCTATTGCATTCCAAAGGAAGACGTCCGCATTGAATGCACTGGTACTCGGGGAATGTGAGGCTCGCTACCTCGGTATCAACGTGGAAGGGCTCAAACAGCAGCTGATTATTCTGGTCGCCGTTGGGGTCGGCATCTCCGTCGCCTACGCCGGTATTATTGGTTTTATTGGTCTGGTGGTACCGCACCTGGTAAGGCTGGTGACCGGGCCTGACCACCGCAGCCTGATCCCGCTCTCTGCACTCTGCGGTGCCCTGCTCCTGCTGGTGGCGGACCTCATGGCAAGACTGGTGGTACAGCCGGCAGAACTGCCGGTGGGTCTGGTCACTGCACTACTGGGGGCGCCCTTTTTTCTGGCGCTGTTAATCCAGCAACGGCGTCAATGGAACTAGGGCCTACCGCTATGCTTGAATTGACCAATCTCCGTTCTCAACACGGCAAAGTGCCACACCTTGTCGTTGAGCAACTGAGCATCGGCACGGGCATGATGGTGGGGGTCGCCGGTCCAAACGGGTCGGGAAAATCCACCTTGCTCAGGGCCATCGGCGGTGATCTGCCTGTCACCGGTGACATCCTTTTTTATCAGCGATCCTTGCGCCAGTGGGATCCACTGGACAGGGCGCGACACCTAGCCGCACTTCCCCAGTTCAGCCAGATTGGCTTTTCATTTACTGCCGACGAAATTGTTGCCATGGGAATGATCCCACTTTCCCTGTCCCGTCAGGAAGGCAGACAGCAGGTGGCTGCTTTGATGAAAGACACGGATTGCCACCACCTGATGGGCAGGGCATTCCCATCACTGTCCGGAGGAGAGAAGCAAAGAGTCCATCTGGCCAGGGTGCTACTGCAATTGAGCCAGGCCACACAACCACCCTTGCTGGTGCTGGACGAACCGACCTCGGCACAGGATCTCAAACAACAGCACAGAATACTGGCACTGGCCCGCTCACTATGCCGCCAACGCGGTTACGGAGTCATCGCCGTGCTGCATGATCTCAACCATGTACTGCGCTACTGCGACCATTGTGTATTGATGAAGGAAGGAAGATTATCCGCACAGGGAAAACCCGGCGATGTGCTCACCCAGAATACCATTGAGGCTCACTGGGAATACCGGCCACAACTGGTCGGTCATATGGAGTCCATCCCGGTTTTTGTATAACCGAACGCGGCTATCTGAGTCTTGGCAACAGTATCTCGCCGACAAGAGGGGAAACCCCCGGCTGTGGCTCCCAGGTGGGTCTGGTGCTAAACCAGTAGTCCGTTTTCAGTGCCAGCAAGCGGTAGAGACCGGTGGGCAGATCACGTTTGATTTCCTCGTCATCACTGTGCACCTGGGCATAGCTGAGCACGCCGTGGATGTAATGATAGAGCAATCTGGCGGTTTGCTCGGCATCCACACCGTCATCAAGACAACCCGCTAACTGCAGGGCCTTTACCAGTGACAGGTTGTATTTTACCGCAGTTTGCGAAAGTAGCTGGAGCGCTTCGATCACCTTCTCGTCACCGGAGCCAATCTGTGCCCCGGCATTGTAAAAAGGGCAGCCCCGGATACCCGCACGATCGTTACCCATCTTCGCCACAAACAGAAAATGCACCAGATTTTCAAGTTGCTCAAGCGGGGTGTTGACCGGTGAAAAAACCGCATCAAGATCACTTTTTATCACTTGCCAGTAATAGGCTGTAGCCTCACAGAACAGTGCCGCCTTCGAATCAAAGTGGTGGTAAAAGGCACCCTTGGTGACGCCCGCCTGTTTGCAGATTTCATTCACACCGACACTGTTGTAATTACTCTGCCAGATCAGCTCAAGCGCTGTTTCCAGCAGGCGCTCCCGGGTTTCGGTTAACGACATATCAGGTATCTTTCAGGTTAACGTCAGGCTTCACAGTATAGATACCTAACGGTTTGCCCAGCAACCCATGCCAGCTGGCAAAACCCCTGACACCGCTGCCGTCTGAAAACCCACGATGGTGTAACTGCGCTTACCGGTTGAAATATATCTATAAATTACTCAAATACAAAACGATGCCCCAGCCAGCCTATTTTGATTTCAGCAATTGACTGACATACCGACCGGTATGTAAGCTGCCATATTCAAGAACAAATCGCCTTTTTCGGCAACAGGAAGCCGTTTAATACCTCAAAATCTGGAGCTCAACCATGCCTGACACATCCGGCAAAAGGCGCCCTCGCGTTGCTGCGGGCGCAACAGCCACTGTACTGTTGACCCTGCTGGCGACCCTCTATTACGCCGCATTCCCTCACCAGAGCCATTCCAGTGACAAGACGGCAACAGGTGCACCACCTGCGAGACAGGTTCCAGTTACAGCGGTGGCGCTGGAATCCGTTCGCCTCTGGACACGCTTTGCCGGACGCCTGACCGCAGTAAATACTGCCGAGATAAAACCCCGGGTAAGCGGCGAGATTCAGCAGGTGCTGTTTCAGGATGGTCAACTGGTCGAACGGGGTGAACTACTGTTTGTGATCGACCCCCGGCCCTACCAGGCCGCCGTGCAACAGGCAAAAGCACAACTTGCCTCTGCAGAGTCCCGCACCACCCTGGCGCGAGACGAACTGGCACGGGCCAGCAAGCTGGTCGGGCGGAAACTGGTGTCGGACAGCATTTATGATTCGGCGAAAAATGAATACCAGGTAGCCAGCGCGATGATACAGGAGGCGGAAAGCACCGTGGTAAGAACGGAGCTGGATCTCCAGTATGCGCATATCAAGGCGCCTTTTTCAGGCCGGATAAGCCGTGCAGAGCTCACCGTCGGCAACTTGGTGGAAGCCGGTGCCAGTGCGCCCGTACTGGCAACACTGGTATCCAACCAGCAGTTGTATGCCGAATTCAATGTGGACGAGCAAACCTATCTGCAATCAATCCGGACCACCGGTAATACCGCGGCGATGCCGGTAGAACTGACACTGGCGAACGACGACCGGGTTTACCGGGGCAAAGTCCATGCGTTCGATAATCAACTGGATATTTCCAGCGGAACCATCCGGGCGCGGGCCATCTTTGATAATACCGACGGGGCCCTGACACCCGGCATGTACGCCAATGTTCAACTCGGTGCAGCCACCGAAGTGGAGGTATTGCTGATTCCCACTGGCGCTGTGGGCACCAATCAGGACAAGAAGTTTGTCTATGTGGTCGGCGAAGACCATATCGCCGCCTACCGCGAAGTCACCCTGGGTCAGTATCACAAAGGGCAACGGGTTGTGTTGAGCGGGTTGCAACCTGACGATCAGGTAGTCATCAACGGACTCGCCCACATTCGGCCGGGAATGCCGGTCGATCCCACACCTGCCCAACCCGAGGCTGCCGACACAACAGCTGAATAGTCTCAATATTCCCCTGAAGGACCGCCATGAATATTTCCAGATTTTTTATAGATCGACCGATCTTCGCCGGTGTACTCTCCCTGATGGTGATGATCGCCGGTCTGCTGGCGATGTTTCAGTTGCCGATTTCCGAATACCCCGAGGTAACACCGCCTTCAGTGGTAGTGAATGCTTCTTTTCCCGGCGCCAATCCCAAAGTCATTGCCGAGTCAGTGGCGACGCCGCTTGAGGAGCAACTCAGCGGCGTGGAAAACATGCTTTACATGTCTTCCCAGGCCACCTCAGATGGGCGGATGACCCTGACCGTCACCTTCAAAATAGGGACCGACCCCGATCTAGCCCAACAGATGGTACAGAACAGGATATCCCAGGCCCTGCCCCGCTTGCCGGAAGTGACGCGGCAGCTCGGGGTAACGGTCGTGAAAAGTTCGCCGGATCTCACCCTGGTGGTCCACCTGGTATCACCGGATCAGCGCTACGATGAGCTCTACCTGCGCAACTATGCGCTGATGCATGTCAAGGACGAGCTGGCCAAGGTCAATGGGGTTGGCACGGTGCGCCTGTTTGGCTCCGGCGACTATGCAATGCGTATCTGGCTCGACCCGGAGAAAATTGCCGAGCGCAACCTCTCGGCCAATGAAGTAATTGCGGCGATCCGGGAACAGAATGTGCAGGTGGCAGCGGGCATCATCGGCGGCGCGCCCATGGCCGAGCCGGTGGATGTGCAACTGCCCGTCAATGCCATGGGGCGATTGGAAACCCCGGAGGAATTCGCCGACATCATCGTGCATGCCGGCAATAGTGGTCAGATCACCCGACTCAGAGATGTCGCACGCATTGAGATGGCAGCTGCCGATTACAACCTCAATGCCATGCTGGATAACAAACCCGCTGTGGCGATCCCGATTTTTCAGGCACCTGGCGCCAATGCCATCGCCATCTCCGATGAGGTGCGCCGCACCATGGAGGCACTGAAGCCGCTGTTTCCCGAGGGCCTCGATTACGAGGTGGTCTACGATCCCACGGTATTCGTCAAGGACTCGATCAAGGCTGTGGTGAAAACCCTGCTGGAAGCCCTGCTGCTGGTGGTGATTGTGGTCGTGGTCTTCCTCCAGACCTGGCGTGCCTCAATTATTCCGCTGCTGGCTGTGCCGGTGTCGATTATCGGCACCTTCGCCCTGATGTGGCTGTTCGGCTTTTCCATTAATACCCTGTCACTGTTCGGGCTGGTGTTGTCCATTGGCATCGTGGTGGACGACGCCATCGTGGTGGTGGAGAACGTCGAGCGCAATATTTCCGAGGGACTGGATCCCCGTGAGGCCACTTATCGAGCCATGCAGGAAGTCAGTGGGCCGATTATCGCGATCTCGCTCACTCTGGTGGCTGTATTTGTGCCGATTGCCTTTATCAGTGGGCTGACCGGCCAATTCTACAAGCAGTTCGCCCTGACCATTGCCATCTCAACCACCATCTCGGCTTTCAACTCTCTGACGCTGAGCCCTGCCCTCGCGGCGCTGCTACTGAAAAGCCAGGATGCGCCCAAAGATCGCCTGACAAGGATCATGGACAAATTGTTTGGCGGCTTCTTCCGGTTGTTCAACCGGGGCTTCAAAAAATCGTCCAGCGCCTACTCCACATCCATCGCTGATTTGCTGAGCCATAAAACCACGTCTTTTGCGGTTTATCTGGTATTGATCGGCGTGACCGCTATTGGCTTCAGCGGTCTGCCGAAGGGATTTGTCCCGCCCCAGGACAAGCAGTACCTGATCAGTTTCGCGCAGCTGCCCGATGGTGCGTCCCTGGCCCGCACGGAAGCCGTCATCCGGGAAATGGGCAGCATTGCCATGGCCGAAGAGGGTGTCGCCAATGCGGTACAGTTCCCCGGCCTTTCGGTGAACGGCTTTACCAATAGCGCCAGTGCCGGCATCGTCTTTGTCACGCTGGAAAACTTTGACCAGCGCAATTCGCCCGAACTGTCCGCCGCGGCCATCGCCGAACGCCTGCAAATGCAATACGCCGGTATCAATGAGGCGTTCATTGCGATTTTCCCACCACCGCCGGTCATGGGCCTCGGCACCACCGGCGGATTCAAACTGCAGATCGAGGATCGCGCCAATCTTGGCTATGAGCAGCTGGCCGCGGTTGTAGACAATGTTCAACAGGCCGCATGGCAGGACCCGGCACTGGTCAATGTCTATTCCAACTACAAGATCAATGTCCCCCAGCTATACGCCGATCTTGACCGGACCAAAGCCAAACAGCTCGGCCTGGATATCAAGGAAATCTTCGATACCATGCAGGTCTACCTCGGCTCGCTGTATGTGAATGATTTCAACCGTTTCGGTCGCACCTACCAGGTTATTGCCCAGGCGGATGCCGAATACCGCACCAGCCCTGAAAATGCCTTGAACCTGAAAGTGAAAAATGACCGGGGGGAGATGGTACCGCTGGGCAGCGTGCTGGAAATGAAAGAGAGTTACGGTCCGGAAAGCGCCATTCGCTACAACGGCTATCTGGCGGCAGATATGAATGGTGACGCGGCACCCGGCTATTCCAGTGGTCAAGCTCAGGATGCCATCAGCAAAATTCTTGACAGGGTGTTGCCACTGGGCATGACCTTTGAGTGGACGGACCTGACCTACCAGCAGGTACTGAGTGGCAATACCGCCATCTTTATTTTCCCCCTGTGCCTGTTGCTGGTCTTTCTCGTGCTGGCCGCACAGTACGAAAGCCTGGTGCTGCCGTTGGTGGTGATCAGTATTGTGCCACTGTCGGTATTGTCGGCGGTGGCCGGCCTGTGGCTGACCGGTGGCGACAACAATATTTTCACCCAGATCAGCCTGTTCGTGCTGGCGGGCCTGGCCAGCAAAAACGCCATTCTGATCGTGGAGTTTGCCCGGGAGCTGGAGCACAAGGGCATGGACACCTGGCACGCTGCGGTGACGTCAAGCCGGATGCGGTTGCGGCCAATTCTGATGACGTCCTTCGCATTCATCATGGGTGTAGTCCCGATGGTACTGTCCACCGGCGCAGGTTCCGAAATGCGCAGCGACATCGGGGTTGCGGTTTTCTCCGGCATGCTCGGCGTAACGTTTTTCGGGTTGTTTTTTACCCCGATTTTCTATGTGCTGTTCAGAAAACTGTCACGCACCAGCAAATTCCATGTACCCGCAGAATAAATCGGGCGGATCACTGCCGAAGTGCGTCGAGGGTCTTCTGATACATTGATGCGTGTGGCCCCCCCAGGGCCACTGCCTGTTCAGCCATGGCAATCGCCTCGGTGTGTTCACCGAGTTCAAAGAGCAATTGGGCGAGATTGTTATAGGCGGGGGCAAAATCCGGGGCGACGGTGAGTAACCGGCGATACCCGGCAAGCGCCTCCGGCAATTTGCCCATATCGTAGTGCAGGTTGGCCAGGGCAAACCCGAATATCTTGCTGTTCGGCCAGCGTTCCAGCCCCGCCTGGTAGGCTTTTTCCACGTCTACTGCAGGATTGTTGCGCCCAAAGTCGATCACCGAAAGGAAGTATTTCTGTTCGTCCACCTGCCGGGGCAACTTCCCCGGTTTCAGCAGAATCACACCCCAGTAATCACTGCGTTGCCAGGTTTGTTCAAACACCCCCAGCCTGGTCATGCGCCGCTTCTTCTCACCGGAATGCATCACCAGTTTTTCACTGCTCAGGTCGTACCCAACCACGACTGCGTAATGCCAGACCTCATACCAGCTGACGCCCAGATTTTGTAACACCAACACCGGGTTGTCGGCCTGCACTTCACCGATCAGATGCTCGAGACGGGGTTCGATAATATAGGGGATTCGTCCATAGGATCTGGCAGCAGCCAGCATTTCTACCTGAAAGCTGCCCTTTCTGTCGGGCACATACACCTTGCTCACCAGATCGTCGGGCACTACGGTGGAAAGCCCAGAGGCAGAGAGCACCGTGGCGAGAGCAGCGGGACCACAGTGATAATCGTTTTGCGGAAAAAAAGGCACCCCCTCTATGATGTGGGATACATGCCGGGAGCTATCTTCCGCTTGTCCAGCCAACAGCTGGTCTGTCTGGGGTGTACTGACACACCCGGAAAGCAGAACAGAACACAGAAAAAAAACACGCGAGATCATCGCGTGTTTTTGAAGGACCAGATTACTGTGAATCAATTTCAGACACCGGGGAAGATATCGGTCACCCCGGCAACATCAAGCAGAATCAGGATCAACAATACCAATGCGATTGTACCCAGAACACCGCCTGCAGGCAGGTCGGCCATCTGCTGGTTCAGCTCGGCGACCTCCGCGTCGCTCATTGAGTCCACCCGATCACTGACATCGGCAATATCAACACCCAGGCTGGTCAGTTTATCGGATACATCCTGACGAGCCAGAAGGTCTTTGATTTCTTCACGACCCAGATCGGAAGAAACCTCAGCGGCAACCGTATCGGTACCCACCATCACCGCATGGGACTGACTCACCAGCCCAGCGAACATCACCATGGAAACCAGTATATAGCAGACCAGTTGCCTAACGGATTGATTATTCATACTTGAACTCCCTATTGAAAAGAATCGACCGCTGCAAACCTGAGTGCGCGGATACTTTGAAGATAGTAGAAACGTGGCTTACATACCGATATCGACTGGCCACTCAGGGAACACTTTCATCCTACTCTGGTTTTGACTGAATAACTGTTAAATCGATCATTGCATGACAAATGAATGTAACCGGCACAGGCAAAGGGATTTTTCATGGCAGGCAAGGTATCCGGTGATGCCTGCAAGAGACAGGCCCACCGGATAATATGGAACGCTAGCGGATCACCAGGTAGAGGGAGTTGCCATTCCTGTTGACATGGAGCAGGACGGACTGCTTGCTCAGGGAAAGCGCTTTTTTGAAGCTATCTAGGTTGGTGACGCGCTGCCGGTTGGCACCCAGAATCACATCACCGGGGCGCAAACCGTTATAGGCAGCTACCGAGTTCGGTGATAAGCCCGACACCAGTACACCCTCACCATCCGGGTTGTTTTCAAAGCGGGCACCTTCCAGCAGCTTGTGCAATTCACCCGTGGTGGACGTCAATTGCTGTGGCTCACCCACCTCAATATCAACTTTTTTCACCTTGCCATCGCGAATGTAGGTGAGTCGCACTTCGTCACCAATGGATTTGATGCCGATCTGGCTGCGTAGCTGTCCGGAAGAGTTGGTCGCTTCACCATCGACGGCAATAATCACATCCCCTGCCTGCACGCCAGCCTTCTTGGCAGTGGAGTCGTCACTAACACCGGTCACCAGCACGCCTCGCTGGCCGTTCTCGAGATTGAAGGCTTCGCGCAACTCGGGCGTAATATCCTGGATACCAATACCCAGCTGACCGCGCTTCACTTCGCCATATTCGAGTATCTGATCCATACTGGCTTTGGCCATATTGATAGGAATAGCAAAGCCAATGCCGATATTGCCACCGGCTGGTGCCAGAATCGCAGTATTAATTCCCACCAGCTCCCCGCGCAGACTGACCAGTGCACCACCGGAATTGCCGGGGTTGATGGAAGCATCTGTCTGTATGAAATTTTCATAGCCTTCAATACCGAGACCGGTGCGATCCAACGCACTGACGATACCGGTTGTCACGGTCTGTCCGAGCCCAAACGGGCTGCCGATGGCCACGACAAAGTCGCCGACCTCCAGTTTGCCGGAATCACCCAGTGGTACTTCAGCCAGGTTATCGGCCTCAATCTGCAAAATGGCGATGTCCAACTCGGGGTCGGAACCTCTGACCTTGGCGGTAAACGAACGGCCATCTTCCATGGATACCTGGACTTCATCTGCACCTTTGATCACGTGATAATTGGTCATCACAATGCCGTCATCGGCATTGACTATCACCCCCGAACCCGCGCTTTGCTGGCGTTTTCTGGGCGGCTGTTGGCGCTGCTGACGGGGGTCCGGCGCATTGAAAAAATGCCGGAAAAAGGGGTCGTTCATCAAGGGGTTGTTCGTAGCCTGCTGGCTGGAAAATGTCGCGATATTGACAACTGCCGGACTGACACTCTTCAGCATTGGCGACAGCGAGGGCAGCTCCCTGTCTGAGCCATCGTGCAGCGGTAGCGCCGCCTGGGTAAAACCAACCACCAACAACATGGATACCGCGAGCATGAAATGTCTGAACTGATGCATGCTAAAAACTCCTGAGGATTACCGAAGGCCTGACTGTCCAATAACAGTGCCCAACCCGTTTACTTTTACTTGCTTGATCATTGAACCACTTGTCTTGCCACCGGTCCGATCAGCTACGCTCTCGACCCTGACAGTGTTGTGGGACACGGTTTGGAAAAAATAATTCCCAAGTATTTTTAGTGAGCGGGGCGGCAATTACCCTGCCGCCCCACTTGTTCAGGCCGCCTGGCTACTGTTATCGCTATTCTCAAACACATTCCCACCGTCACTGATCGGGATGGTTCTTGGTTTCATGGCCTCCGGAATTTCCTTGAGCAGGCTGATGGTCAGCAGGCCATTGTTGAGATCCGCAGATGTCACTTCAACATGATCCGCAAGGTTGAATTTGCGTTCGAAGGCGCGCCGGGCAATCCCCTGATGCAGGTAATTGCGGGAGGTCTTGTCACTCGCTTTTTTGCCATACACAGTCAGCACACCTTTCTCCACCTGGATATCCAGTTCGGCGCGATCAAAGCCAGCCACTGCAATGGTGATGGCATAACGGTTTTCATCGAGCACCTCAATATCGTAGGGCGGGTATACCGTCGAGGTCTGCTCAGTGCGCAACGCAGTTTCCAGCAACGGTTCAAGACGATCAAAACCGATTGTGCTGCGATACAGCGGGGTCAGGTCAACAGTTGCCATAACATATCCTCCATTAGAAGCAATATAAAAAGTAATGGTCGTGGGCATGCACTCTGCAAGAGACGTGACGCCCACATGGCTTATGTAGGTACGGCAATCTGAATTTCAAGGGTCGCTGTGGCTGGCTCTCCCTGAACACAAGAAGGACGCAAAAGGCGTTTCAGCGAACCATCAATACGGATACTGGCGCGAACAGGGCGACTTGATGGCTCAGGGTGCCAAAAGACTGCTGTTCCGGCTTGATGATTCGGGCCGCCATCACAATCAGGTCTATCTTCACTTCTCTACAATAATGGATGATTTCGGGGGCGCGCTTACCCACTGCTATCAATTTCTCGATTGGCACGCCGGGAAACTCTGACTGAAAATGTTGCTGCCAACGCGTCAGGGTTTCGTCGGCCTGACTGGCAAGCTTCTGGTAAAAAGCTTCCAGCTCTCCATCGGTTTCACCACCCAGCTTCTCCAGCACATGTAGCAGGTGTAGCTGGCCGCCGGACTGGAAAGCCATCGACAGTGCTTCCCGGATAGCGGGCTCATTTTTATCCGTCAAATCCGTCGGAACCAGAATATTTTTATACATCACTATTCCCCTTTTTTAAGTATTGCGATATGACTCGATTTCTTAACCATCCGACCTGCAAATCAGTCAGGATGACTGTCACAACTGTTTACACTCCCTGCCCATAATGACATGTTAGTATCAATGCGGTGTAGTCGGTATCCATGGTCAAAATCGCAGGCAACGCGATTACCGATCAGGGATCTGTTTTCGCCTGCGAACAATGGAGAGCTAACATGAAGGCAGTGGTACTCGACAGTCTTGGTGGACCTGAAAAGCTGACGCTGCGTGACATTGAACGAAAAGCCCCTGGGCCGGGTGAAGTAAGTGTAAAACTGGCTGCCAGTGCGCTGAACCGCCGCGACCTCTGGATCACACAGGGTAAGTACCCAAAAATAGAGTTACCCTGTGTTCCCGGCTCTGACGGTGCAGGGGTTATCGATGAACTGGGGGAGGGTGTCCAGAACGAGCTGTTGGGACAGCAGGTGGTGATATACCCTGCCAAAAACTGGGGCCCGGAACAGCGCCACTACGGCCCGGATTTTCGGGTATTGGGTATGCCGGACCAGGGCACTTTCGCCGAATACATCTGTGTTGCGGCGAGCGATGTTTACCCAAAACCTGCCCACCTCGACTGGCCACAGGCAGCCGCTATTCCGCTGGCGGGACTGACTGCCTGGCGTGCCGTTACCACCCAGGGAGATGTACAGCCCGGTCATCGGGTATTGATTACCGGTGCCGGCAGCGGTGTTTCGACCTTTGCCGTTCTCTGGTGCCTTAATCTCGGCGCCGAAGTCTATGTCAGCAGTGGCAGCAATGAGAAGCTGGCTCACGCCAAAGTCATGGGGGTAACCGGTGGCGAAAATTACCGGGATCCAGCGTGCTATAAAAAACTTCGGCAACAATCCGGCGGCTTTCACACAGTGATCGACAGCGCTGGCGGCGACGCGCTCAACAGCCTGCTGGATAGTTTGTTACCCGGTGGGCGACTGGTCTTCTTTGGTGCCACCCTTGGCAACCCGGCCAAAGGGTTGGAACTGGCTAAACTTTTCTTCCGACAAATCCGTATACAGGGTACGACCATGGGCAGCAATGCAGAGTTTGCCGCCATGATCGACTTTGTGACAGCACACCGGATCCTGCCTGTTATTGATCGGGTGATGGCGCTGGAGGACGCGGTCGCGGCCCATCAACGGATGGAAGGGTTTTCACACACCGGTAAAATAGTGCTGCTGAATGACTAACATCCCAGCAAGACGGCAACTTCGGTCGTCAGAACTCAACGCTCAACACGAGTGATTGCCATGTCTTCCCCCCGCGGGCAGTTCTCATCCCGTATTGGCTTTATTCTGGCGGCCTCGGGGTCGGCAGTGGGGTTGGGGAATATCTGGGGATTTCCCACCAATGCCGCCGAGAATGGCGGCGGTGCCTTTGTACTGGTGTATTTCCTGCTGGCGTTTTGCCTGGCCTACCCGGCACTCATGGCCGAATTGATTATCGGTCGTCATACCCGCGCCAATATGGTTTCTGCACTGCAAATCATATCTCCTGGAAAAAACGCCAGATTGCTGGGAAAACTGACGGGTTTTTACGGCATTATTGTCGCCGCGCTGATCCTCAGCTTTTACAGCATTGTGGCCGGCTGGATGCTCGCCTATCTGCTGGAACCGATGGTCAACCTCAGCGGACTGCCGGGATTGGCCAACTGGCTCACTGCTTTCAGCGCACCCAGAAACCTACTGTTCTGCGCGATTTTTCTGGTTGTTACCTGCGCGGTTATCAGTTCCGGCGTTGAGCACGGCATCGAAAAATGGTCATGTCGGTTAATGCCGGCTCTGCTGGCAATGATGGTTTTTCTGATCGTTTATGTGCTCACCCAGCCCGGCGCAGTCGATGGGCTCAAACTCTACCTGATCCCGGATTTCAGCCGCATCGGTGATCCAAAATTGATCCTCAGCGCCCTCGGCCAGGCTTTCTTTTCCCTGTCACTCGGAGTCGGCACCATGCTGATCTACGGCTCGTATCTCAGGCCAGACGACAACCTTCCCGCCATGGGCGCCATTGTCACGGCACTGGATTCATCCGTGGCCTTTCTGGCGGGTCTGCTTGTACTGCCAGCAATGTTTGTCGCCCGGCATCAGGGGGTGGAAATCTATACGGCTCAGGGGACGTTGATGGCCGGGCCAGACCTGATTTTTCAAACACTACCCGCTCTGTTTCAAACTATGGCTGGCGGTACTGTGGTTGCTTTGCTGTTCTTTACCCTGCTATCTATCGCAGCGCTCACATCATCGATTTCCATGCTTGAAGTGCCCGTTTCCTACACTCTCGAACAACATGTTGCCAGTCGCCCTATGGCCACCTGGCTGTCCGGCGCGATAGTCTTTGCCATCAGCACGGTGATCGTGATGAATTTTGACACTCTGTTTGCGGTCGTCGTGACCCTCACCACCCGCTACAGCCAGCCCCTGCTGGGACTGATGTTATGTGTTTTCGCCACCTGGGTCTGGCGCAGGGACCAGGTTCTGGAGGAAATTCGCCGAGGTCTGCCCGATGTACAGCACAGTCTGTTCTGGCGAATCTGGCCCGGCTACGCAAAATTCTGCTGCCCAGCACTGATACTGATGGTACTGGCACAGAGCCTGATGAACTAGCACTGCGCCTCAGAAAGTGCCTCGGTAGTTGCCGCCATCAATCAGGATATTCTGGCCGGTGATGTAGGCTGCCTGTTGGCTGCAAAGAAATGCACAGGTGGCACCAAATTCCTCGATCATGCCCAACCGGCCGGCCGGCAGACCGGCGATAATGTCCCGGGCAGAAAGCCCCCGGCTCTCACCGATCAGTGTGGCGGCGCCATGACCTCGCTCGGTATCAAAGAGTCCCGGTAATAAATTATTGATGGTCACATTAAAGCGCGCCGGGTCCCGGGAAATCCCGGCCACAAAACCGGTCAACCCCGAACGGGCGCCGTTGGACAACCCCAGTGGTTCAAACGGCTGCTTTACCGCAGCACTGGTGATATTGATAATCCGCCCAAACCGTCGTTCGATCATGCCATCCAGGGTGCGGCGAATCATATCAATCGGGCTATACATATTGCCATTGACCGCTTCGAACCATTCTTTCTGCCCCCAGTTGCGGAAATCTCCCGGCGGCGGCCCCCCGGCATTATTCACCAGAATATCCGGTGCAGGGCAGGCGATAAGGACCGCATCCCGACCCGCCTCCGTCGTAATGTCACCTACCACCGTGGTCACCTCGGCGCCCGTGGCTACCCGGATCGCCTCAGCGGTTGCTGCCAGCGTACCGGCCTGCCTCGCCATGATTACCAGCTTGGCGCCCTCCGCTGCCAAGGCCATCGCACACCCTTTACCCAGCCCTTTACTGGCGGCACAAACCAACGCCGTTTTTCCGGCAATTCCGAGCTCCATTCAATGATCCTCAACAATGGGTTAATGGCTTTCGGGGCAAGAGGCTAGCATGGAATTGGCAAAATGTGACGCCTGTTAAACTGTAGGATCGCCGGGAAGTGTCGAACAAATAGACTACAACAGCCTCGAATTTCTGGAAAACTGGCTCCGCAAAAATTCCATCTGATCCCCCAATATCCGCCTGGAGTTAATCAGTGCCAGATATTCTGCGTTGTTGGGCCTGAACGGCAGAGCGACCAGCTGCATATTTAATTCATCGAGCAGACGATCAGCTTTGTGCTGGTTACAACGGCGACAGGCGGCAACCACGTTCTCCCAACGATCCTCCCCACCCCTGGAAGTGGGCACGATGTGATCACGTGTGAGCGCATTGCTCTCAAAGGGACGGGCACAGTACATGCACAAATAACCATCGCGGGCAAACAGTGCAGGATTGCTCAGCGGGTGCCGTGTCTGTGGACGCGCCAACTGCTCACCGGTACAGGCAATGATACTGGGCAATACCATACGGGTCTGTTCTCCGGTATGGCGGCTATAACCTCCATGAACTTTTTTGACCACATCACCCAACGTCCAGACAACAAGCTCCCTGGCAAACAGGCACACGGCTTCCTGCCAATCCAGCCATTCGATAGGCTGGCCTGCCTGATTGAGTCGTAAAATCCTCGGTTGTATCACGCCGACCACCACTGCTCAATTCCAGAAGTAGCTGCAGACCGTCTTTCCAGAATGCAAAAAGCCCCGTCAAGAACGAACGGGGCCTGAGAATCAGGGCAAAAAGGCATAAAGCATACCCACCGCAGCATCACGGGTATTTTTTTGGGGCGGCACACTGCTTTGGGCTCATTGCTGCAACTGAAGGCCTATTGCTCCTGCGAGGTACAACTTCAGCAATAATAAACCCGGAGAAAACACTGTCAACAGATAAAAAATAAAGCCCTGATACAGGAGATATCAGGGCTTTAGGGGCAGTACAGGAAATTGTGGCTTCCATCTGGAAACCACAGAATAACCTAACATCCATGTTTTTCCTTGGTCATTGCGTTACACATCCATGTGTCACAGCGTCCATGCCACATTACTATCTACTCTTTCCAATGCCGCCACCATTGGTATTTTTCTGTTTTTTTTGTAGGAAAAAGATTACAGATGTGAGCTCACAGAATTGACCACTTCACCTGGCTCGGTTAGTGTTGCAGCTTGATTTTTGGAGCGTAAAACGTGGCCAGCCGCAAAAAACCATTGGATTTTGAGGAAAAACTGCACCAGCTTGAAGAACTGGTCAACGACATGGAAAAGGGGACTCTAAGTCTGGAGGACTCACTCAAAGCCTTTGAAGCAGGCATTAAAATAACCCGCGAATGCCAGCAGGCACTCAAGGATGCCCAGCTTAAAGTCGATATGCTGACTAGCGGATCCTCTGAACCCAAGGTCTTTGATCCTGAGAGCGGCTGATGGACACCCTTTCTTTTGCAGACTTTCAGCAGCAGTCGCAGCAGCGAATTGATCAACATCTCAATGCCATACTCCCCATTGCCGGCCAGGGAGAAACCACCCTTTTCGAGGCAATTCGCTACAGTCTGTTCAACGGTGGCAAACGCATTCGTCCTCTACTGGCCTACGCTGCGGCCAATGCAGTGGGTGAAATCAATCCTTCCACCGACCGGGTAGCGGCGGCACTGGAAATGATTCACGCCTATTCCCTGATTCACGATGATCTTCCCGCCATGGACAACGATGATTTGCGTCGTGGCAAGCCCACCTGCCATATTGCCTTCGACGAGGCCACAGCGATTCTGGCTGGCGACGGCCTGCAAGCACTCGCATTTGAACAGCTCCTCGAGGCACAGCAGTTGCCCCCACAGACAACGCTGCGCTTACTCGCGATGCTGACCAAAGCAGCTGGCATCGATGGCATGGTTTACGGTCAGGCCATCGATATGGCTGCCGTCAACCAAACGCTCACACTCCCGCAACTGGAACATATGCACCGCCACAAGACAGGCGCCATGATTTCCGCCAGTGTCATGATGGGGGGGATGACAGCCGGTGCCTCGGAAGGGCAGCTCGGTGCGCTGAAAGATTATGGCGAAGCAATCGGTCTCGCGTTTCAGGTACAGGATGATATTCTCGATGTCACAACCGATACCGCTGTGCTTGGAAAACAACAGGGATCAGACCAGGCCCGCAACAAACCCACGTATCTATCTCTACTGGGCATTGATGGCGCCCGACAAAAAGCCGCCGAGCTTCACGGCAAGTCACTATCCGCACTGGCCAGTTTCGATGAGCGCGCAGACCAGCTTCGCGCCATAGCAAACTATATCGTCAAAAGGGAATACTAACGTACAGGGCTATTGACCTCGGTAAGGTGGGGACGTTTCACACGACTTTTTGGTGTAAGATTGCACCCTTTACCCAGAATTGATCTTGCATGCCAAAGACCTTTGATGACATACCACTGGTTCGTCCGGAAACCCCGCTGCTGGACACCATCGATCAGCCCTTTCATCTCCGCGAACTGGAACCGGAGCAGCTGCCGGAGCTCGCAAATGAATTGCGCGCCTACCTGCTTTACAGTGTTGGGAAAAGCGGCGGCCATTTCGGTGCTGGCCTGGGAACCGTCGAGCTGACCATTGCCCTGCATTATGTATACAACACGCCCCATGACCGTCTGGTATGGGATGTTGGCCACCAAGCCTACCCCCATAAAATACTGACCAGCCGACGCGACCTGATGCTCCATATCCGGCAGATGGAAGGCCTCTCGGCATTCCCAAAACGGTCGGAGAGTGAATATGACACCTTCGGTGGCGGTCATTCCAGCACATCCATCAGCGCCGCCCTGGGGATGGCGCTGGGTTCTGCCCTCAATGGTGAGAAACGCAAGGCGGTGGCAGTAATCGGGGACGGAGCCATGACCGCAGGCATGGCTTTCGAGGCACTCAATCATGCCGCCCACACCGATGCCGACCTACTGGTGTTGCTGAACGACAACAATATGTCCATCTCCCACAATGTGGGGGGGCTTGCTACCTATTTTTCGAAAATCTGGTCAAGCCGGTTCTATAACTCCATCCGCGAAGGTGGCAAAAAGGTGCTCCGCTCAATACCCTCAGCGGCCACCTTTGTTCGCAAAACAGAAGAACATCTAAAAGCCATGGTGGCACCCGGTATTGTCTTTGAGGAACTGGGCTTCAATTACATCGGCCCTATCGACGGCCATAATCTGCCCCTGCTGGTGCAAACACTACACAATCTGCGCTGCCTGAATGGCCCTATCCTGTTGCATACCATTACCCGCAAGGGCAAGGGATTTGGCCCCGCCGAAGCAGACCCGGTGGGCTATCATGCACTGAACAAGATTGAGCCGAAAACCAAGCCCCAGATAGCAGTCGCAAAACCCGTTGCCAAGGTCAATCCGCCAAAACTCAAATACCAGCAGGTATTCGGTAACTGGCTGTGTGATATGGCGGAAAAAGATTCACGCCTGGTAGGGATTACACCGGCCATGTGCGAAGGCTCTGGGATGGTCGAATTTGCCAATCGCTTTGCCAATCGCTTCCACGATGTAGCTATCGCGGAACAGCACGCCGTCACATTGGCCGCCGGGATGGCCTGTGAGGGAATCAAGCCCGTCGTGGCTATCTACTCCACTTTTCTGCAGCGCGCCTATGATCAGCTGATTCACGATGTAGCCCTGCAGGGTCTGGATGTACTTTTTGGTATTGATCGCGCCGGGCTTGTGGGAGAAGACGGACCAACCCATGCCGGCAGTTTTGATCTCACCTATCTGCGCTGCATCCCGAACATGCTGGTGATGACCCCCTCTGATGAAAATGAAACCCGTCAGTTGCTCTATACCGGCTATATTCACAACGGCCCGGCTGCGGTCCGTTACCCCAGAGGAACAGGGCCCGGCGCGGCGATTGAGCAGGCGATGACCGCACTGCCAATAGGCAAAGGGCTGATCCGTCGAAAAGGCCATCAGGTGGCCATACTGAACTTTGGCACCCTGCTACCTGCAGCCATGGACGCCGCCGAACAACTGGATGCCACCGTAGTGGACATGCGCTTTGTCAAACCCCTGGACAAAGATCTGATAACCCGGCTAGCCACACAACATACACTGCTGGTCACTCTCGAAGAAAATACTACCCAAGGTGGCGCGGGAGCCGCCGTCAGCGAACATCTGGCCTGTATGGGCCTTTTGGTAGGAGTAATGCACCTGGGTCTGCCGGATATATTTCTGGAACATGGCAGCCATCAGCAGCAATTGGCGGCGGCCGGGCTTGATGCAGCCGGTATCCAGCGCAGCATCCAGCAACGGCTGCAACAAAAAAACAATAATCTGTCGGGTACCGCTTCCTGAAACCACGCCACTGGCATTGGCGACGAAAGCTGGCAACGGCTTCACGGTTGGAGAGGTTTTTCGCCGCGTTCTGTTTCGGACTGGCCCGACAGGATCTGCCCAATCAGTCCGGCACCACCGAGGCTCCAGCCACCGTCCACCGGTAACACGGCGCCACTGATGTAGCTCGCGGCAGAAGAACCGAGAAACATCGCCGCTGCGGCAATATCAGCCGCCGTGCCCTGCCGTTTCATTGGCACTGAATCTGCTATCTGCCGGGCACCCCCCGGTCCCGGGGGCGACAGTCGCTTCATTCCCTCAGTTCCCTCAATAGGGCCCGGCACCAGTGAGTTCACCCGAATGCCTTCCGCCCCCCACTCCAGTGCCGTCGTGCGAGTGAGCATATCGACACCCGCTTTGGCGGCGCAGACATGGGATTGCATTTCCATTGGCACAAAGGCCTGTGGCGCGGAAATATTTATCACACAACCGCCCGGTTTCCGCAGGTAGGGATAACAGAAACGGAGCACCTGAAAAGTCCCCAGCAGATCGATATCCATCACCGCTTTGAATGCATTGCCGGACATGCTGTTGGCCGCCGCCGAAAAATTGCCCGCCGCACCGGAGACCAGCACGTCGATGGAACCCAGTTGGCGGTGGGCCTCCCCAAAAACCACTTCCAGTCGCCCTGCATCGCGTACATCGGCAGCAAAGCCCAGTACGATGCCACCATATTCCTGCAATGCCAGCACTGCCGCATCGACTTTGGCCTGGGAGCGACTCAGTACGGCAACAGCCGCACCGGCCTGCGCAAAACCCCGGGCAATGCCCAGGTTGATACCACTGGTGCCGCCGGCAACAAATACCACGCTGCCACGATAATCGAAAGAACACTGGGGCATGAATTTGTCTCCTGAAATGGTGGTACTAAACAGGTCCGGTCTCCAGCAACCTATGAGGCAAGCAGCAATTTGGTCAGCCAGACAGCAGCCGGTCAATTGCTGTCAGCGCCGCGATCAATTGCTCCGTATTTGCCTCTTTTGAGTGTTCCCTAGCTATTGATCTCCCCCTGAAATATTCTTCTGCCATGGGCGCGATCCCGCAAGTTGCGGGCAAGGGAGCCCCACTCTGTACCAGATCCTGCAAACGCGGCAGAAAAATGAATTGTAGCCACTCAACAAATTCCAGCGTATCAATGGCAAAGGGCTGGTCGCTGGCGAGAGCCTCTGCGCTCGGGGCCGAGTCGGACCAGACATCGAGATCCCGCAAATGCTGCTCCACAGCAAAGAGCCGTACAGTCAATTGCCGACGGACCTCACTCATTCTAGTCTCCCGACAGCTTGTATCATCAATTCAACTCACGGCGAAAAGGGGGCAGGTCATCGAGCATTTGCCTGCCATAGCGTTTGCTCACAATCCGGCGGTCAAGAATGGTAATTCTACCGGTATCCTGCTCCGTTCGAATCAGTCGGCCACAGGCCTGATGCAACCGCAGTGAGGCATCGGGCAACATCAACTCCATGAACGGATTGACGCCGCGGAGTTCCAGCCAACCCGACAGGGTTTGATAGACTGGATCATCCGGCACGGAAAACGGCAGCTTGGCAATCACCACATGGCGGCAGTAATCTCCGGGAAAATCCATGCCCTCGGCAAAACTGGCCAGACCAAAAATCGCGCTACCTGCACCCTTATCAATTGTTGCGCGATGCCGACGGACAATCTCCTGGTTGGCCCACTGTCCCTGGAGCAGAATGGACTCCCGGCAGGCATCGGGCAACTGCTCGTAAACCTGTTCCATCTGTCGCCGCGAGGCAAACAGTACCAGCGTCCCCTCTGACCAGTCCACCAGCTCTGGCATGGTTCGGATAAGCGCATCGGTATGGGCCTTGCTGTCACTGCCATCGGCGCCGATATCCGGCACCGACAGCGATCCGGCCCGGGCAAAATCAAACGCGCCGGCCACCGCCGTGAACGCCGTATCTGCCGGCAGGCCACAACGTTTGCCGAAATTCTCGAATTTGCCAAGAGTACGCAGGGTCGCCGAGGTAATCACCGCCGCATGACAACGTTGCCAGAGGTTCTCCCTGAACAGGCCACCCGCATCCGTGGGCGATGCCGATACCTGAATGTCCAGGACACCGCCGGCCTGCTGCTCAAGGGAGAGCCAGCGGGCATAGGGCGAGCTGTTGGCAAGATCATCCTCGCGGGCATAACAGCACCAGAGTTTCAGTACACTATCGGTACGTCCCTGCCAGATCCCCACTTGTTGAAAAAGCTGCTCAATATCCACCCTAGGGACTGGAAAATGGGGCTCGTCCATCGCATCACCCAGCCGGTCGGAGAGCACTTCCAGAAGGGTTGATAGAACACCAAAGGTTTGCGCCAGATGACCTGCCAGCTCGCGAACATCTTCACCGGGATCACCATTCGGATAACACCAGCGTGGCTCCGCATCCCCATCACCAGCCTGGGCCAGAGATTTTTCCAGCACCGGGTAGACCAATCCCAGTAATTTCTCTGCATCACCGGCAGCGGCCGTCAGCTTTTCCAGACGGCTCTGTATTTCCGGCGCGTCTTTCAGTAATTCGTACCAACTATCCACCTGCTTCTGCATCTTGCCCAGCCATTGGCTTGTGGTTCGCAGTCTGCAGCTACCGGCAAAATGATTGAGCGCTGTGCCAGCAATGCGGTGCCCCTCATCAAACAGGTAAATCGTGTCCTCCGGCGGAGGGAGGATGACACCACCACCCAGGGCCAGATCTGCCATGACCAGATCGTGATTGGCCACGATACAATCCGCCTGATCCAGTGCATCGCGGGCGTTGAAAAAACAGCACTCGCGAATCAGGCGACAGCGACGACCTGCACATTGACGCCGGTCTACGGTCAGGGGACGCCAGTCACTGTCTTCCAGCGATTCCGACCAGGCATCCCGGTCACCCGCCCATTGATCTGTTTGCAGGGCATCATTCATGGCGCGATAGCTGGCAATCAATTTGCCGGTGGGATTAAAGCTGATCTCGTCTTCGAACATGAACTGACCGCTGTCTTTCGCAGTGACACTGTCCAGGCATTGTTCAAGACGAACCGGACAAAGATAGCGACCACGCCCCTTGGCCAGGGAGATCCGGTAATCCCAGCCGGTACTTTTGAGCAGGGCCGGGATATCGCGGTTGACCAATTGTTCCTGCAGCGCCACCGTGCCGGTGGCAATCACCACCCGCTTGCCGCGATGACGTGCAATCGGTAATGCCGCCAGCAGATAAGCCAGCGTTTTGCCGGTACCGGTGCCCGCCTCCACCACACAGACCGGGTTGCCCGCTTTGCGGTGCCCCTCTGCATCACTGTTAATGGAACCCAGACTGTTGGCAATGGCCGCAATCATCTGCTTCTGGCCCAACCGGGGCCGCAAACCGTTGCTGTCGAGAAAAGCGCGGTAGCCTCCCTGGATAGTGTTTCTCAGCTCCTCTTCCAGCACGCCTAAACCAGACCGAGTTTCAGTTTGCTGCGCACCGGGTTGGCATACATATCCAGCACAATCTCCCGATAGGCCTCCGGCATGGCGAGGATGCGCCCCTCAAAAGCCCGGGTTTCCCTCGCCCAGTCACAGGGATGCTGCGCTTTCCAGTGAGCCAGTTGCGGTGAATCGCCTTCCAGTTTCTGATAGGCAATCAGGTTGGTAGGTTGCAGGTGGTAATTACCGATAACTTGCCGGTCCACTGCTTCGGCCATGGCCTCAGGAGAGTCGATTGATCTGTCCAGCGGATCACCAAAAGCCACATGGACAGCGCCCTTGCGCCCCACAATACCCTGATAGATGCTCAGCAGGTCTTCATGTGCCTCTTTTTCATAAGCCCCCGCTGTTTGACGGGTATACAGCTCTTTGGCCTTCGCCTCATCCAGCGGATCCAGCTCATAGGAAATGGCCACTGGCACTACCTTTAATTCACGGATGGCTTCGGCAAAACTCTGCTCCTTGGTCTTGCTCAATGAGAGCATTTTCAACAGGGCTTTTTCCGTTTTATCCACACCGTCCTTTGCTCGACCCTCCCGTTGTGCTATCCACACAGAAGCCCGCTCTTCAAGCAGGGAAAAACGGATGTAGCGCGACAGTTGTACCAGCGCAGTGAGTTTTTCCCGCCGCCCTACCGGGGAGCGTTTGACGATGAAACTTTTGTTGATGCGCATCAGATCGGACGTAAAATCTTTGGTCAATAAATTGTCACCAATAGCAATTCGCACCGTATCGCGGCCGTTGTGGTAGAGCACAAAATTGACAAACGCCGGGTCCATGGCGATGTCACGATGGTTGCTGATATACAAATAAGCCGAGTCCGGGTCCAACTTCTCCAGTCCCGATACGGTTACCTCGGTACCAATATTGCGTAGCAGGTTGGCCATGCTGGTGCCCACGGCTTCCTGAAAATCCCGTACATTATCAATTTTGGCAAAGGCTTTTCTGAGTACACGGCTGATCAGTGGTCGCATCAGCCAGGGCATCCAGCGACCCAGACGCCGATATTTGATGGACATCAGCGTATCGATGAATTCCCGGTCAATGGCCAGGCGGGCCAGCACATCTGGCACTTCGCTATCGTAGTAGGGACGAATATCGTCAAATTCGTTCATAGGACCTGCATGGTAATAAATTATTATCGACTGCCCACAGGAAAGGCCGTGGGATGGATCAGGGTGACAAGCGCGGGTTATACCAACAGACCTCAGTGGCGTATTTTTCCACCAGGTGGGTGACATCCAGAATCATTGAAAACAGGGCCATTCTTACCAGCAGGCCATTGTCCGTCTGACGAAAAATAGCCAGATTCGGATTGCTGTCCAGATCACAATCCAGCTCGTTGGCTTCCGCCCGGGAGTCTCGCGGCAGCGGATGCATAATGACGGTATTGGGTTCACAGTTCGAGGTATAAATCGCCTGGTTCAGACGAAACCGTCCGCGATACAGGTCCGCCTCATCCTTACTGGAAAAACGTTCTTCCTGAATGCGTGTGGAGTAGACAATGTCCACATGCGCAATGCTCGGCTCAAGCCGGTCTGATTCGTCCACTTTGATTCCCGCCGTGCGCATCTCCTCCACCAGTTCCCTGGGCATGGCCAGCTCCCTCGGGGAAACCAGCTCCACTGAAATGTGCCGGAACAGCATCAGCAACCGGCACAGGGAATGTACCGTACGGCCATGCTTGAGGTCACCGATCATGGCAACCCGTAGTCCGTCCAGCTGGCGTCCGCGACCTTTCAGCTCTTTTTCAATGGTATAAAGATCCAGTAACGCCTGACTGGGGTGTTCATTGCTGCCGTCACCTCCATTGATCACCGGAACCCGGCTGGAGGAGGCGAAGGCCGCTGCAGAACCGGACTGGGGATGGCGCAGGCAGATTATGTCGCTAAAACCGGATAGTACCCGTGCCGTATCCTGCAGGGACTCACCCTTAGTCAGGGCCGACGCCTCGAAACCGGCCGTCTCACGCACCTCACCGCCGAGGAGATTGAAGGCACTGCCAAAGCTGATCCGCGTTCGGGTGCTCGACTCAAAAAACATATTGCCGAGGATTGCGCCTTCCAGTACACGGGTGATTTTCTGCCGCTGCGCGTAGGGCTCCATGCGATCGGCCACCCGGAAAATCCGATCAATATCATTGCGCTCAAACTGACTGATGGAAAGAATACTGGCGCCTTTGAATTCCACACACTGCCCCTAGATGAATAACAAAACCGCTGCATTTTAGCGACTTTGTCAGGTGTGAACCAGCTGCCCACCCACTATAAAATTTGCTCGCCCCACTCTTGCAGAGCGTAGAGAATAGTTCTGTCCCGTTCGGACAAATCTTCCCTGTCGTGCAACGCTTCTATCTGCGCGTAAAAATCGTTCAGCGAGAGATAGCCGCCCCTGCCATTGGTCAACTGTTGAAAGCGGCACTCCTGCCAACAGTTTTGCTCTTCATCAGTGAGAGTGTCGGGGAAATTTTTCGCTCGATACAGGAACAACAAGTCACGATAGCGCCGATCCTGAAAATGTATGGTATCACTGGCCAGTTCGCTGGGACTGGCAGATCTCACCACCGGAAAAAGTGCCTTGTCGGCCTCACTGGCGAAACCCTCATAGAGGGCCTGTTCAGCATTGTCACAGGGCTCATATTGCTGGCTTGAAAAAACCGCTGCCAACTTGGCGGTCAAATCCTGTTCAAGCAGCAGCCGCCATTGTCTTTCGCATCTCGCAAGATCGATACCCAGCCGATGCGCAGCCGCAGCATCCATCAACCGCGGCGTTGCCACGACCGGACAACGGTTCAACTGCACCCCTTTCAAGGGTATCCGGGCCACCCCCTCGGGCAATGCATCCGTGCGCGTGAAGAGTCGTTCACTGATCTGCTCCGGGGAAAGTTCCATCAGCGCGCGAGCATCTCCCATCAGGTTAAAACAGATGATGGCATTCTTGTTCACTGGATGTCGGGCGAGGGGCATCATAAGCGCCGTATAGCCATTTTCCCTGGGTAGCTTCCCGGAAACATGTAAGAAAGGTTTGCGGTGATTGAGATCAATCAGTTCAGCCACCTTGTGTTTCAGGCGGTGCTCATAAACATACTGGTACAGCTGTGGCTGTTTCTCCCGAACAACTCTTGCCATGGCTATGGTCGCCATAACATCCGACAGGGCATCATGGGCCGACTCATGGCTGATGCCATTGGCCAGAGTGAGTTGTTCCAGTTTAAAACAGGGAGAACCATCGTCGTAATCGGGCCACTCGATACCGTCGGGCCGCAGTGCTCTGGCAAGCCGGATCATATCGATAATATCCCAGCGGGAATTGCCCTGTTTCCATTCCCGCTGATAGGGGTCATAGAAATTCCGATAAAGTGTATAACGAGTCACTTCATCATCAAACCGGATACTGTTGTAACCAACACCACAGGTGCCGGGGACTGACAATTCACGGTGAATCTGCTCAATGAAAGTACGCTCTGGTACGCCTTTATCGAGAGCATCCTGAGGTGTAATGCCTGTCACCAGTGACGCCATGGGAGAAGGCAGACGATCCAGGGGTGGCCGACAATACAGTCGCAACGGCTCCCCGATAATCTCCAGTGATTCATTGGTGCGGATCCCGGCAAACTGTGAAGGACAATCGCGGGCGGGATCAATGCCAAAGGTTTCGTAATCGTGCCAGTAAAGTGTGTTCACACCAATGTCCGCCGCCCCCACATAGTCTTCAACGAAAAACGGCGTCCGAGGACGCCGTTAGTTTCGTGCAATAAACCGTATCAATCCCGGCTTATTTAACCACTTCGGTGTAAGTCATTTCACCGACCACACGACGGTTCCGGGCACGCCCTTCGTCGGTGTTGTTATCGGCAATCGGACGGGTTTCACCGTAGCCGCTAGTGGTAATGCGGTTTGCAGCAATGCCGTAATCTTCAACGATTTTTGCTTTAACCGCTGCAGCGCGGTCTTCTGACAAGGTCTGGTTGTACTCGTCAGGGCCGCGTGAGTCAGTATGACCTTCGAGTTCCAGAGTAATGTCATCGTGCACTTTCATCGCACTGGCCACTGCCTGCAGTTCATCACCGTAGATGGCACGAACGATTGCCTTGTCAAATTCAAATTCAACGTTCAGACGAATCGTGATGGTGCGTTTTTCGGGCTCTGGTGCCGGCGGTTCTGGCTGAGGGGCCGGGGCAGGCTCGGCAACAACCGGGGCAATCGGCTTGTTGAAGTAGTAATTTACAGCAAAGTTGACGGAAGCATCGTTAACGCCCTGGAAACCGCCTTCGCGCACCTTGCTATGCAAACGTGCATCCCCACGAAATTCCCATTGCTCGGCAATCATTTTGGAGAGGCCGAGACCAACTTGCAGCTGATGGGTATATTTTTCTTCGGACTGCAGGTTATTTTCATTGCTGCCACTGCGATCATAGTAGCTTGCACCTGCCAGCATGTAAGGACGCCAGCCACCATTGTCTTCACCAAACCAGTAGTAGGCGTTGATCTGTGAAACTTCGAGATCCGCATCAGCGATATCGTGACCGTAGCTCGCTTCAATAGCCCAGTCATTTGAAAAACGGTAACCAAGGTTCAGACCCAAAACACCCGATTCATCATGTCCGCTGATAACACGCTCACTATCCAGATAGTAGTAACCGAGTGACGGACCCAAATATAAACCTTCCGGTGTCTGCGCTGTCGCTGACACAGATACGGCTAAAAGTAATGTACCCATTACAGCTGAAATCTTCTTCATCATATCCACCATAAATTCCAATTTAATAAAACTAGGCTCCTCGCCTTGTTACAACAGTAACTGTGTTGAGTTTACTACATCTCCGGTTTTTTTTCCTGTTATGACGCTCTTTTTACAGAAAAGATTGTCTAATCAACCGGTCAAATTACCAACGCGCGCTCTTCGATACGGGCCTGCCAGATCTTTGGACCAGTCTGGTGAACCGACTCGCCTTTCGAGTCCACCGCCACAGTCACCGGCATATCGACAATCTCGAATTCGTAGATCGCCTCCATGCCGAGATCTTCAAACGCCACCACCTTCGCACCGGTAATCGCTTTGGACACAAGGTAGGCGGAACCGCCCACCGCCATCAGATAAACGGCCTCATTATCGCGGATCGCTTCAATCGCCACCGGCCCGCGCTCGGCTTTGCCGATCATACCGATCAGCCCGGTCTGCTCCAGCATGGTACGGGTAAATTTATCCATCCGGGTTGCGGTGGTTGGACCGGCGGGACCCACCACTTCATCCCTGACAGGGTCCACAGGACCCACGTAATAGATAAACCGACCCGTCATATCCACCGGCAGTTTTTCGCCGTTGGCCAGCATGTCCACCATTCGTTTATGGGCGGCATCGCGCCCGGTCAGCATTTTGCCGGACAACAGAAGAGTTTCACCGGTTTTCCAGGCCTTGATATCCTCCCGGGTGACGGTATCCAGATTGACCCGACGCACACTGTCGCCGACCTCCCAGGCAATGTCCGGCCAATCATTGAGATCCGGTGCCGTCTGATAGGCTGGCCCGGAGCCGTCCAGCGTGAAATGGGTATGGCGTGTGGCAGCACAATTGGGAATCAACGCCACCGCCTTGTTGGCTGCGTGGGCGGGAAAATCCTTGACCTTGATATCCAGCACAGTAGTCAGACCGCCCAATCCCTGCGCGCCGATGCCCAGGTTATTCACCTTCTCAAACAACTCCAGACGCAGCTCTTCCGCGCGACAGGATGCGCCACGGGCTCGCAATTCCTGAATATCGATTGGCTCCATCAGTGACTCTTTCGCCAACAGCATGGCTTTTTCGGCGGTGCCACCAATGCCGATACCGAGCATCCCCGGCGGACACCAACCGGCTCCCATTTTCGGCACCTGTTCCAGCACCCACTCGACCACGGAGTCGGAGGGATTGAGCATGGCAAACTTGGATTTCGCCTCGGAGCCGCCGCCTTTGGCCGCCACGTCGATCTCGACGGTATCGCCGGGCACAATTTCGTAATTGATCACCGCCGGAGTGTTATCACCGGTGTTCTTGCGGGCGCCGTCCGGGTCTGCCAGTACAGAGGCCCGCAACACGTTATCCGGGTGTTTGTACGCGCGGCGCACCCCTTCGTTGATCATATCGGTGACACTCAGATCACCCTCCCACTGGACGTTCATCCCGACCTTGACGAACACGTTGACGATGCCGGTGTCCTGACAGATCGGACGGTGGCCCATGGCGCACATGCGGGAATTGATCAGAATCTGGGCCATGGCGTCCTTCGCCGCCTGGGATTCCTCACGCTCATAGGCCTCATTTACCGCCTGGATAAAATCCACCGGGTGGTAGTAAGAAATAAATTGCAGCGCATCGGCCACACTATCAATCAGATCGTCTTGTCGAATTACAGTCATGTCACTCTCTCAAGGGTAATCTATCCGAAATAATTTCAGTTCCTGGCGATCAGCCTGGGGGGGCGCCCAACTGCTGTTTGATCAACTGCAGATCGCGATTGACCTGAAGCCGGTAGGCATCAATTGCACGAATTGCCTCTTCATTTGCCGCAGTCCGGGCATTGGAATCCTTGGCCGTTTTATCGACCGCATTGAGACGTGCAGTAATATCCTGCAACTGACTCGCCAAATCGTTCACCTCCAGCTTGGCTGCCATGGCAGAACTCGCTGCGGTTTCCACCGACTGGCCGGCCTTGTCAACTTTACTGGCAAGCGCGGCTATCTCCTTTTTGCGGGCCCCAGCAGAGGCCTGCAAACCGTTAATGGCCTTATTCTGCGCAGCAAGGGTTGCGCCCTGGGATTCGATAGTTTTGCTGTTTGTATCAATAGTTTTACGATTTGTATCGTAAGAAACACCCCACAATTTACGAATTTCCGACCAGTGCTTATCCAGTGCCTCAGTGTGTTCGCGTATTTTCATACCCAGGGTAGCGCCAGACTGATTGAGCGATTCATCCGTGGATACGATCTTGGCTTCCAGCTCGTCAAAGCGGGACTGCAATTGCGCCAGGCGAGCTTTCTCCTGAACCAGCATATAGCCCATTCCTGCAAGACCCAGCAACAACACCAGCACCAAAAGCTTCCAGACTCCGCCGATTGATCCACCACCGTGCGAATCAGACGGTGGCGGCCGTTTCGCTGCTCGCCTGCGGCCGTCATCAACCGAACCACCCGAGGATCGACCAATACGGTCATCACTTTCCGGAACGATTGGATCAAAACGCTTAAAATCCCTGTCTGTCATGATAGCGTTAACCTTTGGTTACAAAACATCGTTCAAGTATGGACACACCCGCCGAGCGGAGCGCGTTATTATATACGTCTCAAGCACAAAAAAACCGGCCCCAGGGCCGGCTTTTTTATGTCATGCAGTGCTTACAAATAGTAGAGGATACCAAACAGCACCACCGTCAGGCCGAGACTTGCATGAATAACGCCTTTCACTGATGCCATGGGGCCTTGTTTACCCATCAGCGCATTTACTTCGAGCGCAGCAATGATCACGATGCAGACAATCAGGTCGATCCCGCCAACACCAGTGCCGTAACCACTTCCACCCCACTGTGATGCGTGAGGGCTTGCCAGCATGCCAAATGCCATAGGTCCGGAAAACAGGACATTCGTACGCGACGCCAGCAAGGCCTTGGCACCAGCTGCGGGTCCATCACCCTCCTTCATGCCCAAGGCGACTTGCTGATTTGGCCAGATAATCAGCCAGACGTTCAGAAACATCAACGTACCCATAAGGGCCGCGATGACAATGGAGTTATTGAATTGGTTGTTGTGGGATAGGCCACCCAGTAATAAAACACCGGTTATAAACGTGAACATGGCGCCCCAGCGGAACCACCACAGGGCGTTGGGTGCAAGCTTGGCTTTGGCATCGGCCAGCGCTTCTGGGGTAGCCTGCTTGAAATAGCCACCCTGCACAAAATTGAAGTAGTACAACATGCCAATCCAGGTAATACCGAACAGCAGATGCCCCCAGCGGATGAGGAAGTTAATGAATTCCATGTGAATCTCCTTACAGACAGCGAATGATTGTTATATTTGGTTTTTTTTCATTAAAGCATTTGAGCACTTGTTGGGCTATGGATAAATCCCCCGACGCCGTAATTATAGCAACCGGAATCACCCACCATGTCTATTTAATTCTGTCACAAAATGCCATGAAGATAAAAAAGCCCCCGCCAATCCTGGCTTTTGCCCTGAAGCAGGGCACGGTAAATCCTGTCCTGGCCAGGCTTTTCCATCCAATGTTTGCTATACTAACCCGTCCAATGGGCGCCAACTTTTCTCGGCAGACTCTTGGAAGGTTTTCCGGATAACCTGGTGGCATCGACTACCGGGCTGTCCATTCGCAATACTTCCCCGCTCCGACCGCGTCCACCTGGAATAAATCTTTCCGCCAAACGGATGCCTGTTGTTGTAACAACACATCCAAGGCGCCTTTATCGTTGTAACCAAAGGATGACCATCATGGCTTTTACATTACCTGAACTTCCCTACGCGATGGATGCACTCGCCCCACAGATCTCCCGGGAAACTCTGGAGTACCATTACGGCAAGCACCACAAAACCTACGTCGACAAGCTGAACGGCCTGGTTCCCGGTACTGAGTTCGAAGGCAAAAGCCTTGAAGAAGTTGTGAAAACTGCCTCCGGAGGCACCTTTAACAACGCCGCTCAGATATGGAACCACACCTTCTACTGGAACTGCCTGAGCCCCAATGGCGGCGGCGAACCCACCGGCCCGGTCGCCGATGCCATAAACAGCACCTTCGACTCTTTCGACAAGTTCAAGGAAGCCTTCAACACCAGCGCCGCCAACAACTTTGGCTCCGGCTGGACCTGGCTGGTGAAAAAGGCCGATGGCAGTGTGGCTATCGTCAACACCAGTAACGCCGGCACCCCGCTGACCGATGACAGCGTCACCCCGCTGCTCACAGTGGATGTCTGGGAACACGCCTATTATATCGATTACCGCAATTCCCGCCCCAACTACCTGGAAGCTTTCTGGAAGTTGGTGAACTGGCAGTTCGTCAACAGCAACTTTGCCTGAGCAATTTGCTGTATCCAATAAAAAGGCTTCCAAACGGGAGCCTTTTTATTGGGGGTGACAGAACCATCTAGAGCGCAACTTCACTGCGCCGAAACCCGGTAAGTCACTGATATAATTGGGGTATCTATTAGCGAAGGCAAGCTCTATTTGTGTGTGATTATCGACCTGTTCAGCAAGTTAGTTGTCGGCTGGATTATGCATTACCGACAGGATCGGCAGATGGTGATGCCTGCTGTTGAGATGGCTATCTGACAGAGGCAAGTTGAGACTTCACCGATCCTTCACTCAGATCGGGGCAGCCAGTTCCTCTGTGGCAATTATCAGCGGCCTCTCAAACAGAACGGGATAAACTGCTCCATGAGCGCTGTTTTTCATTGGTCAGTTTGTCATCACTGCCTACCATTGGATTCCGTCTGCCCATAAAGTGAGAGGGGAGGGAGGGGTTACTCCGGCGATAAAGAGCAACAGCGTCCTAACTTTAAAAATGCGGATCAGGGTTGGAGTTACGGTGATCCTCCAGCTGTCGGGCATATTACTACCAAGCGTAAAATGGCTACAATCATCAGTCGAAATCGAGTTTGCTAGGAACTGCGATGGGTTTGTCTGCCGCTGCCCAAGCATCCATACCGCCAGCAATGGTTTTAACCTGAATGTAACCCATCTCCTTCAGGCTTTTTGCTGCCAGAGCGCCCCGACCGTTAGTTTTGCAGTAAAGCACAATACCCATTTCCCTGTTTTCGAATTCCGGCACTGACGAGAGTCTGAATTCCAGAATACCGCGGGGGATATTCACCGCACCGTGAATGTGCCCCTGGTGGAACTCTTCAGGCTCCCGAATATCGATGACAATATCAGCATTTTTTATTTCTACTTCTGCCTCGTCGGTATTGATCTCGGTAATATGCTGTTTGGCTTCTAACACCAGATCGTGTGCAGTTTTCATAGGCTACTCCAACTAATGCTCCGAGTGGTCCCGAACCAGGAAGCGGTTGCCACGCCGACAACGGGCGCGGCGATTACTAAAAGCCGGCGTCGTACCGGCTCTGGATCCTACACCTTAGTCAGCCGCAGGTAGGGGCGCAGTTCATCCCAACCGTTGGGGAAGAGGTCTTTCGCCTTGTCGTTCGAAACACTCGGCGGGATGATCACCTTGTCACCTTTCTTCCAGTCTGCGGGAGTGGCGATACCTTTTTCATCCGATAGCTGCAGGGCATCGATAACCCGCAGTATCTCCGTGAAATTGCGACCCACGCTCATGGGATAAGTCATGGTGAGCCGGATTTTCTTGTCCGGATCGATGATGAAGACCGAACGCACTGCGGCAGTCTCGCTCTCCCCGGGATGGATCATGCTGTAGAGCTGGGCCACCTTGTGATCCTTGTCCGCTACGATGGGAAACTTGAGACTGGTATTCTGGGTATCATCCACATCCTTGATCCACTTCAGGTGCTCTTCCACGGTGTCGGTGGACAGGCCCAGCGGTTTGACGTTGCGGGCAGTGAATTCGGCATCCAGCTGTGCCGTTCGGCCCATCTCCGTGGTACAGACCGGGGTGAAATCCGCCGGGTGGCTAAAAAAGAACACCCAGGAATCACCGGCCCACTCGTGAAAGTCGATATCACCTGTGGTGGTGGCAATCTTAAAATTGGGGGCAGTATCGCCAAGACGTAAACTCATAATTGACTCCTTCTGATTAACAATTGTAATGACCGCGGAGTTCGGACATCCTCGCCCGCGATCAGTTTGGTAAATCTGTGCCATTACACAAATAGCACTTTTCCTCACTTCCGGCAAAAACACCGGAATCAACGGCAACAGTGACATCATCAACCCTGCTCAAGATGTCGTCAGTGCGCCACACTGGTGATCAACAGCCTCGCTACCGACATCAGGACGTCTCCCCGTCACCGGACAGCGCCTTCACTGACTGATAATGACTGAGGTAGACCTCACCGGAAAGGTGCTCGAGAAAGTCCGTACACTTCAGCAGATCCATGACCGGCCCCTTAACTTCCGACAGATGTAATTGAATGCCGGCTTCCCGCAAGCGGGTGTTGATCGCCTCCAGTGATTCCAGGGCACTCATGTCGATTTCATTGACTGCGGTACACTGGAGGATGACGTGCTTGAGCTCCCGACGCTGAGCAAGCAACTCGTAGACACGATCTTCCAGGTAATTCGCGTTGGCGAAGTACAGACTCTCGTCCACACGCAACGATAGAATGCGGGGATCGGTGATGACCTCGTGTCGACTGACATTGCGAAAGTGCTCGGTACCCGGCACCTGTCCCACTACAGCGATATGGGGCTTGGCCGTCTTGTACAGATGCATACCAATGGACGCGAGCACACCGCATAGAACGCCCAGCTCCACACCCAATATCAGAGTGACACCGATGGTGATTGCCACGGCGAGAAAATCTGACAGAGAGTAATTCCACGCACGTTTCAGGATCGCCAGATCTACCAGGGATAGGACCGCGACAATAATCGTTGCTGCCAATGTCGCTTTGGGCAGGAAAAACAGAAGGGGTGTGAGCAACAACGCCACCAGCGCGATGCCGACTGCTGTGAAGACACCGGCTGCCGGGGTGACAGCACCGGCGTCGAAATTAACTACTGAGCGGGAAAAGCCGCCCGTAACCGGCATACCTCCGGAAACCGCCGAAGCTACATTGGAAGCGCCCAGACCGATCAACTCCTGATTGGGAGAGATACGCTGGCGACGCTTGGCCGCCAGCGTATGGCCGACAGAGACTGATTCCACGAAACCGATAACCGACAGCAAAAGTGCGGAACCGGCCAGCTCACCCCAAAGCCCCAGTGAAAATGTGGGTATCGTCAAATCCGGCAGGCCCTTGGGTACTGCACCGACCAGAGCCACACCCTGCCCCTTCAGGTCCAGGGTATAGGCGGCCAGCGTGGTGACAATCACCAATAATACCGGCCCGGCCTTGGCAGCCATCCCGGCAGCCTCAGGGTTAAGCCCTGTGCGCACTAGAAGTGGCGCAAGTCCACTGCGCACCCAGAAGAGAAAGGCAACGGCTCCCACACCTACCACCATGGTGGATATGTTGGCATCACCCAGATGTTGACAAAGCGAGACCAACAAATCGAAGAGATTCTCCCCATGGGCTTCAATGCCGAGAATGTGGCGTACCTGACTGACCGCGATAATGATCCCGGACGCCGTTATAAAGCCCGCGATCACCGGGTGAGCCAGGAAGTTCGCCAGCATGCCGAGACGGAGAACCCCCATCAACAACAACATCATGCCCGACAAAAGAGCCAGCACAATGGCCGCCATCATGTACTCCGGCGAGCCTTGCTGAGCCACCTTGCCCGCGGCGGCGGCGGTGAGCAGCGATACCACTGCCACCGGCCCCACAGCAAGGGTACGGCTGGTGCCGAACGCGGCATAAGCAATCAACGGCAGGATACTGGCGTAAAGCCCCATTTCCGGCGGTAACCCCGCCAGCATGGCGTAGGCGAGCGACTGGGGAATGAGCATGATGGTCACGATCACCGCCGCAATCGTGTCGCTGATCAGCATCTTGCGATCGTATTGCCGCAACCACTCAACACAAGGAAACAGCTCTCTTACTGCCATCAGTGGTTAGTTCTTTTCATTCGTCACTGATCACGGGATTAGCCAGCCATTCCCTGCCACGCAGCATGCCCTTCCAGTAAAGCGGTGGCATGACCCTTTCCTTGAGCAACCAGGACAGGCGCGAAGGGCGGGTGCCATTGACCAACCAGCGCGGGAAACTGGGCAATAGTTTGCCGCCATAACCGAACTCTGCCAGCACCACTTTTCCGCGCTCCACCGTCAGAGGACAGGACCCGTAGCCATCGTAATGCGCCACACCTTTTATCAGCCCCATGTCTGACAGGACATTAGTAGCCACCACCGGTGCCTGCTTGCGGGCGGCCGCTGCCGTTTTGGCGTTGGGGGCGTTTATGACATCCCCCAATGACCAGATGTTGTCGTATTTTTTGTGGCGCAAGGTGGTCTGATCCACATCTACCCAACCGGCTTCATCCGCCAGTGGGCTAACCCGGATAAAGTCCGGCGCGGTTTGCGGCGGACAGACGTGAATCATATCGAAAGTGCGCTCGACCACCTCGGTATTGCCGTTGTCATCCGTGTGCTCGAACCACGCCTTCTGTGCCGGGCCGTCGATTTTAAACAGTCGATGCTGAAAATTGAGACTGGCGTTGTACTTTTTCACGTATTCCATCAGTGCCGGCACATACTCCTTGATACCGAACAGTACGGCACCGCTATTGTAGAACTCGACATCGATATCCCCGAGCACCCCTTGGCGATACCACCAGTCCGCCGACAGGTACATCGCTTTCTGGGGTGCGCCGGCGCATTTAATGGGCATGGGCGGCTGGGTGAATAGGGCCCGGCCGGAGGTCATATTTTTCACCAGTTCCCACGTATAGGGAGCCAGATCGAAACGGTAGTTGGAGGTGACGCCATTGCGGCCCAAGGTATCCGGCAGCCCTTCGATGGCATCCCAGTCCAGTTTTATACCGGGTGCCACTACTAGCCGTTTGTACTTCACGGCTCGGCAGCCTTCCAGAATCACCGCGTCGTTTTTCGGGTCGAAGGCCGCCACCGCCGCCTTGATCCACTCCACCCCCTTGGGAATGAGAGCGGCCATACGGCGTTCGGTTTTTTCCGGGCTGAACACGCCGGCACCAACGAAGGTCCAGCCGGGCTGATAATAATGAAGTTCAGCCGGATCGATGATGGCGATGGAAACGTTGCGGGATCGCTGCCGAATACTCGAGGCAGCGGCAATACCCGCAGCACCCCCTCCGACGATGACAATATCGTACTGACCGACGGGTTCGACGGCCCCCTCGACTCCCTGCCCGGCGATCCGTTGCACCACGCCACTCATATCGTATCCAGCATCCCGGGCCGATTTCAGAATCTGTTGCAGATCCGCCTGCCTGGCGCCTTCATTCAACGCCCAGAGTGTCGTCGAACGCATGCCGCTACGACAGTACGCATGCACAGGCTTCGGCATGGTCTGCATCAATTTGCCGAACTTGGCCGCGTCCTCGTCCAGCACCTTACCCGAGGTTACCGGCAGGTAGTACGTCTCCATACCTCTGGCCTGCGCCGCCTGCTCGATCTCCGAGAAGTTGGGCTGGTCGGCGCCTTCGCCATCGGGACGATTGCAAACGATGCTGCGAATACCGGCCTCCACCAGCGTGTCGATGTCCGCCGGACTCACTTGACCGGAAACGGAGTAGCTGTCATTGATTCGCTTAATTTCCATTAACTGCCTCTCTTATTGGATTGCAATGGTCACAATGCTGCCCGATTACTTATCACAGGACATTCAGCGGTATTTTCAGATAGACCGTGCCATTGTCCTCGGCCGGCGGCATATGTCCCGCGCGCATATTCACCTGCAGGGAAGGCAGTATCAGACGCGGCATGTCGAGTGTGGCGTCGCGCGCCTCCCGCATCTCGACGAAATCGTCCTCGGTCTTGCCGGTCCCCACATGGATGTTGTTGGCTTTCTGCTCTCCCACAGTGGTTGCAAATTCCACCTCGCGGCCGCCGGGCTGGTAGTCATGGCACATGAAAATCCGCACCTCGTCCGGCAGTGACAGTACGCGCATGATGGACTGGTAAAGCACGCGGGCGTCACCACCCGGAAAATCCGCCCTTGCGGTACCGGCATCCGGCATGAAAAGAGTGTCCCCCACAAACGCGGCATCGCCGATGAGATGGGTCATGCAGGCAGGCGTATGTCCCGGTGTGTGAATGGCATGACAGACGATATTGCCGATGGCGTATTGTTCTGCATCGGTAAACAGGTGATCAAACTGGGAGCCATCACGCTGGAATTCTGTACCGGCGTTGAAAATCTTGCCAAAGGTTTCCTGTACGGTAACTATTTTCGAGCCAATGCCGAGCTTACCGCCCAGTTTCTCCTGGATATAGGGCGAAGCGGATAAGTGATCGGCGTGTACATGGGTCTCGATGAGCCATTCCAACTCAAGCCCCTGCTTGCGGATGTAGTCGATAATCCTGTCGGCACCGTCCAGATTTAAGCGTCCAGCCGCATAATCGAGGTCCATTACCGAATCCACCACTGCACAGGCACGGGAAGTCGGGTCCTTCACCACATAGGAAAAGGTACTGGTCTGCTCATCGAAAAACGGCACAACTGCGGGTTTGTGCTCGAAATCTACTTCAAAGTCGATAGCCTGGTTCATGGTTTCGCTCCTCAATCTCATGCTAGTCATAGGACAATTCGGTCGCCTTGCCGCGAAAAACACGGTAGACGTAAATAGTGTAAAAAAGGATCGCGGGCAACGTGATAACAATGCCCACCAGAGTAAACAAAAGGGAACTGACAGAGGCCGAGGCCTCCCAAATCGTCATCTCACCAATGATGATATCGGGATAGATACTGTAGGCCAGTCCCAGTGATGCCATCAGGCAAATCAACACAATCGCAACGAAAATCACCCAGCTGTGACCTTCGCGGAGCCAGTTGTCTCGCCGCAGGAGCCATACGATGCCCGCGTAGAGCGCCAGGCAGGACACTGGAATCGGCAACAGTCCTATAAAATTCGGTAGCGTGAACCATTTAGCAGCGATAGCCCCGCTGGCAATGGGTGTGGCTACCGACACCGCCAGCAGACCCAGCCCGGTGGGTAACACCGACCAGCGTGCCCAACGCAACGCCTTGTCGAACAAGGCGCCTTCCGTTTTCATCAGCAACCAGGCCGACCCAAGCAGCAGATAGAACGCCGGCAAAGTCAGCCCGATCAACAGGGCAAACAGATGACTAGTCAGATCACCGCGCAGGCCAGTGACATAGGCGCCAAGCATCCAGCCCTGGGAAACCGCGGCAACCAATGACCCCAGGAAGAAGGCCCGGTTCCACAACTGCTTGCGATGGTCACCCGCCTTGACGCGCAGATCGAAAGCTACTCCGCGCAGGATTAAACCCATTAACATCAGAGTCACGGGGATGTAAAGCGCTGTCAGGATGGCACCGTGAGCCATGGGAAAAGCAATCAACAGCACGCCCACACCGAGTACGATCCAGGTTTCATTGGCATCCCAAAACGGACCTATGGACGCGATCATGATGTCTTTTTCCCGCTCGTCGGCGGCCGGTAAAAGCAGGCCTACCCCCAAGTCGTAACCATCCAGCACGACATAGATCAACAACGCCAACCCCATGATGGCGACATAGACAATTGGTAACCAGAATTCCATCACCATCAGTGCGCTCCCTCCGTGCCATGCTGCTGCGAAACGATTGGTTGTTTTTTTGTCGCCAGGGATGCCGCCGGTTTGCTAGCCAGATAACGTAAGGCACCGATATAGGCCATCAGGAGAAAGACATAGAGTGCGACATAGCCCAACAGCGTCCCCGTGAGCGTCGCGGAGGCGTGGTCCGCCACCACATCCGCGGTACGCAGCACGCCATCGACAATCCAAGGCTGACGGCCGATCTCGGTCACATACCAGCCGGCTACCACCGCAACCCAACCGGAAAAAGTCATCCACGACAGCGCCCGTAACAAGGCCGGACCTGGCACCCGGTCGCGCCAGACATGCCAGGCAGCCCACCAGCTAACCAACAGCATTAAACTGCCAACCGCCAGCATGACCCGGAAGGACCAGAACACCCAACCCACAGGGGGATGGTCGGCGAATTCGCTCAAGCCTCTCACCTCACCGTCCAGTTCGTGGGTCAAAATCCAGCTGGCGGCATAGGGGATCTTCAGTGCAAATCGTGTTTCCCGGCTCTCTTCATCGGGCAAACCGAAGACCGTAAAAGACGCGCCCCTTTCCGTCTCCCAAATCGCCTCCATGGCCGCGATTTTCGCCGGTTGATGCTCTAGCGTGTTCAGCCCGTGGAGATCCCCCACCAGTATCTGCACGGGCGCCAGCACCGCGGCGATGACAATACCGGTTTTCATGACGTTCCAGGTTGCCGGTCCATCGACCTTTTTTCTACGCCGCCAGGCACTGACCCCGGTGATCAAAAAGGCTGTGGTCAGAAACGACGCCAGCGTCATGTGAATAAACCGATAGGGAAACGACGGATTGAAAATAACTGCCCACCAGCTGTCCACCATTACCCGGCCGTTTTCCATGGAAAAACCAGATGGCGTTTGCATCCAGGAATTGAGACTGAGAATCCAGAAGGCAGACAGGAGGGTGCCGAAAGCCACGAGAAAAGAGGCGACCAGGTGCATGCGGTTTGATACCCGATCCTTGCCGAATAACATGATCCCGAGGAAAGAGGCTTCGAGAAAGAACGCAGTCAGTACCTCATAGCCCAGCAGAGGACCGGCGACATTGCCGGCGCGTTCCATAAAGCCGGGCCAGTTAGTGCCGAACTGGAAACTCATGGTGATTCCGGAAACCACACCCATGGCAAACGTCAGGGCAAAGACCTTCACCCAGAAATAATAGGCAAACTCCCAGGCTCTTTCGCCACTCAACGTAAAGCGGGCACGAAAGTAAAACAACACCCAGGCCAGGCCGATGGAAATACTGGGAAAAAGAATATGGAAAGTTATGTTGGCGGCGAACTGCATGCGCGCCAGAACAAAAGCATCAAATTCCAAAATGGACTCCTCCCAATTATGGTGAATGGAGATGCTGGCTCCACTGTGGGGTGGGGTGGACTGCATGTCGCGTTCCACTATGCCAGCAACTCTGATCTTGAGATTATTTTTGCAATCCTTATGCCAAGTGTTTACCAAACAACACTATATGCAGTAGCCAATTGTTTTACCTGAATTTTTTTAGAAATAAACTCAAGAGTGATAAAAGCAGTTGCCGCAGCCGACCCACCTTTGTCATTATTGGCAAACACGTTTGCCGGATTTGACAGCCATGCACTTGATCGCCAGCGACACCAATCAGGATGCCGCCCGCATACTCGACGGGTTTGAATGCCCAGCCATTTTGGTCACCAACGACTACCGGATCCTCGCCACCAACGAACGATACCTGGAGAGTTTCGGCGAGATCGAGCCCGGACGCCCCGCTCATTGTTTTGAGGTATCTCATGGCTACGACCGTCCCTGCGATCAGGCCGGCGAGACTTGCCCCTTGGCCACCTGCACAGACTCCCGACAAAAAGAGCGGGTTTTGCATATCCACAATACATCTCGGGGAAAGGAATATGTGGACGTGGAAATGCTACCCATCCTGGACGATGAGGGACGCCCCAAGTTTTTTGTAGAGTTATTAAAGCCGGTCAGCATCGCCAGCGCAGAATCCAGCACCAGGCAGATGGTGGGCCGCAGCCCCCCCTTCAACCACATGGTAGATATGATCAACCTGGTTGCAGCCAGGGACACCGCCGTGTTGCTGCTGGGCGAATCCGGGACAGGCAAGGAAATGGCCGCCAGCGCCATCCATCAAGCCAGCCCCAGGCACGATCGACCCCTAGTCACCGTAGAATGTGCCGGTCTTACGGAGACGCTGTTCGAAAGTGAACTGTTTGGTCACGTCAAGGGGGCGTTTACCGGCGCCATCTCCAGGAAAGCCGGATTGATAGAAGCCGCCGAGGACGGCACGCTGTTTCTCGACGAAATCGGCGACGTACCACTGGGCATGCAGGTCAAGCTTTTGCGCTTGCTGGAAACAGGAACCTACCGTGCAGTGGGCAACACAGAAATCAAGCGCGCCCGATTTCGACTGATCTGCGCCACCCACAAGAATCTGCCGGCACTGATTGAGCGCGGCGAGTTCCGCGAAGATCTCTATTACCGCATCAATGTCTTCCCCATTGAGCTACCACCACTGCGCAAGCGGTACGAAGACATCGCTTTGATCGCCAAATCCGTTCTCGAGAAAATCAGTGGCGGCGACAAGCTCCATATCAGCAATTCCGCCGTCAAGCTCCTGCAACAACAGTCCTTTCCGGGCAACGTCCGTGAGTTGCGCAACCTAATGGAGCGCGCGCTAATCTTCAAGCAATCCAATGTCATTGATGACTCGGTGATTATCAGGTGCTTGAACGACTTACCGCAAATTCCGCAACCTCGCATCGAGCAACAGGACATTGATCTCAAGACACTGGAATACAATTACCTGCTGACATTAATGTCAACGCACCAGGGGGACAAGAGCAAGGTGGCAAAGATCGCCGGCATCAGTGTACGTTCGCTGTATCGCAAACTCGCCGAGGGGTAACAGACTTCTACAAATAAGAACACCTCTCGCGAAGACGCGAAGGCCACTAAGTGGACAGATGCATCATTTTCTCTAACCAACCTGCCCCCAATCAATATCCCAGTAATTGATGGGTTATCATGAAATGCTACACCAAGCTAAAAAAGGCCTGCAAACACTCGGTTTGCAGGCCTTTTTGAGGTTTATTGAGAGTATGCTTGGACGTTTACATCATGCCGCCCATACCACCCATACCACCCATACCACCCATATCGGGCATGCCACCACCAGCATTGTTCTCCTGAGGTGCCTCTGCCACCATGGCTTCGGTGGTCACCATCAAACCGGCAATCGAACCTGCCGCCTGCAACGCTGTACGGGTCACCTTGGCGGGGTCGAGAATACCCATGGCAATCATGTCACCGTATTCACCTGTTCCGGCGTTGTAACCGTAGTTGCCTTTACCTTGCTTGACCTTGGCCACTACCACGGAGGCTTCCTCACCGGCGTTGGTAACGATCTGGCGAAGTGGGCTTTCCATAGCACGACGGGCAAGACTGATTCCGGCATCCTGGTCGTGGTTTTCACCTTTCAGCGACTCAATCGCCTGAAGCGCACGAATCAGGGCAACACCACCGCCAGGCACAACACCTTCCTCTACTGCAGCACGGGTGGCGTGCAACGCATCTTCCACACGGGCTTTCTTCTCCTTCATCTCCGTTTCAGTGGCAGCACCGACCTTGATCACTGCAACACCGCCAGCCAGCTTGGCAACTCGCTCCTGCAGCTTTTCACGGTCGTAGTCCGAGGAAGTATCTTCGATCTGGGCACGAATCTGATTGACTCGACCCTGAATGGCACCGTGATCTCCAGAACCGTCCACAATAGTGGTATTTTCCTTGGTCATGGCCACGCGCTTGGCAGTACCCAGGTGATCCAGCGTCGCTGACTCCAGGTCCAGACCCACTTCTTCAGAAATCACCGTACCACCGGTGAGGACAGCAATATCCTCCAGCATGGCTTTGCGACGATCACCAAATCCCGGTGCTTTACAGGTGGCGACCTTGACGATACCACGCAGATTGTTAACCACCAGCGTAGCCAGTGCTTCACCTTCTACATCTTCCGCGATAATAATCAGTGGCTTGCCGGCTTTGGCAACGTTCTCCAGCAGCGGCAACAACTCGCGAATATTGGAAATTTTCTTATCAACCAACAAAATGAAGGCATCGTCGTGTTCGACACTCATGCTTTCCTGATTATTGATAAAGTAAGGCGACAGGTAACCGCGATCAAACTGCATACCTTCCACGATATCCAGCTCATTCTCCAGACCAGTACCCTCTTCTACCGTGATGACACCTTCCTTGCCAACCTTGTCCATCGCCTCGGCGATGACATCGCCGATGTGGGCATCACTGTTGGCAGAAATCGTACCGACCTGGGCAATTTCCTTGTTGTTCGTGCAGGGCTTTGCCAGTTTCGCAATTTCTGCCACAGCGGCAATCACGGCTTTGTCGATACCGCGCTTCAGGTCCATCGGGTTCATACCCGCAGCAACGGACTTCAAGCCTTCATTAACGATAGCCTGAGCCAGCACAGTAGCTGTGGTCGTACCATCACCCGCATCATCAGATGCTCTGGAGGCGACTTCCTTCACCATTTGCGCACCCATGTTCTGGAACTTGTCCTTCAGCTGGATTTCCTTGGCCACAGAAACACCATCTTTGGTGACGGTGGGCGCACCAAAAGATTTCTCCAGAACCACATTGCGGCCCTTTGGCCCTAGGGTAACCTTTACAGCGTCCGCCAGAATATTGATACCTGTTAGCATCGGGTGGCGCGCATCATCTCCAAACTTTACGTCTTTGACTGACATAATTAACCTTCCTTAAAGAATCGTGCTAATGAGATTTACTGAGCAACAAGGCATCATCCAGTGATAACGGCCTTGATGTCGCTTTCAGACAGAATAACCAGTTCCTGACCGTCAATTTCAATGGTGTCGCTACCGGCATATTTACCGAACACCACTTTGTCACCGACCTTGACGTCAACCGGGCGAACTTCACCGCTATCCAGTACTCGCCCAATACCTACGGCGACCACCTCGCCTTCATTGGGTTTTTCCTTGGCGGAGCCAGGTAACAGGATGCCACCGGCTGTTTTTTCTTCTTCTTCCTTGCGACGAATAACGACACGGTCGTGTAAGGGACGAATTTTCATTGTGTTTCTCTCCAACTTTTAACGTTCTACCCTATTAATAAGAACAGAGTCCGGATGTAACCGAGCTGTGCACTATGTGGAGGCACCTGAAGGTATTTCAAGGGCCCTAAAAAAATATTTCGTGCGTTCAACCTTTATTTTTCATTATCCTGGTCCCGCCAGAACTCCCCCTCAAGGGTTTTGCCCTCGCCTTTTTGGGGAGCCTCATCGGCGGAGAAAGGGTCACTACCACGCGGCGCCTGATAGCGGGCTACCACCAGGTTTTTCACAAACTTGGAGACCAGCCATAACCGCACCGGAGGAATCAAACCGGCAAACCCCAGCACATCGGTCGCAAAACCCGGCGTCAGGAGCAATGCCCCACACACAGCCAGCACGATGGCTTCCGCCATCTCCATGGCCGGCAACTCTCCGATATCCATTTTCTGTCGCGCCCTGAACAGGGTTGCAAAACCCTGTGCCCGCAACAGAGCCACTCCCACAACAGCGGTGAGCAATACCAGGCCAATGGTTGGCAGAGCCCCAATCTGTCGCCCGACAGTAATCAGCAACCACATCTCCACGACCGGCATCACGATAAAAAGCAGCAACAGATATCTCAAAGCCGTTCTCCTGAACCCATAGCCAACGAAATGGGGGCAGTCGCCACCAAATTCAAGGCAATCAGTGGACGAACGGAAGAAAATATTTCTATCATTCACTATGAAATACGATGACCAACTACGTATCTACAGTGTGCTTAATGCCATTCCCAGGGGGCTCGTCACCAGCTACGGTTGCGTGGCCACACTCGCACAACTCCCCCGGGGCGCCAGGCAGGTGGGCAAACTCCTCAGTCAGCTTCCCGCAGAGACAACATTGCCCTGGCATCGGGTACTCAGAGCCGATGGCGCAATTGCCTTTCCGGAGAATAGCTCGTCATATCGTCGTCAGAGGCAACAACTTGAAAACGAGGGCGTAACCGTAACTCAGGGCAGAGTGGATTTATCCGAGTTTGGCTGGAGAGGCTGACCGGCAACCAGCGCGTGTCGCCACAACAACCAGGAGAGCAATACGGCGGGCAATCCCATCAGAGCCGCATAGGTAAAAAACAGCTCATAACTACTGGCATCGACAATCACACCGGAAAATCCGCTGAAAAATTTTCCCGGTAACGTCATCAACGAACTGAATAACGCATACTGGGTTGCCGTATAGGCCCGATTGGTCAGGCTGGACAGATAGGCGATAAAAGCGGCATTGGCAAAACCACCACTCAAATTATCGCCACTTATGGCCACCGCTAGCCAGGTCAGATCAGCGCCCATCAGAGCGAGCTTCACGAACAGCAGATTGGTCAGTGCTACCATCATCGCACCGGCAAAAAGGGGCCGGAATATACCATAACGCACCACCAGCAGCCCCCCCAGAAAGGAGCCGACCAGTGTCATCACAAAACCGTAGAGTTTGCCGATATTGGCGATATCCGTTTTGCTGAAACCGAGATCGAGATAAAACGGGTTAGCCATGATGCCCATGGTGATATCACTGAGCCGATAAAGGCCAATAAAAGACAGGATCAGAATGGCCCAGGTCCCGTTGCGTCGGAAAAACTCCACAAACGGTGCCACCACCGCTCCCAGAAACCAGCTTTCCAGCCTGAACCACCAACCGGGTCGATCCGCATGCAGTCGATGCTTCAAACCGGATTCAAGCTGCCGCGTTTCAGCTGGAACGGCCCGCTCGGGTTCACTGACCAGCAACACGGTTACCACGCCGACCAGCATCAGCAGCGCCATACACAAATACGCCGTACTCCAGCCCGACCAGTCGGCGAGATAAAAGGCACCGGCACCAGCCACCAGCATGGCGATCCGGTAACCAAAGATATACATGGCCGACATGGCGCCCTGATATTCATCAATAGCCGATTCGATCCGGAATGCATCGATGGCCACATCCTGGGTAGAGGCTGAAAAAGCCACCAGTAGCGAACAGATGGCCACACTGACCAGCGACACGGTCGGGTCGGTTAGCACCATCGCCACCAATCCCAACATCACCCCCATCTGACCGAGCAATATCCAGCTGCGCCGCTGACCCAGCAGCCGAGTCAACACCGGCAGCCTGAGGCGATCCACCACCGGCGCCCAGAGGACCTTGATGGAATAGGTGATGCCTATCCAACCAAAGAAACCGATCGTACTGCGGCTGATCCCTAGATCCCGGAGCCAGGCGGTCAGAGTCGAGAACACCAGCAACAGTGGCAAACCGGCGGCAAAGCCGAGAAACAGCATGGCAATGACCTGTGGTCTGGAGTAGACCCGTACCGCCTCACCCCAGCTTGCCGTACCATCCTTCAATGCCATAACGACGCCTCTCCAAACAGGGCAATACCCTAACAGATAATCCCGCAGATGCTATACACTACGCCGCCATGACAGCCATCCTCGAAGTACGCAACCTGAGCAAATCATTTCGTTCACTGAAAGCCGTGGATGATATCTCCTTTGCCATTCCCAAAGGGGCCTGTTTCGGGCTGCTCGGGCCCAACGGCGCAGGAAAAACCACCACCATCGAAATGGTGGAAGGCATCACCACCCCCAGCTCGGGTGAGATCTACTACAAGGGCAAGCCCAGAGACAGTAGCTTCCTGGAGGAAACCGGCATACAGTTTCAATCCACCTCGCTGATGGACTATCTCAGAACCCGCGAAGTGCTGGCCCTGTTTGCCCGCTTTTACGCCAATAGTACGCCCATTGAAGCGCTGATCGAGTTGTGCCAACTGGAAGATTTTCTGGACACCTATGCCACCCGCCTGTCCGGCGGCCAGCGCCAACGCCTGCTGCTAGCGGTGGCACTGATTAACGATCCGGAAATTCTGTTTCTGGACGAACCCACCACCGGACTCGATCCCCAGTCCCGACGACATTTCTGGTCATTGATACGAACCATCAAGGCCCGCGGCAAAACCGTGCTGCTCACCACCCACTACATGGAAGAAGCCGAGCTATTGTGCGATCAGCTGATCATTATGGACAAGGGCAATATCATCGCCGAGGGGTCGCCCCAATCCCTGTTACGCCAGCACTTCAAGGACAGCTACATCTGCCTAAACAGGGAAGATCTCGACGATGACCTGGCAAGCCTTGGCAGCCGGGTTGAGGTGCGTGAAGACGGTATTGCCATCGCCACCTCTGAAGTCGAAAAAACCCTCGCCGAGCTGGTGGCCCTCAATATCAATCTGCGCTCCCTGCGAGTCCGCAACCCCTCCCTGGACGATCTGTTCCTCAAACTCACCGGCCACCATTTAAGGGAATAAACCCATGCGACGAATACTGGCCCTGTGGATGGCGAGAAACCGCGAATACTACCGGGACAAAGGCTCCCTGTTCTGGTCGTTCATCGCCACCCCGTTTATCGTGATTGTGCTGGCGGTCGCATTCTCCTCCGAAAATGAGGAAATATTCCGCGCTGGCCTGTTAATCGACGGCGCCTCTGACCACACTTACAAGCACCCCTTTGGCGAAGAAACCGCCATTGGCCTAGTCGAATACACCGACCCACAGGAGGCTCTGCGGCGGGTACAGTTTCATCAACTGGATATTCTCCTCACCACCCAGCAGCCACCCCGGTACTGGGTCAATACCGAATCGGCAAAGGGCCGACTACTTGAAAAGCTGCTACTCGCCCGGCAACAGACCGGGACAACCTCGCCACCGAAACCGAACTGGCAGAAGCAGGAAGTCAGCGGGAAAAAAATTCGTTACATCGACTGGGTCATCCCGGGAATACTGGCCATGAACATGATGTTCAGTGGTCTGTGGGGAATTGGCTATGTCATCGTTCGCTACCGCAAAAACGGTGTATTGAAGCGGCTTCAGGCTACCCCTCTCAGGGCCTGGGAATTTCTGATATCCCAGGGGCTGTCACGACTGGGCATCATGCTTGCCGTAACCGTCATTGTGTTTCTGGTCTGCCATCTGTTTATCGGTTTCATGATGGCCGGCAGTTATCTGCTGTTATTGCTGATCGCCATCATCGGCAACCTGTCCATCATCAGCATTTCACTGCTAATGGCCGCCCGCACCGCCAGCGAAGAGCTGGCCAACGGTCTGCTCAACCTGATCAGCTTTCCCATGCTGTTGCTGTCGGAGCTGTGGTTCTCGCTTGACGATGCCCCCAACTGGTTACAGCAGCTCTCCCAACTGCTACCGTTAACCCACCTGGTGTCGGCCGCAAGGGGCGTCATGCTGGAAGGAGCCGGAATCCTACAGGTCGCCCCTCAGCTACTGGCGCTGGTCGCCATGACGGCAGTATTCATTACCCTGGCAGGCCTGTTGTTCCGCTGGCACGAATGAACCACCCTCACCAGAGCACCACCAACAGCGCCACCATTGACAGCGCAAAGATCAAGGTCCGGGTGAACAACGCCTGAAGGTTGGCCGGCATCTCTTCACCGGCTGCATTGAGCGCCACCTCATCCTCGGGCACAGCGTGTTCCACATAACTGCCCAACACCTCGGCACTTTCGGCAGAAGAAAAGAAGGAACACTGCCAGCGCCTGAGACAGGCCGAAAAATTACCCACGAAGCACATGGATATACCCACCAGCCTGACTGGCAGCCATTCCAGCAACCAGAGCCAGCCGGCATCGACAGACTCGCCAGTTATGACTGTGCGGTCTCGCCGAATCACCGACAACCGGTATAACAGTGCACCGGGAGCACCTGCCAGGATGAACCAGAACATCGCAGCAAAATAACGTTCGAAATAACGGTAGGTAATCACCTCCAGGGCCGCCTGGCGGGACTGCTCCGCATTCATCACATCGTCCTGTCGCTCGGGGCTGAGCACTGCAACATCGCGATAAGCTGCCTGATGATCACCCCGCCCCAGGTCTTCCTCATAGTCTGCCACCTCAGGTTCCAGGCTGCCGCGCCCGAGCGCATAGAGAAACACCAGCAAACTCAGCACAAACTGCGGCAAACCCAACCAGCTGTTGCCCAGCAACTCGATCACCAGCGCCAGGGCAGCTACCGGCAGCAACAGGGTGATCAGCTGCTGCACGCGGGGAGCAGACTGAAGCTTTGGCCAGTTGGCAAGCCGATCACAGAACCGGTGAAACCAGCCATCGGACTGGATTGATGCCAACGAACCCAGCTGACGCAACAGCAAAAGCCCCACCACAATTACAATAAACTCCATATCACGCCTCCAGGGCAGCGCTTAATCGCCGCCAGTCAAAGCAGGGGCCCGGATCGGTCTTGCGGCCGGGAGCGATGTCACTGTGACCGACAATACGCTGTTTTGATAGACCGGGGTAGTGCGCCAGCAAAACCCGAACCAGCGCCGCCAGACAGCGGTACTGCTGATCGGTGTAGGGCTTGTCATCACTGCCCTCTAGCTCTATCCCCAATGAAAAGTCATTACAGTTTTCCGCCCCGTCAAAGCAGGACTGTCCCGCATGCCAGGCACGATCGTGAAACGATACAAACTGCACCACGTCACCATCGCGCCGGATCAACAGGTGGGCAGAGACCCTGAGATCGACAATTTCGCGAAAATAGGGATGAGCGTCGGCATCCAGGCAATTGGTAAAAAAATCGCAGATGTGCGTCCCGCCGAATTCACCGGGCGGCAGGCTGATATTGTGGATCACCAGCAGTGATAACGCCGCCGTTGCCGGCCGCTGATTAAAATTTGGCGAGGGCACATGCCGCGCACCCGTCAGCCAGCCTTGCGAATCGATAGAAAAACCAGAAATAGTCTATGCTCCCAACAAAGAAACACCTGAATACTAGTGGGGATTGTCCATGGATTAAAGAATTAGCGGGGGCAGCACCGCAGCCTCTTGTTTGCAGCAGGTAAGCCAACATAGCCTCAATGCACCGATCGGGACTGGCACATCTCACCGACCACACCTTCCAGGGCACGATCAAACAGTTGGGTTTTTTCCAGTGGACGCAGCTTCTCGGTTTGCAGATCCATCGCCACCCGGTTGCGGTGCTTTTCAGATACTTTGGCACCCTGGCGATTCACAAAAATAAATTTACCGGAAGGCAACACAACACCCGCCAGCTTACAACGTCGCTTGTCGGCACCGTCATCGGTCATTTCAACCCAGGCTCCTCTGGTGAGGCTATCGGCGCGACGCAGATATTGCTCATCCACCGAGCCATCGGAATCTTCCCCCAGCGCGGCAGGATTACCCGGAATATTGGTTCTGAGCGCATCCACCAGCACCGACTGGAGTGGACTGGCAGACACCCCCTGACGCAGGCTCTCCTCACTGCTGAGCTCACCACGAAAATATTGTTCCATCGCCCCCAGCAAACGGCCCATGTCATAGGCATCGTAAGAGACGTTTTCCAGACTTTCCCTGATGGTTGTCAGTACCGGTGCTACAACCCCGGCATCCGCCTGCCCCTGGGCGACCAGTTCAAGCAAACGGTCCAACACTCTAATACTGCAATGCCATTCTTCAGAATCCTGACCGGACCGCAAGTGATTCAGAAACAACACCTTGCACCAGGCGTCCTCGGCAAAACTGACCACAAAACGCGGCAGGGTTTTGCCCTTTACGCGTTCCATCAGCACCCTCACCACAGCCTGATGGGCATGATTGACCTTTTCCGTGGCAGTCGCCTCCTCCATCAGCCGCTGCTCAAGCACGGCAACGCGACGGCGCTCCTTTTCTACCAGATCAATGAAATTCAGTAACAGCTGTGTCAGCGCAGCATGATCGCCGGGGGACTGTCCGGACAGCTCAGCGGCCACACCGGAAATCGCTCGCGCAACGGGGTCTCCGTCAACATCGACCTTTTCCGTGTAACCGATGGACGCCTCGGCAATTTCGTTTAACAGCCGTCTGGCCGGATGCTTTTCCCGATCAAAAAATGTGCTGTCCTTGAGGGCCAGCTGCAGAATAGGCAACTCCAGTTTGCGCAATTCCGCCGCCAGCTGGGCACAGGCAATCGTCTGGTGATTGACCCTGACAAACAACCTGTCAAGCAAATCGACGAGCCCTCGTTCGGTCCCATCGAGGCGGCCCTCTCCCTGCCGTTCGAGATGGCCATCAATGAGCTGCAAAAGCCCCTCGCTGTCATCAGCTTCCGTACTGACGGCATTGGACCAGTCCTGCTGCAAGTTGCCCACCATGGAGACAAGCTCGTCTCCCTCAATTCGCTGGTGCATGCTGGCATCAGAACCCGAAGTTCCCGACGGCCCCCAGTGCAACAGATTTTTCAGTTGGGAAAGCAACTGACCATAGCGCTGACCATCATCCTGTCTGCGTTTCTTCGCCTGTCCGGCACCGGCCTGACGGAGACTGTCGGGAGTGCGACTATCCGGGCCGGGCCGACCAACGGCCTCTTCAGAAGCGGAAGCCGGGGTAGTGGAAGAGGCGGGGGAAGAGGAGGAATGTGCAGCGCCAGCCACAGACGTCTGTTCTGGCGGCGGCGCCGGGGGCTTTTCCTGCTGACGCGGCTCAGCCCGGGCCTTGCGCAACTGCTCCAGATCGGGCAACACCCCCATATCGCTGAGACGCTTGTTGCCCTCCACCAGGAAGTCCTTCAACGACACCATTACCTGGCGATCAAACAACTTAAACAGCACCAGTTTAACCGGCAGCTTGAGCTCGAGGTGGGCCACAGCCTCATTAAAGGATTCACAGATTACTTCGGGCCCGACCGGATTATTTTTCAGGGTCACCAAGGCCGGGACCATTGAGCTGAGACGAGTATTGAGGGCATCAAGTTCAGGCTTGCAGAGCTCTGACACCCGAAACACCATGGTATCCAGTGCGATAATTTCTTCGAGCTGTTCGTTCTCGACCACTTCCAGCCCTTCGGGTTCCTGACTGGGTAATTCCGGATCCTGGTACTGACCCAGCTGCTGAAAGCTCTGGGTGAGCACACCAAAAAAGTTGTGCTCGATATTTTTTCGTTCCATCCGGATCAGACGCATCGCATCAAAATACATGGTTTGCTGGCGGTTGTTGTCCGCGCGATCAGCGAGATCGAAAAAGGTGTCATCCACCTGATCAAACATATTGTTCAGGCGTGAAGAGAGGAATGTATGGATACGCCCCTTGAGTGCCAGCAATGGCCGAGGTAACCGAAACAAAGCTACTGATAGCTTATCTACATCTGTCACTTCCGCCCTCTATTCCAGAACAACCAGTTGCTGATCATAACACTTACCTGCACACTTGAGTCCCAGGTTCTCCTGGAAGAATAGCTTAACAACAGGGAACAGCAACGGTGTCAAGCCACCAGACAGGCCGGCTATGTCACCAACTGTTCATTTGCCGCAGAAGAGGGCATCAGAAAAGTGTGTACGAGCCCTAATGGGCCTGACGGCTGGTTCGAATATCTTTTATGACACGCTCCAGGGTATTGTCAAACAAGTGTGAGTTATCCAACACAACCAGATTTTTGTTTTGTATGCTGATAGCGGTCCGGTTGCGGTTCATCTCGGCAACCTTGGTACCCTGGCGGTTCACAAAAATATAGATACCTGGGGGGGATATAACCCCAGCTACCTTGCAGCGCTTGTTCGAAGAAGTTTGATCCAGAAAATCAACCCAGGCGCCGCGACAGAGAGAATTGAGCGCTTTCAGAGACTCTTCATCAGGGCTTGCCGCCTCGTCACTTTCGGTGACAGCGTCCTCCTCCAGTTTACGATGCCCGAGCATGTCCGTTTTAATTTTCCTGATAACCACTGTTTCATGTGGTTTATTGGAAACAACGATTGTCTGAACTTTCGGCTCTGCGAGATCTTCCGTTTGGCCGGGCAAGTCCTGAGCGGTCGGTTCTGCCTGGCCAACACATTCCTCGGGTTTCTCGTTTTCAGCTTTATTGCGATAAAAGTATTCCTCGAGCCTGATTATCAGCCGCCCAAGATCGTAGGATTCATAAGCGATATCTTCGAGGTGCTCCTGAATGGTGGCCAATAACGACTTGACGTCGTCATCACTCACCTCGCCGTCATCTGCATGCGCCAGCACCCGGTCCAGTATTTCAACTGCAGTTTCCCACTGCTCGGGCGACGATTCAGTCCGCAGACAGGCCATGAACATGACCCGACACCAAGCTTTCTCGGCAAAATGTACCAACAGTCGAGGAAAAGACTTGCCCTGCATGCGCTCATTCAGGGTCTTGTCGACCAACTGGTGTGCCTGGTTGACCTTTTCGGAGGCTGCAGCTTTCTCTATAACCCGCTGCTCCATCATGAGGGCCTTGCGACGCTCCTTTTCTGTCAGCTGAATAAAGTCGAGCAGCAACTGTTTAAGGTCCTCCGTACCCATGGTTTCTTCAGCCGAAAGCTTTTGAGCGATTTCGGAGATAGCTCTACCCACAGGATCGCTATTGATATCCACATCCTCGGGGAACCCTATGGCAACCTGTGTTATCTCATTGATCAGCCTTCTTGCAGGGTGTTTCTCCTTATCAAAGAAACTGGGGTCCTGAAGCACAATTCGCAAAAGGGGTAATTCGAGCTTCCGCAACTCACGGGAAAACCCGCCCGAAATATGGTTTTCACTGCGCATTCTCGAGAACAGCTGATCCAGCAGACTGACCACACTGTAATCCTGACGCCCCAGACCGGGGCCGCCCTGCTGCTGGAGTCGCTCCTCAATCAGACCAAGCAGCCCCCCTTCACTGTGGTTGCTCTCGCCCCACTCGCGCTGCAAACCGGAAACCAGAGAAACCAGCTGATCCTGGCTGATTGATGCGCCAGAGCCAGAAGTGTAACCATAATCCGGCTGCCCCAGAAACTCCTGTAATTGAGAAATAAGCTGGCTGTGGCCGCCGGCTCTCTCAGTGCCATGTTTTGCAAAGGCGGGATTCCCCTCGTGATAATCCGGTTTTTTTGCCGTACCACCAACCTGAGCAGATTGACTGGAATTGATCGCTTTTTTTGCCTGCTGCTTTTCCAGGTCAGGCAAGACACCGAACTTACGGAGCAGCCGGTTACCTTCAATCAATAGAGGCCCAACAGCATCCATGACATGCCGGTCAATCAGTTTAAGCAACACCAGTTTTGAGCGAATGTCTATTTCCAGCTCCAACAACGTCTGCCGCAGTGATTCACAGATAATTTCCGGCCCAAGAGGGTTGTTAATTGCGGTGACGTCACTGGGCACAATGGAATTGATACGCATCACCAGCAACCTGAGATCGTATTTATGGCGCTTCGCAACTTTGGAAACCATGCTATCCATGGCTATCATTTCTTCGAGATCTTCGTTTTCTACCAGTGTGAGGCCCGCCGGGCTCTCCGTTGCGACTGCCCTCTGGCTGGCCCCCCGATACCCGCGGTTGCCAAGTCGTTGAAACGAATTGTCGATGGCCTGTGAAAACTTATGCTCAATGGATTTTCGCTGCAGACGAATCAAGCGCATGGCATCGAAGTACGTTGCCTGTTCACCGTTACTTGCCGCCCGATCGGCAAGATCGAAAAACGTATCATCCACATGATCAAAGACCTCAGCCAGCCGCTGATCCAAAACGACTTTTGCGTGATCTCTCAACTGGCGAAGCGACTCAGGCATTTCAAAGCCTCGGCCCTTCATTTTTTCAGCCTCAACTAACTTCAAACGTTCGTTCATCATTGTGTGGCCTGCTCGGAGATAAATCGTATAAGACGAAGATGGTCAACTATTGACTCGGATTATAGGTTTCTTACCCAGCACCCGGGATAAGTGAAACGCCAACCAGTTCCCAAAACTAACCAGTCGATCCTGACTTTGCCCAAAACCGAGATACAGATCACACTTGTCGCCATCAATAACTGCCGCAACTTATTCCACACCAGCCTATTCCCCCATAAACGACTGTTGTAATATGCCCGGATCGCAGCTGGATACCCTATGTCAAAGAATTTGCCTGAAAACCATATCTCCACCTCCGTCAAGCAGGCCCTCGCAGAAGATATCGGCGAAGGGGATATTACTGCCCTCCTGATTCCAGAAGAAAACACTGCCGAGGCCAGCGTCATTACCCGTGAACAGATGGTGGTATGCGGAACGGCCTGGGTGGATGAAGTGTTCTCCCAGCTGGACCCCGCCGTCAGGATCGAATGGCGGGTTCGCGACGGTGACGAGATAAAACCGGGGGAAATTCTCCTGACTCTATCCGGACCGGCCCGCAGCCTGCTGACCGGCGAGCGCACCGCACTTAACTTTCTGCAAACCCTCTCCGGTACCGCCACCATTGCACGGCAGTTTGCGGCACTGGTAAAAGGGACGACCATTCAGATTCTCGATACCCGAAAAACCATCCCCGGCCTGCGTCTGGCACAAAAATACGCGGTGACCGTGGGCGGCTGCCACAATCACCGCATCGGGCTTTACGACGCCTTTCTGATCAAGGAAAACCACATTGCCGCCTGCGGCGGTATCGCCGCCGCAGTCACCAAGGCACGGGAAATCGCCCCCGACAAACCCGTCGAGGTGGAAGTAGAGAGTCTGGAGGAGTTTCAGCAGGCACTGCAGGCCGGAGCCGACATTATCATGCTGGATAATTTCGATGAAAAACAGATCCACGAAGCCATCGCCATGAACCGGGGGGTCGCCAGACTGGAAGTGTCCGGCAACCTGGAAGTGGACAACCTCGCCTCCAAAGCTATCGAGGGAATCGATTACCTGTCATCCGGCAGCCTGACGAAGCACTGCCGGGCCATTGACCTGTCGATGCGGATACAGCTGAAAAACCTGCCGCACTAAACCCACTCTGCCATCAGCGCAGCATAGGACTCATCGTCCGGAATCTGGCGCGGCGGATGCTTGCAGAAGAACGCCGAGGGGATGTCCACAGCTCCACTGATACCGCGCTCCAGCGCCAGCTTCGCACAGCGAAGGGTGTCAATGGCCACCCCGGCGGAATTTGGCGAATCCTCCACCGACAGCCGCAGCTCAATATTCATCGGCACATCACCAAACAATTTGCCCTCCATACGGATAAAGCAGACCTTGTTGTCATTTTGCCAGGGCACATAATCACTCGGTCCCACGTGAATATTCTCATCAGCCAGCCGCTGGGGAATGGCACTTTGCACCGCTTCAGTCTTTGACTCTTTCTTGGAGGCCAGGCGATCCCGATTCAGCATATTCAGAAAATCCGTGTTGCCACCGGTATTCAACTGGTAGGTCCGCTCCAGTTTCACACCACGATTTTTGAACAGGTTACCCAGCGTGCGGTGAAGAATCGTCGCCCCCAACTGGGCCTTGATATCATCGCCGATAATCGGCAGGTTCTTTGCCTTGAAGCGGGCGGCCCAATCTGGATTGCTGGCAATGAATACCGGGATATTATTAACAAAGGCACAACCGGCCTCCAGGGCGCACTCCGCGTAAAATTCTGTGGCTTTCTGGGAGCCCACCGGCAGATAGTTCATCACCACATCCGCCGCCGCATCCTTTAACTGAGCCACCACATCGGCCAGACTCGGCTGGGGCTCGGACCCGGGCAGGAAAGTGCGGTCATCGCCGTAACCCGCCATGTGCTCGGAATAGCCATCCAGCACATTGCCCATGGAAACCGTTACACCGCAGGGCGGCACATCCGGGCAAAACACCGTGGTGCAGTTGGGCAGTGAAAAAATCGCCTCATTGACATCCCTGCCCACTTTTCGCTTATCGATATCAAAGGCCGCCACTACCTCAATGTCCTCCGGCCGGTAACCGCCCAGCTCGTAATTCAGCAAACCGATTGAATCCTGCACCCCGCGCAAACGGTAGTGGTAAATTCCCTGAATCAGCGAGCTTGCACAGTTGCCCACACCCACCACAGCTATTCTTATTTTCTTTCTTTCCACTTCGGCTCCTTAAACATAAAAACAGCACACACTAATCGTCGCTGACAAACCTGCCAGAGGTCACAAATACCACCCGCCGGTGCAGGGGATAATTAATAGCCAATGCCACTACAATCGCCACCAATATCCTCGCCAGCAAATAATCCAGCGAAAAGTAGGCTACCAGCGTCAACACCCCAACCACATTGGCCGCGGCGGCAATCAGACAAACCAGCATATAGCTGTAGATCTGCCAGCCAATACCCTCCCGATGGGCTTTGAAACTCCAGCGGCGGTTGAGAAAAAAGTTTACCAGCCCGCCACTGATCGGCCCAGCCGCCACAGCAAACGCCAGCGGCAGGCCCAACACCTGAAAACACAGCATCATCACCAGAAAATCGATAGCTGTGGCCACCACAGCCGATGTCTGCGCTCGAAAAAACATCCCGTCAGCCCGCCCGTGCTGACAGGTACAGCGCTCTGAACCGTAGCGCTGCAGAGACATTACCCAGTACGGCCAGGACCCAGATCACCAGCAACAACGGCAGGCCCTGCGGCCAGAATGCCGAGGCCGCCAATCCCAGCAACAGATAAACGTAGCGCTCCGTGCGCTTCATGACACCCCGGGGGACGGCCAGCGTCATGGCCTCCGCCTTGGCGGTGGTGTAACTGATCATGAATGAACCGTGAATCGCCAGCAGGCAACCCAGCAGAGCCCAGGTCTGATGGCGGAAAAACAACGCACACCCGGCCAGCAACATAAAATCCACATAGCGATCAATAGTTGAATCGAGCACCACACCACCGCGATCCGATGTCGCCTGCAACCGCGCCAGCATACCGTCCAGTACATCGCTGATACCGGACAATAAAGCCAGGAAAAACCCGCAGCCAAAATGGCCGAAGGCAATCGACACCGCGGCAAGCAGGCCGAGCAGCAAAGACACGAACGTGACCTGATTGGGTGTTATCGAACAGCGCTGTAACAGTCTAACCAGCGGTTCGACACACCAAACGGCAAAATTCATCACCCCCTTGCCGAGCAGCGCACTGCCACCCTGGCGGTCCACTCGCTCATAGCGCTTGAAACCTCCACCAGCCAACCCCCGCAGAAAATAAATCAGGCCGAGTGACAGCATCAACACAAATACCGCCAGCACAAACCATGCCTCGCTCTTTATCACCGCGAACACCCGGGGACCTGACCGGCTCCAGTCGGCAACCATTGACGGCGAATTCGCCTGAATAACATGCCAAGCAACATGGTTATTTTTATTTCACCTTCAGCCAGCATCTACGACCGGGGGAAACCCGTGCTGCTCTGCCCCCTCGACACCGGCCATTATAGGAAGGTCAAGAGCCGCTTCCCACCGTTTATTTCAAACCGATGACACCCGTTGCAATGAGAGGTGATAATTTGATCCAGCGCAACGATCCGCCACATATTTCTCAAAGCGACTGTTTCATTTAATAATAAATCTCATTACCATTAAGGGTTGTTTCTACCGGAGAGGGTGTTATGCAAATCAGTAGGCGTTTTCCACACTGTATTCTGGGCCTGCTTCTGGCCTGCTCCACTGCGGTTGCCTCAGCCGCTGAAGTCAACTTGTATTCCGCACGGATCGAGGCGCTGATCAAACCGTTGCTGGACACCTTTACCGAACAGACCGGTATTGAGGTCAATCTGGTCACCGGCGACGCAGACGGTCTGATTCAGCGCCTGAAGAGTGAAGGCCGCAACTCCCCCGCAGACATTCTGCTCACCACCGATGTGGGCCGCCTGTACCGGGCCAAAGAGGCCAACCTGACCCAATCGGTGGAATCGGCCACACTGGAGCAGAATATCCCCGTGATGTATCGCGATGACAGCAATCACTGGTTTGGTCTGTCTCTGCGTGCGCGGCCCATCCTTTACGTCAAGGACAAAGTGGATCCGGCCGAACTGAGCAGCTACGAAGACCTCAGCGACCCTAAATGGAAAGGCAAAATCTGTATTCGCTCTTCCAGCAATGTCTACAACCAGTCCATGGTGGCATCACTGATCGCCGCCAATGGCCTGGAGGCCACCGAAGAATGGGCCAAGGGGCTGGTGGCCAATTTCGCCATGCCACCCAGAGGTGGCGATCGCGACCAGATCAAGGCAGCGGCGGCCGGCCAGTGCGACCTGGCCATCGCCAACACCTATTACCTGGCGGGCATGCTCACCAGCGATGACGAAGAGCAACGGGCTGCCGCCGAGAAAATGGCCGTGTTCTGGCCCAACCAGGATGGTCGTGGCGCTCACGTCAATATCTCCGGTGCTGCCGTCACCGCCTCGGCACCCAACCGCGACAACGCCATTGCCCTGCTGGAATTTTTAAGCACCGATGCGGCACAATCCTGGTATGCACGTGAAAATGGCGAATACCCCATCCGCGACAATATCGAGATTGGTCCGGTACTGAGCAGCTGGGGCACCTTCAAGGCGGACCCGGTGGAACTGTATAAGCTTGGAGCCGGCAATGGCGAGGCCCTGCGCCTGATGGATCGGGCCGGCTGGCGCTAGCAGCCCGCCAAGCCCTCTCCAAATGCCAGACTCTCCACGACAACAACAGACTCTGATCAGTACCGGCGCAGTGCTTCTGGCACTGTTGCTGGCACTGCCGGTGATTGTCGTGGTGAGCTACGTGTTTGTACCCACTGGCGAAATCTGGAGCCATCTGGCCGCCACGGTGCTGCCGGATTACATTATCAACTCGCTGCTGCTAATGCTTGGCGTCGCCATCGGCACCCTGCTGATCGGAGTGAGCACCGGCTGGCTTACCAGCATGTGCCAGTTTCCCGGCCGGGGCATTTTCGAATGGGCCCTGCTGCTGCCCATGGCCATGCCCGCCTACATCATCGCCTACACCTACACCGGCATGCTGGACTTCTCGGGACCGGTACAAACCACCCTGCGGGAGCTCACCGGCTGGGGCTACGGGGATTATTATTTCCCCGATCTTCGCTCAATCGAAGGGGCCGCCATCATGCTCACGCTGGTGCTCTACCCCTACGTTTACCTGCTCAGCCGCGCCGCCTTTCTCAATCAGTCCATCTGCGTGCTGGATGCCAGCCGCACTCTGGGCAACGGCCCTTGGCGCACCTTTCTGTTTGTCGCCCTGCCATTGGCGCGACCGGCAATAATCGCCGGGCTGTCGCTGGCATTGATGGAAACCCTCGCGGATTTTGGCACCGTGCAATATTTCGGAGTCTCCACCTTTACCACCGGCATCTTCCGCACCTGGTTCGGCATCGGCAATGCCGCCGCCGCGGCCCAACTGGCTGCAGGGCTGATGTGTTTCGTGATGATTCTGATTCTGGTGGAGCGCTACTCCCGACGCCGCGCCCGTTACCACCACACCAGCCGCCGCCATCAGGATATCCACCGCTATTCACTGCGGGGCATGCGAGCCGTTGCAGCAAGCGGCTTCTGCTTCGGTATCGTCGCATTGGGATTTCTGCTGCCAGCCACTCAATTGCTTGGCTGGACGGTCAGCGTTGCCGACCAGGTCCTCGACGCGCGGTTCATCGGACTGGTGTCAAACAGTCTCAAGCTGGCCAGTTACGCCGCCGTGCTGGCTCTGCTGCTGGCTTTACTGCTGGCCTACAGCCAACGACTGTTTCCGGGCAAGGTTTTACAGGGTGCCGTCCGGCTGGCGGGCATGGGCTACGCGGTACCCGGCCCGGTGATTGCGGTGGGCGTTATGATCCCTTTTTCCTTTATCGACAACAGCATTGATGGCTGGGCGCGCAGCAATTTCGATATCTCCACCGGGCTGATGCTCAGCGGCACCGTGGTGGCCGTGATTTTTGCCTACCTGACCCGGTTTCTCGGCGTGTCGCTGCAAACGGTGGACAGCGGCTTGAGCAAAATCACCCCATCCATGGACGAAGCCGGTCGCTCCTTCGGTTATGGCCCCCTGCAAATCCTCAGACAGGTGCACGTGCCGATGCTGAAAGGCTCCCTGCTCACAGCCCTGCTGCTGGTCTTTGTCGACGTCCTGAAAGAGCTCCCGGCCACCCTGATTTTGAGGCCCTTCAACTTCAATACCCTCGCCGTGCGCGCCTACGAACTGGCATCGGATGAACGCCTCGCCGAAGCCGCGCCCGCTGCCCTGGCCATCGTCGCTGCTGGTATACTGCCGGTCATCTTGATCAGTTGGACCATTACCCGGACCCGCCGGGTGGCCGTCACCAGGGATACCCCATGACATGACATCGCAACTCACCGTCACGGACCTGCAAATCAACTACGCCGGAACAAGTATCCTGCAACATATCTCCTTCTCCCTGGAAGCGGGTGAAATCGCCTGCCTTGTCGGGCCGTCTGGCTGCGGCAAAACCTCCCTGTTGAGAGCCATCGCCGGCTTCGAACCGATTTCCGCCGGACAGATCGAACTGCGCGGTCGGATCGTCTCCGGCCCCGACAAAATACTGCCGCCGGAACAGCGCCACATCGGCATGGTGTTTCAGGACTTTGCCCTGTTCCCCCACCTCACCGTAGCCAGGAATATCGCCTTCGGTCTGCGCAAAATGCCTCGCGGGCAACGTCGGCAACGGGTCGACGAACTGCTCAGGCTGGTGGAGATGCAGGACTCCCGCAACCACTACCCCCACCAGCTTTCCGGTGGCCAGCAACAGCGCATCGCACTGGCGCGCGCCATGGCGCCGCGCCCGGATATCCTGATGCTCGACGAACCTTTTTCCAGTATGGACTCGGAACTGCGCGAACAACTGGCTCGTGACGTGCGCCAACTGCTGCGCAAAGATGGCATCACCGCTATTCTGGTGACCCACGACCAGAACGAAGCCTTTGCCATGGCAGACCATATCGGCGTACTGGGAGAGGGAGCACTGCACCAGTGGGGCACGGGGTTTGACCTTTACCACCGGCCTGCCGACCGCTTTGTCGCCGACTTTATCGGCCAGGGTGTGCTGCTGCCGGGCATGATCATCAACGATAAACAGGTGCGCACCGAACTGGGGATAGTCACCGGTGATCTGGAACCCGGCGAAGCCACCTCACCTGCCAAAATAGTCGACCTATTGCTGCGTCCCGACGACGTCATTCACGTTGAAGACAGCCACCTGCAAGCTGAAATCGTCGCCAGGGCCTTTCGCGGTGCTGTATACCTCTACACCCTCCGCCTGGAGAGCGGACAGAAAGTACTCTGTCTGGTGCAGAGCCATCACCAACACGAAATCGGTGAAATGCTCGGTATCCGTCTGGAGGCAGACCACCTGCCGGTTTTCAGGCGGCACACATCCCCGGCAACCTGACACCCGGTCACTTATCCCGGGCACCGTTTAAAAAACCACAAAACTCCGCTCTGCTATCTATCCAGACGGCTTTTGCCGGATTACACTTCGCACAGCTAATCTGCCCAGGCGCCGACTCGACCAACCCCTAAAAATAATAACTATTTTTAATAATCATTGATGCTAAGAAAAACCTGCAAGGATGTGGTGCTGTTCCCCATCACCATTTATCGGGCCTGTCTGTGGCTCCCCGCACGGCTGCATGGCGACCGGTGGCACCCCCGCGTCAACACGGCTCTCGGCTTGCTACTTTACGGCCTGTTTGGCCTGCCGCTGTCCATCCTGCTGTTGCTTGAAATGCTGATCGTCATCAATACCCAGCTGATGGCACAACCGATGGATGACGACGAAGATACACAGCGACCGATCTCATCGACCAGCTACAACCCCACTCACCACTGGCCAGGCAGGGCACTGGAGGAATGGCCCTCAGACCTGCAGGTCACACTGCCCGGCTATGTGGACAACGTATCCCCACCGCCGGACCCGACACTGCCACGCGACCAGTTTTATGGTCAGCTACTGGCAAGCTACAGCCCCACCCTCCTTCACAAAATGGGGCACGAACCACTGTGGGACATTCCCACCGACATTTTCTTCGACGGCGACACCGACCCGCGCAACAATGTGAGCAAAGCCCTGAGCCTAGGCACAGTGCCCGCCGTGGTCCACGGTGAAGTCATCGCCGAAACCCACGACGCCTACTACCTCACTTACATGCTCTATCACGTGAAGGACTACGATTTGCCCGTGCGGGAAGCCATCTCCGATGCCACTTTTCACGACGGCGACAACGAAGGCATTCAATTGCGCATCGACAAGGCCAGCATGCAGGTTACCCTGGTGGAAACCTGGTTCCACAACCGTTTCTTCCTGTGCAACCGCACCGGCGAATCCCAAGGCACCGAACCCATCCAGACCCGCAGCCTGTTCGAGGGCGGCACCCACATTGTCCTGTTCGTCCAGAGCATGGGGCACGGCGTGCGGTGCGCCAACCCCGCAGATTTCGACGAACTGGCCAGCAACAGCAAAATCCTACGACTGGCCAGCGACCCGGACGGGCTGATTGCCCCCGGCATCGACGACCACACCGAATACAATATCGGCTACCGGCTCGCCAGCCTGAAACCCTGGTACCGCCTGGCTAAAACCCACGCCACCTCAGGCAATCACGCCACGACCCTGTTCGAAGACACCATCGTGCTGGGCACAGATTCCACCGGCAGGGAAATTCAGATTGGCAAATTCTTCGCTTCCAACGACTTTGAAAAGCGCGCCTGGTCCCGCCCCAAACCGCCCTGGGCGTGGGATGATCGCTGGGACGACATCCCCGTCGCCCTGTGGCACTTCCACCCCGCCCTGGCCTTCAACAGCCACACCGGCGAAACCTACTCGGAGCAGTATCACTACAACGCCCCGATGAGCCTGATCTTTACCGCCAATGAAAGCTACACCGTACTCACCAGCCTGCTGACCGAACACTACCACCGTGCACCACAGCAGCTGGCGAGAAAAACCAACCCGGTAAACCGACAGCCGTCGTTACCGCCTGCAAAAAAATCGGGCATTGGAGTACAGGTCAAACGTTATATGAACTACGTGATTCATTCGTTGGGGTAATTCCGGCCAAACGATTCAGCACAGACAGGTGCGAGTATCGTCCCGCTCTGCCTCTTTACTGGCCAGGCACAATAAAAGACAACCACAACCCCTAGCAGCACAATCATTCACCCTGAATCTACCACCAAACATCTCAAAACATTGATTACCTCACTGTTATCAAGAGGGGTGTGCCTTTACACTAGCCCCTGTGTTGGCCGTAGATCACCCAATCCCCTATGTTTAAAACCTTGATTACATCCATTGTGTTCTTTCCGGCCACACTGTTCAGGTTCAGTTTTTGGCTGCCCCGAAAAGTCATGCATCCAGGGAGACATAGATACCACACAAGAGCCTGGGGCTTGGTCACCTACCTGCTGATAGGCATACCACTGACAATCGCCATCTTCTTTGAAGTATTGATCCTCCTTAATGGTCAGATTGTGGGAGAAACACCCAACTATCAATTTTCGGTCACCGAGGATGACATGCTTGAGGGACAGGACGTGGAGCTTCCGGGCTATAAACCCACCTACTTGGCTCCCGCCGCCACATCCGACAGGGACAGCTTCTATAGGTATCTGGTCGAGAACTACAGCCCGACCATCATTCATAAAATGGGGCACAGACCGCTTTGGGATATTCCCACAGACCTATTTTTTGATGGAGATCCCGACCCGAGAAATAACGTCAGAAACGCTGACATGGTCGATCAATTACCGTCGGTAATCCACGGGGAAGTTATTGCAGAAACCGAGGATTCCTACTACCTGGCCTACATGCTCTATCACATCAAGGATTACGACCAGCCACTCCGACAACTCCTGACCCACTGGACTTATCACGACAGTGACAACGAAGGGTTCCAGTTACGAATCGATAAAGAAAGCATGGCCGTGGCTCACGTAGAAACCTGGTACCACAACCGGTTTTTTCTCTGCAATTCCACTGGTGAAAGCAAGGGCACCGAGCCCATTCAGTCACTTTCTCTCTTTGAGGGTGGCACCCACATCGTGATCTATGCTCAAGCGCTCGGTCACGGCGTGCGCTGTGCCACCAGGAGTGACCTGACTTCACTGGATATAAATACAAAGATCATGCGTTACCAGCCAGATCCACAAAAACTGATTCCACCCCGGGCTGACCGGGAAACACAATTCGATACCGGTTACACCCTGACCAGCCTGCAGCCTTGGTATGAATACGCCACTACTGTTTCAGTGTCGGGGGAAAAAGCGACCACCGTTTTTGAGGACAAAATTCACATAGGTACCGACCAGAACGGAGAGCCCCTCTTTGTGGGCAGGTATATTGCGGGTGAAGATTATGACCGAAGCGCCTGGTCAAGGCCCAAACCGCCTTGGTCATGGGATGACAAGTGGGATCAAGTACCCATTTTTCTCTGGCACTATTACCCAAGCTATGCCTTCAGCAGCCATGCAGAGGGACGGCTGTCTCATAATTACTTGTATAACGGCCCCATGGAACACACTTTCAATATTACCGACCTGGATGAGATCCTGCCTTACCTCGAGTTAGAAATGGCTACCAGCCGACAGAGCAAATGGGACAACCTCTCATGGCGGAGCAACCTAGTCGGACAAAAGGATCTCTGGAACTACCTGAACTACAAGCTCAAGCAATACGTGAATTATGTATTTAACGGCTTGGGTTGATTAATAATCCCTCCCATATGAAGATAATTTGTGCAGGGGACTCACTTGTAACGAGGTGCATTAACATGAAAAACGTTTTTCTGATGATCCTTATCCTGACGTTTTCCAGTAACACGTTCGCCTACATAGACCCCGGCACCGGAAGCCTCATACTGCAGGGGCTATTGGCAGCTGTCGCCACAGCGACCACCGTATTTGGTATTTATTACGGAAAAATAAAACAGTTTTTTTCCAGAAAAAGACCTGAAGAAGGCCCGATGGACAGTGATGAAACCCCGCACAGCCAAGGGAATCCACAGGGCGAAAGGAAATAGTCCCGATGGAACCATTAACGGACAGCGGTTCCTTTCGAGACTCGTCAGGACATGTTTTTGAGATTGACGGACAGATTTACAGAACGATCAATGAGCCTGCGAGGCAATACTACGAACAGCTCAGAGATCAAAACTACCTGCAGAGCCTAGTAGAACAGGGCTGGCTCATAGAAACACGTGAAGTCGACATGACCTCCCTGTCCTGTGAGTTTCCCGACACTACAGCTTATGTTGTCAGCCATGAGCGCATACCCTTTATTTCCTACCCCTACGAATGGGGGTTTTCAGCGTTAAAAAAAGCGGCCCTGTTTCATCTGGACTTCCATTTAAAATTGCTGGCAGATGGTTACACCTTGACAGACGGAACAGCGTACAACGTTCAATTTAGAGGTACGACGCCCGTCTTTATTGACCTGCTGTCTATCAGACCCTATAGGGAAGGAGAGTACTGGCTGGCCCACCGCCAGTTCTGTGAATCGTTTATTACCCCGCTTCTGCTCAGAACGCGCTGGGGAATACCCCACAACGGCTGGTACCGTGGCAACCTCGAAGGTATTCCAATTGATGACATTTACAAAATGCTACCCAAAACAGCCTGGCTATCCTGGAACTTGCTGTTTCACATTATTGCCCAAGCAAAACTGCAGAAAAAGACAATTAATACGTCTGTAATAGATCCCGACAGTCATGACATCCGGCAAACCAAGTCTCCTTCCAGACCAATGCCTTTGGCCGCCTACCAACGGATGCTGACTGGCATGAGAAAATGGGTTGCCGGGATGCAACCAAAAGGATCCAAAGACCGCTCTGTCTGGCAGGATTACGCCACTGAAAACACATATGACCGTGCGGCCGAATCCACCAAAAAAGCTTTCATAGAAAAATTCATCGACCGGCAAAAACCCTCCATGGTATGGGATTTTGGTTGTAATACGGGTGAATATTCTGAACTGGCTATCCAGCGTGGTGGATGTCGCGTTATCGGATTCGACATCGACCAGAATGCAGTAGACGGGGCATTTCTTCGCGCAGAGAAACACAACTTGCCCTTTCAGCCGTTATATTTTGATGCGGCCAACACCTCGCCATCCCAAGGCTGGCGACAAGCCGAAAGAAAAGGGCTCAATGAACGCGGCCACCCCGATGCCATTTTAGCTTTGGCATTTATTCACCACCTGGCCATTGCAAAAAATATTCCTCTGGCCCAAATCATTGAGTGGTTACTTGATTTTGCCAACACGGGCATCATTGAATTTGTCGAAAAGGATGATCCGACCACGGCATTCATGCTTGCCAATAGAGAAGATATTTTTAGCGATTACACAAAAGAAAACTTCATATCCATGCTGGCCTCACGGGCGGAAATTATCGATTCAGTAGATGTGCCTAATACAAAAAGAACCCTATTTTCCTACAAAGTCATCTCATGCCAATAAAAATATCCTCGCCAATCTACCCTTTTCTTCTGGCTGCTTTTTACCCGATAAAATTTTTGAATGATAACGCGAAATTTTTTAATTTTATTGATATTTTTCTAATAGAAATCATTCTCTTAACAGCCTCTTTTTGCATCTTTGTTTTTTTGAAAAAAATCTACGGATCAAGCAATCGTGCAGCAGTCCTGACATTTTTCTTCGGGTTGTCGCTCGGCGGCATTGCCATGACTGGAAACGCCTCACTGGCCTGGCTATTCGCCACTGCCATCATTGCGCTAGCTCTTTTACGCTGGCGCCCACCGGAAACCCTGAATGTTTTTGCAAATATTTTCTGCTTTTATCTGATCGGGTATTTGCTCTTCCAGCTTTTTACCAATCAGGACTTTCAGAAAAACCCGGTCGCCGAAAATACATTTGCTGAGTACCAGAGTGCAGAGTCTGAGTTTAACGACCTGAATGTGCAGGCAGCGCAAGACTCCAAGCCATCGATACTTCATATCGTTCTGGACGGCTACTCCGGAGAGCATTCCCTGAAAGAAAATTATCACTACGATAACAGTAGCTTTGTCCGAGAACTTGAAAACAAGGGCTTTGTTGTTCTAAAAAACACCCACAGCCCCTATAACCAGACTCTACCAACACTCAGCGCAATTTTTCTTGGTAGGTACTGGGATACCGATGCGCATGAATTTTCGGGCAACAATAAAACAACCCGCCGCCGCTGGGGTCAACTCACAACGCAGGGACCTCTGCACAGCAAACTGAAAGACGCTGGTTACAGCCTACTTTTTACGGACTCTGGTTATCCCTACCTCAAACCCGCCTCAGATGCCGTTTTTCTTAAACCAAAAACGGGCCGGGACCTGATCAACGATTTCACCTATCACTACACGCTCAGAACCATCGTTGGCCCATGGCTCGAAAAATCACTGGCATCGGATTCCATCAGCCGACACAGAGATCTTCTCGTCAACGCGTTCTCCCATTCACAGTATCGGAAGGCAAAAAAACCTTTTTTCCTGTATCAGCACGTTTTGTCACCGCACCCGCCCTTTATTTTTGACCACGAAGGCAACACAACCAACCAGTTTTCGGCGTTTCTGACCACTGGCGATGGCAACCACGCGACAGGGCTGATACCGGAAAAAATCGAGCAATATAAACAGGGCTACATCAACAAGCTGAAAGTGACCAATCAACTACTGCTGGCCCAACTTGAACAGTTATTTCAAACGCCACCAGAGGATTTAATCATCATCATTCAGGGGGACCATGGCGGCGGCGCCCACCTTGATCAGAACAGCAGTGAAAACACTTGTCTCACTGACCGGTTTTCGCCTTTTTTTGCGGTCTACAGCACGAAAGCGTCCATCACCCAGACATTTTCAAACTACAAGGATCGTCCGTACAACATTGTTAACACCTACAGAATTATTCTCGGCGGGATATTCGATGAGTACTTGACACCACTTGAGAATAGATCCTGGTTCATTCCCTGGAACAACCTGAGCGGGATACATCCGGTTAACTTCACGCAAGACACCCATTGCGAACAATAGTGAGTTGCCAGACAGAGACGGGCATCAAAAGTATGTTCGTCCAATATTCTGTTTTCACCATGCACAGACCCTTTCTTACCGAACCGAGTCACACACCCCCGCCGCATCAAATCCGACGTCGTTCTTATAATGCTCACATAGATCGCGGAGCATACCAGCGGTGTCGGCATCCCCTTCATACTGGTCCAGCGACCACCATTTTTTTTCGGGGATGTTAATCAGCACCATGTGCTCGCCCATGCTGGGGATCAGAGTCAACTGCCAGTCGCCTTTGACCACGGCGCGGTGTTTGCTCCTGATAATCATGTCCCGGAAGTCATCTCGAACAACCAGCTTGCCGGCAGCATCGGTGGCGTAAATGCCCACGGTCTGGGTCAGTAGGCGTTTTTTATCTATCTCGTCCTTGGTCAGTTCGGTGACAATCACCCCGGTTTCCATAAATAGTGGCCGGGTTGCCAGTTCAGTATCAGTTGCAGAGAGCATTGATAGGCCATCGAACGACTTATCTGCGAAGCGGTTGTCCAGCACTTCTGAGATCGTCGGAGCAATATCCATCAGTGAGCCGTTACCGGCGCGGAGCGCCGGACCGAAATCGTCGTTGCCGTAACTTTTCGCCGCCAGTAGCACACGGCTTTGGCCCAGATTGAGCAGGTTAGTGGCGTGGCCACGGGTGGTGGTATATACCTCAAAGATGGCATCGTCCCGCGCCGCTGTTAACTCATCGGTCGGCAAGTCAAACCCGTCACCATGGTCCGACATAAAAAACACGTAGGCATTATCCAGCGCACCGGTCGCCTCCAGATCCGCCATAAACTGACCGAATTGCCGGTCTACCTGCTTCAGCATCATGCGGTAGCGGTAAAACGACTGCTCAGCGGGGTCTTCACTGTAGGGCTCGCCTTCCAGCGGCTCCCACTCCCGTGATAACCAGGGCCAGTGGGGCAATACAAAGTGAGCAGCCAGAAACACCGGTTTGTCCGGCTCGCTGACCACAGCATCCAGAATGGCCTGGCTGTATCGCTCGGGGTCGTAGTTCATGTCGCGCCCCCGGTTCAGATACATATTCGGGAACAGCCATTTGCCCGCCACGGTATTGCAGAGCAGGTTAACCAGCGGGTGATCAAAACCGCCCAACATGAAGTTGAGTGCTCCGTACTCGGGGCCGACTACCTCATCGAAGCCGAAGGTTTCATCAATGTTATTGAAGCGTCTCTCGTCCATCGCATAAATTGAGCGATAGCCACTGTCCTGCATCCAGTGTCCCAGGGCGCGATTTTTGTCCATATATTTATGGTTAGTCAGGTTGTAGCGGCCATTGTGGTTGACCGGCTCGGCACCGGTGAGGATACTCATCCACGCTGGAAAGGTTCTGGCATAGGGCGTGTAGGCATTTTCAAACACGGTGCTCTGTTGCAGAAATTTGTCCACATTGGGCGTTAGACCGGTGGTGTTGCCAAAATAGCCGGTCTGGTCCGGGCGCAGGGAATCGATACCGATAATAAAGATATTGGGTGGTCCAGCACCATTGGCCCCAGCACTATTAACCACACCGCCATTAAATTGCGCATTGCCAGCGGTGGTGCTCAACCCGTACATCGCGCCAAACGCGCCCACGACCAACACACAGGCCGAACCCCAGACACGGGCGTTGCGCCGAATCAGAAAGCCCAGGCTTACAACAAACGCCACGGCAAAGATCGCCAGCAGACCGACAAATACCGAGTCACTCATTAACCAGGGGCTTTGATTCAGAAATCCACTACCCTGCATCTGCGGATAGCGCCGGTTACTCCACACCAACAACAACAGCGCCGACAACAGAAACAGTAATACCGGCAACAACTGGCGGTTTTTCGGGCTGACCGCTGGCAGGCTCAGCCAGCCAGCGGAGGACAGCCATAGTAAAAATAGCCAGGCCAGATGAATGGCCACCATGGCCAGCACAAAGTAGCCCAGATCCCACCAGAAGCCGGGGCTGACCAGCAGCGCATAATAAAAGCCCTTCATATCAACCTGATCCGGCGCCACAATCAGCACCTGATAAAAGTTGGCCACCAGCACCACCACCAGAAAGCCCAGAATCAACCAGGCATAGAGTGTAATTGGTCGGCGCGGTGGAGGTGCTTGCTGGTCCAGGCTGGTGGACTGGATGGCCTCTGTCTCGGGAGTATCCGTCATTATCATCTACATCTGTTGGTGGTAATCATCATTCATTAAAAAACCCTGCCTGATCGGGACCAGGCAGGGTTTTCACTTACTATAATGGCGAATGAAACGGGACTACCATCCCACTCACCTCACACCAGCAACCCCTTACTTGCAGGAACCGGGCATGTATTTGCCTAAGATGGCAGTATCGCTTGGTTCACACTTGAATTTGAACACCTGCTTGCCCACGTCAGCTGAAGTCATGGCAACGCTGTCATCGATATAGGGCGTCAGCGTAATGGTTGCGCCGTCAACATCAGAATCATTAAAGCCTTGAGTCTCAACAGTGATCACCCCATCGGCATTTGTCGCAATACTGGCGACATATTTGGTAATGCCGTTGCCGTTTTCACCACTGCCTTCACCACAACCCCAGCCGTCGGAATCGGGCATGGAGGCTGAGTCACTAGCGGTTTGATAAGTTTCAGATACTGCAGTGCGACACTGGCTGGTAGCCATGATGACTTCGGACATTTTGGCCTTGACCACGTAGTTCTGGTAGGCAGGCAGAGCCACTGCAGCCAAGATACCAATAATCGCAACCACGATCATCAGTTCGATAAGGGTAAAACCCTGTTGTACTTTCTTCATTGTATTTCTCCCTTGAAATCACTAAATGCCATTTGGCGTTATTGCAGGGTATATATCTAGCATTTACCGTGCCAAAGAATGGATTGACGGCTAGCAAGGGTTAGCGCTCACCGCAGACTGACAATTTTTGTCAGTTTATAACCAGACCTGGCGGTCATGGCGCATTCAGCCTGAGGCAATGCCCTCCACCTACACCGATCTTCCGGACCGGCATCCGGGACCAGGCATTGAATGCGGGCGCGATTCAGCCGCCAGCCATCATTAATTGGTTGCGCCGCAGCCAACGGGGTTGACAACCGATTGCCAGACTATGGCTCCCGCCGTCACCTTGTATTACCATCACGGCTGGTTCTACTACTTCTACTTCTTTATTAGCCGCTGAGTATCTGTCCGCCCATGAAACAAACCGATACATTGAAAGGCTTGGCCAAACGTCTGGTAACGGATCAGTTGCTGGAAGAAAATATTGCCGTGCAGGCACTGGCAGAATGTGAAAGCGACCAGTCCAACCTGTTGCATTACCTGACTCACAATAACCTGTTGGCCCCGAGCCTGATCGCTGCGGTTGCGGCCAATGAATTTGGCACACCACTCTACGACCTCTCCGCCCACAACATCGAGTCCAGCCCGAAAGAGCTGGTCGAGAAAAAGCTGATTCGCAAGCACCAGGTTCTGCCCCTGTTCAAGCGGGCCAACCGCCTGTTTCTGGCAGTGAGCGACCCCACCAACCACCAGGCGGTGAGCGAGGTGCGCTTTCAGACCGGCCTGTCCGTTGAGCTGGTGCTGGTGGAACACGACAAACTGGAGCGGGCGCTGGATGCCTACCTGCATGAGCAGGATGAACATGAAATGGGCGATGCGCTCGGCACCATGGATGATGTGCACCTCGATGACTTGGATATTGAGGCCGTCGACGAGGATAACAAAGGCGGCGGCACTGGCATTGACACTGCCGATGTGGACGATGCCCCGATTGTGCGGTTTATCAATAAACTGCTGCTGGACGCCATCAAACAGGGATGTTCGGATATTCACTTTGAACCCTATGAAAAAACCTACCGGGTGCGGTTCAGGACCGATGGTATTCTTCGCGAAGTTACCAAGCCCCCGGCCAATCTGGCCCCACGGCTGGCGGCGCGTCTGAAGGTGATGTCACAAATGGATATTTCCGAGCGTCGCGTACCCCAGGATGGCCGGATTAAACTGCGGATTTCAAAGAACCGGGCCATCGATTTTCGGGTGAACACTCTGCCCACCCAGTTCGGCGAGAAAATCGTACTGCGGATTCTTGATCCCACCAGCGCTCAGGTGGGCATTGAAAACCTCGGCTATGAAGAAGACCAGAAGCAGATGTATCTGGATGTGCTGAACCAACCCCAGGGCATGATTCTGGTGACCGGTCCCACCGGTAGTGGTAAAACCGTCTCGCTTTACACCGGCCTGAATATTCTCAACACCACCGAACGCAATATCTCCACGGCCGAAGATCCGGTGGAAATCAACATGCCGGGCATCAACCAGGTACAGATCAATTACAAGGTGAAACTCACTTTCCCGGAGGCGCTACGGGCTTTCCTGCGGCAGGATCCGGATGTAATCATGGTGGGTGAGATTCGCGACCTGGATACCGCCGAAATCGCCATCAAGGCAGCCCAGACCGGTCACCTGGTGTTGTCCACCCTTCACACCAACAGTGCCCCGGAAACTCTCAACCGACTGCTCAATATGGGCGTACCCGCATTTAACGTGGCCACCTCGGTGAACCTGATTATTGCCCAGCGGTTGGGCAGGCGACTCTGCTTGCATTGCAAAAAGCCCGCCGACGATATACCCCATAATATCCTGATCGATGAGGGTTTTAAGACCATTGGCCGCCCCCTGGAGGAGCTGACCCTGTTTCACCCGTTCGGCTGCCCGAAATGCACCAACGGCTACAAAGGACGGGTGGGGATTTACGAGGTGTTGAAAGTGACACCCAGAATCGCCCGGCTCATTATGGAAGGTGGCAATTCGATTGAAATTGAGCAGGCGGCCATCGAAGAAGGCTTCAGAACTTTGCGCCAGTCGGCACTTCGTCGTGCGGGCGAAGGTATAATCAGCCTGGAAGAGGCTAATCGGGTAACCAAGGACTAATCCATGGCAACAACGGCACAGGTCTATACCTACAAGGGAAAGGATAAAAGAGGCAAGCCCATCCAGGGCGAACTGAAGGCGAGTAGCGCAGTGATGGTGAAGGCCCAGCTCCGCAAGCAGGGCATTGCCGCCAGCCGGGTCAAGAAAAAGGCCAAGCCCCTGTTCACAGGTCAGAAACCCGTCAAACCCCAGGATATCGCGATTTTTACCCGTCAGCTGGCCACCATGATGCGCGCCGGTGTACCGCTGGTACAGAGCTTTGATCTGGTCGGCGAAGGTGCCGATAAAGAATCCCTGCGCGAGATCATTTATACCATTCGCGATGACGTCTCCTCTGGTATCAGCCTGGAGGGCGCCCTGCGCAAACACCCCAAACACTTTGATGATCTGTTTTGCAGCCTGGTTGGAGCCGGTGAACAGGCTGGTGCGCTGGAAACCATGCTGGACCGGATTGCCACCTACAAGGAAAAAACTGAATCCCTGAAAGCCAAAATCAAAAAAGCCCTCACCTACCCGATTGCCGTTGTACTGGTGGCGGTGATTGTGACCGGGATACTGCTGGTCAAAGTAGTGCCGGTATTTGCCGAAACCTTCAGTAACTTCGGGGCCGACCTGCCCGCGTTTACCCAGTTCGTGCTGGGCCTTTCGAATACGGCACAGGAGTGGTGGTTTATCTGGATAATCAGCCTGGTCGCCTTTTTTCTGATCTTCCGTGAGGCCAAACGGCGCTCAACGAAGTTTGATGCGTTCATTGATAAATACCTACTGAAAGTGCCGGTGGTGGGCAATATTCTCTACCAGGCCATTATCGCCCGATTCGCCCGCACGCTCTCCACCACCTTTGCCGCCGGGGTACCGCTGGTGGATGCGCTCACGTCGGTGGCGGGGGCCGCGGGCAATGCGGTTTACCGGGAGGCCATTTACAAGGTTCGGGACGATGTGACCACGGGGATTCAGCTTCACCAGGCCCTCAAAACAACCAACAAATTCCCTGTGATGTTGCTGCAAATGACCTCAATCGGTGAGGAGTCCGGTGCGCTGGATGACATGCTGGAGAAGTCTGCCGTGTTCTACGAAGAGGCGGTCGACAATGCCGTGGATAACCTGACCACATTGCTGGAGCCCATGATTATGGCAGTTCTGGGGGTTCTGGTGGGCGGTCTGCTGATTGCCATGTACCTGCCGATCTTCAAACTTGGCGCGGTGATCTAGGTCCGTTGATGCCCGATATGCTGGGTTTATCCGTTGCGCCAGTGCTGGCTGTCAGTCTGATACTGGGCTTGCTGGTGGGCAGCTTCATCAATGTGGTGATTTACCGCCTGCCCCGGCAACTGGCAGCCACTTGGCGCCGGGATTCCCAGGAGTTTCTGGAGATCGAACCGGATTCAGAGGCCGTGCCGGAACCGCTCAATGTGGTCTTTCCCGCCTCCCACTGTCCGCAATGTGGTGCCCCGATCAAGGCTATTCAGAACATCCCACTGTTGAGCTACCTCCTGCTGCGCGGCCGCTGTGCGCACTGTCGTGCCGCCATTTCCCTGCAATATCCGCTGGTTGAGTTGGTTTCCGGCCTGCTGACTGTAATGGTGGTGTATCAGTTTGGTCTGACGGCGACCACCGCGCTGGCATTACTGTTCAGCTGGAGTCTGCTGGCGCTTACCGGCATTGACTTCAACGAGCAAATACTGCCGGATGGCATCACCCTGCCCCTGCTGTGGCTGGGTTTGCTGGTCAACGTCAACGGCCTGTTCACCTCGCTGGACAGTGCTGTGATTGGTGCGGCAGCAGGTTACCTCAGTCTCTGGTCCGTGTTCTGGCTGTTCAAGCTGGTGACCGGCAAGGAGGGCATGGGCCACGGGGATTTCAAACTGCTGGCAGCACTGGGTGCCTGGATGGGCTGGCAACAATTGCTGTTGATCGTTTTACTGTCGTCGCTGGTGGGCGCCGTGGTGGGCCTGCTGATGGTTATTCTGCTGGGGCGGGACAGGCAGATACCCATTCCGTTCGGCCCCTACCTGGCAGCGGCTGGCTGGATTGCCCTGCTCTGGGGCGAAACCCTGATCACGAGTTACCTGACGCTGTTCTGAGCGATGCCATCGACGGACGTTGTTCGGTGATGTTTAGCTCGGTTATGCTTTCCCCCGTAATTAGTAGGTTTTCAACTTTCCTGTGAGCGACTCCATCATGTTTACCGTAGGTCTGACTGGCGGCATCGGCAGCGGCAAAAGTGCCGTGGCACAGTTATTTCGAGAGCACGGTATCACTGTGGTGGATGCCGATCAGGCGGCGCGCGAGGCCGTTCTGCCCGGTTCGCCGGCATTGGCGGAAATCCGTACCCATTTTGGGGGCCCGGTGCTGAAGGAAAACGGCTCTCTGAACCGTGCCTGGCTGCGGGGCGCGGTGTTTGCCGATCCCAAACAACGGCAGTGGCTGGAAGCCTTGTTACATCCGGCCATTGCAGTGCTGATAGACGAGGCTCTGGCTAATGCCGCCAGCCCTTACGCTATTCTGGAATCGCCCCTGCTGCTGGAAACCTCGCAGCATACATTGGTGAACCGGATATTGGTGGTGGATGTCAGCGAGGCGACCCAGGTGGCCCGTGCCATACAACGTGACGGTGGCGATGAGGCACAGATTCGCGCCATTATGGATGCCCAGATCAGCCGCTATGGACGACTCGGCAGGGCGGATGACATCATCGATAATGATGGCCCACTGGCGGCATTGGAGCCGGCCGTGGCGGCACTGCATCAGCGCTATCTGGCGTTGGCAGCCCAGCACACCGGGCAATAGAAAACTGCGAGAGCGGTCATAACAGAGGTGTCAGAAGCCCGGATGATAAATCGGTGAATATGCCGTAACATTCGGGCTTTCACTTTATCGCTATTAGCATATGGCGAGTAATGTATGGTCAATAATGGCTTAACTTTCAATGAATTAATAACAGCTCCATCCCTCCAACAACAGTGTCTGATGTCAGTATGAATGAATCAAAAGCCCTTACCGTAAACTGCCCCACCTGCAAAAAATCCGTGATCTGGGGAGAGGACTCACCCTATCGGCCATTTTGCGGCAAGCGCTGTCAACAGCTGGATTTTGGCGCCTGGGCCAGTGAACAGTTCAGTATTCCGGGCGATGAGACCATGCCGCCAGACGATGCAGATTCAGATGCCGAAAACGGTGGTGTCACCCGGCATTGACCTGCAACCTGCCTAACCGGCGTTGGGGAGGTTGCGCGGTCAGTCAGTTCGGCTGTAATGCCGATTGCAGTGCATCGATAATCGGCTGATTGGCAGCGGGAAAAGCGTAGTCCGCCAATTCAGCCACTGTCACCCATTGTAACGGCTGGCCCTCGTTACCTTGCGGCTGGCCGGAAAATGCCCGTACCCACCACACATCCAGCAGAACCGCCTTGTCGGCGTAATCGTGTTGCACCTCGATAAAGGGCTCGGCGGACTGCACCGAAATCGCCAGTTCCTCTTGAAGTTCGCGGTGCAGGGCGGCCGCCACGGTTTCATCCGGCTCGACCTTGCCGCCGGGAAATTCCCACAGCCCACCCTGATGCTTATGCTCGGGCCGTCGGGCAATCAGAATGCGCTGGTCTGCCGCCAGAATCACCGCCGCCGCCACATGAATGCGAAGGGTCAAGTGCGGTATTCCGCGTTGATGGTGACGTACTCGTGGGAAAAGTCGGTGGTCCAGACAGTTTCCCTCGCTTCACCGCGGTTGAGGCGGATTTCGATGGTAATTTCTTCTTGGCTCATCACCGATTGGCCCAGTTGCTCGGTATAACTGGCGGCGCGTCCGCCGTCTTCAGCGATCAGCACATCGTCGAGGTAGACCTGAATGGCGTCCACATTGAGATTGGCAATACCGGCCCGGCCAATGGCGGCCAGAATCCGCCCCCAGTTGGGGTCCGAGGCAAACAGGGCGGTTTTCACCAGCGGCGATTCCGCCACGGTATAAGCCACCGCCAGACATTCGGCACTGTCACCGCCACCCGTGACACGCACGGTGACAAACTTAGTGGCCCCTTCGCCATCCCGGATGACCTGCTGCGCCAGGGAGATAAACACCTCGATCACCGCCAGCTCAAAACGGGTCTGCTCCTCGGCGGACAGCCGGTCAATATCCAGATTCGATGCTCCGGTGGCCACCAGCATGGCCGCGTCGTTGGTGGAAGTATCGCCATCTACGGTTATGCGATTGAAGGAGCATTCTGCGGCCGTACTGACCAGTGTCTGCAAACGGGTTGCCGAGATTTGGGCATCGGTGGCCACATAGGCCAGCATGGTGGCCATGTTCGGTTTGATCATCCCGGCGCCCTTGGCAATGCCGGTGATGGTGATTGACTGCCCCGCCAGGGTCAGCTGGACGCTGGCGCCTTTGGGGCGGGTATCGGTAGTGAGAATGCTTTTGGCCGCGCTGGTCCAGCCGTCCTCACTGAGGGCGTCAATGGCGTATGGCAGGGCAGCCAGAATTTTTTCCACCGGCAGTGGTTCGCCAATCACCCCGGTGGAAAATGGCAATACCGCAGTGGGTTCAACATCACCGAGTTCGGCGACTTTCTCGCAGACCCGGGCCGCGTTAATACGGCCTGACTTACCCGTTCCCGCGTTGGCATTGCCGGTATTGGTCACCAGGTAGCGAGTGGCAGTTCCGGCAAGATGGGCTTTGGCCAGCTGTACCGGTGCTGCGCAAAAGGCGTTTTGGGTGAACACGCCAGCAGCGCGTCCACCCGGCGCAATCGCCATCAGCACCAGATCCTCGCGGCCGGGCTTTTTGATACCCGCACTGGCTGTACCGAGCCGGAAACCCGGCACCGGGTGCATTATCGGAAAACAGTCTTCGCCAACTGCCATGATGTCTGTCTCTTTATATTTTCGCTATGGGCACACGTCGCAGGGCCTGAACCCACTCACGACAGACGTCCGTGACACTGTTTGTATTTCTTTCCACTGCCGCACGGACAGGGGTCATTCCGGCCCACCTTGCGACCTTCCCGGACAAACGGTTGCTCCGGGTTTCCCTGTTGCTGTGCAGGCGATTGCCCACCCAGCGCCGATACTTCGTCGTGCTGCATCTGCAACTGCTGACGCTGCTGCGCTTCCCGCTGCTGCCGCTCCAGGGCTTCAATTTCCTCGTGACTGCGAACTTCGACGCGACAGAGAAACTTGATGGTCTCCAGCTTGATATTATCGAGCATTTCCCGGAACAGCATGAAGGATTCGCGCTTGTATTCCTGTTTGGGATTTTTTGCCGCGTAGGCCCGCAAACCAATACCCTGGCGGAGGTGATCCATGTTCGATAGATGCTCTTTCCAGAGGGTATCCAGCACCTGCAACATCACCTGCCGTTCAATGGTGCGGATATCCTCGCCGATAGTCTGAGCTTTTTGCTCATAGCGCTCGCTCATCGCCTGCTGGATACGGTTGCGAAGACCCTCCTCGTGCAGCCGGGAATCCTCATCCAGCCACTGTTGAATCGGCAGTTTCAACCCGAATTCCGTGGAGAGGTGTTCTTCCAGTCCGGGGATATCCCACTGTTCAGCGAGACTCTGGGGCGGCACAAAATAGTCGATCGCCTGATTGACCACATCGGCCATGATGTTCGTGATCACATCGGCGATATGATCTGCCGACAGCAGGTCTTCGCGCTGCTGATAAATGACCTGCCGCTGATCGTTGGCAACATCATCGTATTCCAGCAGGTTTTTCCGGATATCAAAGTTGCGACCTTCGACCTTGCGCTGCGCCTTTTCAATGGCACCGGTCACCATGCGGTGCTCAATGGCTTCGCCTTTCTCCATACCGAGGGCGCGCATCATGTTCTTGACCCGGTCCGAGGCGAACAGGCGCATCAACTGGTCTTCCAGTGATAGATAGAAGCGGGTAACACCGGGATCGCCCTGACGTCCGGCCCGACCACGCAACTGATTGTCAATACGGCGGGATTCATGGCGCTCGGTACCGAGAATGTGCAGACCACCGGCGGCAATGACCGCATCGTGACGCTCCTGCCAGGCTTCTTTGACTGCTGCAATTTTTGCCTCGTCCGGATTAGTCAGCTCGGCAATCTCGGCCTCCAGATTGCCCCCCAACACGATATCCGTGCCGCGACCTGCCATATTGGTGGCAATGGTGACAGCGCCCGGCCGCCCCGCCTGGGCGATAATCACCGCCTCTTTTTCATGCTGCTTGGCGTTCAGAACCTGATGGGGTATTTTCGCTTCCCGAAGGCGGGCCGCCATGGCCTCCGAGGTTTCGATGGAAGCTGTACCCACCAGTACCGGCGCCTTTTTTTCAATACAGGCGCGGATATCTTCCACCACGGCATCGTATTTTTCCTCGGTGGAGAGGTAGATAAGGTCATTGAGATCTTTTCGGGCCAGCGGTTTATTCGAGGGTATGACCACCACCGGAAGGCCGTAAATCTGATGAAATTCGTAAGCTTCGGTATCTGCGGTGCCGGTCATGCCCGCCAGTTTTTCGTAGAGACGGAAGTAATTCTGGAAGGTGGTGGAGGCCAGTGTCTGGCTCTCGCTCTTGATCTTCACTCCTTCCTTCGCTTCGATGGCCTGGTGCAAACCCTCGGAGAGACGCCGGCCCGACATGGTCCGCCCCGTGTGCTCATCGATCAGGACGACCTCGCCCTCCTGAATGATGTACTCGACATCCCGGTGGAATAGGTAGTGGGCCTTGAGGGCGGACTGCACATGGTGCAGCATGCCCAAATTGGATGCGTTGTAGAGGCTATCTCCAGCCTGAAGTAAGCCATCACTTTCAAGCAATGACTCTATCTTCTTGTGGCCTTCTTCGGTGAGTTCTATCTGGCGGGTTTTTTCATCAATGATGAAGTCGCCGGGTTCTTCATCGCTGTGGGGCTTCAGCATCGGCATCATACTGTTCATGCGCTTGTACAAGGCCGAGCTGTCCTGGGCCGCACCGGAGATGATCAGTGGCGTCCTGGCTTCATCGATCAGGATGGAATCCACTTCATCCACGATGGCAAACTTCTGGCCCCGCTGAACCCGATCATCGAGCCTCAGCACCATATTGTCGCGCAGATAATCAAAGCCGAATTCGTTATTGGTACCGTAGGTAATGTCCGCCTGGTAGGCCCGTTTTTTGTCCTCTGGCAACTGCTGGGACATAATCGCGCCCACACTCAGACCGAGAAATTCGTAGACCGGAGACATCCATTCGGCATCCCGCCGGGCCAGGTATTCGTTCACGGTAACCACATGGACGGCGTCACCAGCGAGGGTATTGAGATAGGCCGGCAGGGTCGCCACCAGCGTTTTACCCTCACCCGTGCCCATTTCCGCAATGCGTCCCTGATGTAGCGTCAGGCCACCGATCATCTGCACATCGAAGTGGCGCAGCCCGAGGGTTCGCCTGGCGGCCTCGCGCACCACGGCAAAGGCTTCCGGGAGTAGCTGATCGAGAGATTCCCCCTCGCTGACACGTTGTTTGAACTCGGTGGTTTTGGCTTTTATCTGATCGTCGGTGAGCTCCACAAGAATCGGTTCAAATGCGTTGATCTGACGAACAGTCTTCCACATTTTTTTGATTTCACGGTCATTTTTAGTGCCAAGAAGCTTCTTTAAGAGTTTCATTATTAAATCCAGTATCACAAGATGCGCCAATGCGCCCTGAAAAACGTGCGGGTGTGGGGTTTGGACAGATGGGAGCGCTAGCGAATGGTGCGCCGGATATAACTGGCCGGATCGACCGAACGACCATTCTTGTAGACTTCGAAGTGAACGTGGGGACCGGTTGAGCGGCCGCTACTGCCCATCAGGGCAATCACATCACCTTGCTTGACGGTATCGCCCGCTTTCACAAGGTTTTCGCGGTTGTGGGCGTAGCGTGTCAGGTAGCCTTCACCGTGATCCACCTCGACCAGTTCACCATAGCCGCTGTGTCGACCCGCCCGGGTAACCACACCAGAGGCAACCGCAATGATCTGATCACCCTCCTGGCCGGCAAAATCGATGCCGTTATGCCAGGCACGGTGGCCACTAAAGGGATCAGTTCGTCTGCCGTAGCGGGAGGACAGCCAACCTTTCAGCACCGGCCGTCCAGCCGGTTGGCTCTGACCATTAAGCTGGCGGTCCAGCATCAGTGATTCGAGGACACCGAGCTGGCCTTCGCGGTTTTCTACCTGGGACTGAAGCTGGGCGAACATGAGGTCCAGCTCAGTGTGGCTGTACTCAAGCGCGAGGGGTTCCAGTTCTGGTCCACCGATAGCCGGTTGCAGACTGAAATCAAACTCACCGTCTTCGAGATCGGCAATGCTTGCCAGCCGCGCTCCCAGTGCATCTAATCTCAACAAGCGGGTTTGCAGGGCAGCCAGTTTTTTGGTGAGAGCCGCCACCTTTTGTCTGGCCTCTTCACGGCCCGCATTGAGATTGGCCTGCTGCTCGGCAAGCTCCTGCTGCATGTAGTCCATCAGCCGGTCATCCACCTTGCTTTCACCAAGCTGCATGCCGAGGTATATACCACCGGACACAGGCAAACCCAGCAGGCACATGGACAACAGGAATTTGGCCCAGTTGTTCAGGGTCAGCGTCCAGGTTTTTCCCTTGCGGTTACCGATAAAAATGATATTCACGGGTTGACGGTCACCCTCTTTGGTTCTGCACAACTGCCCACGCTAGGCGGTGACCATTGGCTTGATATAGGAGATGGGCACATCGGCTTCATCCTCTTCGAAGGTGACCATTTCCCAGGCATCTTTCTGCGCAATCAACTGCCGCAGCGAAGCATTGTTCAGTCCATGACCAGATTTGTGCGCAACAAATTCGCCGATCAGGCTGTTGCCAAGCAGGTACAGGTCACCAATGGCATCGAGTATCTTATGCTTGACGAATTCGTCTTCGTAGCGAAGACCGTCCTCATTTAACACCTGATACTCGTCCACGACAATAGCGTTGTCCATACTGCCTCCCCGGGCCAGGCCCATGGAGCGCAGGTATTCAATTTCGTGCATGAATCCGAAGGTGCGGGCCCGGCTGACTTCTTTTACAAAGGAGGTGGTGGAAAAGTCCACTTCGGCCTTAAGGGTCCGGTTGTGAAATACCGGGTGATCAAAATCGATGGAAAACGTCACTTTGAACCCGTTAAACGGTCGCAGGGATGCCGATTTGTCCCCATCAGTCACCGTGATCGGCTTCAGGATACGAATGAACCGTTTCGGTTCTTCCTGCTCGCGTATACCCGCAGATTGCAGCAGGAATACAAAAGGCCCGGCGCTGCCATCCATGATCGGGACTTCCGGCGCCGTGACATCAATAATGGCGTTGTCGATACCGAGGCCGGCCATGGCGGACAACAGGTGCTCCACAGTGGATACCTTGACGTCGCCGTTCACCAGGGTGGTGGACAGGGTGGTCTCACCGACATTTTCAGCCTTGGCGTGAATTTCCACCACGGGATCGAGGTCGGTTCGACGGAAGATAATGCCGGTGTTGACAGGGGCTGGATGGAGGGTCAGGTAGACTTTCTCGCCAGTGTGGAGACCCACACCCGTGGCGCGAATCATGTTGTTCAAAGTACGCTGTCGAATCATGCGTTACGAATACCTGCCAAAATTACAAAAAACTGTCGGCAATACTAGCAGAACTCTGCCCACAGCTCCATAAAGCAAACCGCCAGACATTTGAGGGGTGTCACTGGCGGTTCACCTTGTGGGTCCGGATAACGTACGGCGGTCAGTCGGCCTGACGACGCAGAAATGCCGGAATATCCAGATAGTCCATATCGGCATCGGCACGGGGGTCAAGTTTGCGTGCCACCGCCTCGCCACCACTGGACCCGCGCCGGATGACGGTGGGTTTTTCCAGGGCATCGTAGTCGGTTTCACCACTGCTCTTGCGCATGTGAATTGGCGCTACATGGCCGTTGTCGATAACTTTGGACGGAGCTTTGCGCTCCAGTGCGGGCTGCCCCAGACCAGTGGCCACGACCGTGACCCGCAGACGATCACCCATTTCCGGGTCGATCACTGTACCCACCACGACGGTGGCATTATCGGAGGCAAAAGCTTCTACAGTGTCACCCACATCGGAGAACTCACCCAGAGACAGGTCGGGACCGGCGGTGATGTTAACCAGAATGCCGCGGGCACCCTGCAGGTTGATGTCTTCCAGAAGGGGGCTGTGAATCGCTGTTTCAGCGGCGATCCGGGCACGATCTTCTCCCGTGGCTTCGCCGGTACCCATCATCGCCTGCCCCATTTCGGACATTACGGTGCGCACATCGGCGAAATCCACGTTGATCATGCCGGGACGGATAATCAGGTCGGCAATCCCCTGCACAGCACCCAGCAACACATCGTTGGCCGCTTTGAAAGCCTCCAGCAGACTGGTGGTTTTACCCAGTACCTGCAGCAATTTCTCATTGGGTACTGTGATCAGCGAGTCCACCCGGTCTTTCAGTTCTTTCAGGCCTTCTTCGGCGATGGCCATGCGCTTGCGGCCCTCGAACATAAACGGCCGCGTGACCACCGCCACGGTCAGAATACCCAGCTCACGGGCCACATCGGCCACAATGGGCGCAGCACCGGTACCGGTTCCGCCACCCATGCCAGCTGTGATGAACACCATATCGGCACCCTGCAGAACATCGGCGATGCGTTCGCGATCCTCCATGGCAGCATGACGCCCCACTTCAGGGTTGGCACCCGCACCCAGTCCCTTGGTTAGGCCATTACCCAACTGCAGGATGGTGGCGTGCCCCAGGTCCTTGAGTGCCTGAGCATCGGTATTGGCGCAGATAAACTCTACCCCGTCCACACAGCTGCTCATCATATGACGGACAGCGTTTCCGCCACCGCCTCCGACGCCTATTACTTTGATTTCTGCGCTATCCGGTGCGCTATCCACGATCTGAAACATGATAAATACCCCTCATTTGGTATAACTGCGTTAAAAAATTACAAATTTCCCTGAAACCAGCTTTTCAGCCGGGCAATAAAACTTTCCTTGACGCTCTCCCGGCGTCGCACGGGACGGGTACCGTCCTGTTGCTGCTGCAAGCCATAGAGCAGCAGTCCGACGCCAGTGGAGTAGATCGGGTTGTCGACAATGTCGGCCAACCCCTTGATATTGTGTGGCGAGCCAACGCGCACCGGCATGTGGAAGATCTCTTCCGCCAGTTCGATGACCCCCTCCATCTTCGAAGTGCCCCCGGTCAGTACGACGCCGGCGGCCACCAGGTCTTCAAAACCGCTGCGACGCAACTCCGCCTGCACCAGTGTGAACAGCTCGTCGTAGCGCGGCTCGACCACTTCAGCCAGAGCCTGCCGAGACAGGTCCCGCGGAGCACGATCGCCGACACTGGGCACCTTGACGGTCTCATCCGGACCAGTCAGCTTGGCCAGCGCACAGGCATACTTGACCTTCAGTTCTTCGGCGTGCGCAGTGGGCGTGCGCAGGGCATGGGCAATGTCATTGGTCACCTGATCCCCGGCGATGGGAATGACCCCGGTATGACGAATGGCCCCGTCGGTGAAAATCGCGATATCCGTGGTGCCACCACCAATGTCCACCAGACAGACGCCGAGCTGCTTTTCATCTTCGGTGAGCACAGCGTAGGAAGAGGCCAGCTGCTCGAGAATGATGTCGTCGACATCCAGACCACAGCGCCGAATACATTTTTTAATGTTCTGGGCGGCATTCGCGGCACAGGTCACCAGATGCACTTTGGCTTCCAGACGGACACCCGACATGCCGAGCGGTTCGCGAACACCTTCCTGATTGTCGATAATGAATTCCTGGGGCAGGACATGGAGGATCTCCTGGTCAGCGGGAATCGCCACGGCCCTCGCCGCGTCGATAACCCGTTCAATATCCAGGGGCAGCACCTCGCGATCTCGAATGGCCACGATACCGTGGGAATTCAGGCTGCGGATGTGACTGCCGGCGATCCCCACATAGACCGAGTGTATATGGCACCCCGCCATCAACTCGGCTTCTTCAATTGCCCGCTGAATGGAATGAACCGTGGACTCGATGTTGACCACCACACCCTTTTTCAAGCCGGAAGAAGGGTGCAGCCCGGTACCGACGATTTCCAGTGTGCCACCGGGTCCCGCCAGCCCCACGATTGTCACGACTTTTGATGTGCCGATATCCAGCCCAACAATGAGTTGTTCGTCATTTGAGTTCGCCATTCTCGACCTCATACTTGCTCTGGTTCGCCAGATGCCATTGATAATTGCTGTTGTTTGAGTTGCGCCTGTTGCGCAGGTTTTTTCATCCACTGCACCGCGACACCGTTGTCATAACGAATATCTACCCGTTCAACCTCTGTCGCCCGCGTCTTCAGGTGCTGATCCCAGACCAGCAGGAAACGGCGCATTTTTTCGATTATCTGATCGCGGCCGATCACCAGTTCCAGATCGTTGGTCAGTGTCAGCCGCCAGGCATCGCGGGCATCACGCTTCAACGCTGCAATACGCAATTCGGCCGGTTGCAGCATCTGCACCATCTGCCGGTAGGAGCGCATCATCTGTCGCTCACTGCGTTCAACGCCTTCCAGCACCGGCAGGTGTGACAGCATGCTGTTGTCGCCTATTTCCAGCCGCTCCCCGCGATGGTTGAGGAACGCACTGTTGCCCCAGCGGGCTATGGGCACCTCCTCTACCAGCCGGATCACCAGACTGTCCGGCCACTGGCGACTGATGCTTGCTTCCTCGATCCAGGGGTGTTGCTCCAGACCGTCGCGGATCCTTTGCAGGTCGAGGCTGATAAAACCACCACTCAATAGCGGCTCAACCATCTTCTGAATCTGCTCCTGATCCACCTGGGTATATTGCCCCCGCACCAGGATCACCCCGATGGGCGCATCAACTTTGTTGAACACCAGCCACGCACCCCAACCGCTGCCGACCAGCAATCCACTCAGCAGCAGCAGCGACAGACCGCGTTGCAGCCAGCCCAGGTGCTCGCGCCAGGATTTCGTCTCGCCCCGTCGGTTAGCCCCTGCCATTTTTGGTAACTTGCCTGCCATCGCTCCGTTGTCTCTCCGTTGTTGTCTTGCCAAATGTTCAGGTTGTATCACTCGTCCTCAAAGCGCTGCTAAAGAGAGGTGTCGAGGATCTTCAATACCAGTTCATCAAAGCTGTAGCCCGCCGCCTTCGCCGCCATGGGTACCAGACTGTGGTCGGTCATGCCCGGGACTGTATTGACTTCCAGCAGCTGGAAATTACCGGCCTGATCACACATCACATCGACCCGACCCCAGCCACTGCAGCCGAGGCTGTTAAACGCCGCCAGTGCCAACTCTTTGAGTTCGGCCTCCCGGTCCTGATCCAGCCCACAGGGGCATAGATAGCGGGTGTCATCAGCCAGATATTTGGCGTTGTAATCGTAAAAACTGTGGTCGGTCTCCAGCTTGATCGGCGGCAAAACTTCGCCGTTGAGCACCGCCACGGTGTACTCGGCACCACTGATCCACTGTTCGGCAATCACACTGCTATCCAGTGCAGCGGCCTCAACCCACGCTTTCTTCAACTCAGCGGCACTGTCCGCCCGGGTCATGCCAAGACTGGACCCCTCATGGGACGGCTTGACCATCACCACTCCGCCCAGGGCATCGAGTGTTCCCTGCCAGTCAGTGCTGTCGTTCAATACCGAAAATCTTGCCGTGGGCAACCCCACGCCCTGCCAGAACTGCTTGCTGTGCAATTTGTCCATGGCCAGCGCGGAGGCAAATACGCCGCTACCGGTATAGGGCAGACCGAGAAACTGCAGGGCGCCCTGCAGGGAGCCGTCTTCACCACCCGGCCCGTGCAGCATGATCAACACCCGCGTCAGTGACAGCTGCGGCAATTGCTGCAACAGGTCGGCACCCACATCGATGGCCACCAGGTCGACACCGCTGCGCTGCAGGGCAGCGATCACCGAGCTACCGGAGATCAGTGAAATCTCCCGCTCAGCGGAGGTGCCCCCGTAGAGCACACCCACCCGGCCATATTTCTGTTTCATTGCCTCACTGACTGCCATCGTTCTCTCTGTCATGTTTCACTGGACCAATTGTCGATCATCGAGCAGCTTCACCAACTTGCCCACACTGCCCGCCCCCTGGGTCATCACCAGATCACCGTCGCGGAGCAGGTCTTTCAGCACATCACCGACAGTTTCAATGTCTTTCACATAGATCGGTTCCACTAGCCCGCGCTGACGAATACTGCGACACAGGGCGCGGCTGTCCGCACCGGGGATCTCCTCTTCACCGGCGGGATAAACCTCCAGCAGGATCAGCACATCGCAACCGGAGAGCACCTGTACAAAGTCTTCGTAGAGGTCGCGGGTTCGGGTGTAGCGGTGTGGCTGGAAAACCATGACCAGACGCCGCTCGGGCCAACCTTCACGCACGGCTTTGATCGTCACGGCCACTTCTTTCGGGTGATGTCCGTAGTCATCCACCAGCATGGCTGTGCCACCGCTCACGGGGTATTCGCCGTAAATTTCAAAACGTCGACCCACCCCCTGGAAATTGGCAAGCCCACTCTGGATGGCCTGGTCGTCGACACCTTCATCGGTGGCGACAGCCACCACTGCCGCTGCGTTCAACACATTGTGTTCCCCGGGAATATTCAGGGAGATGGGCAAGGGCTCGGCATGGTCGGGCCGATAGATCACGAAATGGCTGTTGTTCTGTTGAATACTGACCTGGTCAATGCGGAAATCAGCATCCTCGGCAAAGCCGTAGGTCAGCACCGGGCGCGACACCAGCGGCAGAATTTCTCGGATCACCGGCTCATCGATACACAGCACCGCCAACCCGTAAAACGGCAGGTTGTGCAAAAACTCGACAAACGTCTGCTTGAGCCGGTTGAAATCAAACCCGTAGGTTTCCATGTGGTCGGCATCAATATTGGTCACGATGGCCACCATCGGTTGCAGGTGAAGAAAAGAGGCATCGCTCTCATCCGCTTCGGCCACCAGATAGCGGCTCTCCCCCAATCGAGCGTTGGTTCCCGCGCTCTTCACCAACCCGCCGATGACGAAAGTCGGGTCCTTGCCACTGGCGGCCAGTACCGATGCCAGCAAACTGGTGGTAGTGGTTTTACCGTGCGTACCCGCCACCGCAATGCCGTGTCGATAGCGCATCAGTTCCGCCAGCATTTCCGCGCGTCGAACAACCGGAATGCGCCGTTCCCGCGCACCGACAATCTCGGGGTTGCCTTCATCCACCGCGGAGGACTGCACCACCACATCCGCATCCGCAATATGCTCGGCCGCATGCCCCAGGGTAATCTGGACACCGAGTTGACGCAGTCTGACAATATTGCTGTTGTCCGCCAGATCGGAGCCGGAAATCAGGTACCCCTGATTCAGCAATACTTCGGCGATGCCACACATGCCGCTGCCACCAATACCAATAAAGTGGATACGGCGGATACGGCGCATTTCCGGTACGGGATGAAAGCCTTTAGCGTCCACGGCAAACCTCCTCGCAAATTTCGGCCATGGTCTCTGCCACATCGGGTCTGGCCAGTTTTCGCGCATTCAGCGCGCGCTGTTGCAACTGGCCGGCATCCGCCAGCCAGTCCGTCAGCAATGACGCCAGTTTTTCAGCGGTCAGGTCCTGTTGCTGGATCATGTCGGCCGCGCCCTCGGCCACCAGCCACTGGCCGTTGCCGGTCTGGTGGTCGTCAATGGCGTGGGGGTACGGAATGAGAATGGCACCGATGCCCGCCGACGCCAGCTCGGAGACGGTCAGGGCACCTGCCCTGCAAACCACCATGTCCGCCCAGCCATAGGCCTCGGCCATATCCTTGATAAACGGCTCGATCTCGGCATTCACACCCTGTTGCTCATAGGCCGCAGCAGTGGCATCCACATGGTCCCTGCCACACTGGTGACGGACGACAGGCCGCTGGGCTTCAGGTAGCAGAACCAACGCCGCCGGCAGAATCTGATTGATGGCCAGCGCACCGAGACTACCGCCCAGCACCAGAAGATGGCGGGGCCTGTCTGACAGGGCAATTCGTTGCTGTGGAGCGCCGAGCGCGGCAATCTCGGACCGCACCGGATTGCCGGTCCACACCGCGTCAGGCAGGGCATCGGGGAACGCCGACAGCACCCGGTTGGCTACCTTCGCCAGCAAACGGTTGGTGGTCCCGGCCACAGCATTCTGCTCGTGAATAACCAGCGGAATACCCAGTAATTTGGCCGCCAGGCCACCGGGGCCAGAGGCAAACCCGCCAAAGCCAAGCACCACATCCGGCCGCTCGCTGCGCAATACGGCGATGGCCTGAGAAAGTGCCCGCAACAACTGCCAGGGTGCACTGATCAGCTTGTGCCACCCCTTACCGCGTAACCCCGCCACCTCGATATAACGGATCGGGAAACGATTGACCGGCACCAGTTCGGCCTCGATACCGCGCCGGGTGCCGAGCCAGCACACCGCAATATCTCGCGCACGCAGGACATGCGCCACCGCCAGAGCGGGGAACACGTGCCCACCAGTGCCGCCAGCCATGACCATCACCTTGTTACAACTCCGCTCTGTCACGTCTCACCTGTTTTGCAACGGCCTGTACATCATCCATCTCCCGGCTGATTCTCAGCACCAGTGCCACCATGGCACTACACACCAGCAAGCTGCTGCCGCCGTAACTGATGAAGGGCAGTGTCAGCCCTTTGGTGGGCAACAGCCCGGAGGTGACACCGATATTGATAAACGCCTGGCCCGCCAGCACAATTGCGATACCGAAACAGCTGTAGGCGGCAAACCAGTCTTCCTGCCGAACTGCCTTTCTCGCCACATGCACAATTCGCGACACCAGCAGACTGTAGAGCCCGAGCACAACCGCAACCCCGATCAGGCCAAACTCCTCGGCATAGATCGAGAACACGAAATCCGTGTGGGCCTCGGGCAGAAAAAACAATTTCTGGATGCTGTTGCCCAGACCAACCCCGAACCACTCGCCGCGACCAAAAGCGATCAGCGACTGGGTTAACTGATAACCGCTGTCGTATTGATGCGCCCAGGGATCGAGGAACGTAACCAGACGCTCAAGACGGTAGGGGGAGATCAACGCCATTGAGGCAATACCACCGATACCGGCGAGCAACAGCCCGCTGAACAACCAAAGCTTTGCACCGCCGATGAACAGCATGGCCAGCACCGTGCCGCACACCACAACCATTGAGCCAAAATCCGGCTCCAGCAGTAACAGACCAGCGACACCTATCAATAGCAGTACCGGCCTGATCATGCTTTTCCAGTACTCACGCAGCTCCCGTTGATAACGTTCCAGATAGCTGGCCATGAACAGAATCATCATGAACTTGGCCACTTCGGACACCTGCAGATTGAGTGGCCCCAGGGGGATCCAGCGCTGGGCACCATTGACGCGGCGACCGATTCCGGGAATCAGCACCGCCACCAGTAAAATAATGGTGACCACCAGCAGAGGTACCGCGTTGTGATACCAAAATCGCGATGGCATGTAGAGAAACAGCGCAGCTACTACCAGCCCCAGAGTCATGTACAACATCTGGCGCTTGAGAAAATAGAAACCATCGCCGAGGTTGTGTTCGGCAAAACTGATGGAGGCCGAACTGATCATCACCAATCCGATGGTGGCAATAGCGATTGTCGACAACAACAACCACTGATCGAGCTCCCGCAGGAACAGGGTGATGCGCGGCCAGTAGACAGCAGCAAGGTTCATTGCAATGCCTCCGCCGCCCGGACAAATTGTTCACCGCGGTCAGCAAACCCCTGGAACATATCAAAACTGGCACAGGCCGGTGACAACAACACGATGTCTCCGGATTTGGCAACCTGTGCGGCGACCTTGACTGCCGCATCGAGACCAGTGGCAAATAGAACGGGAACGGTCCCAGCCACTGCATCACCAATCACCGCTGCGTCCTCACCCATTAGAATCAGTTGCCTGACCGCACCCTGCAGGGCGCTGGCCAGCGGGGCGAAATCCTGCCCCTTGCCCTGCCCACCGGCGATCAGCACCAGATTGTCAGCACCGCGGAGGCCGGCGATTGCCGCCAGGGTGGCTCCGACATTAGTGGCCTTGGAGTCGTTGATGTAGGTGACACCGTTACGCGTCGCCACCCGCTGACAGCGGTGAGGCAGGCCTTCAAAACGCCGCAACACGGCCAGCATTGGGTCCATTGGCAAACCGGCTGCCGTCCCCAGTGCCAGGGCCGCCAGTGCGTTGGCGGTATTGTGTCGCCCCGTCATACCCAGTTCCCGCTCCGCCATCAGCGGTTCAAACTGGTAGTACAACCAAGGCTCGCCCTGGTGCTGACGCAGGCCAAAGCCTTTGAAATCGGGCTGATCGAGCCCGAAACTCCACTGTTTGACGGTATCGCCCACCAGAGCCGCACTGAGCCGATCGTCGCGATTGGTCACCACCTGGCGAGCCCCGATAAAAATCCGGTGCTTGGCCTGATGGTAGTCCAACAAACTTTGATAGCGATCCATGTGGTCGAGACTGATGTTCAGCACAGTGGCGACTTCGGCATTCAGTGCCAGCACAGACTCCAGCTGAAAACTGGACAGCTCCAGTACGTAATAAGCGACGTTGGGCGCCAGCAGATCGAGCACGGGCACGCCTAGATTACCGCCCACGGCGGCGTCGATGCCGGCTTCCGCAAACATCTCCCCCACCAGAGTGGTGACGGTACTTTTGCCGTTGGAACCCGTGATGGCGACGATCGGCGCACTCGTGCACCGGGCAAACAGCTCAATGTCGCCAATCACCGGAATCCCGGCCTCAACGGCTGTTTTTACCGCCGGATGCTGGCGCGATAACCCGGGGCTGAGAATGACTTCATCGGCACCCAGAAAGGCGTCGTCGTTTAACTCGCCCAGGACCAGCGACACCTCGGGCAGTTCGCTTTGTAGCTGTGCCAGGCAGGGTGGGTTGGTGCGACTGTCGAGCACCACAAACCGCTCACCCATCTCGTTTAAATGACGCGCCACGGACAAACCGGTGACGCCGAGACCGGCGACCACCTTCAGTTTGCTACTAGCGATTAATTGCGTCATTGCCACTCCCGTATCCTTCCCTTAACGCAGCTTCAGGGTAGCCAGGCCAAACAGCACCAGCACCAGCGTAATAATCCAGAAACGCACAATCACGCGCGGCTCCGGCCAACCTTTCAGTTCAAAATGGTGATGGATCGGCGCCATGCGAAAAATCCGCCGTCCGGTCAATTTGAAGGAGGCCACCTGCATGATCACCGAGACGGTTTCCAGTACGAACACACCCGCCATAATGAAAAACACAATTTCGTGGCGCACGATCACTGCGATGGTACCCAGTGCCGCCCCCAGCGCCAGCGCACCCACATCCCCCATGAATACCTGGGCCGGGTAAGTGTTGAACCAGAGAAAACCGAGACCGGCACCACCCAGTGCTGCGCAGAACACCACCAGTTCGCCCGCGCCCACCACATAGGGAATGTGCAGATAACTGGCAAACTGGGCATTGCCCACGGCGTAGGCGATCACCCCCAGTGCACCACCGATGACGACACTGGGCATGATCGCCAACCCATCCAGGCCATCGGTCAGGTTGACAGCGTTGCTGCTACCCACGATCACGAAATACGCCAGCAGCACATAGAACAGGCCCAGTGGCAGCGCCACCTCCTTGAAGAACGGTACGATCAGTTCGTTCTCCGCACCGGTACTACCGGTGTAATAAAGAAAAAAGGCAGCCCCAAATCCCGCAACCGACTGCCAGAAATATTTCCACCGGGCCGGCAGGCCACGGGAATTTTTTTCCACCACTTTTCGATAATCATCCACCCAGCCAACGGCGCCGAAGGCCAGCATCACCGCCAGAACCACCCAGACATAACGGTTAGTGAGATCGGACCAGAGCAGCGCACTGATAAAAATGGATAGAATAATCAGTGCGCCACCCATGGTCGGTGTGCCGGATTTACTGAGGTGGCTCTGTGGGCCATCGTTGCGCACCGACTGCCCAATCTGCAGATGGTTGAGCCGGCGGATCATCATCGGACCCAGCACCAATGACAGTCCCAACGCGGTGAGCGCACCGAGAATGCCGCGAAATGTCAGGTACTTCACCACGCCGAAAACGGTGAAGTACTGTGTCAGGTAGTCTGCCAGTAAAAGCAACATGGCTAGTGTTCCCCCAGTTCCGTTATCATCTTCACCACAGTGTCCATGGCCATGAAACGCGATCCCTTCACCAACACCACGGCATCTTTATCCAGCAGGCTCTTTAATCTTTCCAGCAGCTGTTCCTTGCTGTCTAGATGTTCGGCCCCTTCACCAAACTCGCGAACCGTATTGATCGACAAAGGCCCGACTGCGAGCAGGTGACAGACACCCCTGTCAGCGGCATAACGCCCCACTTCACCATGCAGTGCAGCTTCGTTGTCGCCCAGCTCACCCATGTCGCCCAACACCAGAATCTGTTTTCCGCGGATAGTCATCAGGGTATCCACTGCGGCTTTTACGGAACCGGGGTTAGCGTTGTAGCTGTCATCAATCAGCGTGCCGCCAGAGGCCAACACCTGCCTGTGCAGACGACCCGGCACTGCCCGGACTTTGTTCAGGCCGGCGGCAACTGCGCCTAGGTCGGCACCCGCTGCATGGGCACAGGCCGCCGCGGCCAGCGCGTTGGCAACGTTGTGGCGACCGCTGACCGCAAGCTGTACCGCGGCTTCGCCGACGGGGGTCACCAGCACAAACGAGTAACAGCCCTGCGGGTCTGACACCATGGTTTTGGCACGAAAATCTGCGGATTCGTTGACGAGGGAGTAGCTGACTACCCTGGCCAGAGTGGCCGCACGCCATTGGGGCGCCCAGCTTTCATCGAGATTGATCACGGCGGTGCCTTCAGAGCAGACGCCGCTGTATATTTCTCCCTTCGCGCTGGCAATCCTCTCCAGACTGCCAAAACCTGACACATGTGCGGGCAGTACATTATTCACCAGCACCACATCCGGCTTCGCCAGACTGCATAAGTAGCTGATTTCCGACGGCCCGCTGGCACCCATTTCGATCACGGCAAAACGGTGTTTGGCTGTGAGACTGAGCAGAGTCAGCGGCACACCAATCTGGTTATTCAGATTGCCTTTTGTGGCCAGCACGGAGCCACATTCGCCGAGAATAGCGGCCACCATCTCCTTGACGGTGGTTTTGCCGCTACTGCCTGTAATCGCCACCACCGGCCCGTGGAAGCGTCGGCGGTTCAACAATGCGAGCTGGCCAAGCGCCACCGTCGTATCCGGCACGACCCACTGGGGTAGATTGATGTCCCTGTCGGCGTATTCCACGACCATTCCGGAGGCTCGGGTGGCCACATCAGGCAGAAAATTGTGGGCATCGAAGCGCTCACCGCGCAAGGCGACAAACACATCGCCCTCACGGATATGACGGCTGTCCGTACTGACCGCGCTAAATTCACAATCGGGATACATGAGTGTGCCGCCAAACGTTTGCGCTGCCATCGTCAGGGTCATCGGCTGAATCATCGACACCCCCCTCGCTGCTTCAGCGCCAGCCTGGCCTGTGCCTGATCGCTGAACGGCAACCGTTCGGCACCGATCAACTGGTAGTGTTCGTGCCCCTTGCCAGCAATCAGCACGACATCGGCATCGGCCGCTTCCCAAACCGCGCTCTGAATGGCCAGAGCGCGATCGGCAATGGCGTCCACGACAGCACCTGCTGCGACGCCCCGAACAATATCGGCAATGATCTCGTCGGGCTTTTCACTGCGCGGGTTGTCGCTGGTCACTATGGTTCGATCAGCCAGCTGGCTGGCGATTGCACCCATTTGCCCACGTTTGCCCCGATCACGATCACCGCCGCAACCAAATACGCACCACAACTGGCCTTTGCAATGCTCGCGCAAGGTGAGCAACACCTGCTCCAGGGCAGCTGGCGTGTGGGCATAATCCACTATCACCATCGGCCCGACGCCTTTGGTGATTTTCTCCATACGACCTGTCACTGACTGCAACCCCGGCAACACGCTCAACACCTGCTCCAGGGGCAGACCCTGAATGCAGGCAGCGGCCAATACCGCCAGCAGATTTTGTAAATTAAAACGGCCCAGCAGAGGACTGACGAGCAAGCCCTCCCCCCAGGGCGTTATTACATTGGCCTGCAGGCCACTGGCGGAAAAGGTGATGTCCGAGGCATACACAGCAGCGGCAGGATTGCACAGTGAGTAGGTATACAAAGCGACGGATGCGGGCAACTGCAAGGTCATTTCTGCACCCACCGGGTCATCAATGTTGATCACTGCGTGGGACAATCCCGGCAGGGTGAACAGCCGCGATTTGGCATGAGCGTAACTCGCCAGATCATCGTGATAATCCAGATGATCGCGACTCAGATTGGTGAATACCGCAGTATCAAACTCCAGGGCCGACACCCGGCATTGATCGAGACTGTGGGAGGACACCTCCATCGCCACACGATCTACCGACGCATTGACAAAATCCGCCAACAGCGCCTGTAGCGTGATGGCATCCGGTGTGGTCATACCGGTTTCAGTGAGTGCCACCTGACCGTCGCGCGCCACGCCACAACCCAGCGTACCGATTACTCCGGCCGGATAACCCGCCAGACTGAATAACTGCGCCAACAACAGACTGCAGGTAGTTTTACCATTGGTGCCAGTGATGCCGGTCAGTAACAGTGACGCCGAGGGATCGCCATAAAAACGTCCCGCCAGCTCGCTCAGCTGACGATTCAGGCCCTCGACCGGGATCACTCGCGGGTCCCGGCAATCGAGCCCATCCGCCTCGGCCAGTGCTGCGACAGCGTCGGCTGCCAGTACTTGGGGCAGGTAGTCGCGGCCATCGGCTCTGGTACCGGGAATCGCGATAAATAGTTGGCCCGGTTCGATCAGGCGACTGTCGAGACACAACCCTTTAACAGATATGCCGGCCAATGCGGCAGGCAGAGACATCCCCGGCAACAGGGTTGCCAGTGTTGGCAGCGGCGTGTTCGCGGATGATGTCATCACGTGGCATCTCCGGGCTGACGATTGTTCAACACCACTTCCTGCTGGACACTTTCCAACGATGGCGGAATTTTCAGCATTCTCAGGGCATCGGCAGTCACTTCGGAAAATACTGGCGCAGCCACTGCCCCGCCAAAATAATCGTCACCCCGCGGATCATTGATCACCACTACGGTCACCAGCCGCGGGTTGTCAGCAGGCACCATCCCGGCAAACATCGAGACATAGCGATGTTTCTCGTAGCCAAATTTGCCCACCTTGTGCACCGTGCCGGTTTTTCCTGCCACATCGTATGAACTGATCGCCGCCCGGGTGGCTGTACCGCCCGTTTGGGTGACATGGGTCATCATCTCTCGCATGGTGGCAGTCAGCTCTGGATCCACCACCTGCTCGCCGACCGGGACATCATTCACACTGAGCAGCGATACCGGTTTTTTCAGACCGTTGCTGGCGATCACGGCATAGGCCTGGGCCAGCTGTAATGCCGTGGCAGAAAACCCGTGGCCAAAAGCGAAGTTGGCCCGCTCGATTGAGGGCCAACGACGGTAGTCAGGCAGGCTGCCAGGGCTCTCTCCGGGGAATCCGGTGCCGGGACTTTTTCCCATCCCCACCCGGTAGAACATCTCCCGAATATGCTCCGGCTCAAGATCCAGTGCCAGCTTGGTGGTGCCTACCTGACTGGATTTGGTCAACAGCGTGGTCAGATCAATCACCCCATAGTTGCGATGATCGTAGAAAGTCTTTCTGCCGACCCGTATTGAGCCGGGATTGGTATCAATCAGGGTTTCGGGTGAATACTTGCCGCTTTCCAGTGCTGCCAGCACAGTGAACGGCTTCATGGTGGAGCCGGGTTCTACCAGATCGGTCACTGCGCGATTGCGCAGCGCATCAGAACTCAGCTGGCTGCGATCATTGGGGTTGAAAGACGGCTGATTGGCCATCGCCAGCACTTCGCCGGTTCGCACATCCAGTATAACCACCGAACCCGAGACGGCCTTGAATTTACCCATCGCCGCCTTGAGTTCACGGTAGGCGGCATATTGCAGGCGCAGGTCGATACTGAGGGCCAGATTCTGTCCCGGCTTTTCGCTGTGCACCAGCGCCAGATCCTTGATTACCCGACCCTTGAGATCCTTGAGAACCTGCTTTGCCCCGGGCACACCGGTTAACAGGTGGTCGTAGGCGAGCTCCATACCCTCCTGACCACGATCATCGATATTGGTAAAGCCCACCAACTGGGCTGCAACTTCTCCGGCAGGATAAAACCGTTTGTATTCCGGCTGACCAAACACTCCTGGCATTTCAAGTTTGAGTACCTGCTCCGCCTGCTCGGGTGTCACCTGACGCGCCAGATACATAAACTCTTTGTTGTCATAACGAGCCAGTCGCTGCTGCAGCTCCTCCCGGGTAATAGACAGCAAACTGGCCAGCTCGGTGAGCTCGGGCGCCTGGTTATCCATCAACTTTGGATTGGCCCAGAGTGTTACAACCGGTGTACTGACAGCGAGCGGCTCGCCGCGACGATCGGTAATGACGCCCCGATAGGCCGGAATCGTTTCGGTCCGGACTGTGCGCGCCTGCCCCTGTATCTGCAAAAACTCATAACCGCGATCGACGTCCGGCAACACCTGCAGGCTGGCGATATGCCAGAAACCTGCCACCGGCAGAATCGCCAGCACCATCACCACCAGCATGTAACGCCAGCGCTGAATGGTGAGCTTGTTGGGCCTGATGCCACTCATTCCACTTTCTCTCCGGCACGCACCACAATAACTTCACCGGGTTTCGGCACCCGCATCTGCAATTCCGATTTGGCCAGTTGCTCCACGCGACTCAGCGAAGCCCAAGAACTCTGCTCCAGCAAATAGCGGCCCCACTCAACCTGAAGCGCATTGGCTTCCTGTTCAAGTTTGGCCAGCTCGTTGTAGAGCTGGCGACACAGGTGACTGACATAGATCACCGACAGTGCCGAGAGCACCAACAACAGCCACAGCACCGGCAGCCAGCCGCCCGTGCGAACGGTTAAAGGGCGCCTGGCAATCACGACAGTTTCTCCGCAACACGCATCACGGCACTTCTGGAACGCAGGTTAGCGGCCACTTCAGCCGAACCGGGTTTACTTGCCTTGCCCACAGAGCGCATCCGCCGAACAATATCTTTCTCCATGATGGGCAGTCCTTTTGGCAGCGGCTTGCCGCGTTCTTTCTCCCGGATAAACCGCTTAACGATCCGATCTTCCAGCGAGTGAAAACTGATAACTACCAGCCGCCCACCAACTGCGAGCACGTCCAGAATTGATGCCAACGCGAGCTCAAGATCTTCCAGCTCGCGGTTAATAAAAATTCGGATGCCCTGAAAAGCCCGGGTCGCGGGGTGTTTGCCCTTTTCCCAGGAGGGATTGGCTTCAGCGACAATCGAGGCCAACCTCGCAGTGCGGGTAATTGGTTGCTCGTTGCGGGCGGCAATAATGGCCCTCGCCATACGCCGGGCAAAGCGCTCTTCGCCGTAGTCGCGCAGCACCCGTGTGATCTCCTGCTCTTCTGCGGTTGCCAGCCAGTCGGCCGCACTGATACCGGATTCCGGATCCATGCGCATATCCAGAGGCCCATCGCGAAGAAAACTGAACCCCCGCGATGCATCATCCAGCTGGGGAGAGGAAACACCCAGATCCAGTAGCACCCCTTGAACTTCGCCTAACCTATGCTGGACCGAGACCATTTCAGCCAACTGCGCAAAGGAGCCACGAACTATCTGAAAGCGTTTGTCTTGGGCAAATTTTTCGCTGGCAACCTTACAGGCCACCGGGTCTTTGTCGATTCCCATCAGCCGACCCCGCGCACTCAGCGCAGCGAGAATTCTGGTCGCGTGCCCGCCCCGGCCGAAAGTGCCGTCCACGTAAAAACCGTCGGGGTCGGTGACAAGGGCAGAAACTGCCTCGTCCAGCAGAACGGTCGTGTGTTCGACCTGTGCCGACATAGCCCCTTACCTCAGCATTACAGTGACAGGGATTGCATTTCTACCGGTATCTGCAGATCGCCTTCGCTGTCAGCCAGCCAGCTCTCTCTACCGGAATTCCAGTTTTCTTCGCTCCACAACTCAAAGCGGTGGCGCTGGCCTACCAGCACCACTTTCTTGTCCAGTTGCGCGTATTGGCGCAACTCCGGGGGGATCAGAACACGTCCGTTACTGTCCAGTTCCAGCTCTCGGGCATGGCCGATCAGGATTCGCTGCAACTTGCGCGTCAGCGGGTTGAAGGAAGGCAGTTCCGCTATTTCTTCTTCAATCTTTTCCCATTCCTGTAGCGGGTAGATCAGCAGACATTTATCCTGTATATCGATAGTGGCAATCAGGCAGCCACCACAGCTGGCTTCCAGGGAGGCACGGTACCGCGCGGGCATGGCCATTCGCCCCTTGGTATCCACATTAATTTCGTTGCTGCCTCTGAACACTGCTATCGCCCGACTCGAAATGACAGGAGGATTAGGTGAGAAAACCCACTTCGCCCCACTTTTACCCACTTTTCGTCACTATATGCTGACCAAGACCAATGTCAAGGCAAAAAAAGGGACCCGAATCACGAAAAATGTTTCGAAAACTCAACAACTTGCGATTAAGAACAGCAGACAGAAAAGCTTGTTGAAAAATATAGCGAAGATAAACAATTCGCTAGAATCTTCCGTTAATGTTTTACATTAACTTTCAAATAACGATGCACGGGCAAACACACAGGAAGATTTTTTTGATTATTTTTTGATCAAATCAGAGAGGCGAAAACGGGTTGATCCCGGTACTGTATTCCGGCGGCATTGGGCTGTCGACTTTGATAAGTTCCAGGGACTCAACGCGAACATGAGCACCGCCCATCAAGCCGAGGAACAAGCTACTCAAAAAAAGGGGGAGTAAAAAATGGGAGTTGGCCGATAAGCCGGGTTCTGTCTTGGACAACCATTCCTCTAGGGTGCACGTCACCGTACACCTCAAGCAACCTACCCGGATCCAGCGCGGGCCACGCCAAAGGATCCCTATTTGGTCTTGCTCCGAGCGGGGTTTGCCGTGCCACAAACTGTTACCAGTTGCGCGGTGCGCTCTTACCGCACCCTTTCACCCTTACCTGTGCCACAACGTATTGCGGCCATCGGCGGTCTGCTCTCTGCTGCACTTTCCGTAGGCTCACGCCCCCCAGGGGTTACCTGGCACTCTGCCCTATGGAGCCCGGACTTTCCTCCCCTTCACTCCCACCATCACCTGCGGAGATAGCGAGAAATTAAAGCGGCGGTTGCCTGGCCAACTCCCGCGGCAAGGTTAGCACGAAGCCAGCCCCGCTGGCGATTGGCAAAAGCGGCAAAAAACTCATTGCACAGCAGGCGTATTGGTCATTTTTTGATCTGATCGTGGTTTCTGCGAAGCGTTGTTGGGTAGCCTAGGTAATCTTGCGAATCATACGGGACCAAAGAGATGCAAAGAATCGTGGTAATGAACCCCAAAGGAGGCTGCGGCAAAACGACACTGTCCACCAACCTGGCCAGTTATTTCAGCCATCGGGGCAAAGTAACCACATTAATGGACCTGGACCCCCAGGGCTCGAGCGTGTTCTGGGCTCACAAACGGCCAGAGACAGCCTCCTACGTTCAGTTGGTGGATGCACACCACGCACCACAAAATGTCACTCGCAGCTGGGCAATTCAGCCACCCCGCAATACGGAAGTGCTGGTTCTCGACACGCCAGCCAGACCGGATCTGGATAATCTTAGCCCATTGCTGCGTGAGGCGACCGCTATACTTTTGCCGGTGTTAACGGCCGAATTTGATTTGCACGCCATTGCCACTACCGTCCAGCAACTGCAGCGGATGCTGCCGTCCAAACAGACTATCGCCATGGTCTTGAATCGTGTGCCGCGAACTGTCACCACCGCCAGACAGGCAGAAGCGTTGACCAAACAGTTTCGACTTCCGGTCATCGGCAGCCTGCGCAATTCGTGCAATTACCTCAACGCTGCCGGCCAGGGCCTCGGCATGGTCGAAATGCACGGAGCCCACTACAAGGGTGATCAAAAAGATATCGCGCGCATTGCCGAATGGTGTGCTGGCAAAACATCGGGCAAGCCTGTCCGGCAATTCAGGCAAATCAGCCCGGAAACCATTGCACTGGCCTGCAGTGCCTGACCGGCCATACCCGGACCGGCTTCAATCGGGGCGCAATGAAAGCGCCAACTGGTAAAGCGCGTTTTTCCGGCCGCCGGTAATTCTGGCCGCCAGTGCAGCAGCCTGTTTGACGGGCAGATCATCCAGCAGCGTTTTCAGGATTCTCAATTGCTCTGCCTCGGACGCACTGACAGCATCAACGTTCCCTTTCACCATCACCACCATTTCGCCCTTTTGCTGGTTGCTGTCCGCACAAACCTGCTGCAATATTGTCGTCAGGGTACCGGTCAGGAATGTCTCGAAGGTCTTGGTTATTTCTCTGGCCAGCACGGCTTCACGGTCGGGGCCGAAGGTGGTAATCATATCCCTAAGTGTGTCGAGTATCCGGTGAGGGGACTCATAAAAAATCATTGTCTGGGCTGATTCGGCAAGGGTTTCAAATCTTTTCACTCTGGCAGCAGTTTTTGGCGGCGGGAACCCCTCAAAACTGAATCGGTCACTGGGCAAGCCAGAAGCGCTCAGGGCTGCAATAGCGGCGCAGGCACCGGGGATCGGCGTGACCCTGATGTCCTGCAACCGGGCCTCTCTGACCAGGCGGTAGCCTGGATCAGAGATCAACGGCGTTCCCGCATCCGAGATGAGCGCCACCGTCTGGCCCTGTACCAGCATATCGAGAACCCGGCCCATCTGTCGCTCATCGCTGTGATCGTGATAGGCAACCAGCGGTGTATCGATGCCGAGATGTTTCAGCAATCGACCACTGTGACGGGTATCCTCTGCAGCAATGAGATCAACCGCATGGAGAACCTCAACGGCTCGGGGTACCATATCACCCAGATTACCAATGGGCGTGGCCACCACATACAATTGACCCGGCATAAGAAATGACACCTATGTTCAAATTCAGAATAACAGCGATGGTGCTGCTGGGACTGGTTTTAGTGCTCGGCGGCTGCACTCAGACGGGCCGCGACACACCTAAAACCGGTCCGGCGACACCCCTGAGTCCCGCAGAGCGCGCCGAACAGGCGCTCTCACTGGCCGCGAACAGCATAGCACCGCACCGACAACTCCACCAACTGGATGCTGCCGAGCTTCTGGTACTCGCGGGGGACAACCAACAGGCCCTAAAGGTATTGTCATCAATTGATCAGAATGCACTCTCCGGTCAACGCCTTGTGGACTTCCACCTGCTGTTCACCGAAGTGGCCATGGGTCAGGAACGGTTTTTTCTCGCCAGGGACTTGCTCACGGACCCGGAATTCTCGGCCAATACTGGTCAACTGCCGACCAGCCTCCGGGTTAAGTGGCAAAAACTGCGCGGAGAGCTGTTTTCACTATTGGGGGAAGATGAGCAAAGCATTCGCGCTTACGCGGAACTTTCCAGCCTAGTGACATCACCCGGGGAGCAGACAGCCATTTCCGAAGCGATATGGCGATTGCTGACCCACATTTCACAGCAGCACCTGGCGGCATTGCAGGCAACAGAATCCGATCAGCTGTTACAGGGCTGGTACACACTTGCCAGCAGGGTTCGGGAAAACCAGGGCGATATGGACAAACAGCTCCGCGAGATAACAGATTGGCAAATCAAGTGGTCGGAGCATCCCGCTGCTCTGAATCCGCCACCATCACTCACGGCATTGCAGGAAGTCGCGAATAATCTCCCTGAACAGATTGCAGTGCTGCTACCACTACAGGGTTCCCTTGCAGAAGCGGGCAAGGCCATTCGCGGCGGCATACTGTCCGCCTGGTATGACGTCAGAGGGGCTAGCGGCAAGACACCATTAATACGTTTCTACGACACGTCCTCCAGCGACGACATCGGCCCACTCTACCAGCAGACTATCAGCGATGGGGCCGAGCTGATCATAGGCCCGGTACAACGGGAAAAAGTTGCCCAATTACTCGCCCTTCCGGAGCTGCCGGTACCGACAGTGGCGCTCAATTATCTGGATACACCCAGCACCGAAGTCCACCAGAATTTTTTTCAATTTGGCCTTTCCTCCACCGCTGAAGCACGTCAGGTCGCCGACCGGGCATGGCTCGAAGGACGCCGATTCGCACTAGCCATCACGCCAGACTCCAGCTCGGGAATACGTGCATTGGCAGCATTCAGGGAGCGCTGGCAAGAGCGAGGGGGCACGCTGGTCGAAGTTCCCGCCTACGGAGCATCCCAGAGCGATTTCATCGCGTTGCTAAAGCCCACACTTCAGATTGAACAGAGTAGTGAGCGCAATAACCGCTTACAGCGTTTACTCGGAAAACAACTGGCTCATACACCCAGGCGGCGCCAGGATCTGGATATGGTTTTTCTGATCGCCTCACCCAATCAGGCACGACAGATCAAACCCACACTGGATTTTCTTTTCGCCAGTGATCTCCAGGTTTATGGCACTTCCCAACTTTTTAGCGGCATACAGGATCCGGGACGCAATCGCGATCTGGACGGGGTTCGTTTCAGCGCCATGCCCTGGACACTCCCCGGCTACAGTGCCGACTCTATGGGACCAGCAGAAGATCTTGAACCTATTTACCGGCATATGTTTGCGCTGGGCATTGATACCTACCATTTGCACCAATGGCTGGGACAGATGTTGCTGTTTCCCAATATCCGACTCCCCGGGAACACCGGCATGTTATATCTGACGCCACCGGACACCATTGAACGTGAACAGCCCTGGGGCATTTTTAAAAATGGCAGGGTGGTTCCCGCCATACAATTGCAGAAAAAAATCCCTGAAGCCGAGCATCAGGCGGCTTCCTCACATCAAACCCCTTGATAGCAGTGAAAAACTGTTCCGGTTATCGGGAAAATACATACGGGGAAAAGCATCAGAAAAAAGGAATTTTCAAATGATGAAAGGGAAACCACCAGCCCGCTCAAACCAGAGCGGTGCTATTGCCGAACAATGGGCCAGAACATTTTTGGAAGGGCAGGGCCTGGTGACGCTACATCGGAATTACCGGACCCCACAGGGAGAAATCGACCTGATAATGCAGGAGGGTCAGACCGTGGTCTTTGTCGAAGTTCGACTGCGCAACCATGCCGCCTTCGGTGGTGCAATCTATAGTATTGATCACAGGAAACAACGGCGAATCATTGCAGCGGCCAGGCATTTTTTACAAGCCACCCAGACGTGGGACAAGGTAGCCTGCCGTTTTGACGCGGTGTGCCTCTGCAAAGACATCACTAATGACCCATCTTATCAGGTAGAATGGCTACCAAACGCCTTTGACCACTAACCCCAGAAAACCAAAGAAAACCTATGGAATCCAGTGTTATTGAGCTATTTCACGAGAGCATTGAAGCGAAAATGGCTTGTGGCGAGATACTGGCACCACTGATTGCCGAAGCCAGCACAGTGGCGGTTCAACGGTTACTCCAGGGGCAGAAGATACTCTGTTGTGGCAATGGCCTCTCCGCCTCACTATCAAATATTTTTTCACAATCCCTGTTACTGCAATATAAACTGGAAAGGCCGGGTCTACCGGTAATCTGCCTGAACAGCAATAGCTCTACAATTACTGCTATCGGTCATTATCACAGTGTCAGTGAAATTTTCAGCAGACAACTGAAAACCCTGGGCCAGGCAGAGGATGTACTGGTCATTTTCAGCCTCGGGACCAACCCAAGCAATCTGGTACAGGCGATTCACACCGCCCATGACCGCGGCATTTCTGTCATTGGTTTTACTGGTACAGGCGATGTCGACCTGTCGGCATTGCTGAGCGGCGACGATATTGAAATTCGCGTTGATCATCATGACCGACATCGCATCAGCGAAATTCATTTATTGAGCCTGTTCTGTCTTTGTGAGCTTATTGATCAACAATTGTTTGGAGGAAATTCTTGATGTTGCCACGTCTGGCACCTCTGTTACTCGCGGGTATGCTGGCTCTCTCGGGCTGCACCAGTATTATCCATGCAACCACCGACGAGCCAATCAAGCCCGACCCCTCGTCCACCTCGCTGGGCACCGATATTGATGACTGGCAGATGGAAACGCTTATCGGTGTCAATATCAAGAAAGCCCACACAGACCTTGAAAGCGCTCACGTCAACATTACAGCATACAATGGCGTGATTCTGCTGACCGGTGAAGTGGCTACCGGAGATCTTCGTACACTGGCGGGTGATACGGCAAGAAAGTTTCGCGGCGTCCGCCAAGTACATAATGAACTGCAGATACGCACCCCAACATCCCTGATCTCGAGAAGCAATGACACCTGGCTAACCACCAAGGTAAAGGCCAAGCTGATTGCTGAAAAAAACCTGAAATCGTCGACCATAAAAGTGATCACCGAAAACAGTGTGATCTACCTGATGGGGCTCGTGACACATAGTACCGCCGACCATGCTGCCCTGATTGCCAGCAAGACCCGCGGCGCTCAGCGGGTTGTGAAGGTTTTTGAATATATCGATTAACAGTCCCATCTATAAAAAAACCGGCCCGGCTGATCAGCCGGGCCGGTTTTTTAATTACTCGGGAGTGGCTAAATCAGTTCGACGGCCATCGCAGTGGCTTCTCCACCACCAATACAGATAGCTGCCACACCCTTGCGCTTCCCGTAAGTTTGCAAAGCACCCAGAAGAGTCACAATAATCCGTGCACCCGAGGCGCCAATGGGGTGACCCAAGGCACAGGCTCCACCGTGAATGTTGACTTTTTCATGTGGCAAACCCAACTCTTTCATGGCCGCCATAGTGACACAAGCAAAGGCTTCGTTAATTTCAAACAGGTCCACATCGTCCTTGCTCCAGGCCACTTTCGCGAGCAGCTTATTGATGGCACCTACCGGAGCGGTTGTAAACCACTCGGGTTCCTGAGAATGGGTACTGTGAGCGTGAATGGTTGCCAGGGGTTTCATGCCCAGCTTTTCTGCAACAGAAAGACGGGTCAACACCAGGGCCGCAGCGCCATCACTGATGGAACTGGCATTGGCCGCTGTCACAGTGCCATCTTTGATGAACGCAGGGCGCATCTGCGAGATTTTATCGGCAACTGACTTGCCAGGCTGCTCATCGATTGAACAGACTACCTCGCCCTTGCGGGTCTTGACGGTTACAGGCGCAATTTCATCCTCAAAATTGCCGTCCTTGATCGCCCGTTGAGCCCGCTCCAGTGAGGACACGGCAAAAGCGTCCTGCTCCTCCCTGGTAAAACCGAATTTGCTGACACATTTTTCGGCGAAAATACCCATCGCTTCGCCATTGTAGGCATCCTCAAGGCCATCCATTGTCATGTGGTCAAAAATCTGCGCATGCCCAAACCGGTAACCACTGCGACCTTGGGTCATCAGGTATGGGGCGTTAGTCATGCTCTCCATTCCACCGGCTACAGCCACATCCACATTACCCAGTGTCAGGCTGTCACAGGCATTCATCACCGCTTTCATACCGGAGCCACATACCTTATTGAGGGTAGTGGCACCCACACTCGGCGGCAATCCCGCACCAATGGCAGCCTGGCGAGCCGGTGCCTGCCGGAGGCCAGCCGTGAGACAACAACCCATATCCACGGAGTCAATCAGCTCTCCGGCAACCCCTGCCCGTTCAATGGCAGCCCTGATGGCCACGGCACCGAGCTCTGTTGTGGGAACACCGGTAAACTGCCCTTGCATGCTACCGATAGGCGTTCTTGCCATACCGGCAATGACAATTGGATCTGACATAATTGAGACCTCTATTTTACAATTCTGAGAGAGGGTTTTTTGCCATTGTCTCCAGCAATCCCTCCTGAAGGTTTCTCTTTCGATGGTACAGATTTCACAGGACCCGGCCCGGCAGGTGGTTGAGGATCGTGGCCAGTCTCTGGCTCGAACATCATACCCTGACCGTTTTCACGAGCATAAATGCCCAATATAGACTGCACAGGTAACTCTATCGTACTCGGCACCCCCCCAAATCGGGTAGTAAAGGAAATGATCCGGTTGTCCATCACCAACGAGGTTATTGCTCGCGGTGCCAGATTCAACACAATCTGTCCGTCACTGACATGTTGCTGGGGAACAGCAACCCCTGGATAAAAGGCATCGGCGACTATGTAGGGAGTGCAGTCGTTATCCACAATCCAGTCATAGAATGCCCGAACCAGATAAGCTTTATTCGACGTCATGCTCATGACAGTAATTTCGGCCCAATATCTCTGTGCTGCAGTTTACGAAAAAAGGGACATATCATGCCCCCTTTTCAAGATCCTTTCCGGCCACACAGGGTTTTCACATGTCCCTTTCAAACTCTGACAGACTTTCTGCAAAGGACGGCCGGTCAAACAATCGTTTCATATAGTCCTGTAAAGGCTTTGTCTGACGATTTGATGGCAGTTTAATCTCAAGGTGCTTTAATCGCCACAAAATAGGTGCGAGGCAGCAGTCGACCAGCGTGAACTCTTCGCTCATAAAAAATGGCAGATCGGCAAAGATCGGTGCAATGCTTGTTAAGCTGTCACAAAGCTCCTTGCGGGCTATTTCGACTGCCTTGTTGTCACTGCTGCCAATAATAAAATCCAGTTGACTACAGCAATCCCGCTCAATACGGTGCATGAACTGGCGGCTCAACGCTCTGGCCACGGGATAGACAGGCAGTAATGGCGGGTGAGGGAATCGCTCGTCGAGATACTCCATCATCACTTTGGTTTCATAGAGTGCCAGATCCCGATCTACCAGGGTAGGGAGGGATGCGTAGGGATTCAGTTCAAGTACATCTTCGGGCAAATTTTTGCCGTCGACATTTTCGATGTCTACCGTGACCCCTTTTTCTGCCAAAACAATACGTACACGATGGCTGTAGTGGCATGTAGGGTCAGAAAAAAACGTCATCGAAGATCGTTTTGCAACAACCCCCATAATAAAACCTCAGTTATGTTGTTATTGGCAGTTGGATGGCGGCCATACGGCAGCCATCCCCATTGAAATCAGTGAATCTCTTTCCAGTATTCCCTGTTCAGCAACCAAACCCAGATGAAGAGGAAGGCAAGAAAGAGCAAAACGTAGGTGCCGATTCTCTTGCGATCCTCGACCATTGGTTCTGCGGTGTAGGAAAGAAAGTTTACCAAGTCATATGCCGCTTGGTCGTATTCCTCCGGAGACAGAGCCCCTTCCTGAACGAGTGTATAACGCCCGCAATTGTCTTCGAGGATTTCCTCGCGGGTCAAAGGATCTCGCTTCACACCACCATTGGCGGCGACCACGGGTCCCGGCGCGCACTCCTGAAGTCCCTGAAGATCGAGCAAGGCATGCGGCATGCCCACATCCTTGAACACTTTGTTATTGACGCCCATCGGACGGTTCGGATCGGCGTAGAAATGTCGCAGGTAAGTATACACCCATTCGGATGTACGGGCGCGGGTAATCATGGTGAGGTCTGGCGGCGGGGCACCAAACCACTGTTTACCTTTTTTCTTGGTCATGGCAATTTTCATCAAGTCCCCGATCTTCTGATCGGCAAACACCAGATTGTCCATCACCAGACCAGCGGGCATTTTCAGGTCTGAGGCGACCCGGCCCCAACGTGAGTACTCAGCTGAGTGACAACCCATGCAGTAGTTCACAAACAGCTTGGCGCCTCGCTGCAAGGACACCTTGTCTGAGGGGTCGGCCTCGAATTCATCACAGGGAATGGTGCCGCAATGATATTCCGACTCCGCACCGACCGCTTTCAGTGGCAACCAGGCCAGCAGTATAACTATCAACAATCCACCCATGGATTTCCAGAAACCAAAGCCACCATCGGTAGTCACTCGCTTCGGCTCTGACTGGGTTTTCTCCATTCGGGTCCAGATCGGCATTGCAAGGAAGAACAGGAAATACAGGACAGTACAAACCTGCGCCAGAAAGGTGCGAGCTGGTGTCGGAGCCTTGACACCCAGCACACCCAGAATAATGAAAGAGGCAGCGAACACCAGAACAGCATACCGACTGAACAGGCCTTTATACCGGATTGATTTGACCGGACTGCGGTCAAGCCAGGGCAGCACAAACATAATGGCGATTGCTGCTGCCATGACCATGAAGCCGGCAAATTTGTCGGGCACCGCTCTCAACATGGAGTAAAAGGGCGTGAAGTACCAGACTGGCGCAATGTGTGCGGGCGTCTTCAGTGGGTCTGCAATCTCGAAATTGGCATGCTCAAGAAAGTATCCACCCATTTCCGGCACAAAGAACAGGATAAAGCAGAATACAAAGAGGAATACGACAATCGGTACCAAATCGTGCACGGTATAGAATGGGTGGAAAGGAATACCGTCCACAGGGACACCGTCGGCATTCTTGTTTTTCTTGATTTCAACACCATCGGGGTTGTTCGACCCGACTTCGTGTAGCGCCAGAATATGCAACACCACCAACGCCAGCAGAATAATCGGCAGCGCAACCACGTGCAGTGACATAAAACGATTCAGCGTAATGCCGGAAATCAGGTAATCACCACGAACCCACTGCACGATGTCTTCACCAACCACGGGTATCGCACCAAACAGCGAGATAATCACCTGGGCTCCCCAGTAGGACATTTGCCCCCAGGGCAGCACATAACCGAGGAAGGCTTCCGCCATCAGGGCTACGTAAATCGTCATACCAAAAATCCAGACCAGTTCCCGAGGTGGCTTGTAGGAACCGTAGAGCAGGCCACGGAACATGTGCAGATATACAACAACGAAAAATGCCGATGCCCCTGTGGAGTGCATGTAGCGGATAATCCAGCCGTAGTCCACATCACGCATGATGTACTCTACTGAAGCAAATGCAGTTTCAGCGGAACCCTGATAGCTCATCAGCAACCAGATACCGGAAACCAGCTGAATGACCAATACCACCAGTGAGAGAACACCAAAGTAGTACCAGAAGTTAAAGTTTTTCGGAGCGTAATACTCACCCATGTGGGTATTCCACGCACGCACGATTGGCAGGCGCGCATCTACCCAATCACGTAAAGACACCAACGCTTTCATTAGCCTGCCTCCTGATCTACACCAATGACAACCACACCATCACTCTCGTAGGAATACGGAGGGACTACCAGATTTGTCGGTGCGGGAACCCCTTTGTAAACCCGACCGGCGAGGTCAAATTTAGAGCCATGGCAGGGACAGAAAAAGCCCCCCAGCCACTCGGCACCGCCCAAGTCTTGAGCACCCACATCGGGACGAAACATTGGAGCACAACCCAGGTGTGTACACAGGCCCACCAGCACCAGGTACTCTTCCTTAATCGCACGGTGCTCGGCGTCCACGTAGGCAGGCTGATCGGATGCCTCGGACGACGGGTCCCTGAGCTCTTCGCGACCCTTGAGGTTATCGAGCGCCTGCTGGGTGCGGCGAACAATGTATACCGGTTTACCACGCCATTCGACGGTCACCATCTGACCGGGTTCGATTTTTGAAATATTGGCTTTTACCGGAGCACCAGCGGCTTTTGCCTTGGCACTTGGGTTCCAGGAACCCACAAAGGGAATAACAGCCCCTACGACCCCAGCGGCACCCACCACACAAGTGGCCCCCGTCAGGAAACGTCTACGCCCCTGATTAATACCGTCATTGCTCATGACGCACTCCCGTTAGCAGCAAAGGTTGGCAAATTTTATCTGTGCAAAATGGCGTGCAATAGTAAAGAAAACCACTTTTTATTACAAGACAAAACCCTATACAAAGTAGGTAATAGTCTGTTTTAAAACATAAAAAAACCCGGCTGTATACAGCCGGGTTTTCCGTGAACAAAATGATCGATCAACGCTTGGAGAACTGGGGGCGCTTGCGGGCTTTGCGCAGACCCACTTTTTTACGCTCCACTTCACGGGCATCTCTGGTCAGAAAACCAGCTGTCCGAAGTTGACCCCGAAGACCCTCATCATATTGCAGCAACGCACGCGCAATACCATGGCGAATAGCACCCGCCTGACCAAAACTGCCGCCGCCAGCGACGGTAATATTGAGGTCGAATGTGGTAGCACGATCCACCAGCTCTAGCGGCTGACGCACAATCATACGCGCCACCTCACGGCCAAAATACTGATCGAGAGTGCGGTCGTTGACCACGATGTTACCAGCTCCGGATTTCAGAAAGACTCTGGCGGAGGAGGTTTTACGACGGCCGGTACCGTAATATTGGGTGTCTGCCATAATTAACAATCCGTTAGATGTTCAGTTCTTGCGGCTGCTGAGCGGTGTGGGGATGCTCGGTGCCTGCGTATACTTTGAGCTTCTTAAACATAGCGCGACCCAGCGGACCTTTAGGCAGCATGCCTTTCACAGCTGTCTGGATAGTCCGCTCAGGAGCCTTGGCGATCAGCTTTTCAAAGCTAATGGACTTCAACCCACCGATATAACCGGTGTGGTGGTGATAAATTTTGTCTCTGGCCTTATTGCCTGTCACACGCACCCGCTCAGCATTCACAACGACAATATAGTCGCCGGTATCCACATGCGGAGTGAACTCCGGCTTGTGTTTACCACGAAGGCGAGAGGCAATCTCGACAGCCAAACGACCTAATGTTTTGTCAGCCGCATCTACAACAAACCAGTCGCGCTGGACGGTTTCGGCCTTTGCACTAAATGTTTTCATTTTTTCCTGCCTGAAAGTTTCTGGCCTTCCTAAAAGGAGGCCGCATTTTACAGACCACCCCTACCCTTTTCAAGGATAATTTTGCCTAAAAGAATATTGTCGAATCAAACGGGACAGTCCCTGCCTGCAAGGCTCCTGAGACCGACCCCGTCAGGGGCGATGTGGTCGTGCCAGATACTCGTGTGATTGCATTTCGAGCAAGCGACTACGGGTTCGCTCAAACTCAAAACCCAGTCGACCTTCTGTATACAATGCGGGCAATGGCACCTCGGCGGACAGCACCAGCTTAACATTCCGGTCATAAAATTCATCTACCAGGTTGATAAAACGCCGCGCCTGATCCTCGTTGCCGCGCCCCATTTGCCGAACATTAGTGACCAGCACCGCATGGAATTCACGGGCCAGCTCGATATAGTCATTCTGGCTACGCGGGATATTGCATATCACATCAAAGTCAAACCAGACGACATCTTCAGCAACCGCGCGACAGGGAATGTCTCGCCCTTCGATGGTGATATCCACAGCCACTTGCACTTCACCACTGGCTGGCACAAGGCTGCCAAAAGCCGCTTCTATAGCCCGCTGCGCTCTATCATCCAGAGGCGCGTGGTACAACTGGGCCTGCTCGAGGGTACGCAATCGATAATCGACGCCACCATCAACATTAACAACCTGGGTATGCGTATTGAGCAGTGCAATGGCGGGCAGGAAGCGTTGCCGCTGCAGACCATTTTCATAGAGTAGATCAGGGACAATATTGGATGTTGCCACCAATGTCACCCCACGCTCGAACAGCAATTTCAGCAGCCCTCCCAACAACATTGCATCAGCGATATCAGCGACAAAAAACTCGTCAAAACAAATCACCCTGGCTTCAGCAGCGATATTGTCAGCGACTTTTTCCAATGGATTTTTTACACCGTCCAGCAGGCGCAGCTCCCGATGAACCCGGCGCATAAAACGATGGAAATGCGCGCGCATTTTCTCTTCGAAGGGCAGGGATTCAAAAAAATTATCCATCAGGTAGGTTTTACCGCGGCCCACACCACCCCAGAAATACAACCCCTTGACCGGCACAAAGGGCCGGGTAGATCGAAAGTACGCTCTGACTCGTTGAAAAATCGAGTGATTTGCTATCCGGGCATTTTGCTCCAATAATTTTTCATAGAGCGCCTGTAGCAAAGCCACTGCCTGCTCCTGGGCAGGATCGTAGCTGAAAGAGGCCTGCAGCAAATCCTGCTGATATCGCTGCAAAGGTGTGTGTGTGTGAACAGACGCCCGAATCATAATTGACTGGTTCAATGGAAGAATGCAGAAAACAAGGCCGGGAACTTTAGCCGTGCAAAAGGATAATCGCAACCCGTTACTCACACAGTGAGCATGACATCATTGCCATACGACAGCGTCAGGGAACACACGAAAGCCTCTTCAAAAAACAGTTGCCTCCAGATAGAGCTTCTTTCAGACTACACGTCAAAATCCGCTGCATATCTCTGGAGGTGGTCGCTTGGATACCCCGACTGTATTATTGATTGGCTTGCTGTGTGCGTTAGGCGGCTTGGTTGTTGGCCTGCTGACCGGGCGAACCCTTCACCCCGGGGAGCAAGAACGCAAAGCCACCGAGCACAAACTCAAGGAAGCACAGGAACAGCTCCAGGATTACGAACACGAGGTAACCGAGCATTTCATCAAAACCTCCGAGCTGTTCAACAACCTGTCACACAGCTACCGCGATGTTCACGAGTACCTCTCTGCCAGCGCCATGCGGTTGACCGGCGCCGACACCAGCAAGAAAATGGTCGATGCCGGGTTTGGACGCCTTGAGGAGCGCGGCACAATGTTGCCCACAGAAATACCAGAACCGCCGAAAGATTACGCACCCAAGGTCCCAGGCGGCATTCTCAGCGAAGAATACGGGCTCAGAGATGACAGCGCATCCCGCGACAATCTCCGCGCAAAAGTGGCAAATGATACCGCAGAAGATACCGACGACAATGATGACCCGACGCTTAAAGTGAGCTGACGGGGAACGGGAACAAAGCGATCCATCAAAGCCTCCCGCTGTGCGGTTTGTGACATAATGCGCTCTTTGTGAGCTCGCGGAGCCTGTGGTGTCTTTTATTTTTAGAGTGTTGCGCTATATCAGCTGGCCTGTAGTTGCCGGCCTGCTTGCGGCCGCACTGTTCATGTTATTACTGCCGGAAACGCTCAACAACGCAGTCAAAATGGAAACCAGGGGTTTGTCACCTGGCGTTTCCGGAGAGTGGCAGGGACCGGCCTCGTACGCCTCTGCAGTACAACGGGCATCGGCATCGGTCGTCAACATCTATACGCGTAAAACGCTCGAGCGCCCCCGCCACCCGTTACTGGACGATCCTTTCTTCCGCCGCTTTTTCAGCAACAGCAACCTGCCGCAACAACAGCGCATGCAGTCATCTCTGGGCTCCGGGGTCATCCTGACCGAAGACGGCTACATTCTGACCAACAACCATGTGGTGACCGAAGCAGATGAAATCGTCGTCCAGCTCCAGGATGGTCGAGAGGCAATGGTCAAGGTCATCGGCAAGGACCCGGATACAGACCTGGCTGTGCTAAAGATAGATCTCGACAACCTGATACCTATCAATATTGATGCGGCCTCTATGCCCCGGGTGGGTGACGTCACACTGGCCATAGGCAACCCGTTCGGGGTCGGACAATCGGTCACCCAGGGCATTATCAGCGCTACTGGTCGCAATGGTCTGGGACTCAACACGTTTGAAAACTTCATCCAGACTGATGCAGCCATCAACCCGGGTAATTCTGGCGGGGCACTGGTGGACGCTTTTGGCAACTTGCTCGGTATCAATGCCGCCATTCTCGACAAGACCGGCTATTCGGTGGGCATCGGCTTTGCCATCCCCGCCAATACGGCAGTAAAGGTTCTACAGGATATCGTTGAACACGGCTATGTAATCCGCGGTTGGCTTGGCGTCGAAGCCCGCCCACTGACCAGGCTGGCGGCGACGAAACTGGGCATGGATCCGCCATCGGGACTTGTGATTACCAGCATTTACATCAACAGTCCCGCTCATCTGGCAGGTCTGCAGCCGGGGGACATTATCACCCGTATCAATGATTACTGGGTGGTAGACAATGAAAAAAGCATGAATCTGATCGCCGATCTCTCACCCGGTGACTCCGTCAAACTGGAGGTTATAAGGGAAGGGCAAAAAAGCACAATCATGGCGGTGACAGGCACCCGACCACCGCCCGAATAGCTCCAGGAATTACTGTTTGAGCAATTCGACCAAAACATCCAACAGCCGACGGTTTTGCTCGGTTGTGCCAATAGTAATCCGCAAAAACTGTTCTATTCTTGGCTGCCTGAAGTGACGAACAATAATACCCTTTTCACGTAATCGCGCCGCAAGCTCGACTGCATCCCGGGACGGGCAGGTCGCCAGCAGAAAGTTCGCGGAGGATGGCAGCACCTCAAAACCCAGTGATTTCAGGCCAGAGGCCAACGTTTCACGACTACGAACAACCTGCTCGCAGACCTCGCGGAAATAGTCCTCATCGGCGAAGGCCGCAGCGCCTCCAACAATGGCAAGACGACTGAGCGGGTAGGAGTTAAAACTGTTCTTCACACGCTCCAACGCCTCGATCAGAGCAACATCGCCGATAGCAAAACCGATCCGTAGGCCAGCCAGTGAGCGCGATTTTGACAGCGTCTGAGTCACAAGCAGATTGGGATAACGCCCGACCAGGGAAACCGCTGTCTCTCCGCCAAAATCAATGTAGGCTTCATCCACTATCAAAACCGACCGCTGATTTTTTTTCAGCAACCATTCAATTTCCGGCAACGACAGTAGTATCCCGGTGGGCGCGTTCGGATTGGGAAAGATAATGCCGCCATTACTGCACAGGTAGTCCGCCACCTGAATGCGGTAATCGCTGCCCAGCGGTATCCGTTGATAATTCACCTGATACAGACCGCAGTAGACGGGGTAAAAACTGTAGGTGATATCCGGGAAAAGAACCGGTTCCTCGTGCTTGAGCAGTGCCTGAAAAATATGGGCCAGCACCTCATCTGAACCGTTGCCCAGGAACACCTGAGCCAGATCAACACCATAGTAATCTGCCACCGCCTGTCTGAGTAATGTACCGCTAGGGTCAGGGTAGAGGCGAAGGCTATCCCCCAACTCTCCGGCGATGGCTTCCAGAACCCGGGGTGACGGTCCATAGGGGTTTTCATTGGTGTTCAACTTGGTCAGGTTGGCCAGCTTAGGCTGCTCCCCGGGTACATAGGGATCCAGCCTTGCAACAATATCACTCCAGAAAGGGCTACTCACGGGGTTACCATCATGACTTGATACGATATTCGGCAGAGCGGGCGTGGGCTGTCAGGCTTTCCCCCCGGGCCAGCACCGACGCAGTTTTCCCCAATGTCGAAGCACCTTCGGCGGAACACATAATCAGTGAACTGCGCTTTTGAAAATCATAAACACCCAGCGGCGAGGAAAAACGGGCTGTCATGGAGGTCGGCAGGACATGGTTGGGACCGGCACAATAATCACCCACCGCCTCTGCGGTATAACGACCCATAAAGATAGCTCCTGCATGCCGAATACCCGGCAACCAGTCTTCGGGGCTCGCCACAGATAGCTCTAGATGCTCGGGAGCAATGCGGTTAATCAACGCCAGTGCATCCGTCATGTCCGCTACCGCGATCAGGGCACCGCGCCTCTCGAGTGACGCACGAATAATCGATGCCCGCTCCATGGTGGGCAGCAACTTGCCAATACTGGTTTTTACCTGTTCAAGGAAATCCATATCCGGACTGATCAGGATGGCCTGAGCTTCTTCGTCGTGTTCAGCCTGGGAAAACAGATCCATAGCGATCCAGTCCGGGTTTGTCTGACCATCGCAAACCACCAGAATTTCCGAGGGCCCCGCCACCATGTCCAGACCCACGGCTCCGAACACAGCTCGCTTGGCCGTGGCAACAAAGATATTGCCCGGCCCTACAATCTTGTCCACCCGAGGCACGGTTTCCGTACCATAGGCCAATGCACCAATGGCCTGAGCGCCGCCCAGTGTAAACAGGCGATCAACTCCGGCAATCGCTGCCGCAGCGAGCACCAGCGGATTCAGTTCACCACCCGGCGCGGGCACCACCATGATAATCTCGTTAACGCCGGCCACCCGGGCGGGCAGAGCATTCATCAGAACCGACGACGGATAGCTGGCTTTGCCCCCGGGCACATAAATGCCCACCCGGTCCAGTGCGGTGATCTGCTGCCCCAACAGGGTGCCGTCCTCTTCCCGGTAGTGCCAGGAGGCCTGCTTCTGGTGCTGGTGATAACGGCGAATTCGTTCCGCCGCCAAATCCAGTGCATCGCGCTCAGCTGCGGGGAGACCGGCCAATGCTTCGGAAACAACGTCGGGAGGAATTTCGAGCTCCCGGACATCACCGACATCCCGGGCGTCAAAGCGATTGGTAAATTCAATCAAAGCCTGATCACCGCGCTGGCGCACAGCCGCCAGAATATCACCAACGATCTGCTCAACCTTTTGATCTGATACATTCTCCCACGCCAGCAATTCAGTCAGCCGGTCGTCGAAACAGCTATCTGCGGTAGACAACTGCAGGATACTGATGGGTTCACTTTGCATCGTCATCGGACCTTCTTCACCGCTTCCGTCAGACGGTCTACGATATCTTGCAGCAATCGGTGCTTCATCTTCATGGCGGCCTTGTTCACAATTAGCCGGGAACTGATGTCAGCAATAAACTCCCGGGCCTCCAGGCCATTGGCCCGAAGCGTATTGCCGGTATCCACAATATCGACAATCTCATCCGCCAGGGCCATGATCGGAGCCAGCTCCATGGCACCGTAGAGTTTTATGATATCCGCTTGACGACCCTGTTCGGCATAAAAACGGCGGGCCACATTAACGTATTTGGTAGCGACCCGGATACGCCCTGAGCCAGCCGCTACCCCAGCCACTGCCGCAGTCATCATACGACAGCGGGCGATTCCCAAGTCCAGCGGCTCATAGAGCCCGTCACCGCCATGCTCCAGGAGGGTGTCTTTTCCCGACACACCCAAATCCGCTGCCCCAAACTGCACATAAGTTGGAACATCCGAACCGCGCAATACCAGTAATCGCACATCGGATCTACTGGTATCAAACAGAAGCTTGCGGCTGGCACTGATGTCTTCCAGAGGTGCAATACCGACTTCCGCCAGTAAAGGCAGGGTTTCTTCCAGAATACGTCCCTTGGTCAGGGCAATGGTAATTTGCATGGCACTCACATTGTTTATGCAACTGGTTACTTGAGGAAAACGCTCGACCGGGACTAACGACCCGGAATCCTGCGGATATTGGCACCAAGCTGCTGCAGCTTTTCCTCAATACATTCATACCCTCGATCTATATGGTAAATACGATCGACAATGGTTTCACCATCAGCCACCAGTCCGGCAATCACCAGACTGGCCGAGGCCCTCAGATCTGAAGCCATGACCGGCGCCGCTTTGAGCCGCTCAACCCCGGTAACGATGGCGGTATTTCCTTCCAGGGTAATTTTGGCCCCCATTCGATTCAGCTCATGGGTCTGAACCAGACGGTTCTCAAAGATCGTCTCGGTAATCGCGCCTACCCCATCGGCAACCGCATTAACGGTTGTCAGCTGCGCCTGCATATCCGTTGGGAACGCCGGATAGGGCGCTGTCTTGAAGTTGACCGATTTCGGTCTGCGCCCTTCCATATCCAGTGCTATCCAATCCTTGCCGACGCTTATCTTCGCACCGGCTTCCTCCAGCTTGATCAACACTGCCTCGAGAATATGCGGATCGGTATCCTTCAACTTGACCCGTCCGCGGGTCGCTGCCGCCGCCGCCAGATAAGTTCCCGTCTCAATACGATCGGGCATAATCCGGTAACTGCCCCGATGCAGGGTGTCGACCCCATCGATGGTCAGGGTTGTGGTACCCATACCCGTCACCTGGCCACCCAACGCATTAATACAGTTAGCCAGGTCTACCACTTCGGGTTCACGAGCGGCATTTTCAATAATGGTCTGGCCATCGGCAAGCGCCGCGGCCATCATGAGGTTTTCCGTTGCACCCACGGAGACCGTGTCCATCAAAATATGGGCACCCTTGAGGCGTCCATTACAGCGGGCATTGATGTAGCCACCGTCAATATCTATCTCGGCACCCATCATTTCCAGCCCGCGCAGATGCAGATCTACCGGTCGACTGCCGATTGCACATCCACCGGGAAATGAGACATTGGCAACACCAAACTTCGTGAGCATTGGGCCCAGAACAAGAATGGAAGCACGCATGGTCTTGACCAAGTCATAGGGTGCCACATGACTGTGCAAAGTTGTGGCATCAACTTCCACCTGCATCTTTTCATTCAACACCACACTGACACCGAGGCATCCGAGCAGCTCGAACATGGTGGTTATGTCATGCAGGTGGGGCACATTGGAAATCATCACCGGCCCATCGGCCAGGAGCGTGGCCGCCATGATCGGCAGTGCGGAATTTTTGGCACCGGAGATACGGATTTCCCCGAACAGTGGGCCGCCTCCGGAAATCAACAACTTGTCCATTCAAAACCCTTGTGATTCAGCAAGGCAGTGGCCAGTTTGAGCTGAAATTGGTGAAGGAAACCGGCGCGGGCTTATTTGCTAACTTCATCCGGCGTATAGGTTTTGATATTTACCGCGTGAATAGCACCTTCGGCTATGTGTTGCTGAAGCACGGCATAGATTTTTTGTTGCCGCTGTACCGGGCGGAGTCCGGAAAATAATTCGCCAACGACCTGGATATCAAAGTGGCTACCAGCGCCACTCACGGTGATATCACAATCGGCCAAGGCATTTTGCAGGAGCACCTGAACATCATCGGGGGTCATGGGTTACCCCTCACTTTTAATGACATCTGAAGGAGCGGACCAATTAGCTATGACCTGATCGATATTGCCATCATACTTTTCGGCTCTCTGGGCAAACTGGTTGCGGAACGTTTTACCCAGGTTGATCCCGTTGATCACAACGTTGGTGATTTTCCACGCGCCTTCACGATTGAGCGCCATAGAGTAATAGAGCGGAAAGACCCCATCCTTGCCACGAATTTCCTGAACCACGGTAACCCGGCGCTTACCTTCAAGATCTTCCTTGGGCGGCAACACCACAATGGTTTCATCGCCATAGGAAATCAGACCACGACCATAGGTTTCAATCAGATCGCGATGAAAGGTTTTGACGAACATCTCACGCTGTTCATCGGTAGCCTCAGCACGATAGGTACCCATAACATTGCTGGCAATCCACTTGAAATCAATCACCCGGGTCAGCAGACAATCCAGCGAATCAAAGAAAGCCTGGGGATCATCGTCAAAGGTCTCGCGGTGTTCGTCAATCATCTGCAACAGGTCGTCGGTCACGGTCTCAATTAATTCATGGGGACTTTGTTCCGATGAGGTAACGGCATCATCCGCAGCCTGGGTAGCAATTGCATGACCCGACAAAAGAACAACGAGTGCGGGAAGCAATGTTTTTATCAACCTTTTGTACATGGCAATTTTCCTCAAGTTATTCGGACCTACTGGCTGAACAGCTGACCCTTGTTCGGCCACAGCCATTTGACATCAACAACGCAGCCAAGTGCCCAATTAGCTGGTTTGAAAAGGCATGCACTATACCATTGCCCCGCTATTTTCGAAATCCTTGAGAGCCAGGCAATTGGAGACCCGGTACATGGCGGCACTGATGGCCTCCCCCTGATCACTGCCAGTACTTACAGCATTACTTCGTTGCCGGTATACTTGGCAAAATATTTTGGGTAGCCAATGACCACCAGTAATTTTGCCGAAGCCGCACGCCGCACCATCCGTCTTGAAGCCGAAGCCGTCACCCTGCTCGAAGAGCGGATTGATGCAGCTTTTGACCGTGCCTGTGAGCTGATCATGCAGTGTACAGGTCGCGTCATTGTTACCGGCATGGGAAAATCGGGACATATCGGCAGGAAGATTGCCGCCAGTCTGGCGAGCACGGGAACCCCCGCTTTTTTCGTTCATCCTGGGGAAGCCAGCCATGGCGACCTTGGCATGATCACACGGGTTGATCTGGTGCTGGCATTATCCAATTCCGGAACCACCGCCGAAATCATTACCCTGCTACCACTCATTAAGCGTATGGGCCTTCCGCTGATCAGTATGACCGGCAACCCGGATTCGATTCTGGCTCAGGCTTCAGAGGCGCACCTGGATGTCCGGGTTCCCAGTGAGGCCTGCCCTCTGGGATTGGCACCTACCACCAGCACTACGGCAACGCTGGTCATGGGTGATGCCCTGGCAATTGCTCTGCTGGAGGCACGGGGTTTTACCGCCGAGGACTTCGCTTTTTCCCACCCGGGCGGTGCGCTCGGTCGAAAACTGCTACTCAAGGTGGAAACCATCATGCACAGTGGCGACGAGCTGCCCCGGGTGTTCGAGGACGCGCTACTGAAAAAAGCCCTCGTGGAAATGACCGCCAAAGGGTTTGGCATGACGACAGTGGTTAACCGCCAGGGAGAATTGGTCGGGGTATTTACCGACGGCGATCTGCGCCGGGCCGTCGATAACGATATCAATATCAATCAGAGCACGGTCCGTCAATTAATCAAGGGCAGCTGTAAGGCCGTTCATCGGGAACTGCTCGCGGCTGAGGCATTAAAAATCATGGAAGACAATAAAATTACGGCACTTGTTATTGAAGACGCCAACCACCATCCGATTGGGGTTCTCCATATGCACGACATCCTGCGCGCGGGAGTCATGTAACCATGTCAGCCCCGAACCTGAAAATCACCAGCAGAGCTCGTCAAATCCGGTTATTGCTACTGGATGTAGACGGAGTCCTGACCGATGGCCGCCTCTACTACGGCAACAATGGAGAGGAACTGAAATCGTTCAATATACAGGACGGTCTCGGGATCAAACTGTTACAGCGCAACGGTATCAAAGTCGGCATTATCACCGGCCGATCTTCAGCACTGGTGGCAAGACGGGCCGAAGAACTGGGTATCGACCTTGTCGTACAGGGAAGAGAGGACAAGCTGACCGCTCTGGAAGACTTGCTGGTTACTCACCCTTACCAGATGAATGAAATTGCCTTTCTCGGCGACGATCTTCCCGACCTGGCTGTCATCAGACGAGTGGGGCTGGGGGCCGCCGTGGCAAATGCCCGGCCAATTATTGCTGAACACGCACTCTGGCAGACCACCACCTGCGGTGGAGCCGGTGCTGTCCGGGAACTGGCCGAGCTGCTTTTGCAGGCTCAGGATAAACTGGAATCCACCTTTACGGACTACCTCTAGACTTATGCGCAATATTTTGATGACTGCCATGCTGCTCGCCTCAACAGGGATTTTCCTGTTGTTCTGGCTGTCACCACCAGAGGTATTTCTGAACAAGCCAAGCGCCGATGCAGAAGAATTACCTAAAGCAGACAGTTATATGAACAATATTGATACGGTAAATTTTGACAGGGATGGCAACCGGGCTTACACCCTCACAGCCACGGAGGCACGCCACTTTAATCGCGGCAACCGACTGGAACTGGAGAACCCCGGCATGGTGTCTTACAGTGAGCCGAACGAGGGTTCGGAACAGGCACCCCCATGGCATGTAACCTCCCAGAAAGGCACTATCTACAACGGGGGTGAGCGGGCTGTCCTGTCCGGTGAGGTCTATGCGTGGCAATCTGTTAAAAAAGGCGGCAAGAATGAATTTCTCACCAGCAAATTAACCATATTCCCTGAGACCAATATTGCCGAAACCGGCCTTCCTGTGACCATTAAAACACCTCGGGGAGAGACCACTGGCACAGGCATGTGGGCAGATCTTAATGATGAGATATTCAAACTGCTATCAAAAGTAAAGGGGATTCACCGTGCGCCATAATTTATTCATTCTGCTGCTACTGGCAGCATGTCATTCCTCCAGTCTGGCGCTACCCAGCGACGCACAACAGCCTATCAATATTGAATCGGACAGAGCCGAACGATACGAGAAAACCGGCACAACGATCTACGAAGGCGCTGTCGTTATTACCCAGGGAACCATCAAAATCCACGCGGACAAGGTCACCGTCTACACGGCAAACAACCAGGTCGTTCGAATTGTCTGCGTGGGAAAGCCTGCCCGCTACCAACAACAACCGAACCCCAACGACAACATGATGTACGCCAAGGGTGACACTATTGAATACCATCTGGCCAGCGACCGTATTGATCTACTGAAAAATGCCAGCGTTGAGCAAAATGGCACCGTTATCACCGGTGAAAAAATCAACTATGACCTGAAGGCAGAGGTAGTCAAGGCGAGCAGTGGCGACAATCCCCGCCAGCGAATCCAAATGGTCATTCCACCCAACAAGCAAAAGGATGCAAACTAAATGGCTATCCTTAAAGCGTCAAACCTGATCAAAAGCTATAAAAGAAGGCCGGTGATTCGCGATGTCTCCCTCACCGTCGAAAGCGGTGCGATCGTGGGATTGCTCGGGCCTAACGGTGCTGGCAAAACCACCTGCTTTTACATGATTGTCGGGCTGGTTCATCAAGATGGCGGTTCTGTTCATATCGATAATGAAGACATCACTTCTCTGTCCATGCACGGCAGGGCTCGAAAAGGGCTTGGCTATCTCCCGCAAGAGGCCTCCATTTTTCGCAAGATGACCGTGGAGAATAATATTCTGGCGATCCTGGAAACCAGAAAAGATCTCGACAAACAACAGCGAGCGAAAAAGCTGGAACAGCTGCTCCAGGAGTTCCATATCAGCCATATCCGCAACACCCTTGGCATGAGTCTCTCGGGAGGAGAGCGTCGCAGAGTGGAAATTGCTCGCGCACTGGCCATTGAGCCAGCCTTTATTCTTCTGGACGAACCCTTTGCCGGGGTCGACCCGATTTCAGTCAACGATATCAAACAGATCATCCGTCATTTACGCGATATAGGTATTGGTGTCCTGATCACAGACCACAACGTACGCGAGACACTCGATATCTGCGAACATGCTTATATCGTTGGTGAAGGACAGGTTATTGCCGAGGGACAGGCCACCGATATTGTCGCCAACCAGCAGGTACGGGATATCTATCTCGGCGAAGACTTTATGCTTTGATGGGACGTACCACCGCGCAGCGATTGTGCAAAGCGGCACACATTTTGCTTGTCTCTCCCCCCGGAGGCAGACTACACTTTCCGTGTGAACATTTTCGTAACAACTCTCTATACGCAGTCATAACATGAAAGCCAGCTTGCAACTGAAAATCGGCCAGCAGCTGACGATGACCCCTCAGCTACAGCAGGCCATCCGCCTGTTGCAATTATCCTCTCTCGACTTGCACCAGGAAATCCAGCAGAACCTCTACGATAACCCACTGCTTGAGCTTGCCGAAGAATCCGAGAACCTGGCCGCAGAAACGGCCACCGGGAAAAATGAAGATATCGACAGTGCAACCCGTGATCTCAACAGCAGTGAATGGGACAGTAAAATACCCACTGACCTGCCAGTCGACGCTAATTGGGACGATATTTACCAACCCAGTACCACCATTAGAAACACCGGTGCGGACACACGGGACTTTGACAGCGTTCACAACGTCACAGAGTCGCTTCAGGACCACCTGATCTGGCAACTTAATCTGACGCCGATGTCTCCCAAGGATTACCTGATCGGTGAAATAATCATCGATTCAATTGATAGCCGGGGCATGCTGACGGCACCGGTTGAAGAAATCTGGGCCGCGCTGGACGACGAAATTGAGCTGGATGAAGTGCTCGCTGTAGTGCACCGCATTCAGCAGTTTGACCCACCTGGTGTTGCAGCCACCAGCCTCGCCGAATGTCTTCTGATCCAGCTGAACCAGTTCTCTCCGGATACACCGCTGATTAACGAGGCCATCCAGCTCGTCACCGACCACCTGGAACTGGTTGGACAGCGCAATTTTCGACAAATGGAAAAAATCACCGGTCTGTCCCACGAGATACTCGAGGGTGCCATCCTGCTAATCCAGACGTTGTCTCCCAACCCCGGTGACGCCATTCGAAACGATGATATCGAGTACGTGGTACCCGATGTTCGGGTCACCAAAGTCGATAATCACTGGAAAGTTTCCCTCAATGAGGACATCACCCCTCGCCTGAGTATCAATCAACAGTACGCCCAGTTGATTCGCAGAGCCGATTCCAGTCAGGACAACACCTTCCTCAAGAATCACCTCCAGGAGGCCAAATGGTTTCTGCGCAGCATGGAAAGCCGCAATGACACCCTGATGCGCGTCACCAGCTGCATCATTGAATTACAACAGGGCTTTCTGGAACAGGGACCCGTGGCGATGAAGCCCATGGTGCTGGCAGATATTGCCGAACGACTGGAACTGCACGAATCCACTATTTCGAGGGTGACCACCCAAAAGTACATCGACACACCGCAGGGTGTTTTTGAACTCAAGTATTTCTTCTCCAGCCACGTCTCGACCGACGCTGGCGGGGAGTGTTCATCAACTGCCATTCGCGCTATGCTGAAAAAAATGGTAAGCGCTGAAAATCCGGGCAAGCCCCTCAGTGACAACAAACTGACAGCACTGCTTCAGGAGATGGGTATTCAGGTTGCCCGACGCACTGTTGCCAAATACCGCGAGGGGATGGGTATCCCCTCTTCCAGCGAAAGAAAACGCTACAACCCCAACACCTAACACCCATTAAGGAGAACCGCATGCAATTGAACATCAGCGGACATCATCTCGATATCACTGATCCGATCAAAGACTATGTCACTACCAAATTATCCAAACTGGAGCGTCACCACGACGGCATCACCAGCACGAATGTGATTCTCTCAGTTGACAAATTGATCCAGAAAGCTGAAGCAACAGTCCATGTCAGCGGCGGTGAATTCTTTGCCGATTCCGAGCATGAAGATCTTTATGCCGCTATCGACATGCTGACCGACAAGCTGGACCGACAGTTGATCAAGCACAAGGAAAAGAACCGCGGTAGATAACACTCATGAAACTGATTGATGTACTCACCCCTGAAAACACCGTTGCCAGCGCCGAGGGCGGTAGCAAAAAAAGGGTACTGGAAAACCTTTCCGTCTTCCTGACAGAACGCATGGAAGGGGTTAACGCAGACGACCTTTACCAGAGCCTGCTGGCAAGAGAGCGATTGGGCAGCACCGGGATAGGAGAAGGTGTTGCCATCCCCCACTGTCGTTTGGCAGGCTGTGAAAAAATTACCGGGGCACTTGTCAAACTGGCTGATGCCGTCGATTTCGATGCCATTGATGGAGAGCCGGTAGATCTGATCTTTGCACTAATCGTACCCGAGGAGCAAAACGACGAACACCTGCAGGTCCTCTCTTCCATTGCCGAATTACTTCAGGACGAAACGGTTCGCAATGCATTGCGGCAGGCCAGCAGTGATCAAGATCTCTTCCGGATAGCAACCGGCAATGATGGTGACTGAGGTGAAAGACTAATGCGACTGGTGGTGGTAAGTGGGCGTTCCGGATCTGGCAAGAGTACCGCACTGAACGTTCTCGAAGATGTCGGTTTTACCTGTATTGACAATCTTCCCGCCAGTTTGCTTCCCGGTCTTTTTCAGAAAGCCATCAACGCCAAGAGCCAACACTGGCTGGAAAAAATTGCGGTGGGAATCGATGTCCGCAACCTGGGCGAAGACCTTGACCAACTACCAAAAATTCTTGCGGAGCTGAAATATTCGGGCATCAATTATGAAGTGCTTTTTCTCGATGCCAGAAATTCCGTCATTATCCAGCGTTTCAGTGAAACACGTCGCAAGCACCCCCTCACCAATGACCGGGTGGATATCCACGAAGCCATAGAACTCGAAACCACCCTGCTGGACCCGATTGCCTCAATTGCAGATCGCAGAATTGATACCAGCACCATGACTCTGCACCAGCTGCGCGATGTCATCAAACAACAAATTGCCCCCCACAGCAGAGATGACATGGCTGTCATGTTTGAATCCTTTGCCTTTAAACGCGGAGTACCAGTCAACGCGGATTTTGTCTTTGACGTTCGCTGCCTGCCAAACCCCCACTGGAAACAGGAATTAAGGCCCTTTACCGGCAATGACCAGCCAGTGATCGAATTTCTCGAATCGCAACCGGAAGTCATCGACATGACTAATGATATCAAGCAGTTTCTGTCCCGCTGGACACCGTCATTTCTTGCCAATAATCGCAGCTATCTAACCATTGCAGTGGGCTGCACCGGGGGACAGCACCGCTCAGTCTACATATCCAGCGTTCTAGCCAGACATTTCAGCAGCACAATGCCGAATGTACAGGTCCGGCACAGAGAACTGGCCTGACGGGCGCCATCACGAGAAGGCTGTTATGTCAAAAATAATCTGTACAGAAATCACCATTGTGAACCGTCTAGGGCTGCATGCTCGAGCAGCCGCAAAGCTGGCTTCGACTGCCGGAAAATATGGCTGCGCCATCAAAACCGGGCGCAGTCCCGACAAACTGGTGGACGCCAAAAGCGTGATGTCACTGATGTTGCTTGCCGCGACCCAGGGCACCTCTCTCCATTTCATTTTCGAAGGCAGTGATGCGGAGCGCGCCCATCGCGATATCGAACAGTTAATCGGTAACCGATTCGAGGAAGAGCACTAACCGCGCCGCCTACCAACCAGACCACTGTATAATTTTGTCACGCCCACCTATACACTATCCGCCTTCAAACTGACAGTCAGGGAAAACTTCTCAGATGCAGGGGCCTAACGAAAAATTCAGCCATTTGTCCAGGCTCGCCAGCATCAACGAAATGATGAATTCGAGCGATGTGCGCCTGCTCCGGCACATGCTCAATAACCTTTCTCCCGGCGATATCGCTGACCAGATAGAGTCTGCACCACCTAAAGCCCGGCGGGTATTATGGGACCTGGTTGACCGGGAGCTGGAAGGCGAAGTGATCGGTGAGCTCAGCGAGGAACTTCGCGGTGAAATCCTTAGTGAAATGGAAAGTCACGAGGTCGCCTCACTCACTGAAGGTCTTGATCCCGACGATATTGCGGACATTCTGCAGCAACTCCCCGACCAGGTAATACCAGAAGTACTCCAGGCGATGAGCAGCCAGGACAGGCTGCGGGTCGAGCGAGTACTCACTTACAATGAAGATACCGCCGGCGGGTTGATGAATACGGACACCATCACTGTCCGGCCCGATCTGACGATTGATGTGGTTTTGCGCTATCTGCGCCGCCATGAAGAAATTCCGGATATCACCGATAATATTTTTGTGGTGAACAGGGAAGATACTTTTCTCGGCACATTACCGCTCACCAAACTGCTGACCGCGAGCCCAAATATCACCGTGCGCGAGATGATGGTAACTGATGCACAGGCCATCACAGCCGATATGCCCGATTCGCAGGTTGCACTGCTGTTTGAAAAGAATGACTGGGTTTCAGCTCCAGTGGTAGGCGCAGACCACAAACTGCTTGGCCGAATCACCATCGATGACGTGGTAGACGTGATTATCGAGGATGCCGCCCACTCATTGTTAGGGTTGGCCGGTCTCAGCGATGAAGAAGAGACGTTTGCTTCGGTTAAACGCACGGCACCCCGTCGGGCCGTTTGGCTCGGGATGAACCTGATAACCGCTATCCTCGCCTCCTCGGTGATCAACATTTTCGAAGCCACGATTGAAAAGGTCGTCGCGCTGGCTATCCTGATGCCCATCGTCGCCAGCATGGGTGGTGTTGCTGGTAGTCAGACTCTCACCGTGGTTATTCGGGGCATGGCACTGGGACAGATCAGCAAAAACAATATGCGCTGGTTACTGAGCAAGGAATTTGCCGTCGGGGCATTGAATGGCATGCTATGGGCACTGGTCATGGGCGGCGTTGCTGCTCTCTGGTTTAACGACCCGATCATAGCCTTCATCATTGCTGCCGCCATGGCCATCAACCTCATCTCCGCCGCTGTTGCAGGCACGTTGCTGCCGGTGTTTCTAAAAAAATGCCGTATCGACCCCGCTCTGGCGGGGAGCGTCGCTCTCACCACGGTTACAGATGTGGTGGGTTTTCTCTCGTTTCTGGGTCTCGCCACCCTGTTTTATAGCTAACCATCATGATTGAAGATTCTTTTCCAGACCGTCTGCCAGACGAGGAACCACCCAAAAGCAAATCGGCCGTCAAGCGCGAGATGATCGCACTGCAAAAGCTCGGTGAAGAGCTCGTGGATCTAGCCCCGGCCAAACTGGCCAAGGTCACCATGCCAGAAGAACTTGCCGAAGCCGTGATGTTGGCGAGACGGCTAAAAAATCGCGAGGGTCGACGACGCCAACTACAATATATTGGCAAAATCATGCGTGTTATTGACAGCGAGGGCATACGACGGGAGCTTGAGAGCTTTCATCACGACAGTCAGGTTTTTCGCCAGCAGTTTCAACGGATGGAGAACTGGCGCGACAGACTGATCAGTGAGGGCGACTCCGCACTAGAAGAGCTGATTAGCGATATACCGGGACTGGACCGACAGCACTTGCGCCAGTTAATCAGACAGGCCCAGCGCGACGCATCCCAACAAAAACCACCGGCAGCCAGTCGCAAATTGTTTCAGTACCTTCGGGATAACTGTCAGTGAGTTCGTCCAGCGACCCGGAGAAGTGCTCTATCGGCTTTTCCCGGAAGCGAATATCCGGCGACAACCCTGTTTTCCGATGTCCCTGGGCTGGCAATGATCCACTCTATCAGGACTATCATGATCAGGAATGGGGTGTACCCTGTCGCGATGACCAAAAGCTGTTTGAATTTCTGGTACTTGAAAGTGCTCAGGCCGGTCTCGCATGGATCACCATTCTCAGAAAGCGCGAACACTATCGACGAGCCTTTGCCGAATTTCGACCGGAGCAGGTAGCCAGCTTCAATAAGCAAGATGTTGCGCAGCTGCTGCAGAATAGGGGTATTGTGAGAAATCGACTGAAGATTGAAAGCGCTGTCAGTAATGCCCGTCTATTTCTGGACATTCAGGCACAATTCGGCAGTTTTGCAGATTACCTGTGGGGCTTCGTCGACAACCGTTCGATTCAGAACCATTGGCAGGATACCGACGCTGTCCCCGCGACTACCCCGCTATCGGACACTATCAGCAGGGACATGAAAAAACGCGGCTTCCGATTTTTTGGCAGCACCATCTGTTATGCCTACCTGCAGGCTACCGGGTTGGTCAACGACCACCTGATCGGCTGCTTTCGCCACCGGCAATGCCAAGATCTTTAATCGTGGCTCCTCCCTGATAGTTCTCAGTTTTTGCCGGCACGCTTGCGTTCGTTCTCGCTCAGGAGCTTTTTGCGCAAACGAATGTGGTGGGGGGTTACCTCTACCAGCTCATCTTCGGCAATAAACTCCAGCGCCTGCTCAAGGGTATGTCGAACCGGCGGGCTGAGCACCAAGTTCTCATCGGTACCGGCCGCCCTGATATTGGTCAGCTGCTTGGCCTTGGTGGGGTTCACTGGCAAATCATTGTTGCGGGAATGCAGACCAATAATCTGCCCTTCATAGACCTCGGCACCGTGACCGAGGAACAAACGACCACGATCCTGCAGGGTGAACAGGGCATAAGCCAGTGTCTTGCCCTTGGTCATGGAGACCAGCACCCCGTTCTGGCGACCGGCCATGTCACCCTGTTTCACTGGACCGTAGTGATCAAAAATGCTGGTCATGATGCCGGAACCACTGGTCAGCGTCAGAAAGTGTGAGCGAAAGCCAATCAGGCCTCTAGAGGGCACCATAAATTCGAGTCGGACACGGCCTTTACCGTCGGGTTCCATGTTGGTCATATCCGCCTTGCGAAACCCCAACTCCTCCATTACCGCACCCTGATGCCGGTCTTCAATATCAATCACGACCTGCTCAAAAGGTTCGTGAATCTCGCCGTCCACATCTTTCTGGATCACTTCGGGGCGCGACACACCCAGCTCGAAACCCTCCCGGCGCATGTTTTCAATCAATACCGACAGGTGTAATTCACCGCGCCCGGACACCACAAATTTGTCGGGGGTCTCCCCCTGCACAACCCGCAGTGCCACATTGTGAATCAGCTCCTGATCCAGCCGCTCCCGGATATTTCTTGAGGTAATGTATTTGCCATCCTGACCGGCGAACGGGGAATCGTTTACCTGAAAAGTCATGCTGACGGTGGGCTCGTCAACACTCAGTGGCACCATCGCTTCCGGCTTGTCCGGGCTGCAGATGGTGTCGGAAATGTTCAATTTGTCGATACCGGTGATACAGACAATATCACCCGCTTCGGCCTGCTCTACCTCGAATCGTTCCAGACCGCGATAACCCATCACCTGTAATACGCGACCGCGCCGGGTTTTACCCTCGCGATCAACCACCACCACTTGCTCGTTGGTTTTGAGTTTGCCACGGGTAATTCGACCGATGCCGATAACCCCCACGTAACTGCTGTAATCCAGGGCACTGATTTGCATTTGCAGTGGGCCATCGCGGTTCACTGCCGGTGCTTTGACCTTATCCACGACCATCTGGAACAGCGGTGTCATATCTTCCGCCAGATCATCCGGCTCATTACCGGCAACGCCATTCAGCGCCGAGGCATACATAATGGGGAAGTCCAGTTGTTCATCGGTGGCACCGAGACGATCAAAGAGATCAAATACCTGATCGACGACCCAATGGGGACGGGCGCCGGGGCGATCCACCTTGTTGACCACAAGAATCGGATGGAGCCCTTGCTCGAAGGCCTTTTGGGTAACAAACCGGGTCTGCGGCATAGGGCCGTCAACCGCGTCCACCAGCAACAATACGGAGTCCACCATCGACAGAACCCGCTCGACCTCACCGCCAAAGTCAGCGTGGCCGGGAGTATCGACGATATTGATCCGGTAACCGTTCCATTCGATGGCCGTGTTTTTGGCCAGAATGGTAATACCGCGCTCACGCTCCTGATCATTGGAATCCATGACCCGTTCGGCACCCATGGCTTTGCGGTCCAGCGTACCGGATTGTTGCAACAGACGGTCCACCAAGGTGGTTTTACCGTGGTCAACGTGGGCGATAATGGCGATATTGCGGAGATTTTCGATCACAGGATTTCTCGGTCGGTAAAAAATAGGCGCGGATTATAGCGGTTATAGCGCCAGAACGCAGGGATTTCTTCAACACCGTACTCAGATCTACCCACAAATGGCAAGGACCATCATGGAAAGCCGTTTTAGTCAGGAACTCCAACCGGGATGCCCCGAACAACTTTGATGAAACCCGACAAACAAACAGGGCGAGGGGACCCAGCCGACGCCGGCCAGTGACTGCAAATCGACATCCCAATCCGAGAGCCATATACTGCTCAGCAATTTACGCACACCATATATAAGGATCTTATTTTGGTGGTTCAACAGCAAAAATTTGCTGTCAGTCTCATGGAGCATCTGGTCACAGCGACGTTTGTCCTCGACCGGGAGGGTTATGTCGTCATCTGGAACAAATCCTGTGAGCGACTCACCGGTGTCAGGGCCGAGGAAGTGCTTGGGACACGGGACCACTGGAAGGCTTTCTATGCAAAGCAACGGCTCTGTCTCGCTGATGTACTGGTGCAGGAACGAACAGCTGAGCTCGATCAGCTCTACGCGGTTCACGCACAACTCTCAATCTATGGGGAAGGCTATAAAGCCGAAAACTGGTGCGTTATGCCCCGCATCGGTTCACGACTCTATCTCACGGTGGATGCGGGTCCTATCTACGATGCCCACGGCAGTCTGATCGCCGTTGTTCAAACGATCAGGGACAATACCGACTATAAAAATGCCCAGTCAAAACTGGAGAAAATGGCCATCACCGACGAGCTTACCGGCCTCTATAACCGGCGCTATTTTACCGACCATCTCAACATGGAATGGCGACGGGGTATGCGCAGCCGGGAACCGCTGGCACTGATTTTCCTGGATATCGATTACTTCAAGCAATACAACGACCACTACGGGCACATGGTTGGCGATGACTGCCTGAAATCCATTGCCACCACCATACAGCACAGCCTGCTACGCGCCACCGACATGGCTACCCGCTATGGCGGTGAGGAGTTTTGCATCCTGCTGCCCAACACCTCACTGACCGGAGCCCTGAAAGTAGCGGCCCAGGTCCAGGCGAACATCAATAGACTGCAAATTCCACACGCCGACAGCCCCATATCATCGTCGATAACTATCAGCGCCGGTGTCGCCAGCCTGGTCCCCACTACGGAAGAAAGCTCCTCACGGCTGACCTCTCTGGCCGACAAAGCCCTTTATGAGGCCAAGGGCAGGGGGCGAGATCAGACAGTTGCCAGCGATACCTGTTAGCTGCGGCACTGAATAAAAAACGCCTGCTCCACCGACAAATTGTGCATGAAGTCCGCTGAATGCAATGATCACGACAAAGCGGACACAGGGACATGCTTTTTCAATTGTGGGCTACCTGCCCCCTGTTACGGAAAGCCGGCTCATATTGCTTGTTGCGACATGTTTCCGCTCGAAAATTAGCTGAGCGGCCAACCGATCAATAAAACCGTTATTGTGACTGCGCCGATAAGCAGGTTCATCGGAACCCCTACCCGGAGAAAGTCCGAAAAGCGGTAGCCACCCGGCCCATAAACCATCAGATTTGTCTGGTAGCCCAAAGGCGTCGCAAAGCTTGCCGAGGCCGCCATGATAATGGCGAAAATAAAAGGTTCGTTGTTCAAACCAGCCTGCCCTGTCATTTCCAACACGATCGGCAACACCAGTACGGCCGAGGCATTGTTGGTAATCAGCTCGGTCAGAATTGATACCAGCAGATAGCAGAGTATCAGCAGCAACCAGGGCTTACCGGAACCCAGCTGAATCATATTGTCGGCAAGAAATGCCGCCACTCCGGTTTTCTCCAGCGCCATACCCAGTGCAAACGCCGCTGCGATTGTCACTATAACCATCATGTCGATATTTTTTTCCGCCTGGCTGACCGAGCAGCAACCGCTGAGAATCATCAGCAAACTACCGAGCAGCGCGGCGTTAAGCATACTGGTCAGGCCCAGTCCCGCCAGAGCGACGATACCCCCCAGAATAGACCAGGACAGGTAGGCACGCTCGTGTCTAGGAGGATCGGTATTCCGCTCGTTGACTAACAGAAAATCCTTGTTATAGCGCTGACGGCTGACGAATGCGGGCCGGGCTTCGAGTAACAGAGTATCGCCCACTGCCAGCTCAATCGTACCCAGATTCCCCTGAACCCGCTCACCATGCCGCGCAACAGCAAGCACCACTGCGCCATAGCGACTCCGAAATCCAGAATCCCGTATGGCATGCCCCACCGCATCACAGTGGGGAGATACGACCACCTCTACCAGACGCCGCTCAGCGCGGTCAGTATCCAGAGACAATCCTTCCTCATTCTCCGTCGATGGCACCAGACCATTGATACGGAGTAGATCTGAAATCGCCTCCGTATCACCGGCGAACACCAGGCGGTCCCCACCCTGCAGTTTTTCCTCAGAGGGAACGGCGGTCACCACGGTGCCACCCCGTTCGATTTCCACAAGATAAACGCGTCTCAAATGCCGCAGCCCTGCACTTGCCACCGTTTTACCGACCAATGGGCCATCTTTCGCAACGGAAACTTCCAGCGTGAATTCGCGCAGATTGCCAAAAGCCTGCTGATCACCGCGATCTGGCAGCCACTTGGGGAAAAATAGCCAGATAAAAAACAGCCCAATAACAGCGACCGGGAATCCCACAGCAGTGATAGAAAACAACGAAAATCCCGCTTCACCCGTCAACACCTGATATTGACCATTGACCACCAGATTGGTGCTGGTACCGATAAGGGTCAGGGTACCGCCCAGAATTGCCGTATAGCTAAGCGGGATCATCAATTTGGATGGCGCAATATTGATTTGTCGCGACCAGGCATGAATGGCCGGAATCATCGTGGCGACAACAGGCGTGTTGTTTAAAAAGCCGCTCAGCAACGCCACAGGTGCAAACATCCTGGTCAAGGCAGACCGGACGGTTTTAGGCCGCCCCAGGAAACGGTTCACCAGCAGATCAATCCCACCGGACCCATGCAGCCCTGCTGCCACCACAAACATCGCCGCGACAGTGATAACACCGCTATTACTGAACCCTGACAGCGCTTCAGTGGCAGTCAAGATGCCAGTGACGCTCAGTATGCTCAGCACCACCATCATCACCAGATGGGGTCCAATCCGGGTGGTTGCCAATATCAGCAAAGCGCCCAGTGTCAACGCCAATGATAAAATGCCTTGCCAGTCCATAAATTTCACTTCGCCTGCTCAGAGTGAGCAAGGGTAGAGGCATTATTAATATTCACAAAGAATAAAAAATTATCTGCGGGTACATTTAAGATATATAGAGCTTTTCGAAGCCTTTGCACCCTTTATTTTCGGGCAGGGCGATAAACGCCCACATTGCAGAAACCCTGCTCTATCAGGTGCTCCGCATGCAGTCGGCTCATCACCCCCCTGTCACAATACAGCACATACCGGGAGGCCTGTTTCAGCTCGCGGAACCGGCCCTGCAATGTATAAAAAGGCATCAGCTCTACCTCTGCTTCAGGCACATTCAATGGCCGGGAATAAACCTCCTCAGGATGGCGAATGTCCAGGATCACTGAGTCCGGTGGTGGGTTTTCAAAGACATCCAGAGGAATGATGCCGTTATCGTTCAGCACCTCATCGATGGTCTGGACACGAGCATGGGCGAGCGCGTGCTCTAATACGCTGAAATCAAATTTCTCCTCTTCGTGAGCGACCTTCTGGCCCGTCGCACGAGTGGTGGGCCTGACCGAAATAACACCACAGTATTCAGGCATATTGGCCGCAAAACCTTCCACTCCTATGGCCCGGGCAATATCGATGATTTCACCTTTGTCAGCGGTGATCAGTGGCCGGAGGACCAGCGCATCAGTCACCGCATCAATAACCGCGAGATTGGCCAGTGTCTGACTTGATACCTGGGCAACGCTCTCACCCGTCACCAGTGCATCAATTTTAAGCTCCCTGGCGACTTCACTGGCGACACGTAGCATCATACGCTTCAGAACAACCCCCATTTCCGCATTGCCAACCCTGGTCAGGATTTCCTCCACCACACCGGCGAACGGGATTGTTATAAAGTGCACTTGGTGGGAACTGGCATATTTCTGCCACAGATAAGAGGCCACCTGTTTTACCCCCACCTCATGATTTCGTCCACCCAGATTAAAAAACAGATAATGTGTGCACAGGCCCCGCTTGATAGTGAGGTAACTGGCCACAGAGGAATCAAACCCACCCGACAGTAGTGAAATTACTGCATCCTGGGTACCAAGAGGGAAGCCACCCAACCCGGGATAAACCGCTTGAACCACATAAAGCTCGTTGTGACGGATCTCCAGACGGACGGTGACATCCGGCTGCTTAAGATTAACGCGGGCTGAGTCACAGTGGCTCAGCAGGGCAGCACCGACATAACGCTCGAGATCACTGGACTTGAACCCATGTTCGCCAACCCGTTTCACGCGAACAGCAAAACTTTTGTTATCCAGGCGACCCCGCCAAAAAGTCAGTGTTTTTTCAACTACATCATCAAAATCTCCCAGCGGATAGCGCTGTATTCGGGCAAATTTGGCGATTCCTGGGGTTCTGCCCAACAGATCTACAACCTGGCGGGCCAGCTCCTCGTCGGCAGGGCCGACGACCTGAACTTTCTCCCAGTCCTGTTGAAGATGGATGGCAGGATTGATGTTCAATAGTAATTTGCGAAGATTATCCCTCAGCTGGCGGGTCATACGCTTGCGGACAGGGGGACTCTTAATGGTAATCTCGGGGAAAAGCTTGACGATAAAATGCATGGGGATAATGACGGTAGCTCGTGTTTAATGGCCCAAGATTATATTACAAATGTGGCCAAATCCGCTTATCATGAAACACTGCAACCGGACCCAAGCAATTCGCACTATTTTAGTGCAAAATTTATAAAATAGATTCCAATATGGTGCAAAAGACCGTCTTGCCAAACTGATAACCTGTTGTTTTACTTGGCTGATACCAATGGCATGGCTTTTGCTTCATATTGGCACATTGCTTGCAAACCATTAAAACAAAACCATTGAACTAACGATATACTCAACCCAGAGCTGCCGCTTTCGGCAACCCTACAAAACCGGATATCCACACTTGGAGGAGCCAATGTCCAATAAAACTCTTAACCTGATCAAAGAGAGTGAATCTCGCTGGGTAGACCTGCGTTTCACCGACACAAAAGGTAAAGAACAACACGTCACCATTCCCTCAAAGTCTGTCGATGAGGAGTTTTTTGAAACCGGACAAATGTTTGATGGCTCATCCATTGCTGGCTGGAAAGGCATCAACGAATCAGACATGGTCCTGATGCCCGACGACAGCACAGCCATTCTCGATCCCTTCTCGGACGACAGCACCGTCATTCTTCGCTGTGATATCCTGGAACCCAACACCATGACTGGTTATGAGCGCGATCCTCGCTCTGTAGCCAAGCGCGCCGAGCAATACCTGGCCGCCACCGGCCTTGGGGATACCGCTTTTTTTGGCCCCGAACCCGAGTTCTTTGTTTTCGATGACATCAAGTGGGGCATCGACATGAGCGGCTGCTTTGTCAAAATCAGCTCAGAGGAAGCCGCTTGGTCCACAGGAAATGAATACGCTGAAGGCAATATGGGTCACCGCCCCCGTGTGAAAGGTGGATATTTTCCGGTACCCCCGATTGACTCACTGCACGACCTCCGGGCTGCCATGTGTACTGCAATGGAACAAATGGGCCTGGATGTGGAAGTACATCACCACGAAGTGGCCACTGCTGGTCAATGTGAGATCGGCGTGAAATTCAGCACGCTGGTCAAGAAAGCGGATGAAACCCAAATACTTAAATACTGTGTTCACAACGTGGCCCATGCCTATGGAAAAACAGCCACATTCATGCCCAAGCCCATTGTTGGTGACAATGGCTCCGGCATGCATTGTCACCAGTCTTTCTGGAAAGACGGCGTCAACCAGTTTGCCGGTGACGGTTACGCAGGCCTGTCCGAAACGGCCCTGTATTATATCGGCGGCATCATCAAGCACGCCAAAGCCCTTAACGCATTCACCAATCCCGGCACCAACTCCTACAAGCGTCTGATTCCGGGCTTTGAGGCACCAGTGATGCTCGCCTATTCGGCCCGGAACCGTTCTGCTTCAATCCGCATTCCCTACGTTGCATCGCCCAAAGGAAAACGCGTTGAGGCCCGCTTCCCCGACCCGATTGCCAATCCCTACCTGGCTTTTGCTGCCATGTTGATGGCCGGTCTCGACGGCGTACAAAACAAGATTCACCCTGGCGACCCTGCAGACAAGGATCTCTATGACCTGCCCCCGGAAGAAGCCGCCGCGATCCCGCAAGTTTGTGGCAGCTTGCGTGAAGCACTGAGCAACCTCGATGAAGACCGAGCTTTCCTCACCGCTGGTGGTGTCTTTACCGATGACATGATCGATGCCTACATTGAGCTGAAAATGCAGGAAGTTTACCGGGTTGAGCACACCACTCACCCGATAGAGTTCGACATGTATTACTCGGTTTAAGCAGAAGATCTGCTCTCAGCTGCTGTAGCTGAGTAAATAAAAAAGCCCGTCATTTTCGAATGGCGGGCTTTTTCTTTTGTCAAAGCAGAGTTAGTCTTGAAAACTATTCGTAGGGAGAAAGCCATGTCACTGCAGAAAAGTAAAACCGTTATCGCATTGTTGGCACTGATGCTTTCACTGACCGTTGCTGCTCAGGTCTATCGCACTGTGGATGAAAAGGGCAATGTTAAATACACCGATCAGCCTCCTGCCAATGATACATCTGCTGAAGAGCTCACTTTGCCCTCAATCAACACACAGCCCGCCTTGGCACCGAAAAAACCTGCCAGAAATAGCCAAAAAGAGGAAGTCAGTTATAAGGAAGTCGTCATTCTATCACCCGCTCAGGACTCCACGATCCCGCCCGGGCAGCTTGAGGTGGTGGTACAGGTATACCTAGAACCCGCACTTAGATCGGGGCACCGGGTACAATTACTACACAATGGCCAGCCCCACGGCCCAGCAGTTCCGGCCACATCATTCGTGATAGATTCACTGATACGCGGCAAACATACTCTCCAAGCACAGGTGGTTGACGGCTCCGACAACCAACTTGGCCAGTCAGACATCATTACCATCCATGTCAAACGCCACTCCATATTGCACAACCCCTAGCAGAGCACCATGTTGGTGCAAAATAACAATTCTTTAACTACACTCTAGCCACATGCACCGGGGTTCAGGCACCTTACAGCCACAACAAAGCTGGCCCAGTAATTGCTATGTATTTACTGGTACTGAACCATAAAGAGGCAATACTGCCCAGTCTGTAAGAAGCCGTAATGAAGCAGAGAGATGACTGACCACCAGCTCCACCACCTATTACTGGATAATCTCAGCACGGCTGTGCTATTGCTGAATGACGAGCTGGATATATGCTACTTGAATCCTGCTGCAGAAAGTCTCCTGGCAGTGAGCGCCATGCGCTTCTGCGGAAACTCCGTTAACACCCTTTTTGATACCGGGGACGGTACTTACGATTCGCTAAAAGAGGCCCTGGCGACCAACCACCCCTTTACCCAGCGACAGGCACCACTAACGCTTCCTGACCAATCACATATCACAGTGGATTTTACCGCCACACCCATACAAACAACCTCGGCCGAAATGTTGCTGCTGGAAATGCAACCCATGGATCGGCTGATGAAAATCAATCGTGAAGAGGCACTCATCACTACTCACGATACTACCCGGAATCTGGTGCGGGGGCTCGCCCATGAAATAAAAAATCCGCTGGGCGGTATCCGTGGTGCCGCACAATTACTCTCGGAAGATTTGCATGATCAACCGGAGCTAAGGGAGTACACAGATATTATCTCCGCTGAAACAGACCGCCTGTGTAACCTTGTCGATCGATTGCTCGGCCCCAACACCATGCCAAAGTTTCTACCGGTAAACATTCATGAGGTTCTTGAGCATGTCGCCGCGCTCGCTGAGGCAGAAACCCGGGGCAGCATCCTGATCAAACGCAACTATGACCCGAGCATTCCCGAAATCAGCGGTGATAGGGGACAACTGATCCAGGCAATGCTCAATATCGTCCGCAATGCGGTCCAAGCCTTGCGCAATAGCCCCCAAAAGCGGCCTGCCATCAAGCTCAGAACGCGAATACAACGTCAGTTCACCATCGGCAAAACACATCACAAGGTCGTGTGCCGAATTGACATTACGGACAACGGCCCGGGGATACCCGAAAATCTCATGGACCGTATTTTCTTTCCGATGATCAGCGGCCGCGCCGAGGGCAGCGGCCTGGGCTTACCCATTGCCCAATCAGCTATCCACCTTCATCACGGCTTGATCGAGTGTGATAACGAGCGTGGTGAAACACGTTTCACGATCTATCTACCTTTGGATGCATAACAAATGGACAAACGAACTGTATGGATAGTCGATGACGACCGTTCAATCCGCTGGGTAATGGAGAAAGCACTGAGTCGTGCAGATCTCGATGTCACCAGCTTTGAAAATGCCAGCGAACTGATCGCCAAACTCGACAAGCAACAGCCCGACACCATCATCAGCGACATCCGCATGCCAGGTATTGACGGCCTTCAACTACTGCAACGGATTCACACCAGCAACCCGGCACTGCCGGTAATTATCACGACGGCTCACTCTGACCTGGACAGTGCGGTAGCGGCCTATCAGGGGGGCGCCTTCGAGTATCTACCCAAACCATTCGACCTCGACGAACTCGTTGCGGTGACCAATAGAGCCATTAATTTTGTCACAGAACAGAATCGCAAGCCGGTTGAGAACGACATTGACATCAGCGGTGAAATTATCGGTGAAGCGCCGGCCATGCAGGAGGTTTTCCGCGCCATAGGGCGACTGTCCCACTCCAACATTACTGTGCTAATCAATGGCGAGTCCGGCACCGGCAAAGAACTGGTCGCCAAGGCATTACATGATCACAGCCCACGCCACAACAAACGTTTTGTCGCTCTCAACATGGCAGCGATCCCCCATGATTTGATTGAATCTGAACTATTTGGTCATGAAAAAGGGGCTTTTACCGGTGCAACCCAGCGACGTGAAGGCAGATTTCAACAGGCCGATGGCGGGACACTTTTTCTCGATGAAATCGGAGATATGCCGCCCGAAGCACAAACACGGTTGCTGCGGGTACTGGCTAACGGTGAATTTTATCTGGTCGGCGGGCACACACCGGTAAAAGTCGATGTGCGTATCATTGCCGCCACTCACCAGAACCTTGAACAACTGGTGGTGGAAAATCGTTTTCGTGAGGATCTGTTTCACCGCCTGAATGTCATCCGCATTCACCTACCAAAACTGGCAGATCGGCGGGAAGATATTCCCATGTTGATGCAATATTTTCTCCAGCGGGCCGCCAAGGAGCTTGAGACAGAGACCAAGACTCTGTCCAGCGAGGTTGAGCAGTTCCTCAGCCTCCTCCCCTGGGCTGGCAACGTTCGTCAGCTGGAAAATACCTGTCGCTGGCTGACCGTAATGGCATCTGGCCGGGAGGTACATATGGAAGACCTGCCACCGGAGTTGCGCGACAGCCCGGTGGAAAAAAATGTCACATCGGGAAGCTGGCAACAACAATTGCGGAGTTGGGCTGATGCCGAGTTGCATGCCGGTCGGCAGGATATACTTGCGTCAGCTGTGCCAGTTTTTGAGCGCACCCTGATCGAAACGGCACTGAATCATACCCGTGGACGAAAACGTGATGCAGCAGAATTATTGGGATGGGGAAGGAATACGCTCACCCGAAAACTGAAAGAGCTGGGGATGAATGATGAAGAAGATCATTAATACGGGCAACCCGTCAGCCAGTCGAACCTGCAGAAATTGCCGACTCAACCGGCCTGAGCTTAGTGCGTTACATCTTTTTTATCCGACTCAGCTTCCTGCTCTTTCTTTTCTTTCGCCTCGGCAACAGCTTGGGCAAATAGCGCTTCAAAATTGACTGGCGGTAACATCAAGGCCGGGAAAGTACCCTTGATCACAATATTGTCTACCACCTCCCTGGCATAGGGAAACAGGGTTGCAGGGCAAAGCACATTGATGGCGTGTGTCATCTGGGACTTATCCAGCCCCTTGACGAGAAACACACCCGCCTGATGTACTTCAATAAGGTAAACCGTGTCGTTGCCGTCTTTAACCGTGATCGTCACGGTGATAACGACTTCAAAGTGCGTCTCATCCAGCCGGTTGGTTTTAGTCGCCAATTCCTGTGCAATTTGCGGCTTCAGCTCGCGATGAAAAGCCTCAGGACCCATGGGAGTTTCGAATGAAAGGTCTTTCAGGTAAACCCGCTGCAGGGCAAACTGTGGAGATTCGGTGCCAGCTGCCGCGTCATCAGTAACGTTTTCTTCTGTCATAGTCATGCCTTATATTCACTCAATATTTGTGCCTGGCCAATCATGTACCGACATGGCAGCATCAGGACTCCAGGCAGCTCACTTCAACTGTTATGATCAGCGATAATAGTATCCAATTCGCCCTGTTGCTCCATGCGGCGCAGGTCATCATAACCGCCAATATGGGTCTCACCAATCCAGATCTGGGGGACGGTGTGGTAACCGCTCAGCACCACCAACTCTCGCCTCATGGCCGGATCGTTATCTACAGAAATTTCCTGGTAAGACAACTCTTTTGCCGCAAGAAGATTCTTTGCTGCGACACAGTAACCACAACTACGGGTGGTGTAGATTTTTACCGCAACCATGTCAGCTTTTGACAACCGGCAGTTGCTGACTCTGCCACTCCATCATACCGCCGGTAAGCCGGAATACCTTAAAGCCGTTTTGCCGCAGCCGGCGTCCCGCAGCACCAGCGTTCTGCCCCACCTTGTCGGCGATAATAATAAATTTTTCACGGTGCTCATCCAGCTCAGCAAGTTTGTCTGACAGTTTTGTCTGGGGAATATTCACCGCTCCGGCAATATGTCCCGCTTTGAACTCCTTGCTGTCCCGAATATCGAGCAACAATGCTTCATCTGCATTGATCATACGAGTAACGGCATGGACTGACAGGGGTCTGCCACTTTTAATGCGTTCATTGATTGCAAACAGATAAATCAATATCAGCAATACACTCACCAGCACCCACTGCTCGCTGATAAAAACAAAGAATTCCACGATTAAGATACCTACAGTTACGGGCCGGACCAAACCGGCCCCGGGAAGCTGCGAAAGTATACACACCACGCTCTTCTCTAGGAACCACCATTAGCACTGAAACACCTTTACAGGTAAGATTCACCTACTATTCAAACTTGCTGGAAAACCCCTGACTGAAATCATGAGCGAGCAAAAAAAACCGCTGGTTTTGCTGGTGCTTGACGGCTATGGCCACAGCGACAGCAAAGAATCCAATGCTGTACAGGCAGCCAAAACCCCGGTTATGGACCACCTCCGGAACCATTGCCCTACAACACTTATTGCCACGTCGGGACTGGCTGTGGGCCTGCCCGAAGGGCAGATGGGAAACAGCGAAGTGGGCCATATGACCCTTGGCGCGGGCAGAGTGATTTATCAGAGCTTTACCCGCATCAACAAGGCCATTGCCGACGGCGACTTTTTTACCAACCCTGCCTACAGCCGAGCCATTGATAAAGCAGTCAGCGGGAAGCACAGGATCCATATACTCGGGCTCCTGTCACAGGGCGGTGTTCACAGCCATGAAGATCACATCAACGCCATGGTGGATATGGCCGCACAACGGGGCGCAAAAGAGGTTTATGTGCACGCCTTTCTCGATGGCCGGGATACACCGCCGCGCAGCGCAGAGCAATCGCTGCAGCGCACTAGTGCCAGACTGGCCGAACTCGGTGTGGGCAGAGTCGCCTCTATTTGTGGTCGCTTTTACGCGATGGACCGAGACAACCGCTGGGATCGCGTTCAGGCCGCCTATGACCTGCTCACGCTGGGCAAGACTGAACATCGCGCAGCCGACCCGGTCGAGGGGCTACACGCCGCTTACTTGCGCGGTGAGAATGACGAATTCGTGTTACCCACCATCATCGCCGATGCTTTGCACCCGGCTGCCACCATTGGGGATGGCGATACCGTGCTGTTCATGAACTTCCGGCCGGACCGAGCCAGAGAGATGACACGCGCACTTGTGGACAAGGATTTTTCAGGCTTCTCCCGCACGGCCCATCCCAAGCTGGGCGCTTTCGTGATGACGACAGAATATGCAGCTGACATCCAGGCTGACTGTGCATTCCCGCCCGAGGACTTGCATAACACATTGGGCGAATACCTCAGCAATCGGGGCATGACACAACTGCGAATTGCCGAAACAGAAAAATATGCCCATGTGACCTTCTTCTTTAACGGCGGCCAGGAAACCCTGTTTCAGGGGGAAGATCGCATCCTGATCCCCTCCCCGAAGGTCGCCACCTACGACCTGAAGCCGGAAATGAGTGCCTACGAACTGACGGACGAACTGGTTAAAGCCATCACCGGTTGCCAATATGATGTCATTATCTGTAACTATGCCAACTGCGATCAGGTAGGCCACAGTGGTGTCTTCGACGCAGCGGTAAAAGCTGTGGAAGTCGTGGATGCCTGCCTGGATCGAGTACTGGAGGCACTCCGACAAACCGGAGGTGAATGTTTGATCACGGCGGATCACGGTAATGTTGAAAAAATGTTTGACACAGAATCCGGCCAGGTGCACACCCAGCATACAACCTTGCCGGTACCGCTGATCTACGTGGGCCAAAGACCGTTGATACTGGGGGAAAACGGCTCACTTGCGGATGTGGCGGCGACCCTGCTCGACTTGCTGGATTTACCCCCACCACCGGAGATGACCGGACATTCGCTGGTCAGTTTTGTCCATTGACGAAAACAACATGGCTGATGATCATGGTCGGGATACAAAAGGCACTGCTCACGGCAATCGCCTTCCTCCTGTTGAGCACAGCCAGTGCCGGGGAAAAGGAAGACCGCGCCAAACTGGAAAAAATCGGCAAGGATATCAGCAAGCTTGAACAGTCCATCAAAGGCCAGAGCCGACAACAGGACAAGCTGGCTGGTGAGCTGAAAAAAATTGAGCTGGCATCCGCTGATCTGAACAACAAAATTTCCACCATTGAAAAACAGCGGGCAGCGTTGAACCGAGAGCTCATTCAACTTGAGAAACAACAGAAAAAACTCGAGTCATTAAAACACAGCCAACAACAGTTGATCAGCCAGGAGATCGTCGCTGCTTACCGACTCGGTAGCGAAGAACCTATCAAACTTCTTCTCAACCAGGAAGATCCAGAAAAGTTCAGCCGATCCCTCAAGTACTACGATTACTTTCTCGCGGCACGCGCTGAAAAACTCGCTTCTTACCGACAGACGCATCAACAGCTTGAGACGACCAAAAGCGATATCGCCTCCCGCGAGCAGTCCCTGGCAGAATCGCGCCAGCAACTGGCCATCGAACAGCAAACCCTGAGAGAGAATCGACAACAGAGAGAACAGTTACTCACTTCGCTGGGCAAACAGATACAAAATTCTCAACAAACACTGAATCAGCTCAGAAACGAACGGCAACGTCTGGAAACTGTACTGAAAGCACTGGAGCAGCGCGCCATGCAGCTGGCGGCCCCTGCATCCAAACAGCCCTTCAGCAAACAGAAAGGCAAGCTGCCCTGGCCGGTATCCGGCAAATTAACCCAACATTTTGGGGCAGTACGCAACGCAGATATCACCTGGAGTGGCTGGTTAATGCAAGCCGTGGAGGGGCTGCACGTGCACAGTATCCATCATGGCCGAGTCATCTTTTCCGACTACCTGCGGGGCTATGGACTGCTAGTAATCATTGATCACGGCGAAGGCTATATGAGTCTCTACGCCCACAATCAGGTCTTGCTCAGGGAAACCGGTGATTGGGTTAAGCCCGGTGAGCGGATTGCCAGAGTGGGCAACACTGGTGGACAGGCAGATCATGCACTTTACTTTGAAATTCGACATAATGGCAAACCCACCAATCCGAAGGCATGGCTGGCCAGTAAAGCCGGGCGTTGAGAAATTTTCCAGGGACAAGGGCCGAACCGCCATCAATCAATCAGGATATTTCATGAAACTGCTGACCAAATCACTACTGACGACGCTACTTTTACTGGCATGGCCAGTGATTTCGTATGCAAATGAAGATTCTGAAAATGCCCACTTACCACTGGAAGAGTTGCGCTATTTCACTCAGGTGTTTGACCAGATACGCCAGGCCTATGTCGAAGAAATTGACGATCAGGCACTATTGGAAATGGCCATTAGCGGATTACTGAACGGGCTCGATCCCCACTCGCTCTATATGGACGAAGCTGCCTTCTCCGAGCTACAGGAGAGCACCAGCGGAGAATTTGGCGGACTCGGCATAGAGGTTGGAATGGAAGGCAGTTTTATCAAGGTTATCAGTCCAATCGACGACACCCCGGCATACCGCGCCGGCATACAGGCCGGAGACCTCATTATCAAACTTGACGATCAGCTGGTACAGGGCATGCCCCTGACAGAAGCGATTGAACTGATGCGCGGCCCAAAAGGCTCAAAAGTAACCTTGACGATTGTTAGACAAAATACCGACGGCCCTTTCGAGGTGGAGATTACCCGCGACATTATTCAGGTGATGAGTGTCCGGCACAGAATCCTGGAACCCGGCTTTGGCTATGTCAGAATTGCACAGTTTCAGGAAAATACTGGTGCCGACTTTCGGGAGGCTCTGTCTGATCTCCAGAAAAAGAAAGGCGGCCTGAAAGGGCTCGTGCTGGATTTACGTAATAATCCGGGCGGGTTACTCAATTCATCAGTGGATGTTGCCGATGCGCTACTCGACGGTGGGCTTGTGGTTTATACAGAGGGCCGGATCCCCAGCTCAAAAGAACAGTTTTATGCCACAGCTGGCGATGTACTGAATGGTATTCCCGTTGTTGTGCTGATTAATGAAGGGTCGGCTTCAGCGGCGGAAATTGTTGCCGGAGCGCTCCAGGACCATCACCGCGCGGTACTGCTGGGTACCAGCAGTTTTGGCAAGGGTTCAGTCCAGACAGTGATACCACTGGGGACAAAACGGGCTATCAAGTTGACCACTGCTCGTTACTACACACCCAACAAACGCTCTATACAGGCAGAGGGAATTCAGCCCGACATTACCGTCAGGCCGGCCGAGATTCACTTGCTTGAGACACAGAAACAGATCAAGGAAGCCAATCTTGCCGGCCATCTGAGCAGTGACAGTGACCCACAAATAGCTGACAAGGAAGATCTGTTGCAGACAGACAACCAGTTATACGAGGCCATCAACCTTTTGCAGGGACTCGAGATTTTTTCACGTAACACCAGCCGAGCTGACGCAGCTCAATAGAACATGTAATCACATTGACTTTTCTGGAAAAATTGTGCTGAATTAGAGGGTATTTACCCTTTCGAAACATTAGGACGTTAATCGGATTGTGTGGAGACCTTGACTTAAAAATAATACCAGTAGTTGCAGGAGACCACATGGTAACGCCAAGAAAAGCAGAAGATGGCAGTCAAAAACCACTTATAAGAAGTGACCGTTTTTTTAAACTTCACAATTTCTGGTTCTTTGCCACACGCGAGGGTGCGGCCGTTGGTCCGTTTGACTCCAAAGAAGGGGCTGTTCAGGCCGTAGCTGACTACATTGAATTTGCCAAGAAAGCAGACGAGGAGACACTGCAGTTTTTTAAAATCGGGACACGTTACGCCATCTAGAACCGCCCGCCCCCGAGACTCACGAAGTCAAAGACGCACTTCGATACCCCGTTCTGCCATATACACCTTGGCCTCCCTGATGGTGTATTCCCCAAAGTGAAATATGCTTGCCGCCAATACAGCGTCGGCTTTTCCTTCAATGACACCATCGACCAGATGTTGCAGATTGCCTACGCCACCCGAGGCGATGACAGGAACATCGACTGCATCACTGATGGCCCTGGTGAGGGGAAGGTTAAACCCGCTTTTAGTACCATCCCTATCCATGCTGGTAAGAAGAATCTCTCCCGCACCAAAGAAAGCCATTTGCTCGGCCCAGGCAACCGCATCAATACCGGTAGCAATACGGCCACCATGGGTAAACACCTCCCAGCGCAGCGGCTCGTTGTCGGCACTCACCTGTTTGGCATCAATGGCGACCACAATGCACTGCGACCCAAAACGCTCCGCCGCCTGCCGGACGAATTCGGGAGTTTTGACGGCAGTCGAATTGATGCTGACTTTATCCGCCCCGGCATTCAGCAGTGAACGGATATCCTCAAGGCTGCGAACACCGCCACCAACCGTCAGGGGGATAAATACTTCGCTGGCCATCCGCTCCACCGTCTGAATCATCGTGTCCCGCTCTTCATGACTCGCAGTGATATCCAGAAAAGTGATTTCGTCGGCACCTTCCTCGTTGTAGCGCTTAGCCACTTCAACCGGATCACCGGCATCACGTATATCGAGAAATTTAACCCCTTTAACCACTCGCCCCTTGTCCACGTCGAGACAGGGAATAATTCGCTTGGCCAGCATTAATGATCATCCTCATTTTCATTCTGCTCATCGAACAGGTGCCCCATCTTGCCAGCTTTTGTCGCAAGATAACGAAAATTGTGGGGGTTTCGGCCCGACTGCAACGCAACCCGCTCCACAACTTCTACCCCGAGACTCTCAAGCGCTTCTACCTTGCGGGGATTATTGGTCAACAGTCTGACTCTGGTTATCTGCAGGTGCCTGAGCATCGATTGACAGATACTGTAATCGCGCAGATCAGCGCCAAAACCGAGCTGCTCATTGGCTTCCACGGTGTCGGCTCCGGCATCCTGAAGGTGGTATGCCCTGATTTTGTTGAGCAGCCCTATACCCCGCCCTTCCTGGCGAAGATAAAGAATGGCCCCGCGACCTTCGGCGGCAATACGCCGCATCGCCTCTTCCAACTGTGCACCACAGTCACAGCGGATGCTGAAAAGTGCATCACCGGTAAGGCACTCGGAGTGAACGCGCAACATAACAGGTCGATCACCGGTGACGTCACCCATGGTAATGGCCACGTGCTCTTTATCGCTATTCACGTCTTCAAAGCCGTGAATATCAAACACCCCCCAGCGAGTGGGCAGTTTGGAGCTTTCAACAAAACGTAGGGTCACCAACGACTCCTGAAATTCGGCGGGTGGGTATTTTAGCCGGGATAGACGCCGAGTAAAGCTTGGCGGCCAGGTTTTTAGTGAAGCATGAAAAGTTAATATTTTTTTCTCATCACCAGAACGCCGGCTTCTTCACTCATTTCAATCTGACTCAAAAAACTGTTACCCAGCAACACCTGCGCCGGGAAGTTACCGATCACAACAGTTGATCGAACTTGATGGACCGCGATATTGCCGATACTCAGCTTATCGAGGTCGACGTGATAGGTATTCACAATACCACCTGCTGTGCTGGCATTACCTTTAATGCCGCGGCGAAAGTTCACCCCCAGCCGCCGGGCATCGTGCATATTCATGGCTACCGCACTGGCCCCGGTGTCCACCATAAAATCGACCGGGCGGCCATTGATATAGCCACTGACATAATAGTGGCCATTTTCAGCCCGGGGGATTCTGACCTCAGCCTTTTCCGCCGCGTGAAAGCTGGCAGAGATGCGATCTGAAAGCCCGAGGGACAATCGCTTGCCATCTACAAGCAATACCGCCTGCTGACTATTACTTTCCAGCAGTGTAACGCCCTCCGGACTGGTCTGGCCCTGCTTGAGCAGGTGCTGTTTGCCATTGATGACCAGCACTGCACTACCACCGAATAGCCCATTCACCTGAATCTCCGGCATCGACCAACCCGGGAGAGAACCGGTCAGCCCTATCACACCCAGCAAGATTACAGCGAACTTTTGTTTCATCCCTGCCCACGCTTATCCGAAAACCTTGAACAGTATCGGCTATAACACGCCTGTTCGATACCTAAAACCAGATTTGCCCTACAGCAAACAGTATGAGCCAGGCAAACACACCGGCCAGCAAATCATCCAGCATGATACCGGCACCCCCATCCACGTGACGATCAAGCCAACAGATGGGCCAGGGCTTCCAGATATCAAAAAGACGAAACAGGACGAACCCGGCCAGCGCCCAGACCCAGGTCACCGGGAGTGCTGCCATGGTCAGCCAGTAGCCCACCATCTCATCCCAGACAATCCCCTGATGATCCTTGACACCAAGATCGTGCGCCGTCCTGCCACAAAGATAAAAACCCAGCAGCGCGGCCAGTGCCACGATCAACAAATAGAGCGTTAATGGCAGAGTGGCCAGGGCCGGCCAGATTAGCACGGCCACCAGCGTGCCGGCAGTACCCGGACCCTTGGGAGCCAGCCCACTGCCGAAGCCAAATGCCAGAAAATGCACAGGGTTTTTCAGTAACTGTGCAAAAGAGGGGTTCAGTCGACGATCCATTCACTACACCTGAAAACCAGTGGCCAACATCAATCAAACGAGCGGCCAAAAAAGACTAAAAGTGCCGGTACCCCGTCTGCTCAACCTGCACCGACATGCCGTTGCCATTGATACAGCGGATTCCCGTGTTGGGGGTCATCCGGCCAATACAGGTCGCGATCAATTCACCCCCGACTATCATACCGTCAATCGCGGCCAGATTTTCTGCCGGCACCGTAAAACAGAGCTCATAGTCGTCACCACCGGACAGCACCCAGTCCTGCACTGTCCCGGCATCGGCGAGCTTCTTCAACCAGGGTGCCACCGGCAACGCAGATAACTCCAAATCGGCACCGAGGGCGCTTTGTTCAGCGATATGCCCGAGATCTGCCAACAAACCATCTGATACATCCAGTGCCGCCGATGCAAGGCCGCGCAATGCCAGCCCCTCCCGCAGTCGGGGCATGGGTTGATAAAAGCGTTCTTTCAGTCGCTCTCTGACTGATCCAGCGAGTTCAACCGAGGGGTCAAACAGTTGCAGTGCTGCCGCTCCCTCACCCAGTGTCCCCGTGACAAAAACATAATCGCCTGCCCGGGCCCCAACGCGGGTCAGCGCCCGCCCCCTTGGCACCAAACCCATGACCTGGATTGAAATAGTCAGCGGCCCGGCAGTGGTATCACCACCGACCAGAGCACAGCCAAACTGCTCTGCATCCACCGCCAATGCCCGGGAAAATGCCTTCAGCCAATCCATATCAGCGCCGGGCAGCGTCAGTGCCAATGTAAACCAGCGGGGGGTTGCCCCCATTGCCGCCAGATCGCTGAGGTTAACCCGCAAGGCGCGACGGGCAATATCATCAGGGGCGGCATCCGGGGGGAAATGCACGCCGGCGACCAATGTATCCACCGAAACAACCAGGTGCTGACCTGCTGGAATATCCAGTAGCGCGCCGTCGTCTCCAACCCCTAGCATCACCCCATCAGCCTGACCGATGGCGGAAAAGTAGTGCTCGATCAGCGAAAATTCATTGAGTGGCATGTTCACCCTGTCCCGAATGATGGAAAGAGAATCAGCGCGCCCTGGCTGCTTTTACTTCCACCGCCCTGCGTTCAAAAGCTACTTTATCAAGGATGCCGTTGATATATTTGTACGCATCGGTTGGACCAAAGGTCTTGGCCAGATTGACCGCCTCATTGATAGCCACCTTGTAGGGAACATCAATGCGATAACACAGTTCGTAACTACCCATGCGCAGCAGCGCCCTGGATACCGGATCCAGATCGGTATTCTTACGGTCGAGGTGACTGCCGTAAACAGCATCCAGTTCGTCCAGATGACGCGGAATACCGTGCAGCAGTTCCCGAAAAAACTCGGTATCCACCTTGCGCATATCATTGTCGACAAAAAACTCCGCTTCGATACTGTGTAAATCCGAACCCGAGAGCTGCCACTGATACAGTGCCTGAACCAATAACTGGCGGGCCTTTCTTCGTGTTGAGGGCAATGACAAGACAATCTCCTAAAGCTGACGAAAAAGGGAGATCATTTCCAGTGCGGTCAGTGCCGCTTCTTCTCCCTTATTTTCCTGATTATCACCAGCGCGCTGTTGCGCCTGCGCCAGATCATCGGTTGTCAAAACACCGAAAGCGACGGGCAGTCCCTCCTGCAGAGCGACCTCCCCGATGCCACGAGTCGTTTCGCTGCACACATAGTCAAAATGGGGTGTACCCCCACGGATCACACACCCCAGGGCAACCACGGCATCATAACGGCGGGTCTTTGCCACTTGACTGCAGGTCAGCGGCAACTCAAAGGCGCCGGGGACCCGGAACAGATCAATAGCCTGCTCATCAATACCATGACGCAACAAGGCTCGCTGCGCGCCCGCCAACAAGCTGTCGGTAATCTGGCTGTTCCAGCGCGCCACCACAATAGCGATGCGTGCACCCTCCACGTTAAAACTACCCTCATCGGGGCGATATTCACTCATGTTCTTTTTCCAGTAGGTTTACAGCCTGTTAAAACAGCCTCCAGGCCCCCGCTGAATGATCCGCGGGAATCAATCACAATTGATATATTCGACGACTTCCAGATCAAACCCGGAAATGCCGGTGAAACGGAAGGGCGCGCTCATCAGGCGCATTTTATGAATGCCGAGATCCATCAGTATCTGTGAGCCGGTGCCAACCTGCTGATACACCACCTCACTGGCCTGCTGGGGCCTGGAGGGTTCACGGCTGAGCATTTCATCAACATTGGCATCAATATCATCCGCCGTCTCCGGATAGTAGAGGAACACGACAACGCCACGACCCTCCTCGGCGACTTTCTCCATGGCACGCGACAGACTCCAGCTCCGGTAACCATCACCGGGCTCCATGGCAAACAGGTCGCGGGATGATTTATTGATATGCACCCGAACCAGCGGCGGCTCACCCGACGTCACATCACCCATCACCAGTGCAAAATGTTTTTCATTGCGAGCCACGTCGAGATAGGTTTTCAGATCAAACCGACCGTACTGGGTATCAATAGGGCGATCATTGATGCAGCTGACGGTTTTCTCGGTCACCAGCCGGTAATGGATCAGATCGGCGATAGTGCCGATTTTCAACTGGTGCTTGACCGCAAAGGCTTCCAGATCAGCTCTCCGGGCCATGGTGCCATCGTCATTCATGATCTCGACAATCACGGCCGCCGGTTCAAAGCCGCTCATGCGAGCCAGGTCGCAACCGGCCTCCGTATGCCCCGCACGACTCAATACGCCACCCGGCTGGGCTTTGAGGGGAAAGATATGCCCCGGTTGCACAATATCCTGGGGCCTGGCATTACTGGACACCGCCACCTGCACCGTCCGGGCGCGGTCAGCCGCAGAGATACCGGTGGTAACACCCTCGGCCGCCTCAATGGATACGGTAAAATTAGTGCCATGGCTCGCCTTGTTGGCATCCACCATCAAGGGCAAATTCAGCTGGCGACAGCGATCCTCGGAGAGTGTCAGGCAGATCAGTCCGCGGCCGTGGGTGGCCATAAAATTAATATCTTCCGGGCGAACCATGGTCGCCGCCATAACCAGATCGCCTTCATTTTCACGATCCTCGTCGTCCATGAGAATGACCATTTTCCCCTGGCGGATATCGGTAACCAGTTCTTCGATAGTATTCAATGCCATAATTCAATCTTCTCTAACTGTCCGTTTGTCGCGGTCCTATTTCGGTTAGGCCTCTGCCGCCTTGTCACCCAACAGTAGCCGCTCCAAGTAGCGAGCTACCAAATCAACTTCGAGGTTGACCCGGCTGCCGGGCACGTAGGTACCCATCACCGTATGCTCGAGTGTATGGGGAACAATATTCAGCTCGAACTCTGCGCCCTCCACACGATTTACCGTAAGGCTGGTGCCATCAACGGTGATGGATCCCTTGTGGGCAATGTATTTTGCCAGCGAATCGGGGGCGCGCAGACGAAAACGCTCGGACCGCGCATCGGGGTGGCGGCTCAACACTTCTCCCACCGCGTCCACATGACCGGAAACCAGGTGTCCTCCCAGGCGGCTCGAAGGCGTCAATGCCCGCTCAAGATTGACAGGCGTTCCCGCTTGCCAGTCACCAATAGTGGTGTTCGCCAGGGTCTCCGAAGACACATCGGCGACATAACCGTCGCCGGGCAATTCTATTACGGTCAGACAAACACCGTTGGTGGCGATACTGTCACCCAGGCTGATACCAGCCAGATCAAGACCAAAGGTTTTAACCCGCAACCGCAGATCGCCACTGCGGGGCTCACAAGCCACGATTTCGCCAACTGCTTCAATAATGCCTGTAAACATAACACCTGCGCCCACCAGCACGCGATTACCAGTTGATCAAGCTCAATTTGTCGTCTTTTACCGGGACGGTGTCGAGGGTTCCGACGTGATCCGCAAATCGTCACCCACCATGCGGACATCCCGTATCTTCAACGGCAACTGCTGATCCATATTATCAAAAGGCAACACCAGCATAGGCCTCGCCAGACTGCCAAGTAATGTCGGCGCCATGTAAACAATCAGCTCATCCACCAGCCCCTGACCGACAAACGCACCAGCGAGCGTCGCTCCGGCTTCCACCAGCACACGATTGCATTCCAGCCCTGCGAGATGTCGCAGCAGGGCTGCCAGATCTACGCTGCCATCTCCCCTGTCGAGAGTGACCGATGCCACACCGGGGATATTTTTTTCAACCGCCGTCACCAGCAGTGTCCTGCCACCGTCGGTTAGCAGGACTGCCTCGGGGGGCAAGGGGCTTTTTCCACACACCACCACTCTGAGCGGTTGCCTCATGGCAATCTCGGCTGCATTATCAAGCCTCAGCTCGGCGGCCCGGACGGTGAGGGATGGATCATCGTGCAACAACGTACCGCTACCGGTAATAATGGCACAGCTTTGCGCCCGCAGACGCTGCACATCGCTGCGCGCTGCAACACCAGTAATCCACTGGCTTTCGCCACTGGCCATAGCCGTGCGCGCATCCATACTCATGGCTAGTTTAACCGTAACCCAGGGCATGCCGTGCTGGTGACGCTTGATAAAGCCCCGATTGAGTTCCCGTGCCTGATCCTCCAGCACGGGGCCATCCACAGTGATACCAGCACGCCGAAGCTTTTCCAGACCAGCACCGGCAACCTCGGGATTGGGGTCCACCATCGCATACACTACCCGAGATATACCCGCCAAAATCAGCGCTTCCACACAGGGCGGGGTACGGCCGTGATGGCTGCACGGCTCAAGTGTGACATACGCCGTGGCACCTTTGGCTGCGGCACCTGCCTGACTCAGAGCATGAATTTCCGCGTGGGGCTCACCGGCTCGCTCATGCCAGCCTTCCCCGATCACCCGATCACCGCTGGCGATGACACAACCCACCACCGGATTGGGCTTCGTAGTGTAGCGACCCCGGCCCGCCAGTTGCACTGCTCTGGCCATCAGGCTCAAATCAAGACGACGGCTCACCGGATTCAGGCACCTTTAATATCAGGCAGATTTTTTTCCAGCCGATCAAGTTCCGCACGAAATTCACTCAGATCCTGAAAACTGCGATAGACCGAGGCAAATCTGACATAGGCCACTTCATCGAGCTCGCGCAACTGCTCCATCACCTGCTCGCCAATCATTCGGGACGTCACCTCACGCTCCCCGGTAGCGCGGATCTGGTGCTGAATGTGGGAAATGGCTGCTTCAATACGCTCAATACTTACTGGCCTTTTTTCCAGCGCACGCAACAACCCCGCCCTCAGCTTGTCTTCGTCAAACGGCTCCCGCACGTCATCACGCTTGATCACTCTTGGCATGAGCAGTTCTGCCACCTCATAGGTGGTAAAGCGCTCCTTGCAGGAGAGGCACTCGCGTCGACGGCGTACCTGATCGCCTTCGGCAACCAGCCGGGAGTCAATCACCTTGGTGTCGTCGGCGCTACAGAAAGGACAGTGCATGGGTTTTGCCAATGAATTCGAACAGGCGCAAATGGTACCACATCTTGTCATTGCTACCCGCTCTGTAAAACCGGTCACAGGGACAAAACGACACCTTCAATCAGAACCCAATCAGAAACAAAAAACCCCGCTTGAGCAGGGCTTTTCTGACTATCTGATGGCGGAGGTCATTTAGCCATACACGGGGAATCTGGCACAGATCTCCAGCACCTTTTCTTTTACCTGTGGAATCACCTGCTCAGCGGTACCGTTTTCCAGGCTGTCCAGCACATCGCAGATCCAGTGGGTGAGCTGGATACTCTCATTCTCGGTAAACCCACGGGTAGTAATTGCCGGCGTACCAATCCGAAGCCCCGAGGTTATAAATGGTGAGCGGGGATCGTTGGGTACAGCATTCTTGTTGACAGTGATGAAGGCGCGGCCGAGAGCCTCGTCCGCATCCTTCCCGGTATAATCCTTGCCGATCAGATCCACCAGCATCAGGTGATTTTCAGTGCCTTTGGAGACAATCCGGATACCGCGTTCCATAAAGGCAGCAGCCATGGCCTTGGCATTTTTCACCACCTGCTGCTGGTAGACACGAAAGTCCTCGGTCATCGCTTCCTTGAAAGACACCGCCTTGGCAGCAATCACATGGCACAGGGGGCCACCCTGACCACCAGGGAATACCGCCGAGTTAATTTTTTTTGCCAACTCTTCGCTGTTGGTCAGAATGATACCGCCACGGGGACCCCGCAGGGTTTTATGGGTGGTTGACGTCACCACATCAGCATAGGGAACTGGACTAGGATAAACCCCTGCGGCCACCAGACCCGCCACGTGAGCCATATCCACCAGCAAGTAGGCGCCCACCTTGTCAGCAATATCGCGAAATTTAGCCCAATCCAGTATCCCTGAATAAGCAGAGAAGCCGGCCACAATCATTTTTGGTTTGTGTTCCAGCGCCAGTGTCTCGACCTGGTGATAGTCCAGCAGACCGGTTTCCGGATCGAGACCATATTGCACAGCATGGTAAATTTTGCCCGAGAAATTCGGTTTGGCACCATGGGTTAGATGCCCACCGGCATCCAGACTCATACCGAGGATGGTATCACCCGGCATGCATAGTGCCTGATAGACCGCACTGTTGGCCTGAGAACCGGAATGCGGCTGGACATTGGCATAGCCGGCACCAAATAGCACCTTGACTCGCTCAATGGCCAACTCCTCGGTCTGATCAACAAATTCACAACCACCGTAGTAGCGCTTGTGGGGATAGCCCTCTGCGTACTTGTTGGTGAGCTTGGTGCCCTGAGCGGCCATGACGGCCGGACTGGTGTAATTCTCGGAGGCAATCAGCTCGAGGTGCTCTTCCTGACGCTGCTCTTCGTGTTGAATGGCAGCCCAGATTTCGGGGTCAAAACTGGCAATGCTGATATCTTTATCGAACATGGATCTCACACTGGTGGCTGGGGAAAAAGAGCGTGAATTGTACACAAATCCACCAGCGATTCCCAAGCTAAATACAATGCTTTGAACGCTATTGACTCACCGGCAACATATCACCCTACCCAGCGGCCAGCCCTTAACCATCAAGTTATACGGTCAGCGGCCCAGCTTGAAAAGGCCATTTCTTTGACATTTTGCAATTCCTCCTTTGCCACACCCCAGACAGCATTGGACGTGAGAGGATCATCGTGAAAAATATACAGGCGGGAGGCCAACTGATTGAACAGTAGTGAGGACTCACCATAGCGCTCCCCATTGTCCTGGGTTGAAACCTTGATGCCATTGCCCCAGTTTTGCCCACTGTCATTATTCGGGTTATAGAAATAAACCCGCATTTCTCCCGACTGATCGAGCGCCACACGCAGGATGGTAATGGCATGCCAGCCCACAAACCGCGCTGAGCTGTCGGTCACTGCCAACCCCGCCGGCTGAGGGTGAATCACTAACTGGTTGCCATTATTGAGCGGGTGATAACAGGCAAAGAAATTGCGCAGAAAACCATCGTAGTCGTGCAGCTTACCGGTGGCCACATCGACGGCGATATTAAAACCACGACCCACCCACCAGCCGTGAAACTCCGGATTGATCCAACGATGCGGATCCTCACCACGGTCGGCGCAGAGGCGTCCCATCTGGAGATAAATACGATCGAGGTGTGGCACCAGCAAATTGGAAACCGGATCGCTGTCGATTGGTACAGCTCGTGTCAGATCCACTGGTAACTCTGCGGAATTGATGGACGCCCCTTCAAAGTGCATCAACATGCCATCAAAATGGCCAACCTGATCAATCAGATGCAGCAGGTAGTCGGGGGCATTGAACGACCACATGGAAATCGCCCGCACCGACTGACAGGTGGGGTTGTTGCCCTGCCCAAGACCCAGGGGTTGCCCAAGCACGGAAATGGTCCCGGCCAGCAAGAAGACCCGTGCGGGCAGCGCGTGACCAAAGGCAGCGCTGATCGCAGCGTTGGCATTCTCGGACAGATCGAGCGATATCTGCCGCCAAAGACCGGGGCCAATCGGCGGAATGAAGAGGACGCCGCGCTCCAGCAACATGGCCAGTCCGTAAACCGCCTGGGCGGTTTCAGGATAGATGGCTTCTTCAATCAACTGATAGACCAGCCTGCTGTAACATTGCAGTGAATCCAGCCCGGTATTGCTCAGACCCAGCGCATCGGGTATCAACTCAACCCGTTCATTTTCCAGCAGCCAGCGCAAAAACGCCGCATGGTAATCGGAGACCAGTCCCACATCGTGCATGGCCCGGGCAAACCCGCGAGCTTCTTGTTGGAGGGCATTGAAATCCATCGCGGCAAGATACGCCCGATAGTGGGGTATTCCAAGATCATCCAGGCTGGTCTTGGTGGGCCCAAACAATGCCGAGATCAACCGGTCTGCACCGAGGCGGGCATCACCGAGGCTGTAATCGCCCCTGGCCAACGTAATCGCGATCTGGGTGATCATGGCTTTGACATGGCCGACCTGGATCGGTCGCTGGCCGAGAATACGCCAGATTTCATCGGTGAGGTTGCCCAGAATATCCTCGTAGCCGACGTGCTCCACCAGAAAATGCAGCAAATCATTGACCACCCGTGTCATATCGGGCTGACTCTGCCGTTCCGCCTCGGAAACACCGGCAGAAAATACTTTGCTCAGGTTATGGGCCAGTACCTGGGAGAGGAAGTGGTGGGCCTGCTCTGCTGAAAATCCGGCCCGGACATAACTGCCATTGGCCACTGACAACGCCCGCAACTGACTGAGACATTCAATCACAAGCGTCTGCCGGTCACCCAGCTCGAAGGTATTGGCCACCAGACTAGCCAGCAGCGTTTTCGGGTCCTGCCAGTCGGTGCCCAAAAACACCCCGGCGCGGTCGAGTCTGGGGGCCCACAGATAGAGCCGCTCAATACCCCCCGGCTGCATCATCAACCGACGACAGAGCTCGAGCACCTGCGGCGTCGCCGCGGGTTTGGCGAACTCCCGACTGCGCTCCAGCCGGCCAACTGCCTGCTCCAGGGAGTTTTCAATCACGTCAGCCAGCTCAGGGGAGCTGGCCACAGGGCCCGTTTCCGGGTGAACTTCAGACATAAAAATCCAGTTCTTCCTGATACTTCAGCAAATCACGCATCCTGTAGGGCTCCGCGCCGAAGAAATATACCAGTCCCCAATGCGTACCAAATGCCGAGCGCTTGGTCACCTTGTTTTCCTGCGGAGCCTGCAACTCATGAAACTCGAAGTACTCATGTTGTTCCGTCTCTTCCGGGATACGCAATTCACTCACTACCCGTCGGCGCGGATAGACCCCGAAACACCCGGCATGGCCTTTGGCGTCCACCACTTCTTTGGGGAAAAATGCCGTAATTTCCTCTTCTGTGGTGTGTGGATCAAATGCCAGTACCATGCCCTGATAGGCGTTAAAGCCATAAGCCCGTTCAAGCAATTCAAACACTTTAAAGCCTGGCGGGCGATAAGCCACCTCACCAAAGTACATTTTACCGTCTTTGGTGACAAAATATTCCGGGTGAATGAAACCGAAATCAATATCAAATGTTTCAATCAGTTTTTCTATTTCTTCCTCAATACGGGGTCGCCATTTCTCCAGCTCGGGAGAGGCCGGCACAAACACCGAGTAACCGAGGGTGACATATTCGGAAATATTCAGAAAACGGATTTTACGGTCGTGAATCCACGCTTCCACGGCGAATTCCCAGCCGTCCAGATGGCTTTCCATCAAAAACGGGAACTCGTCCTCAGGAATAGCTTGGACATCATCGGGGGTTCTGACAACCCGATGACCGAGACAGCCGGCCTTGTCAAAAGCCTTCAGGTGAATCGGGTCATTGGGGTCGCCATCCAGCTTGAGCAGGGCCTGATTGACCCGTTTAAGAAAATGAATAACGTCCGATTTGTCATGGGCTTCTTCAAAAATACCGACACGGATACCACCCAGTTGCGCACGTCGTTTCATCAGCGCCTTGTCGCGAAACAACAACGACTGTCCCATCAAGCGGGGGTTTTTCATCAATACCGCGTTGATCGCACCAGCCCATTCTACTGTTTCCTCGAACAGCGGGATGGCGACATCCACACCCTCATCCTGCAAAGTCTGAGCAATTTCCATGGAGCGATCATTCAGCCGCTCAAAGTTCCAGGGAATATAGGGAATACTGTGCTTGGTTGCATATTCCTCCGCCCACGGCGGAGCAATGACCACGTAACGCCTGTCCATCCTGTCCACAGCGTCAATAGCATTTAGCGACCAGCCCAGCAAGGCAACATAGCCTTTCTCCTGATTCTTTGTTGACATAATAAACCTCCGGGTAACACTTGTTTCTGTGCCTTTTTTTCATCAAAAAAGTGAGTTAACGACGCTTGATAACCAGTGAAACCTGGTCAAAGGAAAGGCACTTCAGAGACCAGTGTGGCCCATTTGGGGGTTAAAGATCAAATAAGCGGCTTTTTGGAAATTGCAATAGAAACACGGAATTAGTGACGATTCAGCGCCGTTAAACAGCCGCCGAAAGGGCTCGGTGCGGCCGAATAATCAGGATAAAAGTTTATCGCCAAAATGCCCGTCAGCGAGGCCATACCAACCGCTCACATGTTGCGTCGATATAATCCGCCAACCTGATACAAAGCCCCACTCATCTGCCCGAGTGAGCAGCATTTGGCGGTCTCCATCAGACAGCTGAAGGAGTTCTCCCGCTGCAGAACTACCCGCTGCAACTTCCCCAGAGCGGCTGGGGATTGTCCGCTGTGCAGTGTCTGGTAGGCCTTCAGATTATCCACCTGCTGCTGCTTTTCGGCATCGTCGGAGCGGGCCAGTTCGCGGCCCTCAATGGTTTCCTCTGTACCGGCTTCCGGCAAATAGGTATTGACCCCAATCAACGGCAGAGAGCCGTCGTGTTTGCGGTGTTCATAATAAAGGCTCTCTTCCTGAATCTTGCCGCGCTGGTACATAGTATCCATGGCACCCAATACGCCACCGCGCTCGGAGATTTTTTCAAATTCGCTGTAGACAGCCTCCTCGACCAGATCTGTCAGCTGATCAATAATAAATGAGCCCTGCCAGGGGTTTTCGCAGATATTAAGGCCAAACTCCCGGTTGATGATCAATTGAATCGCCACCGCCCGGCGCACGGATTCGGTGGTGGGCGTGGTGATGGCCTCGTCGTAGGCGTTGGTGTGCAGGCTGTTGGTGTTGTCGAAAATCGCGTAAAGCGCCTGCAACGTGGTGCGAATATCGTTGAAACTCATTTCCTGGGCGTGCAGGCTGCGACCTGACGTCTGGATGTGATACTTCAACATCTGGCTGCGCGGGCTGGCACCGTAACGGGCCTTCATAGCTCGCGCCCAGATGCGCCGCGCCACCCGGCCCATCACCGTGTATTCCGGGTCCATACCGTTGGAAAAGAAGAAGCTGAAATTCGGCACAAAGTCATCCACCTTCATGCCCCGTGACAGATAGTATTCCACCAGGGTAAACCCGTTGGACAGGGTAAACGCCAACTGGGAGATCGGGTTGGCCCCCGCCTCGGCAATGTGATACCCACTCACCGACACGCTGTAATAGTTGCGAACATTGTGTTCGATGAAAAAAGCCTGCATGTCGCCCATCATGGTCAGGGCAAAACTGGTGGAAAAAATACAGGTATTCTGGGCCTGATCCTCCTTGAGAATATCAGCCTGCACGGTGCCGCGCACTGACGCCAGGGTTTCGTCACGGATACGCTCATAGGTCTCGGCATCCACCAGTTGATCGCCGGTAATGCCCAATAGTGCCAACCCCAGGCCATCGTGGCCCTCCGGCAATTGACCCGCATACTGTGGACGCGGGTCATCGCCAAACCAGGCATCGATTGTCTGCTGCGCCTCATCCCAGAGATTGTTGTCTTTCAGGTATTTTTCCACCTGCTGGTCGATGGCGGTATTCATGAAAAACGCCAGAATGATCGGTGCCGGACCGTTGATGGTCATGGAGACGGAGGTAGACGGCGAGCAGAGATCGAAACCGGAATAGAGTTTTTTCATGTCGTCCAGGGTCGCCACCGACACACCGGAATTGCCTACTTTCCCCCAGATATCCGGACGCGGATTCGGGTCGGCACCATAGAGCGTCACTGAATCAAAGGCGGTGGACAGTCGGGTGGCGGATTGCCCACGGGACAGGTAGTGAAAACGCCGGTTGGTGCGCTCCGGAGTGCCCTCACCGGCAAACATCCGGGTGGGGTCCTCCCCGGCGCGACGATAGGGAAACACCCCCGCCGTATAGGGATAGCTGCCGGGCAGGTTTTCTGACAACAGAAAGGCCAGCAGTTCGCCCCAATTTTTGTACTGGGGCGCTGCAATTTTGGGAATCTTCAGATGGCTGAGGGATTCCACATAGTTGTCGCCACTGATATCCCGGCCGCGCACCTGATAATAATATTGTTCGTCTTCCACGCCGCTCTTGCGAGCGGGCCATTCCTGCAACAGCCGGATCGACTCGCCATTCAGCTCACCGATGGCATCCTGATAACCCCGTCGCAGGGCACACAGCGTCTTGTCTGCCTCGCCGTCACTAATGGCCGCCGCCGAGTAGAGCCCCAGCGGCTCAGGTAACAGCGGATCGCCCAGGGATGCCAATACCTGATAATGCTGAAACGCACTGGCCGCAAGCTCTGCCTGGTGGTTATTGTCCACCTTGATCTGGCGGCCACTCTCACTGATTTCCGCCAGGTAGCGCACCCGACTGCCAGGGATCAGCGCCACGGACCGCGATGCAATATCGCCATCAACGGCGGGCGGCACCCAGAGATTTTCATCCAGGGCCTTCTTTTCCACCAGCAGGCGACACAGGTGATAAAAGGCACTGTTCAGACCGGGGTCGTTGAACTGGCTGGCAATGGTCGGGTATACCGGAATCTGCTCCGCAGTCACGGCAAAGGCATTGTGATTGCGCTGCCACTGTTTGCGAATATCCCGCAAGGCATCCTCAGCACCGCGCTTGTCGTACTTGTTGAGAATCACCATGTCGGCGTAATCGATCATGTCGATCTTTTCCAGCTGGCTCGCCGCGCCGTAGTCGCTGGTCATGATATAGAGAGAGAAATCCACCAGATCGACAATCTCGGAATCGCTCTGGCCGATACCGGCGGTCTCCACCAGCACCAGATCGTAGCCGAGGGATTTCAGGAACAGGGTGACATCGCCGAGCATCTCACTGGTGGCCAGGTGCTGGCGACGGGTCGCCATGGAGCGCATATAAATCTGTGGTGAGGACAGGCTGTTCATGCGAATACGATCGCCGAGCAGTGCACCCCCGGTGCGGCGGCGGGTCGGATCCACCGCCAGCACGGCGATGCGCATGCCGGGGCGCTGCAACAGAAAACGGCTCAGCAGCTCATCCACGGTACTGCTTTTTCCCGCACCACCGGTGCCGGTCACACCCACCACGGGGGTTTTGCCGGCGGCCAGTTGCCAGCTCTTTGTCAGCCGCGCCAGTTCAGCCGGGGCAATGGCCCCTTCCTCGATAGCAGAGATCATCTGCGCCACCGCAACGTCATCATCCGGCGAGGGCTGCTTTGGACAGGGGCCGGGACGGCGGGCTTGATGGGCTCGGGCCACCAGATCGTCAATCATGCCGGTCAGGCCCAGCTTCATCCCGTCAGCCGGGTGATAGATACGGTTGACACCTTCAGCTTCGAGCTGGGCAATCTCGTCTTGTGTTATGGTGCCGCCACCCCCACCGAATACCTGAATGTGTGAGGCATTATTGTCGCGCAACAATTCCAGTATGTAGCGGAAATACTCCATGTGGCCGCCCTGATAGGAGCTGATGGCAATGGCATCGGCATCCTCCTGAATCGCCGCCCGCACCACCTCGTCGACACTGCGATTATGGCCGAGATGCACCACCTCGACGCCGCCGCCCTGAATCAACCGGCGCATCACATTGATGGCGGCATCGTGACCGTCGAACAGTGACGTGGCCGTCACAATCCGCAACGGCGTGGTCTCGACCTCCGGGCGCGCAGGGTTATCACGCATTGCTTCTGTCACAGTCACCTCCTTTACAAGACCGGATACGCAGAACAGGGAGAGCACCCTCTGCCTGTCAGGTTCACAGCCTTTTAATCATAGGTATTCAGTATCGAACATCAGCCGAATGAATCGATGCTGACATATTGTCCGACAATATGTCAATTTAGAAAATTCTGCTATCCTTCTGCCACTATTAACAGACCGCCGGCAACGGATCATCCATCATGGCTCAACCCGTCAACTTTGGCCCCCTGGCCCATCAACCTGCCTACCGACTGGTCAGTGAGAAAATCCGCCACGCCATTATTTCCGGCGATATTGAGGCGGGAGAACTGCTCCCCACCGAAACCGATCTGGCCGAACAATTCGGCGTCACCCGCTCCACCGTGAGGGAAGCGATCCGACTGCTGGAGCACGTCGGCATTCTGGGGCGCGCAGACCGCAAGCGGCTGGTAGTGACGAGACCCGGTACCGAGGCCATCGGTCGCTCCGTCAGCGCCGCCATGCTGATGCATCGGGTGACCTTCGAAGAACTGTGGCAGGTGGCCATGGGGCTGGAACCCCTGGCGGGCAAACTGGCGTGCCTGTCTGCCACCCAAGAAGAAAAACAGTTGCTGGCGGACAACCTGGCGCGCACCGCACAGGTGATGGACGACCACGACGTCCTGCTGGAAGTGGAAATCGAATTTCACAACCTGGTGGCCGAAGCCACCCACAACAGCGCCCTGCTGCTGGCCCGCGCACCCCTCAACGAACTGTTCTACCCCGCCTGGGGTGCCGTGATTCGCGCCCTGTCACCGGGTGAACGTATCCTGGTAGCCCATCAACATGTCTACGATGCCATCTGCGCGGGTGATCAGGAAAAAGCAGAAGAGTGGATGGAAAAACATATGCGCGACTTCCGCCGGGGCATCGAACTCGGCAATCTGGGATTCGATAAACCGGTACGGGGCCAGGCATAACCGCCCCAAAGCTGACCGACACCCTGCCCCAAATGGTGATGCGAACTGTGAATTCTCTTCCGGCAAAAAATACCGGCCATTGGCTGCCTATCTATAATTATTGATACCAACACTGGATCGCGACCTCCAACCACTATACTGTCAGGGCGAGGTTGCAGCCTGACTTGGCATTGACAGCCTATAGCGCTAGGGGAGAGTAAAATGTTTTTATCGTTATTGGGCATCACATTTGCGGTTTCACTGGTGGTATGTTTCGTCGTTTCAAAATTATTTGCAAGGCCTATCAAAGGGATACTTGAGCGAATAGTTGCCAACGATATCGCCTATGCCTGGACTACCTATCTGAAATTTGCCGTCTATGTGGTAGGCATCTCCGGCGGTGTTCGCATTCACTACCTTGAGAACTTCCTGCGAGAGCCAACGGAACATTTCACCCCACCTGCGTTGACCTCTGATCGCTGGGTGCTGGAGATCTACCGAACCATTATCGAGTCATTGCAATCCATTGCATGGATGCTGCTCGTATTTTTTGTATTCGCCTTAATTGCCTATGTCATCGTTCGTGTATTCGGGCAACGTTCAAAAGCTCAGGGCTCTACCGATGATCAAACTGAACTATAACCAGTATGACTTTGTGTGTTCGGCACCGGGCACTAAAAAGCAGCAACTGTTCCGTGCCGGTTACTGAAGCGTTAGCGTTTTCACGACCAACATTTCATTCAACAGTGAGGTATTTAATATGGCAATGGGATCAGCAAGCACAATAAAAATAATCGGCCTTATCCTTCTGGTTGTGGGCGCCGGGCTGGCACTCTGGGGGTATCAACTGTCGGAGTCCATCGGCTCGGAAATAACCCAGGCCGTTACAGGATCGGAGACGGATAAGGTCATGACGCTCTACATTGCTGGTGCTGCCAGTTTTGTGGTTGGTCTATACCTTTTCATTAAAAATTAATACAGGAGTCAACATGGATATCATCAGCTTAATCATCTTCTTAGCCGTTGGCGCACTGGCCGGTTGGCTTGCTGGCAACATCGTAAAGGGAAGTGGATTTGGCGTCGTAGCCAACATTATTGTGGGAATTATCGGTGCCGTACTTGGTGGATTTTTGTTCGGTTTGCTAGGTATAACCACTGGCGGCTTATTAGGCTCGATTATTATGGCCACCATTGGCGCTGTTATTTTGTTATATATTGTCAGCATCATTAAGAAAGCCTGACTGGTTCTAACACCTGAGACAGGATGGGAAAACAGATTTCCGTTGATGTCGCTACCAGCATCCAGCAAAATCGACCGAGGAATATCACAAAAGGAGGTAATTCCGATGGCAAGGCAACCCGCCAAAATTAAAATCAGGAAGTAATCATCCAGCTGACTGTTCGAGCCTGTGTAAACAGGTTCGAATTCCCAAAGAGAGAGTATAACCATGGACTGGAGCACACTTCTTGCCGGGGCGCTCATTGGCGGCCTGATCAGTTACGCCGTCGACAAACTCCTGACATTTATCGAAAACCAGACGTTCATCCGGCTCGCTTACAAGGGTGAATTCTATTCATACCGCTATGCCACCACAGATGCCGGCAAGCTCGTTTCCCACCGGTGGAAAATTGCACGAAAGTTAAACGGCTCTATCGGCGTGACAATCGAGGAGCTCAATCATGAAAACCCCTTCAAATATAAAGGTGCTATCAGGGTAAAAGACCGGTTTATCTATGTGCATCTGCGCGGGCTAAACCACTCCGAGGAAATGTTCTATATCTTTCGGGAACCCATGGACAAGAAAATTACCGCAATTCAGGGTGTTCTGGCGGCCATCTCCATGGATGGCAAACCCTGGTCGGGCAACGAAGTTCTGGTCAACGAGCCCATCTCGCCACAAAAAGCCGGGAGGTTACTGGCTGAATGCACGTAGACAGCCAAGGCGAATGCCACCTCTTTTCAGCCTTGATGTATCGGGGCAGCAATCACTTTATTCGCCCCCTCCCGATAGTTGGCATCCGACACTGGCAACCAGGGTGAAAGCACCGATTGCGAATGGTTACGAATCCTTTAACTCCCGACGCAACATTTCCAGGGCTTCCTGCATCAGTTCCGGCTCCAACAGCGGCACTGAAATATCGACTCCCCTGGCCAGCACCTCAGTGACCACTTTCAGGGCCTCGACACGGGCGAACCATTTTCGATTGCCGGGAATCAGGTGCCAGGGGGAAAACTCCGTCGATGTTTTTTCAAGCATTTCCTGGAATGCCTGCTGGTAGTCATCCCAGCGGTGCCAGTTACGAATATCTTCGCTGGTAATTTTCCAGTGTTTTCGCGGATTGCGCAGGCGTTCTTCAAAACGCCGCATTTGCTCAACTTTGGTAATCACCGGCAACAGTTTGACGACCGGTACGCCATCGTCGTGAAGCATCCGTTCAAAGTCATTGATCTCGGCATAGGCACGCTGCCAGGCAGATTTACTGCAGTACCCTTCGACACGCTCCACCAGCACCCGGCCGTACCAGGAGCGATCGAAAATCGCAATGGAGCCCGACGAGGGCAGTCGCTGCCAAAAACGTTGCAGATAGTGCTGCCCGGACTCCTCAGCACTGGGAGCACCGATCGGCCAGACCTGCACTCCCCGCACATCCAGGGGTTGAGTGAGTCGACGGATAATGCCGCCCTTGCCAGCACAGTCCACCCCCTCGAGCACGATCACCGCCCGTCGACCCTGGGTGTAATAGGCCAGCTGGATTTGCAGCATCTTTTCCTGCAATTTGCCCAGCAGGTGTTTATATTCGCCCTTGTCCCTGAGCGCCCGATCCGGGTCAATATCACTGAGCTGGACGCCATCCCCCACAGGGTCAATCGACGCCTTCATCGATCTGTCTCTTTCGTTTTTCTACCCATGGCGGGAGTTACCTCAGCATTGCGTTTACAGGTGGTGTGCCCCATGCCCACACCGGCATCCTATGTTCTTTGTAGTCGAAACCGGCAGGCCGGGCAACGACCAATGGCCCTGAGCCTAAATGTCCTGACCCAAAACTTCCATATTTTCACGCCATGTCCCGGCAATAGCCGAACCCCGGTGACTCGCACACAGCAGCCGTTTCGTCTAGAGTGAACAACAATTTTGGGGTCGATGGATTGACGTCAATCCAGGTGAATTAGACCACATGAACCATCAACCACTGAATGAGCTCACGTCATGTCCTCTTTTACCATGCAGGAATTGCAGTCGGCCATCGCGGAATTGGATCAGGCGATTTTCAGCCACGAGCAATGGTACAAAAGCCTGCTGCGTATCCTCATTTCAAGGGTACCGGCGGAACCGGCAGACCTGAGACCGGATGCGCACCAGCACTGTCGCTTTGGTCAGTGGTATGAAAACGTCTCTACAGCTCTACTCCGAGAGCATCCGGCCTTTGTTTCACTCGGCGATGCCCACGAAAAAATGCACGTCTATGCACGAACCCTGCTCCAACTCGTCTCTGACAATAAACCTGTTGCCACCAGCCAGCTGGATCAATTCGAAAATGCCCTGGACAAAATGCGGCTGGAGATTCAGTCGTTGCGACTTGAACTTTCAGAGGTCATCCAAAATCAGGACCCCCTCACCGGGGCACAAAACAGAGCCGGCCTGCTACCCTGGCTTCGCGAACAACATGCTTTGAGTCAAAGAAGGGGGCAGCACTGCGCCCTGACGATGCTGGACCTCGACCACTTCAAGCGGGTCAATGACGAATACGGTCATCTTGCCGGCGACAAAGTGCTCATCTCAACGGTGCAATGCCTGCAGACCATTCTCCGGCCATACGACCGGATATACCGCTATGGAGGAGAGGAGTTCCTTCTTTGCATGCCTGGCACAACGCCGGAGGAAGCGCGGGAAGTGGCCGAGCGGATGTGTCATGCCGTCGCCGCCCAGCGAATTCAGCCCGACGGCTTCGATAACATTCTGCAGGTCACTGCGTCACTGGGTGTGGCCATGCTCGACCCATCCCGGCCCGTTGAAGCGTCCATTGAGATTGCCGACAAGACAATGTATGAGGCAAAAAAGTCGGGGCGCAATCGCGTAGTGACAGAATATTGAGTACCCGGCAGGCAGGGTCCCCACAGTAAGAACCCGGCGGGGTGCTTCTGACCCGTTTCAGTTTCCGCTACAATCCACACACTTGATATGGCCTGTTCGCTGTTTCTTCACAGGAGACATAAACAGCCCCGCCCCTGCCGGGTATAACACCCCGGTCAGTACTGACAGGCACCATTCTTTTAACAAAAACTCAGGCAAGTATTCCATGGCCCAATATGTATACACCATGAACCGGGTGGGCAAAGTTGTTCCGCCCAAACGCCAGATTCTCAAGGATATCTCCCTGTCCTTTTTCCCGGGCGCCAAGATCGGCGTACTCGGCCTTAATGGTTCAGGCAAATCCACCCTGCTGAAAATCATGGCCGGACTCGACACCGACATTCAGGGGGAAGCGCGCCCGATGCCCGGTATCAAGGTGGGCTACCTGCCACAGGAGCCGCAACTGGACCCCGCCAAGGATGTGCGCGGCAACGTGGAAGACGGTGTACGGGAAGCGGTGGACGCTCTGAACGCACTGGACGAACTGTACGCCGCCTATGCCGAACCGGATGCGGATTTCGACAAGCTGGCCAAACGCCAGGGCGAGCTGGAAAACATTATCGAGACCTGGGACGCCCATAATCTGAACCACACTCTGGAAGTGGCTGCCGACGCCCTGCGCCTGCCGCCCTGGGATGCCGATGTCAGCAAGCTGTCCGGCGGTGAAAAACGCCGGGTGGCCCTGTGTCGCCTGCTGCTGTCAAAGCCCGATATGCTACTGCTGGATGAGCCCACCAACCACCTGGATGCCGAATCGGTATTCTGGCTGGAAAAATTTCTCGAGGAATTTTCCGGCACGGTGGTGGCTGTGACCCATGACCGCTACTTCCTCGACAATGTGGCGGGCTGGATTCTGGAGCTGGACCGCGGCCACGGCATTCCCTACGAAGGCAATTACACCACCTGGCTGGAGGCCAAGGAAAAACGGCTGGAAACTGAACAGAAGCAGGAGGACGCCCGCCAGCGCACCATCAAGAATGAGTTGGAATGGGTGAGACAGAACCCGAAAGGCCGCCATGCCAAGAACAAGGCCCGTTTATCCCGCTTCGAGGAGATGAGCTCCCAGGAATTCCAGACACGCAACGAAACCAACGAGATCTATATTCCGCCGGGGCCCCGACTCGGCGACAAGGTCATCGAGCTGGAAAATGTCTGCAAGCGTTTTGGCGACCAACTGCTGATCGACAACCTGACCCTCAGTATTCCGAAGGGCGCAATTGTGGGTATCGTCGGTGGCAATGGTGCCGGTAAATCCACTCTGTTCCGGATGATCGCTGGCACAGAGCAACCCGACAGCGGCTCCATCACACTGGGCGATACAGTGAACCTTGCCTTTGTGGAACAGAGCCGGGAAAACCTGGATGACAAAAAAACCGTCTGGGAGGCCATTTCCGACGGGCAGGACATCCTGCAGATCGGCAATTATCAGGTGCCTTCGCGGGCCTATCTGGGCCGCTTCAATTTTAAGGGTAGCGACCAGCAAAAGCGGGTCGGCGAACTGTCCGGCGGGGAGCGCGGCCGTCTGCATCTGGCGGATACCCTGAAACAGGGTGCCAACGTGCTGCTGCTCGATGAGCCTTCAAATGACCTCGATATCGAAACCCTGCGGGCTCTGGAGGAGGCGATTCAGAACTTTCCCGGCTGCGTGCTGGTGATCTCTCACGATCGCTGGTTCCTCGACCGGGTAGCCACACATATTCTGGCCTACGAAGGCGACAGCGAAGTGGTGTTCTTCGAGGGCGACTACACCGAATACCACGAGGATCTTATCAAGCGCAAAGGCCAGGATGCCCAACCCAGACGACTGAAATACAAGCGCCTGAAAACCTGACCCCGCCCCATGCAATTTGCAGGGCTTCACACCAATACCGGGTGTGCAGCTCTGCAACCCTCTACTGCGATAATTCCAGATGCCCGCTTACCGGCATCGCGAATCATCACAGATGTTTTGCTCAGGTTTTGTTGCCGCCAATGGCCAAAGCCCCTATTCTCAAAGCCTTCCGCTACAGACCCTTTTAAAACAGGTGAATGTCATGGGTATATTCAGTTTTATTGTGCTCGGCTTGCTGATACTGGGCATCGGCTACGGCATTGTTATCTACAACAACCTGGTGGCTTTGAAGCATCGGGTGGCGCAGGCCTGGTCAAATATTGACGTGCTGTTGAAACAGCGCTTCGAGGAGTTGCCGAAGTTGGTGGACACCTGCAAACAGTACATGCAGTACGAGCAGACCACACTGGAGCAGGTCATCAACGCCCGCAACCAGGTATCGGCTGCGGCACAGGGTGGTGACATGCAGGCACTTGGCATTGCCGAAACGGCCCTGCGCAAGGGTCTGGGCCAACTGTTTGCGTTGGCAGAAAACTATCCGGAGCTGAAAGCCAATGAGTCATTCCGTCATTTGCAGGTGCGGATCTCCGATCTGGAAAACGCTATCGCCGACCGCCGCGAACTCTACAACGAAGTAGTCAATCAGAATAATATCCGCATCGAACAGTTTCCGGACAGGCTGATTGCCGGTTTCTTCAAGTTTGGTCCACACGACCTGCTGCGATTCAGCGAAGCACAGATTGCCGATGTCGACATCAAGGGACTGTTCCATTCGTGATGTGGTGGCCCACTACTGCCCCCGCAAGGCCTTACTGGTGCGTGGCTGATACCGCGTGACCATTAACAGCCTGTTTTGTGCCGAATGCGTGGCAAATCTCTCCACAGGGAAGTTTGCCCTGTGGTTAACACTGGCCATCGCTGTTTCGCTGTTCAGTTTGTGGAAAAGCTATCACCTGCTGAAACGGGCCCGGCTGGTGGAAGACATGCCCACCTCAAAAATCCGCTCTGCCAGCCAGGGTTACACGGAGCTGATTGGCGTGGCCACCCGACAGGGCCATCCGCAATTGGCACCATTGAGTAGTACCCTGTGTCTTTGGTGGCGCTACACCATCGAGAAATATCAGCGTACCGGCAGATCCAGCCGCTGGAGTACCGTTGAGAAGCGCGCCTCGAGTCGACCTTTTTATCTGCAGGACACCACCGGTATTTGCCGGGTAGATCCGGCGGGTGGCGATATCAGCACCCGACACCGCCAGGTCTGGTATGGCAATACCCGCCGCCCGATTGGCATCCCGAAACCCGCGCAGCTCAATAACGGCTTTTTCAGTCTCAATCGTGTGATTTCATTTGGCAGCCGATATCGCTACACAGAATATCTGATTATGGAGGGCGACCCACTTTATACGCTGGGGCATTTCACGACGGATAGTACGGGCCAGAGAACATTGTCGGCAGATCAGCTGGCCGGTGATATCCTGAGAAACTGGAAGACGGATTTTCCGGCATTGTTGACGAAATTTGATCACAACCGTGATGGAGAACTTGACCTGAGAGAATGGCAACTCGTTCGGGAAGCCGCTCTGGGAAAAGCGCGCGAGCAACAGGCGGCGGTGGCAGGCGCACCACCCGATCATTTGTTGAGCCAGCCGGAACACAGCGGCCTGCCCTTTATCGTCAGCAGTGCGGAACAGACCCACCTTAGCAGAGGTTTTCGCCGGGGGGCGCTAGCCTACGCAGCGGGATTTCTGTTGGCGGGAACGCTGGCTACCTGGCTGATGACCAGCCGTTTAATCGGTTAACTCAGGCTCTAATAAAATATAGCCAGCCAGATCGTTTCGGTATCGGGATCGGTCCAGGCAACACGGTGTTTGCGGTGTGCCGGAATGGCGGCAAAATCGCCCACTTCCATGTCCATTCGGTCACCATTGTCGAACTCCAGCACACCTTTCCCCTGAATAATCACCACCAGTTCATTTTCCGGTTGGTCATACCAGAAACCCTCCGGGGAACTCTGCCCCCTGGATACAATCCGCTGGATGCGAGTGAAGTCGGTAACAATCACGTCCTCAAAAAGCTCACCCAGTGTCAACACAGGAATGTTCGAAAACAGGTTACCGACCATCACCTCGCTGTTGGTAGCCATCAAAGCCTCCCGTCACGTATCAACCGGCGGCGAACCCACCAGCGATAAAGTTTGCTCAGGATCGGACGCACCAATGGCAACCCGATCAGCCAACCGATAGGCTTCAATAGCGGAATCCTCGCCATCAGCAACCGGTAGGCATCTATCTCTGAAAAGATATTGCCCTCTCCATCCTGCACATGCAACTCGGTGAGGGCTTTTCGGGGATCAATACCCGCCTCCCGCAATCGAGCTTCTGCACCCGTGATATCCACCCAGCAGACATTGTCGCGCTCGCCGGCCAGCTTTTCATAGGCACGGCGATCTCTTACGCAAATGGGGCAGGCACCGTCGTAGAATACCGTGAGTCTCTCCGAGGGGGATTCGGCCCGATCAACCATCCACAGCTACCGCTTGACTGGACTCCATGTCCAGGGAACTCATTGATCTGACCCATGGCTCAACGCCGGGATACTGCCTGGCGATGGCCCGCCAGGCCTCCCGCGCCTTGGCCGGACTCTCAAAAGTGCCCCAGACCAGCAATTGCCAGTGCTGTTTCTCGCTATAGGACTGGAACTGCTGTACCCCCAGATCACCGAGGCGATGTCGCTCAACAAATAGTCTGATCTGGGCGGGATCCTTGAAAGCCGCCAGTTGCAGGGTATACGCCGGCTTTTTGGCATCAATGGACAAGTCACCTCCGATATCGTCCCCCAGTGCATAAGCGACCGGTTCTGCGACAGAGGTTTGAGGCGCTGATGCAGGTGAGGGCGAAGTCTTTCTTGCCACGACTGAGGGTACCGGCTCGGGGACACGGGGCGGCCGCTCCCTCAGCTTACGCTCTACCAGAGTCGACGACTCTGACTCGGAGATCACTGGCGTGCTGTCAAGCCCCGGTAACTGGTTTCGCCAGTCCTGACTGGGAGGAGGGACAACCTGCAGGTTGTGCCGGTCCCGCTCGGAAGACGGGCTGACGCCCTGTCCATCGGAAACTGTCGCTTCCCCTACTGCCGCCACCGTTGATGTGGCAACCGCCCGACCGTTCCTGATTTCGCGCATATCACAGGACCAGTCATCACTTTGCCTGGCACCACTACAGACCCAGCCAATGTAGTTATCGCTGTCTTCATTTGTATCGGAGCCGGCACAGCCGACAATCAGCGCGCCGACTACAATCAGACCAAAGACTCTTCTCTCCATTTCCCAATAGACTCCATCAACCCGGACCGCTAGAGCCTCAGAGCTAGATACCCATTTTCCCGAGTGAATCCAGCAGTTGACGCACGACGCCTGCCAGGCGGGGGTGGTCCAGATCAAAGTCACCGGCCTTTCGCTCAAGTTGCTCCCGCAACGATTCATGGTGAGGCTCTTTTTCGAGATCCCCCTGGGCAATGCGTATCATGTCAGACATTAGATGTCCCAGCATATCCCGGTCTTCGGGATCCAGTGTCTTTGCCTTTTCTAGCTCGTTGTGCAGCGTGGCCAATTGGTCACGCAAGTCATCATTTTCATTGGACATGGTCATCACTCCTCCGGACACAGAACCGCAGCGGTTCTTGTGAGTTTCTGGTTTCTATCAATCCTGAATCAAGTCCTTGTCGTCGGCAAGCAGACATATTGATATCCGCTCTATACGGAGACCAAAAGAATTCAAGCACCATAGTAGCGCCAAATCGACTTTTCTGGCACAGCATTTGCGAAACCTTATCTGAACGCCTTGTTTAAGGCTAAAAAACAAAAAAATCGCTCTATTCTGATGCATTAGCACCAGCATGAGCCAAAATATTGCACACTTATAGTGCAATACTGTGAGGGATTAATTATGTTCAGGTCTGTAAGACACCGCACCACCCTGTATGCACTGTTATTAAGCTTGCTTGCACCGACTATGGGTCACACAGAGGCCGTTAATGGTGCAAATACGGCATGGATTCTGACCGCCACTGCGCTGGTGCTGTTCATGACAATTCCCGGTCTGTCGCTTTTTTACGCCGGGCTGGTCAGAGCAAAAAACGTGCTGTCGGTATTAATGCAGTGCTTTGCCATTACCTGTGCGGCCTCACTGATATGGTTGATCTGCGGCTATAGCCTGGCTTTCGGTGATGGCGGCTCAATGAATGCCTGGATTGGCAACCTGCAAAATATCATGCTGGCTGGTGTAACGAAAGATAGTCTGGCCGGAGATATCCCCGAGACTGTATTCTTCATGTTTCAAATGACCTTCGCCATTATCACCCCGGCGCTGATTGTCGGCGGTTTTGCCGAACGTATGCGCTTTTCGGCAGTCATGCTGTTCAGCTGCCTCTGGCTGCTGGTGGTCTACGTGCCGATTACCCACTGGGTGTGGGGCGGTGGCTGGCTGGCTGAAATGGGGCTGCTGGATTTTGCCGGTGGCACGGTTGTGCATATTACCGCTGGGGTTGCCGCGCTGGTGACGGCGATCGTTCTGGGTCGCCGCCGTGGCTTCCAGCAACAGCCAATGATGCCGCACAACCTGACCATGACCGTTACCGGGGCAGGGATGCTCTGGGTTGGCTGGTTTGGCTTTAATGGCGGTTCGGCTCTCGCTGCCAACGGTGACGCGGGCATGGCCATCCTGGTAACCCACATCTCTGCCGCCACCGGTTCACTGGCCTGGATGATGATGGAGTGGATCAAACACGGCAAGCCTTCGGTACTGGGTATCGTTACAGGTATGGTGGCGGGTCTCGGCACCATCACCCCGGCATCGGGCTTTGTCGGCCCCGGCGGTGCAGTGCTGATCGGCTTCAGCGCCGGCATCATCTGCTATTTTGCAACCCAGATGCTCAAACTGCGCTTCCGGATTGACGACTCACTCGACGTCTTCCCGGTACACGGCATCGGAGGGATCCTCGGCACCCTGCTAGCCGGGATATTCATCTCCGCCGACCTCGGCGTCTTCAGCGGTCAGGGCTATGCCGAGGGTATGGCGATGGATTCCCAGCTAAAAGTCCAGTTTATCGGGGTACTCAGTACGCTTGCCTATACTGCCATACTGACTTTTGTATTGTTGAAGCTGGTTAACCTGATGGTTGGTCTGAGAGTAGACGACGAGGAGGAAACCCAGGGGCTGGATATCTCCCAGCATGATGAGAGGGGCTACGATATCTGAGGATTTGCTACTGTACCGATTGTGTTTACCGGTCAATGTGAACAGGAAAAAGCCGCCTCCGGGCGGCTTTTTTACGGGTGCAATAATACTTTGTCCGGCATTATGTCACCGGACGTGATCGATAGCCTCGCACAACTGCCGGGCACCCTTAACGATACGTGGGGTATGACGGTGTAAAAGATAGGGGTCTACATCGTAAATATGTCCACCGGCGACGGCACGCAATTGTGGCCATTGACGCCAGTAATCAAACGCTGTCCCGGCTTCCGTGTACTGCCCCACCACAATGACTTCCGGATCGGCTGCCAGAACTGATTCCACGCTCAGTCTTGGCACCAGCCCTGCGGTATTGGCAAACACGTTGTGCCCACCGCACAGTGCCATCACATCCGAGACCAGGTGGCTGCCACCGAAGGTCATCAGTGGTGACTGCCATATCTGGTAATACACCGTCACCGGGCGCGACTGACCGTACTCATCACCCAGTGTTTTTATGGCCTGGCGAAACTGGGCAGCCACAGGCTCCGCGGTATCTTCGCGACCCAGCAGTTTGCCGATATTCAACACGCTGCGGGGAATATCGTCCAAGTGGCGGGGCTTATTGACATAGACGTTCAGGCCCAGGGATTTGAGCCGTTTGATCATGCTCTCCCCATTGCCGCTCAACCATACCAGTACCAGATCCGGCTGATACTGTAGCAGGGCCTCGTAATTGATTTTATTATTGGAGCCAATCACCGGCAGGGCTTTTGCCGCTGCGGGAAAGTCGCTCCAGGCCACAGTAGCAGTCATCTGGTCACCACCACCCACGGCATATACCAATTCGGTCAGGTGAGGCGCCAGAGTAATCACCCGTTGGGCCGGGCCCTCGAGCACAAGTTGTTCACCGATATCATCCTGAACACGGATTTCTGCAGACACCGCAGCTCCGCACAATGCCAACAAAAGTATCAGTAGAGTTCGGGGCATCTCAGGCAATCACCAGTGGCGTGCCCGTCAGCGGGTTGATGCCGATGGACACGTCCACATTGAAGACCTGCTTGATCGTCGTGGCTGTGAGCACCTGCTGCGGCGAACCGAAGGCGGCAATCCGCCCACAACTCAATACCAGCAGCTGGTCGGCACAGCGGGCCGCCATGTTCAGATCGTGAATCACCACCAATACGCCAACGCCCTGAGCGGCAAAACTGCGCATATTGGTAATGGTCAGTTGCTGGTGTGCGAGATCAAAAGAAGAGGTGGGCTCGTCGAGTATCAACACGCGGGCATGGTCGGTCACCGGCTCCCAGATCTGGGCCAGCACCCGAGCCAGCTGGACGCGCTGCTTTTCACCGCCGGACATGTGGGTATAAAAACGCTTGTCCAGATAACTGCCATCCACAGCGGCCAGGGCTGCATCGACAATGGCGGTATCGCGGACCAGTCCAGTGGCGTGAGGAATACGCCCCATCATCACCACCTCCCGGGCGGTAAAGGGAAAATCGAGCCGTGAACTCTGGGGCAACACCGCCATGACGCTGGCCAACTGTGTCGGCGACCAGTCCCCCAGTGGCCGGCCACTCAGCGCAATGTTGCCCGCCGTGGACCGCTGTTCGCCTGTCAGAAGACGTAACAGGCTGGTTTTACCGGCCCCATTGGGACCAATAATGGCCGTGACCTTGCCCGGCTCCACACGCAAATCGATATCCCGCAGCAGCGAAAACCCGGCGATGGAAAATGACAGACCCTGTGCTTCCAGCATCGCGCTAACTCACCAGATCCCGGCGCTGCCGGAGCAACAGAGCAACGAAGAATGGTGCCCCCAGCAGGGCCGTGATCACCCCGGTGGGCAATTCAGCTGGCGACATCAGGGTCCGGGCCCCGGTATCCGCCAGCAACAGCAACACCGCCCCCAACAGGGCAGAACCGGGAATCAGGTAACGGTGATCGGGCCCGATCAGCAACCGCACCAGATGGGGCACAATCAGCCCCACAAAAGCGACCACACCCGACACCGCCACCGCCACACCAACCCCGAGTGCCGTCAGTACGATCAATCGCCGTTTCAGCTGCTCGACGCCAATCCCCAGATGGCGGGCCTCGGATTCTCCCAGCAACATGGCATTCAACGCACGGCCTTCGCGCGGCAGGACCAATACCAGCGGTATCACCACCGCGGCAATTACCATCACACGGTGCCAATTGGCACTGTCCAGGTTACCCATTTGCCAGAGGCTGATGCGACGCAGCATTTCATTGTCGGCAAAGAAACTGAACAGGCTGGTTACCGCCCCCGCCAGTGCCGTAATGGCAATTCCGGCGAGCAACATGGTGGATACAGAGGTGCCGGTTACCGAGGTTGCCAGCCGGTAAACGACGGCCGTGGCAGCCATACCGCCAAGAAAGGCACCGATCGCAATGGCTGGCAGCCCCAACCCGGGGCCCAGGAAGCCAAAACCACCGAAGAAAATCACACAACTGGCGCCTACCGAGGCGCCACTGGAAACGCCGATCAGGGAGGGATCGGCCAGTGGATTGCGAAACAGACCCTGCATCACGGCACCGCAACTGGCCAGACAGGCACCGACCAGAGCCGCCAACAACACCCGTGGCAGACGAATCAGCTCCAGCACACGACCGTCCATATCCTGATCAGCAGACCAGAGCGTCAGCAGTTTTACCGGAGCAATCTGTACCGGGCCCACGAGCAAGCCAAGCAATACAGCCAGCAGCAGCAAAACCAGGGCAAACACCATAAAGGCCCGAGGGGGAAGACGATGCAACGGTCGGCCCGTCAGAAGTCCACACCGCGCCGTGCCATAATACCGGCGCGATAGGCGTGTTTGACGTCCCGTATCTCGGAGACGGTATCCGCCAGCGCCTGCAGCCCCGCCCCGCCACCGCGGCCGGTCACCACAACACTCTGACTGAACGGTCGGTTGCGCAATGCATCCAGCACTTCCGCCTCATCGAGATACTGAAAACTGAGCATGTAGGTCAACTCATCCAGCACCACCAGATGGAAACTTTCATCGGCCAGCATCCGCTTGGCCACCAGCCAAGTGCGCAAGGCGGCCTCCATATCACCACGACGATCCTGGGTATTCCAAGTAAAGCCGGTGCCCATCTGGTAGAAGTCCACTTCCGGGCACTTTTCCTGCAGGTATAGCTCTTCGCCCGAGAGCTGCTCACCCTTGATGAATTGCACCACACCCACCTTATAGTGATAGCCCAGTGCCCGCATCACCATGCCAAAGGCAGAACTGGATTTACCCTTGCCATCACCTGTGAGCAAAATCATCACACCGCGCTCCTGGTCTGCGGCCGCTATACCTGCGTCGACTTTTTCCTTGAGCTTCTGCATCTTCTGCTGGTGTTTGTCGGTCATTGCATTTCCTCAGGGGGTATTCGGAATTTTCACTGCGCCCATCATACCCTGGGGCAGCGGGTGAATTTCGGGGTGCAGCAGATTGGCCAGTATTTCCAGACTGTCCACCAACCGGGGGCCGGGACGGCTGAAATAACTGTTGCCGTCTACCATATAGATCTGATCGGATACTGTCGCTGGCAGCATGCCGTAACCTGATCTGCCTGTCAGCAGGGGAATATCCAGGGCCGTGCGCTCCAAGTCAAATCCGCACAATGAAACGACCACCACATCCGGTGCCACGGCCATCAGCTCACCCCATGAGCGGCGGCGGGATGGCCGCTGCTGCTCGCCAAAACAGGGCGTGCCACCGGCCAGCTCGATCAACTCCGGGTACCAGTGCCCACCATCGTAGATCGGGTCAAGCCACTCCAGAATTGCCACTCGGGGACGCAACGCCGGCACAGCCGCCGCTGTCCGCGCCGCCACCTGATTGACCCGGCGACAGAGCTCGGCGTGATAGGTAGCGGCCGCCGCGGTACAACCCGCCGCCGCTCCCACTAGTAACACCGTATCCAGAACATCCTGCAGACAGGTGGGTTCCAGATTGACCACCCGAACATCACCGGGCAACTGACAGGCCATCTCATTCACCTCACCGGCAGAGACCGCACAGACGTCACAAAGGGCCTGGGTGACGATCAAATCAGGGGCGAGCCCCCGTAACACCGGCTCGTTCAGACTGTATAGCGCACTGTCCGTTTCCAGTTGGTCACTGACCAGCGTATCGATCTCATCACTGGCCAGCCCCTTGGGAATCCTGGAAGCAGTCACCACCGGCAATCCCACCACGTCGGGCGGAAAATCACACTCATGGGTGACACCCACCAGACTGTCACGGAGTCCAATGCCACAGATGATCTCTGTGGCGCTGGGCAACAGCGAGACAACCCTCAAGCCACCACCTCTTTCAGGTCAGTGTACAAAAACCCCTCCCGAGTCACTGTTTCACCCACCTCAACCCGTATCGGCCATTTGAACATCGGCCCGTTCCAGGCAAAGCTGTGGAATTCACCATTCTCCCCGCAGGGATCGACCTTTGCCGGCAGTTTCGTCAGAAAATCCAGATTGAACGCGGCGCCCGCCAGTGACTGGGGCATCCTACCGGGGTCCAGACAGGTCACACGTGCCTGCAAGCCACTGTCCACCATGGCCCGGGCCAGTTGATCTGTGGGCGTAGCCCAGATCGGAAACAATACCTCAAGCCCGGTCTGTGCCATACGGCTTTCGCGGTAGGCGCGAATGTCCTCCAGAAACAGGTCGCCAAAGGCAATGGCGTCGGGTGAGAATTGCTGTATGGCTTCCTCCAGCCCGGTACGCATGGCCTGCTCATACTGCTCATTGCTGCACGGCCAGGGCAGGGGAATCGCCAACAGCGGCAAGCCGGCAGCATCCGCCTGGGCGCGTACCAGGTTCAGGCGGACGCCGTGGATGGCCGAGCGGGCAAACGCCTGATTGTAGGTGGTCAACAACCCGACCACCTCCACGGTGGGATCCCGCTGCAATTGATAAAGCGCCCAGGCGGAATCCTTGCCACTGCTCCAGGACAATAACACTCGGGTTTTCCCGAGTCTGCTGAAATCGGTCACGCTACGCAGCTCCCTGAGCTGACAACTTATTGGGTGAAGCTGTAGCGAACACCCACCATGGCACCAAAACCGAGTGTCTCATAACCAAAAACCTCTTCATAATCTTCATCCAGCAGGTTTTCCAGCCGGGTATAAATGGTCAGTGATTTGCCCGCCTGATACTGGGCACTCAGATTCACCAGCGTGTAATCATCCAGTTCAATCCGTGTTGAAGGTTGCGGCCAGGGTGGAAAATACTGGTCATCCTGGTGGCCATTGTACTGGGCATTCAGAACAATATTGAGGCGTTCAGCCACCTGCCAGTTCAGCGTCGTACTGCCGAGATGGCGGGGCCGACGCAGTTCATCCACATCCCGACCGCCACTGTCTGGCTCAGTGGCATCCGTGTAGGTGTAACTGCCCTTGAGGGACAGGGTCGGCGTCAGGCTGGCATCAAAGGTCAGCTCTACACCCTGCCGGTCGCTGTTACCATCGACATTTTCTGCTGTGAAGGCAAAGGCAACCGGATCATAGACAAACCCGTTGATTTCATTTTCCAGACGGGCGCGGAAATAGGTCAGGCCAAGTATCAACCGGTCATCAAACAGTGACTGATCGACACCCACATCCCAACTGGTGGACTTTTCCGGGCGCAGGTCGGGGTTGCCGACAAAATTTGTATAGAAACCAAAGCGCTCGGAGAACGTGGGGTTTTTCACCGCGGTGCCCCAGCTTGCACGCAAACGCGTGGCGGATGCGGGGATGCGGTAACTGGCATCAAAGCGCCGCGTGTAGGCATTCTGAAACTCACTGTTGTCATCGTGACGCACACTGGCACCCAGTGTCAGGTCATCCCACAACACCACCCGGTACTCCAGTACCACACTGTCGGTTTCGCGGCTTTGATTCTGGTTCGGGTCACCAAAAAGAATGGGGCCTCGCTGACGAAAATCCTCGGTTTCCCGCTCCAGCAGCAGCGACAGGCGCTGGGTCTGCTCATCCCAGCTGAAACTGGTGAGGTAGCTGTACTGTTTTTTCCGCGTGGCATTCGAACCGGTGGTCGCGCCATCGGTATAGTTTTCATTGTTGTGGCGACTGACAGCCAGAGCGACCCGGTGCTGCCAGCGATTATCCAGCAGGGACAAGTCCGCCTGGGCGCGGACAAAGCGCTGTCGGAAATCTGATTCATGGTTGCCGTCCTCCGGCAAACCGGTAATCAGGTCATCAATGCCATCAAATTCATTTTCACCTTCTGTCTGACGAGCCGTCAGGGATAGGCCCAGGTTATCCAGCGGTCGCCAGCCGGCGTTGAGGTTGAGCGTGCTATTGCGATAGCCATCATCTTCACTGCCAGAGCGGGAAATATTGTCGCCGTCGGCAGACAGGTGAGAACCACTGAGGTTGATGCGAGCTGTCCCGGCACTGGCACCGATAACAAAGCCCGTATGGTTGGTGCCATGACTGCCGCCTTCGGAGAAAACCTGCGCCTGAAATGGCTCGTCTGCCTGACGGGTAATTATATTGATTACCCCCGCCACAGCATCGCTGCCCCAAAGGGCGCTCTGTGCACCCCGCACCACCTCGATCCGTTCAACCCCGGCGGTAGACATGTGAGCCCAGTTAAATTCATCGGCCTGGGCACCGTCATTCACCTCAACACCATCCACCAACACCAGCACATGGTTGCCTTCGGCACCGCGCATTCTCAACTGAGTAGTGGAACCGAGTGGACCACTCCGGTTGATGGCGATACCGGGCACATCGCGCAACAGGTCACTGACCACGGCGGCACCACTGACTTCGATATCCCGGGAGGAAATAACATGAATGGCGTTGCCGGTCTGCTGCAACTGAACCGGTGCCAGGGACGCGGTGACCACGACTTCCTGAAGATTATTTTTACCGGTTTCAGTGTCAATCGCCGTTTCGGCAGCCTGTGCGCTGGCAATAGAGATGACAAGGAGTGCCAGGCAACTGACGGGAGGAAATTTTTTCATTAACAAGTCTCCGGCGTTCGACCCCGAACGCGTGCTGAGTGAGATCAGTCCACGGAGTTATGATTGGCGATGAAACAGGAAAACTGTCGACACCAACGCAACCACACCCCGTGGTTCGTTTGCGTAGCGACAGGCCGGTCTCCGGACTCATGAGCGGTTTCCCCTGCCAGATCGCCTTCCCATGCATGTGCACAGTGGCTGTGTGATCTGGCGTTTGAACCCGTACTGCGGGTTCACTCAATTACCGTTGCGGGGGCAGTGTCGGGTTTGCCTTTGACTGGCGTCATGGAGCGCACCGACTTCCCGTTTCACCCGACGCACTGAACGCTGCGTCGAGAACCTGTTGCCTAAGCAAGGTGGAGGAATTTACGCCCGGAACCGGGCAAAGTCAATTTTGGGTTTTGCATGGGAGACGCGGGCAGGGAGGCATTAGCCAAGCGCATCCAGCGCATCGGTCAGTTTGCGCACCGGTATCACTTCCATCCCCTTGATCGGTTGGCGAGGGGCATTACCAAAGGGGATTATGGCACGCTTGAAGCCATGTTTGGCGGCCTCTCGCAGTCGCTCCTGACCGTTTTGCACAGGCCTGATCTCCCCGGACAGGCCCACCTCGCCAAAGACCACCAGATCACGGGGCAGCGGGTGATCACGGAAGCTGGAAATAACCGCCAGGATCAGCGCCAGATCGGCACTGGTCTCCAAGACCTTGACGCCACCCACCACATTCACAAAGACGTCCTGATCACCGACCATGATTCCGCCGTGACGGTGCAACACCGCCAGCAGCATCGCCAGCCGATTGTGCTCCAGTCCCACGGTCACCCGCCTCGGGTTACTCAGGTGACTGTCATCCACCAGCGCCTGCAACTCCACCAACAGGGGCCGGGTGCCCTCCCAGACCACAATAACCACGCTGCCGGAAGCCACCTCATCACCTCGTTGCAAAAAGATGGCGGAGGGGTTTGCCACTTCGCGTAGCCCCCTGTCGGTCATGGCAAACACGCCCAGCTCATTGACCGCACCGAAGCGATTTTTGTGGCTGCGCAGGGTCCGGAAATGGCTGTCGCTGGTTCCCTCGAGCATCAGCGAACAATCGATCATGTGCTCCAACACCTTGGGGCCAGCCAGACTGCCATCCTTGGTGACATGGCCCACCAGCAGCAACACTGTGCCCGTCTGTTTTGCGTAGCGAACCAGCATTGCGGCACATTCCCGCACCTGTGAAACGCTGCCGGGCGCCGAGGCAATCTCCTCAAGTTGCATGACCTGAATGGAATCAACCACCAGAATTCTGGGCTGTACCCGCGCGGCAGTGGCACAGACCGTTTCCACGGAAGTCTCTGCCATGATCTGCAACCGGTTTACCGGCAGCCCCAGACGATGGGCCCGCATGGCGACCTGTTGCGGGGATTCTTCACCAGTGACATAGAGGGCCACCTGACTCTCTGCCAGTTTGCAGAGGGTTTGCAGTAGCAAGGTGCTTTTCCCTGCGCCCGGCTCGCCGCCCACCAGAATGCAGGATCCAGGCACCAGTCCACCACCCAGCACCAGATCCAGCTCCTGACTACCCGCACTGATACGGGGAATATCGGCCAGATCGATTTCCGCCAGCGTGTTCACCACACCGTCGGCAGCCCCGGCAAAGCCACCGCCACTGCGGCTACCCGGGGTGGCAACGGCGCCGAGACGCACTTCAGTCAAGGTATTCCATGCACCACAGTCGGAGCACTGCCCCTGCCACTTGGTGTAATCCGCACCACAGTCGTTGCAAACATAGGCAGTGGTTTTCTTTCTGGCCAAGTAACAATCTCCCGAAAATGCTTTTCAGTCTACCATGTGATATCTCCCGTTCAGGGTGTTTAACTGTGGAGATATCAGTGAAACTGCAGTGTAGCGCGCAAAAATGTCCGCGTTTCAAAACGGTTGGCCTGCTTGAACTCCACGTAATCGCCACCGAGGTTCTGACCAATCAATTCCAGCTTCAAATCGGCATTGCGCAGCGGGAACTGGCGGGCAATCCGCACATCAAGCCGTCGATAGGCATCAGTTTCGGAGCCCCACAGAATCCAGACCATATCGTCGAGATAGTAATAACCGGCACTCACCTGCCAGTGGCGACCGAGATCATGGGACATCAACAGGCTGGCGGTATGGCGTGGTGTCGCTGAAGTTTGATAGAGACTGCGAAATGCCATGGGCAAACTGGACTGATCGGCGTCCGCGTAGGCATAGGACAGCCAGAAACGGGTGCGGTCGGATGCCAGCCAGCGCGCCCCGGTTTCAAACCCTTCAATAGCGGTACTGCCGCCATTGACATCAAGGATGGCGCCCTGATTAAAAATTGATGCCACCTCCGGATAAGCGGGATCCCAGACGTATTCAATCTCGTCCTCAAAGGTTTCCCGATAGAGTTTGATCTCGGCGGTCAACCGTTCATCCAGCCAGTTGCCGATATAGCCCAGTTCGTAACTGCGCAGCCGCTCGGGATCAATCGGTTCGGGCGCCACCTGAACAGTTTCGATCGCGGTACCATCATTCAGCCGCACGGCAATATTGTGAAAATTCTCTACCAGAAATGGTTGCCGCCAGCTCTCCGCAACCGATAGCCGGAACATATGGCCTTTAGTCGGGGTGAAGTTCAGTCCCAACCGCCAGGACAGCTCACCGGAGCTGATGTTGTTCTTTTCGTATATGGCGCCGGCATTTAACAACAACTGATCAGTCAACCGGTACTCGATATTACCCTGGGTCCGGAAGGTCTCCATGGCCTGCCACTCTTTTTGGCCGACGATTTCCAAACTATTCACCATGTCCTTGCGATAACCCAGGCCCCAGGCAATCCGGTAGCGCTGACCATTTAACAGTTGCTGAAACTCGATATCGCGCCGATTAACCTGATAGTCAAAGGTGCGACCAAACACCTCTTGCTCCTGTTGACCGGGGATCACCCCGCCAATATCAGCGGGATCGACCCCCAGCAAGTCCGACAGTAATCCGGCAGAAAATTTATCGTTTTCTTCACCGGAAGTGAAACCAAACTGCAGATACCAGGCACTGCCGGGATCTGTGGTGCGAGTCAGGCGAATGCTGCCATATTGCTCGCTGGCTTCCTTGGTGCCGACGGGGTCCACAGAGACACCACTGCCGCCACGACCCCAGGGGCCCTCGGCGTAGCCCAATTGAAAATCCAGGGAAGTTTCAGGCGTCGCCTGAAAAGTCCCCTGAAAGCGACCGGAGCGAGCGATCGACTCGTCATTCACACTGTGGAAGCCCTCAGTATTGAAGTAGCTGAGAGAAGCCCGGTAATCAAATTGGTCACCGCTATGGGCATAGCGTGCCGTAAGCAGACTGGTGTCGCGGCTGCCTGTGGTCGCGCTGAACCGCCAGCCGGGATTGCGGTAGGGTTTCTGGGTCACAATGTTAATGACGCCAACAAAAGCATTGGAGCCGAAGGAAACACCCGCCGGACCGCGAACCACCTCTATCCGCTCAATATCATCAACGGTGATTCCCAGTCGGTCCCAATCCACCAGACCAAACAGTGACCCCACCACCACACGGCCATCGAGCAAAACCTGCATACGCCGAGATAGGCCATCGGATTGACCGTGATAGGTCACCGATGCATGGTGATCACGCCAGCTGAGGCCGACCTGAAAACCCGGCACAAGGCGCAGCAAATCGGGAATTTCGATAAATCCGGACGCCTCAATCATGGTTCGGTCAATAACCGAAACCGCCATTGAGGTATCTGTCACCGACTGGGGCAGTCGTGTGACAGACAAAGCCACCGGAATATCCGCGATCAGATCATCCTCGGTATAACCCTCAGCCGAAGCAGCCAAAACCGGCAGCCATTTGAGCGACAACAGGATGCAACAAAGCCAGCTCGCTGGTCGCCTCCCTACCAAACTGGCCTGCTTCGGAACCATTCCATTGCCACCTTGCTGTTTGTTGTTTTTTTTGAAGCGCTATTGTAACGATGCGGCAACCACATAGAAAACCACATCTGAACGAATGTGACCGATAAACTTGCCCACCGCTTTCTGATAAAGTGTCACCATGTCACTGCTACCGGAAAAACCGCTGATTATTTCTCCCTCCCTGGCTGCCACCATTGGCCTGGAGGAGACGGTTTTGCTGCAATTACTCAATGAATTGATGTGTCATGGCAAGCCCGAACGGCAGGGTGACTACGACTGGCTGAATATCGACAGTGGCCAGCTGCAGAAATTTACCCCCTTCTGGTCTATCGCTGACCTGCAACGTATCGTGGGCAGTCTTCGGGACAAGGGCATTCTGCTGGTTGCATCCCCCCCCCTGACTGAAGCCAATCTATTGCGCTTTGCCTTTAATGAACACTGTGCCGACAATAGCCATACAGCAAAGCCCGGCAAATTTTCCGCGACACTTCCGACAACCCCGGCACACCAAAGTACCCGGCCCATATCCCCCGACTGGCGACCGGAAAATGACGTTCTGCAACAACTTGCCCAGTACAACATTCCGGCAGCATTCATTGCCGACCAGTTGCCAGAGTTCATTACATATTGGACGGAACGTGGCGAGCCGCGCTACAGCTGGGGCTCAAAATTTATCAAGCATGTACTGCGTCTCTGGCGGGCACAACAGACAGAAACGGCCAGGCGAGGACAGGACACGTCTATGAGCCGGGATTGGCAGCCGTCACAGGATGCCATGGAGATTCTCACCCGGCAGGCGGCTATCAACCGTAACTTTGTCGAGGACGCCATACCGGAGTTTGTTCTCTACTGGCTGGAACGGGGCGAATCCTCAAGTACCTGGAACAGCCGCTTTATCATGCACGTGAAACGTCAGTGGGCCAGGTTCACCCACACGATGGAACAGGACACCATGCCTCGCCCATTGGCGGCGGATTGGCAACCCAGAGAAGAACTCTTTGAGGTCCTCACGCTGGCAAATATTCCCCGCGATTTTGCCGAACGACTGGTACCGGAATTTGTTTTGTACTGGCGGGATAGCGGCCAACTCTATGGCTCCTGGAACACCAAGTTCCTGCAACAGGTAAAACGGGAATGGTCGCGTCACCAAACACATACCCAGGACTCAAGCGATGGAAAAGAACAACGATCTGATCGACCGGGCAGTACGCGGAGTCGCACCCTCGTCGACGAACTCAGCGACCGCAGCTGGGCGACATCCTGAGCGTCCAGAACACTTGGTGGACACGATCAACCAGGTGTTCGCCCTGTTCCGGCTGAACTTTCACAATCAGTTTTACAGTGCCTACTCTGATACCGATCTGCTCAATCAGGTAAAACGCCTGTGGCTGGACGCACTGGCACACTTCGATCGGGAGCAGATTCTGCTGGGCGCCAAACGGGTGATCGAAACATCCGACTATCTGCCTACGCTGAACCGCATGCTGCAATGCTGTGAGGCCTGCCAGAACCCGGCGGGGTTGCCCTCGCCGCGCAGCGCGTATCTCGAAGCCTGCAATGCACCCTCTCCAAAATCGGCTCATCACTGGTCTCACCCGGTGGTCTATCACGCCGGACTGGCCACTGGCTGGTACCTGTTGGCCCATGAGGCAGAGACGGTCAGCTACCCCCTGTTTCTCGATCATTATCGGCGACTCTGTCGCGAACTTGGCAAGGGTCGGCTGTTGGCCTTACCGGATCCCGCAGGGGAAGCGACGGAGAAACCGCCGTTAAGTCGCGAAGTGTCGCGGCAACGATTGGCAGAACTGAAAGCTGATTTAAAGCTCGATGAGTAACCCAGCTGGACTGATCCCATGACCGCTCCGGACCCCCGGTTTTTTCGTAACAGCACTGCACGACGGATGTCGAAAACCATCCTCAATGGCTTCCGCAGCTATTTTGCCGATTACCTGAATATGACTCTCGGCGCCAAGGCGCGCTTTGAAAAGGCCGACTGGCATGCAGTGCAGAGCGCCAACGTGGACCGACTGGAACTCTACAAGACCAAAGTGCGCCAGGTATCGGAGCTGCTCGCCACGGTGACCAATAAAGATATTACCGATCTGGAATTATGGCGCCAGGCAAAAGCCGTCTATACCCAACTGGTTTTCAACTTCCCCAATTACGAAATTGCCGAGACTTTTTTCAACTCCGTATTTGGCTGCATCAATGATCACGACAAGATTGACGATGACCTGATCTACGTACTGTCTTCACAAATGGCGTCGATACCGGAAGCGGAATACAGCATTTATGTGCGCTATGAGGGTATTGACGATATCGCCGCCGTGTTTGAGCAGATTTTGCTGGATGCCGAGTTCTCTACGCCACCGGAAAACCTCACCAGGGATGTGAACTTCATCGTTCAGGAATTTAACGAGCAGTTACTGCCCCACCTGAAGAATCCGGTTTCGGCACTGAAATTTGATACGCTCGACTCGGTGTTTTATCGCAGCAAGGCGGCCTATATTGTCGGTCGCATCATCGATGGCGACCGGCTTTTTCCACTGGTGTTGCCCGTACTGAACAATGAAAAAGGCGGCCTGTTTATTGACACAGCCATTTTCAACAAGGAAGAGATGAGCGTGGTGTTCAGTTTTACCCGAACCCATTTTATGGTGGATGCTCCACTGCCCTACCTCTACCTGCATTTTTTAAAGCAATTGATGCCGCACAAGGGCGATAACGAAATCTACACGTCCATTGGTTTTCCCAAGCACGCCAAGACGGAATTTTACCGTGAATTTGTCAGTCACCTGAGAAACTCTCAGGATCAGTTTGTCATCGCACCGGGCATCAAGGGGATGGTGATGTCGGTATTCACGCTGCCGTCCTACGATATTGTCTTTAAAATCATCAAGGATCGTTTCGACCCGCCCAAGGAGGTCACCCACGAAATCGTGCGGGAGAAGTACAACATGGTCTCCCGGCACGACCGTATCGGGCGGATGGCCGATACCCAGGAGTTTGCTAATTTTTCGTTTCCGGTGGATCGCTTTTCCGACGAACTACTCGCCGAGTTACAGAAAGTCGCACCCTCGCTGCTGACCTTCGAGGGAGACCGGCTGATCATCAAGCACCTCTATACCGAGCGCCGCATGACACCGCTCAATATCTACCTGCAGCGGGCTGATGAACAACAAACCTGCAACATCATCGAGGAATACGGCAACGCCATCAAACAACTGGCGGCGGCGAATATTTTTCCGGGTGACATGCTGCTGAAAAATTTCGGGGTCACCCGCCACAACCGGGTGGTGTTTTACGATTACGATGAAATCTGCCCATTGACCGAGTGTCACTTCAGGCGTATCCCTCAACCGAAGACTGATGAGGAGGAGATGTCTGCCACCCCCTGGTATACCGTGGCAACCAACGATATTTTTCCAGAGGAATTCCGGTTATTCTTCTCCGGCAATCCCGTTGCCCGGGAAGCCTTTCAGGCACTCCACAGCGATATCTATGATGTGGAATTCTGGTGGGGGCTGCAGGAACAGATCCGCAACGGCAAAATTGTCGATGTCTTTCCCTACCGTCGTAAACGGCGCTTTGATCGCGCCCGCTGATCGCCCATTCAAATATTGATGCCCCACAGAAAACGCAGCCCATCGGCTGCGTTTTCTGTGGGGCAGGGATTAAAAGAGCGCAATTAATCCCAGAAGCGCCACCATTTGCGACTGTGTTCCTGGCGCATGTCCCGGCCCTGCTCAGAGCCTTTGCCAAGTTCCTTCCGCTCCTGCTCGGCCTTCATCTCCCGTTTCTGCTCCATATCTTTGAGCAGCTTTTTTTCGCGCGACTGTTCGGTTTCCCGGACCACCGGGGCCTCGTCTTTCATGACACCTTTCCCACTTCCGGCGTGCTCTGGCTTCTGAGCTAGTGTCACCGACGCAATACCAGTGCCCAGCAAGAGGACCATTGCGATGGATAAAATCGTGTGTTTCATCATGTTCTCCTCGGTGTTCACTAAACAGGACAGCTGCCGAAATTCACTGTTTTCTCAACTGCCGGTAAAGCAGCAAAATCAGAATGGCGCCCACCGTGGCCGTGGCGATACTGGCTAAACTGAAGCCACCCGCACCGCCAAAGCCCAGCAACGAACCAATCCAGCCACCGACAAAAGCGCCGGCAATACCCAACAGTACCGTGAGAATAAACCCACCACCATCCCTGCCCGGCATGATCCATTTGGCAAGAATTCCGGCCACCAGGCCAAGTACGATCCAGGAAAGAATACCCATGTGTACCTCTCTATTTATAGAACAAAAAAGGCCCCTTCACAGGGGCCTTGAGCATTTTACCTTCAAGCGTTATCGGCTGTCGGATACAAATGCACATCGCGTTGCGGGAAAGGAATGGAAATCTCTTCCTTATCAAAGCGCTTTTTGATGGCTTCGGTGAGATCCCAATAGACCCCCCAGTAGTCGCCCGTGGCAACCCAGGGGCGGACAATGAGGTTGACACTGCTGTCCGCCAGCTGGGTAACTGCGATATTCGGGGCCGGATCTGCCAACACACGTTTATCTGCTTCAACAACTTCACGCAGCACTGCCTTGGCCTTGTCGATGTCATCGCCGTAACTGATACCGATCACCAGATCGACCCGGCGGGTATCGTGGGTGGAGTAGTTGGTAATGGTACCGCTCATTACCTGGCCATTGGGAATCACAATCCGCTTGTTGTCCGGGGTGTTCAGCTCGGTAGTAAATACCAGTATTTTCGACACCGTACCACCGACACCGGCCACTTCAACATAGTCTCCAACACGGAAGGGACGAAAAATCAGGATCAGCACACCGGCGGCAAAATTGGCCAGAGAACCTTGTAAAGCCAGGCCAACGGCGAGACCGGCGGCACCCACCACAGCCACGAGGGAGGCCGTTTGTATGCCCAGCTGACCCAGTGCTGCAATACAGACAAAGGTCAGAAGGGCATAGTAAACCAGCGTAGAGACAAACTGCTGGATCGCCACATCCATGTCTTTCTTTTTCATCAAGCCGGCTACCAGGCCCCTCAGCCAGCCCGCAATAAATTTACCCACAAAAAAAATAACGGCTGCCATAACAACCTTCAGACCATAAAAAATAATGGCATTTCCTATCGTTTCCATCACACGCTCCATTAAGTAAAAAATCAGTTCTGACTGTGGCCAGTCTCCGCCAACTGCGATTCAGCCAGGTCGTTGTTATACCGCAATACAATGCATTGAGAGCAGAACAGTGCTGGCAACTCAATTAACGTAATCAAAAGTAACAAACCAAGCCCCCAGCGCCATTGACCAGTGAGCAGGCAAGCCAGACCAGCCAGAAAAACGGCCAGATTGACTCCACCGCGAAACCAGCGCCTCAGATAAAAATGGTGCAGCCCGGCGACAAACAAATAGTTCAGCACCGCATAGCTGTCCGGATCTTTGAGGCATCTCGCCATACGCCCGTGAAAAACCCTGCGCTGTTCTGCGGGGAGTTCCGCAATTCGGTTGCGAAGCTGGTCCTCCCGGGATTGTTCGTCGCGGAGAGCCACCGGTTATTTGCCCAGAGTGACGATGACGGTTTCCCGTGCCCAGAACAGCCAGAGGCGACGCCTTTCCACCACCTGGAAAACCAGTTGCCAGCCGTCGGCCGCCTGCTCGTTGAGGACCGTCTCCATTTTTTTCAGGGGAAAGCCGGAGGCACCGAGAAAAATCGTTCCCAGAGCTCCCTCGCTGATAGCCATCACCTTGTATTGACTGAATGCCATGCGGGCTTCCTGTCACCCCCCTGCCAATATTCGGTTCAGGCCAACGTCACCCAAAGCGCATGCAGGATACCCGGCACCCAGAAGCACAGGCAGAGCACAATATTGATCACCAGATCCTTACCGGCACCCTTTTTCAGGAACACTGCCAGTGGTGGCAGTAACAGCGACGCAATAACCAGCAACACCTTATTATTATCCATCTGTTCATCCTCTGGACGAGATTTATACGGTGGGCAGCAGCCCCGCTCTAACCGTTTTAAATATAATGAAAATCACTCAGCTGGTAAACAGCCATGTCGGGGCAACATGCCCAAATCGTCGCTAATCATTGCCCGTCACCTCCACCCTGTCCACTTTCTGGAAGCCCCGGGGCAGTTTATTGCCACGGCGACCGCGCTCCCCGCGATAATGTTCAAGATCGCTGGCCCTGATGTTCAAATGACGTTTGCCCGAGAACACCAGCAATTGCTGCGCCGGGGTCACGACCGCCACCGCTACCATAAACTCTTCCCGGGACTGAACTCGCGAGGAGGGAATACTGAGAATCTTGTTTCCCTTGCCTCGCGCCAAACGGGGGAGTTCTGCCAGTGGAAACGCCAGCATACGACCCTCGTTGCTGACCGCGACCACCAGACTGTTTTCACGGTCAGAAATCGCCACCGGCTTGATGACTCGACCGCCCCTGGGAATCGTCAGGGTCGTTTTACCCGCCCGGTTTTTACTGTGCAGATCTGCCAGATTGGCCATAAAACCGTAACCGGCATCAGTTGCCATCAACACCTGTTGTGAATCATCGCCCATTATGACGCTCACAAAACCGGCGCCGGAAGGGGGGTTAAGGCGACCGGTGACAGGCTCACCCTGCCCCCTCGCCGAGGGCAGGTTGTGGACCGCCAACGAATAGGTTCGACCGGTGGAATCCAGTAAAACCACCGACTGGTTACTGCGTCCTCTGGCCGCACAGAGAAAGCGATCGCCGGATTTATAGCTGAGTGATGCGCCATCGACATCGTGTCCTTTGGCAGAGCGTATCCAGCCCTTCTCCGATAACACCACTGTTACCGGCTCGGACACCAACAGTTCGGTTTCAGAAAACGCCCTCGCTTCCTCACGGCGGGCCAGCGGTGAACGGCGTTTATCACCGAATTCATCGGCCACAGCCAGCAATTCATTGCGCACCAGGGTCTTTAGACGCCTTGCGGAACCGAGAATTTTTTCCAGCTCCAGTTTCTCCGCCGCCAGCGCTTCCTGCTCGGCACGAATGCGAACTTCCTCCAGGCGGGCCAGCTGGCGCAGCTTGGTGTCGAGAATATACTCTGCCTGGATATCACTGAGACTAAAACGCTGGATCAATACCGGTTTTGGCTCGTCCTCACTGCGAATAATATGAATCACTTCATCTATATTCAAAAATGCGATCAACAGGCCTTCCAACAGATGTAGCCGGTGATCCACCTTGTCCAGCCGAAACTGCAACCGACGGCGCACAGTATCCATGCGGTAAGCGAGCCACTCGGTGAGAATTTTATTGAGGGGCTTCACTTCCGGGCGACCGTCTACCCCGATCATATTGAGGTTAACCCGATAGTTCTTTTCCAGATCCGTGGTGGCAAACAAATGCTGCATCAGCCCCTCCAGATCAACCCGGTTGGAGCGAGGTACGATCACCAGTCGGGTCGGGTTCTCGTGATCGGACTCATCGCGCAAATCCGCAACCATCGGCAATTTTTTGGCCTGCATCTGGGCGGCAATCTGTTCCAGAACCCTCGCGCCAGACACCTGAAAAGGCAGCCCGGTGACGATGATATCTCCCTGTTCCGACTGCCAGACAGCACGCATTTTCAGGCTACCCCGACCGGTCTCATAGGTTTTCAGGATGTCCTCCCGGGGGGTAATAACTTCCGCTTCGGTGGGATAGTCCGGTCCCTGTATATGCTCACACAATTCCGCCGTGGTTGCGCCGGGCTGATCCAGCAAATGTACACAAGCACTGATCAACTCCTGCAGGTTGTGCGGCGGAATATCTGTGGACATGCCCACGGCAATACCGGTCGTACCATTCAATAATACATGAGGCGCGCGCGCCGGCAGTGTAATGGGCTCATCAAGGGTACCGTCAAAGTTCGCTTTCCAGTCAACCGTACCCTGGGCCAACTCCGACAGCAGCAGCTCGGCAAAATGTGCCAGCTTTGATTCCGTATAACGCATTGCAGCAAAGGATTTTGGGTCATCGGATGAGCCCCAGTTACCCTGGCCGTCCACCAGTGGATAGCGGTAGGAAAACGGCTGCGCCATCAACACCATCGCTTCATAGGCTGCACTGTCCCCATGGGGATGGAATTTACCGATGACGTCACCCACGGTGCGGGCGGATTTCTTGTGCTTGGCCGTGGATTTGAGCCCCAACTCACTCATGGCATAAATGATTCGCCGCTGAACCGGCTTCAGACCATCACCGATATGCGGCAATGCCCGGTCGAGAATCACATACATGGAGTAATCAAGGTAGGCTTTTTCGGTATAGCTGCGCAGCGGTATCTGTTCAATTGCCGGATTAATGATCGTGGTCTCTGTCATAAATTTTACTGCTCGTGCGGTGACAACGGGTTTGCGGTTATGGATTACTGGCCAATGGTGATGGACATCTCCGGGCGCAGGGTACTGCGCTGATCAAACTTCCCGGTACACAGAATGATTTGCCCCGGAGTGACACCGTGATCAATCAGGTACTGTTTCGCGACAACCGTGCGCTGATTGGCAAGCTCAGCCAATCCGGCAGATTGCTCCGCCGTGATGTCGGGAAGCTGGGGATTTTCCCCGGATGACTGCAGGCTTGCCAGCTCATCCGGGGAAAATTGTGCAGCCCAGTCCTGAAGGGTAGCGGGTGCACAGAACACCAATTGCAGCTGCTGGCGTTTTTGCAGCATGTCCGAGAGACGATTCAGGTTGGCCTCACCGGCTTCATCCAGCGCTGCTGTACCCGGCTCAAAGGGCACCGGCTCAAAGCCCATCCCGGCCAGACTGTCGCCAACCAATGTCTTCACCACCAACCCAAAAGGCAGGTAGTAATTGATCACCGTCTCTTTAATCACCTTGAACATGACCTTGTTGACAATATGTCTGATGGAAAAAGTCGGCGAATTGATATTGCCGCTAACCGGCAGCTTCAATTCGATCATGCCATTTTTATCGCGCAATAATGACAGGGCGAACTCCAGCGGCACGCCCAGTTCGCTGGCACCGGCCTCAAGATCGGCTTTGCTCACTGGTGACACCTGCAACTTGTGGAGTCGGACAGTGACCACCGAGTCAATAGTGTCTTCAAGGATATCAACCCTGATGTCGAAATCTACCAGCCCCTGATCAAGATGATAGCCGATGAATTTTTTTGCGTAACCGGAGATATCACGCACATCAATACCTTTGATTTCCCCTTCAAGATCGGTGCTTAAGGCATCACCAAAGGGAGCAACCTGGCCTGCCAGGGACAGCGCACCAAACTGATTGAGGGCCATGTTCAAATTGACTTCGGCGGGCGTATCCGTACGGGTGCTGTTCAGGTGTTTGAGATTCAAGCTAACACCGGTAAAGCGCTGATCCAGTGACGGCGACACACTTTCATCCAGTATGCGCAATTGTCCCTGCTCGCCAATCGTCAGGGAAGCGAGTTGCAGCTTTAACGGCGGTGCGTTTTCTGTGGTGAGTTGCTGTGCAGAATCCTCCGACTCTCCCGCAACCGTTTCACCATCCTGCCCCAACAAAACGGCGAGTTCGCTGGACATCGACAGCATGCCATCGGCATTGCGATGCACGAAGATCTCTGGGTCCCCTATCTGGAGTTTGCCGAGGCTGAACGTACCGGAATTTTTTGCCAGGTTGTCCAGGGATAACCGGGGGATTTTCACATAGTGACTCACCTCGGCAGTATCCGGGGCGGGCGCGAGAAAATCCACCGTGGACACCTCCAGTCTGGCCAGCTCAACCTGATCGCCGGCAAGTTTCAACTGTTGCAGTCCGAGCGCATCAAGCGACAGCAACTCACGATCGGCAAAAACGGCCAGCGATCCCAGTTGCAGATCACCCATCTCAAAACCCATGGCAGCGGATGCTCCGGATGGTGGCTCAACACTCTCCACGGCACTATCATTCTTTTCCGGCGTCGGCATAAGCTGGCTGATCAGCGTTGGTGCAAATGCCAGTGCGCCCCGCGAATCGGTCTCCAGGCGCACCTGAAGGTCGCCCAGCGTCAGCCCGGCGATGGCAATATCCCGGTTCATATCAAGCCCCTGTAACTCAAGACTGTCCAACGCCAGCACTTCCTCTGCGCCGGGGAGCAGGTTGAGATAGCCGAGGGTCAGGGTGTCTATCGCCACCGCTGCACCTGCCAACCGCATATCGCTGATCCGCAGTTTACCGGCAGACAATAGCGGGCGATCCGCCCCAATGTCGATTTGCCGCAGAACAAGCTGTTTGAGCCTGATCTGTCTGTCGTTTGCGTCGCCGCTCGCATCGACAGCCCCCTGAGAAGCGGTCTCGGGCGTGAGCTGGCCCACACGTTTCAGCAGTGCCGGCGCAAATGCCAGACCATTGGTCTGATCGAGTGCCAGCCCGACAGCCATGGCATCAAGCGATACGGCATTCAACTCCACATCATCCGCGAGGTTGAAACCGTTCAACACCAACTCATTCAGTTGCACGGCAGGAGTGCCCCCCGGCAACAGAGCCAGCGACTGAAGATTGACCTTCTCCAACTGCCAACGAGCCATATCAGGACTGCTCAGACCGGTGACGGCCAGTGACTCAACCGTCGCCAGTAGCAAGGGGTCAAGCCGGTCAAACCAGCGCAGTCCACTGAGCGATACACCGGGCAGCGACAGTGAGGGCGCATCACCCATTGCCATGGTGAGGTCACTGAGCCGTAATGCATTCAGTCCGGCACACTGATTCGCCTGCTGTTCACCGCGCTCATTCATCAAGAGGTAACAAAATGTCAGATCGCGAAGCTGAAACTGATCCAGCGCCAATCGCTCAAACAGTGGCGGGCCCGCTGTATCCGGCGCGGCACCATTGTTGCGCAATGGGATACCGCCAACACGCAGACCGGAAGGCGTCATGGCCAGATCAAGCGTCAACCCCTCAATGGATACCTCTTCAATTCGTAGGCCGTTTTCAAAAAGGGGGTTCCAGGCAATATCAAACAACAGCTGGTCGAGTATCAATCGCTCACCACCGGGAGACTGGATGTGGACATTGTTCACTTGCACCGTGCCCAGCATCGGACGGATTTCCACATAACCGATATTGGCATCCAGCCCCTGCTTCTCCAGCCAGACGATACCTTGCCAGCGAATCATAAACGGCAGCAATGAAAGCACCACAACCGCCAGCAGCGCGATGCCGATCAGGCTCCAGCGGAGGCATATGAGTAACTTTTTCATAGTAGTTGCTCCCCGGAAGCATCCCTTCGAATCATACCGTTCACCTACTCATTGGCCAGGGCCTAGACATCAGCCAGATTGCCGCTCAGCTCCAGCCAGGCTTTGCGGTCTGATGCGCGCTTCTTCGACAACAGCATATCCAGCAGACTATTGGTGTCATCACCTGCCTCGATGGTTAGTTGAACGAGTCGTCGGGTGTCCGGATCCATGGTGGTTTCGCGCAGCTGAATGGGGTTCATTTCACCCAGCCCCTTGAATCTCTGTACATTGACTTTGCCGCGTTTCTTCTCCGCTTCAATGCGGTCCAGCAGGCCCTTTTTTTCCCCTTCGTCCAGCGCGTAATACACGTCTTTACCCACATCAATCCGATACAGGGGAGGCATGGCCACATACACGTGCCCCGCAGCCACCAGTGGCCGGAAGTGCCGCACAAACAAGGCGCACAGTAAGGTGGCAATATGCAAGCCGTCAGAATCCGCATCGGCGAGAATACAGATTTTGTGGTACCTCAGCGCTTCCAGTCCGTCAATGGCCGGATCGATACCCAACGCCACAGAGATATCGTGTACCTCCTGGGAGGCGAGAATCTCCTGGCTATCCACCTCCCAGGTATTCAGAATTTTGCCCCGCAGCGGCATAATCGCCTGAAACTCGCGGTTGCGAGCCTGCTTCGCAGACCCGCCGGCAGAGTCGCCCTCCACCAGAAACAGCTCCGACAGCTCGGGGCTGCCACTGGAGCAGTCTGCCAGCTTGCCAGGCAGTGCCGGTCCGGCAGTAATGCGCTTGCGCGCGACTTTTTTGCTGTCCTTGAGTCGCCGCTGGGCATTGTTGATACAGAGCTCGGCAAGCTGCTCGGCATCTTCCGTGTGCTGGTTCAGCCACAGGCTGAAAGCGTCCTTCACAACACCCGATACAAATGCCGCCGCCTCACGGGAGGAAAGGCGCTCTTTGGTCTGTCCGGAAAATTGTGGGTCTGCCAGTTTGGAGGAGAGAACAAAGCAGCATTTTTCCCAGATATCGTCCGGCGCCAGCTTGACACCCCGCGGCAGCAGATTGCGAAACTCACAGAATTCCCGAAGGGCCTCCAGCAAACCAGTGCGCAAGCCATTGACGTGTGTACCACCCTGCGTCGTGGGTATCAGGTTAACGTAGCTCTCCTGGGTCAACTCACCGCCATCAGGCAGCCACTGCAGTGCCCAATCCACCGCCTCACTTTCGGACGAGTAACTACCGGTAAAAGGTGTTATCGGAAGCACCTCCCAGCCAGTAGTCGTCCCCCGCAGATAATCGGCCAGGCCATCCTCGTAACACCAGCTTTCGGTTTCGCCACTGTTCTCGTCGGTAAAATTTACCGTCAGCCCCGCACAGAGCACCGCTTTGGCTCGCAGAACATGCCGCAAGCGGGAGACCGAGTATTTGACGGTGTCAAAGTATTTCGGATCCGGTAAAAAACGCAGCTCGGTACCGGTATTGCGCTGGCCACAACTGTCCACCACTGTCAGGTCAGAAACCTTGTCACCACCGGCAAAACCCATGCGATAAACCCGGCCATCGCGGCGAATCGTCACCTCCAGCTTGCTGGATAATGCATTGACCACCGAGACACCCACTCCGTGCAGACCGCCGGAGAACTGATAGTTTTTGTTGGAAAATTTGCCCCCCGCGTGCAGCGTGGCAAGGATCACCTCAACCCCCGGCAATCCCTGCTCGGGATGAATATCCACGGGCATGCCACGACCGTTGTCGGCCACGGAAAGCGAGCCGTCCCGGTAGAGTGTGACATCAATTTTATTGGCGTGACCGGCAAGAGCTTCGTCGACACTGTTGTCGACAACCTCCTGGGCCAAATGATTGGGACGGGTGGTATCCGTGTACATCCCCGGGCGCTTTCTAACCGGGTCGAGGCCTGTGAGAACTTCAATATCTTCAGCGGTATATTTATTCATGAAACCCCGGTTGATAACCCCAAAAATTCGATAATGGCAGGCAGGTGACGCTCATAGTGTTGAAAACTGTGATCCCCGCCCTGCTCAATGGTCATGCGACAACCACTGTACCTAGATTCAGCCAGCCGGTAATCCAGCACCTCATCACCGGTTTGCAGCAATACCCAGTAATTGCCGACATTCTGCAACCCTGGAACATCCAGACTTTTCACCGCGTCCACATGGCGCTGCTCCAACTGGTAGCGCTCGCCGGTATGATAATTGGCATTGACGCCCAGATACTCGAGCATCCATTCATACGGTCTTACAGCGGGATTCACCAGCACCGCTTTAAGTCGGTATTTTTCAGCCAGCCAGGTGGCATAGTAACCACCCATTGAACTGCCCACCAACCCAACCGGCGCGCCTGCTTTTTCTATTTCTGCCTCAAGTTGACCAATCGCCCTGGCCGGATCATTGGACAGTGCGGGACAGACAAAAGAGACCTCCGGGCAGTTTTTTTTCAACCATACCGCTGCCTGGCGCGCCTTGAGTGAAGCGGGCGAACTATTGAAACCATGAATGTAAACAAGAGGCATGATCGACGTACAACCTGCAGGACCAATCAGAAGATTATAACGCTATCGACTCACAGTGACAGGCTGTGATACTGCCTACCTCAAAGCAACAGCACTCAGAACACATCAGTACCCACTGCAACGATGATCCACCTGCTGCCCGGCCCCGGCAACAAACCCCTCACCGGTTTTCAGGTGACCATCGGCGTACAGATCAATCCAGCGATATCCGGGGGGTTGCTCGGCCAATTCGAAACCATCACTGCCGGGGGCAAACTGAAAACAGGTCGACGGGGCACTGTGTACCCCGATCCCCTGCCATGAGGTCGAAAATGCCTGATGCACATGGCCGGCAAACAGTGCTTTGACCCCGGGAAACCCGGCCATCAGGTCAGCCAGTTGACGATGGTTGGCAACCCGGTGTTTGTCGAGCCACTGGCAGCTGATTTCTACCGGCATATGGTGCATAAACAGCAGCACATGGCGATCGCGATAACGGTGCAGCAGGTCTGCCAGCTCAGCTAACTCGGCATCTGCCAGTTGCCCAGCCACTTCACCCGCCTGGGCACTGACCAGAAAGATTGCCACCCAGCTATCCAGCTCGATGACCCGCCTGAACGACTGATGGAGCACCTGACGCATTAGGGGAAAGTCGTCGTGGTTGCCCGGCAGCCAGGCAAAAGGCCGAGATTGTTCTGCCATGGCTTCATTGAACAAATGGTATGCGCCTTCGTCACCGTCACCGGCAATATCCCCGGTCACCGCCAACAGCTCAGGCACCGCATCCTGGTCGGGCAAGACCGACAGTACCTGACCAAGGCTCCGGTAGGTGTTGATGCCCGCCAATTTGAATTCACGATCGGGCCCGAGATGACTATCCGATATTTGCAGTATTCGGGCAATGTGCCGGTTGGTGTGCTGCAAGATGATTCGACTCCCTTTTAATGCTCACTGGCAACGGCAAGCCAACCAGCCTCATCCGTATGGCGTTTCGCCGAACAACGGCTCCAGATGATAACCATATTTCAGGCAATGGGATAACCACTCTCCCAAAAAACGATTCCATTGTGCCTTTTCATCCTGATGATACATCTGCCGGTTGGGATAATCGTAACGAGGCCTGATTTGTCGGACGCCCTCCCAGGACAACACCTCTGCAACGCGTGCATCGTGATAAAGACGCAACATCAGTATCGGCAGTTTGAACCAGCCATCTCTACCACCATCGCGGGCTCCCTGAGACAGTTCCAGCAGCGTGGTGTAAGCGGTCTGCTCGCGCGGAATCAATCGCAACACATGCTCACCGTCGTGACGCAGACCAATTCTGCGCTCGCCACCGTTCGCCATATCGGGAAACAGCTTCATGAGCCGCAAGTAGTTTGCATCACACTCGGCCATGTACCCGATCAGGTCTACTTTGTAACGTACTTTCATCTTCGGATTCACAGTACTCAGTCACGTTTTTGCCTACTTTACTTTCCCGGCATCAAAAATGGCGCAATCTGTCACACAAAACGCGGGTAATTCATTCGCAACCACATCAGACTGATCATAGTAGCCGCGTTATTGCACTGCCCCTGGTCCAGCCGGGCAAACGCCTCGGTTCTTGGCATGACGTGGAGCCTGATGTCCTCTGACTCGTGATCCAGCCCGTAAATACCACCCGCCGCGCTCAAGTCCAGCAGTGCGCAGAATAAATACATGCGCTCGCTGGTATTACCGGGGCTGACCCAGTAATCGCAGATCGGCATCAGTCTAGCGGGAGTCAGGCCCGCCTCCTCCATGGTCTCGCGCCTTGCTACCTCTTCGAGCTGTTCACCCGGTTCGACCATTCCGGCAACCACTTCATATAACCAGGGACTTTCGGTATCCTCCAGCGCCCCCACACGAAACTGCTCCGCCAGCGCCAAGAGTTCATGTTGTGGATCATAGAGCAGAACACCCACGCAACTGCCCCGCTCGAATAATTCCCGCACAATAGGCTCTGACCATTCACCGGAGAACAGTTTGTGCCGCAGGGTCAGTTTTATCATGGAGAAAAAACCACGAAAAACCTGTTCACTGCCGAGCACCTCGACATCCTTCCGCGTGTAACGATCCGCCTCGGACACAACCAACCCCTCTCTTTTTCACACTGTAACCGATACCCATTAGCGGGTCATGCTTTCAGGGGCAATAAACGACTTTTGACGACCTGCACACCACCAGCACATCCCCTCATCAACAAAGGTCTAACCGGCAAATTTTCCTGACACAAATTCATGCCAATCCCGGTATTCTCAACAACTGAAACCTCATCAGCTGCGCAGGCCATTTCGAAAGACCCACTCTGCAGACAGGGCCATGTTCCAATGCCCAAAATCTGCTAGACTCTCGCGCTGACAAGCCACCTGATGGAAGGATTTCCGATGCATCCCTTGAAACATCTACGCTGTCTGGCACTGGTTTTGATCAGCCCGTTTGCCGTCGGCGAGACGCTGTCTCAGATTTATGAACAGGCGGTGGAACACGACCCCCAATTGCGGGCAGCCCAGGCCGCATACCGGGCGGGCAGCGAAGCAAAAAATATTGGCCGTGCCGGACTGCTGCCACAAATTACGGCAAGCGGTGAATATCAAGAGCTGGAGTCCGATGGGGCAAACACCACCGTGCTGGGACAGGGTGCCGTCTTCGGTCGCGAGGGTCATACGGATACGGATACGAAGGGCTATTCCATCAGCCTGACACAGCCCATTTTCGACCTGCCCGCCTGGTTCACTTTTCAGCAGGGCAAAGCACTCAGCGATCAAGCCCGACTACAGTTTGCCGCCGATCAGCAGCTCCTGATTCTCCGCACTGCCGACGCCTATTTTGAAGTCCTGAGAGCCAGGGAAAACCTGGAAACTGCCCTGGCTGAAGAAAAAGCCATCCAGCGTCAGCTCGAACAGACCACAGAGCGTTTCGAGGTGGGCCTATTGCCCATCACCGATGTCCACGAGGCTCAGGCAGCCTTTGATAATGCCAAGGTGAACACCCTGGAAATCCGCGGCGCACTGGATATCGCCTTTGAGGGTTTAACGGTACTTACCGGCCAGCGATATGAGCAGCTGGCGGGTCTGATGCCGGACTTTCCCATTGTCGACCCCCAACCTCTCAGCCGCGAAGACTGGGTTCAATTTGCCCTGCAAAATAACTTCACACTACAGGCAACCAGATACCAGCGGGATGCAGCTGAAGAAAACGCCAACTCGAAAAAGTACGAACATGCCCCCACTTTGTCCGGTTCGATATCCTATTTTGACGATCAGTCAAAAAGTGAATTTAGGGGGCGGGATATCAGTGATCCACCCAACCCGTATTACGTCAGCCCGTCGGAAACCAAGCAGGACGGCCATGTGGTGGGGCTACAGCTGACTATTCCCATTTTTACCGGGGGTCTGATCAGCGCCGAACGCCGGCAGGCATTCCATCGATCCGTTGAAGCAAAGGAAATTTTTACCGGCGCACAACGTAATACCGTCCAGCAGGCCCGCTCTCAGCACCTGTCTGTCCTCACCGACAAGGCCCGGGTGAATGCCAGAAACCAGGCCATCACTTCGGCAGCCAGCGCACTGGAAGCGACTCAGGCTGGCTACGATGCGGGAACCCGCAACATTGTAGATGTGTTGCTAGCCCAGCAAAACCTTTACCAGGCGCGCCGTGACTACGCCAACGCCCGTTTCGATTATATCGGCAGTCTGTTGCGCCTGAAGGAAGTGGCCGGTCAGTTGAGTCCGGAAGACATTTATCAGCTCAATGCCTGGCTGGATCCAGCCATCAATGTTACCAAGGCTGGCGTTCGATAACCGTCAATAACCGATCAAGCGCACCGCGATTCTTCTCGGCCACGATTTTTGCTGCCACCCCCATTTGGGCGGCAGCATCGGGATCGTTCAGCAGCCCTACCACAGTATTGGCAATTGACCGGGCATCTCTGCAAATGGCCATGCCACCGGCCTCCAACAACAATTTCGAGACATCGCCAAAATTAAACAGGTGTGGCCCGCTCAATACCGGCACCTGCCAGGCTGCCGGTTCAATCAGGTTGTGACCGCCGGTGGGCACCAGACTGCCGCCGACAAACGCGATATCGCAGGCACCGAAAAACACCAGCAATTCGCCCATGGTATCGCCGATCAGTACCTGATCCGTCTCAGCAGGGGATTTGCCACTACTGCGGCGCACGGTGTTTAACCCCCTCGCCAGACAGCGCTGTGTCACGTCGTCGAAGCGCTCCGGGTGCCGCGGCACCAGCACCAACAACAGTGCCGGGACATGTTGGCGAATCCGGTCTAAAGCATCCAGCAAAATATCGTCTTCCCCGCGATGTGTGCTGGCAACCAACAGAACCGGGCGCCGACACCCGGCCTGCCACTGGACCCTGAGTTGTGAAGCCCGGGTCCGCAATGGCTCATCCAGTGTCAGGTCAAACTTGATATTCCCAGTCACAAGCAGTTGTGATGCGGGCAAACCCAACGCCAGAAAGCGATTACCATCCGCTTCGTGCTGCACAGCAACGTGATTGATACATCGCAACATGGGCCTCGTCAGGGAATCAAATCGCCGGTATCCACGGGCCGAGTTTTCGGACAGACGCGCATTGGCCAGGATGACAGGAATATTCTGATCGGCACAGCCGTGAATCAGATTGGGCCAGAGTTCGGTCTCCATGATGATCAACAAATTCGGCCGAACCCGTCGCAGGAAACGATTCACCGCACAGGGTAAGTCATAGGGGGCATAGACATGATGGACCGTGTCACCGAAAGAATTTTTGACACAGGCTGATCCGGTCGGCGTCATGGTGGTCACCACCAGTTGCGCCTCGGGATAGCGTTGCTGGAGCCGCCGAACCATCGGCACTGAAGCGAGGGTCTCCCCCAGCGAAACCGAATGAACCCAGATCGTTTTTGTTGTCTGCTCTTGATCAATTGTTGGCACAAAACCAAAGCGCTCCGGCCAGCGCCGACGATACTCAGGAGCCTTGGTGCTGCGCCACAGCAGGCGTATCAGGATCAGGGGTGTCAGCAGGTAAAATAATGTTGAATAAAAAAAACGCGCCAAAAAACTGTCTCCTGCCTGCCCCGTAATGGGCGGATTTGCGGAAAGCATAAAGATATTGGGCAGGGTATACTAGCGCCTTTCCAGCCTGTCAAAAGCAAATAACTTTCAGGCCGACTACTCATCGCTCAACGAGCGGCAACAAGACCTTCAGTTTTCTATGGAAAAAAGCCAAAAACACACCGACCTCAGTTGCGATATCGCCATTATTGGTGGTGGTATCGCCGGTCTCTGGCTGCTCAACAGGCTGGTCAAGGCTGGCTATAATGCGGTACTGCTTGAACAAACCGCGCTGGGCGGCGACCAGACAGCCGCCAGCCAAGGCATGATTCACGGCGGTATCAAATATACCCTCAGCGGCAGTATCACCGGCGCCTCGGAAGCCATTGCTGATATGCCGGGCCACTGGCGTGCCTGCCTGGCGGGCGAAGGGGACGTTGACCTCCGCGGGGCGGCCATTCTCAGCGATCATTTTTATCTGTGGTCCAGCAGTAGTGCACTGTCGCGGATGACCACTTTTCTCGCCAGCAAGGCGACCCGTGGGCGAGTCAACAAGGTGGCCAAAGAGGACCGGCCCGCCATTTTTCAGCACAGCGCATTCAAGGGCAGCCTCTACCAGCTGGTGGATATGGTTCTCGATGTACCTACGGTGGTCAAGGCGCTGGCCGATAACTGCGCCGGACGCATTTTTCATATTAACTGGCAACAGGCTCGCTGGCTGCTCAACAGCGAGCGAGCTGCGGCCATCAACTTTGAGCACGGCCAGCAGAGCCGTCGGCTTGACGCTCGCCAGTTTGTGCTGACCGGGGGACAGGGCAATGAAGCCATGCTCAACGAACTCGGCATCACCGCTCCACAAATGCAGCGCCGCCCACTGCATCAGGTCATGATCAAGCACCATTACCCACACCGGTTTTATGGCCACTGTCTGGGGGCAGAAACCACTCCCAGACTGACAATCTCCAGCCACCCCTGCGCCGACGGAGCACAGGTCTGGTACTTGGGAGGGAGCCTGGCAGAGAAGGGCGTTGACCAAACGGCTGAGCAACTGATCGGAACCGCCAGACAGGAGCTCAATACGTTGATGCCCTGGGTCGATTTCAGCAATGCACAGTGGGCCACCTTGCGGGTGGACCGCGCTGAACCCCGACAACGCAATTTTGCCCGCCCCGATAAAGCATTTGTCTCCCGGGCAGAAAACTGCCCGAATGTCATGGTCGCCTGGCCCACCAAGCTGACCCTGACACCTAACCTTGCCGACGAAGCCATTACCCTGATACAGGAGCAATCCCTGTTGCAACCTTCAGCAGAACCCATTCCAGAGCTTGGCTTTCTTGGACACCCCCCACTAGCTCCCACGCCGTGGCATAAGGTTTTCGGAGAATAGTGGTGCTGCCCAGAAGACCCTTCGGCAACACCGGTATCGACGTGAGTATTCTCGGTCTCGGCACCGTAAAACTCGGCCGTGATCAGGGTGTAAAATACCCCAATGACTTTGCCATACCGGATGATCAACAGGCCGCTCAACTCATCGCCATCGCCCGGGAACAGGGTATCAATCTGATAGATACCGCACCCGCCTACGGCACGAGCGAGACCCGGCTGGGTCAGCTGCTGAAAGGACAGCGGGAAGGGTGGGTCATCTGCAGCAAGGTCGGTGAGGAGTTCGAGCAGGGGAAATCATTCTATGATTTCACCCCCGAGCATACCCGCTTCAGCGTCGAACGCAGCCTGAAACGCCTGCGCACGGAAATGATCGATATTGTGCTGGTTCATTCCGATGGCAACGATGAGGCCATCATACGGGACTACGGCACACTGGATATGCTGGCCCAACTCAAGGCAGAGGGAAAAATTCGCGCCTTTGGCATGTCCACAAAAACCGTCGAGGGGGGACTGTTAGCCGCCGAAAAATCCGATGCGGTCATGGTGACCTGGAATCTACAGCACGACCGCGAATTGCCGGTAGTCGATTATTGCTTGGCACAGCACAAAGGCGTCCTTATCAAGAAAGCACTGGCCAGCGGCCACGCCACCCTGACAACAGGGGAAGATCCCGTACATAAAACCTTTCAGATGATTTTTCAGCACCCCGGCGTGAGCAGTGCGATTATCGGCACCATCAACCCCACTCACCTGCGGGACAATATTGACAAAGCTGTCCGGGCAACAGCAAGCAAGTAACTACTTACTTTTTCTGGATTTTCCTGACAATAGCCGTTGTAGAGCAGTCGTCCAGAAAATCCAGGGCTGCTATCTGGCCGCCATAGCCTTCGACAATTTGCCAGCCCACTACCTGCTCGCGGCTGTAGTCACCCCCTTTCACCAGGATGTCGGGGCGGATAAGCTCAAGCAGCCGCTCCGGGGTGTCGTCATCAAAAGACACCACCCAATCAACCGCCTCCAGGCCCGCCAAAACCGTCATACGGCGGTCTGCCGGATTGATCGGCCGGCCTTCACCCTTGAGCCGGGTCACGGAGGCGTCAGAATTGATGGCGACAATCAGCCGGTCACCCAATTTCCGCGCCTGCTCCAGATAACCCACATGGCCGGCATGAAGAATGTCAAAGCAACCGTTGGTAAATACAATCCGCTCACCATGGGCACGGGCATCGGCCACATCGGCAGCTAACTGCTCTTCATTAACCACGCCCCTTTCGAAGCCCTGCCCCTGTTGCATGGCACGGCGTAGCTCTGGCATGCTGACCGTTGCCGTGCCCAGTTTACCCACCACGATACCGGCGGCAATATTGGCCATGGCCACGGCCTCGGGCAAACCCTCACCAGCGGCTAGCGCTGCGGCCAGCACCGAGATAACGGTGTCGCCGGCACCGGTGACATCGAACACCTCGCGTGCCCTGGCGGGCAGGTGCAGCTCCCGCACCCCCTTGCGCAACAGGGTCATCCCCTGCTCACTACGGGTGATCAAAAGGGCATCAATATCCAGCTGCTCAAGTAATGCGGCACCCTTATCTTCCAGTGCCTGTTCGTTTTCACAGGGCCCCACCACAGACTCAAACTCGGCAAGATTGGGCGTCAGCAGTGTGGCACCACGATAACGCTCATAATCCGTTCCCTTTGGATCCACCAGCACGGGAATACCTGCCTCCCGGGCGGCACGAATAAACTCCTGGGGTTGTTGCAGTGCACCTTTGGCATAATCGGACAGCACCAGCACACCGACATTGGCCAGCAGGGAAGCGACTTTGGCAGGCAACTGATCGCAGTCCGCCGCTGAAAAGTTTTCCTCAAAATCGAGACGCAATAATTGCTGGTGTCGACTGATCACCCGCAATTTCGTGATTGTCGGTTTTGTGTCAGAAACTTGCAGATCCGCGTGGACACCTGCAGAATCGAGACGGGCCCGCAACGCTGTAGCGGCTTCATCCCGGCCGACAACGGCCACCAGGGACGCGCCGGCGCCCAGCGTGGCAATATTCAGGGCCACATTGCCTGCACCGCCCATACGGTCCTCACACTGGGCTACATTGACAACCGGGACCGGGGCTTCAGGCGATATCCGGGAAGTATTGCCATGCCAATAGCGATCCAGCATCAGATCACCGACCACCAGAACCTGAGCCTTGTCAAAGCGAGGAACAGTCAATTTCATCGGAATTATCCAAGGGTAAATTGAGGGTATCTTACCATAGGGCACGACCTTTATAATGGGTCCGCAGCAGGGACCGGAGTGTTATGAAAAAACTGACCAAGCAGGAGTATCAGGTCCTCCGGGAAGGTGCCACCGTGATTGAAGCGGACCCTTTCGGCGAAAAAGTGTTACTTTTATCCGATGGCACCTATTTGAAGCTGTTTCGGGCTAGACACCTCTTGTCATTGGCCCGGATATACCCTTACTCAAAGCGGTTTGTTCGCAATGCACTGAAGCTGGACGAAAAAGGGATCCCCACGGTGACAGTGATTGAGCTGTTTCGCATTCCATGCATTCACCGAACCGCTGTACATTACTCCCCATTAACCGGCAAAACACTCAAGAAGCTTGGCGACAACATTGACTTGATCCTCATCAACAAGCTGGGCAGTTTTATCCGGGAGTTGCATGAAAAGGGTATTCATTTCCGGTCGTTGCATATGGGCAATATTGTTGTCACTCCGGAAAACCGGCTGGGACTTATTGATGTAGCCGACATGAAGATATACCGCAAGCCACTGGCCAGGGAGTTTCGAATAAGAAATTTCCAGCACACCGCTCGCTATCCCGAAGATATGGCAACCCTCATGCGATTCCTCCCCAGTTTCATTCAGGGATACCAATCCAGCGGGAATTCCCCCTTTACAACTCCAGAGTTGCAGGATTTATTGACGACCATCTACACCAGGAAGTAACGGGCTTATCGCATCCTCCCCTAAAAAACCGTTTTGGATTTAAAATCACGATGATTGCGCCTTTACCCTTTGAAGAAAAAACAAAAACACTGTTTTTTTACAGTGTTGTTTTTTTGCTGGTCAGTATTTTTTTTATTCCTGAAAAAAATCTTCACCTGAAATTATTCATACTATTTGTGTGTATTGCTTTTCCATTAATCGCCTTTAAAGGCCTGTGCAAATGGTCTGCCCTACTTGAATCACGAATAGCAATCGCCTCGTCCGTGTTTTTGGGTTATTCCTTGCTGAGCCTGTCCTGGTCTGAACCTGAAAGCAGCCGCGACATTCTCAATCCGATAAAAGATATTTTTTATCTGGTCAGTTTCTGGGTTATTTTTTTATCTACTTTTAACGGATCAGACCGCCGACTTCAGTGTCTCTATAAATGGTTGATTATTGCCGGCAGCATTACCGCTGCGTGTTATGCTGCATACCACTACCTGTATCTGGATTACCCGCTCACCAGGCGGTTTAGTATTCCCGGCCCCCTGGTCGATAAAGTACGCACCGGGTTCTGTCTGGGTGCAGGAGCCCTGCTCTGTCTCGCCAGCCTTCTCTATGAACCGGGCAACCGGGGGCGAAAGTCCACTATCCTGCTGTTGCTGGTTGCGTTAACGATTTTTCTGGTCACCCTGGTATTGACCCATACGCGCTTGGCCATTGCCGGAACTCTGTTTTTCGGTTTTGTCATGATTGCCCTTTCTCCCATCAAAAACAGAACCAAGCTTTTATTGATCGGGCTTGGCCTGATGTTACTGATAGCGGTCTACCTCTGGCTAACACCGCTCATCGATACCTATATTGAAAAGGGGCAAAGCTACAGGTTTCATCTTTGGTCGGGCTATCTGAAGGAGTTCCATCATTACTGGTTCGGCCATGGCCATGGAACGACCATTTATATCGCTGAAGGCGGGCTGGCCGGTTGGAGTGCCTACCACAGTGTCTATCTCGGAGCCCTGCTATCAGGCGGCATTGTCGGCCTCACCCTGCTGCTACTGATGATACTGACGGTATTGTTCACTGGCTGGAAATTGCGGGCTAACCCCTATGTAGTCGTGGCCACTATTCTATTTGCATTCGCCTGTACAATGGGCCTTGTCAATCTCGATTCCGTAATTTCCAGACCCCGCGGCTATTGGCTGATTTTCTGGTTGCCGGTTATTGTATTATCACTCCATGAACTGAAATCATTGCCCAGAAAGGCATTTGTGTAACCGAAAATGAACAATGACCAACAATATATATTGCAACTGTGCCACTGTTACTACGATCCCTTTCTGGATTGCGCCCGACAATATGCTGTTTTGTTCAAGGATACGCCCTATAAGGTGATTACCGTTTTTATGACCGGGGAACCCGACCCGGGCGTCGCGAAAAAAGCCTGCTCTGATGAAGTTATTTTTCTCGGCCACAACAGCAAGGCGCTGGCAGGGGCCAAACTGACCGTTATTAGTGAAGTCAACAAAATTGCCCGGGAATATCCTTTCTCTGCCTGTATTGCTCACCGCGCCAAATCCGCCTATGTGGGACTACTTGCAACGAACCTGCCCATTTTCAGTGTACGCCACTCCTTTGGGGATTTTGACCGCGTTGGCCGTCGTCTCATGGGCAATCTGTTCAAATCCAGATTGACGTTACTTGCCGTCTCGAATGCCGTACGGGATGAAATACGATCCCACCTGCCCACCTGGCCCGAGGACAAAATCATCACACTCTACAACCGTATTGACGTTGATGCCGCGCGACAGGACCTGCTTGACCGCCGGGAGGCACGACATAAACTTCAGTTACCCCAGAACAGCTGGATCCTGGGCAGCGTTGGCCGACTCCATCCCGACAAGGATCCGCAGACGCTGATCAAAGGGTTTGCCCGGGCGCTGCCCCATCTCCCCGCCGGTGCACTGCTGGTCATGCTTGGGGACGGAAAACTGCGGCAAACATTGAAGGCGCTCGCCGCTGAACTCGACATCAGCGACAGTGTTCTGCTTCCGGGCAACGTGATTCAGGCAAGGCGCTACTTCAGAGCCTTTGATGCCTTTGCCCTGACCTCCGATCACGAGCCATTCGGCATGGTTCTCCTCGAGGCCATGGCTGCGGAGCTGCCGATTATTTGTTCAGACTGTGGCGGCGGCCCGGAGGTGGTAGGAGACACTGGCGAACTGTTTTCTTTCGGGGACGCTGACGCGCTGGCTGAAAAGTTGATCCGGGTTTCACAGAAGCAACTGACAGAATCCGATCACAACCGGATTTTCCAACGATTACAAAACCATTTCTCCGATGGTGCGGTCAGGAAGCAATTCTGGCAACTGTCTCAGGTCACAAGTGCTCTGGGCAAAGGCCTTGCCGCTGGTTCAGAACAATAATTCAAAAAGAGTGACAAACCCCTCTTGAAAACTACATCTATTCTTAAAATTATTCCCTACTTTGGCAAATGGCCGGAGTGGATCGACTTTTATCTCGAGAGCTGTCGGCATAACCCGGATATCAACTGGCTTTTTTATACGGACTGCGGTAGACCGGCAACCGCCCCGGCCAATGTGCAATTTATCGAAATATCCTTTGAAGACTATAAACAACTGGTCAGTACGCGCCTAAGGATCGATTTCAATCCAACTCATCCCTACAAGCTATGTGATTTAAAGCCGGCCATGGGCTTTATCCACCAGGATCAACTCACCGGGTACGATTTCTTCGCCTTTGGCGACATTGATATCATTTATGGCAGGTTGAGGACTTTTCTGACAGAGTGCATGCTGCAGAAATATAACGTGATCAGCAGCCATGAGCGGCGCCTTTCCGGGCACTTTAGCCTGTTCAGGAACGATGAAAAATACCGCAACGCCTTTCGAAAAATCCCGCACTGGCAGCAACTGCTTGAAAACGATCAACACCTGGGAATTGATGAATCAGCATTTTCAAAAGTATTCCTGCCACACCGAAAGCATCCCAAATGGCTGCGGAGTTTTTGGTCGTTATCATCTTCTTACCAGCGAAATACGCTCTACAAGGAGCAATACTCTACAATCCTCTCTCCCATGCCATGGTGGGATGGACGCACGGATCACCCTCAGCAATGGTTTTGGAAAAATGGAAGGCTAACCAATAGCCGTGATGGCGAGCGTGAGTTTATGTACCTGCACTTCATGAACTGGAAATCCAATACCTGGCTGCCGAAACCCCTTCGCAACGAGCCCTCCGCCTGGATGAAACTGGATAAGCTCGTTCACGTTGCCATTGATGTCGCGGCCAAAGAGGGCTTCAAGATTTCACCAGAAGGTTTTACGGCGATCAATTAATGAAGTGATCCATCACAGAGCGCCCTGTGCCTTTTACCAAGGGGCTACATCTACCCCGTATGGTCAAGCCCTTCAGGGGAAAATCTCAGAGAAAATTGCTTCAGCAGTGACTGAAGATCCTGATTTTGTTCTATTTTCTCTATCTGGGCCGCGGTCAGAAATTCTCGCCAGCGTTGATCAAAGAATTGGGCACCACCTTTCTCCTTCACCCACTCATACTCTTTTTTCTGAGTACCATGGTGCTCGAAATTCCAGTAGTCCTTTTGGCCTGGCTCATAATTAACACCGATCCATTCACAAATCGACGACAGTGTCTCATCCGGCTGTAAAGCCAGCTCCTTGTAGGTAATCATTCTGGCGGGCAAACCGGTTGATTTCACAAAAGCGTCCATTTTTCTGTTCTGGGATATCCACTTATAGATACACACAGTCAAGAGATCGCCAAAAAGCAGCTTGCCGATTTTGAGTGGGTTTTTTCTGATTTGTTTGATCCGCTCACGCAACCCGATCTGCTTCTCATCAAACCGCATCAGCCACCGCCTCGCCAGGGCGCGCGGATCCCTGACAAGATGAATCAGGCGAATATCGTATTCACTATTGGGAATAAAATTTTCAAACCATTCTGATTTTTTTGAGATATCCACCAGAAATTCAATATTGCCATCGACTCTAGAAAATAATTCTTTATATAAATCCTGCTTTTGACATTCTTTTATATCGTGATATAGACGGCAGTCATCCAGTTCTTCGCAGATATAACAGGAAACTGCATCAAAACTTTTGTAAATATTTTTTAATTCACCAAGGTGTTCACCATGACTATGGCTTCCAAGAAGAAGTGAGAGAAAATGTGATCCACTGTAATTTGAGGAAAGAATAAAAATTAATTTTTTCATAAATTCTCTATTAATTATTTATCGTGTATTTTCAAATAAGATTATTGGCTAAAAGTCATACCCAAAAAGGCTAATATCCCTTGCATAAACATTGGCAATAATTTCGGAACTTTCTTTCGAATAGTAACTTCTATAATCGCCTCTATTGCTCGCTTTTTTATGACCCAGCTTAAATATTATGTTGTTATGGCCACCTAACAAACAGTTGATCTCTGAAAGATCAGAATTTATATCTTCAAACCTGCCAATATAATCAAGATCAACAGACCCATCTCTACTTTCTATGAATTTGATTTGTGGAAGGAAGTGAATAATTTTCTGAACATTTTCATGACAAATCCACTGTAAAACAAAATCATCGAAACTATTATATTTCCTTACCAGTTTTGACCATTTTTCATCTCGCTTGTGGGCGCCACCAGAAAGCAAATAGTGGTATGCCGAAACAGCTCTGTCCCATGGGTTTCTGACGAATGTAAATGTGAAATAATTTTCGCATGATTCGGGTGAAATTTTTTCATACCAGGAATAGGGCATATGCCCAACCCGACTTACGCCAAATATAGCATCGCATATACTTGAACCAGCGGTTTTCGGAACATGAATAAAAATTGCCTTTCTGGAAGAAAAGCATTTCGGAAAATCTGTTTTACCCTCCACTATCTTTCTGAACTGTTTTTGTTCGATAGGACCCATCACACTCAGCAGAAGCTCACGCTTATGTTTTGGGGTTACTTTCCAGAAAAGGCGGAGGCTCATTTGCAAAAATGCTCGTTATATTATTTGAAATTTATTTTTATAAAACCTTAACTCTAATGGTTTCAATTCTGTGGAGAGCCTTTCACTACCAGCACATCTTCCATAATCAGATACTGTAGATCGGAACCAAAAAACATATTCAGGGCATCGGTCGGCGAGCAAACCATGGGCTCTCCCCGCCGGTTCAGCGATGTATTCAACACCACCCCATTGCCTGTCAGCTTTTCCATTTCTTCCATTAACTCATAGTAACGGGGGTTGTACTCTCGCTTGAGAGCCTGGGCACGAGCAGTGCCATCCTCATGAACGACTTCCGGTACGCGGTTTTTCCACTCATCGCTCACCTCGAAGGTAAACGTCATAAATGGTGCCGGGTGGTCGATCTTGAACATTTCCGGGGCCACTCGATCAAGCATGCTGGGGCAGAAGGGTCGCCAACGTTCACGAAACTTGATTTGTTCATTGATCCGGTTAGCTACTCCAGGAGCGCTTGGGCAACCCAAAATAGAGCGGCCACCCAGGGCACGAGGGCCGAATTCCATCCGGCCCTGAAACCAGGCCACCGGATGCCCCTCTGCCAGCAGGGCTGCAATTTTTTGGGGCACCTGGTCAATCAACTGGTAGTCGGGCTTGTTGGGATGCAGCTCGCAGGCGCGCATACAGTCTTCATTGCTGTAATTCGGCCCCAAGTACACATGCTGCATGGGCTCCGGCTGAATGCCGCGCTTCACCAGCGCATAGGAGGCAGCACCCACCGCCGTGCCCGCATCCCCGGAAGCCGGCTGCACATAGAGCTCCTTGACTTCTTCGCGGGCGATAATTTTCTGATTCAGCTTTACGTTGAGTGCGCCACCTCCAGAGAATGCCAGTTTGCCCGTCTCCCTGAGAATATCGCCAAGGTAATAGTCCATCAGTTTGAGCACCACGCTTTCAAACAGGGCCTGAATAGTGGCGGCGTAGTCGATGTAGGGTTCATCGGCGATATCACCCTCGCGTTTCGGCCCGAGCCAGTCAATCAGCTGCGGGCTAAAATAGAAACCGACGCCGTCCTGCTTGTAGCGGCGCAGGCCCACGGTATTGACCAGTTTGGTGTTGACCCGAAACTCCTTGCCATCAAAATCAATAAGGCGCGAAAAATCATACTTGTTCGCATCGCCATAGGGTGCCATGCCCATCACCTTGTATTCCCCATCGAGCATTTCGAAACCGAGGTACTCGGTCATCGCGCCATACAGGCCACCGAGGGAATCAGGATCATAGAACTCCTTGATTTTATGGATTTTTCCATTCTCACCATAGCCAAAAAAGGTAGTAGCATATTCGCCTTTGCCGTCGACCCCCATGATGGCCGTTTTTTCCTTGAAGCCACTCAGATGGTAAGCGCTGGAGGCGTGTGCAAGGTGGTGCTCCACCGGCTCAAATTCCACATCGGCCGGGTTGATTCCCAGTTCACGCAGCAAGCTGAAAACCCGCTTGCGATAACGCCGAAAACGGCGATTGCCGTTGAGCAGGGCATCCAGTGCCCGGTCAGGGGCGTACCAATAACGCTTGGCAAAATGCCAGCGCGCGCGGGTAAAAAGTGAAATGGGTGCGAAGGGAACGGCAACCACATCCACCGCTTCCGGCTTGATACCGGCGAACTCCAGACAGAATTTCGCCGCCTGATAGGGCATTTTTCCCTTGGCATGCTTGTCGCGGATAAAGCGCTCTTCTTCCGCCGCCGCCACCAGCTTTTCGTCCACATACAGGGCTGCGGATGAATCGTGATTCAGCGCACCGGAGATACCGAGAACAATTGTCGACACTGTTAAACCTTTTTATTGATGAGTTTAATACCGCATTGACTGGCATAGGGCCGCAGCAGCTGTTCAAAATGCTGCCAGGTTTTGCCTTGCCAGTTATCCATAAAGCGCTGTAAATCCTTACCGTACGCAGCCTTGAAGAACCGTTTGCAGCGGTGGCGGCGCAGCGCATCCAGATCGATCAACTGGAGCTGCTCCCCGCATACAATCAGGTTAGTGGCCTTCATATCACCGTGACTGACCCGACCCAGCCACATGATAGCAAACAGACGACTGACCTCCCGGTCCAGCCAATCCGGAATCCCGGCGGGCCCATACCGCAACAACCAGGCCTGCAGACTCTCGCCACTGGTCCACTCGGTAACCAGGTATGCTCCCTGGCGAAAGGGGCCGGCTCTGTTTTCCCGCATGGCCAGGGGCCTAGGTGTGGCAATGCCCAGCAGCTCCAGCCGATGGGCATTCTGCCAGGAAATCCAGGCACGACTGCGCCGCAGGGCGCGCCCCAATCCATGCCAGAGGTCTTTAATATTGTAACGTTTGAGCACCCAGCTACTGCTATCTCCAGACAGCTTCATTACGGTCGCAGTATTGCCGCGCTTGAGAAAGGTCGCCTGCCCCACAGCCACCTCCGGCTGGGTGATGACTTGCAGCAGTTTATCAGTGACCCGCTGCCTGGCCATCACAACAAAAGCACCCCTGACCTTCAGCCGCTGAAACTGGGTGCAATCACGAATGGTCTTCGCCAAATAGTGTCGAATCCGTTTTTCCCGCATTCTGGCAATCAGCGGCTGCAACTGTTCGGGTTCCGGCGCTCCGACTCCGTAGGCTTGAATCACCTCCGGCATCAGCTGATCATATTCCGGCACCATCTGCGCAAAGAACATGGCGAGATTGTGCAGTGGTTTTTTTAGCGGCTGAATACCACCGCCGTCGATCATAAAGAGCGAACCCTCTCTGGAAAGGAAATTATCGAGATGTATATCCGCCTGCATGACACCGGCACGGTGCAGACGCCCGATCATGGCAACGGCATCGCTCAGCAATGTCGGCATCGCCTCCCGTGGCTGGGACACATATAGCTGGCGCAGACTTACCGCACCTTCAAGAAATGCGGTGGCAAGAAAATCACCGCTTTTGCCACTGCCATCCCTCAGTATCCAGACTTCTCCCGGACAGGGGACGCCGGCATTCTGCATTGCCTGAAGACCGCTTCGTTCGCGATCAAAATCCTTGCGGCGAAAAAAAAGTTTCACCAGTACATGGGCACCGCCCCAATGCGTACTGAACACCACTCGGCGACCGGGGAGATGGCGATAAATCGCTTCACAGACCATGCTGTCCAGCCCGGGGGCCTGCAGGGAAAACGGTGCCGTCAATGAAAGGTCACTGCACTTCAGCACCTCCAGAGTAAGTGGGTCAGTCATCGCGAACCGCCCCCTTGGCGTGCATTCTTCGCATCACGGCCTGCTCCAGTGAAGCCAGGGACCAGGGATAAGGACTCGCCTCGTTGTACGCCGCATAAAGCAACCTGCATTCATCCTGGGTCAGGGGCGGGCTGTGGCGCAGCAGCGTATCCAGATCTCGCAGGCCGGCCCAACGGCTGAAGATCCGCTTGCATTTTTCCAGATCAATCAGGCGCAACTCGGCGGAATCATTATCCGAGAAATAAATATGCTTGGCGTAAAGACAGCCATGCTTCACCCCGGCGGCATGCAGTCGGCCGATCAGTTGCCCCAATGCACGCAGACCCTTGGCGCGCTCATGATCAGGCATTGGCCGGGCGAGCCATACATCGAAAGGCGAGAACTGTTCTAGTGCGGCAGTGGCCAAAATCGCCCGGTCCTCTCTGAGACGTTCCCGCCCGACGCAGACAACCTCAAGTGTCTGAATCCCCTGATTTTTTAGCCAGCTTATTTTCTGCCACTCGCGCAACGCAACGGGAATACCACGCAGAGGACTACTGGGAGTACGGCAATTATAGTTGGCCTGGCGCTTGAGATAGAAGGTTTGCCGTTGACCACTCACGGGAACCGACAACTGACCCACTTCGCTTCGACCACCTCGGGTCAGGTTAGGTTCGTCCACCCGTTCAATGGCAGCATCCCACCAGGCGGCGAAATGGTCCAGGTGCAGTGATTGAAAAAATGCGGCAAACGCTGGTTCAAGCTGAAAAAACTGCGCTTTCATCTATTCTCGCCCCGCAAAAAACGCCAGCACCTTGCGGATGAATGTTTTGTCCGCCGCAGTGAGGCGATCCCTGCCGACATAGTGAAGGTAAAAACGCAATCGCACGGTTCGGCTGAGGCAATATTTCGCCACTTTATCAAGACAGGCAATATCCTTGATTTTTTTATAGGCCAGCAGTGGCCCCCGCCATGTCTGCCCCATCGGACAATCGATCAGATACACTTCTGGCGACACCTCCCCGGCAACCAGAATATTGCGCCACTTCAAATCGTTGTGGGCAAAGCTGGCGGCATGAAGCTGTTTGGCCACCTCAGCCACCTGAACTATCACCTGATCCAGCCAATTGCGGTCCCGCAGTAACTCGGGCCGCTGTCTGACCAGTGAATGCAGGTCGACAGCACCGGGCACTTCCTCGGTTATCAATACGCCCCTGGCACCGGATTCACCATAGGCCGCGATGGGCGGCACTCTGAGGCCCAGCTCACGAAAAAACAGCAGATTTTCCCATTCGGCCCTGACACGGCTTCGCCCCAGCCAGCGCCGCATGACTTTTCCCCGCCGCGAATAGCGTTTCACATAATAGGATTTTCCGTCGATTTCCGTCAGGATCAACTCACTGATAGGGCAACGGGTAACTCTGCGGCCGGTAATGGCAAAGACACTGTCCAGAGAGGAGAATCGTTCTGCGGCGGCCTCACTGAGAATCGCCCTGTCGACAAACCAGCAGGACATTAGGTGTGATACCCCTTTCTGATGCCCTTGCGGTGCAGCTGATCGGCGTCCTCGCGCACGGCCTGCCAAAGTCGACGGTTTTCGTCGCGGGCCGTGCGCAGGGGCTGCTGTTTGTATTCCACCAGGAAACAAGCCACATCCCGCTCGTCGAACCCCACGCGGCGTGCGGAATAAAAGAGCGCCGCCAGATCCTTGTGTCGCCAGCGACGGGGAGTGCGGTGACGGATCTGCACCCGGTGCAGGTCAATCAGATAAAGTGGCCGCTTTGATACGGCAACTGTATCCATTGCCGGAGAGGTATCGAGCAGAAAGTGGCACAGGTAGTAATCCCGGTGATTGATACCGTTGTCATGCAGGGTTCTGGAAATACGTGCCAGACGCCTCACCAGGGCCCGGCGTTCACTCACCCCCATGGCAGAAAGCACCTGGGGATTGCAATATTCATCCAGGGGCAGTGTGGGCTCCAGTGCGCGGGTAATCAGGAAGGATTTCTCATAGGCCGGATTCCAGCCGCGTCGACCGAATGCCACTGCCGTCATGGTCTCCACCCCCAACTCAGCCAGACGGGAGATGGCACGATATTCATTTTCGGCACCCAACACCGGGGCGCGCAGATAGAGCAGATTTTTGAGCAACTCCCCGATACCGATACCGGCATGGGTTTTCACGAAGTACGCGCCACCTTCACATTCAAAACGGGTTGTGCGGCGGTCACCCATATCCCGGAACAGTTCGCCGGTCAGAGAAAACGCCGCCTCAAACGGATCGCTGTCGAGCCATCGCGACGCGAAAGGCTCTGCCAGAAACAACTTCAAGCTGTGCTCCCCAGAATAACGTCCGCCGCTCGCTCAGGCATGCTGTATAAATCGGTCTCATCAGCAAACCGCAGGGCATTGTCGTGCCAGCGTGCGCGATCCCGGTCACTGGCCAGCATCTCCGCAAGCAGACGGTTGAAAGCCGACTGGTCGAAAGGCTGAGTAGCTACACGACCGCAGTCCGCATCCAGTACATAATGGGCGTAGCCACAAACTTCGGTCACCAGCAGAGGCAGGCCGGCCACTAAGGCTTCCAGCAGTACGGTACCGGTGTTTTCGTGGCGGGCCGGATGCAGCAGCAGGTCTGCCGCCAACAAAAAATCCGGTACGTCGGCCCGACCACCGGGCATAAAGACCTGCTTCCCGATGCCCAACTGATCCGCCAGCCCCTGCATTTTCGCAGGGTCATCAGAACCCAACGCCACCAACCGGGTTCGGGCGCGCAGCACTTCGGGCAGCGCCGCCAGGGCCTGAATACTGCGATCGAGCCCTTTGCGCTCAAAGTCTGACCCTATCTGTACCAGCAATAGCCCATCGACTGGCAGGGCGAATTCTGCGCCCAGCTTCTGGCGGGCGGCAACCCGCAACTCGGCGGCATTGTCCGGAGCGCGTCGGTCGGGAGAAATACCCGGCGGCAACAGATGGAAACGGTGCTCGGGCGTGGCGTAATACTGTTTGAACAGGGCCTGCTGGGTGGCCGAGATCATCAACAATTCAGTATTTGCCGCAGGCGAGAAAACCGCTCTTTCATAGGCAGAAAAATGCCGGTAGCGCGGACTGTAACGATACCAAGGCTTTCGCAATCGGCGGGATTTATCCTCGAAGCAGGGGTCTGCTGCGTAATAGACATCGAGGCCGGGCATTTTGTTGAAGCCGACCACTCGATCGACCGGGCGCCTGTGCATGTCAGCCTCAACCCAACGGGTAAACTTTTTATAGCGGCGGTGATTAAACCAGGATCGCACCGGCACTGTTACTACCTCAAACCCCTCCGGCACGTCCCCCTGCCAACTCAGCGTATAAACCCTGATGCGGTGTCCTCGCTGCTGACAGGTTTGAGCAATCCTGACCAGATCCCGCTGCAAACCGCCAAACGGAAAATATTTGTAGAGTAAAAACGCCAGTTGCATCAAATCGCTCCATGGTCCGCCAGCAGCTTCTGCAGGCGCTCAAATACATTGTCGGGGGCAACGCGGGTAAAGCATAGCGGTTGTTCACGCTGCAGGTCGAATTGTCGAGCCTCTTCGTCGGTGGGAAGGTATTGGCAGGTTTTCTGCAAACAGGGCGCGCAGGGGAAGTCGCTGACAAGATGGACTTGCGAGGGACCATAAGCGCCGGTAAGCCCCGCATCGGTGGGGCCAAACAGAGACAGACAGGGCACATTGAGTGCCGCAGCGAGGTGCCCCAGTCCTGTATCGACGGCGACGCAGGCCTTGGCACCCGCCACCACGCGAGCCATACCGGCCAATGATAATGACGGTAGCACCTGCACTCGCGGGAGGCCTTCGGCAAGCCGTTCTGCCCGGGCCTTCTCCTCGGCATTGCCCCAGGGTAGCTGAACCCCGATTTCGCGCTCGACCAGCTTTTCAGCCAGCTTCCGCCAATACAACTCGGGCCAGTGCTTGCTGGACCAGGTAGTGCCATGAAAAAACAGCACCTGGGGCTGACCCGAGGAGGGCCCGGCCAGGGCCTGACGATCCAGACCGTAGTCACCGAGGTTCGTCGGCATGGCATAACCCAGCGCCGCCGAAAAAAGTTGCCGCACCCGCTCGACCGCATGCTGGCCTCTCGGTACGGCAATGGGCTGGTGGTAAAACAGTGCCGCCAGCGATTCTCTTGCCGACTGCCGATCCAGACCAAATCTTGGGCCTTTCGCATAACGGGTCAGCCAGGCGCTCTTCAACAGGCCCTGTGCATCGATCACGGCATCGTAGGAGCGCTCGGCAATACGGCTTTTGAACTCGGACCACTCACCGCTGCGTCGTGCCTGCAACGGGTGTTTTCGCCAGCGCCGCAGGGCAACCGGAATGACCCGATCAACCGCCGGGTGCCAGGCCGGAACTTCCCTAAAGGACTCTTCCACCACCCAGTCAAAACGAACGTCGGGGATGGCGGCGGCCGCATCGGTGAGCGCCGGCAAACTGTGGATCACATCACCCAGAGACGAGGTTTTAATCAACAGTATCGATGTCATGGTGCAGGCACCAGTCGATCGAGAGCCGCCGTCACCCGTTCCGGGTATAACTCCACGAGGCACTTGAGGTGTCCTAGCGGGCATTCGCGCTTGAAGCACGGCCCGCAATCCACGGGAATTGACAAAATCGCCACCTCATCATTGAGCGGCGGTGTAAAGGCGGGGGAGGTGGAACCATAAACCACCACCAGCGGACGGTTCAGGGCGGCGGCTATATGCATCAACCCGGAATCATTGCTCACCACGGCATCGACGACCGACAGCAGGTCGATCGCCTCATCCAGGCTGGTTTTGCCCGCCAGGTTATGGCATTGGCCCTGCTGCTGCTCAGGCAAACCGTCGATAATGGCCTGCGCCACCGGGCGGTCTTTTTCCGATCCCAACAACCAGACCTGCCAGCCCCTGGCAATCTGGTGAGCAGCCACGGTCGTATAGTGCTGCTCCGGCCAACGCTTGGCCGGGCCGAACTCGGCGCCGGGACAGAGCGCCAGTATGTTTTGATTGGCCTGAAGGTCAAACTGCTGGCGCAGTGCCGGAACCCGGTCTGTTTTCGCATGCAGGTCGGGAGCCGGCAACGAGGTCGGCAGCACGGCGCCCTCCGACAACGCCAGGGCATCAAAACGCTGCACCATCAGGGGATACTGCTGCTTGTCCAGGTGACGGAGATCGTTCAACAGCAGATAGCGCATTTCCCCTTTCCAGCCAGTCCGGAGAGGAATCCGGGCCAGCCAGGGAATCAGCGCTGACTTGAGGGAATTTGGTAACACAATGGCCTGACTGTAGCCTTCGGCACGCAATTCCCGGGCAATCCGACGGCGCACCGACCACATCAGGCTGCCGTGCCCAACTGGCATATCAATCGCCCGCTCGACCTCAGGCATACGCGCCAGCAGTGGCCGACTCCAGGCCGGTGCCAGCACGTGAATCTGATCGTCCGGAAACTGCTGCTTGAGAAGAATAAACAGGGACTGCGCCATCACCATGTCCCCTATCCACGAGGGGCCGATGATGAGAATTTTTTTACCCGATACCATGCAATGTCCCGGCGGAACCGGGCTTACTGCCCCACCGGCGCAAGCCACTCCTGATGCTCACCCCGAAGGCCTCGCACCAGATCAAAGTACTGTGACTGCAGTTGCCCGGTGATGGGGCCCCGTGCGCCTTCGCCAATGGTGCGGCCATCCAGCTCTCGGATGGGCAACACCTCGGCCGCAGTGCCTGTGAAAAATGCTTCATCAGCAATATAGACCTCATCGCGTGTGATCCGTTTTTCCACTACCCGATAACCAGCTTCCCCGGCCAACTGCATGACTGTTTTTCGGGTAATACCATCGAGGCAGGAGGTCAGTTCCGGTGTATAGAGCACATTGTCACGAACAATGAAGACATTCTCACCACTGCCCTCGGCGACATACCCTTCCGGATCCAGCAACAAAGCCTCTTCACAACCGCAATCCAACGCTTCCCGCAGGGCCAGCATGGAATTGATGTAGTTGCCGTTGGCCTTGGCCTTGGTCATGGCAATGTTGACATGGTGACGGGTGAAGGACGACGTGCGAATGCGGATACCCTTTTCCAGGGATTCCGGACTCATGTAGGAAGGCCAGGTCCAGGCGGCAACGATCACGTGAGTTTGTAGGGAATCAGCCCGCAACCCCATGCCTTCGGAGCCGAGAAAGGCCATCGGTCTCAGGTAGGCTTCGTGCAGATCGTTCTCCAGCACCACCTGTTTCTGCGCTGCATTCAGTTGATCCTTGCTGAAGGGCATTTTCATGCCCATGATCTTGGCGGAATTGAACAGTCGGTCCGTATGATCTTTGAGCCTGAAAATAGCCGCGCCGCGATCCGGCGTCTGGTAGGCGCGTACACCCTCAAAGACGCCCATGCCGTAATGCAACGTGTGGGTCAGTACATGAACCTTGGCTTCACGCCAGGGAACCATTTCACCGTCAAACCAGATATAGCCATCGCGATCTGCAAATGACATGGGTATCTCCTAAAAATTCAGACTGACCGAAAGAACCACTGGCCAGATATTTATTCTTCTCCGAGCAACCGGTGCCAAAGTGCCACCACCTGTTGCCGTTGCGCTGCAAACTCTGCCGCACTGACGACAAGCTCCGCCTGTTGCAGCTGAAGCCGATGTCCCGCAGATCGGTAATTTTTGTAGGCGCTGATCAAAATGTCCGCATCTTCAACTGACAGGACACCGCTTTCCTCAAGGCATTCGAGGATACGGATATTATCGCTCCAGCGAGTCAAATCGGGAATATCATGGGACCAGGCCAAGACCGCAAATTGAACCATAAATTCGATGTCGACGATACCTCCCGGGTCGTGCTTCAGGTGGAATACCCGTTCCTGATCCGCTTTGCCACTGGCGAGGTGTTTTTTCATCCTGCCACGCATCTCGAGCACATCGGCTATCAGCTTGTCTCTTTGCCGCGGCAGCACCAGCACTCGCTGACGAATCTCGGCAAAAGCCCGGACCAGCTTTTCGGGTCCGGCTACCGGCCTAGCGCGCACCAGCGCTTGGTGCTCCCAGGTCCAGGCTTCTCCCAACTGGTACTTTTCAAAGGCTGTCAGGGAGGAAACCAGCATTCCGGAGCTACCGGAGGGCCTCAATCGCATATCCACTTCATAGAGGTCGCCGGAGGACGTTTTGGCGGTGAGAATATGCACAATGCGCTGCCCCAACCTGGCAAAAAATGTCGCACTGTCCAACGGGTGTACGCCGTCGGTAGAAGCGGCCGCGTCGGCGTCGTGAAGGAAGACCAGATCGAGATCAGAGCCGTGCCCCAGTTCAATGCCGCCGAGCTTACCGTAACCGACAATCAAAAATCCTGCCGTTTCACCCTCTGCTGTTTTCGGGTAGCCATGCCGTTCCACCAGCTGGTTCCAGGCTAATTGCAGCACATGGCTCAGGATTGCCTCCGCCAGCCAGGTCAGATAATCACTCACCTTCATCAAGGGCAATATTTCTTCCAGCTCACAGGCCGCCACCCGCAGGCTGTGTGACTGCTGAAAATAGCGCAGCACTTCCATCTGGGATTCCAGATCATCGGTGGGCACCCGGAGCAATTGCTGGTGCAACTCGTCCTCAAGGGTTGATTTTTCCGGCAGCGAAAACAGCGTTCGGCTGTCCAGCAACTCATCGAGAAGTGCCGGATAGCGAACCAGCTGATCTGCCACCCAGGAACTGCCGGAAAAGAGTTTGACGGTGCTCTGCAGCGCCGCCGGATTTTCCTTCAACAGCAACAGATAGGCGCTGCGACGGGCGACGGCCTCCACCAGCTTGAGTACCCGTCCAAGGGTTTCAGTGGCATTGTCCCGCTGCCCGCAAATGCTGATCAGCTGGGGCATCAACTTATCCAGTCGGCCGCGGGTGTCATTGGCCATGGACTGCACCGACCGGCTACCGCGCAGCGTGTTGATCATCTCCGCCGCCTTTTCCGGCAGATCGTAGCCTATGATCCCGAGCTCATCGGGCATTAACTCATCGCCATCGACAGCCCGCCAAACCTGCTCCGCCAACGGGTGCTCCTCAGGTGCGTCATCACCATCATCACCCCGATGTTGTTCGGCAACCACATCTTCGAATAACTGGTGAATAAACTGGCGAAATTCGTTTAGCTGTACCAGAAACTGATCCCAGCTTGAGCAACCCATCAGGTATGCGACCCGGCACTGACCTAGCTCATCAGCCGGCAATAACTGGGTCTGCTTGTCCTGCCACCCCTGCAGCACATGCTCCACATTGCGCAGAAACCGGTAACCCCGGTAGAGTCTTTCGGTGTCTTCGAGCGGCAGCAATCCCTCCTGCCCCAACAGCTCCAGCACCTCTTTCAGCGGTGGTGTCTGGAACCGCCGGTCGCGGCCCCCACGAATAATCTGGAAGGCCTGGGCGACAAATTCAACCTCACGTATACCGCCAGCACCTCGCTTGACATCACTCACCAGACCCTTTCGTTGCACCTCTCTGTTGATCATCGCCTTCATCCCCCGCAGGGATTCAAAGGCACTGAAGTCGAGGTACTTGCGATAGGTAAAAGGTCGCAACATCGCCATCAGCCGACTGCCCGCCGCCCGATCACCAGCGACCACCCGCGCCTTGATCATTGCGTAGCGCTCCCAATCCCGCCCCTGGGTCTGGTAATACTCTTCCATGGCATCGAAGTTGAGTACCAATGCACCGCTCTGACCGTAGGGCCGTAAACGCATATCCACACGAAAGACAAAGCCGTCAACGGTGGGGGTATCCAGCGCCTTGATCAACCACTGGCCGAGACGAATAAAAAACTCCTGATTGCTCAGACTGCGTCGACCGCCGCGGGTCTCGCCGGCTTCGGGGTATGCAAAAATCAGATCAATGTCGGAAGACACATTCAGCTCGCAGGCACCCAGCTTGCCCATACCAAGAATCACCAGCTGTTGGGGCTCACCGCTTGTATCAACCGGGGTGCCCCATTCGGCGCACGCCCGGGGATACAGAAAATCCAGCGCACCCTGCAGGCAGGCCTCGGCCAGCCGGGACATGTCCGCGGTGGTCTCCTCCAGCTCAGCTGATCGGGTAAGGTCTCGCCAGATAACGCGCACCATTTCCCGCATTCGGAATTGCCGCAACACCTTGAGAAGCATATCTTCACTAGTGACATCACTTAGCCACAGGGCAAGGTGCTCCTTTAGCGCGGTATCGGAATAGCTGGCCTCGAGATCGCCGGATTCCACCAACTGCTGGAACAGAGTCGGCTGGCCGGCACAGGCAGCGGCAACGTATTCACTGCAAGCCCAGACCAATGGCAGCTGTCGCGCCAGTGTCCCGCCGTCAAGTAACGAGGCCAGCCACTCTTGCTGCCCAGTGGTGGCCCGTCCGGCGAAATAATTCCTGCGCAGCATCCATTGCTCCTGCAGGACTGACGGTAGTTCTTCGGGGCTTGTCAACATAACACAGCTTTCTCGATTCGACAGGGTAATAGGGTTGGCATAATGAAGCAGACATGGCAACAATCATGGGCGTTCTATCCGCCCGATTCTGGGGCCACACGCATCACCTCCTCCACTGAAGTAGACCCGGCTCCCACTTTCTGGGCACCACTGAGACGCAACGTCCTCATCCCCTCTTTCATGGCCTGCAGACGCAGTGCGGAAATATTGGTGTCCGAGGTAATCAGCGGTTTGATGGTTTCCGTCAATGGCAGAATCTCGTAGACACCCTGCCGTCCAAGATAACCGGTATTTCGGCACTCCAGACAACCCGCCGGACGGTAGATGGTCGCCGGTGACTTGACTTTCCAGGGACGCACCAGCGACTCCCAGTCTGACGGATCAACGGTTATCGCCTCCTTGCAGTGCGGGCAGAGCGTCCGCACCAGACGCTGGGCCATAATACCGTTGACCGTCACCTTGATCAGGTGGGCAGGAATTCCCAGGTCCAGCAGTCGGGTGATCGCTGAGGGCGCGTCATTGGTGTGCAGCGTTGACAATACCAGGTGCCCGGTGAGAGCGGCCTGGATCGCCATCTGTGCTGTCTCCAGATCCCGGATCTCACCCACCATGATGATATCCGGGTCCTGCCGCATCAGGGTTCGAATGCCCGCGGCGAAATCGAACTCGATTTTATGCTGTACCTGACTCTGATTGAAGCTGTCCTCGACCATCTCGATGGGGTCCTCAATAGTGCTGACGTTCACATCTTCGGTGGCGAGTCCTTTAAGGGTCGAATAAAGGGTGGTGGTCTTGCCCGAGCCCGTGGGGCCGGTGACCAGCACAATGCCATGGGGTCTACCGGTCATGGTCTCCCAGCGTTTCAGGTCATCACCACTGAGCCCCAAATCAGTAAAGCTGCGCAGCAGCACATCGGGATCAAAAATTCGCATCACCAGTTTTTCGCCAAAAGCGGTGGGCAGGGTGGACAGACGCAGCTCGACTTCACCACCCGCCGGCGTGACAGTCTTGACCCGGCCATCCTGGGGACGGCGTTTTTCCGCTACGTTCATGCGGCCGAGTATTTTCAGGCGACTGGTGACAGCGGTCATCACCTGATCGGGCAGGTCATAGACCTGATGCAACACACCATCGATGCGAAAGCGAATCCGGCCCTTGTCCCGCCGCGGCTCCAGATGAATATCACTGGCCCGCTGGTCGAAAGCATACTGCAGCAACCAGTCCACAATATTGATAATGTGCTGATCCTGAGCATCGGGATCCTTGAGGGAGCCAATCTGTAACAACTGCTCAAAATTCGTGACGCCCGACCGCTTAGAGCCGGCAATACCTTTTGCACCAAATACCGATTTGGCCAGCGAGTAGAACTCCACGGTGTACTTGGCCAGGTCGACTGGATTGACCACTACCCGTCTGATGGTTTTGCGACTGGTCTGCTCAAGGTTTGCCACCCACTCAGTGATGAAGGGCTGCATTGTCGCGACCAGCAATTCCGTGTCATTGACGCCAATACACAGAATACTGTGACGGCGGGCAAACTGAAAAGACATGACCTCGGTGACTCTGGCAACATCAACCTGCAACGGGTCGATATGTGCCACCTCCAGGCCGGCCTTCTCTGCCAGCCAGCGGGTCAGAATATCGATATTGAGCTGCTTGCCGGGTTCCAGGGGATTGTCTGGGCGCTGACCTGCGATATAGGCCAGCGGGTGCAGCAGTGCCTGCTCGCGGCTGCGCTGAGCCCCGGCGAGCATATTGGCATCACTGCGCGACAACAGGCCATCGGCCACCAGATCGTTGAGCACATTGCCCAGGTCCAGTTGGCGCTCCGGCATCTCAGCGGCTGGTACCATAACATTTACCCGATTTATCCGATTCACAGATCAGAGTATGACGGCTGAGGGTTGTAGCGACAATGATCACCGCGCGCATAGTATCAATACCCATCGCCAAATCCGGTCAAACAATACATATTTGTTTTCTCGTCCGGGCTTTCCGGGGAAAATTGACTCATACTTCTAATAGGGAATTGTCCTTGTTTTCAGCAGGTGAAGGAGTCTGTCATGACCATCAGACACGGCGAGGAAAGCGCCACCCACTTCCGTTCGGAACGCATCGAGTGCATGAATGGTTCCTGGTATATTGCTGTGCGCGAGACCCATGGCATGCTCGGCCCTTTTGCCAGCAGGGAGGCCGCACAAAAGGGGGCCAGTGCTTATAGCAAGGATATAGAGAGCGGGCGTTCCGACGTTGAAGCCCTATCCAACCTCCGTGTACTGATGAAAACCCTGTCCTGCAAGTAAGCCGATCATTCTACCTGCCGTGCACCACAAGCCTTTAGCTCCTCCCCGCACGGCGGCAATTGCTTTTTCACCCGCCGCCCGTACACTGCAGCCATGCCAATTATGCCCATGCTGCAACAGCTGATTGCCACCCCTTCAATCAGCAGCGTCAACCCCGCCCTCGACCAGGGGAACCGGGCGGTGATTGAGTTGCTGGCAGGCTGGCTGGAAGATCTCGATTTTACCGTGGACATCATGCCCCTGAAGGATCCCCGCAAAGCCAATTTGATCGCCACGCTGGGCAGTGGTCCCGGCGGATTAGTGTTAGCGGGTCACACCGACACGGTGCCCTGCGATGAAGCCCGCTGGACACACAACCCCTTCAAGTTGCTTGAGAAAGACCAGCGCATCTATGGCCTAGGGACCTGTGATATGAAGGGATTTTTTCCGCTGATCATTGAAGCCGCCAGACAGTTTTCCCGTCAAACACTCCAGCAGCCACTGATTGTGCTGGCAACGGCAGATGAAGAGTCCTCCATGTCCGGTGCACTGGCCCTGGCCGCGGCGGGCAAACCCAGAGCCCGCTATGCCCTGATTGGCGAGCCCACCGGGATGAAACCCATCAATATGCACAAAGGCATCATGGTGGAAAAACTGATCATAGAGGGTCGGTCCGGCCACTCCAGTGATCCCACCCTGGGGCGCAATGCCATGGAAACCATGCACAGCGCGATGGGTGAGCTACTCTCACTGCGGAACGAACTGCGCGACAAGCATCATAACCCGATGTTCAATGTCGGCCATCCGACTATGAACCTGGGCTGTATTCACGGTGGCAACAACCCCAATCGTATCTGTGGTCACTGCGAACTGGGCTTTGAAATTCGAGTCTTGCCGGGTATGGATACGGCGGCATTACAGCAACAGATAAATGACCGCATCCTGCCATTTCAGGAGCGTGACGGGGTCACTATTTCACTGGAGCACTACTGTGTCCCCGCTTTTGATTCAGGCGCTGATTCCACGCTGGTAAAAATGTGTGAATCCCTGACCAATTACACCAGCGAGTCAGTGTCATTTGCTACCGAAGCGCCCTATCTGAAAGATCTGGGGATGGATGTGGTGGTACTTGGACCCGGCAGCGTCGAGCAGGCACATCAACCCGATGAATACCTGGCCATTGACCGCATACAACCCACGGTTGATTTTCTGGTACAACTGATCGGTCGCTGTTGCTTATAATGGCACCGGGTAACCTTCAGGCCAACGCTGTGTCCGACTACGTAAAATTTCTACGCGATACCTCCCCGTACATCAACACGCACCGGGGGAAAACCTTTGTACTTGCCCTGGGCGGCGAGGCCATAGCCCATGCCAATTTCACTAACATCGTCCACGACATCGCACTGCTGCACAGTCTTGGTATAAAGCTGGTACTGGTGCACGGTGCCAGGCCGCAGATTGAGGAACGGCTGAAGGGCAGCGCCATTAGCCCACAGTTTGACCAGTACACACGGATTACCGATTCAGCCACCATGGTCTGCGTCAAGGATGCCGTAGGCAGCGCCCGCATTTCCATCGAAGCCAAACTCTCTACCGGTGCCACCAACTCGCCCATGCACGGTGCCCGAATCCGGGTACTGGGTGGCAATCTGATCACGGCGAAACCACTGGGGGTTCGCGAGGGCATCGATTTTCACCACACCGGTGAGGTCAGGCGAATCGACCACAAGGCCATTCAGAGGCAACTGGAAGACGGGGCAATCGTACTGCTGTCACCGATCGGTTATTCACCTACCGGTGAAGCCTACAATCTCAATTATGAGGATATCGCCACCCAGACCGCCGTCAGCATGGGAGCGGAAAAACTGATCATTTTCAGCACGAGTGGCGGCGTAAAAACCCCACAGGGCGACCTGTTGAAAATGCTGTCACTGAACGAGGTGCCCCAATGCCTCAACGTGCTGAAGGATAACGTGTCGCTGCAGCATGCCTTGATGGCCTGTTACCAGGCCTGTGAAAACGGGGTGCTAAGAGGGCACATCATCAGCTATGAGGACAACGGCGCCTTGCTCACCGAGCTGTTTACTCTCGAAGGTAGCGGTACGCTGGTGCTGAAAAACGGCCGGGAGGTGATTCGTCAGGCGACAATTGATGATGTGGGCGGGCTGCTGGAACTCATCGAACCGCTTGAGCAAAAAGGCATTCTGGTCAAACGCTCCAGGGAATTACTCGAAACAGAGATATCCCGTTTTACTGTCATGCTCCATGCCGAGGGAATGCTGGTGGGTTGTGCGGCAATCTACCCGTTCAGGGATGGCTTATCAGCGGAGCTGGCCTGTGTGGTAACCCATCCCGAATTTCTCAATCGCGGGTTTGCCAGTCGCCTGCTGGCACAGCTGGAAACCCAGGCGGCCCTGCAGGGTATCAAGCAGCTATTCGTACTGACTACCCGGGCCAGCGACTGGTTCAAGGAAAAGGGCTTTGTAGACAGTTCGCTGGATGAATTGCCGGCCGAGCGCAAATCCTTGTACAACTTCCAGCGCAACTCCCGGATTTTCTGCAAGAATCTCTTATAACTGCTGATTACCCGGACCGGTCTCTGCTATCCTTGATGCCCTGTTTTATTGCGAAAGAGAAGAGGCCAATCATGCCGGTATATCGCTCACACACCACCACCCAAGGCCGCAACATGTCTGGTGCCCGCGCCCTGTGGCGGGCCACCGGCATGAAAGATGGCGACTTTGACAAACCGATCATCGCCGTTGCCAATTCCTTTACCCAATTCGTGCCGGGGCATGTCCACCTGAAAGACATGGGCCAACTGGTCATCGGCGAAATCGAAAAAGCCGGCGGGGTGGGCAAGGAATTCAATACGATTGCCGTGGATGACGGTATCGCCATGGGCCACGACGGCATGCTCTACTCACTGCCTTCGCGGGATATTATCGCCGACTCGGTGGAATACATGGTGAATGCCCACTGTGCCGATGCTCTGGTGTGTATATCCAACTGTGACAAGATCACCCCCGGTATGCTGATGGCAGCGATGCGGCTCAATATACCGACCATTTTTGTCTCAGGCGGACCCATGGAAGCTGGCAAAACCAAGCTTTCCGAGCATAAGCTGGATCTGGTGGATGCCATGGTGATAGCCGCTGATCCAGATGCATCCGACGAAAAAGCCAATGAATATGAACGCTCCGCCTGCCCTACCTGCGGTTCCTGTTCGGGGATGTTTACGGCGAATTCGATGAACTGTCTCACCGAAGCACTGGGGTTGTCCCTACCGGGCAATGGCACCACCCTGGCGACCCATGCGGACCGCCGCAGACTCTTTGAAGAAGCGGGTCGACGCATCGTCTCAATGGCCCGGGAGTACTACGAAGAGGATCACCTAGCCGTGCTGCCCCGCTCCATTGCCAGCTTTGAGGCGTTTGAAAATGCCATGACCATGGACATCGCCATGGGCGGCTCCACCAATACCATTCTTCATCTTCTGGCCGCCGCCCAGGAAGCCAACGTGGACTTCACCATGGCCGACATCGACCGACTGTCGCGGAAAGTGCCACAACTCTGCAAGGTGGCGCCCAGTACCCCGCAATATCACGTCGAGGACGTACATCGCGCCGGTGGCGTGTTCGGCATTCTCGGCGAACTGGATCGCGCGGGACTGCTGCACACGGATGTCTCTACAGTTCACACACCGACCATGGCGGCGGCCTTATCCAGCTGGGATATCATGCGCAACAATGACGAGGCACTGACAAAATTCTTCAAGGCCGGCCCCGCCGGCATCCCCACCCAACAGGCCTTCAGCCAGGATACCCGTTGGGGTTCTCTCGATGCCGACCGCCAAAACGGTTGTATCCGCAGTCTTGAGCACGCCTTCAGTCTGGAGGGCGGGCTGGCCGTACTGTATGGCAATATCGCCCTCAACGGCTGTGTGGTGAAAACCTCCGGTGTGGATGACTCAATTCTGGTTTTCTCCGGTCCGGCCCATATTTGTGAAAGCCAGGATCAGGCCGTCGAGGATATTCTCAACGACCGGGTCAAAGCCGGCGACGTTGTTATTATTCGCTATGAAGGACCCCGTGGCGGCCCGGGTATGCAGGAGATGCTCTACCCCACCAGCTATCTCAAGTCGAAGGGGCTGGGCAAGGACTGTGCGCTGATCACCGACGGACGTTTTTCCGGCGGCACCTCCGGCCTGTCCATCGGCCACGTCTCTCCTGAAGCCGCCGCTGGCGGGGCCATCGGCCTGGTCAGGGATGGCGATATCATTGAAATTGATATCCCCGGGCGCACCATCAACGTGGCACTCAGCGACCAGCAACTGGCAGAGCGCCGCGTCGAACAGGATGACCTGGGCTGGCATCCAGTGGAAAAACGGCCTCGCCGGGTATCTGCTGCACTGCAGGCTTATGCCGCACTGGCGACCAGCGCCGATCGCGGCGCCGTGCGTGACCTGAACCTGATCACCATCAAATAGCCACGGGCTTCCATTATAAAAAAACCGGCCTTGTTGGCCGGTTTTTTTATCTGATGAATTAGTGTGCGCAGACTCTAAATTAATTGGCAACCCGCGATATCCGCGTCCATCTCCATGAGTTTTTCTCTGCGGGCAGCCTCGCTGCGAACATATTGCAACCACTGCCGGGCAGTTTTACGGACATTTTGGTCCGCTGCTGCAGCCTCAAATACCGGCTCTGCCTCCCGATGACAGTTCAGGTTGACCAGTGCCGCGCCGAGGGTGAGGCGCGTCAGGGCAGGGCGGGACAAGTCACCTTTGCGCAGGGCATTGCGCGCCTCCCGAACAGCGGCTGAATTATCGTTGGCATCCAGATAGGCTGACGCCAACCGGGAAGCAATTGCCCCGCTATCCGACAGATTGGCCGCTCGCTGCAACGCCGGCAACGCCTTGTCGGTCTCGCGTGCCAGCTGCCAGGCACCACCCAGTGTCTCCAGGTTCTTTGCCGTCGGCTCAATGACACCACTGCTCAAGCCTTCATCAAGGATCCTGGCGGCCCGAAAAGGTACCTCGGCACCCAGATAGAGATACGCCAGGGACAGCAGCTGCCGCTGATCCTTTAATTGTCGCTGCAAATGAAGCAGGTCCATCACGGCAAGCTGGTCGCCGCTCCGCTCAAGCTGACCAAAAATCCCACCCAGTTGCTGCCAGTAGCGCGTGCCGGGATAGTGTGTCACCAGCTGCTTGAGCACCGCTATCACTTTCTGATACTCGCCCCGCTCGTAGAAAAGTACACGCTGCAGGGACCACCAGCTCTCTTTGGGTATTTTTCCACTGGACAACGCTTCCGCCACGATCTGGTTAACCAGACGCAGGGATTCGTCCTGACGCTTGAGATAATAATACGCTTGAGCCAGCAACATGCGTCCATCACTGCCCGGCTCCGGCGTTTCCTTCAGCCAGGTTTCCAGCTGCCGGGCAGCCCGGCCATAATCCTCCTGTATGAAATACAGCTGGGCTACGGTATAGCGGGTAGCCACTTTCTGCCGATCGTCCACCTCTGGCTCGGCGAGCATTTTCAGGTAGTTGTCGATAGCGCGGGGATACTGCTCCAGAGAATAGTGGCTATAGCCCAGCAAGTTGTAGATTTGTGATTTTTCATAACTGGAACTGCAGGGCCGGTCCACCAGACTGCCCAACTGTTCAATCAATTCACTGAGTTGGGCCCGGGACGGGGCACTGTCGCCTTGCAACGCCGCCTGAAGGGGCTCCAGTTGATTGGCGCAGGCCTGTCCAACCGCCTGTCTCTGACGGGTCTTGGTGTCCTGATACTGTCGCTGTTCGGCGGCCTCCTCGGATACAGCCCAGGGCTGAACCGGCCCCAACACCAGCACCGCCAACAGCCACCAACGACCCAACCCCATCCGCTGTTGCAATAGCTTCATTACCTACCTGGCAATCTGGAAAGAAAATTTATATAACACACCCGGGACCTCTTCTGCCTTGCCATCGATAACCCGAGGCTTGTATTTGAGTTTTTCTGCCGCTCTCAGGGCATATTTGCCAAAACCCTTATTGGCCGGCGATTCTTCGAGCAGTTTGACATCCCGCACACTGCCGGTAACTGTGATGACCACTTCCACCACCGCATAACCCTCCACACCCTGCCGCAGGGCCATGGGAGGATAATCGGGCTGGGGCACATAGACGGGAATATAATCCGAATCGCGGGTAAATGAGCCACCTAGCCCCACCTGCAGGCCCTCCATTGAAGGCGTCATCATATCGACAGGACCTTTTGGCGTCTCAATATTGACCTGGAGATCGGGCACAGGAGGTGGCGGACGCTCAGCCTCCCGGGGTTTTTCCGGCCGGGTTACCTTGCGATGTTCCTCAATGGTTCGTTGCGGTTGCCAGATATCCGCTATCTTCCGCAATGACCTGTCCGGCTCCGCCCCACCCGAAGCTGTGATGAGCCCATGCATGCCCAGCAACAGTGCCAACGTCATGATCAAACCGAGAACCGCCGCCAGTGCATACCGCATCAACACCATGGGTTTCAGGGACTCCGGGTGGAAACGGAGACATTATTTATCCCGGCCGAGCGCGCTGCATCAGCCACCTGGGACAGGGTTGCCATGGCCGCCCGGCCATCTGCCTGGATCACCAGGCCTCCGTGGGGATTTTCAGTGCGCAGACGCAGAATATGCAGTCGCAAGTTGCCTGGATCCACCTTTTGCTGGTCGATCCAGATGCTGTCATCCTGACCAACCGCCACCAGAATGGCAGGTGTTTGCCCGGCACCGGTAACCGCGACCGCACGGTCCACATCAATACCGGGTTCGCGAATAAACGTGGCTGTGACAATAAAAAAAATCAGCATGATAAAAACCACGTCAAGCATGGGTGTCAAGTCAATCGATTGGGGAGGATCCGGCTGTCGGTAAATTCTGTCACGCATCGTCGTCCATTACCTCAGTGGTCCATGGTCAGATGGTCGGCCAGCAGCAACCGCTCCCGCTCGGCTACGCGACGCAAATAGGTATTGGCAAAAACCCCGGACAACGCTGCCACCATCCCGGCCATAGTGGGGATAGTGGCCTGGGAGACGCCAGCGGCCATGGCGCGGGCATCACCACCGCCACTGAGGGATAATACCTGGAAGACACCGATCATACCGGTCACTGTCCCCAGCAGACCCAGCAGGGGAGCGACAGTCATCAGCGCCCGAATCAGTGACAGGTTACGATTGAGCTTCAGCGCCACCCGGGAGATCAATGCCTCACGGATCTGGTGTGCCCTCACCGAACGTCGCTCTGCGCGGGTTTCCCAATAATCGAGCACCACACGGATGTCATTCCTGAGCACCGTGCGAAAATACCATACCCGCTCGAAGATCAGGGTCCACATCACCAGCAGCAACAGCGCTATAACCAGCAGAACAGGTCCGCCGGCATCGAGAAACTTGCCAATATCTTCCAACAACAACACGGCTCAAGCCTCGGTTTGCTCTGCCACAATGCCGGCACTCTGCTCTTCCAGAATATGCAGCACTCGCTGAGCCGGGCTGTTAATCAGGGCATGCAGCAACACCGTGGGAATCGCCACACACAGGCCAAGCACCGTCGTCACCAGTGCCGCTGAAATCCCGCCGGCCATGGTTTTCGGGTCGCCCGTGCCAAACAGGGTAATCGCCTGGAACGTGACAATCATGCCGGTGACAGTACCCAGCAATCCCATCAACGGGGCCACCATGGCAATGATTTTTAACAGCCCCAGACCTGACTCAATAGTGGGCCGCTCCTTGAGCACTTGCTCGTGCAGTTTTAACTCCAGCGATTCTGCATCAGCGCCACGATGATCCTCGCCCACCTTGAGCACCCGGCCCAGTGGATTGTTGAGATCGGCGCTTGGATTGTTCAGCTGCGCTGTGACCCGGCGGGATATGATGGAAAGTACGGCAAAACGCCAACCTGCCAGCAGTAGTGCTATCACGCCGAGTGCTGTAATGAGATAACCGATCCAGCCGCCCTGATGCCAGCGCTCCAGCCAACCCGGACTATCCATAAGGGCAGACAGCAGAGTGCCGCCACTCGGTCCGGTGGGATCAATGCCGGTACGTGTAAAACCTTCTTTGGCCGCCTGTAACGTCTGCGCGGCTTTTCTGTAATCGCGCCCCGGCTGTCGCGGCAGCTCTGTGATCATCCCGGTTCCTGGCGGATAGTGCAGATAGGCACCATTCGAGAGCAAGTTGAACAGGCCGACTCTCACAACCTGCTGCTGGACTCGCTCACCCTCTGCGGTGACCACAGTGGCAGGGAAGCTCACCACACGCCCACCCTCGATCATCTCACGATTGATTTCGTACCAGAGCTGCTCAATATCGTCCAGAGAAGGCAAACGGGTGTTACCACTCATCCGTTCGATCATATCATCAAGAAAATCCGTACGATCCGGATACTGGGCACTCACCAGAGAGTTGTTCAGAGTTGTGCGAGTATCCCCGGCAGCTGCCGTCAAATGACCAAACATTTCCCTGAGGGAGCCGAGCCGGGTCTGCAACTGCTCGCGCAGGGCAGCCACTTTAATTTCGTTTTCAGCAAAGGTCTTTTCCAGTGTTTCGGAGCGGCGCTCCTCTGCAGCGAGCTCAGCCTTTGCCTGCTTTAACAATTCGGCCCGCTCGGACCTGGCTCGCCGGAATGCTGCCTCCCGTTCCGATTGTTCTCTGGACTCACTCAGCCGGGCATTTTTGATCAGCGTCAGCAGCTCATCCAGGGAAGCGGCATCCTCTGCCTGAACGGCACCGGATGCCGGCAATAGCAAGGCGAACCCCAGTAGCAGTGATTGAAGGAAAGAGCGGTTCATTGCACCACCTCCGGTGCCGGAATCGGCAACTGAAGCATATCCACAGCCGCCCGTTTTCGGGCAATGCGAATACCCTCTGCGACCGCACTGCGATAATCACCGCTGTCGAGAACCTGCCAGCTGCCACTCCGTTGATCCCAGGCCGCAGTGATCTGCTGATCGGGCGTTTGGTAAATCAGCGCAATGCGGCCCACACGCAACAGGATCACCTCGCGAGGCTTGCCATCCATCATGACGGTGTCCGTGTAGCTGTCGATGCGGGCACCGTATTCACTCTCGATTTTGTAGGCTTCCAACACCTGACGAAATTTTTCTGCACTGCTCAAATCAGCACGCGACAGGTTGGCGTGCAAACGGGCAATGCGGTCGCGACGCTCATCCAGCAGAAACGGCATATCCAGAGAGACAAACTGCTCCAGAGCGTTGATCATTTTGAGGGTGAGTGGCGTGATCTGCCGTTCCATCAATGTGGCATTCTCGATAGAGGACTCCAGATCGGTGATGGTCTGGCGCTGATCCGCCAACTGCGCATCCAGTTGGGCGTTATAGACCTTCAGTCCCTCAATCTGTTTGTTGACCTGCTTGAAATTCTGAAACAATTCATCTGCTTCGTCGGCGATTGTGTCCACCCGTTGCTGGGACGATTTCGCGGCGCCAATCTTGGCTTTTTCCGCTGCCACAACATCATCGACATCCGCCGCCTGAGCTGCGGACACCATCATCAAAGAAGCACTAACCAGCAGCAATACACCCCTGAGCGGGCCACAAATCCGGTTTTCCTCAACCCGGTCGATGACGCCACTAACAGGCATGAAACGTGAGAGCAATCGATTGAAAATCACAGAAACTCCAACACAACCAAAACAGAAGAAGCTAACCATTATCATTACAATTTACTGAACAAGCAAATAGTCCGACTGTAACCGGTATCAGCATCTGCGGCGTTCGAGCACCTGAAAGTAGTAGGGTATATCAGCCTGATTTTCCGGCTGTTTTCGCGCCACTTCCCGCCAACAGGTCTCATCGAAATCAGGGAAGAAGGCATCGCCCTCTACCGCTGTATCAACCCGGGTAATATAGAGCCGATCAGCCAGCTCAATGGCGCTGCGATAGATCTGCTCGCCACCGATCACCATCACCTCTCCTGCGGCCACAGCACCGGGGTCAGCAGCAGCCAGTGCCATCGCATCGGCTAGAGAAGAAGTCGTGGAGACCCCGCTGTGTCGCCAGCATGGGTCCCGGCTGATCACGATGTTCAATCTACCCGGCAAGGGTCGACCAATGGACTCGAACGTTTTGCGGCCCATCAGAATTGGTTTGCCCATGGTAACCGACTTGAAATACCTTAAATCGTCCGGCAATCGCCAGGGCAACGTATTATTTCTACCAATAACACGATTTCGATCCATCGCAACAATCAGGGAAAGTGTCAGACAAACCATCGGGTTACACCGCTACCGGCGCTGAAATCGGGGCGTGGGACTGATAATCAAGCAGTTCGAAATCTTCGAAGCGGAAGTCGAACAGATCGGTCACAGCTGGGTTGATGACCATGCGAGGGAGCGGCAAAGGCGACCGCCCCAGCTGCTCTTCCACCTGCTGCACGTGGTTGGCGTAGAGATGCGCATCGCCAAAGGTATGCACGAAATCCCCCGGTTTCAGACCGGTGACCTGGGCCACCATCAGAGTCAGCAGCGCATAGGAGGCAATATTGAACGGCACTCCGAGGAACACGTCGGCACTGCGCTGGTACAACTGACAGGACAGCCGCCCATCAGTGACGTAAAACTGAAACAGGCTGTGGCAGGGTGGCAGGCCGGACTTGACCATCACCGGAATGTCCTTGGGGTTCCAGGCTGAGACGATCAGACGGCGGGAATCCGGATTGCTGCGAATATCCCCAATCACCTGAGCCAGTTGATCCACACCCTCGAAGTTGCGCCACTGGTGGCCATAGACCGGCCCCAGATCGCCGTATTGAGCGGCAAAGACTTCATCTTCGCGAATCTTCGCCACGAACAGCTTCATCTGCTCGCGCCACTCGGCGCTGTACATGGGATAGTCGTCGGCCTGCCCGGTCTGGTTGAGCCAGCTCTGGAACGGCCAATGGTTCCAGATGTTGACGCCGTTCTGCACCAGATATCGGATATTGGTATCACCGCGGATAAACCACAGCAGCTCATGAATGATCGATTTCAGGTGAACCTTCTTGGTCGTGACCAGCGGAAAGCCCTCGGTCAGGTCGAAGCGCATCTGATAACCAAACACGCTGAGGGTGCCCGTACCAGTGCGATCTTCCTTGCGGATACCACTATCCCGAATGTGGCGCATCAGATCGAGGTATTGCTTCATATTTGCCCCTCTTCCGCCACTAACGGACGGTATCGATATTACCCTGCCGCAGCCAACTCCAGAGTATCAGGCCAACGCCCACGGCAATCATCGGCAGACTGAGTAGCTGCCCCCGCGTCACCCAGTCAAAAAGATCAAACCCGATATGGCCATCGGGCTCCCGAAAAAACTCAACGGCAAATCTAAAGCTGCCATAGAGCACCAGGAACAGCCCACTTACCATGCCGACGGGTCGGGGCTTCCGGGTAAAAAACAGCAGCACCAGGAACAGCACCAGTCCCTCCAGAAATGCCTGATAAAGCTGCGAAGGGTGTCTTGGCAACTGCAACGGATCATTGGGAAACACCATACCCAGCCACGAACTGGTATACCGCCCCCATAGCTCCTGCCCGATAAAATTACCTATCCTGCCCAATCCCAGACCAATAGGCACCATGATGGTGACAAAATCCCCCAGTGCCAGAAAAGATTGATTGATGCGACGACTGAACAGCCAGAGGGCCATCAGCACGCCCAAAAGACCGCCATGGAAGGACATCCCGCCTTCCCAAATCCGGAATAACCAAAGAGGGTCCGACAACCATTTATCGAGATTGTAAAACATGACATACCCGAAACGGCCACCGAGGATCACACCAAAGGCACCATACACCACCAGATCCTCCACTTGCGTGCGGCGCACCGGGGACCAGGGCCGTTCGCTGCGACGTAACGCCAGCAACCAGGCCGCGATAAACCCAACCAGATACATCAGACCGTACCAATGGACCGTCAGTGGGCCGAGGGCAAAGGCGACAGGATCAATCTGGGGATAGCTCAGCATGCAATCAGTTCATCTACAGCGGGATATTCTGCGGCGATCATAGCTTGTCACCGGGTGGGGTACAATGACGGTATGTGTTTGATGATACTGGCCTGGCAAACCCACTCCGAGTACCCGCTGATCGTTGTCGCCAACCGCGATGAATACCACCAGCGGCCTTCGACACCGCTGCATTTCTGGACAGACGCGCCGGATATTCTGGCGGGTCGGGACCTGAAGGGCGGTGGTACATGGCTCGGGGTCAACCGCAGCGGCCGCTGGGCCGGGGTCACCAATTACCGGGAGGGTCGGGAAAACCCGGCCCCGCGATCCCGCGGCGACCTCACCCGGGAATTTTTACTGGGCAGCATGCCGGCTGTCGACTACGCCGGGCAGGTTATCCGCCATGGGGCGGACTACAATGGCTTCAACCTGCTGGTCGGGGATAGCGAAACACTGGCCTATTGCTCAAACCGTCACAGCGCTGCAAAGGTTCTGCCGCCAGGCATCTACTCATTGTCCAACCATCTGCTGGATAGCCCCTGGCCCAAAGCGGAACATGCGAAAGCTGCGTTGACAGCATTGCTGCAAAGGCAGCAGACGCCCGATTTTTCCTCCCTGGCAGCCTGCCTGCAACGGCAGGCACCTTTTGCCGATGAAGTCCTGCCGGATACAGGCGTGGGTATCGCACTGGAAAGAATGTTGTCCCCACCCTTTATCTGTGGTCATGGGTACGGCACTCGCTGCACCAGCGTGCTTTTGATGAGTCGTGCAGGGACTATGCAAATGACCGAACAGAATTATCAACCGGGCGGCCGACCGGGACAGCGCCTGTCCTTTACCTTTAGCCTCGACCGCAAGCGTTAAAGTAGGGGGCGGGGATTCAATGCATTGCCGTGCCGCGAAACAGGGCGGCAAGATCGGGCTTTTTCAGGGCTTTTTCCATGTGACGCCAGACTGAATCGGCATCCGGCATCAGCATGACCTCCTCCAGCAATTTCGTCGCCTCCACCAGACTCACCTGGCGGAGTATCGCTTTCACTTTAAGCAAATTCGTGGCACTCATCGATAACACCCGAAAACCCAACGCCATCAGCAATACTGCACCGATCGGATCGCCAGCCATCTCGCCACAGACACTGACCGGGGTGCACTCGCCCCTGGCGCCCTCAGAGATAGCGAGCAAGGCTCGCAATACACTGGGATGGCAGGCGTGATACAAGTCCGCCACCCGTGGATTATTGCGATCCACCGCCAGCAGGTACTGTGTAAGATCATTGGTACCCACCGACAGAAAATCCACGCGCCGCGCCAGCTCTCTGATTTGGTAGACCGCAGCGGGCACTTCGATCATGGCTCCGACATTGGGCATTTCGATCTGGTAACCCTCTTCCTCTGTCAGCTCATCGTATACCTGGTAAATCAGCTGCAGCGCACTTTCCAACTCCGGAACGTTGGAAATCATCGGCAACAGAATGCTGAGATTATTCAGCCCCTCGCTGGCCCGCATCATCGCGCGCAACTGCACCAGAAAAATCTCGGGATGATCAAGACAAATACGGATACCGCGCCATCCCAGAAACGGATTCTCTTCCTCAATGGGGAAGTAGGGCAGATCCTTGTCGCCCCCAATATCCAGTGTCCGCATGGTGACAGTGCGAGGAGCGAACATTTCCAGATGCTCACGGTACGCCTTGCGCTGTTCCTCCTCCGAGGGGAAGCGATCCAGCATCAGGAATGGAATTTCAGTGCGGTACAGGCCAACTCCTTCAGCGCCGCGATCCAGTGACAGCATGGAATCGAGCCGCAAGCCGGTATTGACCCATAAAGAGACATGGTGCCCGTCTGCCGTCACACAGGGTTTATCCGTCAGCTTTTCCAGGTCGGCTGCAAGCAGCTTCTCTTCATAGATCTGCTGAGTGTAGGCCTGAAGCAGTTCGTCACGGGGCGAGACAATCACCTGACCGGTGTGGCCGTCCACAATGACCTCTTCACCATCCAGTCGCCCCCATGGCAAATCCATCACCCCCATGACAGTGGGAATACCGATAGCGCGGCCGAGAATAGCCATATGCGAGTTGCGGGATCCTTTCACGGATACAATGGCCGCCACATTTTCCAGTGGCACGTCGGCAAAGGAGGCCGCTGACAGCTCCTCACCAATCATGACCATTCTCTCGGGAAAGACAGTACGCTTGACTTCCGATTGCTGAAGATAGGCGAGCACCCGGCGCCCCAAATCCTCCACATCAGAGGCGCGCTCGCGAAGATAGGCATCCTGCATGCTTTTGAACAGACGGATATGCCCCAGTACAACCTGTGACCAGGCACTCTGGGCACAGAAACCCTCCCTGATCAGACTGAGCACTTCACCGCCCATGGAATGATCATCCAGCATCCGGACATAAACATCGAAAAGGGCGCGTTCCTCTTCACTCAGCTTATTCACCATCGTCTGATCAAGAGCGCGGATATCGGTTTTCGTCTGCTCCATGGCATGACGGAACAACGCCAACTCGGCATCGGTATCGGACACCTTTCTCATCGGCACGGCTTTCAGGTCGGCAGGTGAAGAGATCACCACCACGGTACCGATGGCCACCCCGGGCGCACTGGCCACACCGGGATAAATCCGTTCGTGAATAACTGCCTGCTGGGGATTGAGCAATTGATCCAGCTCACCGGTAGCGTCTGCATGCGCAATCACACCGGCCAGTTGCGCCGACACGGTTACCAGAAAGGATTCTTCACTCTCGTCGAAGCGACGGCGATCCTGCTGCTGCACCACCAACACACCGAGTACTTTCCGGTGGTGAATAATGGGAGCACCGAGGAAAGAGCGGAAACGCTCCTCCCCCGTTTCGGGGAAAAAGGCAAAATTGGGGTGAGCTTCAGCATCTTCGAGATTGATCGGTTCGGCCCGCGATGCCACCAGACCCACCAGCCCCTCTCTACTGGACAGATGAACCTTGCCCACCGAATTTGGATTGAGGCCATCGGTAGCCATCAGCACATAGCTATTGGTACTTGGACTGTAGAGGTAGACCGAACACATGCCGGTATCCATAACCTCTTTCACCAGCTGAACAATCAGCCGTAACACCTCGCCAAAGTCCTTGGCAGCGTTAACCTGCTGAACAATGTTCCTGAGTGATTCCAGCATTTAGCTTTGACGCTCCAGTTCGCATTGCATGGGTGCCAACTCCTTCAGTGCCCGGCGATACACCTCTTGCTTGAACTCGATAACCTGATTGACCGGATACCAATAACTCACCCACTGCCAATGATCAAATTCCGGCTTGCCGCTGAGATCCAGTCTAATGCGATCCTCCTCGGCCAGCAGCTTCAACATGAACCATTTCTGCTTTTGGCCGATACACAGTGGCTTACTGTGTCTGCGCTGCATCGCCCTGGGTAGCCGATAACGCAACCAGCCACGGGTACAGGCGAGCAGCTCGACATCATCGGGCTCCAGGCCTATTTCTTCATACAACTCTCGATACATGGCATGCTCTGGCTTTTCTCCTGGATTAATGCCACCCTGGGGAAATTGCCAGGCATCCTGACCAATACGCCTGGCCCACAACAACCTGCCCGCACCATCTGAAATCATGATGCCCACATTCGGGCGAAAACCTTCTCGATCGACCACCGAACCAACCCTTACCCTGTTATTTTAATAATAACGCCTATCCACGAAGTTACATCAAATAGTTAGTTGAGGACAGCCTTATCTATGGGTAAGCTAAGCCGCCTTTTTGACTAACCATTCTCGGGAAACCCATGGCGCTTGCACTCTTTGACCTCGACAACACACTTATCGCAGGCGACAGTGATCACGGCTGGGGAGAATTCCTCGTCAATCACCAGATCGTCGATAAGGCGCATTACAGGCGCATGAATGACCAGTTCTATCAGGACTATCTGAACGGTGTTCTGGATATGAACAACTACCTTGCCTTTGCCCTGCAACCCCTGGCAACACTGACACCTGCCGACCTGACCCGACTGCACCACCAATTCATGGAAGAGGTCATTGCACCGATGTGGCTGCCGAGTGCCGAACAATTATTGCAGAAACACCGGGAGCAGGGCGATCTCCTCATGATCATCACATCGACAAACCGTTTCATCGTGGAACCCATCTGCCGGAAACTGGGCGTTACCGAGCTGATCGCTACTGAGCTGGAGCAACGGGATGGCCGCTATACCGGACGGGTATCCGGTATTCCCAGCTACAGGGAGGGCAAGGTTGTACGCCTTGAGGCCTGGCTGGCTGAGACCGGACACAACCTGGTCGGTAGCAGCTTCTACAGCGACTCCATCAACGATCTGCCATTGTTGCAGATTGTCGATAGACCCGTCGCTGTCGATCCCTGTGATGCGTTGCGCGAGGTGGCGGAACAGCGCGGCTGGGAAATCATCAGCCTCCGGGGCTGACCCCCGGCAGGCACGCCCCGGCATCGCCCATTCAGCCCACTTGCAGAGTATTCACCAATGGCTGCCACACGCTTGCGATTAGACAAATTCATCAGCAATGCCACCGACTTCAGCCGCTCCCAGGTCAAGCACCTGATCAGGGCAAACAGGGTAAAAGTCGAGGGAATAATTGCCCACGACCCGGGCTTGGTTATCGGAGATGACGCCTGGGTCTGCGTGGATGAGCACCCTATCAGCAAACCGGTGATGCGCTATTTCATGCTCCACAAGCCGGCCGGGGTGGTATCCGTCACCAGAGACGGCAAGCACCCGACCGCACTGGATTTGCTGGATGAACCACGGCCGGAGCAATTGCAAATTGCCGGTCGCCTCGATATCGATGCCACCGGTCTGCTACTGATCACGGATGACGGTCAATGGAACCACCGGGTCACTTCGCCCCGCAGCCAATGTCTGAAAACGTACCGGGTCATGGTCGCTGAACCCCTAGATGGAGGCATCATTGGAAAATTTGCCAGTGGGCTATGGCTGGCGGGGGAAAAGCGCCGCTGTCTACCAGCCACGCTGGAATTAATCGACAATACAGAGGCACTGCTCACGATCAGTGAAGGCAAGTATCATCAGGTCAAACGTATGTTCGCCTCCCTCGGCAACAGCGTTCTCCGCCTGCACCGACTCCGCGTAGGGGGGATTGAGCTGGATAGCACCCTTGAGCCCGGCGAATACCGGGCACTGACGAAAACCGAAATTGCGAGCGTAAACACCCTTGACTGATCCCGCCTTTCAATTATTGCTCGATCCGCTCCGACAGGAGTCGGGTCGGCAACTCTTGGTGACCGACGAGAACCTGCACGATACGCCACTGTACGAACTGCAAAACCGGGACATCCTGCTGGTCACCAATCGTCACGACCTCTACGAAATCAGTCGTGCACAGGGCATTGACAGTGAATACAGCGATTTTGACTTCGACCATTTCGCGGATGGCAGTTTCAGCCAGATTCTCTATCGGGTGTCCAAGGAAAAACCGGTTGTTCACCACATCATCAACCAGGCACGTCGCCTGCTCCCAGTCGGGGGCACATTGACCATGACCGGCGCGAAAAATGATGGCATCAAGACCTATGCAGAGAAAGCCGGACACTATTTTGGTGATCAGCAGCGTCCGGAAAAGCAGGGCAGCCTCTATCGAGCCCGAGTCCGTCATCTGACTTCCACTGAACCAGCACTGGAGGATCAACAGTATGCGCTGATCAGACCCTGTGTGACCTGGGAGGGAGGACTGCTGTTCAGCAAACCCGGGCAGTTCGGCTGGAATAAAATTGACCAGGGCAGTGCTTTTCTGGCGACGCACCTGAAGGATTTTTTCCAGAGCCTCGACCGACCACCAACCAGCATGCTTGATCTCGGCTGTGGCTACGGCTATCTCTCTGTCATGGCTGCACAATTGACCGATGCCGAAATCACTGCCACCGACAACAACGCCGCCGCCGTTGCCTCGTGTCAGAGGAACTTTATTGAACAGCAGATTACAGGCACGGTCGTCGCCTCAAACTGCGGGGACAACCTTGCGCAGCACTTCGATGCCGTCATTTGCAACCCGCCCTTTCACCAGGGCTTCAACACCGAACACGGGCTGACCAGACGGTTTGTCGCCAGCTGCCATAGGCTGCTTCGCAACGGCGGACGAGCACTGTTTGTGGTGAATCGTTTCGTGCCACTGGAACGTTTTGCGGAGGCAGACTTCGACGTAAAAAAACTCGATGAAAACCGCAGTTTCAAGCTGATCCTGTTGACCCGGCCAGCCGGCCGTCGTCACTACAGCACCCGGCCTGCTGGAACCGAGTGATCGGAAGAAAAGTCTTCAATCAATCGGGCAAGCTGTTCACAGGCCTGCGGGGCAAGATCCACAATCTGGCAGCCCGCCCAGACCCTGTCCTGTTGACCCATGGCCCGGGTCCACAGGCAATCAATACCCATCGGGATCACCTCGAGCTGACGATCGGGAACATGGGCGACCAGAGCCACCTGATAGAGCCTGTTCGGACGGAAAGACAGCTCGCCCATCATCAGAAATCCCTCCAGATGAACATCCACCAACATGCCGAGTAAATCTCTGCTGAACTGATCGACCACGTCAACCTCAACATTCAGCTGGTGGCGTGTTGAGCACCTGCGCTCATGCTCAACCCACATGACGGTCCTTTTGGGAAACCGACTGAACCTGCAGGTTCAAATCCTTAAAAATGGTCTCCATGGTGCGCTCCACCAACGGCTTGGTTTTGCCCGTCACGATTTGCAGATCACCGGCGAGTATTGCCTGCGCCAATTGCTGACCACTTTTCATGCCGGTGCGCTTGCCTGTTTGATCAACAAATAGAAACTGCATGGAGTCCGGATTAAACCAGGCCACTTTTTCACGGCGCCCGTCGCGGAATTGAAACCAACTGCCAAACTCCAGCAGTCGCAATTTTTCCAGCACGACCTTCTCCTGATCGGTGGACCGGGTGCGCTCATTTGCACGCCGCTCAGCCAGTTGCACTAGCTTGTTGCGCAGCTCTGCGGGTGCGGCCTCTGGCTGCAGATTTTTCTCTCGCAATTGATAAATACGATCAATGGAGCGCTTCAGCTTGAACGCTTTATTGGCGTCGTAGCCGATCATGTCGAAACCCTTCTGGATTTGTGACTCCATCCAGGGGTAATGCTGACGCCAGCGCCGCCATTCACTCTCGGCGCCCGTCAACTCGAGCCCCCAGAGCATATCGTCAATCAGTTCAAGGCTCTGTCTCCAGGCTTCACCGGCATCGCCAAAACGGAGCAGTACCAGCACCATGTAGTCGGTCCAGGGCTGCAACAGGAACAATAAGGGAGCGGAGGGAATATCTTTTTCAGCAACACGCCGGTGGATCTCCCGGTTGACCCGCTGTTTGACTTCATACAACTGGTCTTCACCACGGGCTTGCTCCATGGCCCGCTTCTCCAGCAGCTTCACCCGCAGCTCTACTTTCTGTACGAAGCTATTGATGCTCATCAACAGCGACGCCATTAACCGGGTATCGACGTCCTGATGATCGAGCACGGTACGAACCGTTTTTCTGATTTGTTCGAGCATGTCGAATTCACAAGAGCCATCGTTACTGACCCATTTGGCGCCAGCATCAGCCAACGTATTCAGCAACAATCGGGCCGGATGATCTTGTCGGCGGAAAAAGTCAGACTCGGCAAACGCCAGCTTTAAAAAAGGTGTATGCAGGTAACTGAGCAGGGCCTTGACGCAGTCGGGAATCTGCTCATCATTGAGAATGTACTCGAACAGCATACCCACCAGGTCGATAATACGGGCATCGTCTGTGCCAAGCGCCGGGGTCTCTTTCGAGTCCGTGATCTGCTGTAGCTGGTTGACCAGTTGCTCTCTGGCACGCGCTATGTCAAAGGGTTTGATCTCCCGGGCAGCCTCCAGAACATCCGCAGCCATCAATTGATTGAATTGCTGTAACTGAACCGCCGCCTCGACCAGCTGACGCGCCGAATATTGCAGTGGCTGTCCCGTGAGCTCGCGTCGCTGATCCGGTGTTCGAGCCACCAGGCGATCCTGCAATAGCTGGATACTGTCGAGCAGCTGGTTCTGGTATTCGGCGGGGGAGAGCTGCTCCGAAGGCAATGCCAGCGGGGCAGGCGATACGACATCCTCCAGTGTCGGAATCTGCAGCGATGGCGACTGAGGGACACGTCGCCGCTGCGGCTGCGCGCCGGTGAACCGGGCAGAGTCAGCCGATTCTGCCTTGTGGATCTGATAGCGAAGATCCGGAAGCACGCCGAGTTCTTCAAGTCGTACAGAGCACTGCCCGTAGAGCTCCGCCAGCTGCCTGACAAACTGCCGGTCAAACAATTTGTAGATCACCAGCTTTACGGGCAATTCGATATCGATATCCGCAAGGGATCGCTGCAACGCCTGACAAAAACATCCCGGTGAGACAGGCACCCGGTGCTCCGTGCTTTTTCCCCCGACCAATCTGGTCATGCGGCGCGTCAGCACCCACAACGGTTCCGTATAATCCACACTGGCCCTGGTGCGAATTGCCGACAGCGCCAGATCCTCCTCAAGCACATCCTGATTCATCAGTGCCAGCGTTTCATCACCACTGCCCTCAACTGCGGGATCATGCAACTCGCCGGAGGCGAACTGATCAAAATAACGATCCATCTCGCGCACGAAAATACGCAGTATTTCATTGTGCCGGTTGCTGATTTGCGACCTTGCATGGAGGAACTCAAAACCCCGTGTTTCTTCAGAGGGTTTCTGGGCATAGTCGATGAGACGATCGTGGACGGTGTGCAGAAACGTTTTAATGGCATCCCGCGAGAAAGCCAGCGTCATTTCACGCACAGCGGTCAGTCCCCTGTCAGAGTTTGCTCGCAAGTTGTCGGTCGATCCGCTGTTATTCATCGTGTGGCTGGCCACGCTTGATTTTGTTTAAATGCTGATAGTGTTCTGAAATAACTGGAAAAACAAGTCGATCTCAACATCTAAAGAAAATCGCGCTACTGTCGTGCTACTTAAGTGCATTGATGCGCGCGAGCAGTGACTGGAGGTCAGCCTTGACGGCAGGATTCCGCCCGGCCAGAGGTAGGCCCTGTCGCGCCAGTTGTTCCGCCAGGCTCAACCGGGTCATGGCAAAATAGTTAGACGCCATCACGAGATAGACCTCCGGCTCAGTATGATTAATACGCAGCGCTCGTTCAGCCACGGCATTCGAGCGATCATAATCCCCGGCTTTATTGTACCGCCAGGCTTCTTCAAGCAGGCGTCTTACCGCGCCCCCTGGCGCCACTTGAACCGGCTCTGAAGGGGTGATTCGCCTATCGTCGTCATCGGGCACAGCAACCGGCGGAGACCGCTCGGTTTCTGGCGACGGTGGGGTAGCCTCCGGTGGCGGAGTGGAACCCGACTCAGTGATGGGCGCATAAACAGGCGCACAACCACTGACCAGTGCAACGACCATCCACACCACGAACAGGAGGCCTTTAGGAATAGGGTTTACCATCGAAATTTATCCTTTAACCAATCCATGACGCCGTCAATCGCACTCGGGCGACAGGTACTTTGCCGGGTAGGCTGGCTGCCATCGATAAACGGCAGGTACCTGGCACCAGCACAACCCTCTCTACTAAGGAGGCCAGCCTCGGGTTCGACCCAATAATAGCTAACGCCCTCAGGCTGATTGAAAACCATGGAGCGATTGTCCAGCGTCGTCATAATGTCGGTCCAGAGCTGCAGAGCACCAGTGCCGCCGGTCAAGGGCATCATGCCATTGTCGTCCCGCCCCAACCAGACCACGCTCAGATAATTGCCGCTGAAGCCGGCAAACCAGCTGTCTCGCTGATCGTTAGTGGTACCGGTTTTTCCGCCCAACATCAGCTCCCCCGGCAGCCGTTGATAGGCCGTTTTTCCGGTACCTTCGCGTAAGACAACCTGCAATGCATAGTGCAGGAGGTGCATGGATTTTGGATCAAGACGCTGCTCCCCCTCGAAGGGGTAGCGTTTCAGTGGCACATTGACGGAGGTAAAAACCGAGTTAATGGCGCGCAGTGGCGAGTAGAAACCATTGGCTGCAATCGTATGATAAATTTGAGAGACCTCCAGAGGAGACATGGCCACAGCCCCCAGGGTCAGGGACGGCAGTGCCGGCAGTGAGCCCTGATAACCCAACTGCCTGACCGTCTCGGCTACGCGATCGACGCCAACATCCATTCCCAATCGGGCGGTGGCCTGATTATAGGAATTGGCCAGCGCTTCATAGAGCGGTACCGGACCGTGACTTTCCCGCGCGTAATTCTTTGGTTGCCAAACATCGCCATTGGGCAAATTCACGGATAGCTCGCTGTCATCAATCATGGATGCGATGGTATAACGAGATGGCTGGGACAGGGCGCTGAGATAAACCGCCGGTTTGATTGTGGAACCGATCTGGCGTCGCGCATCCAGGGCGCGGTTGAAACCGGCATAACCCGCCTGTCGATCACCGGCCACGGCGACCACTTCCCCGGCTCCGACCCGGACAATCACGGCAGCGCCCTGCAACTTGCCCTGCTCGATACGGTAACCGGATTCAAGGTTGCCGATACGGCTGGTCATCCGCTGTTCCAGTTTGCGTTGTACCTGAGGGTCAAAGTGAGTGAAGATCCGCAGCCCCTCGGTCTGCAGGTCTGACTCCTTGTAATCCTGACGCAGCTGGCGCTTCACCAGCTCCAGATACGCCGGGTACTGCCAACGCCCGCCCCCATCGGACTGCGCCATCACATCCAGCGGCTGCTGCTGAGCCAAGCGGGCTCTCTCGGCATCCAGCAAGCCCTGCTCAGCCATCATTCCCAACACCAGATTACGGCGGGCCATGGCCCGCTCCGGCTGACGCCACGGATTGTAGTAGGAGGCACCTTTGACCATACCCACCAGCAGCGCTACCTGGTGCACATCCAGATCGGTTATCGACTGCTGGAAATAATGGCGGCTGGCCAAACCAAAGCCGTGCACCGCCCGAGCACCTGACTGCCCCAGATAGACTTCATTGATGTAGGTTTCGAGAATTTCGTCCTTGCTGAAATGCATTTCCAGCATCACAGCCATGACCACTTCCATCAGTTTCCGCGACAGGGTGCGCTCGTGACTCAGGTAGAAATTTTTGACCAGCTGCTGGGTCAACGTGCTACCGCCCTGGGCCACACGGCCCTGTTTCAGGTTCGCCAGCATGGCGCGGGCAATGCCCCGAAAGGAAACACCGTAATGGTCGTAGAAATTCTGGTCCTCCACGGCCAGCAGTGCATCAGCCAGCGATGGCGGCAACTGGCTGAGCTTGACCAGCTCCCGATCCTCTTTGTGGGCAGGGTAGATGCCACCCATCACCATCGGCTCAAGTCGAGCCAGATCAACAGGTTTGCCAGTGGCATCGGTCAGCGCACGGATTTTCTGGCCGGCAAAACTCAACCGCATCAATTGGGCGGATTCCTTGCCATCCCAAAACTCAAACCCCCGGGAAAACAGCTCGATTCGTTCGGCCGCCACGCTGTACTGCCCCGGTTTTTTTGCGGCAGTGACCCGCTGGTAGCCCAGCTTCTCCAGCTCCCACTGCAAGTCTTTACGGGCGAGCGCCTGGCCGGGGTACAATTCCAGTGCCCGGCTGTAGACATGGGAGGCAAGGGACCATTTCTTCCCGGAAAACTTCTGATACACCATGGCGTCGAGTACCAGCAGTGACACCGCTGCAATCAGAGTTAGCAATATCAGCAGACCTGTTAGCCAGCGTCGTCCACTGCGTACCCGGGTCACCCGCTTGCTGCTTTTCTTTCGCCTTCTGGCCACCATATTCTCCTGCAAATTACCACATCGCCAACAATGTATCTGCCCGGCGACCTTTACTCCTGATGTCAGCGGGGCATAATAGCCGCCCCGTCGATTTCCTCAATGCCACAAGTTTATGAAAAAGAAATATCACGTCTATGGTATCGGCGCCGCGCTGGTGGATACTGAGATAGAGGTCACCGATAACGACCTGCAACAACTCAGCGTTGACAAGGGTCTCATGACTCTGGTCGATGAGGAGCGCCAGTCTGAACTGGTGGAGCAACTCTCGGATCACCTGACGGCCTGTCGCAGAGCGAGCGGAGGCTCCGCCGCCAACACCATCATTGCGGTTAGCTGTTTTGGTGGCAAGACATTCTACTCCTGCAAGGTGGCCAACGACGACAACGGCCGCTTTTACCTCGATGACCTGAGTAATGCCGGCGTGGATTACCACACCGATGGTGAACTGCCGAGTGGTATTACCGGTAAATGCCTAGTACTGATTACACCGGATGCCGAACGCTCCATGAACACCTATCTCGGCATCAGCGAAACCCTGTCCGAAACCGAGCTGAATCACGAGGCGATCGCACAGTCGGAATACCTTTACCTCGAGGGTTATCTGGTCACGTCAGAAACCGGCCGTGCTGCAGCTATCCGCGCCAGGGAGATCGCCGAACAGCAGGGCGTCAAAACGGCCCTGAGCCTCTCGGATCCCGGCATGGTGGCTTTTTTCAAAGGCGGCCTGCAGGACATGATCGGTGAGCAGGTCGATTTACTGTTTTGCAACAGCGACGAAGCACTGGGCTGGACCGGAACAGACATATTGGACACCGCCGCCGAAAGACTTCAGACGATCGCCAAAACCTTTGTTATCACGCTCGGCGCGGAGGGTGCTCTGGTTTACGACGGCAATGCCCTGATCCCTATCCCGCCTTACCCCGTGACCGCCGTGGACAGTAACGGTGCCGGCGATATGTTTGCCGGTGCGTTTCTCTACGCCATCACACAGGGTCACAGCCACGAGGTGGCCGGCCATCTCGCCAGCATGGCATCAGCCAGCGTGGTCAGCCAATATGGTCCCCGACTCGACCATCAACAATACCCGCATCTGCTCAACCTGCTCGACAATGGTCATGTCGGCGCAGCAGCTGAATCAGGATAATTGAACCAACGGCTTCGGGCGGGCAATCAGAAAACCCTGAGCGTAATCCACACCAATTTCCTGAAGCATCGATAACTGGGTACTGTTTTCCACACATTCGGCAATAGTAGCAATACCCATGATATGCCCCAGGTGATTAATGGTGCTGACCATGGAGTAGCCCACTTCGTTTAATTCCATGGTCCGGATGAAACTGCCATCAATTTTCAGGTAATCCACCGGCAGCTCCTTGAGATAGCCCAGTGACGAGAGACCGCTACCAAAATCATCCAGTGAAAAATAACAACCCAGGTCCTTGAGGGCATGAATCAGGTCCATGGCACGGTCGAAATGCCTGATAGCAGCGGTCTCTGTCACTTCAAATTGCAACTGCGAAGGACTGACACCGGTGGTCTCAAACTTGCCAATGATGTAATCCTTAAGATCCTCATCACTGATCGTGTTACCTGAGAGATTTACGGCGAAGCGCTGGTCAGCCTTTGCACTGTTTTCCAGGTAGGCGAAGATATTGTTCAGCACCCAGCGATCGATTTCTTCCACCAAACCATAATGCTCGGCGGCGGGAATGAATTTTCCCGGCAGGATGATGGAACCATCGCGATCAACCATGCGAACCAGCACTTCATAGTGCCGAACTGCGGCCTTGTCCTGACTTGCCACCGGCACAATCGGCTGGCAGTACAAGACAAAGCGATCCTCCTCCAGCGCGTCGGTAATCACGGGGATCCATTCAGCGAGACTGTGGCGCTCTGCCACCTCGACACTGCGATACTGAAAGTTGATCCGATTGCGACCCGATTCCTTGGCAGCAGCACAGGACGTGCCTGCCGCCACCAGCACATCAATTTCAGAAACTGTATTGCGGTCAATCACCTTGGCACCAATGCTGGCACCTATCTTCAGGCGCCGCTCCTCCCAAGGAAAACTGAACGCCTTGATCTGCCAGAGGAGCTGCTCTGCGACCTCACGGCTCTCTTCCACCGTGCGATCATTCAGTAACAGTGCAAACTCATCGTTGCCAATTCTCGCCACCACATCCCTGCTTTCGGCCTGCTTTTCGAGCAATCGGGCAAACTGGCAGAGCAACTCATCCCCGGCATTGTGACCGCAGGTGTCATTGATGACGGAGAAATTATAGAGGTCGATGTACAACAGGGTATGGGTACTGTCGTCTGAGTGCGCCACATCAATGGACCGCAGGATCTCATTCTCCAGATGGCGACGGTTGGCCAACTGAGTGAGAGGGTCGTGAGTCGCCTGCCAAGTAAGGCGGGTCGAGATCCGTCGCGCTTCACTGACAGAGCGAAACACCAATACGGTACCAGTTACCTGATTGAGCCGGTTGCGCAGTGGTGTCGCCGTGGCTACCACTGGAAAAGGTTGTTGGCCCGGCACAGAAAGCATGGCGTTATCGACAACAGAGACGGGCTTGCCGCGGGTCAGAGCCGACCGGCAGGGGGATTCCACAGGCTCACCGGACTCACTGAGCAAGGTCATCAGATCATCAATATAACGGTTGGGCTGGGGATCGTTGATGCCCAGCAGTTCCATGCCAATGGGGTTGAGATGCTCGACAAGACCGTGTCGGTCGGTCAACAAAATACCGTCCACCACTTGACTGAACACCGTATTGATTAATTTTCGCTGATGGAACAAGGCCTCAAGATTGGCCGACTGAAGTGTAATATCCTGAAACAGCAACACATGACAATCACGATGAGTAACGGACGGGAAACAGCTCACCCTGAGCAACAGGTTTTCACCATCCGCAGTAGCCCCTTCCAGGGCAACCCCCTGCTCCCTTTCTTCGCCGCCCTCCAGCACCACCTTGATATCATCGGCAAGCTCGGCACTAATGCTCGGCAGCAAAACCCGCAACGGTCTGTTTTTTAGTTGCCTAATACTGTAACCAAACAGGGCTTCCAGTGGTGCGTTCCCATCCAGAACAAGGTGGTGACTGTCCAGCAACAGCAGGGGCACCTGATCGGTGTCCAGGTAGGCGGAAAACCGTTGACCGGCTGAAGTCGGCGTTCGCCGGGACTCCTCTTTGAGCACCGCCTTATCCAGCGTTGCGTCAAACGGCGCTTCGTCTATCTGAATCAGACAACAGTGGCCGACATCGGGTAATTCCAGTGGTGTAAAGCTCACGCGATGCAGGGGCAACTCGCGACGATTGCCTGCCATGATCGAATCGGTCGAATCGAGAAAATCCGGATTCTCCCGTTGATTCCAATGGGTATCGACACCCTGAAACAAGGCCTCATCTATCGCCTGGGCAAATGGACCGCCAACCAGAGCGGGGAACAGTGAGTCAAAAGCGCGCTGGGCTACATCTGCCGGCGACATACCGGTCCAGTCTCCCAACCATTGATTCCAGTATCTGATCACCAGACGACTGTCCAGCAACAACACGCCCACCGTTTGGGTGTTGAGCAACACATTCTCCAGACTGCGATCAAACAGCGCATCACGCCTGAACTCAGACTGGATATCAACACTCATAGGTCGCAGGCACCATAGTCACTTTTGACGCTGTTGCTCAAAACAGCGCGATCAACCCTGATCAAGCAGGTCTCGCAAGTCTATAATCGAAGCATTGGCCCGGCTGACGTAGGACGCCATCACCAGTGAATGATTGGCCAGCAGGCCAAACCCACCACCATTCAGCACCATCGGGCTATAGACAGGCTCCTGGCTCGATTCCAGCTCACGAATAATCTGCTGCAACCCGACCCTGGCATTTTTCTTGCGCAACACTTCATCAAACTCCACCTCAACGGCCTTGAGTAGATGAACCAGCGCCCAGGTGGTGCCTCTTGCCTCATAAAAGACGTCATCCAGCTCCAACCAGGGCGTTTTAACATTGACCTCAAAAGCCTGACCTGAGGTATCCTGCCTGTCCATATCTATCTGGTCCATATTAATTCGCCGTTGACCGACACTCGCACTAAGTCTCTGCGAGAGACTCCCCAGACGGGTTTCGACGGTGCCCAGCCAGTAGCGCAGGCTGTCAGCGCGCGGGTAGAACCTCGCACCGGTATTGTCGTCAGCCAGTCGTGCTAGATAGCTTTCAAGATAGCGGATTCCGGCCCGGTACTCCGACTCCGTCGCAGGCAATACCCAGCTGTGATGGTCGAAGTTCAAACGTGGTTCTGCCAATGCCAGATCACCGTCCTCAGTAGACTGGGAGCGTGATCGGCTGAATGCCTCACGCATGGCCTTACTGAAATCACGCACCTGAATAATGACCCCGTACTCCCAGTTCGGCAGGTTATCCAGCCAGATCCCGGGCGGCGCAATATCATTGCTCAAATACCCGCCGCGTTTTTCCAGCAGGGTTTCAATTACCGTAATCAGGGTGGCCGTAGCGGTGCTGCCCGACACCTGACGTTCAGCCCGCTGGGCAGCATTTTCACTGACATCAAATAATGGTGGCTCTTCTGTCCAATACCATCCGATCAGGAAGACCACCAGCAGATATACGCCTACTAACCACAGGGCCGTACGCCACCAGGGAAAACCGGTTACAGCCCCCTCGGCACGAAACTCCCGGGCATCATCGGCAATGCCATTGCGCCATGACTTGATCTTGTCGGTCATCTTCATCGGCCACCACCTTCTCGTAATACATCGCGCACAGGAACGTTGAGTTGAACGTCAGGGCAGGTTTCAAACAACAGGCTGAGGGGATGCGCCTCTCCATCCACCAGAGGCGTCTTCAGACCAAACAGCATGAGATGGTAACCGCCTGGCTTCAGGTTCACCTGGCTACCGGCGGGAATACTCAGCCCCGGAACCCGGCGCATGGACATGACACCGCCCTGGTGACTGTGCTGGTGAAGTTCAGCACGATCGGCGACCGGTGTGTCGGCGCCCAGCAAGCGGCAATCATGATTGTAGCCGTTCCGGATCGTCATAAAGGCCGCAGTAACCGTCTGACCCGGAGGCAACCCCCGGATATAGGCCTCACTCACCAACAGTTCCCCGGCGTTGACCTGGGCCATTAGCAGTATTGGAAAAATAACAAAATAACGTTTCAAAAATGACAAGTCGTTCTCTCCTGCTCTGGGTGACGACTATAACACTGCCATTGGTACCGGCAAATGACTCGCCTCTATCTCGCTGGCTCCGTACAATACGAACTGATTCCGCAAATGCCTGTCACAAGGTCTGCATATTGATGGCTGCCCGCTGCCGTAGATTTTTTAATGCTCGCTCAAGGGCGGTGATTCAATCCGCATTTACAGGCCGCAATAAACGACCACAACATTACAGAGAAGTCCGAATGCATCAACGGCTCCCCAGTATCCTGACAATTTTTCTGTTGTCCGTCGCCTGCCTCACCAATGCAGAGCAGATATTCCCTTCGTCCTCATCAGCCAACCTACTGGGAGCCGATGCCACCTTCCTACCCATTGACGAGGCCTATCAGCTGGAAGCATCCACAGAGGCCGGGCAACTGTCACTGGACTGGCAAATCGCGCCGGGTTATTACCTCTACCAACACCGCTTTGAGCTGCTTGACCACGATTGGCAACCGATTGAGGCCAAACCAGACTTTCCGGCGGGAAAGCAGATTTATGACGAGTACTATGAAAGAGAGCTAACCGTTTATTATGAACAGGTTACCTTTGACCTGCCACTGCCTCCTTCTGCTCGCACCCTGTTCGTCGAGTCTCAGGGATGCGCCGATGCGGGGCTCTGCTACCCGCCCCGAACCCAGAAAATCACTATTGATCCGGACACCGGCATCGCATCCATCGCCGATGTCGACTCGGTGGCTATGGCAGCGGAACCGCCCCCAGTGCCCTCGTCCGCCACAAGCCTTTACCTCATCCTGTTGTTTGCGCTACTGGGCGGCATCATTCTCAACCTGATGCCCTGTGTTTTTCCAGTACTCTCGATCAAGGCACTGAGTCTCACCAGCCATCATCTCAGCCCCCATGGCCGACATCTGCACGGCCTGGCGTACACACTGGGCGTCGTGCTCAGCTTCGTCGCCATCGCAGGACTTCTCATTGCACTGCGGCAAACAGGTGAGGCAGTGGGCTGGGGCTTCCAGCTGCAATCACCGGTGTTTGTCGGCCTGCTGGCTTATCTTTTCATCCTGATGGGTTTGAGCTTTTCCGGACTACTCACGCTGGGTACGGGACTGATGAACCTGGGCCACACCACCACCACAGGCTACAGCCTGCAATCCTCCTTCATGACGGGTTTGCTGGCCACTGTCGTTGCCAGCCCCTGCACAGCACCTTTCATGGGAGCAGCACTGGGCTTTGCGCTGGTACAGCCGGTCTGGATAGCATTGTCAGTGTTTATGTTTCTGGGTCTGGGTATGGCGCTACCGCTGCTCTTACTGTCCTGGTGGCCATGGCTGGGCACCAGGCTACCCCGCCCCGGCCCCTGGATGGTAACGTTCAAGGAGTTCCTCGCCTTCCCCCTTTACCTGAGTGGTGCATGGCTCCTCTGGGTACTGGGCAGGCAAGCGGGAAGCGACACGGTCATCGCGATGGTCACGGGTATTATCCTGATACTCTTTGCCCTCTGGCTGCTCAAACTGCGCAAAACACCATTCACCCGACTGGTTGCGATGACTGCCGTCATCATTGCCCTGATTCTCCCCTGGCAAACTTACCGGGGCAGCGGGACACAGGCCACCCACTGGGAACCCTATACCGAAACGAGACTGCAGCAGCTGCTTGATCAGGGCGACGCCGTTTTCGTCAATCTCACGGCCGACTGGTGTATCACCTGTCTCGCCAATGAAAAAATGGCGTTGAGCTCCACACGTATCACTTCGGCTTTTGCCGAGCAACAGATCACGTACCTCAAGGGTGACTGGACCAACTATAATCCAGAGATCACCCAGCTACTCAATCTCCATCAGCGATCTGGTGTGCCCCTTTACCTGTTTTACCGAAAAGGACACCGCCAGCCCGTGATTTTGCCTCAACTACTGACAGAAAGCACCGTAATGGCCGCCATATCGCCACAGTTGGCGACAGAATAAGCCACATTTCAAAGAAGTTGCTGAATATATCAAGAATTTGCTGCCATCCTCAGCCAACTACCGGAAAACAGGCATAAAACTGCCCGATCAAGTTGAGACCAATAGCGATAAAACAGTTATTTTCGTTAAACATGTGTCAAAAAGAAGCTAAAATCCGCAAAATATAAAAAATTGGACAGCTTTTCATTTTTGTTGCAGACTTCCACCCATTGACCAGCCCCAGAAGCTGGTCTTCGTTAATTCTCTCATGACATCCCACCGGCGGGGACACTATGGCCACCATACTGGTATTACACGGCCCCAACCTGAATCTCCTCGGTACTCGCGAGCCAACCCTGTACGGCAGCGAAACTCTGCAGGATATCAACCAACAGCTGATCGATCAGGCGGCGGAACAGGGGCACCATCTGCTGACACTACAGAGCAATGCTGAATACGAGCTGGTGGAACGGGTACATGAAGCCAGCAGGGAAGGTGTGAACTTTATTATTCTCAACCCTGCGGCGCTAACACACTCCAGCATTGCCCTGCGCGACGCACTACTGGCCGTTGATATCCCCTTTATAGAAGTTCACCTGTCCAATGTACATGCTCGCGAAGCCTTTCGGCACCAATCTTTTTTCTCGGACATCGCCAGAGGCGTTATTTGCGGGCTGGGCGGCCTGGGCTATGGCCTGGCACTGCAAGCCGCACTGAAACAACTGGATTCCTGATTCACACTTTCACACCATTTGGAGCAACCGCAGATGGATATTAGAAAAATCAAAAAGCTGATTGAACTGCTCGAAGAGTCCGATATTGGCGAAATCGAAATCAAGGAAGGCGAAGAGTCTGTCCGGATCAGCAGGAATGGCCCCGGCGTCATGTCGATGCCCATGATGATGCCCGCACAGATGCAGGCACCTCAGCAAGCTGTCCCGACGAGCGCGGCAACGGCAACTGCCGAGCCGGAAATGCCCGCCGAACCCGCTGGCCATGCCGTCAAATCACCCATGGTTGGCACTTTTTACCGCTCTCCGTCACCCGGCTCGAGCGCCTTCATAGAAGTCGGCCAGCAGGTCAAGGCTGGCGAAGTACTCTGCATTGTCGAAGCCATGAAAATGATGAACCAGATTGAAGCGGACAAAGCCGGCACCGTTAGCGCCATTTTGGTGGAAGACGGCGAGCCCGTTGAATTCGATCAACCCCTGGTCATGATTATTTGAGCCGTAGCCCACAGGAGCATCAGCAATGCTGAAAAAAGTGCTTATTGCCAATCGGGGCGAAATTGCACTGCGCATTCTGCGCGCTTGCAAGGAACTCGGCATTAAAACCGTGGCCGCCCACTCCAAGACCGACGTCAACCTGAAACATGTGCTGCTGGCCGACGAAACAGTCTGCATCGGACCCAACCCCTCCAGCCAGAGTTACCTGAATGTTCCCGCTATCATCAGCGCCATGGAAATCACCAATGCCGATGCGGTTCATCCCGGCTACGGCTTTCTGGCTGAAAATGCTGACTTTGCCGAGCAGGTAGAAAAAAGCGGCTTTATCTTTATCGGTCCCACGGCTGGTGTAATCCGCATGATGGGCGACAAGGTCGCGGCCATTGACGCCATGCGCAAGGCGGGTGTGCCCACTGTGCCGGGTTCAAATGGCCCCCTCACCGATGATGAAGATCGCAGCCGCGCTGTTGGTCTGGAAGTGGGCTACCCAGTGATTATCAAAGCAGCCGCAGGGGGCGGTGGTCGAGGCATGCGAGTGGTGCGCGAAGAAAGTGAACTGCTGAAAGCCATTCAGGTGACCCGATCAGAGGCAAAATCTGCCTTTGGCGATGAAACGGTCTACATGGAAAAATTCCTGGAAAACCCCCGTCACGTGGAGGTCCAAGTGCTTTCTGATGGCCAGGGGAATGCCATTCACCTCGGTGATCGCGACTGCTCCCTGCAACGGCGCCACCAGAAAGTACTCGAAGAAGCCCCGGCACCTGGCATTCCCGATGATGCGCGCCAGCAAGTACTGGAAGCCTGCGTCAACGCCTGTGTAAAAATTGGCTACCGGGGGGCGGGCACGTTCGAGTTTCTCTACGAAAACGGGCAGTTCTTCTTTATCGAAATGAACACCCGGGTTCAGGTGGAGCACCCGGTCACCGAAATGATTACCGGGGTCGATATAGTCAAACAGCAACTGCTGATCGCCAGTGGCGAAAAGCTCAGCCTTCGCCAGAGCGACATCATCTTTCGGGGGCATTCCTTCGAATGCCGCATCAACGCAGAAGATCCTGTTACCTTTATGCCCAGCCCCGGCAAAATTACTGCCTACCACCCACCCGGCGGCAACGGGGTACGCGTCGACTCCCACATCTATGCGGGCTATACCGTTCCACCCTATTACGACTCGCTGGTCGGCAAGATCATCACTTACGGCCAGACCCGGGAAGCGGCTCTGTCACGCATGGCCAACGCCCTCGACGAGCTGCACATCGAGGGGATCAAAACTAATATTACCCTGCAGCGGGACTTGGTCTGTGATGCCAACTTTCGCAAGGGCGGGGTGAACATTCACTATCTGGAAAAAAAGCTCAATCTCTAGAATAACCCCAGGAATATCACTGAGCTTTCAGCCAGTCAGCTTAACCAGGCCCCGTATACCGGGGCTTTTTGTTCCACAGAGGTCATATGCCCTGGCTACAATTGATCATTAACAGCTCGCGCCAATCTGCCGAAACCATTGAAGAAGCCCTGCTGGACAGCGGCGCCGTCTCCGTTACCTTCGAAGACAATGCTGACCAACCCATCCTGGAGCCCGCTCTGGGAGAAACCCCCCTGTGGCAGCAAACCCGGATTACCGGCCTGTTCGATGCGGGTATATCTATTGACGAGGTGACTCATCTGTTGGCAGCGCAGCTGGGTAGCCAGCTGCCTGATTACCGCTGGTCACCGTTGGAAGATCGCGATTGGGAGCGGGAGTGGATGCAACACTACCAACCTATCCGCTGCGGTAAACGCCTATGGATTTGCCCGAGCTGGCTCGCACCACCGGAACCCTCATCAATCAACATGCTACTGGATCCGGGACTCGCGTTTGGCACCGGCACACACCCGACCACCTTTCTTTGCCTGCAGTGGCTCGACGGCATTGAGCTGGCCGGGAAAACCGTCACTGATTACGGCTGCGGTTCCGGCATTCTCGCCATTGCCGCCCTGCTGCTCGGTGCAGACTCGGCCAACTGCATTGATATCGACCATCAGGCACTGCTGGCGACCACAGACAACGCCCAGCGCAATAAGCTGGCGCCAGAAAAGGTACTGACCTACCTGCCGGAGCAGGCACCACAGGTCGCCACTGATCTGGTCATCGCCAACATCCTGGCGGGGCCGCTCGTATCGCTGGCGCCGAAACTGAACGCGCTCACCCTGCCCGGTGGCGCCCTCTGCCTTTCCGGTATCATTGACACCCAGGCCGACGAAGTCATGTCTGCCTATGCGCCCTGGTTTGATTTCGCCCCCCCTGCCAGCCGTGAGCAATGGGTCAGACTCACCGCTATCAAGCGCTGAGTCATACCGCTAAACTAGCGGCCTGTTCACGCTAATCCGACTCAGGCGATTTCCCGGCAACCAACCATGAACGAAATCATCACCCGCTGCCCCAGTTGCTCGCTTTCTTTCCGGGCTATGCCAGCCCATCTTCAGGCGGCCAACGGGCTGGTTCGGTGCGGCGCCTGCCTCAAGGTGTTTGACGCGCGCGAAAACCTCGTCGACGCGCCTCAGGCTGATATGCCTGCCCATATCGCAAGCTCCGATCAGCACAATGACTTGGAGCAGGAGCAGGAGCAGGAGCAGGAGCAGGAGCAGGAGCAGGAGCAGGAGCAGGAGCAGGAGCAGGAGCAGGAGCAGGAGCAGGAGCAGGAGCAGGAGCAGGAGCAGGAGCAGGAGCAGGAGCAGGAGCAGGAGCAGGAGCAGGAGCAGGAGCAGGAGCAGGAGCAGGAGCAGGAGCAGGAGCAGGAGCAGGAGCAGGAGCAGGAGCAGGAGCAGGAGCAGGAGCAGGAGCAGGAGCAGGAGCAGGAGCAGGAGCAGGAGCAGGAGCAGGAGCAGGAGCAGGAGCAGGAGCAGGAGCAGGAGCAGGAGCAGGAGCAGGAGCAGGAGCAGGAGCAGGAGCAGGAGCAGGAGCAGGAGCAGGAGCAGGAGCAGGAGCAGGAGCAGGATGAGCCTGAAGCCGAAACGGTCATCCAGGCAAGACTTCCGGAACAAATCGATATCCACTGGCCCGACTCAGCAACAGCTGAATCCACTCAGCAGTCCGAAGATAACTCACCGACAGAGCGGGCAGGCAAAGCCACTGAAAATCCGCCACAGGATGTGGTAGAAGATAATCCACTGCACCTGCAGAGCGACACAACTCTCTTTTATCCCCCCGCCAGACCCCGGCGAAAAACCTGGTTATGGCTGACACTTTCCCTATTGGCTTCCGCCCTGCTGGCTGCACAGTACCTGTATTTTTTCGCCGATGTGATTGGCGAGGATCCGGGCAATCGGCAATGGATAGGCCGCTATTGCGAGGTGGCGGGCTGTGAACTGTCACCCCTGCAGGACCTGAACAAAATCAGCAGCGATCAATTAATGGTCTACAGCCACCCGGATATACCCGATGCCCTGAGCGTAGATGCTGTCCTGATCAATGAGGCCAGCTTTGCACAACCTTTCCCGTCGCTGGTGCTAAGATTTGAAAACCTGCAGGGGGAAATCCTTGCGCAACGCCGTTTTCAGCCCAAAGAATACCTGCACGGAGACCTGGCCGACATGACCATGATGCCCGCCAGACAACCGGTGAAACTTAAGCTGGAGCTGATTGATCCCGGACAGGACGCCGTCAGTTATCTGCTATTCATTCCCAAATAATCTTTATTCCGTCGGCCAAGAGCGGGTATCATCAACACCCCGTTTTTTCCGAGCTTAGATTGAGGCAACCCAACTTGGTGAAGATTGGTCAACATGCGCTGGCATCACGAACCATACTGGCACCCATGGCCGGCGTGACAGATTTGCCATTTCGCCAACTCTGTCGAGCACAGGGTGCTGGCATGGCCGTATCGGAGATGATCACCTCCGATACCCGCCTGTGGCACACCCGGAAGAGCCAACAGCGGCTGATCCACAAGGATGAGCTCTCGCCTAGATCTGTACAGATTGCCGGCAGCATCCCCTCTCTCATGGCAGATGCCGCCCGACAAAACAGGGAGCTCGGTGCCGAGATCATTGATATCAATATGGGTTGCCCCGCCAAAAAAGTTTGCAAACGGGCAGCCGGGTCGTCATTGCTCCAGGATGAGAAGTTGGTAGCAGCTATTCTTTCCGCCGTGGTCAGGGCCGTCGACATCCCCGTCACGCTGAAAATTCGCACCGGGTGGGACACTCAAAATCGAAACGCGCTCAACATTGCCCGGATTGCCGAAGACTGCGGCATCCAGGCGCTTGCTGTCCACGGACGCACCCGCGCCTGTCGCTTCAACGGCCAAGCTGAATACGACACAATTGCGAGCGTGGTTCAATCAGTCGATATCCCGGTATTCGCCAACGGTGATATCCGTTCTGCGAAGGATGCCAAAGCAGTGCTTGACCACACCGGTGCCACCGCCGTGATGATTGGCCGCGCTGCCCAGGGCAATCCATGGCTCTTTCGTGAGATCAATCACTACCTGGAACACGGCTCGCTACCGGAATCCCTCTCCGGGCAGGAATTCGCTGCCCAGGTGGTTGACCATATTCGCGCCATACACAGGCACTACGGGGAATATTCAGGTATCCGGATTGCCCGCAAGCATGTGGGCTGGTACGTTGAACGCCTGCCCGGCGGTGAAACCTTTCGCCGGTCTTTCAACCAGCTGGACAACCATAACGAACAAATAGACCACCTGCACACCTACTTGGCAGGACAGAACAATTGGGACCAAGCCGCATGAGCGCCATTGATACATTCACTATCCAGGCCGAGGTAAGTGCCGAGCCATCGGATACCACGCACCATCACAAATCCCTGCGCCTCTGTGTGGAAACCGCACTGCAACAATACTTCCTGCATCTGGACGGACAGCCGACCAATGATTTGTACCAGCTGGTACTTACAGAGGTGGAGGAACCCCTGCTTGAGGCGGTGCTCAGCTATACCCGCAACAACCAGAGCAAGGCGGCAGAAATGCTTGGCCTGAACCGTGGCACACTGCGAAAAAAACTCAAACAATACAATCTACTATAAAATACCAACACTGAGGACCATATGAGCGACTTGCGTAAAGTTTCCCGCGCCCTGATCAGCGTCTCGGACAAGACAGGCATTGTTGAATTCGCTAGGGCATTGTGCAGTCAGGGAGTCGAGGTCCTCTCTACAGGCGGCACCTACCGCCTACTCAACGAGAATGGCATCAGTGTCAGGGAAGTCTCGGATTACACTGGATTCCCGGAAATGATGGACGGCAGGGTCAAAACCCTTCATCCCAAAGTGCATGGAGGCATCCTCGGTCGCCGTGGCACCGATGACAGCATCATGAATGAACATGGCATATTGCCCATCGACATGGTGGTGGTAAACCTCTACCCCTTCGCCACCACCGTGGCCGATCCCGCCTGCGATTTGCCAACCGCCATTGAAAATATTGATATCGGCGGCCCTACCATGGTTCGCTCCGCGGCTAAAAACCACAAGGATGTCGCCATTGTGGTCAATGCCGGCGACTACAGTGCAGTGCTGGATGAAATGCAGGCCAACGGCGGCCAACTCAGTTATGACACGCGCTACAGCCTGATGGTCAAAGCCTTTGAGCACACTGCCGCCTACGATGGCATGATCGCCAACCACTTCGGTGCCCGCCCTTTCAATTTTGAGCCGGGCACCAACGAGAAACGCGACTTCCCCGACACCTTTAACACCCAGTTTCTGAAAATTCAGGAAATGCGCTACGGCGAGAATCCACACCAGAAGGCAGCCTTCTACGTGGAGGCCAGTCCGGCGGAGGCCAGCGTCGCCACCGCCCGTCAATTGCAAGGCAAGGAGTTGTCCTACAACAATATCGCCGACACTGACGCAGCCCTGGAATGCGTCAAGCAATTCGACCAGCCCGCCTGCGTGATCGTCAAACACGCCAATCCCTGCGGCGTGGCCGTGGCAGCGGATATCGGGACCGCCTATGACCTGGCCTTTGCCACTGACCCGGAATCCGCCTTCGGTGGCATTATCGCCTTCAACCGCGAGCTGGATGCGGCCACCGCCCAAGCCATCTGCGAAAAACAGTTTGTGGAAGTAATCATCGCTCCCAGTGTCTCTGACGCGGCAGTGACCGCAGTCAGCAGCAAGAAAAACGTGCGCCTGCTCGCGTGTGGCCAATGGGGCAAAACCCGCCCACAGAATTTTGACTTCAAACGGGTTAACGGTGGCCTTCTGGTACAGGATCGAGATAACGGCATGGTCTCCGCCGCCGATCTGAAAGTGTTCACCGACCGGAAACCCACGGATGATGAGCTGGCAGACCTACTGTTCGCCTGGAAGGTAGCCAAAATGGTGAAATCCAACGCCATCGTCTACGCAAAAAACAACCGGACTATCGGTGTGGGGGCGGGCCAGATGAGCCGCATCAACTCCGCCCGTATCGCCGCCATCAAGGCGGAGCACGCGGGACTGGAAGTTAAGGGCGCCGTCATGGCCTCCGACGCCTTCTTCCCGTTCCGGGATGGCATCGATAACGCCGCCACAGTGGGCATCAGCTGCGTAATCCAGCCAGGTGGCTCGATCCGCGACGAGGAAGTAATCGCCGCCGCCAACGAACACGGCATGGCCATGGTGTTTACGGGTATGCGGCACTTTCGTCACTGATAATGCAGGACAACGTTAACCCTATCACGCTGATTTTGTGGCGGTTGCGCCCTGCCAACACAACCGCCGCTGTCATTTAAGGCAAGAGAGTTACGCATGAATATTCTGGTGATCGGCTCCGGCGGACGGGAACACGCACTGGCGTGGAAAGCAGCACAGGGCCAGGGCGTGGAAATGGTTTTTGTGGCACCGGGCAATGCGGGCACAGCGCTGGAACCGGGTGTCCGGAATGTCGCCATTGATGTCAACGACTTTGCAACACTGGCAGATTTTGCCCAGCAGAACAACGTCGCCCTGACCATCGTCGGCCCGGAACAGCCACTGGTGGATGGCATTGTGGATTTTTTCGCCGACCGCAGCCTGCGGGCCTTCGGTCCGTCTAAAGGGGCAGCACAACTGGAAGGTTCCAAGGCGTTTACCAAGGACTTCCTGGCACGACACAACATTCCCACTGCGCAATACCAGAATTTCACTGAGATCGAACCGGCACTTGCCTACCTACGCGAGAAGGGGGCCCCCATTGTCATCAAGGCCGATGGTCTGGCCGCAGGTAAAGGGGTCATTGTCGCCAAAACCCTGAAGGAAGCCGAAAACGCTGTGCACGATATGCTGGCGGGCAACGCCTTCGGCCACGCCGGCCATCGGGTGGTTATCGAAGAGTTTCTGGCTGGCGAGGAAGCCAGCTTTATTGTCATGGTGGACGGAGAGCACATCCTGCCAATGGCGACATCGCAGGATCACAAGGCTCGGGATGACGGCGACAGGGGGCCGAACACCGGTGGCATGGGGGCTTACTCCCCCGCGCCGGTGGTAACCCCGGAAATTCACGAGCGTGTCATGGCTGAGGTAATTCAGCCCACCGTGCAGGGGATGGCCGCAGAGGGCAACCGTTACACCGGTTTCCTGTATGCCGGGCTGATGATCATGCCCGACGGCACCCCCAAGGTGATCGAGTACAACTGCCGCTTCGGTGATCCGGAAACCCAGCCGATCATGATGCGGTTAAAATCTGACTTGGTCGCACTCTGTACTGCGGCACTGGACAAGACACTTCACCACTGCACGGTTGATTGGGACCGGCGAGCCGCACTGGGTGTCGTTTTGGCGGCGGGAGGCTACCCAAATGACTACCGCAAGGGTGATATCATCTCAGGTCTTCCCGCTTCCAGCACAGAAGACAGCAAGGTGTTTCACGCGGGGACCAGAGAGGTTGATGGACAGGTTGTTACCAACGGCGGGCGAGTGCTCTGCGCGGTCGGGCTGGGCAACACGGTCTTTCAGGCCCAGCAGCGAGCCTACCAGCTGGCAGCACAGATTTGTTGGAATGATGTCTATTTTCGCCATGATATTGGCTATCGGGCGATCGCACGGGAACAGGCCTAGCTACTGCTGCTGACGCTGCAACCAGACCTCAAGGCCCTGAGCATTCAGTTCAAGATCCATTTCAAGATCCTGCTCAATCAGCACCATATCGGCATCCGGCCAATGAGCCTTTATTCGTGCCAGCGTGAGAGTTGTTATCCGTTTGTAAATCGTGCTCTCCCGCTCTGGTCCAGCCTCCAGAGACAGCGCCATGTCACACCAGACATTTATTTGCTCGCGCAACGACATCACGTAATTTTCAGGTTCATCCAGCAGGCTGTAATGGGTGAGATAAACCCGCCGGGGCCGATAACTCATCAGCAAATCCAACGAACTGAGCAGGCGCTCAGGGGCAAATTGCACTGGTGTCGTGGTGGGCATAATAAACCGGCCACCCCCCAGCGCCGGCGTCAGATAAGCGAGACCAAAAGTATCTCCGGTAAACCAACCGCCACTAACCTTATCCCAAATACAACAATGGTGCTCGGCGTGTCCCGGCGTATGGCGAAACTCCAGTGTCCGCCCACCCAGATTCAGTAGCAACCCGTCCTCGGCACTGATGATGCGATCTTCAGGCACAGCCACAAGCTCACCATACAGTGACCGATAGGTCGACTCCCCGTAGACGGCGATAACACCCGCTATCAGTTTTGTGGGATCCGCCAGATGGCGGGCGCCGCGGGGATGAACAACCAGCTGGGCATCCGGGTAACGCTGCATTAGCAATCCGGCGCCACCGGCGTGGTCGAGGTGCACATGGGTGGGAATCACGTAGCGAACGGCGTCTGCCGTCAGACCCAATGAATCCAGTGCCTCACTGATAGCATTCACGGTGTGACTGGTACCGGTTTCAATAATCGCCACCTCACCGTCGTCCACTAGCAGATAACAACAGGCCTGGCCCTGCCTCACATATTGTGCGTCGATACAGTAAATGCCGTAACCAAGAAATTGCTGTGGATGGCCTATCATCTATTACCCTCGTGTGTTGACGGATGATTTTGCTACAATCTTGTCACCACCAACAGTTTAGGGCAAAACCGTGCACACAAGGCAGCTTACCAAGCTCGATGGACTTCTACTTCAGGTAGACCGTGCCCTGCGGACCCTGGCAGCCGAGCCTCCGGCACCGGCCCGCCTGTCACCGGGAAAAACCGCTGAGGAGCACACGCTGGATGAGCGTGAAAAACGGCACGCGATAGGTCTGATGCGAGTCAACCACACAGGAGAGGTCTGTGCCCAGGCGCTTTACCAGGGACAAGCACTGACAGCAAAACTCACTTCGGTTCGCAATGAGATGGAGCAGGCAGCCGATGAGGAAATTGATCACCTGGCCTGGTGCCAGGACCGGCTCAAGCAGTTGGGTGGACACACCAGCCTGTTGAATCCACTTTGGTACGGCCTGTCTTTTGGCATCGGGGCCACTACCGGGCTGATCAGTGACAAACTCAGCCTCGGCTTTGTGTCCGCCACCGAACAGCAGGTCTGTCAGCACCTCGAAAATCATCTCGAAATACTGCCGGAAAACGACACCAAAAGCCGCGCCATTGTGCAGAAAATGCTGGAAGATGAGGGCAAACATGCGACAGTGGCAAAGGAAGCTGGTGGCCTGGAATTTCCCTCACCAGTGAAGGGTTTGATGACGCTGATCTCCGGCGCCATGACCAAAACCAGCTACCATATTTAGGGCCTGTCAACGGGCGCGGACTGCCTGTCGAGCCTGCTCCTTGATGTCCTGAACAATGCCAATAATCTGATCTTTGACCCATTGGTGAGCCGGCGACTTGATGGTCCTGACATGCTGCACCAATACCACCGGAACGGTATTATCAAACTCCAGTTCTTCCGGGTAGGGTTTACGCACAATACCGTATGACTCACTCTCGATTTTAAGGTCGTGCATGGTGGCCATCATCAGGCAATCGGTATGCCACAGGGCATCCATGGCTGTCATCAACTGTGTGGTGACCAGGGTTTTCTGCCGCTTGAGACCATGTTTTGCCAACTCCCGGTCAAACCGGCTCTCTGCATTGGCCGAGATCGGGCCCGTCAACAGCAGGTAATACTGAATAAAAGGGTATTCAAGCATTTCCACCAGGGTCAACTTGTCTTTCTTGGCAAGCGGATGCTCGGCACGCATCCACACAGCTGGCGTGAAACTGCCCAGTGGAGTCACATGATATTCACTTCCGTAGGGGCGAGAAATTTCGATGGCAAAATCCAGATCACCATCCTCCAGCGCACGACCTTCCTCCTCCGCCTCGCTGGTCAGCGTCAGTGACATTCTCGGCGCCTCCCTGATTATTCTCTGGGTGAGGGTGGGCACCACCTGCACCGCGATGAACTCTGCCGTCATGATGCAAATTTCTCCCTCATAGGTAAGTGGATCAAATTTGCCACTGGCCACCAAATCCGATACACCAGCCAACAGTGTCGGCAGGTGGACAGCCAACTCATTGGTTCTGGGTGTTGGAATCAGCCCTCGCCCACTGCGGATAAACAGGGGATCATCGAATAGATCCCTGAGACGCTGAAGGGTTTTACTCATGGCTGGCTGAGTAATGAACAGTCGTTCCGCAGCCCTCGTCACACTGCGCTCTTCCAGCAACACCTGAAGAGCCACCAACAAGTTCAAGTCAACACGGGACAGAATTTTAGTATCCACAATATCATTCCTATAGATTATGAATGATATTATCTTAATACATTTGAGTCATGGTTAGTCAATGACTATATTGACACTGTACCAAGCGGGGCCAAGGCATGGTTTCCACCAAGCGACACCCTCTCACCGGTTACTTGGTGTCGCTGAACCCAAAGTCCCGTGAATGTGCCGGATGAGTGAAATACTCCCAGTATTGAATTATCAGGTCATTCGAGTGTAGTTCTCTTACTCCCTCTATATCTTTTTCAGGCAACGCAAGTTGCCTGTTTTTTTGCATGCACATCAGAAATAAATACAGGGAATGAGTTAGATAAATTTAATACATTTCAATCATGATAAGGCTCGATCTATAGTTAGCCCATTGTTTGTTCAGACACACTGGCTTCTCAAACAATCCATTGATACTTTTATCTCCCTCCTATTTAAAATCCCTTGGGCAGCTTCGCTGCCCTTTTTTTTGTGCACAGGACAGCGCCCGGTGGACCTGGGGAGCTCATTCAACTGGTGGGAAGTGTTTGGCGACTGTCAGGCAGAATGGATTTCGTAGCTGTGAGTAATTTCGACACCGCCTCTGGTCAACATGATAGACGCGGAACAGTATTTCTCTGCGGACAGTTTTACCGCATTACTCACCAGGTTCTCTTTCAGGTCCCGGCCGGTGACCACGAAGTGGATGTGTATGCTGGTGAAAACGGCGGGGACGTCATCCGCGCGCTGCGCATCAATTTCTGCCACACAACCCGTCACATCCTGACGGCTCTTCTTGAGAATATGCACCACATCAAACGATGAACACCCCCCCATACCACAGAGAACCATCTCCATCGGGCGGGCACCCTGATTCGTGCCGCCATGATCCGGAGGACCATCCATCACGATTTGATGACCAGATTCTGTTTCTGCGGTGAATTTTACATCACCACCCCAGATGACTTTTGCTTTCATGACGGCACTCAATCCAAAAAGTGCCGAAAGGCTAACATAATTGATGTGCCTTTACTCCTAGAATCAACTGACTTGACGCACATGCGTATTGCAATAGGGAGCAACAGGTGATGGTAAAATCTAACTTGGACAGCGAGGCGTTTGTGCCCATAATGGGTGCTCTGTTCGAAAAACCTCGCCATGAGGAGGAAACCAAGTTGGCTCCTGCACCCATCACACCCCACATGCCAAACGCGGAAGCGTTCCTTGCTCACTGCCACCGCAGAAAATATCCAGCCAAAAGTACCATCATTTACGCTGGCGATGAGGGCGACACCCTCTCCTACATCGTCAAGGGTTCTGTCACTGTCCTGATTGAAGACGACGATGGTCGCGAGATGATTGTGGCCTACCTCAATGAAGGCGACTTTTTTGGTGAAATGGGACTGTTCAAACAGCCGGATCGAAGCGCCTGGATTCGCGCGAAGACAGAGTGTGAAGTCGGTGAAATCAGTTACGGCAAGTTTCAGGAGCTGTCCAGACAGCACCCGGAATTTCTGTTTGCCATCGGCGTACAACTGGCCAAGCGCCTGCGCGATACCACTCGTAAAGTGGGCGATCTCGCCTTTCTGGACGTTACCGGTCGCGTGGCACGGACACTGCTGGACCTGTGCAAGGAGCCCGATGCCATGACCCATCCCAATGGCATGCAGATCAAGATCACTCGCCAGGAAATCGGAAGAATTGTCGGCTGCTCCCGGGAAATGGTTGGCAGGGTGCTGAAAACCCTTGAAGATCAGGGGTTGGTGTCAGTGAAAGGTAAAACCATGGTCGTGTTTGGTACCCGCTAATACCGGCTAACTGGTTGTATGAAAAAATTTACCGGAGGCCCACCTGCGTTACCCCGGTATTACCCCCTGCTTGTTATCTCTTTGCCCTGACGCCTCAGCCTCCCTTAGACTCTCACCGGCAGATACAAGGAAAGCCCATGGAAAGTACTGAAATCCACTATCCAGTTCCCGGCTCATGCCAGTGCGGAAAAGTGACCTATGAACTACTGGCGGCGCCCATCACGGTGATCATTTGTCATTGCCGGGAATGCCAGAAGCTTTCCACCAGTGCGTTCAGTATCACGGCGATGGTGAACCGGGACGATTTGAGGATTAATGGGGAGATGCAAGCCTGGGAGCGGTTGGCGGAAAACGGCAATCGAAATTGCGCGATTTTTTGCCCGAATTGTGGCAACCGCATCTATCATTTCAATCCGGCGCAACCGGATATCATCAAGCTGAAACCGTCAACCCTGTCCGACACCCGCATAATCCATCCCGTTATGCATGTCTGGACAAGTGAAAAACAGGACTGGTACCAGATTCCGGAAGGTGTCGAACAACACCAGAAACAACCCTGGTGACAGCACTGGACTTTAATTAAACATTTCCAGCAATTTCAGGCCCGGCTCACCAGCGCGCATAAACGTCTCGCCTATCAGAAAGGCATTGACGTTATGCCCCCGCATGGCAGCTACATCATCAATGGAAACAATTCCGCTTTCCGTAATCACAATACGGTCGTCGGGAATTTTTTCCAGTAACTGAAAAGTGGTCTCGAGGCTTGTCTCAAACGTTTTCAGATCGCGGTTATTGATACCAATCATGGGGTTCTCAATCAATAGCCCTCGATCGAGCTCCGCTTCATTGTGCACCTCAACCAACACATCCATACCCAATTCCACAGCGATGTCGTGCAGCTCTTCCATCAAGGGCTGTTCAAGCGCGGCGACGATCAGCAGAATACAATCTGCACCCAGCACATAGGATTCGTAGACTTGATAGGGGTCAACAATGAAGTCCTTGCGCAGCACGGGCAAGCGGGTAGCCTCCCGGGCCATTTTGAGATACTCGTCGGCGCCGAGAAAGAAGGCCTCCTCCGTTAGCACCGAGAGGCAGGCAGCCCCACCTTTTTCATAACTTCGCGCAATGCTCACCGGATCAAAATCCTCCCTGATAAGCCCCTTACTGGGAGAGGCTTTCTTTACCTCGGCAATCACCGCTGCAAGTTCCTGGTCAAGCTTGTGTCGCAGCGCAGCGGAAAAACCGCGAATTTCACGCGGCTCCCGGCACTGCTCTCTGAGCTCAGCGATTGAAATCTTCGCCTTGCGAAGCGCAACTGACTCGATCTTGTGATCGAGGATTTTTTTCAACACCGTCGGTGTATTGGCAGCAGGGCTCATCATCTATCCAGCTCCTTGAGACAGCGGGTGAACGCTGCCAGATCATCCATCTTTGCTCTTGCCAGGCCGCTTCCCAGGGCATCCTGCGCCAGGCTGACACCTTCTGCCAGATCTGCGGCAACTCCCGCCACATATAGTGCAGCGCCCGCGTTCAGGACCACCATATCGGAGGCGACCCCACCTTTTTTGGATAGCGCAGATTTGACCATTTCCAGGCTCTCTCTGGCATCGTTGACTTGCAAACTGGCCAGCGATCCCCGTCGCAAACCGAATGTCTCCGGGCCAATTGTGTATTCGACAATCTCTCCATCCTTCAACTCCGCCACCAGGGTATCGGCGGCAATACTGATTTCATCGAGACCGTCTTCAGCATGGACCACCAGTACATGCCTGGCACCCAGCTCATGCATCACCTCGGCCACCGGTTTCAGCCAATGGCTGTCATAGACACCCAGCAACATATTCGGCACTCTGGCCGGATTGGTCAGGGGTCCGAGCAGATTGAATACCGTCCTCACACCCAGCTCACGCCTGGGACCAATGGCATGCTTCATGGCACTGTGGTGGTTCACCGCAAACATAAAACCAATGCCGACCTCGTCCACACAGAGCGCCACCTGCTCAGGCGAAAGGTCAAGCTGCACCCCCGCACACTCCAGCAGATCGGCGCTGCCGCTTTTGCTGCTCACCGAGCGATTGCCATGCTTGGCCACCCGTGCACCGGCCGCCGCCGCCACAAAACTGCTGGCAGTGGAAACATTGAAGATTCCGGCACTGTCGCCGCCGGTGCCGACAATATCGACAAGATGATCACCGGTTATGGCGACTGGCGTTGCCAGCTCACGCATCACCTGCGCAGCGCCAGCTATTTCTGCAACCGATTCCCCTTTCATGCGCAATCCCACCAGAAAACCGCCGATTTGAGCGGCCGTGGCTCCACCGGTCATAATCTGTTGCATCACCGCTCGCATCTCGCCGCTATCGAGATCCCGACGCTCAAGGATACTGGCTATCGCTTGCTGTATATCCATCTTCTATCAGCCCCGGAGAAAGTTTTGCAGCAGGTCGTGACCATGCTCGGTGAGAATGGATTCCGGATGGAACTGCACCCCTTCCAGTGCATAGTCGCGGTGTCGCAGGCCCATGATTTCATCCTCCTGCCCATCTTCGGTCCGTGTCCACGCAGTAATCTCGAAGCAATCCGGCAGTGTCTCTCGCTCCACCACCAACGAGTGGTAGCGTGTCGCCTCGAGAGGATTGGACAGGCCTCGGAATACCCCGGTATCTGCATGATAGATAGACGAGGTTTTACCGTGCATCACCTGTCGCGCACGCACTACTCTGGCACCAAAAGCCTGGCCGATACTCTGATGGCCCAGACAGATGCCCAAAATTGGAATTTTACCGGCAAAGGTTTTCACCAGCGCCACAGAAATACCCGCTTCACTGGGGGTACAGGGGCCGGGAGAGATCACGATTTTTTCCGGTGCCAGGGCTTCCACCTCGGCAATGGTGATTTCATCGTTGCGAAATACCTGCACCTCCGCCTTCAGCTCACCGAGGTACTGAACCACGTTGTAGGTAAAGGAGTCGTAATTATCGATCATGAGTATCATGGAGACAAATATCTCTTTATTTTCAAAATGTTAAGTCCATTTAACACATTTTATTTATCGTTTTCAGCCGATCACTGCGCGGCTGTTTGGATCAGTGGCAGGGTGCGATCAGAGTCCACGGCCACCTCTTTTACTACGCCCTACCGAGAGCGCCACCACAATGCATAGCTGATCGACACGGGTGGAGTACAGACCTGAATCGGATTAATCAGACAACTGGGAGAAGACACCCTTGTAATCGGCCTCGCAAAACGACCGCGATTATAGCACGGCGAGGCTCTTGACCGTCTACGGACGTTCCCCCCTGCAGCACAACGTCACCCCAATGAGAATACGCGTTTGGTCGTAGATATTGTGGTGGCTGGGTAAGAGCCACCCACATAACCTCAAAGCACATAACATAAAAGTAAATAATGAAAACGGATTGACCGCTGACAGAGGCAACCATAATATATGATTATTCGTATATACAAATATATAAGGGTGCTTATCAGGTCAAACCATGACAAGAAATAAAAAATTAGCAGAGCCTGAAGGGATATGCCTCATGAAAGCTGACCAATTTTACAAATGCCTGGCAAACGAGACCCGGTTGCGCTGCTTAATGTTACTGCTAGCCAGGGATGAGCTCTGTGTCTGTGACATTGCGGATGCCCTAGACGCCTCACAACCCATGACCTCGCGCCATCTGGCCCAGTTGCGCACCTGTAACCTGGTGAGCGACCACCGGAAAGGGCAGTGGGTCTACTACAGACTGCATGCTGGACTGGAATCGTGGCAGCGGGAGGTGCTGGCCACTACACAAGAAGGACTCGGGACAGAAGCCCCCTATGGAGAGGACCTGTCCCGCCTTCAGGCCATTGAGCGACAGAACAGAGGCTGTTGCTGAGAGTTAACCGCTAACAGTTACTGATCGGCCGCAGCCAGGTGCCAGCGACTGAGGCCTATAGCTACCGTTCACTGTTATCAAAAATTTCCGGAGTCGACTATGAGTATCAAAATTGGTATCAATGGTTTTGGCCGCATGGGCCGTCTGTTATTACGCGCAGCTTGGGACTGGCCCGAGCTCGAATTTGTCCAGATCAACGACCCCGCCGGCGATGCGGCAACTCTGGCGCATCTGCTGACGTTCGATTCTGTTCACGGCCGCTGGTATCACGAGGCCAGCGCTGAGGACAACGCCATTGTGGTGGACGGACAGCGCGTGGCCACCAGCCGCAACACCCGTATCGAAGACACCGACTGGTCGGGCTGTGACCTGATCATCGAAGCCAGTGGCAAAATGAAAAAAATCGAAGCCCTCAATACTTACCTGACTCAGGGTGTCAAACGGGTGGTGGTTACCGCACCGGTAAAAGCTCCGGAGGCGCTGAATGTGGTGATGGGCGTGAACGATCACCTCTACGACCCGGACCGGCACCGGATCGTCACGGCGGCCTCCTGCACCACCAACTGTCTTGCCCCGGTGGTCAAGGTCATCCACGAACATCTGGGTATTCGCCACGGCAGCATGACCACTATCCATGACCTGACCAACACCCAGACCATTCTCGACGCCCCCCACAAGGATCTGCGCCGGGCTCGGGCCTGCGGTATGAGCCTGATCCCCACCACCACCGGCTCGGCGACAGCCATCACCGAGATTTTCCCCGAGCTGAAGGGGCGGCTTAACGGTCACGCGGTTCGGGTTCCCCTGGCCAATGCCTCGTTGACCGACTGTGTGTTCGAAGTGGAGACACCGACCACGGCCGAGGCCGTCAATCAGTTGCTCAAGGCGGCCGCCGAGTCAGGTCCTCTGAAAGACATTATGGGCTACGAGGAACGGCCGCTGGTGTCCATCGACTACAAGACCGATCCGCGCTCCAGCATCATCGATGCGCTGTCCACCATGGTGATCAACGACACTCAGGTGAAAATCTACACCTGGTATGACAATGAATGGGGCTACGCCAACCGGACCGCCGAGCTGGCACTGAAAGTAGGGCGCTCGGACCAAAGCGCCTAGAAACCAAAGCACTTATAAACCGGGCCACTTATCAACCAACCCACCAGGAAAAAGGCGCATAGCCATGCTGAGCCAACTCTCCCCAGCGATCCGTCAGTACCTGGTGGTAACCGGCAACTACTGGGCCTTCACACTGACTGACGGCGCCCTGCGCATGCTGGTGGTGCTGCACTTCCATGGGCTGGGGTACTCACCGCTGGAAATCGCGCTGTTGTTCCTGTTTTACGAAATTTTTGGCGTCATCACCAACTTGGTGGGAGGCTGGCTCGGCGCCCACCTCGGGCTCAATCGCACCATGAATTTCGGGCTGGCGCTGCAGGTTGTCGCCCTGGCCATGCTGCTGGTACCGGCGGCAATGCTGACCGTACCCTGGGTGATGGCGGCCCAGGCCATGTCCGGCATCGCCAAGGACCTGAACAAGATGAGCGCCAAAAGCTCGATCAAGCTACTGGTGCCCGCCGATGCGCAGGGCCTGCTCTATAAGTGGGTGGCGATCCTCACCGGTTCAAAAAATGCCCTCAAGGGCGCGGGGTTCTTCCTCGGCGGGGTGCTGCTGATGTGGCTGGGCTTTACCGGTGCCGTCGGGACCATGGCTGCGGTCCTGGCGCTGGTCTGGCTGGCAAGCATGGTCTTCCTGAAAAAAGATCTCGGCAAGGCAAGCAGCAAACCCAGGTTTCGCGATATTTTTTCCAAAAGCCGCGCCATCAACATTCTCTCCACTGCACGCATGCTGCTGTTCGGCGCCAGGGATGTCTGGTTCGTGGTGGCCCTGCCGGTATTTCTGTCGCAAACTCTGGGCTGGAGCCACATGCAAACCGGTGGATTTCTGGCCCTCTGGGTCATTGGCTACGGCGCAGTGCAGGCAATCGCACCGCGTATTACCGGAAGGGACCGGGAGTCAGTGCCAGATGGCCGGTCGGCCACCCTCTGGGCAGCGGGTCTGGCTGTTTTGCCGGTATTGATTGCTCTGGGACTGGGGGTAACGGAGATGCATCCTGCCCTGATCCTGATTGGTGGCCTGCTGCTGTTCGGCGTCCTGTTCGCGGTCAACTCTTCGCTCCACAGTTACCTGATCGTCAGCTATGCTGGCAGTGACGGCGTGTCGCTGGATGTGGGCTTCTACTACATGGCCAACGCCATGGGACGGCTGATCGGCACAGTGCTCTCGGGCTGGGTATTTCAGCTGGCTGGCCAGGGTGCAACCGGGCTGGCTGCCTGCCTGTGGATTTCCGGCGGCATGCTGGTTGCCACCGTGATCATTTCACTGGGCCTGCCCAAAAGAGCACACCACGGACCACAGGAACCCGAGCATCAGGAAAAAACACCGCAATGACCCGCTTGCTTGAGCTCTACCGCAACAACCCCCGCCAGACATATCTGCTGGCGTTCATGCTGGCAGTGTTTTTGGCAATCTATTTCATCCCGGCAGGCACCGAACGCTTTGACAATGCCGTGCTGGAAGCCATTTACCTGACCAACTGGTATGCCCGTGAGCACGTTATCCTGTGTTTGCTACCAGCTTTCCTGATTGCCGGTGCGATGGCCGCTTATATCAGTCAGGGCGCGGTGATGCGCCACCTGGGGCCGCAGGCCTCCAAACCGGTGGCTTTTGGTGTGGCATCGGTGTCGGGCACCCTCTTGGCGGTATGCTCCTGCACCGTGCTGCCCCTGTTCGGTGGCATTTACAAACGCGGCGCCGGCCTGGGTGCAGCGATTGCATTTCTCTACTCGGGCCCGGCCATCAATGTCATGGCCATTGTCGTCACGGCCAAGGTACTCGGCGCCGAGATCGGCATTGCCCGGGCCGTTGGGGCCATTGTTTTTTCCATCGTGATTGGCACCATCATGCACCTGATCTACCGCAGGGAGGAAGCCCAGCGAGCCAGCACTAACGGCCGCGGCTTTGGTGGCGACAACGCGGATAAACCCACCGGTGTCATCGTCACCTTCTTCATGTTGATGGTCGGTATTCTGGTATTTGCCAACTGGGCCGCTACCGACAGCGCTGTCTGGATGCAGATCTATCAGTGGAAATGGCAGATAACCGCGCTTTTGTCCCTGGCGCTTGGCGCCCTGCTGGTCTGGCGCTGGCAATGGCCCGTATCACAATTACTAATGCTGGCGGCGGTCGTTGTGGTTTCCGCCCTGGCAGTACCCGGTGCACCGGAATTGCCATTCGCGCTCGGCATTGCCGGACTGATGCTGATCTCGGCACTGCGTGACAGCGACCGCGAATGGGCTGCGCAAAGCTGGGATTTTGCCAAGCAGATACTGCCGCTGCTGCTGGCCGGGGTGTTTGTGGCCGGCTTTGCCCTCGGGCGGCCTGGCCACGAGGGCATTATTCCCTCTGCATGGGTAGCCGCAGCCGTCGGTGACAACTCCCTGACATCAACGATAATTGCCTCCGTCCTAGGCGCACTGATGTACTTTTCAACACTCACCGAAGTGCCAATTGTCGATGCTCTGATGGGTGCCGGTATGGGCAAGGGACCCGCCCTGGCGCTGCTGCTGGCCGGACCGGCCCTGTCGCTACCCAACATGCTGGTGATCCGCACAGTGCTCGGCACACAGAAAACGCTGGTGTACTGTGGCCTGGTGGTGGTCATGGCAACAACCACGGGCGTCATCTACGGCCACTTCTGGTAAGGCGCCGAAACCATTTTCGACGACATTTCTCAACCACAAGACAGGAGCAACAACCCATGAAATTTACCATTTATGGCTCAGGCTGCGCCAAGTGCAAACAGCTCGCAGCCAATGCCGAAGCTGCCGCGACTTCTCTGAATCTGACCTATGAGGTGGAGAAAATCACTGACACCAACGCCATTATCGATGCCGGTATCATGCGCACCCCGGCACTGGCCATCGACGGCAATATTGTTGTTGAAGGTAAGGTGTCGTCTGCCGATGAGGTCAGGGCGCTACTGGGCTGAAGTGCCATTGACCGGTTGAGCGCCACAACATTTTCCAACTAATTTTCCAGCTAAAGAGTACCCTCGATGACAGAAGCTTCGTCCAGCAAACCCGCGTCTCCACTCAGCCTGTTTGAGCGCTACCTGTCACTGTGGGTACTGCTCTGCATTATTGCCGGGCTGACGTTGGGAACCCTGCTGCCGGACACCTTCCAGCAACTCGCCGGGCTGGAGTACGGCTCGGTCAATTTTATCGTGGCGGTGCTGATCTGGTTCATGGTTTACCCGATGATGGTATCGGTGGATTTCACCAGTCTCAAGCGCATCCACGAACGGCCCAAGGGCATGGTGATCACCCTGGTGGTCAACTGGCTGCTCAAACCCTTCACCATGGCCGCATTGGGCGTCTTGTTCTTTGAGTTTGTCTTCGCCGACCTGATCGACCCCGCCAACGCCAGCCAGTACATCGCCGGCATGATTTTGCTGGGCGCCGCCCCCTGCACGGCGATGGTATTTATCTGGTCACAACTGACCCGGGGGGATGCCACCTATACTCTGGTGCAGGTGTCTCTCAACGACGTCATCATGATTTTTGCCTTCGCACCGATCGTCGCCCTGCTATTGGGCGTTACCGACATCAGCGTACCCTGGGAGACGCTGCTATTGTCGGTAGTGCTGTATGTGGTCATTCCCCTGGTGGCAGGCACCCTCACCAGGATGCACCTGATCCGCAACTCCAGTCCCGGGGTTGAAGGTGAAGCCCAGGTCTCACGCTTTACCTCACGCATTAAGCCACTATCGGTGTTGGGGCTGCTGGCAACCGTAGTACTGCTGTTCGGTTTTCAGGGGCAGATTATTCTTGATCAACCCCTGCTGATTGCGCTGATTGCCGTACCTCTGCTGATCCAGTCCTACGGTATTTTTGCCATCGCTTACGCAGCGGCCTATTTCTGGCGAGTACCGTTCAATGTTGCCGCGCCCTGCGCCCTGATCGGTACCTCCAACTTCTTTGAGCTGGCAGTAGCAGTTGCCATCGGCCTGTTCGGACTCAACTCCGGCGCAGCGCTGGTGACCGTGGTCGGTGTGCTGGTGGAAGTGCCGGTAATGCTCTCGCTGGTAGCCTTCGCCAACCGGACCAGTAGCTGGTTTCCCACGACCAAAGCGAACACCTATCCAGGGCCATAGCGTCAACCCGGGACATCACTGATTCGATGGAATCGCCCGCACTGCACTTTTTTGAGTGCTATTCTAATGAAGTACCGGGTCTGGTTCATGAGGCTGAACCGCCAAAGATGGAGCCCCTTGACCATGAAACGCTGGTGGACAGCGACGAGGCTGAGCTCCGTCTTGAACTACTGGACGGAAACGTGAAGCAATACGGCACGGTTTGTCGCACGGGTAGCCACGGTGGAACCGGGCAGAAACTGATCCGCTTGTTCCTTGGCTCGGTAGGAGGCACGGCAGGTTCGATTATTCAAGGGAGACAGCTGTCTTTATGGATTTCAAAGACTATTACAAGGTGATGGGCGTGGACGAACAGGCCTCACCGACCGAGATAAAACAGACCTATCGCAAACTGGCTCGAAAGTTTCATCCCGATGTCAGCAAAGAACCGGATGCTGAGGCGCAGTTTAAAGACATCGGAGAGGCCTATGCGGTGCTCAGCGATGCCGAAAAACGCGCCGAGTACGATCAGATCAGAGCCCTGCGCGCCGCCGGGGGCAGGCAGCGGGGAGGGGCAGAGGCTGGCGCAGATATGAGCCAAGAGGAAGCCAGCCGCCGATTCAGTGACTTTTTTGAATCTGTTTTTGGCACTGGCGGGGCCGGGGCTGACGGATACCGGCCGAGCGGAGCTCACGACCGGGCCTCCTCTTTCAGCCACCGGGGCCAGGACCTGCATTACCGGTTAGCCTTGTTTCTGGAAGAGGCGGTTCAGGGTGTGCAGCGAACCCTCACGCTGGAGGTGCCGACCGTCGACGCCCAGGGTCATCTGCACGCTAAAACCAAAACCCTCAATGTAAAGATTCCTGCCGGTGTGGTTTCCGGGCAGCATATTCGCCTGGCCGGCCAGGGTGCCCCCGGTTACGGGGAGGGGGCGGCCGGTGATCTGTTCCTGGAAATCGAGTTGGTGCCGCACCCACTATTTGCCGTTGACGGCCGGGATATTTTACTGACCTTGCCGGTTGCCCCCTGGGAGGCCGCACTGGGTGCCAAGGTGGAAGTGCCGACCACGACAGGTGCGGTCAGGCTGACCATTCCTAAAGACTCGGTCAGCGGTAAAAAGCTCCGGCTCAAGGGGCGAGGGTTGGGCCGAAACCCGGCCGGAGACCTGATCGTCAATGTACAGATAACATTGCCATCCCGGCATTCGTCCAAAGCTGAAACGCTGTACCGGGAATTGGCCGAAGAGGAAGCTTCATTCAATCCGAGGAAATCGCTGGAGAAATGGTTATGAGTGCTGACATTACCACCATCGTTATCGAGGAACATCAACTGTCTGAGACGGAGGCCTGGCTGAGTCTGAACGAGCTCTGTGAGCGCTGCGGTTTGGAGCCGCCACTGTTGATTGAACTGGTGGATATCGGGCTGATAACACCCTCGGTCGTGGCATCGGACCAGTGGCGGTTTCAAACAACGGCGGTGCCGGCGCTGCATCAGGCCCTGCGCCTGAGACGTGAGCTTGAGCTCGACTGGCAAGGCGTTGCGGTTGCCATGGACTTAATGGCCCAGCTGCGGGAACTGCGCCAACAGGTGGACTCCCTGCAGCGGCAACTGGGCGTCCGTCAGGCTCCCAGAGATTCATAGGTTCCCGGAGCCGAGTATGCCTGGCATTGTTTATCTTGCTGACGGGAGACCTGTTGCGCTGCCTGGGGTTTTATTGTGAGAAGTGCTGATATGAAGAGATCCGGATTGAAACCTAGCGGCTATTGTCAGCGCGTTTCAGGAGGTCGCTGTCGGTTTCACTCACTGCATTATAGCCGGCGGCCGGAAAAACATGCGCCTCGCACCCTACCTGATGGCCAATGGCCGCTGATGTGATCAGTCGACATTTCGGTATCCAGCATATTACCTTGCAGTATGAGTCGTCCGCCTTGCCGAACACTGTCCGGGAAATAGGGAGCGGGATGAGCGCCACCAACCAAAAGGAGTATAAATGAGCACAAAAGTATTCGACGTTGTGATCATTGGCGGCGGTCAGGCGGCGCTCGCCGTTGGCTACTTTCTGAAAAGAGCCAAACTGGATTTCATTATTCTCGACAATCAAGGCAGGCCCGGAGGTGCCTGGCAACATACCTGGGATTCATTGCGCCTTTTCTCACCGGCAGCCTACAGTTCACTACCGGGTATCATGATGCAGCAGGACGACGACACGAAAGGTTATCCCCATCGTGACAACGTGCTGGCTTATCTGGCCAGGTATGAACAGCACTACGCACTACCGGTGTATCGTCCCCACCAGGTCAGCAGCGTAACCCGAGAGGAGGACAATAACTGCTTGCGGGTGTCCGGTGGCAAGTACCAGTGGCGTGCACGCACCGTGGCCAGCGCCACCGGCACCTGGAGTCACCCTTATGTTCCCGACTATCCCGAGCAAGAAAAATACCGGGGCAAACAGCTTCACTCCGCAGACTATCGAACGCCCGATGACTTCCGGGATCAGCGTGTACTGGTAGTCGGCAGCGGCAATTCCGGCGCACAGATTTTTGCCGAAGTGGCAGAGGTGGCGGACGCCACCTGGGTAACCCAGTCAGAACCGGTATTTCTGCCCGATGAAGTGGATGGGCGCGTTCTGTTTGAACGTGCCACAGCCAGGCTCAAGGGAGATGCTGAGGGTGCGGCCGTGGGTGGCATCGGTGACATTGTCATGGTGCCTCCCGTGAAGGCGGCCCGGGACAGGGGCATTCTGCACAGCCAAAGGCCGTTTGCCACTTTCACCGAATCGGGCGTTAAATGGCCTGATGGCTCGGCAGAGTCAATTGATGCCATCATCTGGTGCACCGGTTTTCGGCCAGCGCTCGATCACCTTGAACCGCTGGGTGTCATTGAAGAAAACGGGCAGGTTCAGGTGACAGCAAGCCAGGCGGACAAAGAGCCCCGGTTGTGGCTGTTTGGCTATGGTGACTGGGCAAGCCCCGGCTCCGCTACGCTGATTGGTGCGGCCCGCAGCGCCAAGGAAATTACACCAAAGCTGGTTCGGTATCTGGAGGATTTGGCCGGGTGATTGCCCCAGACAATCCTGTATGGTTGTCGCCCACCGGTAGGATGAGCGAGCTCCTCATATCACCAGATCCGCAGCGCGGAAAATGGCCCGGGCCTTGTTCATGGTTTCCTTCCACTCCAGTTCCGGCACCGAGTCCGCCACGATGCCGGCACCGGCCTGCACGTACAGCTTGCCGTCCTTGATCACCGCCGTGCGAATGGCAATGGCGGTATCCATATTGCCGTTCCAACCGATATAACCCACCGCGCCACCGTAAACACCGCGCTTGACCGGTTCCAGTTCGTCGATGATTTCCATGGCTCGAATTTTCGGTGCACCGCTCAGGGTTCCCGCAGGTAGCGTAGCCCGAAGCACATCAATAGCCGTGGTACCCGGAATGACCTGTGCGGTGACATTGGAGATGATGTGCATGACATGGGAGTAACGTTCCACCGACATTTTTTCGGTCAGTTTGACCGTGCCCGTCTGCGCCACACGACCGACGTCATTACGGCCCAGGTCGATCAGCATCAGGTGCTCGGCAATTTCCTTGGGGTCAGCGAGCATGTCCGCTTCCAGCGCGCGGTCCTCCTCCGGGGTGTGACCGCGACGGCGGGTGCCGGCAATCGGTCTCACGGTCACCTCGCCATCCTCGAGTCGCGCCAGAATTTCCGGCGATGAACCGGCAATCTGGAAGTCATCCATATCCAGATAATAGAGATAGGGCGAGGGATTCAGGCAGCGCAATGCGCGGTACAGATTGAGTGGTTCCGCCTCAAAATCCATGGAGAGACGCTGGGAAGGAACCACCTGCATCACATCACCGGCCAGCACATAGTCCTTGATTTTGTTGACCGCCTGTTTGAAGTTCTGCTCGCCAAAACTCGATACAAATGCCGATTCCTGCAGACCGCTGCCCTGCATTTTAAGAGGGGGTAAATCCGGCAGGGGGTTTGCCAGTTTGGCCTCGAGCTCATCCAGACGGGTCTGGGCGAGATTCCAGGCGTTCGGCTCCGAGGCGTCTTCATGCACCACCAGGATCAACTTCCCCAGCAGGTTGTCGAAGATCACCACTTCGTCGGACACCATCAGCAAGATATCCGGCGTGCCCAGCGCATCCGGTGGTACGGATTTCTTCAGCCTTGGCTCTATATAACGAACGGTGTCATAGCCGAAATAGCCCACCAGCCCGCCGGTAAAACGGGGCAGTTGCGGCAGTTCGGGCATCCGGTAACTACTCTGGAATTCCTCGATTTCCCGAAGGGGGTCATCCGTGTTTCGCGAGACCAGCTGCTCACCATCACGCTCGATGGTCAGTTGATCGCCGTAAACTTTAAGAATGGTGGTGGCTGGCATGCCGATCAGCGAATAGCGCCCCCATTTCTCGCCGCCCTGAACGGATTCAAACAGGTAGGAATAGGCGCCTCTGGCCAGCTTAAGGTAACAGGACAGGGGGGTTTCGAGGTCGGCCAGAACCTCGCGGGTTACTGGAATACGGTTGTAATTCTGCTCAGCCAGCGCGGCAAATTCTGTCGGGGTCATGGTCATTCCCTTGCGTCATTGGACGCAGATATGTCAGACAATAGGGCATAGGATGCTGCTTTTCAGGCAGCGGGGTTCAGCAACTGCGCCATCGCCAGCTGAGGTAAGCAGAACTACAGGATTGGCCTTTACCGGATGCCACGGATCCCTCCAACAGTCAGACGACGCATTCTAATGGATTCACCAGAACCTGCAAAGTCATCAAAGCCGTCGGCGTTTCAGCGCAATGCAGACCGCATGGCGGCGATGGCCGCAGCATAATCCCCTGCACCGTAGATAGCCGAACCGGCGACAAAGGTATCGGCACCGGCATCGGCAACCGCCCGGATATTGTCGACCGTCACCCCACCGTCAACTTCCAGCCGGATATCACGACCACTGGCTTCAATCAGCGCGCGCGCCTCACGCAATTTACCCAGTGTCGCGGGAATAAATTTCTGGCCACCAAAGCCCGGATTGACCGACATCAGCAACAGCATATCCACCTTGTCGAGCACATACTTCACCGGCTCCAGACTGGTAGCCGGGTTCAGCACCAACCCGGCCTTGCAACCGGCATCGCGAATCAACTGCAGCGAGCGATCCACATGTTTTGACGCCTCTGGATGAAAGGTGATCCAACTGGCGCCGGCCTCGGCGAAGTCACCGATCAGCTGATCCACCGGTTCCACCATCAGGTGCACATCAATCGGGGCACGGATACCGTAGCGGCGCAATGCCCTGCAAACCATGGGGCCAATGGTCAGATTCGGCACATAATGGTTGTCCATCACGTCAAAATGGACAACATCGGCACCCGCTTCGAGAACCGCGTCCACCTCCTCCCCCAGTCGGGCAAAATCTGCCGAGAGAATGGAGGGCGCTATCAGATAGTCTGTCATGGTAAGGCCTGTGTACTGATCAATGGCGGGTTACTATTCAATGGCGAGTTACTATGCCGCAGAACAGCAGGCGTCGCAATCCGATACACAGCGACCCGGGAAGATTCTGTCGCGGCAAGAGTGGGCTATTTCTCCTTCGGCGGCTCGGGCACTTCGCAGCCCCTGACGCAGCAGCGACCGGGCTGTCTCGAGACGCGTTTCCCCTCATCGAGTACGCCGCGATCCAGCAGCCGCTCCACCAGGTCCTGCTTTTCATAGACGGGATAGTTGCGCCAGATTTCGCGCTTCATCGCCTCCGGCGAACCGCCGCCGTGCAGCGAGATGACCGAGTACCAACCGCCCTGATGGGAGGCCGTCAGGTCCTCGATAAACCGGGCCACTTCGAGACGCTGTGCGGCGGGAATATCCGGTCGTCCACCGAGGACGGCGGCCAGTGATGCGGCGGTTTCTGGATTGTGATCCTCATCGGGGCCAGGCAGGGAGACAATCAAGCCACCGGACACATAGTGCGCCAGCTTGTGCATGTCATAAATCTTGGTGGCGAGCAGCAGCTTGCCGATATTGGAAAAGACCGGGTCCGGCATCGCCACCCCTGCGGGATCCTGCACGCAGTAAACCGAAGCAGCCACGCCACAGGCAAAAAAACTTTCCGTGATGGTGATTAGCTCCACCATGGCGTCGCGAATATGACTGTGGCGATCCGGATCCAGACCATTGGCCTCGGTAATCAGCGCACCGGCACCGATCAACAAATTGCCAAACCCCGCCCGGGCACCGATACAGGAGTGGCGGTGGTGGGTGGCATAGCTGGTGGTCAGGAAACCGCCCTCCTCGTATTCACCCGCGAGAAATACCCGCTCGTGGGGCACAAAAACCTTGTCAAAAACAACCACACCGGTCGACTGGCCATATTTGGCCGAAAATTTTGCAGCGCTCTCACCGGGCCGGCCGGCAGGCCGGGCCACAATGGTGATCCCCGGCGCATCCACGGGCACGGCACAGGCCACAGCAAAGTCGGCATCTTCCGGTGTATGGGTACGGCAGGGCATGACCAGAAACTCATGCATGTAAGGGGCACCGGTGACAATTGCCTTGGTGCCACTGATCACAATCCCGTCTGACCGGCGCTCCACAATATGCACATAGGTATCCGGGTTTTCCTGCTGGCCGGGCCGCTTGGACCGGTCGCCCTTGGCATCGGTCATGGCAACGCCCAGGGTGAGGTCGCGCGCCTGAACGTCGTGCAGATAGTCGAGAAAACGCGGATGGTAGTCGGTCCCGTGATTGGCATCCGTCAATTGGGTCGATTGAAACAGCGCATTCAGACCATCCTGGGACAGGTAGCGCTGGGCGCAACCGGATTCGGCGCACACCAACCTGACGGCTTCCAGCTTATGCAGCAGGTCAGTGGCACTTTCGTTGATATGCAACATCCGGTTGACCTGCTTTCCGGTAGTGCCCTGGGTTGCCGTCAGCAATGCCGCGTGGCGGGGATTGCAGGCAAAGTCATAGGTTACCCCTACAGCCGCGATGCCGGGGGCCAGGAGCGGTTCATCCACCACACTGTCCACCTGTCTGCCATTGATAAACACCCTGGGTTGATAGCGCCGCAGGGACTCACGATACTCAGCTGCCGTCATCAGCATGGGAAAACCCTCAAGTGTTTCTTTGCGGACACAATCTAACACTGTTAAAATTTTTCTGTCAAACCAAGCCGGACCCATCTTTCATGCCGACCTCGTCGACCAAACAACCCGCCACTGAGCCTCACAAAATTGCCAAAGGCAAACGCCCCTCGGCCAGCAGCGCGCTGAAACGGGACATCATTCTGCGGGCGGCTCGACGGGTTTTCGAGACAGAGGGCCTAGAAGGAGCAAGTTTGCGCGCTATCGCCAAAGAGTCCGGATACACCCCCGCTGCGCTTTATTTTTACTTCGACTCGAAAGAGGCGGTCTATGCGGAACTGCTGGGCCAATCCCTAGCGACGCTGAATGCCGACATTGCAACCGCCATCCACCAGATCGACACGCCCGTTCAGCGACTCAAGGCCTCCGCCATGGCGTTTTTTAATTACTATCGAAACAACCCCGGTGATCTCGATCTGGGCTTTTATCTGTTCCGTGGCGGCATGAAGCCCAAGGGACTCGGCCGGGTGAGGGATTCCGAACTCAATCGACAGTTACAATCCAGCCTGCAACCTATCACGGATGCCGCCCTGGCCATGGGCGTCAGTGCAGTCCGCGCCAGCGAGATAACGGCCAGCGTCTTTGCCTACGCCACGGGTCTTTTGCTGCTGGCGCATACCGGTCGCATCAGGATTTTCAATGCCAACGCCGAGCAGATGATGGCCAGTTTTTCCGACACACTGACCACCCGGATCGAGGGAGAAATACCATGCTGACAATTGACCCGACGCAATCCCTGCTGCTGGTCATTGACATGCAGAACCGGCTGTTACCCGCCATCCATCAAGGCGAACAGATCGTCCGCAACCTCGAACGACTCATCCAATCGGCCAGAACTCTCGGTATACCCATCGTTTACACCGAACAGTATCCCCGGGGCCTTGGTGCCACAACACCGGCATTGGCGGCCTGCGATGGGGAAGTGGTACTGGAAAAAATGACCTTTAATGCGGTTAAAACCGGGCAACTGCTGGCACTGGCCGGGGACCGCCGGCAATGGGTGATCGGTGGCTGTGAAAGCCATGTCTGTGTCCTGCAAACCGTACTCGGGCTCAAGGCGGCGGGCAAGAAAGTCTATCTGGTGAGCGATGCTACCGGCTCCCGAAAACCGCATGATCGCGAGGCGGCCATTGCCAGACTGACTCACCACCACACAGAAATCGTCACCACCGAAATGGTGATCTTTGAATGGCTGGGTAGCGCAGAACACCCCCGGTTTCGCGACCTGTTGCAACCGCTGAAATAATCGGAGGAAACCGGCCGAGGAACAGCAACTTCTGGACACAGAGCCTTTTTGGCATGGCGGGTGAAATTCACCCGTAAATATGAGACAGTTCCGTTTCCTTAAGGCCAGTCTGAACACCCCATGAACACGCACAGTTTTCGTCTGATCGTATCCTGTCCGGACCGCGTTGGTCTGGTGGCCGCCGTGAGCTCATTCCTCGCCAACGAGGGTGGCCTGTTGACCGAGGCAAACTACTACCGAGACCCCGACACCAACTGGTTTTTTATGCGCCAGGTAATTGCAGCCGATTCGCTGCCCTACGGCCCGGAGGAGCTCACTGCCCGCTTCGCGCCACTGGCAGAGCAATACGACATGCAATGGCGGCTGACAGATACCAGCAAGCCAAAACGGGTAGTGTTAATGGCCAGCACCCAGGCCCACTGTCTGTCTGATCTTTTATACCGCTGGCGCAGCGGTGAAATGCAGTTTGATATCCCCTGTGTGATTTCGAACCATGATGAACTGCGCAGTTATGTGAACTGGCATAATATTCCCTATCACCATATACCGGTGAGTCAGAGTGACAAGACAGCGCACTTTGCAGACGTGGCAACGCAAATTGCCCAGAGCAGGGCGGATGTGATCGTGCTGGCCCGCTACATGCAAATCCTGCCGCCGGAACTGTGCGCCACCTACCCGGGACAGATCATCAATATCCACCACAGTTTTCTGCCAGCTTTTGTCGGGGCAAAACCCTATCACCAGGCGGCGGAAAGAGGTGTGAAGCTGATCGGTGCCACCTGTCACTATGTGACTAGCGACCTGGATGCCGGCCCGATTATCGAGCAGGATGTGGTCCGCATCAGCCATCACGACAGCGTTCCAGACCTGGTGCGCAAGGGCAAGGATGTGGAAAAAAATGTGCTGGCCAAAGGCCTGCGCTATCACCTTGAGGATCGCGTGCTATTGCACGGCAACAAAACCATCGTTTTTGAATAGCGCCGTCTGCATCATCGGCGACCATTTTTGCCCGACATCCAGAATTTCTGCATTTCGATATACATGAAAGAGGCCGTCCAGCCGATCATGATCAGACCGATCAGGGCTTCCAGCACCGCCAGGAAGCGGATATGGCCAAATGGCTCGATGTCGCCATAGCCGAGCGATGTATAGTTACTGAAAGAGAAATAAATACAGTCCAGCAGGGAACCGTCAAAGTTGCCGACCAAAGCACTGCCCCCCACTTGCAGCAGCAGATAAAACGCCAGAGCAAAGGTCCATATTTCCGCCACATGGGCAATAAAGGCCGCAAAGATTGCCACCAGGACCCGCAACCGTGGCCGAATATCCAACATTGGCAAAACGGTCGCCAGACGCGATAAAACCTCATAGTGGATAAGGACGGCCAGGGCGACCACGATCGAGTTGAATCCAAAAACCCCGACAAGTTCCATCAACCCTAACTCCCCACGATGACAAACCGATATGCCCGGTAGTTGAACAGCACCATTGCCATCATCAATACCACTGTAATAAACCACTCGTTGCCACGCAGGCCGATATGGGACCAGACATAGTGGCGCAGAAACTCCCACTGGGTTACCAGTCGCTCACCGCGACGCTCACGCAGCCAAGCCTCCAGTCTGGTGAGAGGACAACGCCAACCTACCAGCATAATCGCAATGCCATACAGCGCCCCGGCCAGGTGCCACCAGAGTATGGTGGGCCACTGGAAAGCCAGCAAACCACCGGCGATCACAAACAGTACGAAACCGAAATGCACCAGTGCCACAATTAAAATCAGAAAAAAGTAGGCCATAGCGTTAATGTAACGCCAACAACCGGGTATTGCATCTACCCCGAGGGGCCGCATGGCATTACAGTGATTGCATTCGCCAACCGTTGTCGTAACACTTGCCGGAGTTATTGTTCAGGCACACTTATGAAATATACCGACCTGCGAGAATTCATTCAGTTTCTGGAACAACGCGGTGAGCTTAAGCGCATCTCCGCAGAAATCGATCCCTATCTGGAAATGACCGAAATCTGTGACCGAACCCTGCGGGCTGGCGGCCCCGCCCTGTTATTCGAAAATCCCAGGGGCTTTGACATCCCGGTGCTGGGCAACCTGTTTGGCACACCGGAACGGGTCGCCATGGGTATGGGCCAGGAGAATGTCGCCGCCCTGCGCGAGGTCGGCGAACTGCTGGCCTTTCTGCGGGAACCGGAACCGCCAAAAGGCGTTAGGGATCTCTGGGAGAAACGCCATAAATTCAAACCCATCCTCAATATGCCCGCCAAGGTGGTGAAAAATGCACCCTGCCAGGAAGTCATTATTGAGGACGCCGAGGTGGATCTTGGCAAACTGCCCATCCAGACCTGCTGGCCCGGGGATGCAGGCCCACTGATCACCTGGCCCCTGGTCATTACCAGAGGACCGGAAAAAGAGCGCCAGAATCTCGGCATCTACCGGCAGCAGGTAATCGGCAAAAACAAGTTGATCATGCGCTGGCTGTCCCACCGCGGCGGCGCGCTGGACTTCCGCGACTGGCAACTGGCGCATCCGGGGGAACCCTTCCCGGTAGCCGTCGCCCTGGGCGCGGACCCGGCGACCATTCTGGGCGCTGTCACCCCGGTGCCGGATACCCTGTCCGAATACGCGTTTGCCGGACTGCTGCGCGGTGAGAAAACCCGCGTGGTCAAGTGCCTGGGCAGCAACCTTCAGGTCCCCGCCAGCGCGGAATTCATTCTCGAGGGTTATCTCTATCCCGATGAAATGGCCGACGAGGGGCCCTTTGGTGACCACACCGGTTACTACAATGAAGTGGACCGGTTTCCGGTGTTCACCGTGGAGCGCATCACCCATCGCCGCGACCCCATCTATCACAGCACTTACACCGGCAGACCACCGGATGAGCCGGCCATTCTCGGCGTGGCACTGAACGAGGTGTTCGTGCCCATTCTGAAAAAACAGTTTCCGGAAATTGTCGACTTTTATCTGCCACCGGAGGGTTGCTCCTACCGGATGGCCGTGGTCACCATGAAAAAACAGTATCCGGGGCATGCCAAGCGCGTGATGATGGGAGTATGGTCATTTTTGCGGCAGTTCATGTACACCAAATTCGTGGTGGTCACCGATGATGATATCAATGCGAGGGACTGGCAGGATGTGATCTGGGCCATGACGACCCGGATGGATCCGCGACGGGATACGGTGATTATCGACAACACCCCTATCGATTACCTGGATTTTGCATCGCCGGTCTCAGGACTTGGCTCAAAAATCGGTTTCGATGCCACCAACAAATTTCCTGGCGAAACCCATCGCGAATGGGGTCGGCCCATCACCATGGAGCCCGCCGTCAAGAACAGAATCGACGAGATCTGGGACTCTTTGGGAATTGAGGGAAATTAATCCTGTCACGGGTGTCGGAACAGATGGCCGCAGCGCACCTCTTCCGACACTCACTCACCTTTTCTCATTTACTTGTGGGCAATGGGTTTTTCAGTAAACAGGTAATCTTTCAGTTCGTGATCAAAGGTCGGATCCTGACGGCGAATCCATTCCAGCACCATCGCGGCGTGCTCTTTCTCCTCATCGCGATTGTGAGCCAGAATGGCTTGCAGCTCGGGGTCCTTACAGGCATCCACTCGCTGGTTGTACCAGTCAACAGCCTCCAGTTCCTCCATCAATGAGGTGATGGCACGGTGCATATCCCTTGTTTTATCGGTCAATTCGTTAATGGGTTCGTGGTAACCTTCATTGGCCATATTGGCATCTCCTGTGTGGGTCTGATTCAATGATGTCTGTGATTAATCTGTGTGGCCGACAATCAATCTAGCGACTGCCAGCGGCTAAATCAAATGGAGGGGCCGATTTTCGGCAAGCACAGCCCTGCCCCCCATAATACCCCCGATCAGCTCAGGCGTTGTCTGAAATCCTCATAACCAAATTGACGAATCACCCGCAACTGGTCGGTTTCCGGGTTCCACAGGGCAATCGAGGGCAAATTGATGCCATTGAAGGTCGTCGTTTTGACCATGGTGTAATGGCTCATATCATCAAAGACCAGTCGCCGCCCCACTTCGAGAGGTGACGCAAAGCTGTAATCGCCAATCACATCCCCCGCCAGACAGGTCATGCCACCAAGCCGATAATTGTGGGCCAATTCACCGGGCAACCCGGCACCGATGACGGTTGGACGGTAGGGCATCTCCAGAATATCCGGCATGTGGCAGGTGGCAGAGGTATCGAGGATTGCCTGGGCCATGTCGTTCCAGGCCAGATCCAGCACCTCGGTGACCAGCACCCCGGTGTGGATCGCGACCGCTTCGCCGGGCTCGAGAAATACCTGCACCTGGTAGCGGGCGCTGAAATCCCTGATCAGCTCGATCAACTCATCCACCTGATAACCCGGCTCGGTAATGTGGTGGCCGCCACCAAAGTTCACCCACTCCATCTGCGGTAGCAGGTGTCCGAATTTCTCCTCTACCGCCACCAGAGTCCGCTTCAGGGGTTCCACATCCTGTTCACAGAGGGTATGAAAATGCAGCCCGGTAATACCCTCCAGAGATTGCCCTTCAAACTGTGACAGGGGAATACCCAGTCGGGAACAGGGGGCACAGGGATCATAGATGGGCACATCGCCCTCGGAGTGCTGTGGGTTGATACGCAGACCAAAGCGCAAATGGGGACGGGCTATTCTGGCTTCCTGTATCAGCGGTTGAAAACGCTGCCATTGGCCGAACGAATTGAACACCACATGGTCGGCCAGCTTGAGAATTTCCCGCAGATCCCGTTCCGTATAGGCCGCAGAAAACACATGTACCTCGCCGCCGTACTCCTCGCGGCCGAGTCTTGCCTCATGCAAGCCACTGGCACAGGTGCCAGACAGGTATTTGGCTACCAGCGGCGCCAATCGCCAAAGTGAAAAGGCTTTCAACGCCGCCAGCACTTTGGCGCCACTTTCTTCCTGTACCCGATGCAGAATTTTAAGATTTCGCTCCACCGCCAATTCATCCACCACGAAACAGGGCGAAGGCACCCTATCGGGGTCAAATGTTTCCAGCGCGTTTTGTGCAACTACCGTTATTGCGTTATTACCTGTCAAAAATCAAACTCCTGTGTTCGACGCAAACTGTCGTCCGGCTTTCACCACCAGGCAGCATCACACTGGGACCACCCCATGGGGGGGGTCATTATACGTCTTTCAAAACCGGGAAACCGCCTACGACAAACACAACAGCCATCGTCCACCCAATCTTTGAACTACGGCCAGCTTACCGCCGGTGCTACAACCATGTCCGCAGAGCCATAAATGGATTCTATATAACCACACTGGTACTGCTAAACTGTGTCCTAGTGAAGATACAGCCTGCTGACGCTGGCTTATACTTCGCATGTTTACGGATTATCGCCCATTGACAAGATATTTCGCTATGGATGCAACTAAGCCTCAAATGGGTAACCAAGGCAGGGAGTCCTCCCTAAACCACCCTCTGCCGACACCAATCCAGTCACTTCAATGGGTCGGCTTCAACGCCGCAGTGGCGTTGCTCTACTTCATCACGGCCAAAGCATCACTGCTCATTTATCTGTCCGCAGGGCCCGCCTCTCCCATCTGGCTTCCCGCCGGCCTCACTGTTGCCGCATTATTAATCGGCGGGCGGCGCCTGTGGCCCGGTGTATTTCTGGGCGCTTTTCTGTCAGACCCGATGCTGACACCAACTGCCGCAGGAGCCATTGCCGCCAGCGGCTATGCTGCAGGCGTAACGGTACAGGCACTGCTAGGCGCAACCCTGGCAAGAGCTTACCTTGATCGCCAGGCGCTATCGGTTATACCCGGTCGCGAGTGGCATTTTCTGTTCTCGGCAGGCCCCTTGGCCTGCCTTATATCACCGACTATTGGCGCCTCATCCCGCTACCTGCTGGGCATGCTGCCCGCCGAAAATGTGGCCCAGCAATGGCTGGTGTGGTGGGCAGGGGACTCCATCGGGGTAGTGCTGTTTGCCCCCTTGGTGCTGCTGCTCTGGCCAAACAGTCAACCCGGAGCCAGACCACGTTACCGGTTTCTGTTGCCACTGCTAATGACCACGATACTATTAGTGAGCGGCAGCCTCACGCTGTCGCGCCTAGAACTGGCAGAGGCCGAGGCGAACCTTTCCCGGCAGGTCAAAACACTCACAGATCTGAGCTTCCGCACTCTGAACGAAAAAATTTTACCGCTGCATGCCATAGAATCTTTTTTCTCGGCGAGTGAACAGGTAACCGAAGAAGAGTTTCTTCGATTCAGCAGCCATATCTCAAATCAGCCACATTTTGTTCGGGTAGACTGGGCGCCAAGGGTTGCTGCCAATCAACGACAGGTATTTGAAACCGGAATGCGCAAGCAGCACACTGAATTTGCCATCAGCACCGTAGATAAGGATTGGCAAAAAATCAGCGCGCCGGCAGGGGATGACTATTACCCAGTCAAATTTAGCGCCCTGCCAGAAGGTGCTGCTTTCAACCCATTAGGGCTCGACCATGGTCAGTTTGATGATCGCCGTCGGGCGATCAACACCGCCATTCGCTCAGGGGAGGCAACCGCCCGGATCGTCGATCTGCACCCCTCTCTCACCGGCGTTCTGGTTTTGTTTATCCCTGTGTTTGAGCCAGCGGCCGAGGCACTGTCCAACCGGAAAGGTTCGGTAATGGGCTTTGTGATCGGCATCATTGATTTCAGACAGCTGTTTCTGCCACTGGATCTCGCTGTCCGGGCAAATCAATTGCATTATCAGGTTACCGGCTTTTCGAACAGCGGCAGCAAAACTCTAATAGCCGGGGCTTTGCCCACCGACACCCCCCCAGGATGGAGCCACAGTATCCGCGTGGCTGACCAGATATGGCAACTGGAAATGGCGGTGGGGAAAGATGCCATCAGCCATGCAGTGCGCTGGAGTTTTATCGGTTTCTCCCTGGTGGCAGGATTGCTGGTTTCTTTCGCTGTACTCAGTAGCAGAGCCTATCAGCTGGTGAATTATCAACATCACCAGGCCATGCATAACAACAGAGAACTGCTGAATGCAATTATTGAAAGTGCCGGTGATCAGGTCGTCGCGGTGGATACCGAATTCAAACTCACCGCATTCAACCCAGCGTATGCCGAATTCGTTCAGCAAGTGTTTGAGATAACACCAGAGGTAGGCCAGCTTATCGATAGTGTTCAACCCAAAGTCGGTGTCGACATGGAGTATGCCAGTGATATTCGCAGTAATATCAAGAAAGCCCTGGCGGGGACGTCCGTCAAGACCAGCAAAAAAGTCACTCTGGCCGGTCAGGTGAGAGTGTTTGAAGTAAGCTATAACCCCATATTCAGCACCGATGGCATCATCATCGGTGCCACCCGAATTGCCCGGGACGTTACATCACAGCGGGAACTTGAGGCCGGCCTCAAGCGACGACTCGATGAGTTGCGCCGCTGGCAAAAAGCCACACTTGGCAGAGAGTCCCGCACACTCGAACTAAAGCGCGAGGTTAATCAACTGCTTTTACGTATGGGCAAAGCACCCCGCTACGATGACCGGGACGAAACACCATGAGTGAGGCCTTTCTGCCACTCCTGCAAAATACAACCCTGTTACTCGCGGTGGTGCTGCTTTATGACATGAGCCGATCACTGCATCCACCCATCAGGCCATCCCTCAACCATATTGTGGTTGGCCTGATCATGGGCACCATCGCTGCTGCCCTGATGCTGTCGCCCTTCACCTTTGCACCGGGTATCCAGTTTGACACACGTTCAGTGCTGATCTTGCTGACAGGCCTTTTTTTTGGTGCCCTGCCGACCATCGTTACTGTGACAATCGCCTCGCTCTTCCGGCTTTATCAGGGCGGGGCCGGTGCCTGGACTGGCGTCGCGGTGATTCTCGCCTCCGGCACACTGGGCCTGCTGTGGCGACACTTAAGGGCCAGCTCACAGACCACGCTGGGCTGGGCAGAGCTGTACAGTCTTGGCATTGTGGCGCATGTCCTCATGTTGGCGTTGATGCTGACCCTGCCCGGTGATCAGGCAAGTGCAGTACTGGCGATTATCACCCTTCCCGTAATACTGATTTATCCGATTGCGACCGTACTGCTGGGCCTGCTGATGGCAAAGCGGCTGCGACAGGAGCAGAGCGCCAGCCGCCTGGAAGAGAATGAAGAACGGCTCCGACTGGCATTGTCTGCGGCGGGGCTGGGGCTGGTAGACATTGATTTACAAAGCGGCGGACTGGTTGTCAACGAGGGTTACAACCGGATTCTGGGACGCAGTCTAGACCAATCCCATGAAACACTCAGCGGTGCCCTTGCCTGTATCCACCCCGATGACAGACAACACACTCTGGATACCTTTCGGCACTACCTGAATAACAGTGCGCGCAAACAACCCGGCGAGCTCTATCAGGAATTTCGCATCCGGGATAATGCCGAAAACTGGATCTGGGTCGCGTCACTCAGCAAGCTGGTGGCATGGGATGATAGAGGAGTCCCATCCCGCATGCTGGCCACCCTCACCAATATCAATCCGAGGAAGGAGTTTGAACAGGGCCTTGAGACTGCCCATCGGGAGACGACCCGCCTGCTCCATGAGTCAACCCAGGCACGACTGGCATTGCTGGGAGTACTGGAGGATCATAAGGCTGCCGAACGGGCACTGAGGGAGAGCGAAAGGGCGCTCAATGAAGTCAGCCGTATCGCCCTGGTAGGTGGCTGGGAATACGATTGCGATTCAGAAATTATGCAATGGACGGAGCAAACCTGTGAAAATTTCGGCGTTGCAAACAATATCGCTCCCAGCTTTTCGTTGATCTTTTCGCTGCTTGAGACCGCCGATCGTAACACCCTGAAGGAGTCGCTGGAAGGGTGCCTCAACGAGGGAAAACCCATCGATCTCGAGCTTTCCATCCTCAGGGACAGGCAGGTTATCTGGCTGCGATTTGTCGCCAAGGCCGCCCGGAACAAGCTGCATCGTGTCACCCGGCTGAGGGGTACTGTACAGGATATTACCCAGCGGAAGCTGGCCATCGAAAAGCAACAGCAGAGCTATAACCTGCTGATGAAGCTGGCCGCCCAGGTACCCGGCATGATCTTCCAGTTTCAACTGTTTCCCGACGGCACCAGTGCGATTCCGTGGTGCAGCCCGGCTATCAGTAACATTCTAGGGCTTGAAGCCGCCGACGTGGCAGATGATGCTTCGGCAGCGTTCGATCGCATTGATCCCGATGATGTCACCCGTCTGCGAACCCAGATACGTATTTCAGCCGAAGAGCTCTGCCCACTGCATACGGAATTCCGGGTCCTGTTGCCGGAACAGATAACCGAGTGGCGGCTATGCGATGCCATTCCGGAGAGGCTCAGCGACGGCAGTACACTCTGGCACGGGATCATCACTGATATCCATAGCCGCAAGGAAAACGAGGAAGCCCTGAAGCTGGCAGGTCTGGTCTACCAGAACAGTAATGAAGCCATGATGGTCACCGACCCGGTCGGCACCATTATTGATGTTAACCAGACCTTCACCACCATGACCGGCTATTCCCTCCAGAATGTTGTTGGCCAAAACCCCAGTATTTTGCGCTCCGGCAAGCATCCAACGAGTTTTTATGCGCGTATGTGGAAGTCCCTGGAAACCACTGGGCACTGGGAAGGGGAGTTGTGGAACAAACGAAAAAGTGGCGAAATTTTTGCCGAATGGCTTTCCATCAACGCTGTCTATAACCCCGACGGATCGGTTCATCGCTGGGTCGCACAGTTCTCCGACATCACGGAAAAGAAAGCCAATGAACAACTCATTTGGGAACAGGCCAACTTTGACCCATTAACCGAGTTGCCCAACCGCCGGATGTTTTACGATCGCCTGGGACAGGAAATCAAAAAAGCTCACCGCTCGGCATTGTCGATGGCCGTGCTGTTTATCGATCTTGATCATTTCAAGGAGGTCAACGATACCCTGGGCCACGAAAAAGGCGATCAGCTACTGGTTGAAGCCGCCAGCAGAATTGGTCACTGTATACGCGAGACCGATACCGTGGCCAGGCTCGGTGGTGATGAGTTCATTATCATTCTCAGCGAACTGAAAGAGCGCTCAACCATTGAACGGGTATTGACCGGCTTGCTCACACGCCTTTCCGAGCCCTATCAACTTGACAGTGATGTCGCGTTTGTCAGCGCCAGTATCGGTGTTACTCTTTATCCCGAGGATGCTACCGATATTGAGGGGCTACTGAAAAACGCTGACCAGGCCATGTACGCAGCCAAAAAAGAAGGGCGCAACGGCTACCAATACTTTACCCAGTCCATGCAGGAATCCGCCCTCAAGCGGATGCGTATCGTCAACGACCTCAGGATGGGGCTGGAAAAGCTCGAATTATGGGTCGCCTATCAGCCGATCATCAATTTGCGAACCGGCGACATTCACAAGGCCGAAGCTCTGATGCGCTGGCAACATCCCATTGAGGGATTAATCGGCCCTGATACCTTTATCCCGATAGCCGAGGAAACCGGCCTGATTCATCTGATTGGCCATCGCCTGTTCGAAGATGTCGCGGTGATGTCTCAATCCCTGCGCGAGAATTTCCATCCGGAATTCCAGATCAGTATGAATGTCTCACCCGTACAACTGAATAACCGCAGTAAAAACGTGTTTCAACTTTGGCGTGAATCGATGTTTGATCTGGGTCTGCCGGGACAGGCAGTGGTGCTGGAAATTACCGAGGGTTTACTGCTTGAGCAGCGCACCATTGTTACCGAGCAGCTGCTGGCCTTCCGGGATGCCGGTATTCAGGTAGCCCTGGATGATTTTGGCACCGGCTACTCGTCACTGTCCTATTTGAAAAAATTTGATATTGATTACCTGAAAATTGACAAGAGCTTTGTCAGCAATCTGCAGCTCGGCAGTGAAGACCTGGCCCTGTGCGAGGCCATTATTGTGATGGCCCACAAGCTGGGCATAGAAGTCATTGCCGAGGGGGTGGAAACCGGCGAACAGCGGGACCTGCTGACAGCCGCCGGTTGTGACTATGCCCAGGGCTACCTGTTTGCCAAACCCATGGCCGGGGATTCCTTTAAGGCCCATTTGCTGGCGGCGCAAACATCACCCGCAACAAAGCAGTTGCCCTGAAACCCCGGAAGGAAAGTAGCTCCAACACTGCAATCAGGACTGGTAGTCCTCAATCACGGTCCACGGCAACCCGTATCTATTCATGTCCGCCATAAAGGGGTCGGGATCCAGCTGCTCCAGATTCCATACCCCCGGCTGCAACCATTTACCCTCCAGCATCATCTTGGCACCGATCATCGCCGGTACCCCGGTGGTGTAGGAGATCGCCTGGGATTGAACCTCGGCATAACATTCCTGATGATCGCAGATGTTATAGAGATAAACGGTTTTCGACTCGCCGTCCTTGACACCTGTGACCACGCACCCGATGCATGTCTTGCCTTTGGTGCGCGGGCCGAGGCTGGCCGGATCGGGCAGCAGGCGCTTGAGAAACTGGATCGGCACGATCTGCTGGCCGTTGAAGTCCACCGGCTCGATGCCGGTCATACCCACGTTACCGAGCACCTCCAGATGCTTCAGGTAGCTCTCGCCAAAGCTCATCCAGAACTGCGCACGCTTCAGGCTGGGGAAATTTTTCACCAGCGATTCCAGCTCTTCGTGGTACATGCGATAGATATTGTAAGTACCCACGCCGTCCGGACAGGTGAAGGACTGCCTAGTGGACATCGCCGGAGTGGTGACGAACTCGCCGTTTTCCCAGTGGCGACACTCGGCGGTCACTTCGCGGATGTTGATCTCCGGGTTGAAGTTGGTGGCAAACGGATAGCCGTGATCGCCACCGTTGACGTCGATAATGTCCAGGGTGTGAATTTCATCGAAGTAGTGCTTGGCGATGTAGGCGGTAAACACGTTGGTGGCGCCGGGATCGAACCCGGAACCAAGCAGCGCCATCAGCCCCGCCTGTTTAAATTTGTCCTGATAGGCCCACTGCCAGCTGTACTCGAACCTGGCGGTATCCAGCGGCTCGTAGTTGGCTGTATCCAGGTAATTGACCCCCGCTTCCAGACAGGCGTCCATGATAGTCAGGTCCTGGTAGGGTAGCGCCACGTTGATCACCAGATCCGGTTTGACGCGATTGATCAGCGCCACCAGCTCCGGCACATTGTCCGCATCTACCTGTGCGGTCTCAATGGAGCGATCAAGCTGCGAGGCAATGTGCCGACATTTCGCTTCGGTGCGACTGGCGAGGACTATCTCCTCAAAGACATCCGGCAACTGGGCGCACTTGTGGGTCACAACGCCACCGACCCCACCGGCACCGATAATGAGTACTTTTGCCATGCTTAACTCCTCAACCTTTTTTGCCAGTAGGCAAACAGATTATCTTTCTCAGAACCAACGCTATTTGTGAAAACGGAGTGGCGTCACGCCACGATCAGTCGGGCTTAAAACAATTCCGACCTTATCAGTCCCGCTCAAAATAGGTATAGCCATTCAAGCTGTTACTGAAAGTCTTTAACATCCGCTGGCGCTCGGCCACACTGATACTGCCAGAACGCACAGCGGTCTCCGCACAGATACGAAATTTCTCATACAACTCCTTGGGGTTATATTCCACGTAACTGAGCACATCGCCGATGGTATCGCCCTGAATTTCCTCAACAAATTCAAACTGTCCCTCGCCATCAATGCGAACACTCACCACATGGGTATCACCGAACAGATTGTGCAGATCTCCCAGGGTTTCCTGGTAGGCACCCACCAGAAACACACCGAGGTAATATTCTTCGCCCTCTTTGAGGTCGTGCAGTGGCAGGGTACGCGTTTCACCGTCAGCATTGGCAAACAAATCGAGTTTGCCGTCGGAATCACAGGTCAGGTCAGCAATAATCGCCTTGTTGGTAGGCGCTTCGGTCAACCGATGTATCGGCATCACCGGGAAAATCTGGTCGATTGCCCAGGAATCCGGCAGCGACTGAAACAGACTGAAATTCCCGTAATAAATGTCAGCGAGCGCCTCATCCAGATTAGCCAGCTCTGGCGGAATGCGGCGCAGCGATGGCAACAACAGGCGAGTGCGCTGTAACACTTCCAAATACAGGTTTTCCGCCAGGGCGAGTTCGCGCAGTTGCACCTGACCCTGACGAAACATGCGACGCATATCCTCCCGGTAGTGGGCCGCGTCATTACAACACTCCTGAAGATTAGTGTCGTTCAGCGACTGCAGGGTTGCCCAGAGATTATCGAGCGATTCAGTACAGTCCTCTGGCAGCTGGTCGGGAATACCGTTGGACTTGAAGTAACTCACATCGAGAATATTGAACAGCAGTACTGAGGAGTAGGCCACCGTGGCCCGTCCCGATTCGGTAATCAGAGTGGGGTGCGGAATATCGCTGTTGTTGAGTGCCTCGGTGATGGTTTCCACGATATCGACACAGTACTCCTCCAGAGAGTAGTTTTTGCTGTGGGTTTCGTTGGTGCGAGCACCGGTGTAATCTACCGCCAGACCGCCACCGAGGTCGAGATGGCCCAGTGGGGCACCTTCCTTCACCAGATCCACATAGTAGCGACAGGCTTCCTGGACACCGTCGCGAATATTGCGAATATTCGGGATCTGGGAGCCAATGTGATAATGCATCAGTTGCAGGCAGTGCAGCATCTCTGCTTCGCGCAACCGATCCAGCACATCAACCAGCTGCGTCACAGTGAGGCCAAACAGTGAGCGGTCACCGCTGTCTTCAAACCAGTGACCCTCAACCTTGGCAGCCAGCTTCAGACGTACACCAATCAAAGGCTCGATACCGAGGCGTTTGCTCTGTTCGAGAATAATTCCCAGCTCAGAGGGAGTCTCGATCACAAAGAAACATTTCAGGCCCAGCTTTCTGGCGTGCAGGCCAAGCTGGATAAATTCTGCATCCTTGTACCCATTACAAATGATACAGGCCTCACGATCCTGCAGATGTGACATGGCGATAATCAGTTCCGCCTTGCTACCGGCCTCAAGGCCGTGATGATACTGACTGCCAAACTTGGCAATCTCTTCCACCACATGGCACTGCTGATTGACCTTGATGGGAAAGACACCGCGGTACTCGCCCTGGTAATTCATTTGGCGGATGGCTTCGGCAAAACTTTCGTTGAGATATGTGATCCGCTGGTCGAGCAGATTTTCAATCCGCAACAACACCGGCATGGCATGGCCGCGCTGTTCCAGACCCGCGACAATATCTAGCAGGGAAATTTGGTGAGAGCGCCCGTTGTGAGGAGCAATAACCGTTATTTCACCCTTTTCTGAGAGACCAAAGTACCCGGCACCCCAGTCGTTGACGCCATAGAGACTCGCCGAATCCACAATGGACCAGCTATGGCCTTGATGATCATTCAAGATAACCACTCCGACATAGTTATAATTCTGTATAACCGCCGAACATAACCAGAATATGTCAATATCATTCCAGCTACCCTCTGACAGAACATTGAAGCACGGTATCAATGGCGCTGGCGGGTCCGCCAGGTAAACGCGCCATCACGATCAGCCGGGCTGGCTAGCGCCACTTTCACCAAAAAGCACCGTGAGAGAAGGCCATTCTAAAGGAGACGACTTTAAATTCCGAATGAACTTTTAAGCGCGGTCATGAGCACGTTATCCATCGGGCATCGCAAATAGTGATGCAGGCCCTAGCTCATGTCTGCCCAGGGGTTTGACTTGTCGAATATCACTGCGTTGGCAAAACCCGGCATGGTCAGCCCATCACGGCTGAACTGAATGGCGCTGTCATCAATGACTTGTTCACCAAACCGGTAAATCACATCAAGCTCTGCCCGATCTGCCCGCAACTCATAGTCCGTTGCCCGCTGGCGGGTCTGCTCAAGGCGCGAACGGTAATCAGTCATTGCCGCACCATAACGACGGCTCAACATATCCTCGACCTTGCGGGGGGATATGACCACAGCCGTTGCATTATTGCCACCAAAACCCTTGGAGTTAATCAGCGCCAGATCCATGCCCCGCTCCTTGACATCCCTGTCCTGCAAAGGGAACGAAGTATGGGTTTGGCAAACGTCGGCGGCAACGCGGTCAATTGTTTTGATGCCCGGAATCAACTGATATTTGAACGTGCCCAACGCCGACATCAACTGATCGCCACTGGCTGAAGCGATCGTATGACCAACATAGGCCTTGACCGCTGCCACCGGCCAGTCACTGATCCCGAAAGCGGCAGCGACCCGATTGAAAATTTCTGATTCAGTAATGCGATTGGCAGGGGTGCTGGAACCGTGGGCATGAATGAAGCTGTTGTGCTTAACCGTGTCTTCACCGAGGATTGCCACTGCCGATGCAACGGCCTTGGCAAACGATACATAATTGCCGGCACCGGGTGCGGAAATGGATTTTTTCAGGCCATCGGCATTGATAAAGACCTCGGGCACGGCTCCGTGAATGTCAGCACCCAGCTCCACAGCCAGCGCGTCGTCCATCAACACCACAAACTGCGCTCCCTCCGCCAGAGTGAAACCACAGTTTTCGCCGAAAGGTCGACTGGCTCGCCGCCAATCGGGCAGGCTGGAACCGTCGAGCTTGCAAAGCCCTTCGTCGGTGCCCAGCGCACCCATATTGGTAAAACCTTCAAATATCTCAGGTGTCAGACTGGCTTCGGCATTGCCCACCACCGCAACACGACGCCGACCACTGCGTATATCCCGCACAGCCGCCTGTAGCACATAGAGAAAGGAGGCACAGGCTCCCGTAATCGCCTCGGTATGCCCCACACTGCCCAGCACATAGGCATTTATAAAATCTGCCGGCATGGTATTGAGTCCCAGAGCCAGCTGCTTGGAGGAGGTGCGCTCACTGCGCAAACGACTTTGCAATAATCCGCCAAAACCCTCCGGGGCCAGCTGTCCAAACACACTGGAGCCATAGACACCAATTTCGTCCGGGTGAACAGCGGCGACTATCTGCTCCCAGGGGACACCGACGGAGTGAATCGCATCGCTGGCGCCCAGCAATGCCAGTTGCAACCCTCGCGGATGAAATCTCGAACTGTACTGGGCTGCGGGATCAAAACCGGAGGGTAACTGGCCGGCCGCCTTGGCCAGTTGCTCGGTCTGCACCGGCACCAGAAATTCTCCGGTATCACGAGAGTGTATTTCAAAACTGCCGTCTTCGAGAGGACGTACGTTCCAGTGCCCGGGAATCTGTGCCGGCATATCCCGGCGGCTCAGGGTAAACCTTACACCGCCTTCATCGTGTTGCTGCATTTTTACACGTTTATGGCCAGTGATTTCTTCTGGATTGTAGATTGCGTTTTCCAGGCGGCGGATCAGAGTTCCAGCCATGACCTGATCAGCAAAGGTCGAGGCCACGGCAGCCGCATCATAGGATTGTCCGGACTGGTCACGGTACGAACTACCATCCCATCTCACCAACCCCATAAGACAGGCCAGACCCACCAGTGTCTTATTGCGCTCAACGGGGGACAGGGACTCAACTACCGTTCGGCGGAAACCCTGGTGTGAAGAGCTTCGCCCAGCGGCGTTGTAGCCACCAAAACCGACAATAACAGGTAAAGCTTGCATGTTGAGCTACATCCAGTTGAATTTATAGATGCAGTCTATCAGGCATTTCGGGTTGATTTTTGTCTGTTATAGCCATATATTTTTCCATTATGGCCAAAGAAACGATTAATCCACCACCACCACTGCGGGTTTGCACCCTGCTTTACAACAATTTGCTGACTACCAGCGCCACCTTGCCGGTGGAAATGCTGCGCACTGCCGAGGCAGCAGACCGGGCAGCTAACCCCAACAACACCCGCAGCATTGTAGCGACCACCCTGTCCATTGATGATCAGCCGATCACCTCGCCCTCGGGCTTCGCCATTAGCCCCTCGGCGACGATTGACGAGATAGACCACTGCGACATAATCAGCCTGCCCGCACTGTGGCGGAACCCACGGCCTGCCCTGAAAAAATACAGCAACTATATCCCCTGGTTACAACATCAGGTAAAGGAGGGCGCCACCGTCATCGCAGTGGGCACAGGCGTGTGCTTTCTGGCAGAGGCGGGCCTGCTGGATCAGCAACCGGCCACCACCCACTGGCATTATTTTGATCAGTTTCAGCGCGACTACCCACTGGTAGCACTGAAGAGACAGTACTTCATAACCCAGGCCGGCAATCTTTACTGCGCAGCCAGCGTCAACGCCATGGCAGAGCTGATGGTACATCTGGTGGCCAGATTGTACGGTCGCCAGGCGGCCACACAGGTGGAGCGCAACTTCTTTCACGAAATTCGCAGCTCCTTTGAGCCCACCAGCTATTTCTCTGACAATGTGGAACACCACCCCGATGAACAGGTGGTACAGGCACAAATCTGGTTTGAGGATAATTTCAGCAAGCCCATCAGGATTGGCGACGTAGCAAAACAGTTCGGTTTCAGTATGCGCACGTTTGACCGCCGCTTCAAAAATGCACTGGGCCAGACGCCCCTGAAGTACCTGCAGCGTACCAGACTCAACAATGCCAGGGAGTTACTGCAGAAATCCAATCTGTCTGTAGCCGAAGTGGCCGCCCACTCCGGTTACCAGGATGCTGCGGCATTCAGTAAAATATTTCATCGTCAATTTGGCACATCACCGATGAAATACCGCGAGACCGTTCGGGGCAAACTGTTTACCGCGCATTGACTGAGGAGTACCACTGCCCCGGCCGGGCTCAGATTGACATCATAGAATATAGAGCAACCACTCAGCAGCCATGGCAGGCTTTTCAACTCCCTGGATTTCAATGCCAATCTCCACGGTCAACAGCCGATTTTTGCCCTTTGGCTCGTCGGATAAAACCTGCCAGTTGAGACGAATGCGACTGCCGACCGGAACCGGCGAAATAAAACGCAGGTCATTGACCCCATAGTTGATCACTGTCGCGTCGCCAATAATGGCCAGCAGGTCGTCCAGCATCATATGGGGCACCATGGAGAGGTAGAGAAAGCCATGGGCAATGGTTTTACCAAACGGTCCTTCTGCGGCTCGCTGCTGATCCACGTGCAGGTACTGATGGTCGTGGGTCGCATCGGCAAACTGGTTGATCTGGGCCTGGGTAATTTCAAACCAGTCAGACTGGCCACTGATGGGTTGTATCATGAAAACATTCCAGTGAGAGTGGGGAATGACGGTGCTATCGGTCGAGAAATTCCCGGATCGCCGGGGCAACCGTATCCGGCATGGTGAGCATGAACAAATGGCCACAGTTCATCAGCCACAGCTCGGCGTTGGGGATGCGGCTGGCGAGAACCTTCGCGTTAACCGGTGGAATGATCGGGTCATCGGCACCATGAACAATCAGGGTTGGCATGGTGATTTTGTGTAGCCAGTGCAGGCTCGACCATATCGCCAGCGCCAGCAACTGATAATAGTAACCGCGCGAACTGGTAGTCTGCACCCGGGAAGCATGCTTTTCCACCTGGGCCGGATCAGTGCGCATTTTACCGCCATAGAGATCACCGGCGATACGGGACATGTATTTTTTGTCCAGATAGCGGCGTGGACTGATCATTTTTGCCAGGATGGATGGATGCCCCGGAAACATTGCTGAACCGCAACTCGTCGCACAGAGCACCAGCTTTCTGCAGCGTTCGGGATACTGGCGGGCAAATTGCTGGGCCAGTGTGCCACCCCAGGAGAGCCCCAGCACGTCCACCAGCCGATATCCCAACTGATCGAGAATTTTTACGGTCAGCTTTGCATAGGTATGCAACCGCCAGGGCAACACGGGGGCCTCCGATTTCCCCGCCCCCGGAACATCAAAAATAATCACCTCACAGCCCGGCATGGCCGCAATGAAACCTTCCAGAACCTCCAGACTGGCACCGATGCCGTTCAGTAACAACAGGGGTTTACTCCGAACATCACTGCCCCGCCTGATAGCAACACGGACATTCAACCCCATGACCGTCAACCAGTAGATCTGTAACCCGCTGGTTTTCACGCTCACCAGATGTTCCTCAATGTTTTCAGCCGAAGACATAAGTGCCGGGGGCATCCTCCATGGGTTTGAAGTGCCTGCTGCCCAACACCTTCGGTGCAGCTTTTCGCACCCCGGAGCGGGCCCGAAGCCAGTCGGACCAGTCGGTCCACCAGGAACCCGCAAACTGTTCAGCCCCCTCGAGCCACTCATCGGCATTATCTGGCAGGCTTTCATTACTGAAGTAACGCGCTCTGATATTGGTGGGGGGATTGACCAGACTCTGAATATGACCACTGGAACTGAGCACAAACTTGATATTTCCCCCAACAATCCGGGTGGTCTTGTAGCAGACTTTCCAGGGCGTAATATGGTCGGATAACCCGGCAGTTACATACTTGTCGCAATCCAGCGCGGCCAAATCAATGGTCACGCCATTGATTTTCATCTCTCCGGCTTCCAAGGTATTGTGCTCATAAATATCCAGGAAGTCACAGTGGAGCTCTGCAGGCAAATTGGTTGAATCGCTGTTCCAGAAAAGGATATCAAAGGCCGGCGGCGCCTCACCCATCAAATAGTTGTTGATGTGATAATTCCAGACCAGATCATTGGGGCGCATCCAGCTGAACACCCGGCCGAGTTCAGCACCCTCCAGAATCCCCCTTTCCCGCGATTTGAGCCGCGCAGCCTGTAGGGATGCCGGCGTAGTGAAGACCCCCAGCTCCATTTCCCGGGAGTTCATGCTGAGCATACAGACAGACAGACTCAGGGAATGCACCAGATCGCGGCCAGACTGCTTGAGGTAGGAGGACAGAATTGAAGCCGTGATACCGCCAGCACAAGCCCCGACCACGTTGAGAGATTGACTCCGGGTGATTGCGAGGATGGCATCGACAGCTTCGATGGCTGCCTCTATGTATTCAGGCATCCCCCAGTGTGCCTGTTCCTCCGAAGGGTTTCTCCAGCTGATCGCAAATACCTGAAATCCCTGGTCGAGGCAAAAGCGAAAAAAGCTTTTTTCCTCATTCAGATCGTAGATGTAAAACTTGTTGATCTGGGGAGGGATGATCAGTAGCGGCCTGCGAAACACCCGGGCAGTACGCGGCTTGTATTGGATCAGCTCCAGTATCTCATTGCGAAAAACGACAACACCCTCTGTCGTCGCCAGATTACCACCCACCCGAAATTGGCTTTTATCCACCTGGGCAGGCATACCGTTGTTGTCTTTCAGGTCGTGAGCATAGTTCTTCAGCCCTTTCAGCAAACTGCTGCCGCGGGTTTCAATCGCTTTTCTGAGTGCTTTTGGATTACCCAACAGGAAGTTGGTGGGAGCCATGGACGTGATCAGCATCTCTTTGACGAAACGGGCCCGTCGCTCTTCCATTCCCTCCAGGCCAAGGTCATCCACCAGTTCATCCAATGACTCCTCCCAGGCAAAATAGGCCTGCTTGAGCTTGTGATAAAGCTTGTTTTCATCCCAGGAAGGATCAGCAAAACGCCGGTCATTCTTGTGACCTTCGTACTTGTCCGTGCCTTTGAGAATATCTGTCACCTTGCCGGCGAACCGCTTGCTGTAGCGCAACACCTTGGAAGGCTGTGCCGCCGTTTGCTTAACTGTTTTCTTGACGGCCGTCTTGAGGTCCTCCGTACTGACGCCAACCAGCGGATTGAGTGATACTGTCATCTCAATTGCTTTGGCCAGAAGCTCCTCGTGCTTTTCGGCAACCGTTCTTTTACGCTCTTTGGACACTATTGGACCCTCGAAAAAGTCACTTGGAGGCAGGGAGGGAACACCGAATTTATCTACTCTACCACCAGCACCAGAGGTACGCATAGTAAGGATTTGCTCATCTGCCCGGGGCAAAGGGCGCGGACAGGGCCCGATGCTGCGTGACGGTCAGAACTAAAACACCTGAAAACGGGACACAATACCCCGCCTGCTGCTAAAGCACTTTTGTGAGCAGCAGTTCAATTTTATCCAGATCGGGGATCAATGCCTGCTGCTCTCTGACATTAACCATCATCAGAACACAGGGTGGCAGCTCCGGCAGGGAAGCCTGCTGCAGCAGGCCATCGTCTGCTAACCTGATCAAGTGCGGAAAATTCTGGATTTGCAGGGCATAAAATTGGCTCAGACCGTCCGGCAGTATGCGGTATAACACCAGCGCCATCGCCCGGTCACCCAACATCGCCCGCTCGCCCCCAACCAGTGATTCAAAGGAAATCAGTGGAATACGTTCTGTTCGCCAGCTTATCCAGCCCTGCAACCAGGGGGGTTGTTGGTCGTCCCGTTGACAGTCAACCTGCTGCACGATCTCGGCAACCGCCGCCATGGGAAGCAGCAGGCGGTGACCGCTGAGCGACACAAGCAGGCTATCCACCTCATCGGCCAACAACGGGTTATCGACAACCGGTTTGCTCACCGCTTGCCCTCCTCAACAGTTATAGCTTTTTCTGGGGCAAATACTCCCGTAGGCACGCCTATTATCCGGATAGAAAACAGCACAATTATTCTCCTGATTCGGTTGCTACGGGCATGAGAGCGGCCATGGCTTTCAATAGCTCCTGCTCCTGATAGGGCTTGCCCATGTAGTGCTCGACACCCAGGGAGAAAGCCCTTTCCCGATGCTTTTTACCCGACCTTGAGGTAATCATGATAATCGGTATTTGTTTCAGCTCGCTGCTGCCCTTGACTCGACGCGCCACTTCAAAGCCATCCATACGCGGCATTTCGATATCCAGCAGCATAAGATCCGGCCTGTGCTCCTGAAGCAAGGTCATCGCCTCAAGGCCATCTCTCGCAGTAATCACGGAAAAGCCTTCCCGAAGCAAAAACCGGCTGGTCACTTTGCGCACCGTCACAGAATCATCCACGACCATTACAGTGGCAACAGGAGACGATGTCTCGGGCTCACCGATTTCTTCACTGTCTGCGACAGATGTGGTCATCAAGCGGCTGCGCAACAGCGCCAACAGATCCAGAATGACCACAACCCGCCCATCCCCCATCACCGTGGCACCCGTCAACCCCGGCACTTTGCTCAGCTGTATACCAAGACTTTTCACCACAATTTCCATGCTACCCGCCAGTCCATCTACCTGTATGGCGAAATGGCGGGTTTCAGTATGCACCAGAATCAGGAATACCGACTGGCTTTCCATATCCAGTTTCGGGGTTGAGCGATGGTGTAAAAGGCTATCCAGATAGAGTACTTCATAGTACTCGCCAGCATATTCGAGACGTGCCTCAGGATAGAGATAGTAGTATTCAAGCTCCACCGGGCTGACTCGGACGACACCATCCACGCTACTCAGGGAAAGCGCATACAAATCGTTACCCATCTCAATCATCAGCGCTCTGTTGACCGACACTGTAAACGGCAAACGTACAATAAATCGGGTACCCTTGCCGGGGTCGGTGACGACCTGCACAGATCCTCCCAGTTCGCGTACCTGGCTGTTGACCACGTCCATGCCCACACCGCGACCGGAAACCTGGGTTACTTTGTTCGATGTGGAAAATCCCGGCTGAAAAATAAACTCGATGACGTCCTGATCATCCAGTGGACTGTCCTCGGGAATCAAACCCTGCTCAATCGCCCGATGGCGAATGGCTTCGACATTAAGCCCCCGGCCGTCATCGGACAACAGCAGGAGAATATCGCCGGCCTCTCTGGCCAATCCCACAGAAATCACCCCGGTTTCCGGTTTTCCGGCAGCAAGGCGGTCTGCTGCAGACTCAATCCCGTGGTCAATGGAATTGCGAATCATATGTTCCAGTGGGGCCAGCATCTGCTCCATGACAGAGCGGTCCATCTCACCGTCTATGTTGATCAACTGCAGTTCAACTTTCTTCCCCACCTCATCACTGACCTGCCTGACCATCCGGCGCAACCTGGGCACAATCCGGCTGAACGGCACCATCCGGGTACGCATCAACCGCTCCTGAAGATCCGTGTTGATACGCGACTGAATCAACAGCTGCCCCTCGGCAGACCTGGCCTTGTCCGCCAACGTTTCCTTCAGATCCTGAATATCGTACGCGGACTCCAGCAACGCCTGTGACAGTTGCTGTAATTGGGAATAACGGTCCATTTCAAGTGAGTCAAAACCCTCCGGAGGTTGCATCGCCTCCATTTGTTCCTGCCGGAACATCATGTGCGCTTCTGTTTCGACGCCAATACGCCGAACCTGATCACGGAGGCGGGTGATGGTGGAACCCATTTCATCGAGCGTAACCGAAAAATCACTGATCTCACGCTCTACCCGGCCCCGTGAGATACTGGTTTCACCGGCCAGATTCACCAGACTCTCCAGTAGCGGGGCTGACACTTTGACCATTTCCGTGGATGCAGCCGCTGGGCGCTGAGGAGGAGTAATGCCGGGTATTTCAGTGAGACTGGCCCGTAGCTGGGCAGGAATTTGACTGATCCCGGGTGATTCCCCCACGACAACCGTCTTCTCTACCAGCTCGACTACCGGTTCAGCCGGTGGCGCACCCTCACTGTCATTGCCGAGCAATACTTTGGCTGCCACCAGTGCCGACTGGAGCTGATCCTGCTTATGCAGCCACCGGCTGAACATCCCCTCGTCCAGCTGATCGCGCTGATGTTCGACGTCGAGGATGTCGGTTTCAAAATCATGGCTCAACTCACCTAGCTGCTGCAGCCCGGCCATTCTGGCACCGCCCTTGAGCGTGTGTAGCGATCGCTTGAGTGACTCCACTGCCTCACGACTCTGCCAATCCTGTTGCCAGTCCTGCAGACAGCGATCAATGTCTTCCAGCAGCTCATTGGCCTCTTCGATAAAGATCTCAAGAATTTCCAGATCGATCTTTTCACGATCAAGCGGCACAATTTCCAGCGCCGGGAGGTCCCTGCTTTCAGCGACATCTGACTCAACAGGGACCACTACAGGTGAGACAGAATCCACCCCTGGTTCTGGTTCTGGTTCTGGTTCTGGTTCTGGTTCTGGTTCTGGTTCTGGTTCTGGTTCTGGTTCTGGTTCTGGTTCTGGTTCTGGTTCTGGTTCTGGTTCTGGTGAGGTTACCCCAGGCATTTCCTCATCGGAGGCCACCGCAGAGGATAAATCACCGGCCTCTGCCGGGGATGACTGACCCGGTACATGCACCTCTGCCTCTGTTGGACGAGACAGGGACTCCAACCGCTGTAGCAAGGCATTTTGGGGGTTCGGCAAGTCCTGATTGGCGGCCACGGCATCCACCATCGACAACAACAGCTCATGCCCCTCGGCTGCAGTATCCAGAAGTTCATCAGAAGGGGATCGACGCATCTCCACGAGCCGTCGATAGAACTGACTCAATGCTGCTGCCAGCTCCTGCATACCCGGCATTCCCGCACGACCAGCCGCAGGGGCCAACCCTTCCAGCTCATCCTGCAAACCTGTCAGCAAACTGAATTCCTCGGGTTGATCCTGCCATTGCCTGAGGTACTGGTCTGCGTCAAGCAGGCGCTGCATGCCATCGGTCATCAGCAGATTGAGGAAATCGGGATCAACCTTTAGGGATGGTCTTGTCTCATCACTGAGAATAGCGGACATGGTTTGCTCGCGCAGTGCCGCCAGCTGCTCGAGAAACACGGGGAGCTCAGGAATACTTTCCACCCGCTGCAACTCATGGACAGACGAGAGTGACAGTGCGCAATAACTCGCGCCATCATCAAGCAGGTTGACAATATCGTCTGTCACTTCGAGATGATAGTTGTACAGTTCCTTGATAAAATGTTCCAGTGGCGCGACAAGGTCGCCAATGGGTTCAATCCCGGCCATTCGGGCACTGCCCTTCAGTGTGTGCAGGGCGCTCTGCAGTGCACTGGTGGGCGGAGAATAAACCGGGGCCTGCTGACGCTGCTCCAGCACAAAATGTTTGATTACATCGAGATATTCCACTGCCTCTTCGGCAAAGATTTCCAGTAACTCAAGATCTTTTGCGTTCGGCACCAACGGATGATCGCCATCAACGTCCGGCACTGCACCTGCACCTGCACCTGCACCCGCAACCGCAACCGCAACCGCAACCGCAACCGCAACCGCATTGTCACCCACCATTGCCGGGGAAGGTTCCTTTGCGTCACTGTCGTGACAATCATCAACGCTATCGGGCAGGGCCGTTTCTTCACCCCTGGCCAGCGCCTCTGCTGCAATTACCAGCTGGGCAACATACTCGGGGCGGCTGTAATCAGTTTGTTCAGAAAAGGCTTCGGCCAGATCAGGCAGCACATCCTTGGTCAGTCCGACAACCGCCATCAGGGTCGGGGTAATGGCTACTCTTTTTTCAATCAATCGGTTAAGCAGATGCTCGACCGCCCAGGCTATGCCGGCGACCTGATCTGCACCCACCATGCGCCCACCCCCCTTGAGGGTATGGAAGGCCCGGCGCATCTCAATCACCGGCTGCTCTGCGTTGGGTGAATCAACCCATTGTTGATAGGTATCGTCGAGCGTCGCCAGCACCTCAGTCACTTCTTCCAGAAAAACATCAATGATTTCCCGGTCGACCGCATCAGCTTCTGGCTGCCCATCATCCTGTGACGCCCCTGAAGGCAGGTGTTCAGTCAAGGGCTCAACATCGGCATCATGGTGAGTGCCCCTCCCCGCATCAAGCGAGTAACCAAGGCGGGCAATACTCTGTTCGGCCAAATCGAGAATGGATTGCTCTGCTTCTCGGTCCTGCTGATCGAGCACTTCCAGATAGTATTCGATGCCGGTGATTGCCTCAGCCAGGGCATCAAGCATATTCCAGTTGGGCACACTCCGGGCAGACAACACCTGTTCATCGAGAAATCGGTTGCAGGCATCGAGAACCGTCACTGCTCGGGGTAGCTCGAGCATCAAGAGCGCCCCCCGCACATCCGCAACCAGCTGGGATAGCCCATCAAGCTTGTCCCGCCGCCATTGCGAGGCAATAAAATCGACAATGATCTCTTTGACCTGATCGAGCGTATGCCTGGCCTCTGCCAGCAATGCCGCCTGGGCACGGTTCACTTCAACCTGCATCTCCTGACCGGCAGCACCACCCTCAATCAGCTGCTTGTTGAGCTCCAACCAGCCATGCAAACCGGTTTGCGCCTCCACCAGACAATTGGCCACGGCCGCTGGATGTGGAGAGTCCACCGACGGGTCAGCAATAAACAGTTGCAGCTGAGCTAGAGCCTCCTCCAGCAACTCGCGCTGCCTTGGCCGACCCAACATGGTCACGGCATCAACCAGTTTTTTCAGCTGATTTCCGGATTCATCAAGCAGTGCCGGTCGAGTATCACTTTCCTCGACCAACCGGGACAGACATTCCTTAAACTGCTCAATGTCCTGATCCAGCGCCGACACAATCAGCCGGGCGGCATCGGGTGCGTAAACAGGTGATAGACCGTCTTCGGTATCCTCTATGGTGACATCGCTGGGCAGTGACTGATCAAGACGGTAATCCTCCCGGACTGCAATAGCTCTGGGGCCCTTGCTGCGGGCAAAGGCGATATAAAACAACAGGTTTTTAAACAGTACCTCTGGCAGTGGCTGAGTTAACCCGTCATAGCCCGCCTGCGCCAGTCGACGGATTTCACCCTCCAGCTCTCTCAATAACATCTTCAGGGCATAGCCAAGCGGAATATCCCGGCCGGCGATGCCTTCAAGCAGTGCCAGTACGACATTCCACAGTGGTTCCCGTGGCATCCCCTTGCTCAGCTCCTTGAGCCGTGAGAAGACCTTGTCCAGGTAGCTGAAGTTTTCCTCAATTTTTTCCCCTTTGAGCAACCCCAGTAGCGCGTACTGATACATTTGCCGTAATTTGCGCAGCAGGTTGGCCATGACCACCGGGTCAGGTTGACGGTCATACGGTTTGCTGAGCCGCCGGGATGCTTCAATATGGGGCGAGAAGAAAGAAGTTTCCGAGATCAACGGTTCACCTCTGACCGCCCGAAACTCATTTAGCAGAAGCAGTAATGACTCCGGGTTGTCCCGACGGGTAGCCATCACCTGTCGCAGATAATTCGGCAGCTTCAGCATGGCCTGAACCAGGACATCACAACCATCGGCCACAGCCGTTATTCGCCGCTCGAGTATACGGTCAGCAAGTACCTCCATCTCCTCGGCCAACAGCAAAGGGCCATAACAGTCAGCGACTTTCAGGGATCCCTTTATCTGGTGAATGTAGTCAACACAATGGCGAATACTTGCGGTATCAGTTGAGTCCGCCAAAAAAGACTCTAACGCCTCACAGGCGAGCTTCAAGGTGGCATCGACCTCATCGGCAAGCCATGTCAGCCCCTGCAATCTTCCGGTCAGCGCCATTTAATGCCCCCGCGCCGGGTTGGGAGAGCGCCGATAGGCGAGCACAGCGGGATCAAAACGGTCCCGTAGCAGCATTTTCGGTGGCGTGCCAAAAAACTCACCGGGAGCAAGAATCAGACGACCAGCCGGTTTGAGGGCGCCCGCCAATTTCTCCAGTAACATTTTTCTGCGTGTTGGTGCGACATATACCAGCAGGTTCTGACAGAAAATGACATCGAAGGTTTTGCCTGGTAGAGAATCGAGCAGATTATGCCGGGCGAAAACAATGTGCTTTTTGAGGGTCGCCCTGACGCGCAGGAATTTATCACCCGCTGATTCGAACCAGGCGTGCTGCATGGCATTGAGATGCCTCAGGCGGCTCCGCGGGTATTCGCCGCGCCTGGCGATATCCAGAACCGACCGAGACAGGTCCGTGGCCAACAAGCGAAACGGGGAAGATAATTTACCTGCCTGACAGAGTTGCTCTGAAAGCATTGCCAGCGAATAAGCCTCCTCACCACTGGCACAACCGACGCTCCACAGACTAAACCCGGACGGCGGTTCCGATTGAGGACCAGACTCGGGAACATCTGAACCACCCGATAGCACACTTGCCACATAATTAAATGAAGGAGGATGACGAAAAAACCGTGTTTCCTTGATCAACAGGCGATCCACCAGAGCTTGCAGGCTCTCCCCGCTATCCTCGGGCTGCCGGGAAAAAGACTGGTGTTCAACCATTCGGCGACGGGCAAAGTCCGCCCAGCAATCACTGACTGCTATACCGCTGTGTGATTCAACCAAACGGCACCAATGTCTGAATTTTCGCTCAGTCAATTCCATGGCGGGGTCCATCGGAAAATTCCGCCATCACTCAGACCTGACTATCCGGAGAATATGGCTTTTCCTTCTCCTTGCTGCCCGCCTGATCACCGGTATGCTCTTCCCATTCTGCAGAGAAATCTTCATCTTCATCCAGTTCCCTGGCCAGGTGGTCGAAGTCCATATCACCATCATCTGACTGCAGTGACTTTAGAATTTCCTCTTCATCATAGCTGCCATTATCGTCGGCGCTTGATAAGCGCTCACTGTCATCTACTGGTCGGGTCGTTGCAGGCGAGGACGTTTGATCTTTATACATCGCCTTTTCTATTTCATCGGCTTCATCCTCACTTAAGCTCGAAGCACGCATGGGCTGGCGGACCGGGGCAGACGCTTTGTCTGCAGCACTGTCCTCGGGGTCGCCAACCCCATCAGCGGGCTCATCTTCGCCGATATGATCGAGAAACTCATCTTCAGCAACATCCTCGAAAAGGACATCATCGCCGAAAGCATATTCATTAAAATCCCCGACCTGCTTTGGTTCCTGGTGGGGATGATGGCGTTCCATGGAGGCAGGCAATTTGAATCCGGAGACCGAATTTCTCAGGTCAACGGCCAGTTCCGCCAATTCACCAATGGACTGGGCCGTATTATTGGTACCGGAAAGGGTCTGAGAGGTAATATCCTGGATCACATTCATCGTTCTGGAAATGTGCCCGGCAGTCGTGGCCTGATGCTTGGCCGCCGTGGAGATATCCTGAATGAGCTCCGCAAGATCGGCCGAGACGGTTTCGATTTCCTCCAGGGCACCCTCCGCAGCATGGGCCCGCTCCGCCCCCCTTACCACCTCGGAGGTCGTTTGCTCCATGGAACTGACAGCTTCATTGGTGTCGGTCTGAATGGTTTTCACCAGCGAGGCGATCTGCTTGGTTGCCCCTGCAGAACGTTCGGCAAGACGCTGGACTTCGTCGGCAACCACTGCGAAGCCGCGTCCCGCATCACCAGCCATCGAGGCCTGTATAGCAGCGTTTAGTGCGAGAATATTGGTCTGGTCGGCAATGTCATTAATTAGTGACACGATGTCACCAATTTCCTGTGAGCTCTCCCCCAGTCGCTTGATGCGCTTGGACGTATCCTGGATTTGCTCACGAATCGTATCCATGCCACCGATGGTATTCTGTACGACTTCGGCACCTTTCTTGGCAATCGAAACCGATTTTTCCGCCACCAAGGCAGATTCGGCAGAGTTTGCCGAAACCTGATCAATAGTGACGGCCATTTCGTTGATGGCTGCCGAGGCTCCGGCAATTTCCTGCGCCTGATGTTCGGAAGCGTCAGCCAGCTGCAGCGCCGTAGCCCGGGTTTCATTGGCCGCGGCCGAGACGTTTTCAGAGGTATCCTGTATCTGAGCCACCAGGATCCTCAGCTGGTCGATGGCATAGTTGATCGAGTCTGCAATCGCACCGGTAAAATCCTCGGTGACTGTGGCATGACTGGTAAGGTCGCCCTCACCAAGGCCGGCGATCTCATCCAGCAGACGCAGAATTGCCTGCTGATTCTGCTTGTTGTCCATCGCCGTTTCCTGAAGCCGGCGGCGGGTTTCCGCCGAGATCAGTACACCCATTAACGCCATGATAATCACACCGATGACACCGGCGTACAGTGCTGTTTGATACGTAAAACTACGGCTCTGCGGCAGTGCGGCGATCGCATCGGAGATATTGTTGATTCGCTCCTGCAGGAGAGGTGACTCGTCAAGGATGCTCTTGCTTGCCTGGCTGGCGCTGAAGAACGCCGGGGTAGCATCAAAAATTTCCTGGATGGAACTGCTGACAAACGCAAAATGTTCTGTACTGCTGTCCAGGTTCTCCCTTGCACGAGGGACAGTAACAGGGCTGATACCCAGTTCGGCATCACCATTCTTCATACCCGCCAGCACTTGCCCAAACATTTTCACATCGCGGGAGAACTGGTCAGCGGCAGTTTTTGCATCGGCACTACCGGCCAGCATTTTGTCCACATTACGGCCAATTCTCTCTGCGCGCCAGATTTGCGCCTGTGCAAGTGCCACCTGTTCGGAGGGCGCTCTGCCGGCCAGCAGAATATCCACCACGTCCATATGCTCCTGTTGGAGCTGCGGCAGGCTTTGATTCAGGGTCGCAGCGACCTTGTTGAGGAAGATGACGGTATCCTGATTGTCGATAATCGTACGGGCATTTTGCTGGGCAGTTATCCACACTTCCGAAAGCGCATCCAGTGGAGGAGCAGCCACCTCATCCACCAGGTTGCCATGCAGTTTACCCCAGCTCTCCTGCATGCGATCAACCAAACCCTGCAGCTCATCAAATGCTCCCTCGTTGCCCGCAGTTGACTCCCGGGACAAACTGACGAGCCGGTAGGACAGCGCCCGCAACTCTGACGTTAGCTGCAAACTTTCCTGATCCCTGGCATTTTGATTGAAGACCATCAACAGGTTGAAGCCGAGAAAAACGACCACCACCAACAACACCGACAAAAAGGTGATCAGAGACTTATTTTTGGATTTGTTGACCGCCGTTTTCATTTGAATATCACTCCAAGCCTGTGTTGCGGCTACCCTTGGCAGACCCGCACAAATTTTTCTGGGCGACCAGCTAGGCCGCCACTTCGGTAAAACGCCGGTCTGCCAGCAACTGGCTGGGACGCAGCAAAATCCAGGTGCCATCCGGCTGGACAAAACCCCCGTCTGCGTAGGGCGCGAGCCTGTCGGGGATATCATTCAGGTTTCTGGTATATGTATCTATCTTGAAATGACGCATGCCATAAACACGGTCAACTGTCAGACCAACAAACATGCCCATCATATCAATCACCATTACCCGCTGCTGCTTTGCCGAACCAGATAATTTGTCACCCAGGAACGCCGACAGCTTGACGATAGGCAACAATCTTCCCCGCAGGTTTGCTATCCCCAATACCCAGCGTTTCACCCTGGGCAGTCGGGTGTATTGCGGCAATTCAACAATTTCGGTGAGTTCTTCCAATGCAACCACCAGGTTAATGCCGAGAATGGAAAAGCACACCACCTTGCAGGCGGGAACGATATCCTGCTGCGCTGGCAATCCGCGTTTCGCACTATTAAACCGCTGCGACAGGGATAGGAGCGTATTGAACGGTGAACTGACCATGGCTCTCTAGCGACCAGTATTCAACTGATTACTTCCTTCAGAATGCTGATGAGATCTTTTTCATTGACTGGTTTGGTGAGATACGCCTTGGCACCCTGGCGCATACCCCAGACCTTATCGGTTTCCTGGTCCTTGGTGGTAACAATGATCACGGGAATATGCTCCGTCTCGCTGGCCTTGCTCAACTGGCGGGTCGCCTGAAAACCATTGACTCCGGGCAACACAATATCCATCAAAACAGCATCCGGTTGCTCTCTCAGGGCCATGCTATAACCGGCTTCGCCACTATCGGCCGCCAGCACCTCATAGCCATTTTTTTCCAGCATGCCAGTGAGTCGATGTGTCTCAGTGGGCGAATCATCAATGATCAGTACTCTCGCCATACGCGCCCCCATCCGGGATATCGGTAGTTTGTTCCGCTGTTGAATCCGGGGCAGTTGCTCGGGGAGCAAATCTCTCCAGCGCCTCAAATAGCTCAGCTTTGCTGAATGGCTTGGTGAGGTAATCATCAGCCCCCACAATCCGCCCTTTTGCCTTGTCAAACAAGCCATCCTTGCTCGACAGCATAATGACGGGTGTAAATTTAAAGTGGCTGTTATTTTTGATCAGGGCACAGGTCTGATAGCCATCCAGTCGCGGCATCATGATATCGACAAAAATGATATCAGGCTTGGTATCGGCAATTTTGGAAAGCGAGTCAAAACCGTCAATAGCTGTAATCACCTCGCACCCAGCTTTGCTGAGCAGCGTTTCCGCTGTACGGCGGATGGTATTGCTATCATCAATGACCATCACTTTAAGGCCGTTTAATTGCTCTTCCATTGTTCTTTGTCCCAATTTTTGATTCCCACAAGTCCGTGCCACCTGGATGGACTTATGTAACACAATCATGAGGTTTTATCTATAACCGCCTGTTGGGATTGGCCACCGGGCACCATTTTTAACATCAGGTATTGCGCTGACATGGCACTGGCCTTAAGTTACTGCCATGAATCGCAAACCCGCATGGCTATCATAAAGAACATGCCCACCCTGATAGCGTGACACAGGTAACAATTATGACGAGGACACTCGGCGTGGTCATGGATGCCATCGATAGCATCAACCCGAAAAAAGATACCACACTGGTGCTATTGCTCGCGGCCCAGAAGCGTGGCTGGCAGCTCATGCTGATGGAGCAGTCTGACCTTGCGCTGGAAAACGGTGAGCCCAGTGCAAGAATGACCCCCCTCAGGGTCAGAGATGATCTGTTGGACTGGTTCTCGCTGGGTGAGCCCCAACGGCGGCCCCTGTCAGAACTGAATGTGATATTGATGCGCAAGGACCCGCCATTCGACAGCGAGTACATCTACTCCACTTACCTGCTGGAAGCGGCGGAAAAGCGCGGCGTACTGGTCGTCAATAAACCCCAGGGGTTGAGAGACTGCAACGAAAAAGTATTTGCCACGCTGTTTCCTCAATGTGCGCCCCCTCTGCTGGTCAGCCGCGATGCAGTGATGCTCAAGCAATTTCACAAGACTCACAACAATGTGGTGTATAAACCCCTGGACGGCATGGGCGGCACCGCCGTATTTCAGGTTCGTGCCGATGACCCGAATATCAACGTCATCATCGAGACACTGACCATGAATGGCAATCGCACCATCATGGCACAGAAATTCATTCCCGAGATCCGCCAGGGTGACAAGCGCATCCTGATGGTGGATGGTGTGCCGATACCCTTTTCCCTTGCCAGAATCCCACCTGAAGGAGACATCAGAGGCAACCTGGCAGTGGGCGGCAGGGGCGTTGTGCAACCGCTCACCGAAAGAGATCAGTGGATTGCAGCACAGGTTGGTCCCGTGCTGCGGGAGAGAGCCATTTTGTTTGCCGGTCTGGATGTGATCGGCGATTATCTGACGGAAATCAATGTCACCAGCCCCACCTGTGCACGAGAAATTGACCGGGCTGAATCTACAGATATTGGCGGCAAACTGATGGATGCGATTGAGGCAAGACTGGTCTGATGCCTGTCGCCATACCGGAAATTCAACCAGAGCACCAATCCGATCGGTTGGGGTTTTCTATCTTCCTGGCTGTGGCCATCCACGCCATGATTATTTTTGGTATCGGCTTTAAACTCCAGCAACAACAATCACCGGCCCCCACTCTGGAAGTAACTCTGGCCCAACATCACCATGAAATTATCGACGAAACGCCGGACTTCCTCGCCCAACAACAGCAACAGGGCAGCGGCAAAGAGCAGGAGATGGACATACTTACTACGGATCAGCGCCCGGAGCTCAGCGCCCAACAACAGCAGTCCCCGGCATCTCCACCCGAACAACAGCGGCAACAGACACCTCGGGACGCGGTCACCCTGATATCGACCACCCGTGGTGAAAGCGCACCGACAGAAACGGCTCGTGAAGCCAAAGAGGGCGATACTGCCGTGCAATCACCGCCTGCCATGACACCGGAATTTGCCAGCCTGCAGGCAAAGCTGGATGAAAAAAAGCGTGAATACAGCACGCTGCCCAATGTCTTGCGGGTCACCTCCGCCAGCACCAAAGCCGCTGAGTATGCCGCCTACCTCCAGTACTGGATTGATCGTATCGAAGTCATCGGCAATAACCATTACCCGGAAGAAGCCCGTCGCAAGGCAATTTTTGGCGACCTCCGGCTGGCGGTAACACTATTGCCAGACGGCACAGTGGAAAAAATTGAAATTCTGCTCAGTTCAGGACAGAGAGTGCTGGATCTCGCAGCAGTAAGAACCGTACGCATGGCATCCCCGTTTGCGCCTTTTCCGCCAGAGATGAAACAGTGGGACAAACTGGAAATTATTCGCACCTGGCAATTTGAGCCCGGGCACCGGCTCAACACCCAGTGACGCTATCATTACAATAAAGCACTACCTTTACTTGTTTTCTGTCGCAGTGCACCCATAATCCTAATATGGGTTCAATATCTTCCAATCACCATTTCGAAAGCCTGAGCAACCATTTCCTGGTGGCCATGCCGGGCCTTCACGACCCCAATTTCTCTCATGCCGTCATTTACGTTTGTGAGCACGGTCCCGACGGCGCCATGGGACTGGTCATCAATAACCCACTGGATGTACCGATCAGCCAGATTTTTGAACAGTTTGAGCTGGGGTATTCACCACACATCGGCACCCAGCCCCTGTTGTCCGGGGGGCCCGTGCAAATTGAACGAGGTTTTGTACTACACCGCGCAGGCGAAAGGCAGTGGGAGTCTACCCGAACTATTTCCGGTGAAGTCAGCCTTACCGCTTCACGGGATATCATCTCGGATATCGCCATCGAACGAGGTCCAAGCGAACTGATTATCACCCTGGGGTATGCGGGCTGGGGGCCGGGCCAACTCGAGGAAGAGCTGGCCCACAACGCTTGGCTCACTGTCCCGGGCGATGCCGACATACTCTTTAATACGCCCTTTGAACGGCGAGCCTCGGCAGCAGCGGCAAAGATCGGGATTGACCTGAACATGCTGAGCACTGATGCCGGACACGCCTGACTCAAACGCTATGTCAGAAAAGCCCGTCACGCTGTTAGCGTTTGATTTTGGTACCGGCCAGATTGGTGTTGCGGTGGGTCAGAGTCTAACCGGTAGCGCCAACCCACTGACGGTGCTCAAAGCTCGCGACGGTATTCCCAACTGGGAGCAGATTGCCGGACTGCTGGCTGAGTGGCAGCCGGATCAGTTGCTGGTAGGTCTGCCCCTGAACATGGACGGTTCAGAGAGTGCATTTTGCCAGCGAGCAAGAAAATTTGCCCGGCGGCTCAATGGTCGCTTTGGCCTGAAAGTCGCCATGGTAGATGAGCGTCTTTCAACGTTTGAAGCTAGGGGACAGTCAAAAAATCACGCCATACGACGCACGGGCAGTTATCAGCAATCACTCGTGGATGATCTGGCCGCCGTGATCATACTCAATACCTGGTTGTCAGACCCGTCACTGGCACAGGCACCCTGATACAAGTCAGAAACGATTGATATGGTCATTGCTATCTTCCTCTACCTGCAACTCGTCAGCAGCATTGGACAGGTAACTGGCATCGGTTTCTGACTGGAGTTTAATGAGCAGGCGCAAATCATTCTTCGAATCAGCGTAGGTCATGGCATCCTCATAGGTGATCAAACCTTCGTCATAAAGGGCATAAAGCGCCTGATCAAAGGTCTGCATTCCCTGTTCGGTGGAGCGCGTCATCAACTCTTTCAGCTTGTGAACCTCACCCTTGCGGATCAGATCACCCACCAACGGTGTGTTAATCAGGATTTCAATGGCGGCGCGGCGGCCACTACCATCGGCCAGAGGGATCAGTTGCTGGGCAATCAGAGCCCGCATATTGAGCGACAAATCCATCCATAACTGGCCGTGACGCTCAGCAGGAAAAAAGTGCAGGATTCTGTCCAGTGCCTGGTTGGCATTGTTGGCGTGCAGGGTGGCCAGTACCAGGTGACCGGTTTCGGCAAAGGTAATCGCATGCTCCATCGTCTCACGGGTCCGTATCTCGCCGATCAGAATTACATCCGGTGCCTGGCGAAGGGTATTGCGCAAAGCAACCTCAAAAGACTCCGTATCGATGCCAACTTCCCGCTGGGTAACAATGCAGCTTTCATGGCGGTGTACGAACTCGATAGGATCCTCAACGGTAATAATATGACCACGACTATTGCGATTGCGATGGCCAACCATTGCCGCCAGGGAAGTGGACTTACCGGTACCGGTAGCACCCACAAAGATAATGATACCGCGCTTGGTCATCACCAGATCATTCAAAATTGGTGGCAATAACAGCTCTTCCACTGTGGGGATAATAGTTTCAATCCGACGGAGCACCATGCCCGCTTCGTTGCGCTGGAAGAAGGCACTAACCCTGAAACGACCCACCCCTTGGCGGCCAATGGCAAAATTGAGTTCTTTCTTTTCACGAAACTCAAGCCGCTGCTTCTCATCCATGATACTTTCAACCACTTGATGAGACTGTTCTGGCGACAGCGGCGTTTTGCCCACCGGTACAATCGTGCCGTTGATCTTGATACTGGGAGCTACAGCGGCAGTAATAAACAGGTCTGAAGCCCCTTTTTCCACCATCAACTTAAGTAGTACATCAAAATCCATTATATTCTCCGCAACTCAAATGCTGTCTTTTCCAACAGCTCAGGCAGTTAACACCGGCAAATCAAACTAGAACTCATCCGGTATTTTGGCTTTTTCGCGGGCTGTCTCGCGGGTGATTACTTTCTGGGCTACCAGCCTGTGTAGATTCTGATCCATGGTTTGCATGCCGTGTGATGCTCCTGTCTGTATGGCGGAGTACATCTGGGCAATTTTTTCCTCGCGAATCAGATTGCGGATTGCGGGTGTGCCAATCATGATTTCGTGAGAAGCGATACGACCGCCGCCAATCTTTTTCATCAGCGTTTGCGAAATGACCGCCTGCAGTGATTCGGACAGCATGGCCCGCACCATGGATTTTTCAGCCGCCGGAAACACATCCACAATACGGTCGATGGTTTTTGCTGCCGAGGTAGTATGGAGTGTGCCAAACACAAGGTGGCCGGTTTCCGCTGCCGTCAACGCGAGCCGAATCGTCTCCAGATCACGCATTTCGCCCACCAGAATAATATCGGGATCTTCTCGCAGAGCAGACCGTAGTGCCTCGCTGAAGCCGTGGGTGTCTCGGTGGACTTCCCGTTGGTTAACCAGACACTTTTTACTTTCGTGAACAAATTCGATGGGGTCTTCAATGGTGAGGATGTGCTGATAGCGGTTCTCATTGACGTAATCCATCATTGCAGCCAGCGTCGTGGACTTGCCCGAGCCCGTCGGCCCAGTGACCAGTACCAGTCCCCGTGGCAGCATTGCGAGATTGCGGAACACCTGTCCCAGCCCCAGATCCTCCAGCGTCAGCACCCGGGAGGGAATGGTACGAAATACCCCCGCAGCCCCCCTGTTTTGATTAAACGCATTGACCCGGAAGCGAGCGACACCAGGCACCTCAAACGAGAAATCTGTCTCCAGAAACTCTTCATAATCGCGGCGCTGTTTGTCGTTCATGATGTCGTAGATTAACTGGTGGACCTCCTTGTGCTGCATGGGCGGGAGATTCACCCGCCGCATATCACCATCGATCCTGATCATCGGGGGCAGACCACCTGAAAGGTGCAAATCTGACGAACCCTGTTTTACGCTAAAAGCCAGCAGTTCCGTAATATCCATGCGTTAATCCTGTTATTCTGGGTTAATCTACTGCTCTACTGAAAGCCGTGCTGCCGGCCAATGACAAGTATATGCATAATATAGCCGACAATCTCAACCGACTTCACCGACAGATTCAACAAATCGCTGACCGGACAGGCCGCGATGCGGATAAAATCCAACTGCTTGCGGTCAGCAAGGGCCAGCCCGCTACCGCAATCCGTACAGCCTATGAGCTGGGTCAGCGCCACTTCGGCGAAAACTATCTCCAGGAGGCGCTGGAGAAGCAGCGGGCACTGGCGGACCTGACCGATATCTGCTGGCATTTCATCGGGCCACTGCAGTCAAACAAAACCCGAAAAGTGGCAGAACAATTTGATTGGGTGCACAGCGTTGATCGGTACCGTGTGGCAGAACGTCTCAATACCCAGCGCCCCGCAACCCGGGGGCCCCTGAATGTCTGCCTGCAGGTGAATATCGACAGCGAGGTAAGCAAGTCCGGCATCGCGGTGGCAGCGCTGCCAACCCTGGCAGAAAAAATCATTGAATTGCCTCACCTTAATCTCCGCGGATTGATGTGCATCCCGCGCAGTCAACCCGACTTGCAACGACAACGAATTGCCTTTGCCCAACTGGCAGCACAGCTGAACACGCTTCGGGACTCCTCCCGGCTCGCCAGATTGGATACACTCTCAATGGGCATGTCGGATGACCTTGAGGCGGCCATTCTTGAGGGATCCACCATCGTGCGTATTGGCACAGCCATTTTTGGTCCCCGGCAAACCCCTGGGTAACCATCCACAACCTTTCGATTGAGGAAACATCTGTGAACAAACCCACACTGACTTTCATCGGTGGCGGCAATATGGCCAACAGCCTGATTGGTGGCCTCATCGCCAAAGGCTATCCGGCAGACGCCATTACCGCCACTGACCCACTGGAGGCCAACCGCCAGCAATTGGCCAGCACCTTCGGCGTTCAAACCTCAACCGATAACATGGCCGCTGCAGCCAAAGCCGAGGTCATTCTGCTGGCCGTAAAACCACAGGTCATGAAAACCGTGACCGAAACAATCACCGGCGCTCTGGGTCACCGACCTCTGATTATTTCGATTGCAGCGGGGATATCCATGGCGTCACTGGAGCAATGGCTGAGTGCCGACCTGCCGATTGTTCGCTGCATGCCCAACACGCCATCACTGGTTCAGACCGGTGCCGCCGGCCTGTTTGCCAACGGGCAGGTGTCCGACGATCAAAAACAGCTCACCAGTGATATTCTCAATGCCGTGGGGACGTCGTGCTGGTTGCAGACAGAGGCAGAGATTGACGCCGTGACCGCGGTTTCAGGCAGTGGTCCCGCCTATTACTTCCTGATCATGGAAATCATGCAGGAAATCGGCGAAGAGCTCGGACTGTCGCCGGAACTTTCGCGGCAGCTCACCTTGCAAACTGCCCTTGGGGCGGCAAAAATGGCCGTCAGCAGCGATGTTGATGCCGCCGAATTGAGGCGGCGGGTCAGCTCCCCCGGCGGCACGACGGAGCGCGCTATAGAGGCTTTCGAAGCCGGCAATCTGAAAACACTGTTTCGTGAGGCAATGAATAGCGCCGTGAAACGCGCAGCAGAGATGGCCGACGAACTGGCAAACTAACCGTCAAAAAACAAGGCAACGTATGAGTACATTTACCCAAGCCGGCACTTTTCTGGTTCAATCCCTCGGCAGCTTTTACTTGGCGGTGGTGATGCTGCGCTTTCTCCTCCAGCTCTCCCATGCCGACTTCTACAATCCGATTTCCCAGTTTCTGGTGAAGGCCACCCATTTGCCCAGCAAACCCCTGCGCAAGTTGTTTCCCACCTACCGGCATTTCGATCTGGCCAGCATCGTGCTGGCGCTACTATGCCAATGGCTGGTAATTCAGCTTACCGCTTCGATCAACGGCCTGGGCATGATGAACATTCTGTCGGCCCTGGCCTGGGGCGCGGTGGGCGCCATTTATCTGGTGCTGAACCTGTATCTCTACGGTCTGCTGATCGTCATTATCGTCAGCTGGGTGGCACCACAGAGCAATCACCCCGCGCTGACACTGCTAAACCAGTTGATTCGTCCCGTTATGGCACCCTTTCAGCGGATTATCCCTCCGCTGGGCGGACTGGATCTGTCGCCCATTTTCATGTTTCTGGTGATCAATATGCTGCAGATTTTTGTGCACGGTGCCGCCAGGTCACTGCAGGTGCCATCCGGCCTTGTGCCCGGTATCTGATGGGAAAACACTACCGGTGGCAGGAGGGCTCCTTGCTATTGCGCTGCCAGCTGCAACCACGTGCGTCCAAAGATGAAATTGTCGGGTTGCAGGGAGAGCGTCTGAAAATCCGGATCACCGCACCGCCGGTTGAGGGCAAGGCCAACCAGCATTTGATTGCATTGGTCAGTCGCTGGTTCGGCACGCCCAAATCTGCCGTCAGCCTGCTGCAGGGAGAGATCGGCAGACAAAAAACATTGCGGATTGAAAGCCCGACCCGGCTGCCCGACGGGGCAGCTATTGAGCGGCCAGAGATTTAACCGCCTGGGTTTGCCAGCGCCATTTTCTGCACCCTGACCAAATCGGCAATACCGTGCTTGGCCAGCACCATCATTGCCTGCAGTTCTCCTTCGGTAAACGGTGCCGCCTCAGCCGTGCCCTGAATTTCGATAAAACCACCACTGCTGTTCATGACCACATTCATGTCTGTCTCAGCCGTCGAATCTTCTGCGTAATCAAGATCCAGTACCGGCACCCCCTGATAAATGCCTACCGAAACCGACGCCACCATGTTGGTGAGGGGATTGGTCTTGATTTTACCGCGCTCCTGCAAGTGACTAACCGCATCGGCAAGCGCGACACAGGCACCTGTGATGGAGGCGGTACGGGTGCCACCGTCGGCCTGGATCACATCACAGTCCACCGTAATGGTATGCTCACCCAGCGCCTTCAAATCCATGGCCGCCCGCAGTGAGCGACCGATCAGACGCTGGATTTCAAGGGTTCTGCCACCCTGACGCCCCCTCGATGCCTCACGAGCCATACGCTCACCGGTGGAACGGGGCAGCATGCCGTATTCAGCGGTCACCCAACCCTGTCCCTTGCCGCGCAGGAAACGTGGCACAGAGGACTCGACACTGGCGGTACAAATGACTTTGGTTTCACCAAACTCCACCAACACAGATCCCTCTGCATGCCGAGTGTAACTGCGGGTGAGTTTTACAGCGCGGAGCTGCTCGGGACGACGGCCACTGGGTCGGGACATGGAAAAATTCCTGTAGTATTTTGAAGTAGAGAAGAGGCTGGCATTCTAACCGAATTATCGACCGTATGTGGCCCCGTGTTACCATAGGTCGTCAATTCCACCCTTCTCCCGGAGATTCCCATGCCCAGCAGTATGACTGCCTTTGCCCGCCACAGTATCGAGTGCCACTGGGGCACCGCCACCTGGGAAATCCGCTCTGTCAATCACCGCTATCTGGAAACCGGTTTCAGAATGCCGGAAACTGTCAGGGATCTTGAAGTGACCCTGCGCGAACTGACCCGAAAACACCTTCAACGGGGCAAGGTGGACTGCACCCTGCAACTCAATATCGCCAAACAATCCGGTGAAGTAGCCATCAATCAACCATTGGCAGAACAATATATTGCCGCCAGCGAACAACTGGCCCGCCTGATGGCTGATCCCGCAAAAATCTCACCGCTGGACATCTTGCGCTGGCCGGGAGTGCTCAGTGAACCAGAGATCGACCGGGAAGAACTCAAGAACACACTGCTGCGATTGTTTGAAGAGACACTGGATCAACTGGTGGAGGGCCGTCGCCGGGAAGGTGAAAAACTCGGCGAACTGGTCGAAAAGCGACTGGACGGCATTGCCGTGCAACTGGCTACCGTGCGATCGCGATTGCCGGAACTGCTGGCCGCCCAGCGCCAGAAACTGGTTGACCGACTGCAGGAGGTGAGCACCGGTCTGGATCAGAACCGATTGGAACAGGAGCTGGTGTTGATTGCCCAACGGGCCGATGTGGACGAAGAACTGGACCGTCTGGATACCCACCTGGGTGAAATCCGCCGTGTGTTGCAACGCCAGGAACCGATTGGTCGGCGGTTGGACTTCCTCATGCAGGAACTCAACCGCGAAGCTAATACCCTGTCCTCAAAATCCATTGCCACTGATACCACCAACGCAGCAGTCGAGCTGAAGGTTCTGATCGAACAGATGCGCGAGCAGATTCAGAATATTGAATAAGCACCTGCTCTCTTGGCCTGATGCCGCGATACTGGTCACACACCCGCCGATAATTCAATGAAAGCGCCGTCTCTCTGATGCAGTCGATGCGCGATTACGTTATTGTAGCAACCTTCAAATCTGGTGATGCGTCACCAACCTGCAGCGACCAAGAAACTGGCGGAGCATCGGATATCAATGTCGACAACAGGTACTCTGTACACGGTATCAGCACCTTCCGGTGCCGGAAAAACCAGTCTGGTAAATGCGCTTTTACAGCAGTGTCAGAACATCTGTGTTTCCATCTCCCACACCACCCGACCAATGCGGCCCGGCGAGCAGGATGGCATCAACTATCACTTTGTCGATCAGGCAACGTTCAGCACCATGCTCAGGGAAAAAGCGTTCCTTGAGCATGCCAGGGTATTCAATAACTATTACGGCACATCGCGCAGCTGGGTAGAACAGACACTCGTCCAAGGACTCGATGTTATCCTGGAAATTGACTGGCAGGGAGCTGCACAAATCCGTCGTCTGGTCCCTGGCTGTATCGGCATCTTCATCCTGCCGCCGTCACTGGCCATTCTCGAACAACGCCTTAACGGTCGCGGACAGGACGAGCCCGCCATCATTCGCCAACGGCTGGCAGAGGCGCAACTGGAAATGTCCCACTATACGGAAGCGGACTTTCTGGTGATTAATGACCATTTCGACACGGCCTTGACAGATCTCCGGTCAATTATCATCAGTCACCGACTGAAACTGGACGCTCAGTGCCAGCGAAACAGCAAATTACTCAAGGATTTGTTGTCCTGATACCCGCAATTTTGTAAACTGAAAGTCGCCGTGGCATAGCCGCGGCTTTTTGTCTACACAGATTGTCAATCAATAACACCCCACTTAAATAAAGAAACGGAATCAAATATGGCCCGTATCACTGTCGAAGATTGCCTTGATCATGTGGAGAACCGCTTTGAACTGGTCATGGTCAGCTCCAAGCGGGCACGCCAGCTCGCTGTCGGTGGCAAGCAACCACATCTGCCCTGGGAAAATGACAAACCCACCGTCATGGCATTGCGCGAAATTGAAGAGGGTTTCATCGATGCAAGTATTCTGAAGCAGAAAGAAGAACCCGAAGAAATGCTGTTGGAATATGGTGATTTTGAAGATACCTCAGCTCCCGAGCTACCGGTAGCCCCTGAAACCGAGTAAACCGTGACCGGGGGAAGCCTTGCAAGCCGTTGATGCACTGAGCAACAAGCTCTCCTCCTACCTCGAACAGCAAGAAGTCCAGGCTATTCTCGACGCCTATCAGTTCGCGACTGGCTGCCACGAAGGTCAGCTGCGTCAGAGCGGCGAACCTTACATCAGCCACCCCCTCGCTGTCGCCAATATTCTCGCAGACATGCATCTCGATGCAGAAAGCCTGATGGCGGCCATGCTCCACGATGTCATTGAAGATACCGGCGTCAGCAAGGAAGACCTCGCCGGACGCTTTGGTTCCACCGTCGCTGAGCTGGTGGACGGCGTGAGCAAGCTTACTGAAATTGAGTTTGCTTCCCGAGCCGAGCAGCAGGCAGAAAACTTTCAGAAAATGACCCTGGCCATGGCCCGGGATATCCGGGTTATGCTGGTAAAACTGGCTGACCGGCTCCACAACATGCGCACCCTTAAGGTACTCAGTGCAGCCAAACGGCGGCGGATTGCCAGAGAGACTCTGGATATTTACGCCCCCATAGCCCAGCGACTGGGGATCAACGATATTCGTGTGGAGTTTGAGGATCTCGGCTTTGCGGCGATGTACCCGATGCGCCATCAGCGTCTGCGGGCGGCTCTCAAATCCGCTCGAGGCAATCGCAAGCACATTGTTGAAGAAATCAAGGACAGCATAGAAATTCGTCTTGACAAGGAGCTGATCTCTGCCGAGGTCACAGGTCGCGAGAAGCATCTCTGGAGTATCTACCAGAAGATGAAAACCAAACGAAAATCCTTTCGCGATATCATGGACGTCTTTGCCTTTCGCATCGTGGTGGAGACAGTGGATGACTGTTATCGGACGCTGGGCGTCATCCACAACCTGTTCAAACCGGTACCCGGTGAGTTTAAAGATTATGTTGCCATCCCCAAGGTAAATGGCTACCAGTCTTTGCACACGGTATTGATCGGCATGCACGGGGTGCCTATCGAAGTACAGATCAGAACCCGGGACATGGACGCCATGGCCAACTTCGGCATCGCTGCCCACTGGCTTTACAAGTCACGCGAAGAAGGAAACCCCAGAACCAGTCGCTGGGTACAGGGACTACTGGAAATCCAGCAAAAGGCGGGGAATTCCCTGGAATTTATCGAACACGTCAAAGCTGACCTGTTTCCCGATGAGGTCTATGTCTTCACGCCAGGCGGCCAGATTATTTCATTACCCTCGGGGGCGACACCGGTAGACTTCGCCTACGCAGTTCATACCAATGTGGGCAATACCTGTGTAGCCAGCAAAATTAACGGACAACTAACTTCACTCTCCGAACCCCTGCAAAGCGGCTGTAAAGTGACCATAATCAACGCCAAGGATGCGCAGCCCAATCCCTCCTGGCTGAATTTTGTCGTGACGGCCAAAGCCCGCAGTGCCATCCGCCACTTCCTGAAACATCAGCAGCACGAAGAATCCGTGGATCTGGGCAAACGACTGCTTGACCGGGCACTGGAGACTTTTGGCAGCAACTATAAAAATATTCGAAAATCCTGGATCAAGCGTCTGCTGGTTGAAACCGGTGCCGCCAATTTTGAAGAAGTTCTGGAGCAGATTGGTCTCGGCAACCGCCTTGCATACGGTGTTGCCAACCTGATGGCGCCACCCTCAATGCGTAAAACTTACGTCCCCGAGGAATTTGAATCACCCATCATGATTGATACCAGCGACGGTCTTATCATCAGTTATGCCCGTTGCTGCCACCCGATTCCCGGCGACCCGATTCTCGGCCATCTCAGCCCTGGCCGGGGCCTTGTGGTACACCGTGAGTCCTGTAAAAACCTTAATGAAATTCGCACCAATGTTGAAAAGTGCATGGCGCTGAACTGGTCCCCCAGGGTCAAGGGAGATTTTTCGGTGGAGTTCAAAGTGGAATTGACCTCCGAGCGGGGCATCATCGCCGCACTCGCTGCACGCATTTCCGAAAGCGAAGCTACTATTCAGCAAATCAGCATCAAGGAGAGAGATGCCCACTCCAGCGTCGTGGATCTGGTGATTGACGTCAAAGGGCGTATTCACCTGGCCAATGTGATGCGTAAAATTCGCAACTTGAAACAGGTGCAGCGCGTTTATCGCACCAAGAATTAATCCTTAGAGGACAAAACCATGCTAAATAAAGCCGTCATCAGTACGGACAATGCCCCCTCCGCCATAGGCACTTACTCCCAGGCGATAAAAGTCAGTAACACCGTTTACCTGTCAGGTCAGATACCACTCGACCCCGACAGCATGCAGGTAGTGGAAGGGGGAATTTCCGCAGAAATCGACCAGGTATTCAAAAATCTGGCCGCCGTCTGCGAGGAAGCTGGCGGCTCTCTAAAAGATATTGTCAAACTGAATATTTTCCTGACTGACATGGGCAACTTTGCCTCTGTCAATGAAGCCATGGCCCACTATTTTACTGCACCCTACCCAGCGCGGGCGGCCATTGGTGTCAAGGAATTGCCCAAAGGGGTTGGCGTGGAAATGGACGGTATTATGGTCATCTGAAAAGCCGCCTACTCCGGCGATTCGGATATCAGCGCAGCGTAGCCTTCCCTGAAAGTGGGGTAAAGAAACCGGTAGCCGCTTTCTAGCAGACGTTGATTGCTACAACGCCGATTACCGGCCCGGCCGGCACTGGCTGTTGTAACAGTATCAGTCATGTTTATGTCCAATTGCTCTGCCAGCCACCGATGCACGTCATAGAGAGGCGCAGGTTCGTTATCCGTTGCAAGATAGAGGCTGTGCAGCGGCCTATCGTCCCGGTAGCGATGTAGCAAATGCACCAGCACCCCGGCGCAATCTTCTGCATGAATGCGATTACTCCACTGAACAGGGTGTGGCGGTGCCAGCTCCCCTCTGTGTAGTTGCGCAAGCATACGCCCCCGACCGGGCCCATAAACACCGGCGTAACGAATCACTACAGCGGGCACCGGAAGTCCGCCAATCAGGCCTTCTGCCTGAAGTAAGCGTTTACCACGATAGGATGCGGGAATGGTGTCCGATAACTCATCAACCCACTCACCCCCTCCCTGACCATACACACTCGTACTGGACACCCAGAGCACCGGTCCAGAACACCAGCCACTGTCTCGAATCGCCATGGCCAGCGACTCTGCACCCGCCACATAACTGGCCCGATACCCTTCGTCACTCATCTCCCCCGGAGTCAGCGTAACAACAATGGCATCAATACTGGCGTTAAGCAGCAATTCAGTGAGATGAGGGGTGTCGCAAATATCTCCCGTCACCGATGGAATTGTCGCAGGCAGCCGACCGGGATGGCGACGCATCGCCAGGCCTGTCCACCCCTCCAGCATCTGCAGCTTGTGAATGCAACGAACCCCGATGTCACCACAACCAATAAATAATACTTTCAATCGTCTTTCCTTTTTCAATTTGCTTTGGCTATTATTGGCGTATTAGCGGCTGGAGAAACATCGTATGACCTTAACGGAATTACGCTATATCGTCACGTTGGCACAACAGCAACACTTTGGCCAGGCAGCAGAGTTATGCCATGTCAGCCAACCCACACTGAGTATCGCCGTCAAAAAACTCGAGCAGGAACTGGGAGTTGATCTTTTTGAACGCTCCAAGAACAGCGTGCGACCGACTCCCATCGGCGAACAGGTGGTCGCCCAGGCACAAAGGGTGCTGGAGGAAAGCGCGTCCATCAAGGATATTGCCTCAGCCGGCAGAGATCAGCTCAAGGCGCCACTCTATGTGGGTGCTATTTTTACCATTGGCCCATATCTGTTTCCACACTTCATTCCGGCATTGCAAAAGGCTGTGCCACAAATGCCGCTAGTGGTAGAAGAGGGCTTTACCGCCACACTGCGACAGCGACTGCGCAAGGGCGAACTGGACGTGATTATCGTGGCGCTGCCATTTACGGAACCCGACGTGGTTACTCAACCGCTATTCTCTGAACCTTTTGTCGTATTGATGCCCGAAGATCACCCACTGGGCAAAAAGAAGACTATCCGTCCCGTCGACCTGGACGACGAGAATGTCCTGTTGCTTGGCGAGGGCCACTGCTTTGGCGACCAGGTCAGGGAGGCTTTACCCAACCTGAACAAACACCTCGATGAAACCCAGAGCCAGATTCGCACCCACAGCGAAGGCAGCTCGCTGGAGACCTTGCGTCATATGGTCGCCTCCCGACTGGGCATTACCATTCTGCCGCAGTCCGCAGCTATCGGCGCTGGCTACAAAGACGGGTTACTGATTACCAGACCTTTTGCAGATCCGGTTCCCTGCCGAACGGTGGCACTGGCCTGGCGGGCCAGCTTTCCAAGACACAAGGCAGTCGATGCACTGCGGGAAGCCATCAAAATGAACTCGCTACCCAGCTGCCCACCCTGTGCTGCATGAGCGAAGTTGTTCTTGACCAGCTACCGGTTACGCGCCTGAAGGGCGTTGGAACCCAACTTGCCATGAAACTGGCCAGACTGCGTATTCACAGTGTCCAGGACCTGCTGTTCCACTTACCCATCCGCTATCTGGATCGCACTCGAATTACGCCGATCGGTGCACTTCAACCCAACAGTGATGTCGTCATCGAAGGAGATATTCGCGGTTGCGATCTCGCTTTTGGCCGACGCCGCAGTCTGATCTGCCGGGTACAGGATCACACAGGGATTATCACTCTGCGATTTTTTCATTTCTCCACGGCCCAGCGACAAAACCTTGCCCGTGGAGGCAAGCTGCGCTGCTTTGGCGAAGTCCGTGCGGGCAGCACCGGACTTGAGATGTACCATCCCGAGTACCAATTCCTCGACGAAAATCCGGCGAAACAGCCGCTGCAACAGCATCTGACAGCGGTTTACCCCGTTGCAGAGGGTGTGAACCAACAGCGGTTGCGAACCATTATTGACCAGGCACTTGCCCTACTGAGCGACCGATCACTGACAGAATTTCTTGAACAGGACAACGCAGCTCCGTCCCTGGGAGACGCCATAAAATTCCTTCACCAACCCCCGGCCGATGCCCCACTCGATCTGCTGGCCAGTGGCGAACACCCGGCCCAACAACGGCTGGCTTTTGAAGAAATGCTGGCACACCAGCTCAGCTTACTGCGGCTTCGGCAAGCCATCAGACAACACCGGGCCCCTGAGCTGAAAGGGGATGATACGGTGCTGTTGGAATTTCTGGCATCCCTGCCATTTCCGCTGACCAACGCCCAGCAGCGGGTCAGTCAGGAAATCAAGCAGGACCTGGAGAAGCCCAGTCCGATGTTACGGCTGTTACAGGGCGACGTGGGCTCCGGAAAAACCGTCGTCAGCGCAATAGCAGCATTACAATGTGTCGCCAGTGGGCGGCAGGTGGCCCTGATGGCACCCACTGAGATACTGGCCGAGCAGCACCGCAATAATTTCACCCGATGGCTGGAACCACTGGGTATTCAAATCGCCTGGCTCACGGGCAAAGTCAAGGGCAAGGCCCGCGAAAGACAGCTGGCCATGATCGGCACTGGCGATGCTCAGATTGCCATCGGTACCCATGCACTTTTTCAGGATCAGGTCCAGTTCCACGGCCTCGGTCTGATCATCATCGATGAACAGCATCGGTTTGGTGTGCACCAACGTCTTGCCCTGCGCAACAAGGGACAGCATGGCCAGATCCCCCACCAGCTGGTGATGACTGCAACACCGATACCCCGGACCCTCGCGATGAGCGCTTACGCGGATCTTGACTGCTCCATCATCGATGAGCTGCCACCGGGGCGCTCACCGGTCAGCACCGTCGTCATTTCCAACCAGCGTCGTCTTGAGGTGGTAGAGCGGGTGCGCAATGCCTGCGCGCAGGGATGCCAGACCTATTGGGTCTGCACCCTGATTGAAGAATCGGAATTACTCGAAGCGGAGGCTGCGGAAGCAACTGCAGATGCCTTGCACCTGTTGTTGCCCGAGCTGCCTATTGGGCTCATTCACGGCAGACTCAAACCGGCCGAAAAGGCTGCCACCATGTCGGCCTTTAAAGCGGGAGAAATCCAACTACTGGTTGCCACCACAGTGATCGAAGTGGGTGTTGACGTGCCCAATGCCAGCTTGATGGTCATCGAAAATCCGGAGCGATTAGGACTGGCACAATTGCATCAACTGAGGGGACGGGTGGGCCGTGGCCAGGCGGAAAGTTATTGTGTCCTGCTCTACAGCCCACCACTCTCCGCCGCTGGCAGTCAGCGCTTAGCTATCATGCGACAAACCCATGATGGGTTTCAGATTGCCGAAAAAGATCTACAGCTGCGTGGTCCCGGCGAAGTGCTGGGCACCCGGCAAACCGGCGATGTAATGCTGCATATTGCTGACCTGCAACGCGATGGCCATTTATTGCCGGAAATCCGTCGCACGGCTGAAAAGTTACTGACCAAAAGTCCCGACCGGGTGTCCGCCATTATTCGTCGCTGGCTGGGGGAAACCGATCATTTCAGCCAAGTTTAGGTTCATACTGAATCATTCGTCATTTTACTTGAGCAAAAATGTGACATTTATGTGACAGATTCTTATACTCGCGCCCTACAACGAACAGAGGACATCTCATGGTTTTCAGCAATCCTCTCTCCAACCTCTTTGGCAAATCCCCCATCAGTCCCCTGCAAGCCCATATGACGGTGGTGGTTTCCTGTACCGAGAAACTCGCCGATTTTCTGGCTGCAGCGATTGCGGAAAACTGGCAACAGGCCGACAAGGTGTTTGACGAAATGTCAGACCTGGAGCATCAGGCCGATGTTATGAAGCGGGAACTTCGTCTGCAATTGCCCAAGAGCCTGTTTATGCCAATGGATCGTACCGATCTGCTTAACATGCTCAGCCAGCAGGATCGCATTGCCAACCGCTCCAAGGATATCGCCGGCCTGATGCTTGGCCGAAAAATGGTAATCCCGGAACCTCTGCAGGAAAAAATGAGCGAATTTGTCGGGTCGGCCATTGAAGCCTGCCGCCAGGCCCACAAGGCCATCAATGAGCTCGATGAACTGCTCGAAGTCGGTTTCAGCGGCAAGGAAGTGGACTTTGTGGAAAACCTGATCCACGACCTGGATAAGCTGGAAGACAGAAGTGATCACCTCGAGCAGACTATCCGGCATCATCTGTTCAAACTTGAACTCGATTTACCCCCGATCAACGTGATATTTCTTTATCAAGTCATCGATATCATTGGCGAAGTCGCCGATCTGTCTCAGAGTGTGGGCGGCAAACTACAGTTGCTTCTCGCCCGGTAACCAAAACCAGAAAACGGGAATTCAAACCAATGACCCTACTTGCTGAACACGGTCAGTTATTGATTATCCTCGCCTGTGTATTTGGCGTATTCATGGCCTGGGGAGTCGGGGCCAACGACGTAGCCAACGCCATGGGCACCTCGGTGGGCTCCAGGGCACTGACTGTCAAACAGGCCATACTCATCGCCATGGTCTTTGAGTTTGCCGGTGCCTATCTCGCGGGCGGTGCCGTCACTGACACCATACGCAAAGGCATCATTGATCCGTCGGTACTGGCCAACTCACCGGAACTCCTGGTATTCGGCATGATGTCGGCTTTACTGGCTGCGGGAACCTGGCTGATGTTGGCCAGCATCATGGGCTGGCCGGTCTCGACCACGCATTCCATCGTGGGTGCCATTGTTGGCTTTGCAGCAGTGGGAATTTCTGTGGATTCAGTCAATTGGGGCAAGGTGGGCAATATCGTCGCCAGCTGGGTCGTCTCACCATTGCTGGCGGGGGCTCTCTCTTACATGCTGTTTCGCAGTGTACAAAAGCTTATCCTGACCCAGGACGACCCGTTTATGCGGGCCAAGAAAATTATCCCTTTTTATATGTTTGCCGTCGGCTTTCTGATTGCCATGGTGACCATGCTCAAAGGCGTCAAATATGTTTTCCGGGACATGGGTATCAGCCTCTCTTTCGGCCAATGCACGCTGATTGCCATTGTGATTGGCCTACTGGTCATGGCTCTGGGAACGCTGTTACTGCAACGGGTTAAACGGGATGAAGTAGCGGAAAAAAACAACCGGTTTGCCAGTGTGGAACGGGTTTTTGCCGTGCTGATGATCTTCACCGCCTGCGCCATGGCATTTGCCCATGGTTCCAATGATGTGGCAAATGCGGTCGGTCCACTGGCAGCCGTCGTCAGCGTGATCAACTCGGGGGCTGTTGAGGCACAAGCTGCAATGCCGCGCTGGATTCTGTTGCTTGGCGGGATTGGCATCATACTGGGGCTGGCCACCTATGGTTTCAAAGTCATGGGCACCGTGGGGAAAAAAATTACCGAACTGACACCGAGCCGGGGCTTCGCCGCCGAGTTGGGCGCTGCGGCAACCGTGGTACTGGCATCGGGCACTGGCCTGCCAATCTCCACGACGCACACGTTGGTCGGTGCCGTACTGGGTGTCGGGTTGGCCCGCGGCATCGCAGCCCTCAATCTGCGCGTCGTCGGCACAATTTTCATGTCCTGGCTCGTGACCCTGCCCGCCGGCGCCGGGCTGGCGATTCTGTTCTTCTATGTAATCAAGAGCATCTTCGGCTAACGGGAGAAGCCAAAAGCCCGGCGATGTACCGGGCTTTAATCAAACGAGCAAACCCTGCTCACCCTCACTTCTGGCAATGACCACTGCGCCACAGGAATCACTGAAAACGTTCACTGAGGTTCGCAACATATCCAGAATACGGTCAGTCACCAGCAACATGCCGATCGCTTCCAGCGGCAGGCCAATGACCCCGAGAATCACCGTAATAGCCACCAGACTGGCCGACGGAATCCCCGCCACCCCAATCGATGTCAGCAGCGCCACCAGCACAATCGTAAACTGGGTGACAAAACTGAGCTCCAGACCATAGGCCTGGGCGATAAAGATAGCGGCAACGCATTCATAGAGGGCCGTGCCATCCATGTTGATCGTCGCACCCAGGGGCAGCACAAAGGCACTGGTGCGATTGGATACCCCGGCATTTTTTTCTACACATTCGATCGTCACCGGCAACGTACCGGATGAAGAGGCTGTTGAAAATGCGGTGAGCATGGCCGGCAGCATGGCCCGGTAATGCTTCAACGGGTTCAGACCGGCGAATCGCAGCACCAGTGCAAGGATAACAAAAGTATGAATCGCCAATGCCAGCACCACCGTAATAAAAAACATCATCAAAGGCTGGAAAGCATCAAACCCGGTAGCCAGGATGGTTTTGGCGACCAACCCCAACACGCCCAGCGGTGCAAATTTCATGATGAACAGAGTAATTTCCATCATGGTCTCGTAAACACCATTCCAGAAACCCAACAGGGTCTGCGCAGGTTCTTTGCTGATGCGAGTCATGAACACCCCAAACAGCAGGCTGAAAAAAATCAGCCCCAACATCTGGCCATCCGACGCTGCCTTGACGATATTGGGCGGCACCATGCGCAGAAATACTCCGGTAATATCTCCGACACCCCGGCCCTCGACAGCTGCCAGCTGGGAAGTTACCGCCTCCGGTTCGCTGAGATTGAGCCGGCTACCCGCTGCCTCACCGTCAACAACGCCGGGGGACAGGAGATTGACCAGCAACAAACCAACCAAGATTGCCAGCAGGCTGCTGCAAAGGTAGAAACCAATGGTCTTGGCACCTAGCCGCCCGAGATTGTCGCTGCCGCCCAGACCGGCGATACCCACGATGATTGAGGACATCACCAAGGGCACAATGAGCATCTTCAGCGCGTTAAGAAACAGCACCCCGATAAAGTCAAAGATACTGTAGAGGCTCACACCCAGCACGGTGGTTTTCACATCGAACAGGAGGCCGATGACGACGGCGGCAAGGATCGCAATCAACATTTGCCAGTGTAATTTTAACTTTCCCATTTCTGTTTCCTAGCTTTGATAGGCTTGATGGCCAGCGGATCGAAGCTAACCACCATAGTTATTTTATGTCACCCCGCAATTCAGTAACTTCAGCCTGCAAACGCTCGGCTGAAGCCTGTTCGCCAGGTATCGGGGCACCCGCAATCACCGCCACCTGACGCCAGCCCGGTCGAAACGGCTTTCTGAATGCACCACCGTGACTGCGACTGAAAAAACTCTTCCAAAGGCCCTGTAGTGCCATTGGCACTACCCTTACCGGATTACGGACCAGTATTTGCTCAATGCCTTTTTTAAAGGTATCGATCTCGCCATCCTCGGTGAGCTTGCCCTCCGGAAAGAGGCAGAGCAACTGACCTCTGTTCAATGCCCCGTCAATCATTTCCATGGCCCGTTGATAGGCTGCCGGATCCTCACCCTTTGAACAAATCGGAATGGCACCGCCGGTGCGAAAAATAAAATTCAGTACCGGTAACTCGTAAATCGGTTTATACATGACAAAGCAAATCGGTCGCCGCACCGCACCGGCCAGCAACAGCGCATCCACATAACTGACATGATTGCAGACCAGAATGGCGGGGCCTTTCAGTGGTATCAGATCCAGACCGCGATGTTTTACCCGGTAAAGGCTGTGGCCTATCAGCCATACCAGAAAGCGCATGGTGAACTCGGGCACCTGCAGAAAAATAAACACCGCCACGGCAATATTCATCAGCGCCAGCACCAGGAACAATTCCTCAATGCGGAAACCTGCCGCGCCGAGAAACAGAATGCCCAATAGGCTGGCCAACACCATAAAAAATGCGTTGAGAATATTGTTGCTGCCGATAATCCGGGCACGCAGCTGTGGCTCGGTGCGCGCCTGCACCATGGCGTAGAGTGGCACGATATACAGACCACCAAAGAGTCCGAGTAGTGCTATATCCAGCAACACGCGCAATCCGTCGGGACGGAGTATGAAACCGGCGACGGCAACAGGGTTTTCGGCGGTGTAACCGGTGGCGGCAAAATACAGATCAATGCCAAACAGACTGAGGCCGATAGCACCCAGTGGTACCAGGCCAATTTCCACTTGGGCACCACTCAATCGGCCACAGAGCATTGCCCCCAAAGCCACACCAACGGTAAAGGCCGAGAGTATCAGGGCAATGACCCCCGGTGTGCCCCTCAGCACGGTGATGGTGAAGTTGGGCATCTGGGTCAAATAACTGGCCCCCAACATCCAGAACCAGGAAATACCCAGAATCGCCAGAAACACAGTCTGCTTCTCAGTGGCCAGTCTGATCAGCTGCCAGCTGATCCTAGGTGTATTCCAGTCAATCCTGAGCGAAGGAGCCCGGGCTTCAGCCAGCGGAATTTGCCGACTGCTGTACCACCCGGTCACAGCCACACAGATTACAACAGCACCCACCAACCAATGCGCACTGGCCGTTCCGCCCAGCAAACTGCCGGCAATCGTACCAACCAGAATCGCCACAAAGGTTCCCATCCCCACTCGGGCGTTGCCTGCCAGCAATTCGTCCTCACCGAGGTGCTGAGGTAAAATGGCGTACTTTACCGGTCCAAAAAAAGCGGATTGTGCGCCCATCAGAAACAGGACTGCCAACAGCAACCAGAGAGCCCCGAGCCAGAAAGCCAGCGCGCCAAGCATCATGATCAGTATTTCAGCCAGCTTGATACGCCGGATAACAAGCGATTTCTCGTGTTTGTCAGCCAATTGGCCGGCGAGGGCAGAAAACAGGAAGAAAGGCAGGATAAACAGGCCCGCCGCTAGATTGACGACCGTGTTAACATTGGCAGCCTCGGCGATACCAGCACTGACGATCATCACCAGAAGCGCATTTTTAAACAGATTATCGTTAAGGGCACCGAAAAACTGGGTCAGAAAAAGTGGCAGAAACCGCCGGGCTTTCATCAGTTCATTGCTGCTGTTACTCACCCACGCATCCTCTTTATTCCTCAGGCTGACATATTGCCGTTGCACCCGGTGTTATTCAATGACATTGCCCGGGCACCCCACCACGGCACATAATCAACCCCAAGCTTTGCCGGGTTCACCATGAAATACCTGCTGATACTGTTTGTTGTGCTATTTCCCACCGTTGGCCTCAGTGCCGAGGGGGATGACGAACGCTTTTGCAGCACCATCAACCTGTACCTCGAAAATGATCTGTTTGGTGAAACAGACCAACACTACACCAACGGTATCCGCTTCTCCTGTGTGTCACAGGATCTCACCTCCTACCTTAAAGACCCTGATCTGCCCGGTTGGGTCAGGGAAGCAAACCATCGACTACGATTTTTTCACAGCCTGAAGGATGCGGAGACCCTGCAGCGCAATCTGGTAATCAGTGCCGGCCAATTGATCTTTACCCCGGGTGAAAAGGACATCTCCACACTGATCGAAGATGACAGGCCCTATGCCGGATACCTCTACCTCGGGTTTGCCTACCATATCCGCGACCGGGAACAGTTGGATACCCTTGAACTCAACGTGGGCATGGTGGGGCCCGCATCCCTGGCAGAAGATACGCAGGATCTGATTCATGAGGTTCGCGATATCGATAAATTTCAGGGCTGGGATCACCAGCTGGAAAACGAGCTTGGCCTGCAGTTGGTCTATGAACACAAGCGGCGCTATAAACTGACCGAACAGTGGCCCCAGCAGGACGCCATTGTTCACGCCGGTGGCAGCCTCGGCAATGTAGCCACCTACCTTAATTTTGGTGCCGAGTACCGGATTGGCTGGCAGTTACCCGAGGATTTCGGCACCGCAGCCCTGCGGCCCGGAGGTGATAACAGTGCGCCGGGGCGGGGCGATAGACGCCATTGCCGGCTGCCCATCTGTGGTTTGCATGCCTTTGTGTCCTTTGATACCCGGGTGGTGGCAAGGGATATTTTTCTCGACGGCAATACCTTTGAAGACAGCCATCGAGTCCATCGTCGGCCAGTGGTGGGGGATGCCGCCGTGGGCTTCAGTTTTCTGGTGGCCGGCTGGAAAGTCTCCTACGCAAAGGTGTTCCGCACCCGTGAATTTGAACAGCAGCGCAATACCCATCAGTACGGCTCCCTATCCTTTTCCTATTCCTGGTAATCCCGCCTGGCAGGACGGCAACACCGGATTGCCGGGAACAATGACGCTCTAACCGCTTGATTGCGGGCATCAACACAGAAAAATAAACCGCCTCCGCGCGGTGAGATGCTAAAATCTGCGCCATGCATGACACCCTTCTCAGCCTGCCTCCCCTGTCACTATACGTCCACATCCCCTGGTGTATCCGCAAGTGCCCATACTGCGACTTTAACTCCCACGCCAGTGACGGACACTTGCCTGAGGACCAATATGTCCAGGCTCTGATCCGCGAGCTGGAGATAGAGTTGCCCTATGCACAGGGTAGAAAACTGTCCTCCATTTTTTTTGGCGGGGGAACACCAAGCCTTTTTTCCGCCGAGAGTATCGGCAGGATTATTCAGGCAGCCCGGCGACGCTTCGATTTTAACGACACCATTGAAATCACACTGGAAGCGAATCCCGGCACCTTTGAGCAGGCAAAATTCAATGGTTTTCGTGACGTGGGCGTCAACCGACTGTCAATTGGCATTCAAAGCTTTGATGATCGCCACTTGACAAGACTGGGCCGGATCCACTCGGCAGAAAATGCCCGTGCCGCTGTAGCAATGGCCCAATCCGCCGGTTTTGACAATATCAACCTGGACCTGATGCACGGCCTGCCCACACAAACCGGGGCGGAAGCAATAGCTGACCTGCAACAGGCCATTGATCTCGCACCCGTGCATATTTCCTGGTACCAACTGACCATCGAACCCAACACCGAGTTCTATCGCCGTCCACCCACCCTGCCGGCTGAGGATGTGCTCGATACCATTCAGGAAAGCGGCCATCAATTATTGGTGGATAACGGCTATTTTCAATATGAAGTCTCTGCTTTTTGTCGCGAGAAAAAATTTGCGCTGCACAACAGGAATTATTGGGAATTTGGCGATTATCTGGGTATTGGTGCCGGGGCGCATGGCAAGATCACACTGCCCGATGAGCAGCGCATTACCCGCACGGCAAAAACACGCAACCCGGGGGATTATCTGGCCAGGGAAAATTCATTTATTGCCAGCTGTAAAAACATTCCCGAAAACGAACTGGCGCTGGAATTCATGATGAATGCCCTGCGTCTCAATCACGGTGTGGAAAAACCGTATTTTGAAGAGAGAACCGGTATTTCTCTTAATAAAATCAATGGGGTTTGTGAAAAATTGATTGCTGCAGGTTTGCTGGAAAATTCGCCTTCACATATTGTCACGACAAAAAAAGGTCACCGGTTTTTAAACACAGTACTGTGCTATTTCAGCGAATAACTCGCTGTTTTTTCAGAAATTTTTCAACAACAGCCCGATGTTTTACTGCCATCATTACCAAAGGGCAAATCAATGCCACAGCCTTTGAAAATACCCCGATGACAGTGGAAATCACCCTGAAATTCAAAATGCTCCGCAAAGCGGGTCTCCCTCAACATCCGGTAACTATTACCGCAAACCGGAAAGTTTTTTCCCGTTTCTATCCGGTGATGACAGTCCAGTAAAAAATGGTTTTCTGAACCCGGAATAGTCCCCTTGTAGATCACTGACTGGCCGTAGTCTTCACAGGCCGGTTCGAGATTTTCCAGCTTGAAAAGCCGGTAGGTTGCCGAGTAAAAACGCAGCGGGCCAACTTTCTCCACTATGTCAGGATTGCCAACGCTCAGCGGACGATCCTCAACCAGTCTCGGATCGGCAAAACCGACCTGCCGGGCCAGTTGCAGAAAGTCGTTCCAGTAGAGTGCCCCGGCCAGACACTCACCGTAGAGGACAGGGTCATTTGACAGCTCGACAGGAACCCGCCGATCGGCATAGACATCGGAAAAATACAATTCACCACCGGGCTTCAATAACCGATGGGCCTGGGCCAGAACCGCTCGCTTGTCGGGGGACAGGTTAATCACGCAATTCGAGACAATCACGTCAAAACTTGCATCGGCCAGATCCAGCTCATCAAGGTTTTCCAGATAGCCTTTGATAAAACGCACATTGGCTTTTTTGAAGCCAAAGGCATCCCGGTGAAACTCGATGTGACGGTTGGCAACAGCCAGTTGTTCGTCCGTCATATCCACACCCACCACTTCACCGGTCTCACCGACCAAAGCGGAAAGCACATAGCAATCCTGCCCCGAGCCACTGCCCAGATCCAGGATCCTGAGACCACTCAGCAGCGCCGGGGCAATCAAGCCGCAGCCGTAGTATTTGCCACTCACTTCCGGGTGTATTTTTGCCATGATCGGCTTGATGGCATCGGGAACACTGTCAACCGTGCAGCAGGCATCCGTCTGCAAATCCTCGGAACCCTGCAATGCCCTGCCGTAATAGTCTTTAACGATATCGTACATGGGACTCCTTAGCTCGCCTCAACATTGCCATCAGTGACACACCGGCGACTATACATTTTACCGACCCCGACAACCGCTTCTGGGATGTACAAATTACGCCGTTGTTACAGATTGTCTAAAATTTGTCACAGACGACAGGGACAATAGGTGATTGTCTTGTTTGTTGCACTGTATCTATTATGAACAATATAACTGAATTGACCCATCAAACTATAAAACCGGAATCCCGCATGTCTGAAGAACAGATCGACATTGGCCATGCAAAACACTTCATCAACCGCCACATAAGCCTGATGCAGTTCAATCTGCGTGTTCTGGAGCAGGCACTGAATGAAGATTACCCACTGTTGGAACGATTCCAGTTTCTGATGATTTTCAACAGCAATATGGACGAATTTTTTGAAATCCGACTGGCGGGGCTGAAACGGCAAATCAGCTTTGCACGGGAAGTCGTCAACGTCGATGGCATGCCGCCTAGGGATGTCCTCCAGGTCCTCAGCGAGCAGTGTAAAGTGGCCACCAGTCGACAGTATCAAATCCTCAACGAGTTACTGTTACCCGCACTGGAGCAGGAAAAAATCCGGGTGCTCAATCGCCACCAGTGGAGTCCGGAGGTGGCGCTTTGGGCCGAAGACTATTTTCGTCATCAGGTGATGCCCGTGATCAGTCCCATCGGTCTCGACCCCGCCCATCCATTTCCCCGGCTGGTCAACAAAAGCCTCAATTTTATTGTTTCGCTGGAAGGCAAGGATGCCTTTGGGCGGGATAGTGGTATGGCCATCGTGCCGGCACCACGCTCGCTGCCGAGACTGGTGAGGTTGCCCGATGAACTCTGTGTCGATGGCGACAATTTTGTGCTGCTCTCATCACTGATGCATGCCCACATTGATGACCTGTTCAATGGCATGAGCGCTACCGGCTGCTACCAGTTTCGGATCACCCGCGATGCAGACCTCGACCTGAATGCCGCTGAAGTGGAAGATATTGCCCGGGCGCTTCGCGGCGAATTGCACTCGCGACGTTTTGGTAGCGCTGTGCGGCTGGAAGTGGATCAGAACTGTCCGGCCGAACTGGTAAATTTTTTATTGCGGGAGTACAACCTGAGCGAGGGCGAACTCTACCGGGTGGCTGGCCCGGTGAATCTCGGACGGATGATGCAACTGCGGCAGATGCTGAATCGTCCTGATCTACTGTTCCCACCCATGATTCCCTCTATTCCCAGAACATTGCGACTGTCGGATAACAGCATTCTGGATATGGTGCGAAAAGAGGATATTCTGCTGCACCATCCGTTTCAGTCATTTACCCCGATCATTGATCTGCTGCGCCAGGCCGCCAGAGACAGTGCCGTGCTATCGATCAAGATGACGCTCTATCGCACCGGTGCCTCCTCAGAAATTGTCGATGCACTGCTGGAGTCCGCCAGAGCTGGTAAAGAAGTGACGGTCGTCATCGAACTGAGAGCCCGGTTCGATGAAGAGGAAAACCTGCAACTGGCAACCCACCTGCAGGAGGCAGGTGCTGTGGTCACCTATGGCGTGGTTGGCTATAAAACCCACGCCAAGGCACTCCTGATTGTCCGCCGGGAAAACAACCAGTTACGTCGCTATGTCCATCTGGGTACAGGCAACTATCACTCGGGCAATGCCCGCCTGTATACCGATTACAGTCTGCTGACGGCAGACCTGGATCTGTGCAGCGATGTGCATAAAATCTTCCAGCAGCTCACGGGGATGGGCAAGGCAGAACGCATCAAAACCCTGTTCAGCGCCCCTTTTACACTGAAAAAAAATCTGGTGCGACTGATAGATGCGGAGGCTGAAGCCGCCCGGCAGGGTAAGGAAGCCCATATTATCATCAAGGTAAACGCACTGACCGAATCGAAAATCATCACCTCGCTGTACGAAGCAAGCAATGCCGGGGTCAAAATTGATTTGATTGTCCGTGGGATGTGTTGTCTGCGACCGGGGATTGCCGGCGTATCCGAGAATATCCAGGTGCGCTCCATCATCGGACGATTTCTGGAACACTCACGAGTATATTATTTTCTCAACTCCTCACCGCATATCTACTGTGCCAGCGCCGATGCAATGGAGCGCAATCTGATGCATCGGGTAGAAATCTGTTTCCCCATCCTGAGCGGCCGGTTACAGGCCAGAATACGCAACGAACTGCAAAGCTATCTCACCGACAATTGCCAGAGCTGGGTGCTCCAGCCCGACGGGCAATATCTGCTCAACCACCCCGCTCAAGGGGCCACCCGCTATGCCGCCCAACAGGAATTGCTGGACAAGCTGGCAGATTAGCTCAACGACTGCTGAACTTCAGCTGAAAACCGATTTTCTTCAGATACCGTTGCTCCGATGTCAGTGCTGCGCTGGTCAGCGGGTGGCGCTGTAGCCAATCGGCATCAAAGAACAGCGTGACTTCTGACCCCTTCACCTTCATGACAAACATCGGTTTGCCCTCCACAGGTGTCACATACTTAAACAGCGCGGCCAATCGCATCAGAATACAGAGACGCTTTAAGCGGATGCGCTGCCCTGCTTCGTAACTGACAAATTCACCCGCCGGAAACTTTTGCCGGTGACTACGAACCAGAAGTGCCAGTTCCCGCTGCATCTGTTTACTGAAACCTGCCAGATCAGAATGCTCTATAAGGTATTGCCCATGTTTGTGGAACTGACTGTGCGCAATACTCAAACCCACTTCATGCAATCTGGCCGCCCAGCACAGCAGCGCCCGGTCAGACTCGTCCAACTGCCAGTCATCGGCCACGGCATCGAATAGCAGGGTGGCCATGGACTCCACCTGATCCGCATTTTGCTGATCTGCCTCCGATCGCAACATCAGCGCCATCACGCTGCGCTCCCGAACATCCTCGTGTTCAAACCGGCCCATGATTTCATAGATGACCCCCTCCCTGAGAGCGCCACTGGAGGTATTTATCTGCTGAATATTCAATGCGTCGAAAATGGCACAGGTGATGGCAACACCCGAAACAATCACCCCACGCCGGCGCTCGCTCAAACCCGATAATTCAGACAGTGAATTGATGTCCTTATATTGCAACAGCAACTTCTTCAAACGCCCCAGATTGGCCGCACTGATACCTTCTTCGGCCCAGCCCTTGTCAATAATCAGCTTTTCAATGCTGGTCATGGTGCCCGAGGAACCCACCCCATTATCCCAACCATGGTTTTTATAGGCCTTACGAATTTTCAGCACTTCCTGATAGGCAGCGCGGTAGGCTTTTTCAAAACGTTTCGGCGAGATTTTCCCCTGCCGGAAGTATCGATCACGGTAGGTCACACAACCCATATGCAGACTTTCACGCAATTTGGCTTCAAAACGCTGGCCGATAATAAATTCCGTACTGCCGCCACCGATATCCACCACTAGGCGGGAGTTATCGTCATCGGCAAGGGTGTGAGCCACTCCGAGATAGATAAGCCGGGCCTCTTCACGACCGGAAATCACCTCCACCGGATAACCCATCAGCGCTTCCGCCTGCCTGATAAAGAGTGGAGCATTTTTTGCGGCGCGCAGCGCGTTGGTTCCCACGATCCGAACCTGTTCCGGCTGCAGCGTATCCAGGGCCTGACGAAAACGTGCCAGGCAGGCGAGTCCTCTCTCCATGGCCTCCGGGGCCAATCGGTTTGACTTCATACCGGCACCCAACTGGACCCGGCCGCCAAAACGCTCCACGGGTCGCATTTCGTTTTGCGTCACCCGGGCAACAATCATGTGAAAGCTGTTTGAGCCGAGGTCAATCGCTGCCAGTGTCTTGCCCTGACCATTTGCCACGGAATTTTGCAATGCGGGTTTTCCTTGTGGTTTAGTAAGGCTACCGGCACTATAGTCGGCACCATCAGATCGCCTTCCGGAAGATTTGTTACCTGCCCGGGACGGGTGTTATGATTTGTAACAATTCTACCCCCTTACGATTTAATTCACATTATTCTGGAGATCCCCAATGAGCGACAACATCGTTCACGTAACCGATGCCAGTTTCGCAAGCGAAGTGCTTGGATCAGACTTGCCGGTACTCGTTGATTTCTGGGCTGCATGGTGCGGCCCCTGCAAGATGATTGCACCTATTCTGGATGAATTGGCAAACGAATATGCTGGCAAGGTCAAGATTTGCAAGGTGGATGTGGACTCAAACCCCGAGACACCGGCAAAATTCAATGTTCGCGGTATCCCGACATTGATCCTGTTCAAGGATAGCAATATTGAAGCCACCAAGGTCGGGGCTCTGTCCAAAACCCAACTGGTTGAATTCATTGAAGCCGGTCTCTGATCAATCGTCTCATCATACTGAGTGGCGTGCCTTTGGCCCGGCCACTCAGATTGTTGCGCTTTAGAGTAGGCCCCCCTATACTGCGACTGTCCCCGCCGAACTCCCAGGCGAGAGGCCTTACCAAAAAACCCCATTTAGCCCTTCCAGGACACCAAAGATAATTTTCGGCCGGTTGTCAGCCTGCCTCAAATCCTAACAACAATTATTACTATGTCTGTATTTATGAATCTGACCGAGCTCAAGACTAAACCTATCGATGAACTACTGAAACTTGCCGAGGAAATCGGCCTGGATAATCTGGCCCGCTCACGCAAGCAGGATGTCATCTTCAGCATTCTCAAACGGCATGCAAAAAGTGGCGAGGACATCTACGGAGATGGCGTTCTTGAAATACTCCCAGACGGCTTTGGTTTTTTAAGATCCGCCGACAGTTCCTACCTGGCGGGCCCGGATGATATCTATGTATCCCCAAGTCAGATCCGCCGGTTCAACCTGAGAACCGGGGACAGCATTTCCGGCAAAATCCGACCACCCAAAGAGGGTGAGCGCTACTTTGCCATGCTCAAGCTCGACGAAATCAATTTTGACAAGCCGGAAAACGCCCGTAACAAAATTCTGTTTGAAAACCTCACACCGCTGTTTCCCGATGAGCGGCTGGTACTGGAAGCCGGCAATGGCTCTACCGAGGACCTGACTCCCCGAATTATCGATCTGGTTTCACCCATTGGCAAAGGCCAGCGCGGTCTCATCGTGGCTCCGCCCAAAGCCGGGAAAACCATTCTTATGCAGCACACCGCCCAATCGATCATCCGCAACAACCCAGAGTGTTACATCATGGTGTTGCTGATCGATGAGCGTCCGGAAGAAGTGACTGAAATGCAGCGCTCTGTGCGCGGTGAGGTAATTGCCTCCACCTTTGACGAACCGCCCTCACGCCACGTTCAGGTTGCTGAGATGGTTATCGAAAAAGCGAAGCGACTGGTGGAACACAAAAAAGATGTGGTCATTCTACTCGACTCGGTGACACGATTGGCTCGGGCCTATAACACCGTCCAACCCTCATCGGGCAAAGTGCTGACCGGGGGTGTGGATGCCCACGCCCTGGAACGACCCAAGCGCTTTTTTGGTGCTGCCAGAAATATCGAGCAGGGTGGCAGTCTTACCATTATCGCCACAGCACTGGTAGAAACCGGCTCCAAAATGGACGAAGTCATTTATGAGGAATTCAAGGGCACCGGCAACATGGAGCTGCACCTGGATCGAAAAATGGCAGAGAAGCGTATATATCCCGCTATCAATATCCGCCGCTCCGGCACCCGTCGCGAAGATCTGTTAATGGGTGAAGAAGAACTGCAACGGGTGTGGATTTTGCGCAAACTCCTCCACAGCATGGAAGACTCTGATGCCACTGAATTTCTCATCGATAAACTGAAAGACTCCAAAACCAATGATGAGTTTTTCCTGTCGATGAAACGCAAATAGTCTCAAGCGGCATCAAAAAACCTGGCTAATGCCAGGTTTTTTCTGTGAGAGCTGCCTCGACATTGAGGCAGTCATGGTGCCAACCTCAAAATTGCCCAACCATTCTCGGCTCTGAGGTATTGAAAACGGTCATGCAGACGGTTTTCTCCGCCCTGCCAGAATTCAAATTCGCCAGGCACCACCCGGTACCCGCCCCAAAAATCCGGCACCGGTATCTCGCCAGCAGCAAACTTCTCTTTCATTTGTATGAATTGGGCTTCCAGTGCCTGCCGGGAGCTGAGCCGGCTGCTCTGCTGCGAGGCCCAGGCTGCCAGCTGACTCCCCCGTGGACGCTTGAGAAAATAGCTTAGAACTTCGGTTTTCGTGAGTCTTTCCACCTGCCCGCCGACAATCACCTGCCGATCCATCCGCATCCAGGGGAAAATGAGGCTGACATTCGGGTTGCCTGACATCTCTCTGGCTTTGCGACTACCCAGGTTGGTATAGAACATCAATCCTCTCTCATCCATACCCTTTAACAATACGGTGCGTTGCCAGGGTTTACCTTCAGCGTTGACCGTCGCAAGACACATCGCCGTAGGATCGGATAAATCCGAGTGAATGGCCTGCTCCATCCAAAGGTTGAATTGTTCGAAGGGAGACTCCTTAAGTGACTCCCTGCGCAAGCGTCCATACTGGTATTCACGACGACTATCTTCCAGCGACATCAATTACTCTCCTCAACCATAAGCCGGCATTCTAGCCCGGATCAGGACCTACTGCTGCTATTGGATTGATACTGCGACCCTGCCACTCAACCCGATAATAAGGTTTACAGGAGTTTTCTTTATCCCGGAAGCAATAAACAGCTGATATTCCCGCATCGGGGACTTAGAATAAACCCTTGCAAAAAGATTATGCCAATTCTCCCGGGAGCACGTTATGTCTCGCGCCACACTGAGCCTGACAGTAACGGGTTTACTCTTCAGTCAGCTGGTTCTCAGTCAACCCAAATCCGCGTTCATTACTGAAGAGGATATGCTCGGTGAGCTACCCTCGGTTTCCTCCGTGGCACGGATGGTTCAACCCCTGAACCAGGTTCCTGCAAGTGTCACCATTATCGATCAACAATTGATCAAGGCTTCAGGCGCCATGACCTGGGTCGATGTCTTTCGCCTGGTGCCCGGCTTCGAATCCTACTATATCAATGGCAATCGCTACGGTATCGGTTATCACGGCTTTGGCCGCGAGTTTCCGAACCATCTGGAAATCATGGTCGATGGCCGGCCCATCTATGACCCGGTGTTTGCCAATACTGAATGGGGCTCTCTGGGTATCAGTCTGGAAGATATTGACCATATTGAGATTGTTCGAGGGTCAAATGCCCCGGCCTTCGGCTCCAATGCATTTCTCGGCGCGGTAAACATCATCACCCGCAAACCTGTGCAGGAGCGTGGCTGGCAGGTCGGCGTGACAGCGGGAGACCAGCAAACCCGGGAAACCACTGTTCGTTACAGCGGCAATGCCGACAAGCTGGATTACCGTGTCAGTTTCAATTACCAGCACAACGACGGCTTCCCACCCGTAAGTTCCGGCGACAACCGAGGGCCAATGAAGGACGGCAGGGAAATGCTGGCCCTGAACCTGCGTGCTATGTACACCCCGAATATTACAGATACATTCGACCTGCAAGCCGGGTACACACACAACAATTCTGGTTGGGGTGATGCGGACAGTCCGGCGGAGTACGCTGATGTCCAGTTCAAAAACCAATACCAGTCCCTGAAGTGGAACCGGGATCTGATCAACGGAGACGGGCTGCAAATCCATTTGTACCACAACCGAATTGAGGGTGAGAACTATATCAACCAGGGGCTGGTTTCCAACCTGTTGTCGGAGGAACTCGGATTCACCATTACCCCGGAACAGGTGCCGGGCTTTTTTCAGATGATTGACCCGACCCTGGATATTGAAGATCAACACTATATCGTCGGCTTTCAGGGCATTGATTCAGAGCGCTACGACGTGGAACTGGAACATCGCCTGCATCTGACCCCCAATTTGCGAGCCACCTGGGGGGCAGGCCTGCGCTACGACAATATCAGTGGCAAGACAGTATTTGGCCATGGTGGCGATGAATCGCTGACCAGTCGGCGGCTTTTCGGGCACATGGAGTGGGAGGCCAGTTCCCGCTGGACCATGAATACCGGTCTGATGATCGAAAACAACGTCCTGGTGGACACGATTGCATCCGGCAGAATCGCCGCCAATTACCACTTCAATCCTCTCCACACCCTTCGCATAGGTTATGCCATTGGTCGGCGCTCCCCCTCTCTGGGTGAGGCCCGGGAGCTGAATGTGGATGTTCTCGCCGACCAGATACTGGTCCAGGCGATTCGTAAATCTGCTGAAAGTGTCGAGGAAGAGCGACTGAAAAGCCTTGAACTGGGCTATCTGGCCCAGTTGCCCACACAGGGACTGACCTTTGATGTCAGACTGTTTCGAGAATCCGTTAAAGATGGCATCGATACCTACCAGGCACCTGCTGATCTGGGTATTCCGTCGCTCGGTCTGGATGAAACCATATCAGTTCGCGACAATAACAGTCGCTGGGTAACACGGGGAGCGGAACTACAACTCCGCTATCAGCCCACAGAACACACTCTGATCAATGCCCACTACAGCTACCGGGATGTGGACAGCTTTTATATTTCCCGTTATGAACCCTACTTTCAGATCAAGGATCATGACGAACGCGCACCGCGACATACGGCAGGCATGCTGCTGTTTCAGCGATTTGCTGCAGGCTGGTCCTCAGGCATCAATATCTACCATATGACCGCAGCGGACTGGCGTGATGGCAACCCTGTAGAACAGTTTGTCCGGGTAGACGCCCATCTGGGTTATGATTTTGCTGTGGGTTCAAGCACCGGAAACCTGTCACTTATCGGCCAAAACCTGGGGGGTGACTATATGGAGCATGCTCAAAACAATGTTTTTGAAACCAGACTTTTTTTACGTCTCGTGCTGAATTTTTGATGTGTTTGACCTTATTGCTCCAGACAAAATCATAGCGGCTGGGGGATGAAAGGTCTTACGCTCAATAGCAGCGTTACTTAGGGAAGACATGTTGAAGCGACCGGTAAGGAAACAAGGTATCTTTGCAACCCTCTCCACTACTGGACTCCTTGTCCTTTCCCTTTTGATGTGCCCGGTAACACAGGCAGACATCTTATTACTGTTATCCAGCGACGCCTCTTATTACCTTGAAACCGCCGACTCACTCCAGGACACGGTCAACAAAACACTGCCCGGAAACCCCGGTTTCAGTATCATTAACCTCCATAAAACCAAGCTGCCAGAGCATCAGGATCCCCACTACCAACTCATTGTTGCCATCGGAAGCTATGCAACTCGCGAGGTGGTTAACTGGGGAGGGGACATACCTGTGCTCAGTATTTTCACCCCAAAAAATGCCTATGAATCTGCCTGGTCAACCCACGATAAAGCCCCAGCGCGCCAGGCTTCTGCAATTTTTCTGGATCAACCCCTCAGCCGGGTAATCACACTTGCATCATTGCTAAAACCCGAAGCTACTCGGTTCAGCACCATATTTGGTCCCGTCTCGAGGGGGTTGGAGGCAGAGCTGGAGACACTTACCGCTGAACGTGGCCTGGTTCTCAAACACGGCTACCTCGACCGGGAGGACAACCCTGTGTCGGTTCTGCGTCCCGTGGTCAGTGGTACCGACCTCTTTATTGCCCTGCCGGATCAGGCTGTCCTTAACCGGGCAATCGCCAAGTGGATTCTCCACCTCAGCTTTCAACAAAAGGTCCCGGTTATCGGCTTCTCAAAGGCCTATACCGTCGCAGGGGCATTGGCCTCTATTTTTTCTTCGCCTGATGACATTGGCAGGCAGGCAGGTGAACACATCAGTCAATGGTTGCGCAATCCGGAAAGCACCCTCGGCGAGCCCCAATATCCCCGCTATTTCAGTATATCCACCAACCCGGCCATAGCGCGATCGCTCGGTATATCCCTGCCGTCAGACAGTACGCTTTATACAAGCATCCAAAAGCAGGAGCAGGCAGTAAAATGACTGAAGGCCCATTGCTCAGCAAGTCGATTCATCAGCGGTTTCTTGTGGTGGCTCTTTTCCCGTTGTTGTTAACCATCACGTTGCTGACGCTCTACACGATTGATGCCCGGCGGGGTGACCTGTCAGAAAACCTTTATCAATCCGGAGAAATGACATCGGATTATCTGGCGACAATTTCGGATCTGTCACTCTACTCGCGAAACATCAAGTTACTCGCAAACACATCGGCGGCGGCCATTCGCCTGCCCGACGTATCCGGCGTCGCTTTTATAGACCGCACAGAGAAGCTAGTCCTGAATTCCGGGGATATACCTCCGGCAGCACTGGGGTCCTCACCGGACAAACAACCCTTGCAGCTGGACAATCACGTCTACTTCAAGAAACCCGTTTATCTGGTGGGCGTTGAGTTCAGTGATTACGAGGAAGAAGCCGCGCAGGTGGTCGATAATGAACTGATCGGCTGGGTTATCGTCGCGATTGATCAGGCCCGTTTGCACCAGAAGCAGCGTCAGATTATTTTTACCTCTCTCTGGCTATCCCTTCTGGGGCTTATTATTGCCTTTGTACTGACCTACTATCTGAGCCTGGGGTTGATTGCTCCGATTCAGCACCTCACCGCCGTCATAAAAAAAATGGCCCGCGGCAACCTCAGCATCAGGGCCAAAACCGGAACCCGCGACGAACTTGCCATTCTCGCGAGTGGCATCAACCAACTGGCAGAATCAATTACCGAGGGCAGACAAAATCTTGAATATCGGATTAATCTCGCTACCAGCCAGTTACAGGATACCCTCGAGAGCCTGCAAACAAAAAACCGTGAACTGGAATTGTCACGACAGGAAGCGGAAACAGCAAATCAGTCAAAGAGTGATTTTCTGGCACGGATGAGCCATGAACTGCGTACTCCCATAACCTCCATCCAGGGATTTGTACACTTACTGGATGTCAGTGTCATGTCTGAAACAGACCGTCACTACTGCCAGATTATTGATCAATCCGCACTCCAGCTACTGACTCTGATTGACGATATTCTGGCTTGTTCAAAACTCCAGTCCAATACCGTTGAGCTCGAACAGCAGCCAATAGATCTGGCGGAATGCATAGAGCAGGTCAGCGCCCTATTTTCTCCCCAGGCACAACACAAGGGCCTTTGTATCGCAGTGGATTATGCTCCCGATGTGTTGTTGCACCGGGTGGGAGATATGATCCGGCTACAGCAGATTTTGAGCAATCTGATTGCCAATGCTATCAAATTCTCCGAACAGGGCGGGGTTTTCATCTCCCTGAAAACCAATTCGGCACAAGCCGTTATTATCGAAGTGCTGGATACCGGTATCGGTATTTCCGCCGACGCCCAAGGCCTGCTCTTTAATGCCTTTACCCAGGCAGACACCTCCATATCCCGCCACTATGGCGGGACCGGACTGGGACTTTCGATTGTCAAAAGTCTGGTTGATTTGATGGAGGGAGACATAGACCTGGAGAGCCGGGAGGGCAGGGGCTCCACCTTCCGTATAACGCTACCACTACCACTCAGTGAGACCCAGCCTAACTGGAAAATCAGGCCCTGCAAGGTGGTAATTGCCAGCTGTAACGAATTTACAACACTGGCACTCAGACACGCTCTGGAACGATTCGGGGTAAACGATATTCTCGTCACCGATTACGACCATTTGCTGAATACCGCATTACAGCTTGAAGCCAGCGACCGGGTTATTGTCTGCATACCTGCCCCTCAGGGTGCCAGAGATGATCTCCCGAAACTCATGGTGCAGTTGCGCAACGCAACCAGGGCCAAGCTGATTCTGACAGCATCACAGCTGAATTTTTATCAGCAATTCAACGCCAAGGAACGGGCAGGACTCAATCCGGTGGCATTTCTATCAATGCCACCACCGCTGTCAGAGCTCCACCGCTCATTGAATGAAAATGGCCCGTCACAGGACCTGATCGCCATTACGCCGGTAAATAGCCAACTCCTTGATGGCGTGAATATCCTGATTGCCGAAGATAACCAGTTCACCAGTCTGCTACTGGATACTTTGCTAAGCAAGATGGGGGCCTACTGCACACTGACAAACAACGGCAACGAAGCCCTCGCGGCTTGCCAACATGACACCTTTGACCTGTTGCTGGTGGACATACACATGCCCCAGAAAAATGGCATTGACACCCTGATAGCTCTGCGACGCAGCAATAATCCCAATGCACGGATTCCGGCCCTGGCCCTGACAGCGGATATACTTCAGCAGGAGGAAAGAGCGTTGTTTGATGCCGGGGCAAACGGTTTACAACTCAAACCACTCAACGAAAATGAATTACTTGCCAACATCTGCAAACTACTCAGCATCAGACCTCCCACAGAGGTACCAGTCCCATCCTCGCAAGAAGGGGACGTTTCCGTAAATCTATTCCGTCAGGAAGTCAGAGATCTGTTGAAAAAAGCACGTCAGGCCGTGGCCGATGACGACCTTGCCGAACTGCGCGAACAGGTTCACCAATTGTTGGGTATCGCCGGTGTTTTCAAACTGACGACATTGGAACAACTGGTGAGGCACCTTCACGAACAGATCAAGGCCGGATCGTTGACATCCGTTTCAGCACTGCTCGACAAGATTGACCGAGAGGCTGAGTGGATCGACCTGTAGCAATCGTTAAAAAGGCTCTATCAGGTGTATTACTGTATACCTGCTCAGACAGACCGAACTGCCACCACACCCTCAACGTCGGCAATGGCTTTGAGCAGGTCGTTAGTTGGCTGGGTGGCAACATCAATAATGTTGTAGGCGATGCCATCACGACTCTGATTTACCATGTCGATAACATTCATGTCTTGATCCGCCAGCAGAGACAGCACATGACCTAATACCTTCGGCACATTCTCGTTACTGAACGTGATTCGATAGCCACCGTTTCTGGCCATTTTGGTATTCGGAAAATTCACCGAATTTCGAATGTTGCCGTTTTCCAGATAGTCCATGAGCTGATCGGCAGCCATCATGGCACAGTTCTCTTCAGCCTCTTCCGTGCTGGCGCCAATATGCGGCATGCAGAGTACATCCTTGCGACCGAGCAGCGCCGGTACTGGGAAATCGGTGACATACTTCGCCAGACGCTTTTCGTCCAATGCCGCCGTGATCGCTGCCAAATCGACCACTTCCTCCCGGGCAAAGTTTAGTAGAACTGTAGAGGGTCTGATACAGCGCAGAGCTTCAGCATTGATCAGATGACGCGTTGCCTCCATGGCAGGCACATGCAGGGAAATGAAGTCGGAGCAAGCCAGCAAACTCTGCAGGTTCTCGACCTTCTGAACCCGCCTGGACAGACGCCAGGCCGCTTCCACAGAAATTGCCGGATCATAGCCGGCTACGTTCATCCCGAGCTCAAGAGCCATATTGGCCACCAGCGCACCTATGGCACCGAGGCCGACGACACCCAGGGTCTTGCCAGCCACTTCACAGCCGGCAAACTGCTTTTTCTGTTTCTCCAGCAGTTTCGACATCTCTGCATCATCTGTAATGGCAGTGAGCCCTTGCACGTAATTCATACCGCCAAAAATATCTCTGGATGCGAGAAATAATGCGGAAGCTACCAGCTCCTTCACCGCATTGGCATTGGCACCCGGGGTGTTAAATACCACGATGCCGCGCTTGGTATACTCAGCCACCGGAATATTATTGACTCCGGCACCGGCTCGAGCCACCGCCTTGACACTCTCGGCAATACTTTCTTCGTGCAGTTTCTGGCTACGCAGCAAAATCGCATCTGGCTGCGAAAATTCACTGGCTATCTCGTAATGTTCTCTGGGAAAACGATCCAGTCCTTTGGTAGAAATCTGGTTATAGGTCCGCACTTTATACATGGTTTTTTCTCACGCAACGCTGCTTATACCGATCATTAACGGGAAACTTCCCGATAACCCCACTCGAGCCAGGGCATCAGTGCTTCGAGATCCGTTTTTTCGACGGTCGCACCACCCCAGATACGCAAACCGGCAGGAGCATCACGGTAGGCGCCAATATCATAGGCCACACCTTCCGCATCGAGTAGTTTAACCAGTTTTTTTACCTGATCGGCCTCCAGCGACAAAGTCAGACAGATACTGGTACTTGACCGGTTGATCGGGTCTTCCGCCAGGAAGCTTATCCAATCATGGGTCGCGACAAATTGTTCAATGACCGCCAGATTGTCGTTTGACCGTCGAACCGTTGCCTGCACACCACCGATAGACTTAACCCAATCCAGCGAATCGAGATAATCTGCCACACAGAGCATCGAGGGCGTGTTGATGGTGGCACCCTTGAAAATATCTTCAATTAACTTGCCACCTTTGGTCATGCGGAAAATCTTCGGCAGTGGCCAGGGGGGTGTATAGGTTTCCAATCGCTCAACTGCCCTGGGACTCAGAATCAGCATTCCGTGGGCACCTTCACCACCGAGTACTTTTTGCCAGCTGAACGTGACCACGTCCAGTTTTTGCCAGGGCATCTCCATGGCAAATACCGCAGAGGTGGCATCGCAAATAGTCAATCCCTCACGGCCATCACTGATCCAGTCTGCGTGGGGGACTTTGACTCCGGAAGTGGTGCCATTCCAGGTAAATACGATATCGTGTCCGGGATCGGCAAGATTTAGATCTGGCAGCTTGCCATAATCGGCACCGTAATCATTAACCCGTTCGAGTTTCAGCTGCTTGACGATATCCGTCAGCCAGCCCTGTCCAAAAGACTCCCAGGAAAATACGTCAACCGGGCGGGGGCCAAGCATCGACCAGAGCGCCATTTCAACTGCCCCGGTGTCTGATGCAGGAACCACCCCCACCCGATAACCCTCTGGCAAGCCCAGAACCTGGGCTGTTTCCTCACATACCCGCTGTAGTGCAGCCTTGCCAATAGCTGCTCTGTGGGATCGTCCAAGGGTAGCAAGATCGAGTGTGGACACATCGTAGCCCGGGCGCTTGCTGCAAGGCCCGGAAGAAAAATTTGGGTTGGCCGGCTTTTGAGTCGGTTTCATGATTGATCTGCCTGGAAGGTGAAAAGAAACGGGACATTTTAAGTGAGATTGACCACTGCACAAAGCCACTACTACATAGAAGCTACTAAATAATATTTGGGTCAGGACTTTCGCTGTACAACAACAAAGAAGTACCTACTGTGGTGAATAACGCAATGGACTTGAGCGTTCGTTATTGTCCCATCAACGAGCGTTCCTGCTGGATAAGGTAGGAAGCCACCTTCAGCATACCCTCATTGCCACCATTATCGCGACCGGAGATCCGGTACTTCCCATTCACGACCATTTCGGGTGTGCCCTGGGTGCTGTAACGCTCCTGTTTTTTAGCTGCCAGATCAACAGCCATATCGATGCCTGCCGAGTTGAAGACCTTGGTGAATCTTGCGCGATCTATACCATTGGCCTCAAACAGGTCAGCGATTTCATTCTCTGTCTTCAGTTTGGCTTTTTTGGGATTCATTTCCTCAAAAATAGGCTCATGGATCTGATCAAGTACTTTCATGGCTTTAGCAGTGAAATAAGCCTTGGCGTGGAGACGCATAGTCGGGTGCCAAATTGCAGGAACGCGGACAAACTCCACATCGTCGGGTAACGCCTGAGTCCAAGTGTTCAGCACCGGTTCGAAAGTATAGCAATGGCTACACCCGTACCAAAACACCTCTGCCACCTCGACTTTGTCGGGGTTACTGGTGGCAACCGGTTCGGCCAGCACCTCGTAATGGACACCTGCCTGGAAGGGACCTTCTGCATGGGTGGAAGACACAGCAAAGACCATCATCGCAACGGATACTATAAGAGTCGACAGCTGATTACGCATTGGCTTTTCCTTTAGACTGATTGAATTACCCTGCATAGACCACAGAGAGCGAACAGGTTCCGCTCACAGCATTAAAAAAACGGTCAGACACCAGGCAAACTGCTGTTTACTTCAATCCGGCAATGAAATTCGACACCGCTTCGATTTCAACATCATTCATCTGGGCAGCAACACCTCGCATGATTTGCGAGTCACCGTCGTTGGTACGGGCTGCCGAATTAGCGGGATCGTGGGCACCAGTGCGGAAGGCACGTAGCTGTTTGGCGGTGTATTCGGCAAACTGACCGCCCAATGCCGGATAACCCGCAGGGTTGTTACCATTACCCGCAGGGGAGTGGCAGCCGGTACAGGCTGGCACACCGGTTTCGATGTTGCCTCCACGGTAGATGCGCTCACCAAGGTCGAGGTCGGTTTCTTTGGCGCCGGCCATTTGAATGGTCTTGGACGCATAATAGGCCGCCATATCCTGCAGGTCCTGTTCAGATGCGTTACTCAGCATACCGGTCATTTCAGGAATCACACGATCACCCGCTTTGATATCTTGCAGTTGCTTGGTCAGATACTTCTCACCTTGGCCAGCCAGCTTCGGGAAGGTCGCCATGGCACTGTTGCCATCGGCACCATGACAGCCAGCACACATCGCTGTTTTAGCCTGGCCGGCTGCAGCATCCCCTGCCGCAAGGGCAAAAGGGGCAGCAAGGGCCGTTGTTAGTAGGGCAGTCACTGTCAGAATCATTTTTTTCATTGGTTAATCCGCTCTCTGCATTCCGCTACAATGGGACATTCTTATTGCCTTCTAAAAAGCGGGGGCATTATATACCAAACCCCCTCCGACCTTAATAGTTGATATCAGGTTACTCCACCAAGGCTTTTCCACATGTCAGAAGAAATCTCTTTTACCAAGGCTCAATTCCTCATCAGCGCCCCGACTGTTTGGCAATGCCCGGAAGATGTCGGCAGAGAAGTTGCGTTTGCCGGACGATCCAATGCCGGGAAGTCCAGCGCCATCAATACCCTAACCAACAATAGCAAATTGGCCCGGACCAGCAAAACACCGGGACGCACACAGTTGCTCAACTTTTTTTCCCTGACCGAAAACTGTCGCCTGGTGGATTTGCCCGGTTACGGCTTCGCCAAAGTACCAAAGGCCATGAAACAGGCGTGGGATCGCAACCTCGCCGAATATCTGCAACAACGCCGATCCCTGAGAGGCCTTGTGATGCTGATGGATATTCGCCATCCACTGCAGGAATATGATTGGCAGATGATCGGCTGGGCCACACAGTCTGCCATGCCGGTTCATCTATTGCTCACCAAGGCGGACAAATTGAACAATGGACCCGCTAAAACAGTACTTCTGACGGTCAAGCGCGAGCTGGCCAAAGCCGGTTTCGGGGATGAGGTGACGGTACAAACCTTTTCATCGCTCAAGAAAGCGGGCATTGAGCAATTAAAACTGGTGATTCAATCCTGGTTGATCGAACAATAACCCTCATTCGAAAATAAGCCGTGTAAAAAAAACCCTGACCATTGAGATCAGGGTATGCTTTGCTGTTGCTTGGGGTTTACAAACCTTGCATTTAACTTGGGGAGAAAATAGCAATGTTGCTTGTATTCATTTGTCTCTCCTGCCGATGAAAAGTTCCATTTTGGTAGGAAGTTTTTTATTCAGGGCCTTTTTTTGTGGCGCCAACAGGGCAAAAAAAACCCTGACCATTGAGATCAGGGCGTGCTTTGCTGTTGTTTGGGGATTAACGAGCTTTGCATTTAGTTTGGGGAGAACAAAGCAATATTTGCTTGCTCGTAAGGTTAGTCAGTAATTTATGGCTTGAGTTCCCGGCAAATTTAAAAAATTTAAGGGGCTGATTATACGATGCCTTTTAGACCCGGCATTGTATGGCTTTTCTGGTTTGATAAAGTGCCAAAACGCTCAATGTGCCTCATCCCAGTTATCCCCGACACCCACATCGACAATTAGCGGTACATCAAGCCGGGCGGCATTGCTCATGCGCGTCTTGAGGCCAGACAACACGTCCTCCAATTCGTCCTGGGGAACCTCCAGAATCAGTTCATCGTGCACTTGCATAATCATCCTGGTGTTGAGCTTTTTATCGGCCAACCACTGATCGACGCTGATCATTGCCAGTTTAATGATATCGGCCGCTGTTCCCTGCATCGGGGCGTTGATCGCGGTACGCTCTGCCGCCTGCCGACGCATCCCGTTACTGGCCCTGATTTCAGGCAGATGCAAGCGCCTGCCAAACAGTGTCTCAACATAACCTTGTTCGGCTGCCCGTTTTCGGATGGAGTCCATATAAGCCTGCACTCCAGGGTAGCGGGCAAAATACAGGTCGATATATTCCTGAGCCTGATTCCGACCAATGTGTAACTGGCGGCCCAGACCAAAGGCAGACATGCCGTAGATCAACCCGAAATTGATCGCCTTGGCACTGCGCCGTTGCTCTCCGGTCACCGAGGCCAGCTCAACACCAAAGACTTCTGCCGCGGTAGCGCTGTGTACATCGAGATTCTGTTCAAAAGCCGCTTTTAATCCGCGATCTCCCGAGAGGTGAGCCATGATTCGCAACTCGATTTGCGAATAATCGGCCGCCACTATCTTGCAACCCTCTGTGGCTACAAATGCCTGGCGAATGCGGCGTCCCTCTGCGGAGCGCACGGGAATATTCTGTAAATTCGGGTCTGAGGAAGACAACCGGCCTGTTGCCGTTACCGCCTGATGATAGGAAGTATGAATTCGTCCTGTGGCAGGATTGACGAGCAAAGGCAGCTTATCGGTATAGGTGGACTTGAGCTTGCTGAGACTGCGATGCTCAAGCAGTAATTTCGGCAGCGGATAATCCAGTGCCAACTCCTGCAGCACCTCTTCTTTGGTAGATGCGGCGCCCTTGGCCGTTTTCTTTTGTACTGGAAGTTTGAGTTTTTCAAAGAGAATGTAGCCGAGCTGTTTTGGTGAGGCCAGATTGAATTCTTCCCCCGCCAACTCAAAAGCCTGCTGCTCCAACGCCGCTATGCGTTCACCCAACTGGTCGCTCTGTTTCCGAAGTAAGTCAGCACTTACTTTTGTTCCATTTCTTTCTATTCTTGACAGAACAGGCACCAATGGCATTTCAATGGCTTGGTAAACATGCGCCAGCCCGGTGATATCCTGCAATTTTGGCCAGAGTGTTTCATGAAGTCTCAGGGTGATATCCGCATCTTCTGCCGCGTAGGGAGCGGCCTGCTCAATGGCAATCTGGTTAAAGGTGAGCTGACTGGCACCTTTGCCAGCTATATCCTGAAAGTGGGTGGTTTTTTCCCCGAGGTACTTCAATGCCAGGCTATCCATATCGTGCCGTGTTGCAGTGGAATCCAGCACATAGGATTCAAGCATGGTGTCGAAGCGGATGCCCTGCATGGCAATACCATGATTGGCCAGTACACTCATATCATATTTGAGATTTTGGCCTACCTTGGCCAGTTTTGGTGACTCGAGCAACGGCTTCAATTGTTCCAGCACCGCATCCCGATCGAGTTGCCGGGGTGCCCCCAGATAGTCGTGGGCAAGGGGGACGTAGGCGGCCTGATTCGCAGCAATTGCAAAGGAGACGCCGACAATACTGGCCTGCATGTAGTCGAGGCTGGTGGTTTCCGTGTCAAAGGCGACCAGTTCAGCCCGCTCCAATTTCTGCAGCCACTGATCGAGTTGCTGCTGAGTGAGAATCACCTGGTAGTCTTTGTCAGCGGCTGGCGACAACAAACTGTTGTCACTTTCCCCGGCAGCGAGCAATTCCTCAACCCAGCCCTTGAACTCCAGTTGGCGGAACCAGTCGAGCAGAGCGGCATTATCGGGTACGCCATTACTCAGCTCCGACAGGGTCACCATCAAAGGCACGTCGGTTTTAATGGTCGCCAGCTGGTAGGAAAGAAATGCTTGGTCCCGGTTCTCGGCAAGCTTTGCCGGTGTTTTTTTGGCGCCGCGGAAATCGAGCTCGGCAACCGCCTCCAGATTGCCGTATATGGCATCCATACCACCCAGATTTTGCAGTATGGCCAGGGCCGTTTTTTCACCGACGCCAGGGACACCGGGGATGTTGTCTGATTTGTCGCCAACCAGCGCCAGATAATCAATCATCAATTCTGGCGGAATACCGAATTTGTCGATCACCCCCTGCGGATCCATGACTGTTTCAGTCATGGTGTTGACCAGCGTAATCTGCTCTGAAACCAGTTGAGCCATATCCTTGTCACCAGTAGAGATCACCACAGGGGTCTGGTTTTGCGAGGCTTTCAGCGCAAGCGTGCCAATGACATCGTCTGCTTCCACCCCCTCTTCAACCAGCAGGGGCAACCCCATGGCACGGATAATCTGATGGATCGGTTCAATCTGCTGTCTCAGCTCATCGGGCATGGGGGGACGGTGGGACTTGTACGCTTCAAAGAGTTCATCGCGAAAGGTTTTCCCCTTCGCATCAAAAACCACCACCAGCGGGCTTCCCGGGTAGTCCTTCAACAGGCGGCGTATCATTGAGATAACCCCCTTGATAGCGCCAGTTGGCTGTCCACCCGAAGTAATCAGGGGGGGTAACGCGTGAAAAGCCCGGTAAAGGTAGGAGGACCCATCCACCAGTACGAGCGGTGTTTTATCATTCATTGGCAGGCAACTTGAGCAGAGACTTGGATGGGTGAAGCATACCCCAAATTGTTTCTTTCCAGCCAACAAGCGGCTAATCTAACCAAGAAATTCGTGAGGTATCATTAACGCCATGTCTTCGTTCCTGCTGCCAGATATCCGGACACTCAATCATTTTCTTGTCCAATACTCACCGGAAAGATTGGTCGCTGCCATTGATGCCATTTATTCAGCCCGGAATCACCTGACCTGCAGATTCAGTGTTGTCGACCCACCCGGCGACCGTTTTTTTCTCGTGGTGGCGGGAGAGGCTGCCAGAGATCGGCTCGCGTTCTCAGCTCGATTGGTGAATCACCTCCGGGGGCAACAAATCCCCGTCACGCCCTGTCTTGCCGACCACTCGGGTCATCATGTGACCAACTATGGCGAATCGCCGGCACTACTGTTTCAGTTACCGGAAGGGCATGCACCAGAGCAGCCAAATCCTTCAATATGCCAGGAAATTGGTATGTTCCTTGGCAGAATGCACTCCAGCACCCGGGGCTTCAGTGAACAGTACAGCAACCCCCGCAGCCTGATATGGCTGGATCTTGCCGCGCAGGAGGTGACAGACCAGTTATCGGTAGGTGATGCTGCGTTACTGAAAGAACAGTTGATCCGATTCAGACGGACAGCCGAGGCTGGCCCTGTGCTGCCCTCCGGCCCCCTGATAGGCAGTCTGTTTGCCGACCAGTTGATTTTCAGAGAAGCGCAACTTCAAGCCGTGACGGGGTTCTTTTTTGCCTGCACTGACTGGCTTCTGCTGGATGTGGCCCAAGCAGTTAATGAATGGTGTTGTAATCAACAGGGTGAGCTGGACCGGCAACTGACTAGCGCATTGCTGGACGCCTATGCTGCTGAGAGACCTTTCACCGCAGTGGAAAATCAGTATTGGCAAGACATTTTATGTTTCTCTGCCACCCGATTCTGGATCTCCAGACTATTAAGCTCACTCCTTCCCGAGCACGGCGACACGCTGTCGATAAAACGTGATCCGGCTGAATACAAGGAAAAACTTCGCCGCCGGATTGTCGGTTACATACCCCTGCCTGATTAACCGCACCTATTCACCCAGGCAACCGACAAATGCGTCCACAACACCCTCTATCAGCGCTGGATATCCCCCCTTTACTGAATCCAGGTGGATACCCAGGGGGTCGAGCTCGGCACTTTTTGCCCCCAGTTGCTGCGCCAACCGGGAGGCGGCCTTACTGTCCAGTTGCGGCTCACTGAAGACACAGCCTACTTCCTGCCCCAACGCCAACATTTCCCCGTAGTGGCGGATGCCCTGTGTTACCCCGCTGGACAACTGCATCATAGCCAACTGCGTCAGTCCGTAATGAGCGACAAAATGACTATAGCCATCATGCATGACGATAAAACCGCGTTCGCGCAAACCCGCAAGCCGCTGCCTGTTCACTGAGTCCAGTTGAGTAACCACCTTGGTAAACGCCTCGAGGTTCTGATCAAAAATGGCCTGCTCGGCAGGGTATTTCCTGGTCAGCTCCGCCGCAATCGCCCGGGCAATCACGATTCCGTTAACCGGATTGAGCCAGACATGTAAATCCCGTGTGAGACCATCATGCGTATGTCCGTGTGAGTGCTCCGGGGTTTTTTCAGTGTGTTCCGGTGGCCAAATCAGCCCGCTTAATTCAGCGATCTGTAACTGCGAGTCAGGCAGTTGTGCCAGGGGTTTCTGCAACACAGACTCAAAGTGTGGACCAATCCAAATGATCAGTTTGGCAGACCTTAGTGCACGAAGATCGGAAAATTTTAGCGAGTAGTCATGGGGGGAAATATTTGCCGGCAATAACACGTTGACCGCAACGCTTTCGCCAGCAATCGCCTCAGCTATGGCAGCAAGAGGTTTGATGGAAGCGATCACTTCTGGGACTTCATCTGCAATGACCCTGCTTGCCAGCATTGCGCCAGCAATCAAGAGGGCGATCCCATGTGTATATGTCTTCTTTTTCATTATCTATTGCTATATTGTTTCATCAATAGGGATTCAACTACAGGCCGTGAAAGTATACTGACTGCCAGGCTTTGGAGCCATAAATGGTTCATATCGTGGCAGCCAAAGCTAAATGCAATAATATATCAATTTTACCTATTTTTGAGTTCAACTGTATTCTCAAGTACAGAATAAACAGTACAAAGTAACATCTTTTCTGAAGAGACTAGAAATGCTGACCAACTCTCGAATCGCTTATCACCGCCATGACCACAAACGCTGTATCAATGCAGCACTGTGCCGTGCAAGGGAACTTTGTGATGCCAGAAAAGCCCGGTTCACGCCGATACGTGAAACAGTTCTGAAAACCATATGGGCCAGTCACCGCCCACTCGGCGCCTATGACATAGTCGACCAGATGTCGCAATCAGAAACGTCTGCTCCTCGTATTTTGCCACCCACGGTTTATCGAGCGATTCAATTCCTGCTGGACCAGGGCCTGATTCATCGCCTCTCGTCCCTGAACGCCTACATAGGCTGTCCCTTTCCCGGTAATTACCACAGTGATTTTTTTCTCATCTGTGAGCAATGTGGTTCAACGGCAGAGTGCAGCGACGACCAGGTGGATCATGCCGTCAAACATGCCGCCGGACGGGCAGACTTTCAGGTGGGGTCAAAGGTGATTGAAATTGTCGGTATCTGCCCGGAGTGCCAAGTGTGAAGTCGCCACTGATCGAACTCAGCGCCATCGGACATGCCTTTCGGGGAAACCGCGTTTTATCAGACGTCAGCCTGACCATCGAAACAGGACAGATTATTACACTGATTGGACCGAATGGGGCCGGCAAAACCACCCTGGTCAAAATTGTCCTCAGTTTACTCAAACCGGATCTCGGTACAGTGACCCGGGCCCCAGACCTGCGTGTCGGGTACATGCCACAAAAACTACATATCGATCCGACACTGCCCATTACGCTAAGGCGTTTTCTGTCACTGGCAGAACCCAGCTTGCAGCTCTGCCTCAATGCACTGGCCGAGGTCGGCATTGAGAAATTGATTGAGATGCCTTTGCAATCTCTGTCCGGCGGCGAAATGCAGCGGGCTCTGCTGGCCCGGGCTATCTTGCGAAAACCCAATTTACTGGTACTCGATGAACCGGTTCAAGGGGTGGACGTGATCGGCCAGGAAGGTCTTTATCGCCTGATCGGGCAACTCCGGGATCGGCTGGACTGTGGTGTGCTGATGGTCTCCCACGATCTGCATCTTGTGATGTCTGCCACGGACGAAGTTATCTGCCTCAACCAGCATGTCTGCTGTCATGGGCACCCCGACCAGGTCAGTACAAACCCGGCTTTTATTGAGCTTTTCGGCAGCAGGACCGCGCCCTACACGCACCACCACGATCACAGTCATGACTCGGAAGATAATAGCGGCAATGTCCATTCTGGAGACGGCCACCATGATTGATGTTTTGCTTTACGCCCTGCTGGCAGGGCTGGGAGTTGCCATGGTCACCGGTCCACTGGGCGCCTTTATTGTCTGGCGACGCATGGCCTATTTTGGCGATACCCTCGCTCACTCTTCCCTACTGGGGGTGGCGCTGGCTCTGCTGATGTCCATTAACCCAACCCTGTCGGTAATCATTGTCTGCCTGGTACTGGCGCTAATTCTGGTGGTATTGCAACAACAGCAAAATCTGGCCTCAGATACTCTGCTGGGAATTCTTTCACATACCTCGCTGGCCATTGGTCTGGTGGCAATCTCACTGATGCCCTCTGTCAAAGTCGATTTGCTGGGCCTTTTGTTTGGCGATTTATTGACCGTGACAGCGCAAGATATTGTGATTATCTACAGCATTGGTTCCGCGTCGATTTTATTGATGATATTCCTCTGGAGACCGCTCCTGTCTATCACGATCCATGAAGAACTGGCCAGGGTGGAAGGTATACCGGTAACGGCTGTTCGATCAGCTTTTATGTTGATAATTGCCCTGGAAATTGCCATTGCGATGAAGGTCGTGGGAATTCTGTTGATCACATCGCTACTGGTTATACCCGCCGCCACGGCGAGACGCTTTGCGCGAACCCCGGAGCAGATGGCCTTACTGGCCAGCCTCATGGGCTGTATGGCCGTCATCTGCGGGCTATCAAGCTCCTGGTTTCTAGACACGCCTGCCGGGCCATCGATCGTACTTTGTGCCGGTGGGCTGTTTTTACTCTCATTGATTAAAAAGCAGTGAACCCAGCGAGGGCACCATCAAAGTTAATGTCGAAATGAAGCAATAATCGAGCGCAAAGTCAGGCGCATCTGTTCTTCTTCAAAGGGTGGCTTGAGGAAACCGTGGTAGTCTCCATAGGGGTTAACAAGCACCATGTTACCACTGTGATCTATGGTGTAATCACCACCTTCCAGCTCGACTTTCGTAAAGGCGACATTCATCTCAGTGGCCAGCTTGAGCAACACATATCTGTCGCCGGTGGCACCAACAAATTCCGGGTTGAAGTAAGGCACATACTCAGCAAGTTTATCTTTGGTATCCCTTTCCGGATCCAGCGAAATCAGGACGATCTGGAGTTTTTCCTGCTCTTCGGGTTCGAGACCGGCGTACATCCTGGCAGCCGAAGCCATAGCCGTGGGGCAGATATCGGGGCAGTGGGTGAATCCAAAAAACAGCAGTGACCACTTACCTTTCAGACTGTTTTTGTCGAACACTTCGCCGCGATGGTCGGTTAACTGAAATTCACTGAACTGACGGGGTGTATCCAGCAGAACAGTGCCATTGGCCTGTAGTTCCTGTTGGCTAAGGACGCGAGGCTGATTCAGTTTGAAAGCAAAACCAGCAACCACCAACGCAATAAAAACAACCAATACCGCGACTGTCAGCTTCACGCTGCCCCTATCTTTTTGACTGGCTAACACGTTGGATATCTCACTTATTTTGGATATGGCTTTTCAAAACCCCTTACTAGGGAAAGAATGCGGGGACCGTAATCAGGTAGTGATCGAGCAACATAATCACAAACAGCGCCATCAGGTAGATGATCGAGTACTTAAAAGTATCCATTCCCGCATTGGCTTTTTTGCCGACCATCATGACAATGGCCCAATAAATGAACCCGATCCCGAGCGCCAATGCCCCCAGCAGGTATAGCCAACCACTCATACCGGTCACAAAGGGAAGTACGCTAATTACCAGCAACATCAGGGTGTATAGGAGAATATGTAGCTTGGTGTATTTTTCACCGTGGGTAACCGGCAGCATTGGAATATCCGCCTTGGCGTATTCGTCCTTGCGGTGTATTGCCAGCGCCCAGAAATGCGGTGGTGTCCAGGCAAAAATAATCAGCACCAGCAGCAGTGCATGCCCGTGGATTTCGCCTGTTACCGCCGTCCAACCCAGCAGCGGGGGAGCAGCACCCGCCAAACCACCTATTACAATATTCTGAGGTGTGGCGCGTTTCAGGAACAGAGTGTAGACACCGGCATAGCCCACCAGCGATGCCAGAGTCAGCCAGGCAGTGAGTGGGTTAATGTAGACCAACAGAATAGCCATGCCCAGCAGGCCGAGCACAGTGGCAAATACCATAGCCTGGACTGGTTCGACACGACCTTTTGCCACTGGACGATTGACCGTCCTGGCCATTTTAGTATCAATTTGGCGATCCACAACATGGTTAACCACGGCGGCAGCCCCGGCGCAGAGAGCAATTCCGAGATTACCTAAAATCAGCACATTGACTGGCACCATACCCGGCACCGAGAGGAACATACCAATCACAGTAGTGAGAATCATCAACGCTACTACGTTGGGTTTCGTGAGCTCCAGATAGTCGCGCCAGACCGCTTTTTCCATCTCGACCCCTGATTCATTTATCATTTAAAACTCCTGTACCTATCATTCCAGCCTGGCTGTCCAGGTTCTGGCAGCGATTGTGACCAATACCAGCAGTAACAGGACACTTGCCAGATGATGCATCAATGCCATAAGCAGTGGTGACATCAGAAAAATATTACTGACCCCGAGGACAATCTGCACAGTCAAAACTGCCAGTGTTATCAACCCCATACAGCGAAACTGAGTACTTTTAATTGTGAACAGTCGCACCGCAAAACCAACCATCAACAACCCAAGGATCAAACCACCTAGGCGATGTATGACATGAATGGCTACTCGCGCTTCACTTTCCAGCTTCCCGCCCAAGTAATTGGGTCCGATCGTTTGCATTAGGTTAAAACCGTTTTTGAAATCCATGTCAGGCCACCATTCACCCTGACAAGTTGGAAACTCGACACAGGCAAAAGCAGCATAGTTGGCGCTCGTCCATCCCCCCAGAAATATCTGTAACAGGGTTACGATTACCACCACTAGCAACCAGGATTTAACGCTGCCCAACCGATCCATTACTTCCGGAGAAAGTCGCCACTCGCGACCACTCAGGCGGAGGGTCAGTAACCATAACAGCGAACAAGTCACCATGCCAGTGAGTAGATGAAGCGTCACAATCTGTGGCCACAATTTTAATGTGATAGACCACATGCCAAACAGGCTCTGCCAGACTACCAAGAACAAAATAAATGTTGGCAGCCGAAAAGGGTAGCCTTCATCTTCCCTGCGCAACCAGGAGATGACAGCCAGTGCAATCGCCAACAAACCCAGCACAGCCGCTGCATACCGGTGGACCATATCAACCATGCTTTTCTGGTGTTCGACCAGGTTTTCGGGATACAGTCGTTCGGCTCGAGCGATAGCATCGGGATTGCTAGGCCATGAAAAATGGCCATAGCAGCCCGGCCAGTCGGGGCAACTCAACCCGGCATCCGTCAGGCGGGTAAAAACACCGAGTAGCAAAACGACCACTGACAGGACAGTGGCGGTTACAGCCAATCTGAACCCGGCCTGGCGTTGTTTGGGGGAATTTGTAGACATCAATTACCGTACTGACGTGGTTTATTTACTTCACTAAAGCACCATGACTTAAGTGGCAAGCTGGCAACGTTCTTTGATCTGGCAAATGCTTTCAGCCGGGCGAGTATTTCATCAGGTGCTCTATATCCTCGATCAACTCCTTACCAGCATTGGCCAAGGTGTACGACATCATGATCAGGCCCTCCTGGTCTACGAGATAGGCTCTCAGGGGTGCGTCCTCCATAAACAGAGGTGCATTGGTAGCCTCCAATAACTGCTCCAGCTCGTCCTGCTTGCCATGAACAACGGTCAGATAGGGGTGTTCCTCCATATAACGCTCTGTTTCCGAATCAATTTCATCATCCAACGCGATGTAGACCCGCTCGAAACGGCGACTGTATTTTCCCAGACTGATATGAACCTGTCTGGTGGTATGAAGTAGCTCACGACATTCATCAATACATTTGCCAGCACCAGGAATAATCAGGCGCCATTTTATTTTTTGCTCGGAAAATACCCAGGGCCTGCCATCCCCCGTCTTCAGGTTCAGATCCGTCATGGATACGGCCGGAACTACAAACTCACCAAAATTGGTTGTCCCCAAGCGAGCCAATAAACTATTTCGCTCATCAGACGTTTTCGGAAACAGCAGAAAACCGGCCACAATAACCCCGGACAAAACTCCGATCATGATCAATATTGGCCAGTAGCCTGGCTGGGCCCGATTCTCGGTCATTACCATTACTCCGTTTTTTTACGTGTATATGACTTGCGATGCTTTAGGACAGCACCAAGATTTGAGTTGGCGAATAAAGTCAGAAGGAGCAGCGCTATGGATAATGCCGACCACTGAACCGCATATCCCGTGTGCATCCCCGGCACCACATTCACTACCTGCCACCCGGTTTCAAGCGCTCCCGGCATGCCTGCATCGAGCCGCAGCGTAAAATCATAAAAAGGGATGGCCAATTTTTCCGAGACTTTTTTCGGTGCCGCATTCTGAATGATTTTCGGTCCGTCGCCCTCTCTCCACTTATCTTCGCCCAACATCAGCTGTTTGCCCGGAGAGCGGTACAGATAACCTACCAGGGTCACTTTGCCGGGCACCGCACCCACATCGGGCAAAACACTGCGATCAAGCCCCCCCGGCAACCAACCCCGGTTCACCAAAAACCAGCCATTCTGAGAAGATTCAAACGGACTGATAACTTCATAGCCCGGACGCCCGTTGCGAACCTGATTGTCTATCAACAGAGGAGACCGGTTATCATATTCACCTTCAAGATGAACACGAACATACTGCTGATCAGAAAACCTCATTGCCTCGGCTATGGAAACCGGTGCTGCAATCTTTTTCTGTCGATAGGTTTCCAGTAGCACGTGCTTTTCATCGGCACGCTCCAGTTGCCAAAAGGCAAGACTCATTGTGATTGGGAAAAAAATGCCCGCGAATAGCAATATTTTCCAGTTCCACTGCCACTGGAAGGAAATTTTAGCTTGCTGCTGCGGTTCAACTGGCATCTGTGTTTAAATAAATTCTCTGAAGATCGGGACTACTTTAATGTTACTTAAAACCATCATTGTCTTTTTATTCATTGCAGTTCTTATCAGCTTGAGTAGTGCACTGGTTTTTCTGATGAAAGACGTAGGCAATCCGAGTAAAAGAACCCTTTATGCTCTCGGCGTACGGGTCATACTGGCTGTTGCACTAGTGGGGACAATTGCCTGGGGCATCTACTCCGGACAACTTACCAGCAAAGCCCCCTGGGATCGCCAACTACACCCCGAGCGGGTCGCTCCGCAAATGCATCAATAGGTTTTTCTTCTACAGAGTGAGAAAAAAGCGGCCAGGGGAACCCTGACCGCTTTTTATTGCATCCCAAAAAATGCTGAATCAGGCAAGCACGTAGACAAAAATAAACAAACCGACCCAGACCACATCAACAAAGTGCCAGTACCAGGAGGCTGCCTCAAACCCGAATTGATCGTCGGGACTAAAGTGGCCCTTGAGTCCACGTAGGAACATTATCAACAACATGATAGTTCCCATGGTCACGTGAGCACCGTGGAATCCCGTCAGCATAAAGAACGTTGTTCCGTAAATGCCTGACTCCAGAGTCAGGCCCATATGTTGATAAGCGTGAATGTATTCTTCTACCTGAAGCACAATAAAGATGGCACCGAGAAGAACAGTGACTCCCAACCATAAATTGAATTTTGCGCGATTACTGTTTTTCAGTGCGGTGTGAGCAATGTGTACAGTTACACTCGAAGAAAGCAGAACAATCGTATTCCACAGTGGCAACCACCCCAGCAGGTTGGCCCAACCCGGAAAACTCATATGCTGCTCAGGACCCATGAATTGGGCATTCTCGCCATTGACGGCCATATCCGGCGTAGTCATCAGAGGCCAGGCGGGCTCGAAACCTTCCCACAGCAAATCGTTGCCTGCATGACCACCTTCACCGCCCAACCAGGGCAATGCCAGTACGCGCACATAAAACAGGGCCCCAAAGAAACAGGCAAAGAACATCACTTCAGAAAAAATAAACCAGCTCATCCCCCATACATAGGAACGCTTGAGCTGAGCACTGTTCATTCCAGCCATATTTTCGTGAATAACAGTACTGAACCAGTTGTAGAGGGTAAACACCATCACAATCGCACCAGCCAGTAACACCAGTGCCGAACCACCCTGCACCCAACTCCCAGCACCATAGGCCATCAGACCCATCCCCAGTGCCGCCAGTACAGGCAACTTACTTTGTTCAGGAACGTAATAGCTGCTCTCTGTAGACATTACTTTTTCTCCATCAACGCCAACCCTGATGGGTCGGTTCTTATCATCAGTTTAATTTTGCTACTGAACCGTCATTCACACGATCCGTTATATCAAAAAGGGTATAGGACAGCGTGATTGTCTTAACCGCCCTGGGCAGATCACGATCCACTATAAACACCAACGGTAAATCGGCTTCTTCACCCGCTTTCAGTGGTTGCTGGTTAAAGCAGAAACACTCGGTCTTATGGAAATAGGAGGCTGCATTAAAGGGTGTAACATTGGGAATTGCCTGAGCAACCATATCCCGATGCGTGCTGTTTTTCGCATAAAACACCACCTCAGTCGCTTCTCCTGGATGAACCACCACCTCATATACCTTGGGCGAAAATTGCCAGGACATAGCGGCATTGTTCGTAGCAACGAACTGCACCTTGACCGTCCTGCTGGTATCAATACCCGCTTCAGAAGCCACATAAGGGCCCGATGTTTTGCCACCAATACCGGTGACCTCACAGAACATGTCGTACAGCGGCGGCATGACAAACAGGGCAAACAGGAACATGCAGACCACTCCGACAAGCAGTTTGGATATCAGTGGTCTGGTTGAGTTGGCCCACATGTCCGTTTATTTTCCTGTTATTTGACGATCGGCGCTGTACTGAAGGTGTGGTACGGAGCTGGCGTGGCAACAGTCCACTCCAGACCTTCTGCACCTTCCCAGGTTTTTGGTTCACTCACGGGTTTACCAGATCTGATGGTCCGAACAACATTGAACAGGAACAACAGCTGGGCAGCACCGTAGATGAAGGCACCAATACTGGAAATCATATTCCAGTCAGAGAACTGCAGTGCGTAGTCGGCGTAACGACGAGGCATGCCAGCTAGACCCAGGAAGTGCTGGGGGAAGAAGGTCACGTTGAAACCAATGAACGAAATCCAGAACTGCACCTTGCCCATCGTTTCGTTGTACATCCGTCCACACCACTTGGGCAGCCAGTAATAGACAGCGGCGGTGGCAGAAAATAACGAGCCGGCAACCATCACGTAGTGGAAGTGGGCCACCACGAAGTAGGTATCGTGATATTGGACATCCGCAGGCGCAATAGCCAACATCAAGCCGGTAAAGCCACCGATGGTAAACAGAATCACAAATGCTATGGCAAACAGCATCGGTGTTTCATAGGACAGGGAGCCCCTGAACATGGTGCTGATCCAGTTGAACACCTTGGCGGCCGTAGGCACGGCAATTAGCATGGTGGCATACATGAAGTACAGCTGCCCACCCACTGGCATTCCCACCAGGAACATATGGTGTGCCCATACGATAAACGACAGGAAGGCGATGGATGCTGTTGCATACACCATGGAGCTGTAGCCAAACAATGGCTTGCGGCTGAATGTCGGAATGATGTGTGAAATCACACCAAAGGCCGGCAGGATAATGATGTATACCTCGGGATGACCAAAAAACCAGAACACGTGCTGGAACAATACCGGGTCACCACCACCCGCTGCATTAAAGAAGCTAGTGCCAAAATTGATGTCCATCAGCATCATGGTCACAGCACCCGCCAGTACCGGCATCACAGCAATCAGAAGGAATGCGGTAATCAACCAGGTCCAAACGAACATCGGCATTTTCATCAATGTCATGCCAGGTGCGCGCATGTTCAGCACGGTAGCAATAATATTAATGGAGCCCATGATCGAAGAAGCGCCCATGATATGAATGGCAAAGATAAAGAAATTCACCGAATCAGGAGCATAGGTTGTCGACAGCGGTGCATAGAATGTCCAACCAAAGTTGGGACCACCGCCATCCATGAACAGGGTGGAGGTCAGCATCAGAAAGGCAAAGGGTAGAATCCAGAAACTGAGGTTGTTCATCCTCGGCAACGCCATATCCGGTGCCCCAATCATCATCGGGATCATCCAGTTTGCCAAGCCGACAAATACCGGCATGATGGCACCAAATACCATTACCAACCCATGCATTGTCGTCATCTGGTTAAAAAATTCGGGTTTGACGAGTTGCATACCGGGCTGGAACAGCTCGGCACGAATCACCATGGCAAAAAAGCCACCCAACAGAAACATGGCAAAACTAAACCATAGGTACATCGTACCGATGTCTTTGTGGTTCGTGGTAAATAGCCAGCGGCCAATACCTTTTGCGGGACCGTGTGCCATGACTTAATCCTCCTTTATTGGCCTTGCTTATGTTTGAGAATATCGATGGGCTGCACGACATCACCGGTATTATTACCCCAGGCATTGCGCTCATAGGTAACAATCGCAGCAATATCCACCTCTGACAACTGACCACCGAAAGCCTGCATCGCCGTTCCCGCTTTACCATTCACCACGATATCGATATGTGAAGTAATGTCGCCAGTGGTTATAGCACCACCAATCATTGAGGGGAATACACCGGCGATACCCTGACCGTTCACCTGGTGACAGGCAGCACAAGAGCGATCGTAAGCCTCTTTCCCCTGAGCCATCAACTCGTCCATCGTGAAGGTTTTTTTGGACAGTTCACGTTCTGCGGCAGTGGCTTCTTTTTTCTCTGCCAGCCAGGAATTATAGGCTTCTTTTTCAAGCACATTGACCACAACTGGCATAAAGGCATGACCTTGGCCACAAAGCTCGGTACAGGCTCCACGGTAGATACCCGGCTCATTGACATAGGCCCAGGTTTCGTTGACCAAACCGGGAATAGCATCTTTTTTGACACCGAGATCAGGCAACCACCAGGAATGGATCACGTCTTTCGCCGTTATCAGGAAACGCACCTTGGTATTGGCCGGTATCACCAAGGGTTCACTCACCTCCTGAACGTAATACTGGCTCTTAGGCGCTGTGTTATAGATTTCAGATTCGGGCGTGGCCAGTTCGCTCATGAAGGAGACATCCTGACCAAGATACTCATACTGCCATTTCCACTGATAACCGGTGACCTTGATGTCCATCTCGGCTTCACTGGCATCATACACCTGTAGTAGCGCGCTGGTTGCCGGAATCGCCATAACGATCAGCAAAACGGCTGGAATTACGGTCCAGACAATCTCAGCTGTGGTATTTTCATGGAAGTTTGCAGCAACGGCACCCTTGGACTTGCGGTGTGCATACATGCTGTAAAACATCACGCCAAATACGCCAACCGCGATCACCACGCAGATCCAGAAAATGATCATGTGAATATCGTAGATTGCGTTGCTCACAGGGGTTACCCCCTTGGGCATATTGACAGCCCAACGCTGTGCATCATCTGCCAATGCTTTGCCAAAAGTGGCCAAGAACATCGCAGGGGCTAGCAGCAGCGCGAAAAGCATACGTGCTCTTCTTGACATCGCCCTATCTCCAGTCAATAAGTTATTGTTTCTAGTTATGAATTTCATCCTGCGAGAGCCAAACAGCTTCTCTGGACACGAAAAACCGGGCGAGTATACCAGATTCTTTCCGCACCGCTCCAGACTATTCCGCCCAAAGAATGAATGCTTTTTCTGGCAGAATGGCCTCTTTAGCCGCCCAGGGACAAAATGAAATCACCGCTTATCCAACAAAAAGTTTTAGTGATCGCCCTGCCTATGACCCTGGCAAGCATCAGTATCCCTACCCTGGGCCTCGTTGATACCGCGATTCTCGGTCATCTGGCAAATGCCCGTTTTCTCGCTGCCGTGGCTGCGGGCAGTAGTGTACTGACCATGCTGTTCTGGTTGTTTGGATTTCTGCGGATGGGCACTATCGGCGTAACCGCCAGGGCCTGGGGTGCCGGAGATACATCCCGCTGCGTTGAAGTGTTGGCTCAATCACTGGTGATAGCATTCACTCTCGGGATCCTGTTGATCCTGTTGCGGCAACCCCTCCTCACCCTGATTCTCGATCTGATCAAACCCTCCGCTGCAGCCAGACCACTGACCATGGAATACTGCCAGATTCGCATTCTGGCTGCTCCCGCCACCCTCGCCACCTTCTGCGCGATGGGCTGGCTGCTCGGGCTGCAGCGAGCCGGTACCACGCTGTTCCTTATGCTATTCGTCAACCTCACCAATGTTGGTTTTGATTTTCTGTTCATAGTCGGAATGAAACTGAACAGTGCCGGAGCGGCATGGGCCTCCTTAACTGCGGAATATCTCGGTTTGGCACTCGCACTGCTACTGGTGACAGTGACCATACGCCAGCTCCAAACACCGATCAGGTCAATGCAACTGACACAATGGTCCAGATATCGAGAGCTGTTCAGGGCTAACCGTCATCTGTTCGTCCGCACAGCCTGCCTTGTATTCATCATGACTTTTTTCACCGCCCAGGGAGCACGGCAGGGTGATATCATTCTCTCGGCCAATGCCATCCTGATGCAGTTAATACTGCTGGTGGCGTTTACACAGGATGGGTTTGCGCATGCCGCCGAGTCCCTTGCCGGGCATGCCATCGGCAAAAAAGACCTCAAAGACTTTTACCGTATTTGTCTGACTACCACTGCCTGGGGTTTGGTTATCGCCTTGATCGCCACTCTCATTTACGGGTTTTTCCCGGACATCATTATTGGCGCGATTACGAACCTGCCAGAGGTTTTCCCTGCGGTGAAAACCTATTGGCCCTGGCTGACAGCCATGCCACTGGTCGGCCTTGCCTGCTTTATGGCGGACGGTATTTTCATCGGCAGTGGCAAAACCCGCGCAATGCAGGACAGCATGCTGATAGCGTCTTTTCTCGTTTTTTTGCCACTGTGGTACTTTTCAGCCCCGCTCGGCAATCATGGGCTATGGTTAGCGTACCTGGGCTTTTTAGTGGCTCGCAGCATTCAGATGGTATGGTTATTTTCTCTGTTCAGTAAACGTGGCCAGTGGATCGCTCAAACATGCTGATGAACAAAAAGCAGCGCGGCTTATAGCAAGATGTTCTTTGCCTTTTTATCGGGCTCAGCTAACTTTTGACTATGGATACTGTAATCATTCGCCAGGCTATTGCCGCTGCCAAGAAGCATGAAAGGGCAACAGGACAACTTGCCAGACTACTCAAGACCCGCGTCAGCGCACTTCACAAATCCATTCAGTTGCCATCCGAAAATATCATTCCAGCGCTCCTCAATTTTATTATTCACTACATAGATCAGGTGCCGGAATTTATTGATGCGGTAGACGCCATCGCAGATGAATGCGGACTTATCGACTACATAGAACCGGTGATTTCCACTGCCAGAGAGTTTTTCATGGAACCGCCAGCCTTGGTGGCCGGTCACGAAGGACTCAATTCTCTTATGGGCGAATCCTATCTCGCCCATCGACTGGTCGAAGAGGTCAATGACCGGTTTATCTCGGGCTACAACATGCCATTGGTGCCAATGGATATGACTCGTTCAAACCTGATCATCCATCACCTGATTGGTGAACCTTTCGCTAATCAACTCGACAGCGCTGTTCATCTGATCGTGGATGAGCTGCAACAAAAAGACCTGGTGTTTGTTCCCGAGGCATGCCGGGAGGACCGCAGCAATCGGTGGGCAAGTGATCTACAGCGGTGGCCCTGTCTGATCGACAATTTATCAGTCAACCTGTTGTTCAACGGATCGGGGCAGTTATTGATCCATTGATATTGGCGGGGTTCGTCATTTTTTGGGATCGACGAGCTTCACCGTCTGAACGTCAACCCGCTTTTCCTCGGGAGAGAGATTAACCCGGGTCTCCAGTTCGCGGGGGGCGCCCTGCATAAACATCTGCTCTCGAAAATCACAGCTGACACAGGCCCTGAAATCCTTGCCATCTTCATTGAAAACCACCAGTTTATCCATCTGGTTACAGCGCGGGCAGACCGCACCTGCAATAAAACGCTTGTCAGCTTTAAACATCGAGAAAGGCCTTCCGGTCGGGGACAAGTGAAAAAATTCAACCAATCGTTATGCCAGATCGCTACAACGGCTATAAGCCAGCCACTTGGCAACGTATTATATCGCTCTAGATCCATTAGTCAGTTCAGGAGTCATGATGACAGAGAATATCCGACCCTATAAAGGTGTTTTACCCACCCTCGGCGAACGAGTTTACATTGATCCTGCAGCGACTGTGATTGGCAATGTCACTCTCGGCGATGATGTCTCAGTGTGGCCCGGGGCCGTAATTCGTGGTGACATGCACCGCATTACCGTAGGCAATCGCTCAAATATTCAGGATACCGCCATATTGCACATCACCCATGCAAGTGACTTCAACCCCGGCGGCTGGCCACTGACTATCGGCGACAACGTGATTGTCGGTCACGGCGCCATTCTTCACGGCTGTACACTCGGCAACTATATTCTGGTGGGCAATGGCGCCATCATCAATGATGGTGCTGTGGTAGAAAATGAGGTGATTATCGGCGCCGGCACAGTAGTGCCGCCCGGCAAGCATCTGGAAAGCGGCAACCTCTATGTCGGCAATCCCTGTCGGTTACTGAGACCGGTTTCTGACGAAGAGCGGGCGTTCTTTTCCTACTCCCCCGGTAATTACGTCAAACTCAAAGATCAGTATCTCGCCGAGCAAGCAGGCTGATAAGAGGTGCAATGGCCAAAAATAGGGCTGTGAAAATGTTTTATGGGGTATCCGAAGAGGCCTGGTCCATCAGCATCTGGCGGATTTCGGCAATAACCGGCGCAGTGTTCGGGCTGATACCACGCCAGAGTCGAAAGGATTCCGCCGCCTGCTCGACCAGCATGCCCAGACCATCGGCAACACCGGCGGCACCCTGCTGTCTGGCCCAACTCATAAATACCGTTGGCTGTACGGCATACATCATGTCGTAGCAACAGGCCTGGTCTGCCAGTAGACCATCGGGGAGGGGCGGTAGCTGTGCCACAAGGCTGGCACTAGTGCCATTGATGACAAGGTCAAACTGCTGACCCTCGAGCATCTCATAGTCACAACCGAGCAAGTAGCCCATTTCCGCAAATCCTTTAGCCAGTTGCAGCGCCTTGGCCAGTGTACGGTTGGCAATGACCACATGCTGTGGCAATTGTTCCAGCAAGGGCTCAAGGATCCCGCGCACTGCACCACCGGCACCGAGAACCAGCACTTTCCTGCCTTTTATCTGCCAGTTCAGGTTTTCAAGCATATCTCTGACCATACCGATGCCATCGGTGTTGTCCCCCAATACCGTGCCATCATTCTGCAGGGCCAGGGTGTTAACTGCACCCGCGTGGCGGGCACGATTCGTCAGCCTTGCAGCATAACCATAGGCCTCCTGCTTGAATGGCACCGTGATGTTAAGACCCTTGCCACCCTCTGCAAAAAAAGTGTCCGCAGCGCGATAAAAGCCATCTAGTGCCACAGATTGTTTGTCGTATTCAATCGCTTCACCCGTCTGGGCAGCAAAGGCCCGATGAATTTGCGGCGACTTACTGTGCTCCACAGGATTGCCAAAAACGGCGTAACGATCAGTCATGCTGGTCTTCCATTTTGTATAACTCAAACCCACTGGCGTGGTTGCAGATATAACTGGTATAGCTCCGCCTCGGCGGAACCGGGTTCGGGTTGCCAATTGTATTCCCAACGAACCAATGGCGGCAGCGACATGAGAATGGATTCTGTTCTGCCGCCCGTCTGCAGACCAAACAGTGTTCCCCGGTCATAAACCAGATTAAATTCCACGTAACGACCACGCCGGTATAATTGAAACTGGCGCTCGCGCTGCCCCCAGGGAACATGTTTTCGGCGCCGGACAATAGGCAGATACGCATCAATATAGCTATCTCCAACCGCCCTTGTCAGGGCAAAACTCTGCTCAAACCCCGCCTGGTTATAATCATCGAAAAACAGGCCACCAACCCCACGGGGTTCGTTGCGGTGTTTGAGGAAAAAGTACTCGTCACACCACTGTTTGAAACGGGGATAAACCTCCGGACCAAAGGGTTGGCAGGCGGCACGGGCCGTCTGGTGCCAATGACGACAATCTTCCTCATTGCCGTAGTAGGGGGTTAGATCATAGCCACCTCCGAACCACCATACGGGTTCTTCGCCTTCCTTCTCCGCAATAAAAAACCTGACGTTCGCATGGGATGTGGGGACATAGGGATTTTCCGGATGGATCACCAGTGACACCCCCATGGCTTCAAAGCTTCGCCCCGCCAGTTCCGGCCGGGCTGCGGTGGCAGACGGGGGTAGCTGTGTCCCATAGACGTGGGAAAAGTTCACCCCACCTTTTTCAAATACCGATCCATCCACTATCACTCGACTGCGACCGCCACCACCCTCTTCACGAACCCAGTTCTCCTCTGCAAACCTGCTGCGATCATCTTCCAGCTGTAAGGCATGGCAGATACGATCCTGCAAATTCAGAAGGTACTGTTTAACGGCCGCTTTATCTGTCATGAGATCCTCAAAACAATGGGGTTAGGTCACATAATACACAGTGTGATAGGCCGACCCGCCATTGACAATTTACCGACAATGTAAAATTCGAGGCATCAGCTGCCCCGAATCATCTCTCCGGTTTTCAGGTTTTTGATCGGTGTCGGAGATGTCAGGCCACCCAATGAACCGGGCAGCACATAATCAAGCTGACCGTAAAAATAAAGGTTCAGCTTTAGCAAAGAAACGGCCGGCCTAAAGCCATGCGGGTTGGCCGACGTAGAAATCAGCCCCCCCCCATAAGCATGACAAAGTGCCGCAGCCACAGGGTGGCTCGTCACGCGTAATGCCAGGGTTTCTCTGCCACCGGTAACCCAGGTTGGTGCATAACCATTATTGGGTACCAGCCAAGTCTGTGGACCCGGCCAGCTGGCCTCAAGTAGCTGGCGATCAGACACTGCTATGCCTGCCAAAAAAGGTTCCAGCTGTGCCATTGAGGCGGCTATTACGATAAGCCCCATGTCCCGACGGCGTTTTTTGAGCGCCAACAGCCGCATAACGGCTCCCTCAGAAAACGGGTCGCAACCGAGGCCCCAGACTGCCTCTGTGGGGTAGGCCATCACCCCTCCGCCACGCAGACAATCCACCGCCCTGATTATACGAAAATTGCCCACGGAGACGCGGCTCAGAGACTTTTCAGCTTCTCTTGTAATGCCGCGTCTTTTTCCAGAATGGCGCGGGCATTATCTGCTCGCTCATCCAGCAGCTTCTGGTGCAACACAGCATCACTGACACCAATTATCTGGGCTGCCAGATAGGCTGCGTTCTTTGCACCTGCCTTGCCGATTGCCACAGTAGCAACCGGAATGCCACCGGGCATTTGCACCGTTGAGAGCAGCGCATCAAGGCCATCCAGTGATGAATTGATAGGCACCCCAATCACAGGCTTGAGCGTATTGGCTGCAACGGCACCCGCCAGATGCGCCGCCATTCCCGCAGCACATATAAAGGCTGCACAGCCCCGCTGGTCCGCATCCTTCACATAACGGTGCGTTGCCTCCGGCGTTCGATGCGCCGACGATACTTTAACTTCGAAGGGCACCTCGAACTTTTTGAGCACTTCAAAGCTGGCTTCCATGACTGGCAGGTCCGAGTCCGAACCCATCAGGATGGCAATAAAGGGTTTGTTCATTTTTTAATCCCCCTGTAAAACGCGGCAGGCTACCGGAACCTGGGGAATTTCGCAATAAAATGCGCCTGTTAACAGGAGGGTTTGTTGCTCATCAATGTGTGAATCCCATGAGAAGGGCCATCTGCTAACGCAACCGCTGATAGATTCCCTGCCCAGCGGCAATAGCGCCCTCCAGTTCCAGCAACAGCAGCTCCTGTGTCAACGTATTCACTGGCATGGCCGTACGTTGCACAAGCATATCCATATCAACCGGGTCGAATCCCATCGCCTCCAGCAGGACCTGTCTTGCTTCTGTCGACGGTGGCTGACCTGTTTTAACGTCCGGCACTATAGAGGCCAGCAGACCACCCAGTTGCTCTGCAATATCCGCTGCTGATTCCACCAGAGTTGCGCCCTGTTTGAGCAGCTGGTGGGTGCCTTTACTGAAAGCACTATGGATCGAACCGGGAATGGCAAATACTTCTCGCCCCTGTTCCAGTCCGTACCGAGCAGTGATCAGCGACCCGCTCTTCAATGCCGCTTCAACCACCAGAATGCCCAGACTCAGGCCACTGATTATCCGGTTGCGACGAGGAAAATTGCCCGCAAGGGGTGGTGTTTCTGGCAAAAACTCACTGACGACCGCTCCACCCTGATCAATTATCCGCCGATACAAATCACCGTGTCGGCGCGGGTAGGTCACATCCAGACCAGTCCCCAGCACAGCGATGGTTTTGCCCGTTTGCAGGGCTCCATCATGAGCCGCCCCATCAATGCCCAGCGCCAGACCACTGGTGATCACAAAACCACTGGCCGCCAAAGCGGCGGCAAAGGCCCGGGCATTGCCCAGTCCACCGGGGCTGGCATTGCGACTGCCAACAATGGCGATTTGTGGCATGGACAGCAACTGCGCATCGCCACGAATAAACAACAGGGGTGGAGGAACGCTCAGTTCCAATAAAAGAGGCGGGTAATCCGGATCGAGCAAATTTAGGCAGTTCACCTGATTATGCCGGCACCAATCCAGCACCTGCTCTGCCCGATCTTCCCGTTCTGCTCGATTATTATGGTGTTTTCGGAAATACTTTCCTGGCTGACTGGCGTAACCAGAAGAAAAATAGTCTTCTGCCTGAGCAGCTGCCTCGACAAAGGAACCCGCCGATCGACACAATCTGACGCTGTCGGCAGGTGAGCATCCATCGAGAAACGCCATGACTAGTGCTGCTTTGGACTCCCTGTCCATTGGGTTGGTACTCCCTTACCTGCTTGATATCCGTTGCCCATAAAAAACGCCGACACAGGTCGGCGTTTTAATTACCCCGTTGCCTAGGGGTTTTTAACAATATCGTTTACCGCCAGAGGGCGCTCGGCCTTGATCACCAGACCATAACTCATTTTTTCAAACGCGCGGAATATCATTAACAACCCGGCCTGCTCGTTAGGCAGATTTATTTTTTCCTTGGCGATATAGTCAGTTACTTCCTCTCCACGTTTGAAGATGGCCAGAATATTTCCCGCTTCGAGGCCTTCGCGCTCACCCCGGTTAATAGACACCACGTCGAGATGCCCAACCTGGGTGATACCACCCTCAACAGCCATAATCTCACCCTCAACCGTGGACTCGGGCGCACTGGGGTAAAAGATGGAATTGAGTGGTCGCTCTTCATGGGGCAGCAAACGCTCCCCAATACGCACTTCCTCAAGGGATCGGGTCGCCAGCATGGTGGCTATATCATCGGCCACTCTTTGCACCTTGGCGGACCCCACATCCTGCGCGCGTATACCCAATATTTCCTGGGTCACCGGATCCAGATAGGGCTCACCAACCCGGTAAAGTCCGTAGGTCGGGGTTTCATCAAACTGACCACGGGCGTAGAACGTATCTCCCGATCCGGAGAGCAGTTTTTTCTCATAGCCCGCCACCACGTAAGGAGCTCTATCGACCTCTTCCTGGGTGACAATACGGTTGCGGGTCAGAAAACTGTTGATGATATCCAGTGGTAGCGCCGGAATGGCCTCCGACTCTGGCACGACCTTAACTTCTGGAGACAGTTTTACCCGCCGATCGCGCTTTTCCAGCATCAAATGGGGACGGCCATCAATATAGACCATGGAGATAATGTCACCGGGATAAATCAGATGGGGATTGGCAATCTGAGGGTTGGCATACCAGATTTCAGGCCATAACCAGGGATCCCGTAGATACAGATCAGAGATATCCCACAGAGTGTCGCCTTTCTTCACGGTATATTTTTCAGGGACATCCTCATTAAAGGGTGCCTCTGCAGCAATGGCGGCAATTGCAATAGCGCAAGCAGCTACTATTCCCAACAATGTTTTTTTCATCTTATGGCCGTCCTGTGTGCTATATCCGGATTGTGTGTATACTTCTCACTCGACTATATTAAGTGATATTCCGCTCCATTGGCCTTATGTTAGCAGTGGTTTACGCCAGATTGCTAGAAACTCGTCACAAACAAATGTCAATACTCAACATCCTTGAATTTCCTGACCCACGACTGCGTATCAGGGCTGCTCCCATAGCAGAAATCGATCAGAACACCAGATCGCTGGTGGACGATATGCTGGAAACCATGTATCAGGCTAACGGCATTGGCCTTGCTGCTACCCAGGTCAACGTCAACAAGCGGATTGTAGTCATGGATTTATCAGATGAGGGCGACCAGCCGATTGTGATGATCAATCCAAAGGTAGAAATACTGGATGACATTACCTCCCCGCATCAGGAAGGCTGTCTGTCAGTGCCCGGTTTTTATGAAACCATCCAACGTCCTGAACATATTCGTCTGAGCGCACTCGACCGGGAGGGGCAGCCCTACGTGCTTGAGCCGGAAGGTCTGCTGGCCGTCTGTATCCAGCACGAAATTGACCACCTCGACGGCAAGCTTTTCGTGGATTACCTGTCGCCCATCAAACGGCAGCGAATCAGGCAAAAACTGGAAAAACTCCACCGTCAACAAGACTGACACCGGTTGGTCGACACTGAGGACCCTTCTTTGCGAATCGTATTTGCCGGCACCCCGCAATTTGCAGCATCACACCTCCGAGCATTACTGGATTGTCCATCCCACCAGGTGGTCGCCGTATTCACACAGCCTGATCGCCCCGCCGGGCGCGGCAAAAAACTCACTGCCAGCCCGGTCAAGTTGCTGGCTACCGATCAGCAGATACCTGTTCATCAGCCACTCAGCCTGAAAGCGGCGGCGGAGCAGCAAATCCTGGCCAACTATAATGCCGACATCATTGTGGTTGTGGCCTACGGCCTGCTTTTGCCAAAGGCTGTGTTGGCTATCCCCGTATACGGATGCATCAATGTCCACGCCTCGCTGTTGCCCCGCTGGCGAGGTGCCGCCCCCATCCAGCGCGCCATAGAAGCCGGAGATACCGAAACCGGGGTAACCATTATGCAGATGGCCGAAGGCCTGGACACCGGCGATATGCTGCTCAAGGCCCGCTGCCCCATAGAAGCGGATGATGATGCCGGATCCCTCCATGACAAACTGGCCGGGATCGGCCCCGACGCCCTGCTCACGGTCCTGGACGAGATTGCACAGGGAAAGGTTGTGGCGGAGAAACAGGATGACGAGCAGAGCAATTACGCACCAAAAATTACCAAGCAGGAAGCCTTGGTAAACTGGCATGAGCCTGTCAAAACCCTGGTTTTGAAAATTCGCGCCTTTAATCCTTTCCCGATCTGTTACAGCACGCTCTCGGGAGAACGAATCCGTATCTGGAAGGGTGTCGCGGTGCCAAATCAAGACCGCAAGGTGGTGCCGGGTACGATCATTCATACCGATAAATCCGGTATTCTGGTACAAACCGGTGAAGGGTGCCTGTTAATCACGGCACTGCAACTGCCCGGCAAGAAGCCGCTCCACGCGGGAGAAGTGCTCAATGCACATGCCGATCTGTTTTCCCCGGGTACGGTAATGGGCACATGAATGTCAGGGTGGCTACCGCTAAAATTATCGCGTCTGTGCTGCGGGGAGAGGGCTCACTCAATACACTTCTACCCGAGTACCTGGCCAAAGTAGATGACCGCGATCGCGGGCTGTTGCAACAGCTGTGTTATGGCACATTGCGGTTCTACCCGCGACTGTCTGTTTACCTCGCAGAATTGCTGGCAAAACCCTTCAAGGCAAAGGATTTTGACATAGAGGCAACCCTAGCCTGTTCGCTTTATCAGTTACTCGAAACCCGGATTCCCCCTCACGCAGCAGTTAATGAAGCCGTAGCCACCTGTCAGAACCTGAAAAAAAACTGGGCCAAAGGTCTTGCCAACGCGGTCCTGCGACGATTTTTACGTGAGCGCGCCACACTCGATATCAAGCTGGGGGGTCGTCGTGAATTCCAGACCGCACACCCTGATTGGCTCATTGACCTATGGCAAGCGGCCTGGCCGGAGCAGGTAGATCAACTGGTGGCGGCCAACAACCATCAGCCCCCCATGACCCTGCGGGTAAACCAGATCCGCTGCAGCCGGGACCAATATCTCTCGACACTTGCAGAGGCAGATATCCAGGCATATCCCACCCCATTCAGTGATGTCGGTATCACCCTGCAGCAACCCTGTGATGTTATTAACTTACCCGGTTTTGCCGAGGGTCAAGTGAGCGTGCAAGATGAGGCGGCCCAGCTGGCGGCCCAGCTACTGGCGCCCAGGTCTGGTCAGCGCGTCTTGGACGCCTGTTGTGCACCGGGTGGCAAAACCGGCCACATACTCGAGCTGCTTAATAATCAGGGCGACGTCATTGCCATCGACATCGCAGCAGAACGACTGACGCGGGTCACCGATAACCTGCTGAGACTTGGTTTGCAAGCCAAGCTGATCGCCGCAGATACCGCCGATATAGCCAGCTGGTGGGATGGGCACCCCTTCGATCGAATTTTACTGGATGCACCCTGCTCCGCCACGGGTGTTATCCGCCGACACCCGGATGTGAAACTAATGCGCAGGCCAACGGATATTGCTAAGCTGGCCACCTTGCAGTTATCCCTGTTGAGGGCACTGTGGCCACTGTTGGCAGAGGGCGGCGTTTTACTTTACGCGACCTGCTCCACACTGGCCCAGGAAAATGATCAGGTCATCGCAGAATTCGCCAGAGACAACCATTCTGTCCATGTCGAACCTGTGGCCACCGAGGCAGGCATGGCAACTTCTGCCGGGCGCCAATTGATGCCACAGATTGATGGCCATGACGGCTTTTATTTTGCCCGTCTGGTCAAGACGGCAATAGCTTAACGGCATTGGTTTTTTCTCCAAAGCCCGGGTTATTAAGCAATTAACGGGAATTTCCAGCTATGAAAATCGTCATTACCGGTGCTGGCCAAGTGGGTGGAACACTCGCCGAGCATCTGGCCGGAGAGGCTAACGATATTTCTGTCATTGATACAAACGACCACCGCCTGCGTGAGCTCCAGGACCGGCTGGATATTCGGACCGTCTATGGCATGGCCTCTCATCCGGACGTCCTGATCCGCGCAGGGATTGAGGATGCCGACATGCTGGTGGCAGTCACCAGTAGCGACGAAATCAACATGGCGTCCTGTCAGGTTGCCTATTCCCTGTTTCGCACACCCACCAAAATTGCCCGTATTCGTGATCGCAGCTACACCGACGATAAAGTTCGTGAACGCTTATTCAATGATGCCAACTGCCCGGTAGATTTTCTGATCACCCCGGAACAGGTGGTCACCGACTACATATTCCGTCTGATCGAGCAACCAGGCAGTCTTCAGGTTATCGATTTTGCCGAAGGTCTGATCCAACTGGTAGCAGTCCGCGCATTCAAGGGGGGCCCACTGGTGGGACATGAATTGCGACTCCTCCGCAAGCACATGCCCAAAGTGGATGCCCGGGTCGCAGCGATTTTCCGCCGCGACCGGCCTATCTTCCCCCAAGGCGATACTGTCATAGAGGAGGGCGACGAGGTATTTTTTATTGCGGCCAAAAAAGATATCCGCAAGGTCATGGGCGAATTGCGCAGGCTTGAAAATTCCTACCAGCGGATTGTCATCGCCGGGGGTGGCAATATCGGCTACCGTCTGGCCAAGGCACTGGAAAAACAGTACAACATCAAAATCATCGAATTTTCGGAAGAGCGGTGCCAGTACATTTCCGAACGACTGGATAAAACCATCGTACTCAATGGATCTGCCACGGATCAGGATCTGTTACTTGAGGAAAATATCGAGCGAAGCGACGTTTTTCTTGCGCTGACCAATGACGATGAAGTCAATATCATGGCTTCACTGCTGGCAAAAAGGCTGGGCGCCCGCAAAGTGATGACCCTGATCAACAATCCGGTTTATGCCGACCTGGTTCAGGGGGGCGAAATTGACATCGCCATCTCTCCTCAACAGGCCACAACCAGTATTCTGCTCAGCCATGTGCGGCGCGGAGATACGGTTAAAGCGCACTCTCTCCGCCGGGGTGCCGCTGAGGCAATGGAGATCGTTGTCCATGGCGACAGTAAAACATCCAAAGTGGTCAGCAGAACCATCGAAGAAATCAAATCACCTCCCGGTGTCACCCTGGCGGCGCTGGTGCGCGACGGCGAGGTCATCATTGCACATCACGATACTGTGGTGAAAAACAACGATCACGCCATTGTCTTTGTGGTGGACAAACGCCGTACCCGGGAAGTGGAAAAATTGTTTGCCGTTGGCTTCACCTTTTTTTAGCGTTGGTAGCGAAGTTCTAACCTATGCATTTTAATGTGATTTCAAAAGTCCTCGGGTTACTACTCATGGTTTTCAGCCTGACGCTGCTGACACCAATCGTAATTGCCATTATCTACGATGAACAAACCCATGGGGCTTTTTTCCTGTCCTTTGCCATCACTTTTTCATTGGGCGTGCTCATGTGGCTGCCATTCAGCCGTCAACGTGCAGAACTTCGCAGCCGTGACGGATTCCTGATTACTGTGATGTTCTGGGTTGAGCTGGCTCTTGTCGGGGCGCTGCCTTTTGTACTTTCCGAGTCATTGCAGTTAAGTATCACAGACGCCGTATTTGAATCCATGTCAGGCCTCACCACCACTGGTGCCACAGTGATCACCGGCCTGGATCTTCTGCCCAAATCCATTCTCTATTATCGCCAGCAGTTGCAATGGCTAGGTGGTATCGGGATCGTTGTCATCGCCGTGGCCATCATGCCCATGCTGGGCGTTGGCGGTATGCAGCTCTACCGTGCAGAAACACCGGGACCCGTCAAGGATAACAAACTGACCCCTCGCATCACTGAAACGGCAAAAGCACTATTTTTTATCTACCTTGGCCTGACTGTTGCGTGCATGCTTGCTTACTGGCTGGCCGGCATGACTTTTTTTGACGCGATTGGACACAGTTTTTCGACCGTAGCCATTGGCGGTTTTTCCACCCATGACGCGAGCATGGGCTATTTTGATGGCAACACCACTATTGTTGGTATCTGCGTTTTCTTCATGATCGTTTCTGGTCTGAACTTTGGCCTTCACTATTATGCCTTTGTCAGAAAATCTCTCACTCACTACCTGCGCAATCCTGAGGCCAAACTTTATCTTCAAATGCTGTTGGCAGGCAGTATTTTGGTAACAGGCTATCTTATCTGGAATGGTACCTACGGCACGGGTGAAAGCATTTATCACGGTATTTTTCAGCTGGTGTCTATTATGACAACCACTGGGTTTACCACTGATGATTTCAGTATTTGGCCCACTTTCCTGCCTTTTCTTATGCTTTTCCTGTCATTTTTTGGCGCCTGCGCCAATTCCACTGGTGGCGGCATTAAAGTGGGTCGCATGCTGATTCTGGCGAAGCAGAGCCTCCGGGAAATCTACCGCCTGATTCACCCCAATGCACTGTTTCCCATCAAAATACGTAATCGCAGCGTACCCGAAAAGATTACCAACGCTATCTGGGCATTTTTTGGTGTTTATCTTGCTGTCTATTATTTGATGGTCTTGCTGCTGCTGGCGTCAGGCCTCGACTATGTGACATCCTGGTCCGCTACCGCTGCGACTCTCAATAACCTCGGCCCCGGGCTCGGGGATGTAGCGGCCCATTATGGCAACATCAATATTTTCGCTAAGTGGATACTCTGTATCGGTATGCTGTTGGGCCGACTGGAAATATTTACTCTTCTGGTGCTCTTCACCCCGATGTTCTGGCGCCGTTGAAACCGCCAGTAGAAACGGCAGCAATGAAAAAACAGACAAACCATTGATCAGAGAGGCTTCAATGACACTGATCGACAACCTTGAAGAAATGCTCGCCCGGGGCAACGATTCGGCAATGCTTCGGTTTGGTCTCGGTAGCGCCTGTCTCCGTGAAAAGCGTCATGCGCAGGCAATTGAGCACCTGGAGCGCTGTCTGGCGTTGGATGAAAACTATACCGCTGCCTACAACCTGTTGGGGCGGGCACAGTTCAAACTTGAGCAGCTGGATGCTGCAAAACAGTCTTTCACGAAGGGGCTTGAAAAAGCCCATGCTACCGGCGACATCCAGACCGAACGTGAAATGCAGGTTTTTTTAAAGAAATTAGCCAGTGATTGATCCTTCGATGGACAACGCTGTTACACGGAAAAACAGCATGACACAGCTGATTGGTTGGCGGGAATGGTTGGCCTTACCCGATTTGGGGATTGCCCGAATCAAAGCCAAGGTGGATACTGGCGCACGCACCTCCTGTTTGCATGCTCATCGACTGGAACTTTTCACTGAACGGGGTTCTCCCTGGGTAAGAATCTGGGTCCACCCCCTGCAGGGAAGTACGCAAAGTATCTGTTGCGCGGCTCCCATTGTGGATGAGCGTGTTGTCACCGATTCTGGTGGTCATTGTGAACGGCGTATTGTAATAAAAACCACTGTAGTGCTCGGAACCCAGAACTGGCCCATAGAAATGACCCTCACCAATCGGGATACCATGAGATTTCGCATGCTGCTGGGTCGTTCAGCCCTGGCAGGACAATTCATTGTGGATCCACAGACATCCTTTTTAGCGGGAAAAAATAAATGAGAATTGCCATTCTGTCCCGCAATGCCGACTTGTATTCCACTCGTCGCCTGAAAGAGGCAGCCATAGAATGTGGCCATGAAGTCAGGATTATTGATGTATTGAAGTGCTACATGAATATCAACATCCAAAACCCCAGCATTCATGTGAAGGGCGTGGAGCTACCGCCCTTTGACGTTGTGATTCCCCGCATCGGTGCGTCGGTCACAACGTACGGTACGGCCGTATTGCGTCAGTTCGAGATGATGGGTGTTTATCCACTGAACGAATCTGTGGCCATCACCCGCTCCCGTGACAAATTGCGCTCCCTGCAATTGTTGTCGCGCAAGGGGATTGGCCTGCCCGTTACGGGTTATGCCAACAAACCCAGTGATATTCCGGATCTGATCGATATGGTGGGCGGACCACCGCTGGTGGTCAAACTGCTCGAAGGCACCCAGGGCATCGGTGTGGTGATGGCGGAAACCCGCAAAGCGGCAGAAAGCGTAATTGAAGCGTTTATGGGCCTGAAAGCCGATATTATGGTTCAGGAGTATATTTCGGAATCCGGTGGTGCGGATATTCGCTGTCTGGTCATTGGCGACAAGGTGGTCGCAGCCATGCAGCGGCAGGCACAGCCGGGAGAATTCCGCTCCAATCTGCACCGTGGCGGTACAGCGACTTTGGCCAGGCTTTCTCCAGCGGAGCGATCCACTGCTGTTCGCGCTGCCAAAACCATGGGACTGAATGTGGCGGGGGTGGATATTCTTCGCTCCAACCATGGGCCACTGGTGATGGAAGTGAATTCATCGCCGGGCCTTGAGGGCATTGAAACGGCCACCGGCAAGGACGTAGCGGGTAATATCATTCAGTTCATTGAAAAAAATGCCCGGCAATCCCGCACCAAAACCCGCGGACAGGGCTGAGGAACCGCTGTTTTGAGCAGATTACCCCTGAAACTGGCAGGCGAGGTCATTAATCCCGGGGAGACCCGATTGCTGTCCATCCCCGCTGCCCGCCTGTATACAGACACGCCCATCGACTTGCCGGTCGAGGTTATACACAGCCGCAAACCCGGGCCAGTGCTATTGGTTTGCGCAGCGATTCACGGGGATGAAATTAACGGTATCGAAATCTGCCGCCGTATTGTTGGCAAGCGCTTACTTCGCCGTTTATCAGGTACATTACTGATTGTTCCGATTGTAAATATGTTCGGTTTTATCCAGCAATCCCGCTATTTACCGGATCGACGCGATTTAAATCGATGCTTTCCAGGCTCACCACGGGGGCCACTGGGTAGCCGCCTAGCCAACCTGATTCATACGGAACTGCTCAGTCACTGCACGCACGTTATCGACCTTCATACCGGCGCTATCCATCGCAAGAATCTTTCACAAATTCGTGGGGATCTCGATGACCCCGCTGCACTGGGTATGGCAGAGGCATTTGGTGCGCCCATTTTTATGGATGCCAAAGTCAGGGATGGTTCACTGCGTGCCGCCGCCACCGAACTGGGAATACCGGTGATACTCTATGAAGCAGGAGAAGCGCTCCGTTTTGACGAACCTGCCATAAAGGCAGGAGTGCGGGGCATTATGTCGGTCATGCGCCACCTCGGCATGCTGCCGGCCAGAACAGATCAGCCCCCTCGCAAGCTGGTACCGGTAAAGGCCAGTCGAAGCTATTGGCTGCGGGCGGAGCGGGACGGCATCGTGATCAGTAAAATTAAACTGGGACAACGGGTCAAAGAGGGTCAGGTACTGGCCTATCTCGCTTCGCCATTCGGTGGCCCGGAAAAACCTCTGAAATCACGCAGTGATGGCATTGTTATCGCTGCATCGCAGATCCCTCTGGTGAACGAGGGGGAGGCGCTCTTTCATATTGCGGAATTCACCACCCTGAGGAAGGCCTCAGACAGCGTTGAGGCATTTCAGGAACAGTTCGACGATCAGCCGGAACCAGAAGCTTTTACGCAGCCCCTTTGAGTTCCCCGCTCGGACAACCGGCTATTTCAGCTCCCGGGCACGATAATACGCTTCTTCCGAAATTTTGTGATAGTCCATCACACCGGTTTTGAAAGCATTCTGGGATTCGTAAACCCGCTTGAACAGGGGATCTTTGTTGGCAATTTCCTCCAGAACCTGATCGGTGACACGATTCAGTTCCGCCAGAACTTCATCGGGTAGCGGCCGCACCTCGACACCATGAGTTTCCACCAATTCCTTTAACGCACCGTTGTTGCGAGCGGTGTAATCGTCCAGCATATCCTGATTAATCGCTCGCGCTGCAACTTCGACAATCGCCTGCAGATCATCTGGCAGGGAGGAAAAAGCCTGTTTGTTAACCATCAACTCCAGTGTCGGGCCCGGTTCGTGCCAACCCGGATAATAGTAGTACTTGGCTACCTGATGAAAACCAAATGCCAGATCATTGTAAGGTCCCACCCACTCGGTGGCATCAATCACACCCGTTTGCATCGCGATATAGAGATCCCCGCCAGGGATATTGACTGCCTCCACGCCCATGCGGCTGATCACCTCGCCACCCAAACCCGGTATCCGCATTTTCAACCCCTTGAGGTCTTCCAGGGAATTGATTTCACGATTAAACCAGCCAGCCATCTGTACACCGGTATTGCCCGCTGCCAGCGGTATCAGGTTGAAGGGTTCATAAAGCTCGCGCCATAAAGCCATACCGCCGCCATAGTGCAACCAGCCATTCATTTCCTGTGCATTGAGACCAAAGGGGATGGTCGTAAAAAGCGCTGTGGTCGGAGATTTTCCCTTCCAGTAATAGGAAGCCCCATGCCCCATTTCAACGGTACCCTGTGAAACAGCATCGAAAACCTCCATGGCCGGTACCAACTGACCCGCGCCGTAGACCTTTACCTTGAGTCTGTCACCGCTCATACGCGCCACCAGCTCAGCAAAGTTTTCAGCGGCCATACCCAGGCCGGGAAAGTTTTTTGGCCAGGTAGTGACCATTTTCCACTGGTAGGTTTTCTGGGTAGCCTGCTGCTCACGATCCGGGGATGCAGCGTCACGGTCACCACCACAGCCCACCAGGGCCAATAACAGCATTGCCGACAAGATAGGCGCTTTCATAGTTTTTCCTTAATGATCAGGCAACCGGACTCAGTTTGGCATAGGCCAAAACCAGCCATTTGGTCCCTTCTTTATCAAAATTAACCTGTACCCGGGCATGTGCACCATTGCCCTCAAAATTGATGACGACACCCTCACCAAAAATAGGATGCAGAACCCGCTGCCCCAGAGAGAGACCCGTATCTTCACCACTATCACTGAGATTCATTGCCGGTTGTCGCGCATAGCTGGTAGGGCGCTTAATCTGGGCGCGCAACCGAACCTCTTCCACCAGATTGGCCGGAATATCCCGGACAAAGCGGGACACCCGGTTATAGTTTTCGATGCCATATTGCTGGCGGGATTCGGCAAAGGTGAGGTAGAGTTTTTGCATCGCCCGGGTAATCCCCACATAGGCCAGCCGCCGCTCCTCCTCCAGTCGATCGGGATCCTCGGCAGACATCCGATGGGGAAACAGGTTTTCTTCCATACCCGCCAGAAAGACCAACGGAAATTCAAGCCCTTTGGCAGAGTGTAATGTCATCAATTGCACCGCATCCTCACCGATATCTGCCTGCCGGTCTCCCGCATCCAATGCCGCCTGATCGAGAAATTGCGGCAATGGTGGCAACTCCTTTTCCTCCGGCTCAAAGGATCGGCAGGCGATCACCAGCTCCTGCAGATTTTCCACTCTGGATTCACCGCGATCTCCTTTTTCCCGGCGATGGAAACCAATCAAGCCACTCCCTTCAATAATGTGGTCTACCAATTCATGTAGCGGCAACCCCGCAGACTCTTCGCCCAGCTTTGCCAGTAGTTTCAGGAAGGCTTCCAGAGCATTGCTGGCCCGGCCCGAAAATCGTCCGGCAGCGATGGCATGCTCGGCTGTTCGCCAGAGCGACATACCTTCTTCGCGGGCCAACTCACGCAATTCCTGGATTGTTTTGTCACCGATACCACGGGTCGGCGTGTTAACCACTCGCTCAAATGCGGCGTCGTCGTGACAATTGACCAACAATCTCAAGTAGGCGAGGGCGTTGCGTATTTCCTGACGTTCATAGAATTTTTGCCCACCGTAGATACGGTAGGGGATGGCCGCTCGCAACAGAGCTTCTTCGAGTACCCGGGACTGTGCATTGGAACGGTAAAGAATGGCCGACTCTTCGCGCAGATTGCCCTGATTGGCCCATTCCCTCAGCCGCTCGGCAATAAAACGGGCTTCATCCTGCTCGTTGAAGGCGGCATAGAGTGAGATAGCCTCACCTTCATTGTCCTCTGTCCACAGGTTTTTACCCAACCGATTGGCGTTGCGCGAAATCACCGCATTGGCTGCTTCGAGGATGTTTTTACTGGAACGGTAATTCTGTTCCAGTCTTACAGTCTGGGTAGCCGGATAATCGCGTGAAAAATAGCGTATGTTTTCCACCTTGGCGCCGCGCCAGCCATAGATTGACTGATCATCATCACCCACCGCTGTTACCGGCACCTGATCACCTGCCAGCACCCGCAACCAGGCATATTGAATAGCGTTGGTATCCTGGAACTCATCTGCCAACAGATGCCGGAAACGATGCTGATAATGCTGCAGAAGTTCGGGATTTTTCAGCCAGAGCTCGTGTGCACGAAGAAGTAGCTCACCGAAATCTACCATGCCGCCACGCTCGCAGGCTTCCTCGTAAGCAGCATAAATCTGCTGCATGGTTCGCTGATAGGAATCGCGAGCCGGTTGCAAATCGCGACTGCGCAATCCCTCATCTTTCTGGTTGTTAATGAATGACTGGGCCTGTCGATGGGGCCAGCGACTGTCATCAATGCCCAGGCCCTGATAGAGACGTTTTACCAACCGAAGCTGATCGTCACTGTCCAGTATCTGAAAATTTTCCGGCAGACCCGCATCTTGCCAATGCATTTTGAGTAGTCGATGGGCCAATCCGTGAAAGGTACCCACCCACATTCCCCGGGCGGAGAAACCTAACAGTTCTTCAATACGCCCCCGCATCTCCCTCGCCGCTTTATTGGTAAAGGTGACCGCTATGATCGAATAGGGCGAAACCTGTTCCACCTGTATCAACCAGGCAATCCGATGGACAAGAACGCGGGTTTTACCGCTACCTGCACCTGCCAGAACCAGAAGATGACTGGCGTTGCTGGAAACAGCCTCACGCTGAGCAGGGTTTAGGGGATCGAGTATTGTCGTGACATCCATGGCGGTGAATTCTATCAGAACCCCCGCTCGGGGTGGATGATCCGTGCGCCCGGCAACCGGTTTTTACTACAAGAATTCCATTTTTCTGTAAATTATTTACAATAAAGCTCGTGTTAGGGAGAAATCACCATGAAACCTGCTGCACTCACCTGGGCTATCAGCAGTAGCCTGCCCAGCTTACGCAAATCGGAACGCAAGGTAGCAGAGTTTATTCTGGCCAATCTGACCGATGTCATTCGCATGAGAATCGTGGATCTGGCAGAGAAAGCCGAGGTCAGCGAGCCCACGGTAGTGCGTTTCTGTCGCGCCGTGGGCTGTGATGGTTTTCAGGATTTCAAACTGGCCCTGGCACAACAACTGGCATCAAGCCCGAGCTACGGACAGATTGCCGTCACTGACCAGGACTCTGTGGCCGAATACACCTTTAAGGTTTTCGATTCCACTGTCGACACCCTGCTGAAGGTTCGTGATTCATTGGACCTGAACATGCTTGACCAGGCTGTTCAGGCGCTCTGTGTAGCCAACCGGGTGGAATTCTACGGGTTTGGCGCGTCCGCTGCCGTGGCAACCGACGCCCAGCACAAGTTTTTCCGTCTGCAGGTCTCTGCTGCTGCCTATGCCGACCCGCACTTACAGAATATGTCCGCCGCTTCCATGGCTCCCGGGGATGTGGTCATCGCCATTTCCCAGTCGGGAAGGACCACGACATTGATCAATGCCATGGAGCGCGTAAAGGGCAGAGGTGCCATTGTTATCGCCATTGCACCCTCAGATTCTCCGGTCGCCAATGCCGCAAATATCCCGTTAACCATCGATGTCAAGGAAGACTTCCAAATCTATACGCCGCTGTCATCCCGTATTGCCCATCTGGTACTGATTGATGTACTGGCAATTGGCGTAGCACAGCATAAAGGCGGTCGTCTGCAGGAACATCTGCTGGAAATGCAGCTCGGTCTGGAAGTGCTGCGGGAACCACTGGAAAATCATTAACTCTGCATTTCACCAAAAAACAGCCAAAAAAAAACCCCATTTGAAAATGGGGTAAAGGTTCGAGCTACGAGATAAAACAGATTTCGTTAGACAGTCTGGGTTGTTCGACTATTTTTCTGCCTACATCATAAAAATATTTTCGCCATCAGCAGTTTGCTTGTTCGGGCGACGCAGTTGTGTCTTATTTAACTTTGAATTGGATACAACTCATTTTTCATTATCATACTATCATCATATTATGATGATCAATTACTAATTTTATCGTGCCTGGTTGTCAGCTACGCCTCTTTCCGGGGTTCATGATTCATGGAACGAGGGGCCTGACTGGTTCTGACAGGCTAAACCTTGCACACAGGGGCCATATGCAATTAGTGGGAGGGGGTGATTTGATATAAACCCTGGGCTACCCGGAAGGGCTCGGGAATAGGGGGGATTCTTCAAAAACTGCCCGGGGGACAGGCAGTTTTAATGGTTACTCAACAGTGACAGACTTCGCCAGGTTGCGCGGCTGATCGACGTCAGTTCCCTTCAGCACAGCCACATGATAAGAGAGTAATTGCAGTGGTATCGTATAAATGACGGCTTCCAGACTCTTCGGAACATGGGGAAGATTAATTACCGTCACATCCGTTTCATTTTCGAATCCGGCATTCAGGTCGGCAAAGACAAACAGTTGCCCCCCACGGGCTTTTACTTCATGTAGATTTGATTTCAATTTTTCGAGGAGATCGTTGTTGGGCGCTACCGCCACCACCGGCATATCCTTGTCTACCAATGCCAGCGGTCCGTGTTTGAGTTCACCGGAGGGATAGGCTTCAGCATGAATATAAGAAATCTCTTTGAGCTTGAGTGCACCTTCCAGCGCAACCGGATACTGCACACCCCGGCCAAGATAAAGGGCGTGTTGCTTATCAGCAAAACACTCAAAGATTTCTTCAATCTGACCATTCAGTGAAAGTGTGTCCCGACAGAGCCGTGGCAACTGACGAAGGGCTTCCACCAGCAATCGCTCTGTTTCTTCAGGCAGGCCATGGCTCTTGCCAATGCCGATACAGAGTAGTTGCAGAGCCACTAACTGGGTCGTGAATGCTTTTGTCGATGCAACACCGATTTCCGGTCCGGCATAGGTCATCAAGGCCAGATCCGACTCCCTAACCAGCGAGCTGTTGGCAACATTACAGATAACCAGTGTGGCGAGATAGCCGGATGTTTTTGCTGAGGCCAAGGCAGCAAGGGTATCGGCCGTTTCTCCGGATTGAGAGATCGTGACAAACAAGGTATCGGCGGGAACAACCACTTTGCGGTAGCGGTACTCACTGGCCACCTCGACCTGACAGGGAATACCGGCCCATTCTTCCAACCAGAAGCGGGCCACAAGCCCGGCGTGATAGCTGGTACCACAAGCCACTATATGCACGGCTTTTATCTTGGGAAATATTTCAACGGCTCGACTCCCAAATGCTTCCGGCAATACATGGGTTTGGCTGATACGTCCCTCCAGGGTGGATTCAAGCACTTCAGGCTGCTCAAATATCTCCTTCATCATGTAATGGCGGTAACCACCTTTGTCAGCAACATCGTCACCACCTGGGAGTGTGTCTATATCCCGCTCTACCAAGCTGCCAGTTTTGTCAAAGACGCTATAATCGCCTTCCTTTAACTCAACCAGATCACCCTCTTTGAGGAACACAAATCGATCCGTTACCTGGCGTAGTGCCATTTGGTCAGAGGCCAGGAATGTTTCTTCGATACCGACACCTATAACCAGTGGACTACCGCTTCTGGCACCAATTAATATTCCGGGTTCACTGGTACTGATCACTGCCAGCGCATAGGCACCACGCAATCGCGTCAGACAGTCTTGCACTGCCTGACGGAGTGAACCGGCACTTTTCAGCAAGTGATTCACCAGATGGGCAATCACCTCGGTATCTGTTTCGGACGTAAACTGATAACCCAGATCCAGCAGCTCTTTCTTCAACTCGGCATGGTTTTCAATAATGCCATTGTGCACAACGGCCACACCGCCGGACGTATGTGGATGGGCATTGATTTCATTGGGAATACCATGAGTTGCCCAGCGGGTGTGAGCAATTCCGAGGTTGCCACGGGTTGGTTGCTCAACCAACCGATCGACCAACTGCGCCACCTTGCCCTGGTTTTTGCGTAACTGCAGCTCACCGTATTGATCAATCACAGCCAGACCGGCAGAATCATAACCGCGATACTCTAGTCTTTTGAGCCCCTCGATCAGGATGCCGATCACATTCCGCTGTGCTTGTGCCCCAACTATTCCACACATAAACTTTTCCGTTAATTACTGGAGGGATGTATCTTTTTTGTCGGCCGCTTCCAGCCCTGAATATTCCGTTGCTCCGCTCTGGTCAAACCCAGCTCATCATCGGCCACATTACATGTAATGGTAGAGCCCGCGCCTACTGTCGCATCCTTGCCAATATTAACCGGTGCTACCAGTGAGGTGTTTGAGCCAATAAATGCATTGTCACCAATGACGGTCTGATATTTGTTTACACCATCGTAGTTGCAGGTGATCGTGCCGGCTCCAACATTGACATTAGCACCCAGCGAAGCATCACCCACATAGCTAAGGTGATTGATTTTTGTGCCTTTTCCAAGGATAGATTTTTTTGTTTCAACAAAATTGCCTATTTTGGCATTTTCAGCCATCTCGGTACCCGTTCTCAATCTCGCGAACGGTCCCACGACACATCCCGGGCCAATCATGCTGCCTTCCACAATGCTGTTTGCCTTGATTTCGACCCCGTCGCCAATACAACTGTCGATAATTACACAGTTCGGGCCAATATGGATGTTGTTACCCAAATCAACGTTACCCTCGAAAAGCACATTAATATCGATGAAATTGTCTGTGCCGGCAGTCAGTTTTCCCCTCACATCCAGTCTGTCCGGGTCGGCGATGGTGATACCTGCCATCATCAGTCGTTCTGAATACTGCCGCTGATAGTAACGCTCCAGTCGGCTCAACTGACTACGATTATTCACGCCCTCTATCTCTTGCGGGAACAGGGGTTGCGAGGTTTTAATCTTGCAATTATCTTCGTGAGCAAGCGCTATGATGTCTGTTAGATAGTACTCCTGCTGGGCATTGTTGTTATCGATTGCCGGTAACCAGTTTTTTAATTTTGCCGCAGGTAACGCCAGTACGCCTGTATTCACCTCACAAATGCCGAGCTGTTCCGGGGTCGCATCTTTTTGTTCAACAATCGCAGTCACTGCCTTCGCACTATTTCTGATAATTCTCCCGTAACCGGACGGGTCATCCAGTACCGCAGTTAACAGCACTAATGATCCGTCAGCTGCCAGATCTACCATCGCCTGTATCGTGTCCGGCTGAATTAACGGAACATCGCCATAAAGTATCAATACGGTGGCATCACAGCGAACAAGCGGGAGAGCCTGCTGTACAGCATGAGCCGTACCCAGTTGCAGTTGCTGTTCAACGTAGCACAAATCAGTGCCTTTTATTTCCGATCTGACCTTATCAGACTCGTGACCAGTAACGATGATAACTCTAGGTGTTTGCAGGCTGTTCGCGGCATCGACAACATGTTGCAGCAAGGGGCGTCCGGCCAAACAATGCAGAACTTTTGGCAGACTGGATTTCATTCTGGTACCTTTGCCTGCGGCCAGTACGACGACGTCCGTTGCCATAGATATCTCCTCGGTAAATCAAAGTATTTAATCAGTATCAGTTATGGATTACCACCTTGAAAGGATCTGTATCGACCCTTGTCACGGAGAAATAATCGCGCATAAAAAAGGGCGGCAAAAGCCACCCTTCATTATAAATTTCAGAAAAGAGTTATTTTTTTCCACCCATTTTTTTACGCAATTGTTCAATGGTGCGGAGTTGAGCAGCAGCGGCAGCCAGCTGGGAAGCAGCGCGGGAATAATCAAATTCTCCGCTCTGATTGGTCATAGCCTGTTCAGCATGTTTCTTGGCTTCCAGTGCCGCGGCTTCATCGAGATCATCAGCTCGCAATGCAGTATCAGCCAGAATAGATACCTTGTTGGGCTGGACTTCCAGATAGCCACCAGACAGGTAATAAATCTCTTCTTCACCGTTCTGTTTAACAATCCGGACAGGGCCAGGTTTTAGGTCTGTTAACAGCGGCGCGTGACCAAAGGTGATACCCAGTTCTCCCTGTGAACCACTGGCGACCAGAAGCTCTATCAATCCGGAGAACAGGTACTGCTCGGCACTTACGATGTCACAGTGCACAGTCATAGCCATATCTTAGTGCCTATATTGATCGTTTACTTCATTTTCCCTGCTTTCTCAACAGCTTCATCAATCGTACCTACCATATAAAATGCTTGCTCGGGCAGGTTGTCATAGTCGCCGTTAAGAATCCCCTGAAAGCCAGCAATCGTATCTTTCAAGGAAACATATTTTCCAGGGGAGCCGGTGAAGATCTCAGCCACATGGAAAGGCTGCGAGAGGAAGCGCTCGATTTTTCTGGCACGGGAGACCACCAGCTTGTCTTCCTCTGAAAGCTCATCCATACCAAGAATGGCAATGATGTCCTTCAATTCTTTATAACGTTGCAGAACTGTCTGAACACCCCGGGCTGTATCATAGTGATCGTGACCAATAACCAGCGGATCGAGCTGGCGGGAGGTAGAATCCAAGGGATCTACTGCAGGATAAATACCCTTGGCTGCAATATCACGACTCAATACAACTGTGGAGTCAAGGTGGGCAAATGTGGTGGCTGGGGAAGGATCCGTCAAGTCATCTGCAGGAACATAGACAGCCTGTACTGAAGTAATGGAGCCAACCTTGGTTGAAGTAATACGTTCCTGAAGAACACCCATTTCCTCTGCCAGTGTCGGCTGGTAGCCAACCGCAGAAGGCATACGACCAAGCAGCGCAGATACTTCAGTGCCCGCCAGCGTGTAACGATAGATGTTGTCAACAAACAGAAGTACGTCACGACCTTCATCACGGAATTTTTCAGCCATGGTGAGACCAGTCAGCGCCACACGAAGACGGTTACCGGGTGGTTCGTTCATCTGACCGTAAACCATTGCCACTTTGGAGTCACTGGGGGTTTCGATGTTAACAACTTTCGATTCCTGCATCTCAAAGTAGAAATCGTTACCTTCCCGAGTACGCTCACCAACACCGGCAAACACGGACAGACCGGAGTGCTCGGTGGCAATGTTATTAATCAGTTCCATCATGTTCACAGTTTTACCGACACCGGCACCACCGAACAGACCTACTTTACCGCCCTTGGCAAATGGACACACCAAGTCAATTACTTTAATGCCGGTTTCCAACAGATCCGTAGACGCAGCCAGTTCATCATAGGCAGGCGGTTTACGGTGAATGGAAGCACGTTCAGTTTCACCAATGGGGCCACAATCATCAATCGGATCACCTAATACATTCATGATGCGTCCGAGTGTTGCAATACCTACTGGTACACTGATCGGTGCGTTGGTGTTGCCGACACTAAGGCCCCGGCTCAAACCCTCTGAAGAACCCATGGCAATAGTACGCACTACGCCATCACCAAGCTGCTGCTGGACTTCCAGGGTCAGACCTTGCTTATCAACTAACAGTGCGTCATATACGTTGGGTACCTGATCACGCGGGAACTCCACGTCAATCACCGCACCAATAATTTGTACGATACGTCCGCTACTCATGTCTGATTCCTCTTAAACTAAGGCTGTAAAATCTTGTATTAAACGGCTGCTGCACCACTAACGATCTCGGACAGCTCCTGGGTAATTGCCGCCTGGCGTGCTTTGTTGTAAAGCAACTGCAATTCGTTGATCAAATCACCCGCGTTATCGGTGGCGCTCTTCATGGCGATCATTCTCGCCGCCTGTTCGCAGGCCTTGTTCTCTACCACACCCTGATAAACCTGGGATTCGATATACCGAATCAGAAGTCCGTCGAGGAGATCCTTGGCATCGGGCTCATAGATATAATCCCAGTGATGCTTCATCTTATCGTCTTCAATTGGCAGTAGGGGTAACAGCTGCTCTACCACGGGTTTTTGGGTCATAGTATTAACGAAATCATTCGATACCAGATAAAGGCGATCAATGGCTCCCTTGTCGTAGCCATCCAGCATCACCTTTACGCCCCCAATAAGATCACTGGCAGAGGGCTGGTCGCCCAAATCTTTAACGGTAGCAACAACATTGCCACCGTAACTGCCAAAGAAAGCCGCTGCTTTGTTACCCAAAGCGCAGAGATCAATCTCGACACCTTCATTTGACCAGGACTTCATTGACTTGATAACTTCTTTGAACAGGTTGGTATTCAGGCCACCACACAGACCCCGATCGGTCGAAACAATAATAAAGCCGACCCGTTTTACTTCTCGCTCTTCCATGTAGCGATGTTTGTACTCAACATTCGCATTCGCGAGATGACCAACGACGGAACGAATTCTGTCAGCGTAGGGCTTGCTTATCTCGCGACGTTCCTGGGCCCGCCGCATTTTACTCGCAGCAACCATCTCCATAGCACTGGTAATTTTCTGTGTGCTACGGATACTATTGATTTTGGTTTTGACTTCTTTTCCGACTGCCATAATTTAGCCTTTCACCATTTTGGGCCGACAATGTCAGCCCAAATCAGAAATTACCAGGTTTGAGTGCTGATGAACTTATCCAGCGCTGCCTTGTAACTGGCATCAAGGTCGTCGTTCCAGTCACCGGTCTGATTAATCTGATCAAGCAGGTCACCGTGTTCCGCTTTCATATAGGAAAGCAACGCCTGCTCAAAATCACCAATCTTGTTGACTTCGACTTCTTTAAGATAACCCCGGTCAGCGGCATAAATCATCACGGCCATTTCTGCCACACTTTGTGGCGAGTATTGGCCCTGCTTCATCAGCTCGGTAACACGCTCACCGTGATCAAGCTGAGACTTGGTAGCTTCATCCAGGTCAGAGGCAAACTGAGAGAAAGCCGCTAGTTCACGGTATTGAGCAAGTGCTGTACGGATACCACCTGACAATTTCTTAATGATCTTGGTCTGTGCCGAGCCACCTACCCGTGATACTGAGATACCTGCGTTCATGGCAGGGCGGATACCGGCATTGAACATGTCGGCCTCGAGGAATATCTGCCCATCAGTGATCGAAATCACATTTGTCGGAACGAAGGCTGATACGTCACCTGCCTGGGTTTCAATCACGGGCAGGGCAGTCAGCGAACCGGTTTTACCCTTGACCTCTCCGTTGGTGAATTTTTCAACATACGCCGCGTTAACGCGAGCAGCACGTTCCAACAAACGGGAGTGCAAGTAGAAAACATCGCCCGGGTAGGCTTCCCGGCCCGGAGGACGACGCAACAACAAAGAAATCTGACGATAGGCCCAGGCCTGCTTGGTCAGATCGTCATAAATAATCAAGGCGTCCTGGCCACGATCGCGGTAATACTCGCCCATAGTACACCCGGCAAAGGGCGCCAGATATTGCATAGCCGCGGGATCAGATGCGGTTGCTGCAACCACAATGGTGTGTTCCATGGCGCCGTGCTCTTCCAGCTTTCGCACAACGGCTGCGACGGATGAGGCCTTTTGACCAATCGCCACGTAAATACACTTAATGCCAGAACCTTTCTGATTGATGATGGCATCTACCGCAATTGCTGTTTTGCCGATTTGGCGGTCGCCAATAATCAACTCCCGCTGACCACGGCCAATCGGTACCATCGCATCAATTGCCTTGAGACCGATTTGTACAGGTTGGTCAACCGATTGCCGGGCAATAACACCCGGTGCCACTTTTTCAAGTGCATCGGTCATCTTGGCGTTGAGAGGGCCCTTGCCATCAATGGGGCTACCGAGCGCGTCAAGCACACGACCTTCAAGCTCCGGCCCAACCGGAACTTCGAGAATACGACCGGTGCAGCGAGCCTTCTGACCTTCAGCCAGACTTTGATAGTCACCCAGAATAACAGCACCGACAGAGTCTCTCTCCAAGTTGAGAGCCATACCGTAGATGCCACCTTCGAATTCAATCATCTCACCGTACATCACATCGGCAAGGCCGTGTATGCGAATAATACCGTCAGATACCGAAACGATCGTGCCTTCGTTTTGCGCCTCAGAAGAAACATCAAGGCTATCGATACGCTCTTTGATGATCTCACTGATTTCGGATGGATTCAGTTGCTGCATGTGCTCTGGTCCTCAATCCTATGAATGTAATGCTTCGGCGAGTTTTGACAATCGCCCGCGTATGGATCCGTCTATGACGGTGTCACCAGCTCGTACCACAGCACCACCTATCAGCGTGCTGTCGATGGACACCTGCATGTTAACGGTGCGTTCCAGTTTCGCACTGAGCGCACTGGCCAGCTTTTCTTGTTGCTCAGCAGTGATTTCCATGGCTGACACGACATTTACCTCAACGGTTTTTTCGCGGTTGGCCTTGAGTATCTCAAATTGCTGATATATCTGTGGTAACAGCTTGAGCCGATGATTGTCTGCCAAAACCCGAATAAAATTCAGCATCTTGCCAGAAAGGGCATCACCACAAACAGTGATTACTTTTTCTGCCTGCTGTGCTGCCGTGTATGTCGGCGAGCTCAACAGTTTTTCTACTACATTTTGCTGTGCTACAGCGGCGGCTACAGCAAGACCATCTGACCAGTTTTGCAGATCTCCCGCTTCCGCAGCATATTCAAAAGCCGCTTTTGCATAGGGCCGAGCCAACGTGCTTAATTCAGCCATGTTTAACCTCGGTTACAGCTCTGCTGCAAGTTTATCGACCAGTGCACGGTTTGCACTTTCATCGATATTTGCCTGCAAGATTTTTTCAGCACCAGCCAAAGCAAGTACGGCAACCCTTTTGCGAAGCTCTTCTTTCGCGCGGTTAACGTCCTGTTCGATTTCTGCCTGAGCTGCTGCTTTGAGACGATCACCTTCGGCCCGGGCCTGCTCCTTGGCTTCACCGACTATCTGGTTAGCACGCTTATTTGCTTGCTCAAGTATGGATGCCGCTTCTTGCTTGGCTTCCTTGAGCCGTTCGGTGGCTCTTTCTTGGGCCAGCTCCAGATCGCGCGATGCGCGATCTGCTGCATCCAAGCCATCGGCTATTTTCTTCTGCCGTTCTTCCATTGCATTGATAATGGCTGTCCATACAAATTTTTTGCAGAACCACACAAAGAACAGAAAAGAAACCAGCTGCCCGAATAGGGTCAGGTTAATATTCACGCCAACACCTCGTTCCTAGGGTTAAAAAAAGAATCGGGTTGTTGTTGCTTAACCGGCATAAACCGCAAAGATCAGGTACATACCGATACCCACACCGATCATCGGGATCGCATCAATCAGGCCTGCCAGAAGGAACATTTTACCTTGCAGCATCGGACCCAGCTCCGGTTGACGAGCAGTACCTTCCAGGAGTTTACCTCCCAGCAAGCCCATACCAACTGCGGCACCCAGGGCACCAAAACCAACCATAATTGCGGCTGCAACCAAGATGAGTTCCATTTTTATCTCCTAATGACTGTAGTAGTAAAGTTAAAAGTAAATCAGTGATCTTCGTGTGCCATGCTCAGGTACACAACGGTCAAAACCATAAATATAAATGCTTGCAGGGTAATGATCAGAATATGGAATATTGCCCATCCCAACTGCAAGGCGCCACCAAAGGTACCCAATACCCAACCTGCGCTGTACATCATCGCAATAAGGATAAAGATCATTTCACCGGCATACATGTTGCCGAACAACCGCAAGCCCAGTGAGAAGGGTTTGGCCAACAGGCCCACCAGTTCAAGGGCCAGATTGATAGGAATAAAAACAGCCTGAACCACAGGGTTCTTGGCAGAGAAGGGTTGCAGGGTGAGCTCACCCAGAAATCCACCAACACCTTTTACCTTGATACTGTAATAGATGATCATGCCGAAAACGGCGAGCGCCATGCCAAGTGTAATATTCGGGTCGGTGGAGGGGACGATTTTCTGGAAATGCACACCCGCCTGAAGCATTAGCCAGGGAATCACATCCACCGGCACCAGGTCCATCAGGTTCATCAGAAAAACCCAGACAAATATGGTCAGGGCCATCGGAGCTATCCAGGGGTTTCTGCCGTGGAAGCTGTCTTTCACCACCCCATCGACAAACTCCACCATCATTTCGACAAAATTTTGCCATCCGGATGGAACACCCGTGGTAGCACGTTTTGCTGCCCAGCGGAATAAAAGTAGGAAGATAACACCCAGACCAAATGACCAGCCCAAGCTGTCAACATTAACTGCCATGAAGCCCATTTCAGCGGCTTCCTGGGCGTTGTGAGCAAAACTCCAGCCATTTTCCGGGTGCTGACCATAGGTAAGATTGGTCAGGTGGTGCTGGATGTATTCTGTTCCCGTTTGTTGTGTATCGCCTGCCATTTTTATCTCTCAAACCAGCGAGGTCTAATTGCTCGATTGACTTAATATCCGTGCCGCGCAAAACCACTGCACAATTATCATGGCACCATAACCGAGAAAAACGCCGGGTAGACTGACTGGCGAGACATAACCAAATGTCAGACCAAACAACACAACCGTGAGCAATAACTTGCCCGTCTCTCCCCTGTATATGGCACGTATTATTCTCGGGGTCTGCCTGGCTCCCATATAGCGAAAGGTCTGTCGGGTAAAATAGGCTTGCGGGCCTATCTGAATTACCCCACCAATCAGCAAGGACCAGCACAGTACTCTATCAACCGGTAGTAAGGCCAACGCCACAACCAATAAAACCATCAGTTGAACCAGCGCTATTCGAGCTACCGGCGGAGATTTAATGGTAGCCTTTTTCACTACCTCCCCCCATCCGTGCTTTTCGTTCGAGCTGACAATTTTGCCAACCCAAACGGGCGGCAATTATAGGTAGTACAAGTTGCAGATTCAACTAAACTTTGCCATCGAAGTAAGTTTTGGCGGGCTGTGGAATAAATAGCCACCATTGATGCCGCTTATAGCATGACTTTATTTTATGTGTTCAAGAATGCCTTCCAGTTCATCCAGACTGTTGTATTTAAGGGTTAGTTTTCCCTTACCTTTGGCTGAATGTTCAATCAGTACGGGGACACCGATTTGCTCTGACAGTTTGTCCTGCAACACTCTGATATCACTATTTTCTTTTTGTTTCTCTTTCTCGGCTGGCGGTTGGAGCATTTTTCTCACCAATGCTTCCGTTTGCCGGACAGTCAAGCCTTTTACCACGGCCGTTCTGGCCACCTCAGCCTGCATGAGACCCGACAATCCAAGCAGGGCCTTGGCATGGCCGGCCTCAAGGTCACCGTGCTCAAGCAGTTTTTGTACATCTTCCTCGAGACTCATCAGGCGCATGATGTTCGCTACTGTACTGCGAGGTTTGCCAACCGCATCCGACACCTGTTGCTGGGTGAGACCAAACTCCTGTTGCAAACGAGTGAGTGCCTGGGCCTCCTCCATTGCATTGAGATCTTCACGTTGAATATTTTCAATCAACGCCATCGCAATGGCAGCTTCGTCTGATACATTCCTGATCAGCGCGGGTATGGTATCCAGGCCAACCTGTTGGGCCGCTCTCCAGCGGCGCTCTCCGGCAATGATCTCATAGCTGTCGGCACCAATGGCTCGCACTACAATGGGTTGCATAACCCCCTGCGCACGAATGGAATTGGCAAGCTCCTCCAGTGCTTCAGGGTGCATATCTCGACGTGGCTGATATTTGCCACGAGTCATAAACTCCAGGGGTAATTCTCTCAGGTGATCGCCTTCCGGCACGTGCTGAGAAGTTGAAGCCTCCTCGTCACCCTCAACACCTAACAGTGCATCCAGGCCCCGCCCCAAACCTTTTCTTCTGACCATAACGTTAACCTGCTCTGTCAATCTGTACTCTCGCCGATTTGCCTCTGCGAATGATTTCCCCTGCCAGTCCTAGGTAAGCAAGTGCACCTTTGGAATGTTTGTCATAACTGAGAGCCGGCTGGCCGTAGCTGGGTGCTTCAGCCAGTCGGACATTGCGCGGGATGGCGATACGGTAGATTTTGTCGCCAAAGTGCCTTCGCAACTGCGCGGTAACCTCGTTGGTCAAACTATTTCTGGGGTCGTACATGGTCCGCAGGATACCCTCAACCTGCAGTTTTGGATTGAGGAATTTCCCTATCCTCCCGATCGTCGTCATCAACGCCGATAATCCCTCCAGGGCATAGTATTCACACTGCATGGGTATGATGACACCATCACAGGCCACCAGCGAGTTAACTGTCAACATACTGAGTGATGGGGGACAATCGATGACGATGTAATCGTAACTGCTTTTCACTCTGGCCAGTGCATGCCGCAACCGGCTCTCTTTATTGTTCACTCGAAGCAATTCCACTTCGGCTGCTGTGAGATCACCATTGGCTGGTAACAGATCAAAGTTGCCTGTCTCACAGCGCTGCAGTGCATCTTCTGTTTTGATGTCGCCGGTCAGCACATCAAGGATGGTTATTTTCAGCTGACTTTTTTCGATACCGCAGCCCATGGTGGCATTACCCTGGGGATCCATATCCACCAGCAGGATACGCTTGTTGTAGCTGGCCAATGAGGCCGCCAGATTTACACTGGTGGTGGTTTTCCCCACGCCACCCTTCTGGTTGGCAATGGCAAATGTTTGACTCAAAGCAATGTCCTCAGGCGGGCGCAATTTCTATCAGGTGCCGATGACCTTCAATACCGGGAACAACAAGCCGGTGTGTGTCGACGACATTATAGTGTTTTGGAAGCTCGCTCAACTCCTGCTCTGGAAATTGCCCTTTCATGGCATAGAAACGCCCATGCTTTGATAACAGGTGCTCACAAGTCTCGGTCATAACTGCCAGACTGGTAAATGCACGACTGATGACGGCATCGAAGGGTTGTTCCGGGCGATAGGCTTCTGCTCGAGACTGCAGTTGCTGCACATTGCCCAAACCGAGCGTGGTTTTTACCTGAAAGAGAAAGCGGGTTTTCTTGCCATTGCTATCGAGCAGAGTGAACTGGCGTTCCGGGAAGCAAATTGCGAGCGGTATACCGGGCAAACCCGGACCTGTCCCCACATCAATGATACGCATTCCCTTTACTCGCGTCGCTATACTGAGGCTATCCAGTAAATGATGGGTAACCATCATTACGGGGTCGCGGATCGCGGTCAAATTATAAGCGTGATTCCATTGTTGTAATAACGCCAGGTATGCAAAAAGTGTATGGATCTGCTCATCCGCCAGGGGTAAACCCAGAGTTTCCAGCCCATCCCGAAGTATTTGTTCCCGACCCGGCATCTAGGAAGCGATCTTCTTTTCAACCATGGATTTTCGCTTGAGATAGATCAGTAGCAGGGATATTGCCGCTGGTGTAACACCCGGTATGCGCGAAGCCCTCGACAGGGTATCCGGGCGCGCCACCATCAGTTTCTGTTTCACCTCATTGGACAACCCCTTGACTGCACTGAAGTCAAAATCGGCAGGTATCGGGGTATTTTCCTGGCGCTGCATGCGAGCAATTTCTTCCTGCTGGCGTGCGATATAACCGGCATACTTGGCATCTATTTCTACCTGTTCCGCCACCTCCCCGGCAATGTGCAATGGCGCTTTCTCCAGTGATTGAATATCGTCGTAATGCAGTTCCGGCCGTTTCAATAGCTCGAAAAGACTGTATTCATGCATTGGCACAGAGCCGGTTTTTTTTGCAATCATTGCTGCCTGGGGGCTGCCTGGCTGGATCCAGCAACTCTTCAATCGCTGCTGCTCCTGTGCTACCGCTTCACTTTTTTCACAGAAGCGCTGCCAGCGCTGATCATCAACCAATCCCAACTCCCGCCCTTTTTCGGTGAGCCGCATGTCCGCATTGTCCTGCCGCAACAACAGTCGGTATTCAGCGCGACTGGTAAACATCCGGTAGGGTTCGTGCGTCCCCATGGTGATCAGGTCATCGACCAACACGCCAATGTAGGCTTCATCGCGTCGGGGACACCATGGCGCCATTTCGCGACTCTGTAGGCCGGCATTCAAACCAGCCAGTAAGCCCTGAGCGGCAGCTTCTTCATAACCCGTCGTACCGTTAATCTGTCCAGCAAAGAATAACCCGTCAATATGTTTGCTCTCCAGTGAGTACTGCAAATCCTGCGGATTGAAATAGTCGTACTCAATGGCATAACCAGGTCGGGTTATATGCGCGTTTTCAAAGCCGGCTATTGAGCGAACCAGCTCCATCTGGACATCAAAAGGCAGACTGGTTGAAATACCATTGGGGTAGAGCTCATGGGTTGTCAGCCCCTCTGGTTCGATGAATATCTGATGACTTTGCTTGTCGGCAAAACGGACTACCTTGTCTTCGATGGAAGGGCAGTACCGGGGGCCAACACCCTCAATTAAACCGGTATACATCGGTGAGCGATCCATTCCACCACGAATAATTTCATGGGTGCGCTCGTTGGTGTAGGTAATGTAACAACAGGTTTGCTGCGGGTGCTGGGAGGTATCCCCGAGAAATGACATGACAGGCTCCGGCGTATCGCCCCACTGGACCTGCAGCCCCTCAAGATTGACGCTTCGCGCATCGATTCTTGGCGGCGTGCCGGTCTTTAACCGGTCGACCCGCAGGGGTAATTCCCGGAGCTTTGCCGCCAACCCCATTGCAGGAGGATCCCCAGCCCGCCCTCCGGCATAGTTTTCCAGCCCGATATGAATTTTCCCGGCAAGGAAAGTGCCCGCTGTCAAAACAAGGGTTTTCGCCTCAAAACGCAACCCCATCTGCGTCACCACACCACTCACCCGGGTGCCGGACATAGTCAGATCTTCAGCTGCCTGCTGGAAAATCCACAAATTGGGCTGGTTCTCCAGAACCTGTCGGACAGCTGCCTTGTATAAAATACGGTCTGCCTGGGCTCTGGTTGCCCTGACAGCGGGACCTTTTCGGGCATTGAGCGTTCGGAACTGAATACCGCTGAGATCCGTTGCACGGGCCATGACACCACCCAGGGCATCTACCTCCTTTACCAGGTGACTTTTGCCGATCCCCCCAATCGCCGGGTTACAGGACATCTGTCCTAATGTTTCAATGTTATGTGTGAGCAAAAGAGTCTTACAGCCCATTCGAGCCGCAGCCAGGCTGGCTTCGGTACCAGCATGGCCGCCACCAATAACAATGACATCGAACTTTTCCGGGTAATACATGGGCAAAAGACTATTCTCTGGTTTTTTAAGCAAGGGCGGGGAGTATAAAGTAAATTGCCTATAAATTAACCGTTTCGTTGTTTCCATACTCCACACAGTTTCCCCCGCTTCAGGGTCTGTGTTCAGTCGAACATCAGGCAATTATAAAAATAGATCAAATATATATTCTTTATATAGATATTAATAAATAGTAGTTATATATATACAATGGTTAATCTGTGGTTATATTCGAATATTATTTTATTATCAATAACTTACAGTCTATTAAAAACACTTAGTAAGTTGCTTTTAGAGGACCCCTTTGCTTTGTGTAACCTGTGGGTGAAGATGCCAGTTGTGCACAGGCGTTATTTATAATGAGTTATCCACAATTCCGTTCATAGGTAATCCACCTAATTTTCCCGTGAGTTACCCACAGTTTTAACACAGATGTGGATAACCGGGTTTGAACCACTGGTCAGCCTGTGGGTAAGTTTACTTCTGGGTTATTTGCTTGCGGGTAAAGATCTTTGATTGATCTGGCACCGGATATTCTTTAAAATCCCCCGCCCTTTGAAGGTAACAGGCCAGCTTAAGGAAGTACGCCATGAAAAGAACATTCCAGCCCAGTGTATTAAAGCGCAAGCGTACCCACGGATTTCGTGCACGCATGGCAACAAAAAATGGTCGCCAGCTAATAAACCGTCGCCGGGCCAAGGGCCGGAAGCGTCTGGCCGCCTGATTGTTACCCTCGACCAGGGCAGTCCTGTGCCCGAGAGTTCTTTTGGCAGAAACAAGCGTCTATTAACAGCCCGGGCTTACCAGGCTGTTTTTTCTGATACCTGTTACAAAGTAGCACATCCCAACCTTTTATTGCTGGCCAAGCCCAACGGGCTTTGCCAGCCACGTCTCGGTCTCGTGGTAGCAAAAAAAAACATTCGTCGATCAGTAGATCGCAATCGTGTAAAGCGAGTTGTTCGTGAAACCTTTCGTCACTCTCAAAGCCTCCTTGACTCCCTTGATATCGTATTTCTGGCACGTCAGGGTATGGATCGTTTGACACCCAGGGAACAAACCGACCTGCTGGAAAACAGCTGGCGTCGGTTATCACGAAAGCTTCAGGCAGAACAGTAATCATGCGTTCATTATTGTTGGCTATGCTGAAGGGCTATCAGTACCTGATAAGCCCTCTGTTGGGAAAAAACTGTCGATTTTATCCCAGTTGTTCCTGCTATGCAGAAGAGGCCATCAAAGTGCATGGTATTTCAAAGGGGGTCTACCTTGGGTTTCAGCGTCTGTTAAAGTGTCACCCCTTTCATGCGGGTGGCTATGATCCCGTACCGCAATCTGAAAAAGAAAAGAGTTAAATGACTATGGATTGGCAACGTTCATTACTGATAGCTGGCATGCTGGTAGTGCTTTATATGTTGTTTCTTGAGTGGGACACCTTTCAGAGTTCTCAGCAGGAGAATCAGAGTACTGTTTCTGAAGAAACTGTTTTAGCCCCGGAAACGGCACAAACACCCAGTGACGTAACACCGGTTTCTGTTGATAACGAAATACCCGCACTACAAAGTGATACCTCCCCGGTAACGTCGACACCTGTTGAATCAACAACATCTGAAACGACGACAGACCGTTTGTTATCTGTATCCACAGATGTGCTCAATGTGCTGATTGACACGCGGGGTGGTGATATTGTACGGGTAGCGTTGCCAGAACATCTGACGGAGCTGGAAGAGGATTCCTCGCCTTTTGTACTGCTCAATCAGACAGCCAGTACGACTTATATTGCACAAAGCGGCTTGATCGGCGTCGACGGAACAGATAACACGGAAGGGCGCCCGCTCTTCAAGGCTGCAAAAAATGACTATCAACTCGCTGGAGATTCTGACCAGCTCCAGGTTGACATGGTTTTTCAGCAAAATGACGTCATCATTACCAAACGGTTCACCTTTAGCCGGGGCGATCATCTGATTCAGGTGAGCTATTTGGTCGACAATCGGGGTACTGATAACTGGAAGGCGGGCTTGTTTGGTCAGATCAAACGCGACAGCCATGAGCCCCAAGTGGCTACTGGAATGGGGATGAACCCCTATGTAGGTGCAGCGCTGCGGACCACGGAAGAAAACTACAAAAAGCTCGATTTCGGTGATCTTGCTGAAAAACCTTTCAAGGACAGCCTGACAGGTGGCTGGGTTGCAATGATTCAACACTACTTCATCAGTGCCTGGATCCCGGATCAATCAACAACCAACACCTTTTCACTGCGTCAGCTTGGCAATCAGGATCTTTATGCCATCGGTTTTACTTCGCCTCAGAAATCAGTTGAACCAGGCACTACCGGGGAGTTCAGGGCCGAATTTTATGCTGGTCCCAAGGATCAATACAGGCTGGAAAAGATTTCCCCTTACCTTGATTTGACCGTGGACTACGGTTGGCTCTGGTGGGTTTCCAAACCGCTGTTCTGGGTGCTTTACCAGTTGCACGAATTGATAGGAAATTGGGGTTGGTCGATTATTCTTTTGACCATTTTCATCAAGGCGGCATTCTATAAACTCTCTGCTACCAGCTATCGTTCCATGGCGAACATGCGTCGTTTACAGCCAGAAATGATGCGCCTCAAGGATCTCTACGGGGATGATCGGCAGAAACTCTCCCAGGAGACAATGAACCTGTACAAACGCGAAAAGGTCAATCCCATGGGTGGGTGCCTGCCAATCTTGGTGCAGATGCCGGTTTTCATTGCGCTTTATTGGGTGTTGTTTGAGAGTGTGGAGTTGCGACATGCACCCTGGATACTCTGGATTCAGGATTTATCGGTCAAGGATCCGCTATTTATCCTGCCGTTGCTCATGGGCGCCAGCATGTTTATTCAACAGAAATTGAATCCCACGCCTCCAGACCCTACTCAGGCAAAAATCATGCAAATGATGCCAATTGCCTTTACCTTTTTCTTTATGTTTTTTCCGGCCGGGTTGGTGCTTTACTGGACAGTAAACAATCTTCTTTCGATCCTTCAACAGTGGATGATCACCCGTCAGATAGAAGCGACTTCGGCGAAAAAGAAATAAATACTTCAAGGCTCCTCCGGGAGCCTTTTTGGTGATATATGAACAGCCCCTGTCACGATCAGGATGTTATTGTCGCAGTGGCGACTCCACCGGGCCGCGGTGGGGTCGGCGTGATACGTATTTCGGGGGCCGCACTGGGTCCCTTTGTCGACGCGTTAATTGGGAAGAGTCTGGAACCCCGCAAAGCTGTTTTTACAGACTTTTACGACGGCAATCATCAGGTTATTGATCGCGGTCTGGCGATCTATTTTCCTGCACCCCATTCCTTTACCGGGGAGCACGTGCTCGAACTGCAGGGGCATGGTGGTCCGGTTATCATGGATATGCTGCTACAGCGGGCCGTTGAGCTGGGTGCCAGGCTAGCCTTGCCCGGCGAGTTCTCACAACGTGCTTTTCTCAACGACAAACTAGATCTGACCCAGGCCGAAGCCATTGCCGATCTTATAGATGCCACCTCAGTGCAGGCTGCCCGTTGTGCAGTCCGCTCTTTACAGGGGGCTTTTTCCACAAGGATTCACCAATTACTGGAGGCATTGACCGCTCTGCGGGTTTATGTGGAAGCGGCTATTGATTTTCCCGAGGAAGAAATCGACTTTTTGGCCGATGGCCGGGTCAGCGCAGATCTACATGAAATTGTTACCCGGCTTGATGGGGTTTTTGATCAAGCAAAACAGGGTGCCCTGTTGAAAGAGGGTATGACTGTCGTTATTGCAGGTAAGCCCAATGCCGGCAAGTCCAGTTTACTCAATGCACTATCGGGTAGGGACAGTGCAATAGTCACTGATATAGAGGGGACCACCAGGGATTTATTACGTGAAGAGATCAATCTGGATGGGATGCCGCTGCATATCATCGACACGGCAGGCTTGCGCGAGTCTGGTGACCCGATTGAGCAGGAAGGTATCCGTCGCGCCTGGCACGCAATAGAAGAGGCGGATCGGGTTCTGTTTGTGGTGGATAGCAGCCAACCCTATTCACTGGATCCACAAGAGAACTGGCCGGAGTATTTCAGAATGTTTCCGCAGGCCGAAAATATCAGTTTCATCCTGAATAAAGCAGATGCGTCAGACATTCCGGTGGGCATCACAGAGAATCAGGGGCATCCGGTAGTGTCACTCTCAGCCAAACAGAACCATGGGTTGAATTACCTGGTTGATCATCTCAAGCAGTGCATGGGTTATTCGGGTAGCGAGACGGGGAGTTTTACCGCCAGACGGCGCCACCTCGATGCCTTGCAGCGTACGCAACAATACCTGTGTAGTGGCGAAAAACAACTCAATGAGGCTGGTGCGGGCGAGTTGCTTGCTGAAGATTTGCGTTTGGCCCAGCATTGCCTGGCCGAAATTACAGGTGAATTTACTCCGGATGATCTACTGGGCGAAATTTTTTCCAGTTTTTGCATCGGAAAATGACTTTTTTGGGACGGACAGTCATTAATCACTGCAGGCCAGTTACACCGGCCGCCTACAAAATCTCATTGACAGCAAATCCCCAGTAAACACACATTTTGATAACAGGTTATCCACAGTTTTTGATTAAAAAATAACCATTACAAACTTTTTTTCTGTGCATAACATAAAACCTATTGCATTAGATAACTTACTGATAAATATAAATATAATTAGTTTTTTGCCTGTTAAGATAATGCCAGATAGGTGTGGATAACTGAGTCTTTTATCGCTAGACTGAGTCCATAAAAACAACACGAAGTATCCGCATTTTCGTGCCGCCTACAAAGCTAAGAAGGGGTTTGGTTTGGCTCAAATTTTATGGGAAAAGTGTCTAGGTTATCTTCAGGAAGAGTTGCCAGCACAACAATTCAATACCTGGATAAGGCCACTAAAACTCGATACCTCACAATCTACAGGGTCGACCACCACAAACAGTGTCTGTCTGCTGGCACCCAATCGTTTTGTGAAAGACTGGGTGTCGGACAAATTTCTTGATCGAATAGTCGATATTTATCAGCAGGTTTGTGGGGAGCGATGTGCCGTTACGGTAGAATCAGGGGTCCTGGAAAGGGAGCGAGGTGTAGCTGTTTCGCAGGCATCTACTGATATAGAGGTTGATACTGCTGTTTCAGCTCCGGTGTCAGCTACTGTTCCACCCCGACCACAAACACATTCAGCCACAAGAAACAGTGGTATTGAGGGTGGCCTGAATCATCAGAGCAATATAAATGAAGTTTTTACTTTTTCTTCGTTTGTAGAAGGGAAATCAAATCAGCTGGCACTGGCTGCTTCGAAGCAGATTGCCGAAAACCCCGGGGGCTCTTATAACCCCCTCTTTATCTACGGTGGTGTTGGGTTGGGTAAAACTCACCTGATGCATGCTGTGGGTAATGCACTGCGCCTGCAGAAGCCCAATGCAAAGATTATTTATCTGCATTCTGAGCGTTTTGTTGCGGATATGGTCAAGGCATTGCAGTTAAATGCTATCAACGATTTCAAGCGCTTCTACCGTTCCGTAGATGCTTTGTTGATTGATGACATCCAATTTTTTGCAGGCAAGGAGCGATCCCAGGAGGAGTTTTTTCATACCTTCAATGCACTCCTTGAGGGCGGTCAGCAAATGATACTGACCTGTGACCGTTACCCAAAAGAAATCAATGGTCTTGAAGAGCGCCTCAAATCCCGTTTTGGGTGGGGGCTGACTGTTGCGGTAGAGCCACCGGAGCTGGAAACCCGCGTAGCGATTCTTATTAAAAAGGCCCACCAAGCAAAGGTTGAGCTGCCGACCGACGCCGCTTTTTTTATTGCCCAGCGTATCCGGTCAAATGTGCGAGAGCTTGAAGGTGCTTTAAAAAGAGTTATAGCAAGTGCCCACTTTACCGGTAGAGCAATAGATATAGACCTTATTCGTGAATCACTTCGGGATCTCCTAGCCCTGCAGGATAAGCTGGTGACCATCGATAATATCCAGCGGGTGGTATCTGAATATTACAAGGTTAAACTGTCTGAGCTTCTTTCAAAACGTAGAAGCCGGTCAATCGCCAGACCACGACAGGTGGCAATGGCCCTGGCCAAGGAACTGACAAATCACAGCTTACCGGAAATAGGGGAGGCCTTCGGTGGCAGGGATCATACAACGGTCCTCCACGCTTGCCGCAAGGTCAAGGAGTTGCAGGAAACGAGTCGTGATATAGGTGAGGACTTCAAGCAACTACTTCGGGCATTGACCACCTGAGTGTCTGATGACAAAAACTGTTCCCGGAATCCAGGATAGATCATAATAGTAACCCTCAGATAGCCAGCCTTATTTACTTGTTGGAAGATAGCTAATGAAGTTCACCGTATCGCGAGAAGATTTTCTTAAGCCCCTGCAGTTGGTGGTTGGCGTTGTTGAAAGGCGTCAGACCTTACCCATCCTATCGAATGTGCTGATTGGATTGAGTGACGGTCGTTTATCGTTAACTGGAACGGATCTTGAGGTGGAGATTCTTGGTTATCTGGATCTGGGTGATAGTCCGGTTATAGATGGTGAAATCACGGTGCCCGGTCGAAAATTGATGGATATTTGTCGTTCCTTGCCCGAGGGTGCAGAGTTGACTATCTCGGTGGATGCGGGTCGTGCAACCGTTACGAGTGGTAGGAGCCGTTTTACCCTGTCAACACTGCCGGCAAATGAATTTCCGAGTGTAGAAGATGGTCCTGGTAATAGGGAGTTTTCCCTGAGCCAGTACACGTTCAAACAATTGCTGGATAGCACAGCATTTGCCATGGCTCAGCAGGATGTACGTTACTACCTGAATGGCATGCTGCTTGAGGTCGGTGAAGGCCGAGTCCGGGTGGTTGCAACCGATGGTCACCGGTTGGCCATGCGTGACGCCCCCCTGGAGAATCTCGACAGCGACGCGATACAGGTCATTATCCCACGCAAGGGTGTTTTGGAGCTGTCCCGCCTGCTCGTTGAAGATGCCGGGGTTGAAGTCGTACTTGGCAATAATCACATACGGGTTTCAACACCAGAATTTCGTTTTACTTCAAAATTGGTTGATGGCGCCTATCCTGACTATCAGCGTGTCTTGCCCAAAGGCGGCAATAAACAACTCATCGGTCGGAGGGAGGAGCTTCGTCAGGCATTTAGTCGCACCGCGATCCTTTCCAATGAAAAGTACCGCGGTGTGCGTTTGCTTCTCAGTGATGGCTTGTTGACGTTGACAGCGAATAACCCGGAGCAGGAGGAGGCCCAGGAAGACGTAGCCGTTAACTATGATGCTGGTGAATTGGAAATAGGTTTTAATGTTAGCTATGTCATTGATGTGCTTAATGTCTTACGTGGGGAGGAGGTCCGATTCACCCTGTCCGATGCAAACAGCAGTGCGCTGATCGAAGACCCCGCGACTGAGGGTGCTGTCTACGTGGTAATGCCGATGCGCCTATAGAGCGTTTCTGTTTTGGATATAACAATAGACGCAGTCAATGTATCTTAAACAGTTGCATGTGCACGGATTGAGAAATTTGAAGCACATCCAGCTGTCTCTTTCTCCGCAGGTGAACCTTTTCCACGGCCCCAACGGTAGCGGCAAGACCAGCATCCTGGAGGCGATTTTTTTGTTGGGTCGTGGTCGTTCCTTCCGAAGTCGTGTACTCAACACCGTCATAAATACCCAAGAGCAGGTCTGTACCGCGTATGGTTTGCGCGAATCTTCCGGTGTTTCAACCCCGATAGGTGTTTCTCGCGGCCGCCAGGGCGATTTCTTATTCAAAATAAATGGACAACCAATTGCGGCCGCATCGGCTCTTGCTGAAACTTTGCCATTGTTGCTTTTAAATGCCGAGGGCTTTGACCTGATTGGGGGTGGGCCACAGTATCGACGTCGATTTATCGATTGGGGTGTGTTCCACGTGGAACACAACTACAAACAGTTGGTACGACGCTATCAGCGTGTACTGAAACAACGCAATTCGCTAATGCGACATGATAGAATAGACGAACAGTTGTTGGCTGTATGGGATACTGAATTTGTCGATCTCGCGCAACAGATAAATACCTCGAGAAATGCCTATCTCAATGATTTGTTACCCATAGTCAAACAGGTGGCTTGTGAGCTATCTGAGGGTTTAGGTGATGTGGACTTCATTATTAACCCTGGCTGGGATGAAGCGGTGGGTCTGCCCGAGGTGCTACACAAAGATCGCCCGAGAGATCGTCTGCTAAAAACCACCCATCATGGCCCCCACCGTGCGGATTTGCGGATCAGGATAAAGAAACAGAACGTCAGTGATATTCTATCCCGCGGGCAGCTAAAAGTGTTGGCAACGGCTATGCAAGTTGCACAAGGTTATCTTTTTTATAATAAAACCGGTCGGTCCGGCCTTTACTTGATAGATGATCTACCGGCAGAACTGGATATAAAACACAGACAGCAGGTTTGTGAAAAGCTAAGTGCCCTCGGTGCTCAGATATTCGTCACGGGGGTAGAGCGGAGGGACCTGTTGGATCTTTGGTCTGAGACAACAAGCGAACTTAGGTTGTTCCACGTGGAACAGGGTTCTGTTCGGGAAGAGCATTGCACTGAGTAATTTACATCCGGAAATTAATATGATTGTTAGGGGCTTTACCCATGACTGATGAAAAAAATAGCTATGATTCTTCCAGTATCAAGGTTTTAAAGGGCCTCGATGCTGTAAGAAAACGCCCGGGGATGTATATCGGCGATACTGATGATGGTACCGGTTTGCACCACATGGTGTTTGAAATTGTTGATAACTCTATTGATGAGGGACTTGCAGGCCATTGCTCAGAAATCAGGGTAATAATCCATCCCGATGAGTCTATTTCGGTGTCAGACAATGGTCGGGGGATACCCACGGAATTACACGAAGAGGGCGTATCTGCTGCTGAAGTCATAATGACGGTGCTTCATGCCGGTGGGAAATTTGACGACAATACCTATAAGGTGTCCGGGGGCTTGCACGGAGTCGGCATCTCTGTGGTCAATGCCTTGTCAGCTGAACTAAAGCTGACTATCAGGCGAGGTGGGCACATCTATGAACAGGTTTACCGCCACGGAGTGCCACAGGAGCCCTTGGCGGTGGTGGGTGATACAACTGAAACCGGTACGACGATTCACTTTATCCCTTCTGCAGAGACCTTTACCAATATCAAATTTCATTACGAAATCTTGGCAAAACGTCTCCGGGAACTGTCTTTTCTTAATTCAGGCGTGCGTATCGTGCTGCTTGATGAGCGGAGCGGTAAAGAGGACATTTATCAGTATGAGGGTGGTCTCAAGGCCTTCGTGGAATATTTGAACACCAACAAAACCACGATTAATCAGGTCATGCATTTCGATGTTCAGCGAGAGGATGGTACTGGTGTCGAGGTGGCCCTACAGTGGAATGACAGTTTTCAGGAAAATATCTTCTGTTATACCAACAACATCCCCCAGCGCGATGGTGGTACCCATCTGGCTGGATTTCGGGCAGCTTTAACTAGAAGCCTCAATACCTATATCGAGAAAGAGGGACTCGGAAAAAATGCCAAAGTGAATACCACTGGAGATGATGCTCGAGAAGGGTTGACGGGCATTATTTCTGTTAAGGTGCCTGATCCAAAATTTTCTTCACAAACAAAAGATAAACTGGTCAGTTCAGAAGTAAAAACGGCTGTTGAGCAAGAGATGGGCAGCAATTTTATGGACTACCTATTGGAAAATCCCCAGGATGCCAGAAGTATTGTCAATAAAATGGTGGATGCCGCCAGGGCGAGAGAGGCCGCACGTAAAGCCCGTGATATGACTCGTCGCAAAGGTGCTCTGGATATCGCCGGATTGCCTGGAAAACTGGCAGATTGCCAGGAAAAGGACCCGGCATTTTCTGAACTGTACCTGGTGGAGGGTGATTCTGCGGGTGGCTCGGCCAAGCAGGGAAGGGACCGCCGAACTCAAGCCATTCTTCCGCTAAAAGGAAAAATCCTCAATGTAGAAAAAGCCCGTTTCGATAAAATGTTATCGAGTGCCGAAGTGGGGACACTGATTACCGCTCTGGGTTGTGGCATTGGTACGGAAGAATTCAATCCAGATAAGCTCCGTTACCATACGATTTTGATCATGACGGATGCCGATGTCGATGGTTCTCACATCCGCACCCTGTTACTCACTTTTTTCTTCCGTCAAATGCGGGAGCTGGTCGAAAGGGGGCACATCTATATCGCTCAACCGCCGCTGTACAAAATCAGCAAGGGAAAGCAGGAACAATATCTTAAAGATGACCAGTCTCTGACTGCCTTTCTGACGCAATCTGCCCTCGAATCAGCCAGTCTTCATGTGACAGCAGAAGCCCCGCCAATCAGCGGCCCTGCATTGGAAAGTCTGGTTGCCGATTATCGCCGTGTAATGAATATTATCGATCGGATGTCGCGGGTGTATCCGGAAAGTGTTCTGCAAAAGTTGATTGATACCCCTGCCCTTGAACCTAGCCAACTTTCTGATCGAGCAGTTGTAGAGAAATGGAGCGAGGAACTGGCCGGTTCGTTCGAGCAGGACAATATTGCCGGAAGCCATCGCTACAAGGTAAGTGTCATTGAGGATCCCGAACGGCATACTTTTTTGCCTGTCGTTGAGTTGACGGCCCATGGTGTGCCGACCAATTACCGGTTTAACCATGAATTTTTTGCCTCGGGCGAGTATGGTGCGATTGTCGCACTGGGCAGGCAATTGCATGGTCTGATTGAAGAGGGCGCTTATATCCAGCGGGGCGAACGTACTAAACCGGTCACCAGCTTTAGTGAAACCCTTACCTGGCTCATGGGCGAATCGCGCCGCGGTTACAATGTTCAGCGTTACAAAGGGCTGGGGGAAATGAATCCTGAACAGCTTTGGGAGACCACCATGAATCCCGAAACCCGCCGAATGCTCAGAGTAACGATTGAAGATGCAATTGCTGCAGATCAGATGTTCAATACGCTGATGGGTGATCAGGTGGAACCACGTCGGCTATTTATTGAAACGAATGCACTATCGGTAACCAATCTCGATGTCTAACTAGCTGATTTTTAAATTAAAAACCCGACTTTTTGTCGGGTTTTTAATGGTTTGTTTGCCTGTTTTCCGGGCGTGCTGCTATTCTTCGTGATCCCGCCAGACATCGCCATCCGTTTTCCGGCGACCACGATTATCCCTGCGATCCTCTTTGTTCGGTTCAAAGCGTATGTCATCTCGCCTATCGGGATTTTTCCGACGCTGCTCTTTGCGCCGATCCTCTCCAATATAAGCGCCTTTATCTAGATTTTTCATTCATAAAACCCACGCTGGTTGTGGAATCACACAGTTCAGTCTAGGAGAGTATGGGTAGAAAATCTAACAGCTTGTGATGGAAAACTTACTGGTCTGCCAATCTCAGCTGCTGTGTCTCAATCCAGTCTTTGACCTGCTCTGTAACAGCCTGGCTGTTGCTCTCCGGTGTCACAAGAATGGGCTTGCCAATAATGACATGGATCGTACCCGGTCGTTTCATTAGTTGCCGGGCCGGCCAGCAATAGCCCGCATTATGGGCTACCGGAATGATGGGCACACCCGCTGCAATCGCCAGGGCGGCACCACTTCGTCCATACTTGCCAATTTTACCAAAAGGGATGCGGGACCCTTCTGGATAAATAACCACCCGGTTCCCTTCGCTGATACGTTGTGTGCCCTGCTGCATAACCTGCTTCATGGCCTGGCGTGGGTTGCTGCGATCAATGGCAATGGGGTGCATCAGGCGGATACCCCAGCCAAAAAATGGTATTTTCAGTAATTCCTGTTTCAGGATGGTGCTGACGGGCATAAAGAGCCGCTGCAGGAAAAAAACCTCCCAGGTTGACTGGTGTTTGCTGAGGATAACGCACGGGGTATGGGGAACATTTTCCAGGCCATCTACCTGGACGTTAATACCGCAGGTGAGACTCAGCGCACGGTTAATCAGCATGCCGGCAGTGGTGAGTAGACGGTGACGGTTCAGGTAGCCTAGAAAAGGCCCAGAAATGGTAGAAATAAGGCCAAAAACAAAGACTATCAGCATATAAAGCAGATAAAACAGCATTGAACGCAGGAGCATAATTGGCTTATTCATAAAAAATTCCTGTGTCCTTGTCCTTGTCCTTGTCCTTGTCCTTGTCCTTGTCCTTGTCCTTGTCCTTGTCCTGGGCCAGTAAATAATCCACAGCCTGGTCCAGATCATCAAAAACTGGTGCTTGCTGTAACTCAATTTCCGGTTGAGAAGACAGTTTTTTTTCTGTGGCGGTACCTTTGCCGGTACGTACCAGAATGGGGGTGCACTGGTGGCTCAAGCCAGCCTGTAAATCCCGCAGGCTGTCGCCGATCAGGGGAACGCCGTTCAGTGACACACCAAATTCACTGGCAATGGCATCGATAAGCCCGGGTGCCGGTTTTCGGCAATGACAGTGATCATCTGGTGTATGGGGGCAATAGAATATTCCCGCCAACTCGGCACCCTGTTGTGCCAGCAGCCCGGACAACTTTTCGTGCATGGCTTCCAGGTCATCAAGATCAAACAGCCCTCGCCCAATACCGGACTGGTTGGTCGCCACGACTACGCTGTAACCGGCCCGGTTAAGCCTGGCTATGGCATCTATACTGCCGGGCAGAGGTATCCATTCATCGACAGTCTTGATGTAATTGTCGGAGTCCTGATTGATAACACCATCCCGGTCGAGGATTACCAGCTTGGTCATTACTTGGCCGGTACCAACAGGGAAATATCCGCTATGTTCAGAAACAATGCCTGAAGCTTTTGTAACAGCGCAAGGCGGTTCATACGCACTTCTGACTGCTCTGCCATGACCATGACCTCATCAAAAAACTGATCGACTGGGTCCCGCAATTTTGCCAGCTCCTTTAGCGCGCTGGTGTAATCCCGGGCTTCAAGGAGTGGTCCGACTGTACCGGTCAGTGCTGTGAGTGTTGTGGCAAGTGTCTGTTCGGCGGGTTCGACAAGCAAGGCCTGGTTCACCTCCCTGCCATCAGGCAGATCGACTTGTTTGGAGAGAATATTGGACACACGCTTGTTGGCGGCAGCAAGTGCCTCGGCTTCCGGCAGTTGGTTAAAGGCGTGAACAGCCATTACCCGTAGATGAATATCCAGCGGGTTGCTGAGCTGTCGCGCAGCGACAGACTGGAAGACCTCTGCAGGGATATACTCATCTTCATATCGCCCTTTAAATCGATCCAGCATGTAAGTGAGCACTTGCTTATTAATGTGGTCAGCACTCTCCACCAGCGTCGATGTGTCGATGTGTTGGGTAAGAGCCAGATTCAGTGCTGCACTGAGATCAATATCGATTTTGTGTTCGACAATAATCCGTAATACGCCGAGGCTTGCCCGGCGCAGGGCAAAGGGGTCTTTCGAGCCGCTGGGCGGTTGCCCGATACCAAAGATACCAACGAGGGTATCGAGGCGGTCGGCGATCGCCAGGGTAATCCCGGTCCTGGTGGTGGGAATGATGTCACCGGCAAAACGGGGCAGGTATTGTTCAAAAAGTGCATTGGCTACTTCGGGGTCTTCACCATCGTGGATTGCATAATAGCGGCCCATGGTTCCTTGTAAGTCGTCAAACTCACCGACCATTTCGCTAACCAGATCCGACTTGCTCAGTTCCCCGGCCCGAAATGCCAGCGCGCCGTCGGCACCGGTTGTCTCCGATAATGCCCGGGCCAGACTGGCAACCCGTTCAGTTTTGTCAAATAGTGATCCGAGCTTCGCCTGAAACACAATGCTGCGAAGTGACTCGCGCTGTTTGGCCAGCGTGGTTTGCCGGTCAGTTTCGTAAAAGAAGGCCGCGTCTGACAGGCGTGGTCGTATCACCCTTTCATTGCCGCGGATTACCTGCTCGGGGTCAGTGCTCTCTATATTGGCAACGGTAATAAAGATGGGCATTAGCTTGCCGCTGTCATCCAGCACGTGAAAATATTTCTGGTGAGATTTCATGGAAGAGATCAGAGCTTCTGCGGGAACGTCGAGAAAGCGTGCTTCAAAATGGCCCACCAATGGTACGGGCCACTCATTGAGGGCGGTCACTTCATTGAGCAAATCGTCATCGATAGCTGCATGGCCGCCGGCTTTTTTGGCGGCGGCGTGGACGCCTTCCCGAATTAAATGGCGACGTTCATCAAAGTCTGCCAACACGTAAGCCTGCTTCAGTTGCTGACAATAGCTGGCCGGACTGTCAATAACGATCTCATTGGGGGCATGGAAACGGTGACCGCGACTTCGGTTTCCGGCGAGCAGGCCCATTATCTGTGTATTGACAACATCGTTACCGAATAACATAACAATCCAGTGAACGGGCCGGACGAATTCTTCGCGGCGTGTACCCCAGCGCATGCGCTTTGGAATGGGCAATGCTGTCAGAGCGCCGGACACGATATCCCCCAGCAGGGCCGCGGTTGATTGACCCGGTTGGCTGGCCCTGTGGCACAGTTTTTCCTGTTTGCCATCGTGCTCAACCATGTCCGCTAACGCAGTTAGTGGACAGTTGTTTTTTTCGGCAAAGGCCTGGGCGGCGCGGGTTGGCATACCAGCCTGATCGAATGCAACAGATTTGGGTGGCCCCCAGTTGACGGTTTCCTGCCCGGGGGTCATCGGATCGAGCGCACGGACAACCACTGCCAGACGACGGGGCGATGCAAATGAGGAAACGGTACCAAAATTCAGCTTTAGCCCGGAAAGGCGATTTACAACCTCCTCCCGAAAAGCCTCTGACAGGTTCAACAGTGACTTTGGCGGGAGCTCTTCTGTGCCAATTTCAATAAGAAAATCTGAACTCATGTTTGAGCCTCTGCTGCCAGCTGCTTAACGTGACTGGCAAGTGCCGGTGGAGCGAGCGGAAAGCCAAGTACCAAGCGTGAGTTAAAATACGCTTGGGCCACAGCTCTTGCCAGGGTCCTCACACGGAGAATGAAACGCTGCCGCTCGGTGACGGAAATGGCATGCCTTGCGTCCAGCAGATTGAAAGCGTGCGAGGCTTTCATGACCATTTCATAAGCGGGTAGTGGCAGGCCTTTTTCAATTAACCGCTGACTTTCGCTTTCGTAAACGTCGAAGCTGTGGAACAGAAAATCCACATTCGCCTCGTTGAAGTTGAAAGCTGACATCTCCACCTCATTCTGGTGAAAAACATCCCCGTAAGTGACACGGCCTTCCGGTCCCTCGGTCCATACCAGGTCATAGATGCTATCCACACCCTGTAAATACATGGCAATCCGTTCGAGACCGTAGGTGATCTCACCGGTGACAGGAAAACATTCCAGGCCGCCCACCTGCTGGAAGTAGGTGAACTGTGTCACTTCCATGCCATTCAGCCACACTTCCCAACCGAGCCCCCACGCGCCCAGCGTGGGCGATTCCCAGTTATCCTCCACAAATCGAATATCGTGGATATTGGTATCAATGCCGAGTTGACGCAGGGAGTCGAGATATAGCTCCTGAATATTATCGGGGGACGGTTTCAGAACAACCTGAAACTGGTAGTAGTGCTGCAGGCGGTTGGGATTTTCACCGTAGCGGCCGTCTGTAGGACGGCGGCAGGGTTGCACATAGGCGCTGTGCCAGCTTTCGGGGCCAATGGCGCGCAGGAAAGTTGCCGGGTGGAAGGTTCCCGCACCTACCTCCATGTCCAGCGGTTGAAGGATGACGCAGTGGTGCTTTGCCCAAAACTGTTGCAGAGACAGAATAAGCCCCTGGAATGTCGAAACATCCGGTGTAGTCTGTGACAACTGAGTTCCCCCATGGCATGCAAAGTCGGCAATTATAAGGCTGCAACCCCCGAATAGTAAGGGCTTTATTGACGGCGACTGTGCACCGCCGGTTTCTGGGCAGGTATAGCGGAAGGTTGATACAGTTCTTCCTGAAGGTATATGAAAACCTTTGAAGATAAGGTTGCGCTAAAACCCTGTGTCGGGTTTAAGGGCAGCGTTCTGTTTACCGGGGGCGTGTGCTCAGGGATATTATCCTTGCCTGGCGACGCCCTCGTGGGTGCTCCTGCACGGTAGAGGGGCTTACGGACACCAGAAAACGTGCTCACGCCATGGATAAAAAAATTGCGTTCCTGCTACTTATACTGATCAGCGTTACGGCCCTGTTTTTTTTATTGGTAGAACCTGTGGCACAGCCGAAAAAGTATCTGCAGTTTGCTGACCAAAGAATGCTGCTAGGCATAAAAAACTTCTGGAATGTGGTGTCCAATCTGCCGCTTATTCTGCTCGGCATCTGTGGCGTCGTGATGGCGTGTAAAAGGCAACTGGTGCACGATAATTTTCCCGTGACGCCGGTTTATCTGACGCTATTCACAGCAGTTATTTTTACCGGCATCGGTTCGATCTGGTTTCATATCAACCCCACCAATCAGACACTGTTCTGGGACCGTCTGCCAATGGCCGTTGTTTTTATGTCCCTGATCACGGCATTATTTGCTGAATATTTGGGCCGCCCATTACAAAAAATACTTTTTTATCCACTGTTGTTGACCGGTGCAGGATCCGTTATCTACTGGCATATCACGGAGAGTCTGGGCCGGGGTGACCTGCGCCCCTACCTGCTGGTGCAGTTTTTGCCGATACTCTTCTTGTTCATGTTGATGGCCATCAGCCGATCACGATTTACCAGAAGCCGGGATATTCTGGTTATTTTATTCTGCTACGGTATGGCAAAGTTGACGGAGTATCTGGACCAGCAGATTTTTGCCGCAACCACCCTCATTAGCGGTCATACCCTCAAACACTTGCTGGCGGCGGCCGCGATCCTGGTCTTGCTGAAAATGCTGTGGTGGCGCAAGGAATTAGTAAACCAATAATTGTCTATAGCTATTGTATGCATAGTAATAATTAGCTGTAGCTATTGTTGGTCGAAAGCTAAAGTATTTACTATGAATATCTGATTCCAACAGGAGAAACACTATGCAACCTTTTACTATATTCGGCCACGATGCCTGTGGTTTCTGTCGCCGCGCCAAGGAACTGATGGAAAAAAAGGGGCTGGAATACCGTTATGTGAATATCCACGACGAGGGTATCAGCCCGGCAGACCTCGCCAAAACTATTGGCCAGCCGGTCAATACGGTACCGCAGATATTCCACGGCAAAGAATATATCGGTGGTTTTCAGGAGCTCACGGAATATTTTGAGAAAATAGAGGCCGGGCAGCAGCAATAGAAACTTTTCAGTACCTTCAGGCCGACTTCCCGGTTGGTGATATTGCGTCCCCACACATAAACATGGAAAGGTATTGGCGTTATCAGCCAATACCTTTTTTATTTGTCCTTGCTGACTGTGCGGGTTTTGCCCCGTTCGTCGATGGCAACAAAAACAAATTGCCCCTCTGTTACCTTGGCGGGCTCATTGGTGGATTCAATGTTGATCCAGACCTCAACGTTGATGGTCATGGAGCTGCTGCCGACCTGCATCAACTCACAGTAGCAACTGACAATGGCACCAACCGGAACCGGTCGAAGAAACGACATTTCACTGATTGCAACCGTGGCCACGCGACCCTTTGCAACCCGCTGAGCCAGAATGGAACTACCGAGGTCCATTTGTGAGAGTAGCCAGCCACCAAAAATATCACCGCTGGAATTGGTGTCTTTGGGCATGGCTATTGTCTGCAGGGTGAGTTCACCGCGGGGTTCCGGTGGTTGATTGATTTCAGTCAAGCTCTACTCCTTATTATTAAATCCTGTACGGATTTCAGAAAACAATGGATGGCAGCCAGGTGGCCAGCGAAGGCCAGATGGCCAACATTAACATCAGCAATAGTTGAATGATGATAAAAGGCACGACGCCGCGGTAAATATCGCGGGTTGCCACCGAGGGTGGTGCAACACCGCGCAGATAGAACAGGGCAAAGCCAAAGGGTGGTGTCAGAAAAGAGGTTTGCAGGTTTATAGCGATCATGATGCCAAGCCACACCGGATCGAGCCCCATTGCCAGCAAAATAGGTCCGACAATGGGTACGACGACAAAGGTGATTTCGATAAAATCGAGAATAAAACCCAGCAGGAAAATCACCACCATGACCACCAGCGTAGCGCCGACGACACCGCCGGGAATGCGAGTGAACAGGTCCTCCATCAACTCCTCACCGCCAAAACCCCGGAAGATCAGGGAAAATATCGCGGCACCAATCAGGATCAGGAACACCATCGCTGTAACTTCCGTGGTGGACTGAGTGACATCCCGCAATCTTTTGATAGTTAATTGTCGACGCCCCAGTGCCAGCAGGGTGGCCCCCATGGCACCTACACCGGCCGCTTCCGTGGGGGTGGCTGCACCACTGAGAATCGAACCCAGTACGGCCACGATCAACACCACCGGCGGTAACAGGCTGCGCAGCAATCTGGCAGCCGAGAGGCTGGACTCACCGTCAACCTCAGCCACTGGTGCAAGCTCGGGTTTAAGCCGTGAGATGGCAATCAGATACAGAATGTAAAGGGTTACCAGTAACAGGCCGGGCACAATCGCGCCCACAAACAGATCCCCGATAGAGATTGTTTTCGGGTTAAAAATACCCATTCCCAGCTGGGCCTGCTGGTAGGCGCTGGACAGGATATCGCCCAGCAGAACCAGGGCGATGGATGGGGGAATAATCTGCCCCAGGGTGCCGGTGGCGCAAATGGAGCCGGTGGCCAGTGCCGGATGGTAACCGCGTTTCAACATGGTGGGCAGGGACATCAGTCCCATGGCGACCACCGTGGCGCCGACAATCCCGGTGCTGGCAGCCAGCAGCATGCCTACCACTACCACCGAAATACCCAGTCCCCCTTTGAATTTCCCAAACAGCAGGGCCATGCTATCCAGCAGGTCCTCTGCCAATCGGGATTTTTCCAGCATGACGCCCATCAGCACAAACAGGGGCACAGCGATCAGTGTGGTATTGTCGATCGTGCCGTATAAACGGTTGGGCAGGGCATGCAAAAAGGACATGTCAAAATGGCCGGTGGCGGTGCCAACCATTGCAAAAATCAGTGCGGTGCCCGCCAGCGAAAACGCCACCGGGTAGCCAGCCATCAGCATCAGGCAGACCACGGCAAACATCAGTACAGGAATGTATTCAACCATCAGAGCACGTGCTCCTGATGTTCAATGGTTTGTGTCTGACTCAACCCAAAGAAAAATAGCAGGTTTTTGATCACTTCCGCGATACCCTGCAACAGCAGGGTAATCGGCATCAGGATTAACAGGGTTTTCAGCAGGTAAACCCACGGCAGCCCGCTCGCTTCCTTGGAGACCTCCCTTATTGCCCAGCTGTTTGTGACGTACTCCCAGCAGAACAGCAGTATCAGAATACATACAGGGATGAGAAACAGTAGTCCACCCAGCGCATCCACCAGTGCTTTCATGCGCGGGCTGTAACGTTGATAGAAAATATCCACGCGAACGTGGCCGCCGCGTTTTAGCGTAAAGGCGGCACCTAGCAGAAAAACCACTGCATGAAAATAAGTGACCGACTCCTGTAAGGCGATCGAGCCGGATTGCAGGAAATAGCGCATGACCACCACCAGACAGGTCAACACCATCATGGCGAGGGTCAGCCAGGCCACCAATCTGCCGGTCCATTCAGTAAAACAGTCGATACCGCTGGCCAGATGTTCCAGAAAATGTATCAATCGAGGCATTTTTATTATCTCTCGCAACCGTCACACAGTTTATAAGACAGGGCGGGTCGCGACCAGAACAAACCTGAGATGGTTGGTGGGAGAGCTGATGGCAATCCAATCGGAAGCCTGTTTGTATTATGGGATCTGGCGGTTGTCACATTACTGTCATACAAGATTCATAGAGTTGTCACGATAGACCACTAGCATCAGTCCCGATGTTAATGATCAGCCCTGGAGGCAAACGTGAAAAATACCCATAAATTAGTACTCGCTGCAGCACTGGCTCTGTCCAGTGTGCCAGCAATGGCTCGTGATACCGTTTCCATAGTCGGTTCATCCACCGTCTATCCCTTTGCCACTGTGGTAGCAGAACGGTTCGGCCGCAATACCAGTTTCCCGACCCCCAAAATTGAATCCACCGGCTCCGGTGGTGGACTGAAGCTGTTTTGTCAGGGCGTTGGCACCCAGCACCCCGATATCACCAATGCTTCCCGCCGTATGAAGCAGTCCGAGTTTGAGCTGTGCAAGTCCAACGGTGTTAAAGACATTACCGAAGTACAGATCGGTTATGACGGTCTGGTAGTTGCCAATTCCGTAAAAGGACCAGATCTCGATATTTCCCTGCGTGATCTGTACCTGGCGATGGCCAAGGATGTGCCAAATCCGAACGGCACAGAAGAGCTGGTAGCCAACCCCTACAAAACCTGGAAAGACGTCAATCCGGCACTGCCAAATGTCAAGATTGAAGTGGTAGGCCCGCCGCCCACTTCCGGTACCCGTGATTCGTTCAACGAACTGGGTGTTGAAGGTGGCTGCAAGACCTTCCCCTGGTTGAAAGCGATGAAGGATCAGGACAAAAACAAATACAAATCAGTGTGTCGCAGCATTCGTGAAGATGGTCACTACATCGAAGCCGGCGAAAACGATAACTTGATTATTCAGAAACTGGAATCTTCACCCAATATACTGGGCGTCTTTGGCTTCTCCTTCCTCGATCAGAACCGCTCCATTGTTAAGGCCGTAAAAATCAAAGGTGTGAGTCCGAACATGGAAACAGTGGGTAGTGGTGAATACCCGATGGCACGCTCCATGTATTTCTATGTGAAAAAAGCCCACGTCGGCGTGATTCCCGGTATCCAGGAGTATGTGAAGGAATTCACTAACGATCGCGCTTGGGGTGACGAAGGCTATCTGGCAGACAAGGGTCTGATTCCTTCACCTAAAAATGAGCGCATGAAGTGGGCGGATAACGCGAAGTCGCTCAGCAGCATGACCGGTAAAGAGTTTGAATAAGGTTGACTAGTGACATCGGGCCCGGCGTAGAACACGTCGGGCCTTCTTGTCCCTGGGTATTGGAAATTCCCACCGCTATACGGTTGTAGGTGGAAAAATAATACTGGAGCAGTTCATGCAGACCGGACAGTTATTATTAATACTTGCTGCGATGATTGTTACGGCTTTCATCATGGGTCGCCACCGGGCACTGCAGGTTGCACAGCCGTTGGGTGGTATCCGCCATCTCCGCTCACTACCATTCTACTATGCCATGCGCTCGGCCATCTGGTGTGCGCTGCCGGCATTGACAGTACTGGTGACCTGGCTGGTATTTGATCAGACCCTGATCCGTATCATGGTATTGGACAGCCTGCCCACAGAGCTCCAACCGGTGGACGGTACTGCACGCAACCTGCTGATCAGCCAGATTGGCAATGTGGCCAGTGGTGCGCTGCCGACCGACTTTGTGGATGCTGCTGTGGCTAACGCTGCCGGACGACTAAACCAGTTGCAATCGATCAGTGCCATGGCCATGGCCGTTGTTGTGATCGTACTGGCCATGGTGGGTGGTGCTTGGGCCTGGCTGCGGGTTTCCGCAAGAATGCCAGCCCGTGAACAGGTGGAACGGGTATTGCTGGTCGTCTTCATGCTCTGTGCCGTACTGGCGGTGGTGACCACCGTCGGTATCGTGTTTTCTGTGCTGTTTGAATCGATCCGGTTTTTTGGTCAGGTGCCGATTACAGATTTCCTGTTCGGGCTAAACTGGAGTCCGCAAATGGCGCTGCGTGCGGACCAGGTGGCTTCGGAGGGTGCCTTTGGTGCCGTGCCGCTGTTCGCCGGCACCCTGCTGATTTCAGCCATTGCCCTGATAGTGGCAGTACCGGTGGGATTGATGTCGGCCATTTATCTGGCGGAATATGCCCACTCCAAAGTCCGTTCGTTCGCCAAGCCCGCGCTGGAGGTGCTCGCCGGGGTACCGACCGTTGTTTACGGTTTTTTTGCAGCCCTCACCGTGGCGCCCTTTATTCGTGATGTCGGTCAGTCTCTGGGGCTCTCCGTCGCCTCTGAATCTGCACTGGCGGCAGGGCTGGTGATGGGGATTATGTTGATCCCTTTTGTATCTTCTCTGTCTGACGATGTGATCACTGCGGTGCCCAGAGCGATGCGGGATGCTTCGCTGGGGCTCGGTGCCACCCGTTCGGAAACCATCAAAAAGGTGATTTTTCCCGCGGCGTTGCCGGGCATTATGGGCGGTATTCTGCTGGCGGCCTCACGGGCCATCGGCGAAACCATGATCGTGGTTATGGCGGCCGGTCTTGCGGCAAATCTCACCGCCAACCCCCTGCAGGCGGTGACCACCATTACGGTACAGATTGTCACCCTGCTGACCGGGGATCAGGAATTCGACAGCGCCAAAACACTGGCGGCGTTTGCCCTGGGTTTGATGCTGTTTATTACCACCCTGTTGATGAATGTGGTCGCTCTGCATATCGTCAAGAAATACCGGGAACAGTACGAGTAGGCTCGACTGCAAGAGGATTAAAGTATGAGTGTAACCACCGAACAGGTTCGCAAAACGCTGGCGCGACGCTATCGGGCAGAAAAACGCTTCAAGGCCTATGGTATCTGTGCCATCAGTATTGGCCTGCTGGCACTGCTGTTGTTGTTCACCGATATCATCGGCAAGGGTTACCGGGCATTTTACGAATATTCCGTCGCTTTGCAGATTACCTTTGACCCGGAAAGCCTGGAAATAGACGATCCCCGGGATCTGGAACAGCTTCAGTACGGCAACTACGAAGCGGTTGTTAGAGAGGCTCTTCAGGCGCGCTTTCCCGGCGTGGAAGGGCGCGAAGACAGGCGCGCACTGGCTGCGCTGGTGAGCACCGCCGCAGGCTATCGGCTGCGTGAGATGTTGGAAAACTCGCCGGAATTGCTGGGCCAGACCCGCACACTGTGGTTGCAGCTCAATGATGATGCAGACATGTTTCTGAAGAGCAGTGAGGCAAAGCGCAAGACGGCTCGCCTCAGTGACCAGCAGCAGACCTGGATGTTGGAGCTGGAGCAGAGTGATGAGGTTCGCGCAGGCTTCAATCATTCCCTTTTTACCCGGGGTGATTCCCGTGAACCGGAACAGGCCGGTATCCTCGGGGCAATATTGGGTTCGTTTTTTACCATGTTGGTGACGCTGGCGCTGAGTTTCCCGATCGGTGTTGCTGCAGCCGTCTATCTGGAAGAGTTTGCCCCGAAGAATCGCTTCACTGACTTTATCGAAGTGAACATCAACAACCTGGCTGCGGTGCCTTCCATCATCTTCGGTTTGCTGGGTCTGGCGGTTTTTATCGGTTTATTCGGTATGCCCCGCTCGGTGCCCTTGGTGGGCGGGTTGGTTCTGACGTTGATGACATTACCCACCATCATTATTTCCAGTCGGGCAGCGATCAAGGCGGTTCCCCCCAGTATTCGGCAGGCAGCGATGGGACTGGGTGCCTCAAAAATGCAGGTGGTATTGCAATTTGTACTGCCACTGGCGCTGCCGGGGATGCTGACCGGTGGCATCATCGGTATGGCCCAGGCACTGGGTGAAACCGCGCCGCTGCTGATGATTGGCATGGTGGCGTTTATCGTTGAATTGCCCGCCGGTGCAATGGATGCCGCCACCGTATTGCCGGTCCAGGTATTTCTCTGGGCCAGCAGTCCGGAGCAATCGTTCGTCACCATGACATCGGCCGCCATCATGGTGCTGATGACATTTCTGATCACAATGAACACTTTGGCGGTCGTCATGCGCAAACGCCTTGAACGCCGCTGGTAACTGACAGGAAACAACATGGATATTGCAGAAAAAATGAATGTGTTTCAGGATGCTGTGCAAGTAGACCCCAGGGTCGTTGCACAAGAGCATATGATGACAGGAGAAAATTTGTACATTCCGGAAAAAACCGTTGGTGCGCCCTTTGTGGATGATCCCAAGATGCGCATGCGTGATGTGAATGTGTTTTATGGTGCGGACCAGGCTATCCACGGGGTCAGTCTGGATATCGGCAAAAACGAGGTGGTGGCACTGATCGGCCCCAGTGGCTGTGGAAAATCCACCTTTCTGCGCTGCATGAACCGGATGAACGATACCATTGATATTTGCCGGGTGGAGGGTAGCCTGCATCTGGAAAATCAGGATATTTATGACCCGAAACTGGATGTGGTTGAGCTGCGCGCCCGGGTGGGGATGGTCTTTCAGAAGCCCAATCCTTTCCCCAAGTCGATTTATGACAACGTCGCCTATGGCCCACGGATTCACGGTCTGGCCAATCGCAAAACCGATCTGGATGAGATTGTGGAAAACAGTTTGCGCAAGGCGGGGTTGTGGGACGAGGTAAAGGATCGCCTGGACTCTGCCGGGACTGGCCTCTCTGGTGGGCAGCAGCAACGGTTGTGTATTGCCAGGACCATTGCCGTCAGCCCGGAAGTGGTATTGATGGACGAGCCCTGTTCGGCTCTGGACCCGATTGCCACCGCCAAGATCGAAGAGCTGATCAGGGAGCTGAGCGAATCCTACACCATTGCAATCGTTACTCACTCGATGCAGCAGGCCGCCCGGGTTTCCCAGCGCACCGCCTATTTCCACCTTGGCTGGCTGGTTGAAATGAACGACACAGACACCGTCTTCACCAAGCCGCAACACGAGCTGACGGAATCCTACATTACCGGCCGCTTTGGTTAAGGAGCAGAGGATGGACAACTTGAATCTCGACCAACATATTTCCAGACAATTTAATGACGACTTGGAAGAAATCAGGACCAGCATGCTGGAAATGGGCGGCCTGGTGGAAAGGCAGGTAGCCGATGCGATTCGCGCCCTGGAGGATGCCGACAGCACCCTGGCGGATAAGGTCATGGAGGTAGAATCCAGAATAGATTCCATGGAGATGGACATCGATGACACCTGCACCACACTGATTGCCCGGCGCCAGCCGGCGGCCAGTGATCTGCGGATGGTACTCGCCGTGTCCAAGACGCTCCGGGATTTGGAGAGGATCGGCGACGAAGCCAATAAAATTGCCAAAATGGCAATTCTGCTCTCCGAGCAGGGCAGTGCGCCCCGGGGTTATACCGAGGTGCGCCATATTGGCAATTGCGTGCGCAAGATGCTCAATGACGCACTGGATGCCTTTTCCCGCTTTGATGCAGAATCCGCTATCGCCACCATGAAAGAAGACCGTCAGGTGGATATGGACTACAAGTCTGCCTTGCGTGAAATGATCACCTACATGATGGAAGACCCCCGCAGTATTTCACGCTCCATGAATATTCTCTGGACACTGCGTTCTCTGGAGCGTATTGGTGACCACGCCAAGAATATCTGTGAGCATATTGTCTATCTGGTTCAGGGCCGGGATATCCGGCATCGCGACCCCGATTGAATCACCGTAGCGACACGGCCAGACTCACTTTAAAAAACCGGACTAAAAATCCGGTTTTTTTGTGTGGCAACTGACCGTACACTTGTCTGCTGAAATAGCCCTGCGGAGTAGGTTCAGTGAAAGAACTGTTCGAGAAAAATGTTGCCTGGGCCGCGGCCCAGAAAGAGAAAGACCCCACCTTTTTTGAACGGCTTTTAAAACAGCAAACCCCGGAGTATTTGTGGATCGGCTGTTCCGACAGCCGGGTGCCGGCCAACGAGATCGTCGGCCTGATGCCCGGTGAATTATTTGTCCACAGAAATGTGGCCAATATGGTGGTGCACAGCGATCTCAACTGCCTGTCGGTGATGCAGTTCGCAGTCGAATATCTCAAGGTCAAGCATGTGATAGTGACTGGTCACTATGGCTGCGGTGGTGTTAAAGCCGCCGTTATGAAGCAAAATCTGGGATTGATCGACCATTGGCTGCTGAATGTTCAGGATGTGCAGTATATCCATCAGACCTACCTTACCGATGATGCCGATAAAGACCGGGTCATCGATCAGGTTTGTGAGTTGAATGTCATTGAACAGGTGGTCAATGTCTGTAAAACCAATATCATCCGGGATGCCTGGACCCGCGGTCAGCCGCTGACAGTGCACGGCTGGATATACGGTATCGCCGATGGTTTGCTGCGTGACCTGAATATGAACATCAGTTGTCGTGAAGAAATGCGCAACGTCTATCACGCGGCTGTCGAAGGCATCAAACAACGCTATGCCGAACCCTCCTGATCCCGCATACAAGAGCCCGAAACTATGAGCAATTTGGACGCCCCGGTTTTGCTATCCATGGAAGGAGCGGTAGCTCGCATCCTTCTCAATAACCCAGCCAAACACAATTCACTGACTGCCACTGGTATTGATCTGTTTATTGATTGCCTGAATCAGGTGGACGCCAACCGGGATATCCGGGTCCTGGTGGTTACTGGTCAGGGGGAGAAAACCTTTTGTGCTGGTGCATCGCTGGAAGAAATGACCTCAGGTGATATGACCGGTGATAAATTTGAGACGCTTACCGATCGCCTAACAGCCATGCCCATGCCGGTTATCTGTGCCCTCAATGGCAGTGTCTACGGAGGCGGCTCGGAAATCGCTTTGTGTTGTGATTTTCGGATAGGTGTTTACGGCATGCGGCTCAAGGTGCCTGCCGCGGAAATCGGTCTCTGCTATCCGCCGAACGGCATCCGTCGCTATGTGAAACGCCTGGGTGTCACCACGGCCAAACGGATTCTGGTTGCGGCGGAAGTGCTGGATGCAGAAATGCTGTTGCGGGCCGGTTACCTGACGCATCTGGTGCTTCAGGATGAGCTTGAGGTGGAAACCTCGAAACTGGTGGACACATTGACACCACTCTCACCGACCACGGTAGCGGCCATGAAACAGCTCTGTGATCAGATGGCGGACGGTAATCTTGATCTTGCCAGAGTCCTTGCTGTCACCTCGCAATGTCACCGCTCCGGGGATCTGAAAGAGGGGCTGGCGGCGCGACGGGAAAAGCGCCAACCGAATTTTGCCCGCCGTTAATCATCCGGTAGCGAAAACAACGCCGTATTGCCGCCGCGGGCGGTGGTATTTTCCGTGCGGGTTTTCTCGGTCGCAAAGGCCATCAGGTAGAGGGGGCCTCCGGCTTTCGGGCCCGTACCGGAGAGTCCGCAACCGCCAAAGGGATTGCTGCCCACCACGGCACCCACCATGTTGCGGTTGATATACGTATTGCCCACCCGGGTATGGCTGAACACATAGTCGGCAAACCGTTTCAGGCGGCTTTGAATCCCCAGTGTCAGGCCAAAACCACTGTCGTTGATTTGCGCCAGTACCCGGTCAATATCTGCGGCGCGATAGCGGATCACATGGAGGATAGGCCCGAACACCTCCTCGGGCAGTTGCGCCAGTGAGTCGATCTCAACCAGATGTGGTGCCACAAAATACCCTCGCGAGGGTATCTGCTCCGTTTTCAGACTCCCCAGTAATGTGCTTTCCCGACTTATCCGCTCGATATGGGCCATCAGGGTATCCCTGGCGCGCCCGTCAATCACCGGGCCTATATCGGTAGCCAGGCTGGCAGGATTGCCGACCTTCAGGGTTTGCAGTGCGCCGGTAAGTGTCGTCAGCAGGTCATCGGCAATATCGTCCTGAATAAACAGCACTCGCAGTGCCGAGCAACGTTGCCCGGCACTGAGGAAGGCCGAAGAAATCACATCATCCACCACCTGTTCCGGCAGGGCGGTGGAATCCACCAGCATGACATTCTGGCCACCGGTCTCCGCGATAAGCGGCACAATGGCACCGGGGCGACGGGCCAGCTGTCGCTGGATGATTTTGGCCGTAGCGCTGGACCCGGTAAAGGCAACGCCGGCAATCCGTGGGTCCGGCAGCAACCGTTCGCCCAGTTTCGCGCCCTCGCCGGGCAGGAGGTGTAACACATCGACTGGCACACCGGCCCGATGGAACAGCTCTGTGGCTTTGGCTGCCACCAGCGGTGTCTGCAGGGCGGGTTTGGCGATCACCGCATTGCCTGCCACCAATGCCGCTGCGGTCTGCCCGGTAAAAATGGCCAGCGGGAAATTCCATGGACTGATGCAGAGAAACACGCCGCGGCCTTCGAGACAGAGCTGGTTGCTCTCTCCGGTGGGGCCGGGCAGATCGATACCCCCGGAAAACCGGTAGCGGGCCTGCAGGGCGTAATAGTGGCAGAAGTCGATTGCTTCCCGCACCTCCGCCAACGCATCGGCAATCGTGCGTCCCGCCTCCTGCACAATCAGCTTCAACAGCGCCAGCTGATGTTCTGTCAGCAGCTCGGCCATTCGTTCCAGTATGTCAGCGCGTGCGGCACCGCCACGCTGGCTCCAGGCCCACTGTGCCGTGGCTGCCTGTTGCAGGGCTTTGGTCACATCTTCATCGTTGGCCATCGTGCAGTGGCCCACCACCATTATGCCATCGGCGGGGGACAGGACTGGCTGTGGGTCCCGCTGTACCCATTCCCCGCCCACCACAGGCCCGGCCCGGACAGGGATGGGTGTCTCGTTGAGTGCGGCAACCAGTGGTTCACTGATCAGTGGATTGTTCAGGTCCAAACCGGCCGCCCCGGCACGCTCTTCACCGGCGGCGCGGTAGATATTCACCGGTAATGGAATCAGTCGGTGGCGATGGGGCCTCACCGAGCGAATCTGGGGTAGCAGGGGTCTCACCAGAGAGTCCACCGACATCTGCTCATCCAGCAGGTGGTTTAAAAAGGAGCTGTTGGCGCCATTTTCCAGTAAACGCCTCACCAGATAGGGCAGCAGATCGCGGTGTTCGCCAACCGGCGCGTAAACCCTTACCGGTGGCAACTCAGCTGGCTGCCGTTGCCATTGCCCATAGAGCACCTCGCCCATACCGTGCAGGCGCTGGAATTCATAGGGGGCATCGCCGGCCAGCTGCTGAATGGTGGTGATGGTCTGGGCGTTGTGGGTGGCGAATTGTGGATAGACGGCTCCCGGTGCCGCGAGCAGCTGTTGCGCACAGTGCAGGTAACAGAGGTCCGTATGTGCCTTGCGGGTAAACACCGGGTAGTCGGCGAGCCCCTGTTGCTGGGCGAGTTTGATCTCTGTATCCCAATAGGCACCTTTCACCAGCCTGACCATGAATTGGCGCCGGGTTTCTCCGGCCAGTTTGATCAACCAGGGAATCACGGCCGGGGCACGTTTCTGGTAGGCCTGTAGCACAAAGCCCAGACCATCCCAGTCAGACAAGGCCGGGTCGCGGGCCAGTGCTTCAAAGATATCGAGGGATAGCTCCAGTCTGGCGGCCTCTTCGGCATCAATGCTCAGGCCGATACGGTGACTTCGGGCAGCAATGGCCAGCTCCCGGATGCGCGGCAGCAGTTCGCCCATCACCAGATCCCGTTGACTGAATTGATAGCGGGGGTGCAGGGCGGACAGCTTGACCGAAATGCCATCCGAGGTAAGGGGTGAGGTACGGGGTGTAGTCGCGTCCCGGCTGGCTTTGCCGATGGTTTCAATGGCGGACGCATAGGCCTCGAAATAACGACGGGCATCCGCCTCTGTGCGGGCACCTTCACCCAGCATATCAAAGGAAAAACGGGTATTTGGCGATGCTTCGTTATGGCCTCGGGCGATGGCTTCGGGCAGGCTCTGGCCCAGCACATAGTGGCTGCCCATCATCTTCATCGCCCGCAGCATGGCCCGTCTTAACACCGGCTCACCCAGTCGGCTCACCAGTTGTTTCATCCAGCGGCTGGTATCTGTGGTGATCTCTTCACTTAGGGGCAGTATCGCACCGGTCAGCATCAGACCCCACACCGAGGCATTGACGAACAGGGAGTCCGAGTGCCCACGGTGATTGGCCCAGTTGCCGTCGCGGATTTTTTCTGCGATCAACTTGTCGGCGGTGGCCTCATCCGGCACCCGCAGCAGTGCCTCCGCCAGACACATCAGGGCAACGCCTTCGCGATTGGACAGGCCGAATTCCTGTAAAAAGGCATCCAGCAGGTATTTACCCTCGGTTGCCTCACGGCAACTCTCTACCAATTGGCGGGCCTGGTTAAGCGATTGCTGTTGCTGCGCCTCGCTGAGGGGGAAGGCCGCCAGCAATTGCTCGACACAAGCGTGCTCATCGGTAGAAGTGGCCCGGCGAATTCGGGTTCTTAGATCAGTCAATGTCATGGCTATTCTGATGGAACGATAACCGCTGTGTTGAATAGGGGCGCTTGTGCTAAGTATGGACGCTGAACGGGCAATTTTCGAATAGCAAAGTTGATGATTACCACGGCTATTCTGTCGTTCCTGTAGTCCGTCGCGGTGTCTGCCCTGGTTATCTGATGAAGCATAAGCGGGAGCAATCTCAGCGCGTGCTAGACGCTCATACTGGCAACGTTGCCGTATTCTGCGGCGATTTCAAAACAAAGGACGATTGCACCCCGGATACCCCCTCGATACGGGTAATTTTATTCAACAAAAACTGCTGGTAGCCGTCCATATCCTCCACAACCACCTTGAGCAGGTAGTCTGCCGCCTGCCCGGTGATCAGATGGCACTCCAGCACTTCCGGGAAGTTGGCGACCGCTGATTCGAACCCTTCGAAGCGCTCGGGGATATGCTTATCCATGCTGATCTGGATAAAAGCCATCAGGTTTAATCCCAGCCGCCGGGCGTTCAGCCGGGCGGTATAGCCATCGATAACCCCTTCCTCTTCCAGACGCCGCACCCGGCGCAGGCAGGGAGATGGTGAGAGATTCACATTTTCAGCCAGGTCCTGGTTGGAGATGCGCCCTTCCTGTTGCAGCTTTCTCAGAATGGCCCGGTCGTAGGCGTCCAGTTTCATATAATTGCTCAATTAATATTTATATAAACATATTATTGCTTAAATAATAAAAATTGCCATACAAGTAGCAATAAAATGCCGCCGTTAACGCATTAAACTGTCAACCATCCTGAGAAAAGCAGTGGGCCAGAAGCCCCTGGCACCGACAGAGTCCCGCTACCCGCACCCTTTGCTTCGGTCGCCGGTTTTTCTCAGGGCCTTATTCGTCAACCGTGGAGAACCGTATGATCACCAATCCCGCCAGCAAATACCGGGCTTTCGTGCCAGTGCAATTGCACGACCGCCGCTGGCCCGGCCGCACCCTCGAAAAACCGCCTATCTGGATGAGCACCGACCTGCGGGACGGCAACCAGTCCCTGATCGACCCCATGTCGGTGGACACCAAGCTGCGTTTTTTCGAGATGCTGGTGGAGATTGGTTTCAAGGAGATCGAAGTGGCATTCCCTGCTGCCTCCGACACCGACTTCAACTTCGTGCGCCGCCTGATAGAGGAAGACCGTATCCCCGAGGATGTCACCATTGAGGTGTTGACCCAGGCGCGAGAGGATTTGATCGCCCGCACCGTGGAATCCGTGGTGGGTGCCCGGCGCGCCATCGTGCATCTGTACAACCCCACAGCGCCACAATTCCGCCGCATCGTCTACAACACTGATGTAGCCGGGGTGAAAGCTATCGCGGAGCAGGGCACCCGCTGGGTCAAGCACTACACCAGCCAGCATCCGGAGACCGAGTGGGTATACCAGTATTCGCCGGAGGTGTTTTCCGGCACCGAATTAGCGGTGGCCAAAGAGGTGTGCGACGCGGTCAGCGCGATCTGGCAGCCCACCCCCGAGCACAGAATGATTTTCAACCTGCCCGCCACGGTGGAGATGTCCACTCCCAACGTCTATGCCGATCAGGTGGAATGGATGGATCGTAATCTGGCGCGCCGGGATAGTATTGTTATCAGCGTCCACCCCCACAACGACCGGGGCACCGCCGTGGCGGCGGCGGAACTGGCGTTGATGGCTAGCGCCGACCGGGTGGAGGGCTGCCTGTTTGGCAACGGTGAGCGCACCGGCAATGTGGATATCGTCACCCTGGCCCTGAACCTCTATTCCCAGGGCGTGCATCCCGGTCTGGATTTTTCCCGCATCGAGGCCATTCGCCGCACCGTGGAAGAGTGCAACCAGTTGCCGGTGCATCCCCGCCATCCCTATGCGGGTGAGCTGGTGTTCACCGCCTTTTCCGGTTCCCACCAGGACGCCATCAAGAAGGGCTTTGCCCAGCGGGTGGAGGGCGAGATCTGGGAGGTGCCTTACCTGCCCATCGACCCCGCCGACCTGAACCGGGGCTACGAGGCGGTGGTGCGGGTCAACAGTCAGTCCGGCAAGGGTGGCGTCAGCTTCCTGTTGCAACAGCAATACGGTCTGGAATTGCCGCGCCGCCTGCAGATCGAGTTCAGCCGGGTGGTGAAAGCCTTCACCGACCGCGAGGGCCGCGAGGCCACCAGTGCCGATATCTTCGCCCTGTTTGAACAGGCGTATTTGCAGGATAACGGCGCTTACAGCTTCGAAGATGCGGATGTCACCACCCACAGCCACGGCGACAAAGGCGCCACCGAAGTGCAGATCCAGTTTATGGAGCAGGGCAAAGCCAGAACCGTCAATGGCATTGGCAACGGCACCATCGACGCGGCGGTAAAAGCCCTGGGCGGGAATATCAGTATCATCGACTACCACGAGCACGCCCTGGGAACAGGCTCAGAAGTTGAGGCCGTGTGCTATATCGAAATGCAGATCGACGACGGCTCGGCGATATTCGGCGTAGGGGTGCACCGCAATATCATCAGTGCGGCGATCAAGGCCATTTTCAATGGCCTCGGTCGGCACCGGGCAGCAGCGAGGTCGGAGGAGGAAATGGAAGCCATCGCCAGCTAATGCTGCTGCGCTGATGAGTAGGTTGGTGTGCTCATCAGCGTGGCGCTCATTAAAGCAAACTCATTTCCGGCTTTCCTGCCCAAGCCCCCTACAGATTACTGTGGGGGGCTGCTCACCTCCTTCTCTATGTCGGCCTCTCCACCGCCAGCACGACGAGCAAACCCTCGGATATCAGAAAACCCCAAGTCCCCGAGTGTTGCCTTCCACAAAGCACTATGAAATATTGGATCCAGCACAGGTACACTTCAATGGTTCATCTCTCGAAATGATGAATAACCAATTGATATTTAGCACATTGGAGAGGGTACCTTTTCTCACTCCGAATTATGGGGATGCGCACTAATAATTATTATGATGGCACTGTCATCATTAACATACTGTTATACAGGAATGGGAGTATCTAAGTAGTGAGCAAAAGTATCGATAGAGCGGTTTCCGTAATTCATACAGTAAAAAAGTGGATGTCATTTTTTGTTCTTGTTTTGATGACATTAATTGTCACTATTTCGATAGTAGAGCTCGGAATAATTTTATATTTGGATTTATTTGATCCTACAGATGATGTGCTTTTTCTTGAAATAGATGAGTTATTTAAAATCTTTGGTTTCTTTTTTATTATTCTCATTGGATTCGAGCTTGTAGAGACAGTAGAAATGTATTTTAAAGATAATATTATACATGCGGAGGTTGTTTTATTGGTGGCAGTTATAGCTGTTTCTCGAAAGGTAATTTTGCTAGATCTAGAAAAATATGATCCCTTAGCAATAATGGGCTTAGGCATTATTATTATCGCTTTAGGGGCTTGTTATTGGTTTATCAAGGTGAGTTACAGGCGAGCAAATGTATAAATTCGCTCAAGTAGGACTGCCTCACGGCAGCCTTTTATTAGCTTAGCGTTATACCTAAGGAGAGTTTTGCAACTAGAAGAAAAAATGGTTAAAGGGGTCGTAACGATTATTTTTTAACCACATTATCCGCTCATGTTTTCTGCGCTACATTGACACTCCCAGTAATTGGCAAAAGGAATTTGCAATGCCGAAAAAGACAAGGATGTACCTTCGCAGAATTCCTGCCCATATCGTACAGCGGGGTAATAACCGTGCAGTTTGCTTCTTTTGCGACGATGACTATCAGTATTACAAGGTATTGCTGGCTGAAGGGATGAAGCGCTATGCCACACTTATTGCCTAATGACCAATCATGTCCACCTGCTGATTCCTCTCAGGTAACCCGCAAGATTGATCATCAAATAATCGATACGACCCCTTTTCCTCTCGTATGAAACTTAAAACTATAAGTATCACGACATTGGCGATTATTGTTTCAGCATGCGCCAATCAAAAGCCAACGGTATCTGATAGCTACAAAAATCAATTGATGGCAATGGCCCCAAAAATAGAAAAGTGCGAGACCATTGATCAAGTCTACTCCGATTTATCTATTGCTCCACCGGAAGTGGTCGCCAACCTATCACCACAGGTCGTAGAAGTATGGAAATTAAAGGGGTGCCCTGATGGAAAGCGTAAAAGGGCTGAACTCCGCATCATGAATAACAACAACGGAACACGGTCGTTTAGTGAATACTAAAACCATAACAAGTAAAGGCAGCATGGCCCTTCGGGCTGGACGCGCTAACGCGCCTCTGCTTTAGGCGTTATGCAGTGAACCTCTTTAAAGCGCTCATCGTAAGTTGACGCTTACCAAGCTGGAAATTAATGAAAGATTTAAACTACTAATCTTAATCACTCAAATTGATTTGGGCTAACTGGAATGGGAGTAATTTCCTGTCATTATCCAGCGTCACAACCTCGAGCTCATGGAAGAGGCTGGCGTTGAAATACTTGTAAGTCCATAGATAATCGAACCCGTGTTTTTCCGCCTCATATCTATCCGATACGATAATAACTTTCATAATCTCAGCCATACGGATTGCCATATAACAGAGAGCGCAAGGCTCTCCTGAAGCAATTAATATCGTTCCTTTTAAAGAAAAAGTTTGTTCATTCCGTGAAGCCTCTCTTATCGCCTGGATTTCAGCGTGTGCGGTACAATCCAGATGCTTGGCGACTTGATTTACCCCTTTGCCAATAATCTTTCTATTCTGGTTAACGATAATCGCTGCAAATGGCAGCCCACCTGCCTTGACATTGCCAACAGCCAAATCAATAACGTTTTCTCCACACTTTATGAGAAGTTCTGTATCAATAGGGTCACACATTGGCGACCTCATTTTTTGACGATGGAGCCAGGGTTGAAATACTAAGTTCTAATGCAATACTTTCGGCTCGATCTTTTGCATTGGCTACTGACATGCGGTGTCTCTCGTCACCAAATTCCTGGTATTCAGAGGCAATCTCATAGATTGTGTCCACCCCTAAATATTTACTCAGTGTCCGTAGGTGCGGGGCCAGGTGACCAAGATCTTCTCTTATTCCTCCCTTTTCAAAACCAAACTCTCCGCTGGAAGTCACTATGATCAATGTCTTGCCCGAGAGTAAGGGCTGTAACGGGAAGTCCCCTCGTGAGAGATCGAAATCAAACGTTTTGTTTATGCGTACAATTTGATCGAACCACGCTTTTAGCTGAGCCGGCATACCGTAGTTATACATTGGTGAGGAAATCAGGATCACATCGGCTGCTGCCACCTCAGCTATCAGTTCATCTGATAGTGCCAGTCTCTCTTTCTGTGCCGGGGTTCTTTTTTCCTCAGGGGTAAACACCGCGCCAATCCAGTCCTGTGTAATGAAATCAGGCGGATTCACTCCAACATCACGATAGATATACTCATCTTCAGGACGATTCTGTCGCCATGTATCAACAAACCGGAGAGCGATACTTTTCGATATTGAGTCGTGATCCGGGTTCGGGTTGTTCACAGCTCTAACGCTAGAGTCGACGTGTAATAATGTGCTCATGTCCATTACCTTGGTTAATTAAGAACAGGCGCTATTTTGTGAGTCTGTATCGAATGCTACAAACGAAAGAATTACACGTATAGATGAGTTTAAATCATCTATACTATCGATGAACCAGTGATTGATTTGGAGATAGAGTTTGCAGGTATCGTTACAGGCGCTGAAAGCCTTTGAGTCGGCTGCCCGTCGGGGAAGTTTTAAGTTGGCGGCAGAAGAACTTTCGCTGACGCCAACAGCCATTTCACACCACATTAGCAACCTGGAAAGTCGGTTAAATGTAAATTTGTTTCATCGACAGGGAAGGCGGATATCACTCACAGGAACAGGTAAAAGATTAGCTAAAGCCACCTCGGAGGGATTTCGAAAAATTGACAGTGCCTTGGAAGAAGTGATGAAGGCTGGCACTGCGGTCAGGGTAACGACGACATCATCATTGGCAGCTATGGTGCTGATCCCCGCCCAGCATGAATTTGAACAAGCCAACCCCGATATTTCCATGGAAATATCGACTGGGGAGTCGGTCGACAGCCAATCATATATTATTCCAATTCGTTTCGGTGATGTCTCAGTCGCCAAGGATTCTGATGTCATCAGATATGAATCATTCAATGTATTTGGTGCCTATGGAATGACGCCTCCTTCCTGGTCAAATGAACCCATTACCCTTTTTACAACGGAGTGGAAAAATAAATCGTTACCGGATCCTCCACTAGCTGCTTGGTTGGAAACAAATGGCCTGGAAGGAGCTGATATTAAACTCAAAAAGTTTGATCAAGAGCTTTTCGGGATCCAACAGGCTATGGCAGAAAATGGACTTGTGTTCTGTTCTACGACACTCACTACAAGGCTTGTAAAATCTAACCTTCTACAACAATTTGAAACTCGACCGGTCAAATCAGACTTTTGCTATTACGTACCAAATAAGGACAGCTTCGAAACCAGAAGTGCAGCCAGATTTCTAAATTGGATCGAAGATATTTTGAACCAATAATTCAAGCGGGCACTTCTGGTCGTGAGAACAGCGACATTTTTTATTGCCTGAAGTTTGAGGGGCTGTTCTACAACAACAGGCAGGCCTCTTCAAACTCCAACCGCTTGCCTCGGGGGTGGAGTTTTTGCGAATCGCCGTAGCCGAGGTTGACCAGAAAGTTGGATTTCCAGCCATTTTCAGTAAAGAAAATCTCATCGGTTTTGCCGTTGTCGAAACCGGACATTGGGCCGCAGTCCAGTCCCAGTGCGCGGGCGGCCATGATCAGCCATGCTCCCTGCAGGGTGCCGTTGCGGAAGGCGGTGCTTTGGGCCAGTTCCTCGTTGTCGGCAAACATTTTGTCAACCCCTTCCATGTGTGGAAACAGTTCCGGCAGGTGGCGGTAGAAGGCTGGGTCGTGGGCGACGATAACGGTGACCGGTGCGGCCCGGGTTTTTTCGCGGTTGCCCTCTGCCAGTGCCGGTAGCAATTGCTGTTTGGCCGCCGGGGTGGTGAGGAATACAAACCGTCCCGGTTGGGCGTTCATGCTGGTGGGCCCCATGGCGGTGAGCTGGTAGAGCTGGCGCAGGGTATCGGCGGCGATGCCGCGATCCTGCCAGTTGCTGTGCGTGCGGGCATGGGTAAACAATTGTTGCAGAACAGTTTGGTCGAGTGGATTCATGGGGTTGTCCTCTGTTGGTGGTGTGCGGGAATATCGAAAATCAGCGCCAGAATGTTGCTGTTGGCCCGATAGGTCGTTACCTGATTCGGGTATAAGTCTGGGCCAAATTCCAGTGCGTCGCCGGGTTGCAACAGTATGTTCTCCAGGGTGATTTCACCTTTGACAAGTTGCACCCGGCGCTGCCATTGATCGGGCAGGTTTTGCTGGAGATGTTCTCCGGCGTTGAGTTGCAGTTGCCAGATACGGATATCCTGATCCAGTAGAAAGACTTTGGTATCCACGTCCACATCCGCCTCTCCGGCGGCGATTAGCTGCAGCGTCGCCGCATCGTCAAAATGGCGGACTTGGTAAGCAGGTGCTGTATTTTTGTGGCGGGGTGTTACCCAGATCTGTACAAATTCCATTGGCTCGGTATCACTGGCATTGAATTCACTGTGGCGGATACCGCTACCTGCGCTCATATACTGATAGTCTCCGGTGCCAAGTAAACGTTCATGACCGGCGTTGTCCCGGTGAACCATCTCACCCTGCGTGACCAGGCTGATGATTAAAGCGTCACGGTGACTATGGCTGGAGAAGCCGCCACCGGGAGCCACCCAATCCTGATTAACTACCCGCAGGGGGCCAAAGCCCATCCGCGCGGGGTCGTAATACTGGTTGAATGAAAAACTGTGATAGCTTCGGAGCCAGGGCAGCAGCGTGCTGCCCCGCTCGTTTGCCCGGATGTGTTTGTACATCTGCATGGTTCCGGTTAGTGGATTGATGCGTGTTTGCGTTGCACTGCCAGACTACCGTTGCCCTGTAGGGCAATGACCGCCGTGGTGATGGCGAGAAACAAGGGGTATTCCCAACCCCCACCGGCATTGCTGAATACCCAGCCCGCACCACTGTGGGCCCAGGTGGCACCCAGTGCGACGGGTATCAATGCCAGTGCCGCCCAGCGGACCTGATAGCCCAGCAGTAATGCAATACCGCCTATTGCCTCAACGATAAACGTGGCGTAGGCCGCTATAGCGGGTAAGCCGATGCTTGCAAAGAAGGCGGCTGTGCCGGGCAGGGTGAATACCACCAGTTTCAGGTACAGACTGTGGGCGATATAGATAACGCCAAGGCTGATGCGAAGCAGGGCGGTGCCGTGGTTTGCGTACTTGTTCATATTGCGATCCTCTATAAGTGAATGGGTTCAGGTGCAGTATGAGTGTTGCAAAAATGAAATATAATTCTCATTATGTTCAAACGATATTTGCAAAAATGCAAACAATAGCGGGGTGAGTTATCGTTATGGATAGTTGGGATGATCTGCGGTATTTTCAGGCGGTTGCGGAAACCGGGAGTCTTACGGGTGCCCGCAAGCGACTGGGTGTCAATCACTCCACGGTATTCCGGCGAATCAAGGGGCTGGAGGAAAAACTTGGCGTGCGTCTGTTTGAGCGATGGGATGCCCGCTATCAGTTGACCGGTGCCGGTGAGCTGTTGATGGTGCGAGTGGAGCAGGTTGCCGAGGCCATTGACGATGTGGATCGAATGATTCTCGGCGGTGATCAAACCCTGGAAGGCAAGGTGCGTATTACCTGCCCCGACGGTTTTGCCTATTACCAGCTGCCGCCCTTGCTTGCGGAGTTCCGGGCACTTTTCCCGGGTATTGAGATAGAGCTCCTTGCTGACAGTGACGATCTCAATCTGTCACGGATGGAAGCCGATATCGCCCTGCGTGCCACCAATAATCCTCCGGAGCATCTGGTGGGTCGAAAATTAATGACAATGCCCTGGCAGCTATATGGTTCGGAAAGATTCGCCCATGGCCAATCCGGGGTTTTCACGGCAAAGGCATTGAGTGGCATGCCGGTGATTGGCCCGGAGCGCGCTTTATTGCGGCTGAAACCCATGCAGTGGCTGGAAAAGCACTGTTCGGCAGACAGTATCGTAGCCCGCGCCAATACGCTGATGGGCATGGCGGCCCTGGTGAAAGCCGGTCTCGGGATTGCGTTGCTGCCTGATGATGTCGCCGATGGGTTGCCACCCTTGGGCACCCTTGACCGCGATTTTCATTCGGACCTTTGGTTGCTGACCCATCGGGATTTGCGCAGTAATGCCCGGGTTAAAGCCTGTAGCCAGTTCCTGACGGAAAGGCTGATGCACTAACGCGTCAACCAGTCAAAGCAGCAATTGGCAATCACTTATTAATACAGATGATTTGGAGTCAGATTAGAAACCTCATGATCGGCTTCAATGCCTGGCGTTATACTCCCCTCCACTGAAGGGCAATATTATGAATCTTGAAAAGTCCAAAAAGCGTATAGCCAAGCGCGTCAAAATGAGCCGTCAGGGCTATCCGGAAATTACCATAGAATATTTTGGCAAGGCTGCTGGTTGTGCGGATGGGGTGTCAGTGAAGTTCTGCCTGGAAGAGGGAGCAGAAATACAGGAGCAGCGTTTTTCCAGTGTCATCGATGCCCGGGAAGATGAGGCGATTCAATCCGCTATGGTTAAAATTATTGAACGTTCGGAAGCCATGAGTGTTGTACAAATAGAGGGTGTTACTGCTGTCGGTTAACACGGCGATTGGGTAGCGCTGTAATGTGGAAGCGTTAGTTGCGATGACTCTCAATAGTCATCAATGGTCATCCGCCCACAATATGATCCAAAAGGTGTTGCCAGTCCCTGTTACGGGTTAATGTAGCTGTTCCAGTTACACCCTGTTAATAACCCAACGACTTTCACGGAGAAAAGCAATGGAAAAGGCTGAGATTAGCGAAGAGATGATTTTCGGGTGCTTTGCGGCTGCCTGCCAGTCTGATGATATGGCCGGGACGGCGGCATCGTTTGTGGATGTGGAAGAGTACGAAAACCGGGTGATGTACCCGGAGTTTGCTCGTTGGGCGGGCAAGGCCGGTTATCCGGAGCTGGCGACCCTGTTCCGCAAAGTAGCCGGTGAGGAGAAGCTGCACGCGGTCTGGTTGCGGGCGCTGTACAGCGATATCGGTGTGCCGCAACGGGGTGAAGATACCCAGCGCGCTATCGACGCCCTGGAAGCTATTCGTAGCAATTGCGACGAGCTGATTGCCCTGAATCCCGACGGGGTAGTGGAAAAGGCATTGCAGGTGGCGATTCGGGTGGAAGAGCGGGAATACCAGGATATCTATCCCCGTTTCCGCGACCAGGCGCTGGCGGCGAACGACGCCGACACCGCAGCGGTTTACCAACAGGTGATCGATTCCGAGCGCCAGCACGCCCACTGGTTTCAGGCGGCCCTGGATAATTTCCGTTCACCACAAGCCCGGGCAATGGTCTGACAGCCTGTTTGAACGTTGAGCGTGTAGAGCAATTCTCATCGGTCAGATGGTGGCAGGCGCTCAACCCTGCTGTCTACCTTGTATCGATACTGCCCGGCGTCGCGGTCTGGCTGCTGGCGGAAAAGCCGCTCAGTCACACTGCGCTATGGTCGGCGACCCTGGCCGTGGTGCTGCTGCAACACGGTATCAACCTGCTCAATGATGCCAAGGACTGGCAGCTGGGCGCCGACACTTTCAAGTACGATTCCTGGGTGCGTATTCACGACGGTAGTGTTCGCACCGTCTTTTATCACGGTCTGATCAGTCTGACAGCTGGAGGTGCCTTGGGGCTGCTGGTGTTGTTGCTTGTCCAGCAGCTGTGGATTCTGGTTTTTGCACTGCCCCTTGCGGTGCTGGGGGTGTTGTATAACGCCGGGCAGCGTCCGCTTTCCTACACTGCCGCCGGGGAGTGGATCACAGCGCTCTGCTATGGCCCCGGCGTGTTTGGTGGCCTGTGGTTTGTTGCGGAACAGCCGTTTGGTTGGAGCTCACTGTTGGGGATGGGCGCGTTTGCGGCCTTTGCCACGGCGTTGCTGTTTTCCCACCAGCCGCCGCAGATCGAAACAGATCGGCAGGCGGGCAAACAGTGCTTGGCGGTGCGTCACGGTGCCACAGTCACCTATCGCGTTTCAGCAGTGCTGCTGGCAACCACGCTGGGGTTGTTGGCGCTGGCCTTTGGGCTGGGGTCGAGAGGGTTGGCATCAACTCTCCCTTTTGTGCTGGCGTCGGTTGTTGCCGTGATCTGGGTTGTGCGGGTCGGCCCCAATCCGAAGCGTATGATGCTGTCCTCCACCCTGGTGTTTCTGGTGGAGGCATTGAGCCGGACGTTTTAGTGCGCCGGTGTCTGTTTATTCGGCCACCTCAACAGACGAGACCTGAATGCGGTAGCGGGCGGCGTCATTACTATCCTTGAACGGGCCTATGCTGGTTTTCATGGACACCTGCTGGCCCGGCGATAACTGCCGCGGCCCATTCATGGTGGAACTACCGCCGGCAATATAGGCATTCACCATCTCGGTGACCTGCAGCTTCACATTGGTGACGGTGACCGGGCTGTTGTTTTTAACGGTGACGCGCAGATAGCCATCGTCCGTCAGGGACAACTGGCTGGTGATGTATTTGTGGGGAGCGGTGTCCAGTTCCAGTACTGCCAGCCGCGCCTGGGCTTTTTTGGCCATTTCACCACCACCCTGGGCAGCGGACTGAAAATAATTAATGGCATTTTTCTGATCGCCGTTTTCCAGTGCTATTTCACCCAGATAGTAACCGGCATAGGGTGTTGGCAGCAGTTGATAACTCTTTTCCAGATCACTGCGGGCAGCGGTTTTTTTGCCCTCCTCAAAGCGCAGTAGGCCCCGAGACAGATGGTGGCTGAAATAGTCGGGGTTTTTACCGATGGCAGTGGTAAAAGCCTGCTCGGCATTGCTCATGTTTTTCTGCATGGCCCAGGCATGGCCGCGCAATTCCCAGAAATAACCGTCATCGGGTTGAATGGCAATAGCCTTGTCCAGCTCACTGAGGGCGGTTTTCGGGTTATCGGCACTGAGTGCTTTCATCGCCGCTTCCTGGGCCTTGTAGGCGGGTTGGTCGCGTTTGATCTGGGCGATTTTGCGTTGGTAGAGCTCGCGATTAATGACGCCTTTGGGGAGTGTCGCGGCCTTGATGCGGTTGGCATCAACCCGCTCCTGTGAAGGGGGGTGGCTGGCGAACAAACCGCTGAGGAAGTCCTGTTGACGACCTTCGCTCAGTTTGACGAAGGTCTCCTGCAGCTTGACTGCCCCACTGGGGTCGTATCCGGCGCGGGCCATGTATTCCATACCGTAGGCGTCGGACTCCAGTTCGGCACTGCGGCCGTACTTGGCCATCCAGGCAGCCGCACCCATCTGTGCCACTTGTGAGCCCATTTCGCCGAGACCATAGTTTGAGCCCGCCGCACCCACAGCAGCGGCACCGATGCTCAACAGGGTGCCACGGGTCATCTGTGCGGCGCTGTGCCGGGCGGCGGCGTGGACAATTTCATGTGCCAGCACGGCGGCCAGTTGGGACTCATCCTCCAGTTCCACGAGTAGCCCGCGATTGATGGCGATCTTGCCACCGGGCAGAGCCCAGGCATTGGGCACCGAATTGTTCAGTACCACGAATTCGTAGGGCAGGTCGGGACGATCACTGACGGCGGCCAGTTTTTTCCCCACGCCGCTGACATAGGCCTGCACTTCCGGATCAATGATGTAGCGTCCCCCCTGGGATTGCTGGGAGGGGGCAAAGTTGCTGGCACCTATCGCCACTTCCTGCTCTGCCGACATCAGTGAGAACTGGTTTTCGCCGGTGACGGGGTTGACCGAACAACCACTCAAGAATACGAGCAACATTAGCGTGGATAAGAAAAGTGGCACGACCCGGGGCATGGATTCTCCTGACGAACAGATTGCGATCAACGCAGTATAATAGACCATGGTAACCTGTAATGATTTCATACATTGGATAAACCATGCTGACTGTTATTTCCCCCGCCAAGACCCTGGATTATGAAACGCCCTCGACCACAGCGGACTTTACGATGCCCGCTTATCTGGAGGATTCAAAGGCGCTGATCGACGAGTTGCAGCAGCTTTCGCCACCAAAGGTGTCGGAGTTGATGGGTATCAGTGCCAAGCTGGGTGATCTGAACTTTGGCCGCTATCTCAACTGGCAGCCGAAATTCACGACCAGCAATGCAAAACAGGCGCTGCTGGCCTTTAAGGGGGATGTGTACACCGGACTGGCGGCCGAGGGTCTTTCGGAGGCCGACCTGCAGTGGGCGCAGCAGCATCTGCGGATTCTGTCGGGGCTCTATGGTCTGTTGCGGCCACTGGATCTGATGCAACCCTACCGACTGGAAATGGGAACCCGTCTGGCCAATCCGCGCGGTGCTGATCTCTATCAGTTCTGGGGCAGAAAAATTACCGATGGCCTGAATGCTGAACTGGCGGCGATGTCGCGACCAGTGTTGCTGAATCTGGCCTCCAACGAGTATTTCAGAGCTGTGCAGCCGGGTTTGCTGAATGCCGACATCATTACCCCGGTATTCAAGGACTGGAAAAACGGCAAATACAAAATCATCAGTTTTTACGCCAAAAAGGCTCGTGGATTGATGAGCCGTTACCTGATTGAACAGCGTATTGATGACCCCGAGGGCGTCAAGGCGTTCGATCTCGGTGGCTATGCGTTTCAGTCCGCCATGTCGTCAGCTCGGGAATGGGTATTCACTCGGGACGTGGCGGAGCAGGAAGGATGATGGTGAAACCTTTTTCTCAGGCCTGCGAAAATAACCGGCAGCCGATTTTTCAGGTGCTACAGGCGGTGTTGGCATCTTCTCGTCACGTACTTGAGCTGGGTAGTGGCACCGGTCAGCACGCTGTGTACTTTGCCCCCCAATTGCCTCACTTGATCTGGCAAACCTCTGACCTGGCAGTGAACCACGAGGCTATCAACAGCTGGATTGATGAGCATCCAGCCGAAAACCTGCGCCGTCCGCTGGTGTTGGACGTAGATCAGCAACCCTGGCCGGTGACTGGTGCCGATGCGGTCTTTACCGCCAACACCTGCCACATCATGTCCTGGCAATCGGTGATTGGGCTGTTTGCCGGGCTGGAAAAGCTGCTGCAGCCGGGTGCACATGTGGTGATTTACGGGCCCTTTAACTATGGCGGTGAATTTACCAGTGACAGCAATGCCCGCTTTGATCAGATGCTAAAGCAGAATGCCCCGTACCGGGGAATCCGTGATTTCGAAGCGATTAATGGTTTGGCCGATGAGGCCGGGCTGACATTGCTGGACGACCATGCCATGCCGGCAAATAACCGTCTGCTGGTCTGGCAGCGGAGGTAGGCGTCGGAAGATTCCGAATCAACGGGGCTGAATGGGTGTTATTTTCGCCCCTTCGATGGTCAGGTTGTACATCAATCCCTTGTTGGAGAAGACGAAGCCGATAATCGGTTGCTGGAACGTTTTGGTATCAATTTCTTCCGCAGCTCCGAAGTTGGCAATGGCGACGCTGCCGTCAACACCGGCTTCCCAACCTTGGCTGTTGCGGAATTTTTGCAAGGCGTCATCGGTCATGAAAAGGATGACCTGGGATTTTTTCTGAACGCCCAGTTGCAGCCCCAGTGATGCCGAGGCAATGTTGTAATATCCCACTGTATTGCCGCCAATTCGCAAAGCGCCTTCACCATATTCCCCGCCGACCCAGAAACCGGCCTTGTAGATTTTCGGGAAAACCAGCATGCCCTTGGCGCGGGAGGCCAGTTCTCGTCCTGCAGAGGATTGCTTGTAAAAATCGGCCAGGGTTTCCTGCACAAACAGGTCGATTTCCAGCTTGCTGGATGCCTGACTGGCAGCGGGCAGTAACAGCAGACTGAAGACCAGTAACCAGACAGGGGTTTTCACGGGTAGAGTCCTCCACAGGGGGAACAGGGTGAGTTTATAGGTCGACAGATTTGTATGGTAACTGTCGCCGGGCTTCCTGAATATAGTTAAGTACGTATTGACGCTCTTCCTTCAGAAACCGACCGATAGCATAGGCAAAGTCGGGGTGCCTGATCCAGTGGACAGAACAATTTTCAGTGGGTTCGAAACCCCGTTTGATTTTGTGCTCACCCTGGGCTCCGGCATCGAACGTGCCTAATCCGCGTTCAATGGCAAATTCGATACCCTGATAGTAGCAAAGTTCAAAATGCAGGAAATCGTACTCGCGAGTGCATCCCCAGTAACGACCATAGAGGTTATTCTGATCGTGGAAGAACAGGGCGGCGGCGACTTTTTCGTCCCCCTCCATGGCGACGACCATCATCACCTGATCGGGCATGATTTGGCCCAGTTGGTGGAAGAAGGCCTGGGTCAGATAGCCGCTGTTGCCGCTGTGCTTGAGGTAGGTGCGATGATAGAGCACGAAGAAGAATTCCCACCAGTCGGCACTGATCTGTTCACCGGTGAGTCGTTCGACAAGTAGGCCGGCACGCCTGAGGGTGTGTCGCTCCCGGTTGATATTCTTGCGCTTTCTTGAGGAAAACGTGTCGGTAAAATCGGTAAAATCACGATAATCTCGGTTATTCCAGAGATATTGAACGCCACTGCGCAGCATCCCCCCTGCCGTTTGCAGAGCGTCCGACAGTGTCGCGTGAGGAAACAGCAAGTGCCAGCCGGTGGCGCCCTGCTGCCCTGCCAGTTGCTGGATCGCCGTCAGCAGTATTGGGCTGATATCGCTCAGACTGATACCGGGCAACAGTCCGAGGCGCGGCCCGCACGCCGGCGTGAATGGCACCGCGCTGAGCAGCTTCGGGTAATAGTCGAGGCGGCGCCCGTGGTAGGCCTCCGCCCAGGCCCAATCGAATACGTATTCGCCCCGCGAGTGTGTTTTACGGTAGAGCGGAAGTGCGGCAACGGTGACCTCGTCCTGGCTCAGCAACAGGTGTTGTGGGTGCCAGCCCGTCTGGGTACAGGCGCTGCCAGAGTTTTCCAGCAGAGAGAGGAAGCGGTGCTGTAAAAAAGGGTAGTCACTGTCGAACAGCGTATCCCAGTCCCGGGCGTCACACTGGTCAATGCTGTCGAGAACACGTATGTCCAATGTCTGCCTCTCAGGGGGCGGGATTGCTGATATCCCGATGAATCAGATCAATATCCGCCAGCAGTGCTTCGCTCATGGGTGTGGTGAGACTGTCGATGTTTTCCTGCAGCTGTGACAGGGTAGTGGCACCAATAATGGTTGAGGCGACAAACGGTTGCCGGTGAACGAAGCCCAGTGCCAAGTGTACCGGTGAAATATCATACTGTCTGGCCAATGCCACATAGCGTTCGGTCGCTTGAACGGCTGTGGGGTGATTATAGCGCTGAAACCGTTCGAACAGTGTCAGCCGCCCATCAGCGGGCCGCTGGCCCTGCAGGTATTTGCCAGACAGCATACCGAAAGCCAACGGGGAGTATGCGAGCAGGCCGATCCGTTCATTGATTGACCATTCAGCCAGCGATACCTCGAACTGTCGGTTCAACAGATTGTAGGGGTTCTGAATACTGACAATCGGGGCGCCATGGCCGGCGACAGAGGCCGCCTGGTATTGCATCAGACCCCAGGGGGTTTCATTGGAGACGCCGATGTGGCGGACCTTGCCCTGCTTAACCAGGTCATTCAACGCCTGCCAGGTTTCATTGATCGGGGTGTAGTCAGTCAGTGAGTAGTCACCTGGAGCGGAGCGGCCAAAAATATTGGCGGGGCGCTCAGGCCAGTGCACTTGGTATAAATCAATGTAGTCGGTCTGGAGTCGGCGCAGGGAATCATCCAGTGCCTGAAAAATCTGTTTGCGATTCAGTCGCGGCCCGCCCCTGATATAGTCAAAACCGCTGTTGTTGCCGTCACCGCCGGTCACTTTGGTGGCCAGTACAACGTCCTGGCGCCGTCCCGAGTGGGTCAGCCAGTCACCCAGATATTGTTCTGTCAGGCCCTGGGTTTGTGCGTTTGGTGGTACTGGATACATTTCTGCGGTGTCCACAAAATTGATACCGTAATCGAGGGCACAATCCAGCTGTTGAAATGCGTCTTTCCGACTATTCTGCTCACCCCAGGTCATCGTGCCGAGGCCAATGGCGCTGAGGGTCAGCCCGGAGGCTCCTAATTCTCGATATTGCATCTCTTTCCTGCGGGATTGAAAAAGGTGACCGGATATATCATCAGGTTAGCAGGGGCAGCTGGCAGCGGAAGCAGCTACCTTTCCCCAGTGTGCTGTCGATTTTCAGTGATCCACCGTGGCGCATCAACACATGTTTGACAATGGCCAGCCCCAGCCCTGTGCCGCCGGTACTGGTGGCGCGGCTCTGGTCCACCCGATAAAAACGTTCGGTCAGGCGGGGCAGGTGCTTTGGATCAATACCGGAACCGTTATCGCAGATCTCCACCACGATATCCGATGCGGTGTGAAAACAGCGTATTTGGACGCGCACACCGGCCGGGTTGTGCTTGATGGCATTGAGTACAAGGTTCGAGAAGGCGCTGTAAAGTTCCTTGTATTCCCCTTTGAAGGGGGTATCGGTGGCGCAGTCTGTTTCGATGAGGTAATTATCACCAGCCACCATGCGGGCATCCTCGGCAATCTGCTGCAGTAACTGATCCAGCATGATGGGTGCCCGCGAGGGGGGTTTCCGGTTGGATTCCAGTTGTGACAACATCACCAGATCATTGGCCAGGGCGTTGAGGCGTTCCGTTTGCTGGCCCATCTGCAGCAATGCTTTTGCCCAGCCCCTGGGCAATTGGTCGGCATTGTCCTGCAGGGTTTCGATATAGCCCGAGAGCACGGTTAAGGGTGTCCGCAGCTCATGGGAGATATTGGCCACAAAGTCCTGTCGCATTTGTTCCAGATTGCGCAACCGGGTGATGTCCTGCACGACCAGAATGATATTGCCATCACCAAAGGTTGCGGCGGTAAACAGCAAGGTTCTTGTGGGATCTTCCGGCGAACTCAGTTCCAGTGGCGGGGGCAGTGCGTCACTCTGGATAAATACCACGAAACGGGGATCGCGAACCAGGTTGGTCATGGATTGGCCGCGATCCTGTTTGACGAGGCCAAGCAGTTTTTCAGCCGCCGGATTCCACCACTCCAGTTCCCTATCGGGGGTGAGGATGATAATGCCGTCCGCCAGCGCAGAAGTAATATCCTTGACGCGCTCGGCCAGTTGTCGACGACTTTGTTTGGCGCGTTCGTTGCGCTGTTGCATTCGGTAGAGGAAATCGGTCATGTCGCCCCAGACGCCGCTTGCTTCGGGGGGTGGTCCCTCAGCGCTCTGGTCGAGCCAATCATAGAGTCGGGAGATGTGGGCGAAGGTCCACAACATATACAGGCCGCCACCCAAGAGCAGGGTGAGCAGAGTGTGGCCCCATAAAAAACCTGTCAGCAGCAGAAACAGGGTGAGCAGGGCGATCCGCCGTATTTCTGCCTTAAGCCCTCTGTGCAATGCAGATCCTATTCTTCATAAACCTTGGTGGAAAAGCGGTAACCCGCGCCCCGCACAGTCTGTATGAAGCGGTCCTGTCCAGCAAGGGAAATTGCCTTGCGCAATCGGCGAATATGCACATCCACCGTTCGCTCATCCATGTAGACGTTGCCGCCCCACACATGGTCTAGAATCTGATCACGGGAATAGACCCGCTCCTGGTGCGTGAGAAAGAAACTCAGCAGCCGAAATTCAGTTGGCCCCATGGATACCGGTTGACCACTGATGGTGACCCGGTGACTGATGGGATCAAACAGCAGTTGATCCACTTCTATCGGTTCCGGGGGCAGTTCCGGTTCGGCGCGACGCAGTACAGCATTGATACGGGCCACCAGGGCACGGGGTGAAAACGGTTTGGTGATATAGTCGTCCGCACCCACATCGAGGCCCTGGATCAGGTTGTCCTCACTGGCTTTGGCGGTCAGCATGATGACCGGTATATTCTTTGTCAGGTCATCCCTTTGTAGTCGCCGGATCAACTCAATGCCACTGGTGACGGGCATCATCCAGTCAAGCAGCACCAGGTCGGGTTTGTGGTCGATGATCATGGCATGGGCCTGCTGGGCGTTCTCAGCCTGCAGGGTGTCAAATCCGGCCACATCCAGCGCTGAACAGATCATGTCGCGAATGGCCGTTTCATCGTCTACAACAAGTACAGTTTTATCACTCATATTCTTTTCATCATTGATATCCAGATACCCATTACATGACCTGAGCATGACAAAAATATGACAATCGACAAAAGAACGGTCGATACCTAGTCGGCAGTGAGCTGGTAGTCCGCCGCCAGGCCGATAAAAATAATAGCACCAACGTAATGATTATTGAGAAAAGCACGGAAACAGGCGTCGCGCTCGCGATGGCGGATCAGATACTGTTGGTGGAGAAACAGCAGGGCGGCTCCCAGCAGGGACAGGAAAAACCAGCTGCCGCGATTAAAGTTGATCCCGGTCATCAACAACGCGATCAGTGTCAGACATTGCAGGCAGGCGGTAATGGGTATGTCCATGTCGCCAAAAAGAATGGCGGTAGACTTGATGCCAATCTTCACATCGTCATCCCGATCCACCATGGCGTAAAAGGTATCGTAGGTGACGGTCCAGAGCACCACAGCAATGTACAGTGTCCACATTTCCCGGGGCAGGCTGTTGCTCTCTGCCGCAAAAGCCATGGGCAGACTCCAGGCAAAGGCGGCACCCAGCACCAGTTGGGGCAAATGTGTGAAACGTTTCATGAAGGGGTAGCAGGCCGCCAGCGCCACCCCCACCAGGGCCAACTTTATGGTTAGTGGATTGGTCAGCAACACCAGGCCAAAGGCGGCCAGGCAGAGCACAACAAACAACGCCATTGCCTCGCGGGTCTTGATCTGACCGCTGGGTAGCGGCCGGTGCCGGGTTCGTGTCACATGACCATCCACTTGCCGGTCAGCCACATCATTGATGACACAGCCTGCGGCGCGCATCAGGATCACACCCAGCACGAAGATCAGCAAATTTTTTGCGGAAGGGACACCGCCTGCGGCTAACCATAACGCCCAGAGCGTCGGCCAGAGCAGCAGGAGCGTACCGATAGGCTTGTCAAAGCGCATCAGCCGGACAAAATCGGGAAGTCGCTGTAATGCTTTGCTCATAAATGCCGCATGGTTGCGAAATCAGGGGGTTTTATTGTACGGGGTAAACCCCGTCAAAAACACCTCGGACACAAGCAAGGGTTTGCCATCCAGCCAAAACAGTGAACGGCGTCCCTGTACGGGGCTACCATAGTTGGCCGGTACCGTAGAAGGCCACGATTCGAGCATGGACAGGTTGGAAATCTCAATGGGTCCCCGGACCATTGCGGGGTCGCTAAACAGCAGTGCACCGAGGGGCCGGTTGTCCAGCTTTCGGAGTTTTCGCAATCGTCCGGTCAGGGTTTTTATCGGAATGATACTGCGGGCATGGACCCAGGGTTGGTGGTTGCCAAACAGGATGACCTCCCTGATCAGGGCGCGTTGTCGGATCGGCAGTTCCAATGCGCGTTGCTCGGACAGTTGGGGTACCCCCATGCCCTGAAACAGTATTTTTACTTCAAACTGCCCTTTGCTTGCCCGGATTAAGCGTTCGGTGAGTGAGCCGCGATCCAGTAGCCACGGTCGCAGGGCGCTGCAGGTGACAAACAGCGGTGTGCGCCGATAACTGCGCCAGTGGAGCTGATGATTGGCGGGAGTGTGTGAGGAGCGACGGGGCACAGCGGTACCTATGGGCCTTGGTATGACAATGGATTCTAACCGGTTACGACAGCGCTTTGGGGGCTATGAGTTATACAGGCTGACAAGCCGTTCCTGTAATAGCGCCATGGCCTTGGCCCGGTGACTGATGCGATTTTTTTTCTCTTTGCCGAGTTGTGCGGAGGTGCAGTCGAGCTCGGGAATATAAAAAAGCGGGTCGTAGCCAAAGCCGTTGTCACCCTCCGGGGTAAATCCGATCAGTCCCTCCCAGGTGCCCTGGCAAATTAGTGGCGTCGGATCCTTCGCATGGCGCAGATATACCAGCAGGCAATGAAAGCGGGCGGTTCGTTGCTCACGGGGTACTTCCTGAAGCAGTGACAGCAACCGCAGGTTGTTCTGCTGGTCGGTGGCGTTTTCCCCGGAAAATCGTGAGGAATAGATACCGGGGGCGCCATTGAGTGCGTCCACTTCAAGACCAGAGTCATCGGCAATGGCGGGCAGGTCGGTGAGGCGGGAGGCATGCCGGGCCTTGATCAGGGCATTTTCCACAAAACTGAGGCCATCTTCTACCGCCTCTGGAATCTCAAAATCCGATTGCGGCAGAATGTCGAAGGGGAGTAACTCTAGCAGGTGCTGAAACTCTGTAAGCTTGCCTTTGTTACCGGTGGCGAGAACAATTTTCATGTTGAACTGGATGACAGAAAGGTTGCTATTAAGTGCGCTATTGCGCCCCTGCTGAACGGAGAGTCTGAGGTGCCTGTCACGGGCTACTCATCGACATAGAACTTGCGCTGAAAAGTCAGCGAATGTGTCGCCTTGTCGGAATCCGGACTGACGTCAATTTTGAAGGTCATCCAGTCTTCCTTGTCAAAACGAAACGGCGCCAGATAGTAAACTGCATTTTCTTCGCGGATTTCAGTGAATTCCAGCACCTGCTGTTGACCGAATATATTGGAGACGGTGCCCTTGACCACGGCTGGCAGGCCGCCCATTTGGCCATTTTTGACCACGGCAATATTCACCAGCCCTTTATCCTTGCCACGAACAATATTGTACGAGCTGGCAACGTCAGGCTGGATAAAGCTGCTGTTGAAGGCACTGAAAAACACTTTCAGGTCGCCGTATTCCTTGTAGGGGCGGTTGTCAGCCAGTGCACTGAAACTCAAACCTGCGATGAGCAGGAATAACGAGATTGCTTGGGTTATTTTCATGTTGTGGCTACCTGTCATGAATAGGCCTACTTGCTCAAATGGTAGATGGCGGTGTCACTGAACATATTTGGCCAGATACCTTTCATGTACTTGTCCGGCAGGCGCTCTGCAACAAATTCGCGATGCAGTATCCGGATACGCTTCTCTGTACAGAGTGCCTCAAAATCTTTCACGGTACAAAAGTGGATGTTGGGTGTGTCGTACCACTGGAAGGTGAGTTGCCTGGTGACCGGCATGCGGCCTCGTGACAGCAGATAGCTGCGGGCGCGCCAGTTGCCGAAGTTGGGAAATGTCACCACACACTGTTTGCCCACGCGCAACATTTCTCCCAATACCAGGTGAGGATAGCGCATCGCCTGAAGTGCCTGGGTCATTACCACGGTGTCAAAGCTGTTGTCGGAAAACTGGTTCAGACCTTCGTCAAGGTCGGCCTCAATCACATTCACGCCCCGGGCAACACAGGACGTAATTTTGTCAGCATCAATTTCCAGCCCATACCCCCAGACGCCTTTTGTCTTGCCGAGGGTCTGCAGTAGTTCGCCGTCACCGCAGCCCAGGTCCAGAATTCGGCTCGTCGGATGGATCCACTGCTGAATAATGTTCAGGTCTGTGCGCATCATCATTTTGAGGAAATCTCAGCTAAAATGCGGTTTATATAAGCAGTGAGCACTTGCTCATAACGCTGGTTCGGCAATAGAAATGCATCGTGTCCCAGGTTGGATTCAATGGCTGTATAGGCCACATTTTTATCAGCGGCGATCAGTGCCTCAACAATTTCTGCAGCGCGTTCCGGAGAGAAGCGCCAGTCGCTGGAAAAGGACACCACAAGAAAATCGCAGCTGGCGTGCCGGAAAGCCTCGACCGGATTGTGATCGTACTCTCGGGCGAGGTCAAAATAGTCGAGGGCTTTGGTCATCAGAAGGTAAGTGTTAGCATCGAAAGCGCCGGAAAAGGCGTCACCCTGATGGCGCAGATAGCTTTCCACCTGGAATTCAATGGGTGCATCCTGGCCGCGTTGAAAAGAACCGGAGCGCAATTCCCGACCGAATTTATTGCCCATCAGCTCATCCGATAAATAGGTAACGTGGCCGATCATGCGCGCCAGCCCCAGCCCGTTTCTGGGTTGAGTCTGTTGTTCGAGATAGCGCCCGTTGCAAAACTCGGGATCGGATCTGATGGCGTTGCGGGCTATCTCGTTAAAAGCGATATTTTGCGCGCTAAGTTTCATTGCCGAGGCGATGACAACCGCATGGCGCAACCGGTCCGGATATTCCAAAGCCCAGCGCATAACCTGCATGCCGCCGAGACTGCCGCCAACGACGGCAGCCCATTGACGTATACCGAGTTTGTCCGCCAGTCGTGCCTGACTTTCTACCCAGTCTCGCACCCGCAACGGTGGGAAATCAGGTCCCCACGGTTGACCGGTATCAGGGTTGATGGATATGGGCCCGGTGCTACCGTGACAGCCGCCGATATTGTTTGGACAGACGATAAAAAAACGGTTGGTATCGAAAGGTTTTCCCGGCCCGATATGGTTGTTCCACCAACCCGGCCGCTGATCGGCCATGCTGTGGTATCCGGCGGCGTGGTGATGGCCACTGAGAGCGTGACAAATGAGGATGGCGTTACTGCCATCGGCGTTCAATGCCCCATAGGTTTCCACCATCAGTGTGTAATTGTCGAGTGTTCTGCCGCAGGCAAGCACGAGCGGCTCATCGAAGTGAATCGCTTGCGGTGTGACAATACCAACGGAGTTTTCCGGAATTACATCAGGCATCAATGATTCAACGAGTAGCTGGCTTTTGCCGGTGTTTCGGCAGTCTAAAGAGGGGCGTGTATTGGCGCAAGGTTAGCATGCTGTTTTGCTCGTCACCGCTGTCAGAGTGTCTCCAGATCATAATCCACAATCACTGGCAGGTGACTGGAAAACGTCTTGGCCTTGTAAATCACAGCATATTCCACGTGGCTGGTGAGGTTTTTTGACACAATTTGCATATCGGTGCGCCAACCCATCCCTCCAAGGGGTTTACCGGTAGGCCAGTAAGTGAATTCGTCCGCATCCATGTTGAAGAGCCGAAAAGCGTCGGCGTAACCAATGTCACCGAATACCTGATCGAGGCACTGCTGCTCATGTGGCAGGAAACCGGACAGGTTGCAGCAGGTTTCCGGTGCGCTCACGTCGATGGTCCGATGGGCAATATTCCAGCTGCCACAAAAAATGTAGTCACGGCGCTTGCTGCTGATTTTGCTGAAATGGGCCAGAAGATCCCGAAAAAAACGGTCTTTAAGCGGTTGGCCATCGCTGTCGGAAGGGGCCAGCAGTGAACAGATGCTGACATGCTCAAAGTCGGCTTGTAGATACCGCCCATTCATATCTTCGCCGTTGTTGGCACCAAAACCGTACATTATTGCCTTGGGCATATCCCGGGTGTAAATGGCGACACCATTCTGCTCTGGTTGGGGCGCATCAAAGAAGTAGCTGAAGTAACCGTCGAGCTGAAACTCGGCACGAGAACTGAGAACGGGTTCCGGCAACCGGAGATCCTGAAGGCATATTATGTGAGCGTCCTGGGAGGCCAGCCACTGAAATAACCCCAGATCGGCAGCCTGTTGGATACCGTCCACGGCAACACTGATAATTCGCATGATCGCCCCTGATTTTGGGAGAGTGTATGATAACCGACAGATCGTGTTTCCAAAATGGGGAAACTGTCTTCAGGCTCCGGCGGAACCTGTGATGTTGATAAACCGGACTGTCCCTATGGCCAATTTAATCAATAACAGCAAATCCACTTGGTGCCTGGTGTTGGCATTATTTTGTTCGGCGTCCATGTTAGCAGAGGCCAGTAATCTTTTCCGCTATCACAATAGCGAGGGCAATCTGGTGATTGACCACCAAGTGCCTCCGGAGTACGTCGCTAAAGGTTATGAGGTGCTCAGTAGCACAGGCAGGGTGGTAAAAACTGTCCCGCCACATCAGCCTGTGGAAGAAGAGGATGGGGCCGTATCAGGCAAGGCAAGCCGGGCGGATCAACTCAAAGAGGATCAATTTCTATTGCGCAGCTACAGTGATGTTGGCGAGGTTGAGGCTGCTGGTGAGCGGCGATTGGCCCAGCTTGCCAGAGAAATAGAGATTATCGAGTCCAACCGGGCCAAAAATGAAGAGCAGCTTGAAAAGGCCGAAACCAGGGCTGCCCGATATCAGCTGGCCGGTAAAAAATTACCCCAAGACCTATTGGCAAGAATGGATGAGATCACCAGATTAACCGGGGATACACAGCATATGTTGTTGCTGCGCAAGCGGGAATATGAGGTGGTGGCGGCGCGTTATGAGCGTTACAAAAACCGCTTCATGACGTTGAATCCCGAAAAAAAACCGTCGCAGCCACCGACCACTGCTCCTGCCAGTTCGCCGTCGGCAACCGAGTGAACTCGCTGCGAACAAATTGACTGATCTTGCCTTCGGCCAGTGCCAATATCAGGTTGGCTGCAGCCGTCACGGTGATGGCCGGGCGCAGGTTTTCCGATACCTCTGCTTCGCGAAGAATCTGCTTTAGCTGAGTTTCCAGTCGATCAAATAATTGCTGTATCCGTTTGTGCAGTCGCTCTGTTTCGCCGGTCAGCGCGTCGCCTGTGAGTAACCGGGTGATTCCAGGATTGCGCTCGGCAAACGTGAGCAGAAGCGTCAGAATACGGTAGCAGCGACTGGCGGCATCGGGTTCTTCGACAATGATCGTCCGCATCCGGGTAAACAGCGTCTCCTCGATAAAATCGATCAGGCCCTCATACATCCGGGTCTTGCTTGGGAAGTGCCGGTAGAGCGCAGCCTCGGAGACACCGACCTCTGCGGCCAGTGCAGCAGTCGTGATGCGCCCACCGGGCGCGGCCTCCAGCATCCCTGCGAGGGCTTGCAGGATGTGCTGTTTTCTGGAAGTTTTTGCTGTTGTTGTCATCCGGCGCTCTCTGCTGCTTCATCGGAGATCAACGTGCCGACACCCAGATCGGTAAAGATTTCCAGCAGTGTGGCATGGTTGACCCGGCCGTCAATAATATGGGCTGTCCTGGCGCCGCCCTTGACCGCATCCAGCGCACAGCGGATTTTCGGCAGCATGCCGCCGTAGATCGTGCCATCTGCGATCAGTTCATCCACCTGACGGGTGGACAGGCCGGTCAAAACCTTACCGTTTTTATCCTGCAGGCCGGCGACGTTGGTGAGCAGAATCAATTTTTCTGCCTTGAGGACTTCGGCGATCTTGCCGGCTACCAGGTCGGCATTGATGTTGTAGGAGTTGCCTTCACTATCGACACCGATAGGTGCGATCACTGGAATAAAGTCACTGTTGGTCAGCATGTCGATTACGCCGGTATTCACCGATTCGACTTCCCCCACGTGGCCGATATCAATGATCTCCGGCGCTTCCATCTCGGGTGTGTGCCGGGTGACTTTGAGTTTGCGGGCCTTGATTAACTGGCCGTCCTTGCCGGTAATACCAACGGCCTTGCCGCCGGCGTGGTGAATGAGATTGACGATTTCCTTGTTGACACCACCGCCCAGCACCATTTCCACCACGTCCATGGTTTTGCTGTCGGTAACCCGCATGCCGTTGACAAAGTGGGATTCAATTTGCAGCCGCGCCAGCAGTTCGCCAATTTGTGGGCCGCCACCGTGGATCACTACCGGGTTCATGCCCACCAGCTTCATCATCACAATATCCCGGGCAAAGCTGGCTTTCAGTTTTTCGTCCACCATGGCATTGCCGCCAAATTTGACGACGATAGTCTTGCCGGTGAAGCGCTGGATGTAGGGCAGTGCCTCGGACAGAACCCTGGCCGTGTTGGAGGCGGCTTCTCGCGTTAGTGACATGTGTGTTCCTGACAGTGTGATAATTCAAAAGCTCAAGCGATCGTCTATGCTACGGAGTTGCTGACGGAAAAGCGATTTGATTTTTTCGAGTGACTCCTCGCTCTCCGCTTCAAACCGCAGGGTCAGTGCCGGGCCCGTATTGGAGGCGCGCACCAATCCCCATGCCTTTGGAAAATCGACCCGAATTCCGTCAATGGTTGACATCTTGCCTGCCTGAAAGGCCTCTTTTTCCCGCAGTTTTTCAATCAGCGTGAACTTCTCTCGTTCATCGACTTCTATCCGTATTTCGGGTGTTGAACAGCGTTCCTCAAAGCCGGCCATTATCTCATCCAGGCCCTGTTCACGAATGGTCATGATTTCAATCAGTCGCGCTGCCGCATAGATGCCGTCATCAAACCCAAACCAGCGATCCTGGAAGAAAATATGGCCGCTGAATTCCCCACCAAGCGGCGCCTTGCTTTCAATGATTTTGTTATACATGTGGGAGTGGCCGGTTTTCCACATCACCGGGCGACCACCGTAGCTGCTGATCAGTGTGTTGAGGCGCCGGGTACTTTTGATATCAAATACGATGTCCGCTCCCGGGTGTCGCGAAACGACGTCCCGGGCAAAAATCATCAACAACTCATCTGGCCAGATAATTTTGCCAGTGGCAGACACCGCCACAATTCGATCGCCATCACCGTCCAACGCAATCCCCAGGTCTGCCTGGTTGTCTTGCACATGGCAGATAAGATCTGTCAGATTTTCCGGTACCGTGGGATCCGGCGCATGATTGGGGAAGCTGCCGTCCACGTCGCAGTATAGGGGGATGACATCGCAGCCGATGGCGTCCAGTACCCGTGATGCCAGTTCACCGGCTATGCCGTTGCCAGCATCCAGTACCACCTTGATGTGCTGGGCGGGAACCACGTCGCCGGAAATGGCCTCAATATAATCATCTGAAATATCCAGTTCCTGGCGCTCGCCATGGGGTTTGTCGGGGTAGTCCTCCTCCGTCATTTCAGTTTGCAGGGCCATAATTTCTGCACCGCAGAGTGCGTGGTGCTGAAAGAAAATTTTGAATCCGTTGTACTGTGCCGGGTTATGGCTGGCCGTCACCATCACGCCACACTCCGTCTGTTGCAGATGATTGGTCGCAAAATTAAGCAGGGGGGTGGGCACTGACCCCAAGTGGATGACGTGACAGCCTGTGCTGCGGATTCCCTCCTCAAGTGATTCGATCAATTCCGGGCTCGACAGTCGTCCATCATAGCCGGTGACCAGGGTGTGCTCATCCACCAGCATTGCCCGGCGAGCCAGTGCGCGGCCAAGCTTGAGGGCGAACGTCGGCGTTAGTTGTGAGCCCATCAGGCCCCGGATGTCATAATCGCGAAACACCACCGCCGGGATATCGGATATGTCGTCATTGCCATCTGTGTTGTCCGTGTCGCTGTAGGTTGCCTGTTCCTGTGGCTCATCTGGTGCTGGGTCAGTGGAATTCGTCCCGTTTGTAGACTCGTCACCAGTCTCATCAATAGTCCCGTCGGCAGACGATGTCGGTTCGTTGGCAGGTGTCCTGGCAGGCACGGGCTTTCTCCGTCCCCGCCAATTTTGCCAATGGTCGCGATGAAGGGCGATACGAATAGCCAGGTAGGCCAGGAGTAGGGTGATACTCGCGATGGCACCAGCCAGCACCATAAATTCCGTGTAAGAAGGGGCTGCTCTTTTCAACAAGGTCGCGCTGCCAGTGAAGTGCAGTTCCCATGTGCCGATGCGGGTGTCTTGCTTGACGGTATTCACGGCCTTGGACTTGTTGGCCAATATGAGAAAAGGTGTGGCTCCGGCTCCGGGGACATCCTGCAACAGTTCAGTCGTTCCCAGGGAAGGGTCGACTGTTCGGGCAAGGGCCTTGTTGAGAGGCTCCATTGACAGCATGGCCAGCAATGTGCCGAGGATTTTGCCCTCTGTATTTTTTACCGGGTAGGCAAACAGCAGCTCCCAGTCATCACTGACTTTCGCCGCGACGGGTTCTGGTAGTTCGCCTTCCAGCACCTGTCGGGATAATTGTTGCCCGATGAAATTATTCGATTCTGCGAGGCGGCTCTCCCCGGGGCGTAGCAGATAGCCATTATTCAGGTCTTCGACCAGACTCTTCATTCTCTGCTCCATGCGTGACAGCATGGCCTGGTCGGCGGTAGCCAATGCCTCAATGAACAGGTCATCCTGTGACAGGGCGAGTAATTGCTGCGCACGCTGATCAATATGGTGGTCGACCAATATACGTTGCTTGGTGGCATATTCAGTGGCAAGCGATGCGGCAAGGGAAGTTCTGGCATTGTCCATCATCTGGTGGTGTAGCAGATAGGTAATGATAGCGGCAGTGCAGAATAGCAGTGCCAGAAATCCGATCAAAACAGGGTGTTTGGCCAGTTTCAGGATTATTGCACCACGTCGGGGATTGGGATTTCTCATATCGCTTTAGTCGGTCGGTAACATGTCTGCAATTCTGGCGATTAGCTGCCGCGCCAAAATGGACTTGTTAATTTTTGGAATGGCCTCGGCGCCCTGCATTTCCACGACCAGCACCGCGTTGTCATCACTGTTAAAACCAATGGTCCGGTCGGAGACATCATTGGCGATGACCAAGTCGAGTTTTTTTCGTTCCAGCTTGCTGCGGGCGAAATCTTCCACTTGGGTAGTTTCCGCGGCAAAGCCCACTGTAAAAGGGCGATTCTGCAGCGCGGCAACCGCACTCACAATATCCGGGTTTTTCACCAGTTCAATGGTCATCTGATCAGCGGCTTTTTTCATTTTCTGTTCGGCGATCCGGGCGGGCCGATAATCAGCCACTGCCGCTGAGGCGATGAATAGCTGACAGTTCACCGTTTCAGCTAGGGCTGCCTCGTACATCTCAAGCGCGCTGGTAACGTGGATGGTTTTGACTCGATCGGGGGGAGTGAGATTAACCGGGCCGCTGATCAGAACAGTTTCTGCACCGGCCTCTGCAGCAGCTTCTGCCAGCGCATAGCCCATCTTTCCGGAACTGTGGTTGCTGATGTAGCGCACCGGATCAATCGCTTCCCGCGTAGGACCCGCCGTGATGACTACTTTCCTGCCGGCCAATGCGCCGGTTTCAAACAGGTCGGCGGTGAGTTCAACAATATCCTGTGGCTCGGTCATTCTGCCTGGTCCGATGTCGCCGCAGGCCTGGCTGCCCTCCGTCGGGCCGAAGATGTGCACGCCGCGTCCGCGCAATCGCTCCAGATTGTATTGGGTGCTGGGGTGGCGCCACATGCCCTGGTTCATGGACGGTGCAATAGCCAGTGCTGATCGGCTGGCCAGGCAGATAGTGGAGAGCAGGTCGCTGCCTTCGCCATTGGCCAGTTTGGCCATAAAATCCGCAGTGGCCGGTGCGACAAGGATGACATCGGCCCAGCGGGACAGCTCAATATGGCCCATGGCCGCCTCGCTTTCCGGGTCGAGCAGAGCCAGGTGGACGCGGTGTCCGGAGAGTGCCTGTAGCGTGAGAGGTGTAATGAACTCGGTGGCTGCACTGGTCATTACTACCTGTATATCGGCACCGGCATCCTGCAGTCGGCGAACAATCTCGGCACTTTTATAGGCGGCAATTCCACCGGTTATACCCAACAGTATGCGTTTGTTTACCAGAGAGAGCATCGGGTGGATCCTGTATGACACCGGGAAGGTTAAGATAACATTGCCGTGGAGGTTTGCGTAGTCAGGGGTTATATTATCGATCGCACAGGGAGGTGTTATGTCGATACGAGACTGGCCCGAGGGAGAGCGGCCTCGGGAAAAACTCATGGTAAAAGGGGCGGAGACGCTCTCCGATGCCGAATTGCTGGCAATTTTTCTGCGTACTGGCTGTGCCGGTCAATCGGCTGTGGATTTGGCGCGATCACTGCTGCATCAGTTTGGCAATCTTGGCCAGTTGCTGGCCGCTGACAAGCCCACATTTTGTCGTGCCCGCGGTCTGGGTGAGGCCAAGTTTGTCCAGTTACAGGCGGTGATGGAGCTGGCGAGGCGTCATCTGCGGGAAAAGCTGCAGCGGGATCAGGTGTTCAGCAATCCAGCCAGTGTGGGGGAATTCCTGCTGGCACAGTTGGGCCAGTGTCATCAGGAAGTGTTCGGGGTGCTGTTTCTCGATAACCAGCACCGTTTGATTGCCTGGGAAAAACTGTTTTTCGGAACCGTCAATAGTGCCAGCGTTCACCCCCGTGAAGTGGTCAAACGGGCATTGCATCACAATGCTGCGGCAGTGATTCTTTCGCACAACCACCCGTCTGGAGTGGCAGAGCCCAGTGATCCCGATCGATGTATTACCCGTCAATTGCAGGAAGCACTGCAACTGGTGGATGTAAGGGTGCTGGATCATGTGATTGTGGGAGGCGGCCACACCGTTTCTCTCGCCGAGAGGGGAATGATTTGATCCATAGCTCCGGCAATCAATTCTGTGAATGTATTTGATTTCAGGGGGACGTTCTGGTATAAAACGCGGCTCTTTTCGGGGTGTCTCCTTTCGGGGTGTCTCTCGGACAACAGGTTTAACGGCCAGGTTTCAAAAGCGGTCGCCCGATGGGGTGGCGCCAATAGCAGAGGCAAAGCAATGTCTAAAGTATGTCAGGTCACCGGCAAAAAACCGATGACAGGTAACAATGTATCCCACGCCAAAAACAGAACCCGTCGCCGGTTTGAGCCCAACCTGCACAGTCACCGTTTTTGGGTTGAGGCGGAGAAACGTTTTATCAAACTGCGTATTTCTTCAAAGGGCATGCGCATTATTGACAAGCTGGGTATCGACCAAGTGCTGGCGGATATCCGCAAGCGCGACGCTAAGGTTTAAGGAGACTAACCATGGCCAAGTCAAATCGCGACAAAATCAAACTGGTATCCAGTGCCGGCACTGGTCACTATTACACAACCACCAAGAACAAGCGTACCCAGCCGGAAAAGCTGGAGTTCAGTAAGTACGATCCGGTGGTTCGCAAACATGTCCCCTACAAGGAAGCGAAAATCAAGTAACTCGCCTCCCGGCAGTCACTGATTCCTGTTTCTACCTAACGAGCCCCGCAGCCACCGGGGCTTTTTTTGTGTCGAGCGTTTGTCTGGCTATTTTTTGGTGCCTAGGGCAATGTCGTATACCCCGGCCTCTCTGGCTTGATCGGAAATCAACACAAAGGTCTCCGTTTTGGCTTGAGGGTGCGCTTCAATAATGACTTTTGTCTGCGGATTTTCTGCATGGGCTCTTTCGACGTTGGCGCGCACTGAGCGAACATCAATACGTCGTCCTTCAAGCCAGACTGTATTGTCCTCAGCGATACGAAAAATAATAGCAGTTGGCTGGCTGTCTGGTGGAGGCTCGTCGCTGATCGGGGGACGGTTGATATCAATACCTGCTTCCCGGACAAATGAGGCGGTGACTACAAAAAAGATCAGCAGAATAAAGACGACATCCAACATCGGCGTCATATCGATGTCCGTCTGTTCCTCTGCGACTTTGCGCCTGCCTATGGCCATACTGGTTACCTGTTGGAATGTGGGTTGAACAGAGCCATGCCTTGGTTGGCTGATGCCTTTTATCCGAAGCTATTTTAAAGTATGCCAGAGATTTAGGCTGCGGGCCGTTTGCTGGAGTAAATTATGCCGGAATTGCCGGAAGTTGTGGTGACATTGCGGGGGGTTATACCGCATATCCTCGGCAGAGATGTTCGGGCGGTCGTAGTGCGGGAGTCCCGCCTGCGCTGGCCGGTATCGCCGGGGCTGTCAGAACAACTTTGCGGAATGCCATTGTTGGAAGGGCGACAGCGTGGCAAGTACCTGTTATTTCGTTTTCCACAGGGCCATCTGATGATTCACTTGGGTATGTCGGGGAGTCTCAGAATCGTTACGGCTGACACTCCTGCTGCAAAGCACGATCACGTGGATATCTGTTTTACAGACGATAGGGTGCTGCGTTATTCCGACCCGCGCCGCTTTGGCTCGATACTCTGGATCGAGGGGCCTCCAGAGCAACATGCACGGCTCTGCCAGCTGGGCCCAGAGCCTTTCGCGTCCGATTTTAATGGTGATTATCTCTATCGGTTGTCCAGGGGAAAGAGCGTGGCAGTCAAAGTTTTTCTGATGGATAACCGGGTAGTTGTGGGCGCCGGTAATATTTACGCCAATGAATCACTTTTTCTGAGTGGTATCAGGCCGACACTGGCTGTCGGCAAGGTGTCCCGGCAGCGTCTGGAGTCCCTGGCTGAACAGGTCCGTCAGGTGCTCGGAAAGGCAATAGAGCTGGGTGGTACGACCTTGCGGGATTTTGTCGGCGGTGATGGCAAGCCCGGCTACTTCAAGCAGCAATTGCTTGTGTATGGTCGTGGTGGATTGCCATGTCTGCGTTGTCAAACGGTATTGAAGGAAATCAGATTGGGGCAGCGCTCCACGGTCTATTGCCCGAGCTGTCAGCGGTGATCAGCTGCTGAAGAATTTTTGTACCAGCGCATCTCTCACCGAGGGGGGGACAAATTCGTTGATATCCCCACCCAGAGAGGATATTTCCTTTACCAGTGAAGAGGATATATAGGAAAGCTTCTCCGACGGCGTCAGGAAAATACTTTCTATATCCGGTGCCAGTGCGCGATTCATGTTGGCGAGCTGAAATTCGTATTCAAAATCCGATACTGCGCGCAACCCCCGAAGAATGGCATCTGCACCACAATCATTGACAAAGTTAACCAGCAGGTAATCAAACCCTTTTACTTCCACATTGTCGAGATGGGACAGGGCCTGCCTTGCCAGATCAATACGTTCATTGAGGTCGAACATGGGGTGCTTTTTTGAGCTGGTGGCGATGGCGACAATCACATGGTGAAACAGGCTGCTGGCACGCTCCACCAGATCGATATGTCCGTTGGTGATGGGATCAAAGGTGCCTGGATAAACAATGGTTTTCACAGTGATGGTTTGCCTCGGAAAAGGGCCGCCATGGTAAACGTTTTGTCGGGGAGGCTCAACTGACCCTATACAATCGGTAGCTGACCTGTCCGGCGGTTTTTTCGCGCAGTAATTCCCACGTGGGGGAGATCTCCGGAAGGGGCTGGTATCGGTCGGTTTCCAGGTAGATCAGACTGCCGGTTGCCAGCAACCCCGGTTTCTGTAAAAGCTCGCAGCAGGGTTGCAGCAGGTCTGACGAAAACGGTGGGTCGAGAAATACGATGTCGAAGGGTTTGTCTGGTGAGTTGTTCGTCAGCCAGACGAGTGTGTCTGCCTGAATGATTCTAGCGTCGTCAGCCTTGAGTCGGGCACAGTTGTCACGCAGGTTCTCCGCTGCCTGGGGGTGCTTTTCAATCAGCGTGACCTCGGCAGCCCCCCGGGACAATGCCTCAATTCCCAGTGCTCCCGAACCGGCAAACAGGTCCAGGCACCTAGCGCCATCAATCCATGGTGTGAGCCAGTTGAACAGGGTTTCCCGGATGCGGTCGCCGGTGGGTCGTAACCCCGCCACCTCATTAAACTGTAATTTGCGCCCGCGCCACTGCCCGCCGATAATACGGACCTGACTGCGTGCCACCTTCGCAGCATGTATTGCCGTAGATGGGTGGTTTTTCAAACGTTATATACTCCCTAAAGTGGTAGCATACACCGCCCGATACCAACTGAGAAAACAGGATCACTGTGACCGACCCAAGTAAGACGGAAAATGATATGTCTGCGAATGAAAAGCGCTCTTTTTTGCAGCGTTTTCGTTCATCCAAAAAACCTGAGCAGACACCTGCCGAGGTTGAGCCAGAGCCATCAATGGCAGCGGCTGCGGAAAATACGCAAAAAAAGACGCTGGGCGACCGATTTCGTAGAGCCCTGTCGAAGACCGGCCGCACGTTTGGCAATCTGTTTCTCGGTGACCGGGAAATAGACGATGCCCTGCTGGAAGAGCTTGAAACCCTATTATTACAGGCTGATGTGGGTATTGAATCCACGGTGGAGATTATTCAGGACCTCGCCGGGCGAGTAGAGCGCAGGGAATTGGCCCACAGTCGTGCCCTGTTTGCCGCACTGCAAGATGCGATGGCAGCAAAGCTGAAACCCTGTGAGCAGGCGCTCTCCGTCACCGGGGCGCATCAGCCCTATGTGATTTTGGTCATCGGAGTCAATGGTGTCGGCAAGACCACGACCATTGGCAAACTGGCCAAACGATTTCAAAATCAGGGTAAATCAGTGATGTTGGCAGCGGGAGATACCTTCCGTGCTGCAGCGGTTGAACAGTTACAGGCCTGGGGTGACCGCAATAGAGTGCCGGTGGTTGCCCAGCACAGCGGAGCCGACAGTGCCTCGGTCATCTTTGATGCCATTCAGTCAGCCAAATCCCGGGGTACAGACATATTGATTGCCGATACTGCGGGACGTCTACATAACAAAAGCAATCTGATGGAAGAGCTGAAGAAGGTCAAACGGGTGATGGCCAAGCTCGATGAAAGTGCTCCCCATGAGGTGCTGCTCGTACTGGATGCCGGGACAGGCCAGAATGCGCTCAACCAGATGCAGCAATTTCAGGAGGCCGTTACCGTCACCGGTGTGGCACTGACCAAACTGGATGGCACCGCCAAGGGGGGCATTATCTTTTCCCTCTGTAAACGTTTTGGCGTACCCATTCGGTACGTGGGCCTAGGCGAGGGTATAGACGACCTGCAACCCTTTGTGGCTCAGGAGTATGTGGCGGCATTGTTTGACCAGAACACTTGAGTGGCAAGCCAAACCCCATGATCTGCTTTGACAAAGTCAGTAAACGTTATGCCACGGGCCAGGAGGCTCTGAGCGGTTTGACGCTGAATCTGGATGCCGGTGAAATGGCTTTCCTTACCGGGCATTCCGGTGCCGGTAAGAGTACGGTATTAAAACTGGTTATGCTGATGGAGCGTCCCACGCAGGGACAATTGCTGATCAATGGCAAAAACCTCGGTCGGTTACACCGCAGCCAGATTCCGTACTATCGGCGCAATGTGGGTGTTGTGTTTCAGAATCATCAGCTGCTGTTTGATCGAACGGTGTTTGATAATGTGGCGCTGCCGTTGCTGGTTTCCGGTTATCAACCCCGTGAAGTGGGGCGCCGGGTGAGAGCCGCTCTGGATAAAGTGGGTCTGCTCGACAAGGAAAAACAAAATCCTATAACACTGTCCGGCGGCGAGCAGCAGCGCGTGGGTATTGCCCGGGCAGTGGTACACAAGCCCCGTATTTTGCTGGCAGATGAGCCTACCGGAAACCTCGATCCAGAACTGTCATCAGAAATCATGAATCTATTCCGCGATTTTGGCGAGGTCGGTGTCACCGTCCTGATTGCTACCCATGATATTGATCTGATTTCCAGGATGGGATTGCGTGTCCTGCAGTTGCAGCAGGGCAGGTTGGCGAGTGATGAGAGGCCTGCACATGTCGGCTAACCGGTGGCAGAACCAGGATCGCAGGCCGTCGGTGGAGCGCAAGGTCGCTGCGGGCAAAAAACCGCAGATAAAAGAACCGCGACGCGGAGCAAGTGGCGGGCAAGTCGGCTGGCCTGACAAGCTGAAAAGTTATTTTCAGCATCATCAGCAATTACTCATCAGCACCAGCAGGAAATTGCTGGCGGAGCCAGTCCAGACTCTGATGACGTCACTGGTTGTGGCAATTGCGCTGGGGTTACCGGCCTCGCTTTACCTCGGTATTGTCAATCTCGAGCAGCTTGGCAGTCGCGTGGAAACAACGGCTCAGCTGACGCTCTTTCTGAACAAATCTGCCTCAGATGAAACGATTGGGCGGTTGCGGCAGAGCCTGTCGGATGATGCTGATATTCGCTCAGTCCGTTACATCTCCCGACAGCAGGCTCTGAAAGAGTTTCGCGAGTTGTCCGGTTTTGGCGATGTGCTGGAGATGTTGGAGGAGAATCCCCTGCCTGCTGTGTTGCTGGTGCAGCCGGATAATCGGTTCCAGGGGGATCTGGTGGCCAGCGAACTGCTGGTGGCAAGGATCATGGCCCTGCCGGGGGTGGATGAAGTACGGCTGGATATGAAGTGGATGGAACGCCTGCAGGCAATATTGTCTGTTGGGGAACGATTGGCGCTCGCTCTGGCCCTGGCTCTGTCGATGGGTGTGCTGTTGATCGTAGGTAACACGATCCGTTTGGCGATCGAAAATCGCCGGGATGAAATTGTCGTGGTCAAGCTGGTGGGTGGAACTGACAACTATGTCCGCCGGCCTTTTCTTTACACTGGTGTATGGTATGGCCTCATTGGCGGTTTACTGGCCTGGGTGTTGGTGGCATTGGCATTATTTTCCCTTTCCGGGCTGGTGTCGAGGCTGGCTGCGCTCTATCAAAGTGTCTTTGAGCTGGAGGGGCTGGGTTTGGTTGGCCTGCTCTATCTCATGGCAGCGGGCGCTCTGCTGGGTCTTTTGGGGGCGTGGCTGGCGGTGGCCAGGCATCTTTCCAGTATTGAGCCCGACTAGACTTTTCTTAGATAAAACTGGCGAATGCAACTTTTTTATACTATGAAAATCTAACCACAAATTGCTAAACTATTCCTCCCTGATTTTTAGAGGTTGATATGAAGAAAGCGTTACAGGCTTATGAATGGATGGCGCCAGGTGCCAATCTTGCGGCCTACATGCAGGGTGTTAACTCCATTGCCGTCTTGTCTGTGGAACAGGAGCGCTCCCTCGCCGAAGATCTCTATTATCGCGAAGACCTCGACGCTGCCCGTCGACTGGTGCTCTCGCATTTGCGCTTTGTTGTGCACATTGCCCGCTCCTACAATGGCTATGGTCTGCCCCTGGGGGATCTGATCCAGGAAGGCAATGTTGGCCTGATGAAAGCAGTAAAACGCTACAACCCCGAAAAAGGTGTGCGGCTCGTATCCTTTGCCGTCCACTGGATCAAAGCCGAGATTCACGAATATGTTCTGCGCAATTGGCGCATTGTCAAAGTGGCCACCACCAAGGCTCAACGCAAATTATTTTTTAACCTTCGCAGCGCCAAGCGCCGCTTGGCCTGGCTGACCAACAATGAAGCCGAAGCCATTGCCCAGGATCTGGGGGTGGACGTGAAGCAGGTGCTGGAAATGGAGCAGCGACTGTCGGCTCGCGATACCGCCTTCGATGTGCCGGAAGACAGCGATGAGGACAGCTACCAGGCCCCGGCACTCTATCTTGAAGACCGCCGTGCAGATCCGGCCTGGCAGCTGGAGCAGTCCGACAGTGAGGAAGATAACCACGGGCGGATGGTCAAGGCGCTTGCCGAGCTTGATGACCGCAGTCGCGATATTATCAATAGCCGGTGGCTGATGGATGATAAAGCCACACTGCACGACCTGGCGGACAAATACGGTATCTCTGCCGAACGGGTACGCCAGTTGGAGCAGAATGCCATGAAAAAAGTACGGGCGACCATGGAAGCCTGATGGCGACATTTTTGTATACTTGAAAAGCCGCGATTCCCGCGGCTTTTTTATTGAAAAGCGTTTTTCTGGAGAAATGAATGAAGCTATTAGCCGTCTGTGCGGCAATTTCGGGGTTTCTCGCCGTGGCGTTGGGTGCTTTCGGGGCCCACGGATTGCGTGGCTCGGTGAGCCCCGAGATGCTGGCTGTCTGGCAAACAGCGGTGTTATATCAGATGTTCCACGCCTTGGTGTTAGTGACTCTCGTCGTCGCAGCCGTGCGTCAGCCATTGCGATTACTGGATGTGGCCGGTTGGTTGATGGTGGCTGGAACCCTGTTGTTCTCGGGTAGCCTCTATGCCCTGGTGATTACCGGGTTTGCGGCCCTCGGTATGGTGACCCCGTTTGGTGGGCTGTTGTTTATGGCAAGTTGGGTGGTGCTGTCTTTTGCGCTGGTTCGGCTCGTTGCAATGGCGAGAGACGGCGGAGTATAGGGTTGGAGATCAGGCCGGAGTTTAAAAAGAAGTCTATTCGAAGTTATGTGGTGCGGGCGGGTCGGATGACGGAGGGCCAGCGTGCTGCTTTTGAAAAATACTGGCCCGTTTACGGACTGAGTTTGTACCAGGGCCAACTGGACGCAGATACCGCATTTGGGCGCAAGGCCCCTCGGGTACTGGAAATTGGTTTTGGTATGGGCGATTCGTTATTGACCATGCTGCAGGCGGAACCGGATAAGGATTTTATTGGTATTGAGGTGCATCCACCAGGGGTGGGGCGCCTGATCAATAATACCGGCAAACTGGCTTTGCCAAACCTGCGGGTTTATCTGGCCGATGCAAACGATGTTCTGGCCGATTGCATTGCCGACCACAGCATCGAACGCATCCAGATTTACTTTCCGGATCCCTGGCACAAGAAAAAACACAATAAACGACGGTTAATTCAGACGGCATTTGTCGAACAACTTCGGGACAAGCTGACGGTCGGGGGCATGTTGCATTTTGCAACGGATTGGCAGCCTTACGCAGAGCATATGCTGGAGATAATGGAGTCGGTCAGTGGCCTCGAAAATGTGGTCGGGGCTGGTCATTATGCGCCACGTCCGGACTACCGCCCCACCACCAAGTTTGAGCAGCGTGGCGAACGCCTGGGTCACGGTGTTTGGGATTTACTGTTCAAGTCAGTCTGAAGACCGGGAGGCGATGGTAGGAATGCAGCAGATCGCTGCCTATACTCCTGGTTGGTACTGAGATGTATCCATGTGTTTGAGTAGTGGAAATTAGAAGGAGGTAAGTGATGGGCAAGCGAGTGGCAGTAGTTCTGTCCGGCTGTGGCGTTTATGACGGCTCAGAAATTTACGAAAGTGTGATTACCCTGCTTAGTCTTGATCAGGCTGGTGCCGAGGTCCAGTGCTTTGCACCTGATATTGAGCAATTGCATGTAATTAATCACACCACGGGTGAAGTCGCTGAAGGTGAAACCCGCAATGTGCTGGTGGAAGCGGCAAGATTGGCTCGAGGTGACATCAAAAAATTGGCCGATGCCGATGCCGATGATTTTGATGCGGTCATTTTGCCGGGCGGCTTTGGCGCTGCCAAAAATCTGTCCGATTTCGCTGTCAAGGGTGCGCAGTTGAGTGTCCGCGAGGAACTCAGTAATTTTATACGTACCATGCACAACAGCGGTAAACCGGTTGGATTGATGTGTATCGCACCGGTGATGTCGGGAGTGTTATTTGGTGCTGGAGTAAAGTGCACTGTGGGCGATAACCCCGAGATTGCTGCAGCCATAGAATCCACCGGAGCTGAACACCGGACCTGTGGTGTCGGCGATATCTGTATCGATGAGCAGAACAAGCTGGTTACCACGCCCGCCTATATGTTGGCCGGCCGTATCAGTGAAGCGGCCACGGGCATCAACAAACTAGTGGACGCAGTACTGGCAATGGCTTGAACTTTGAGCCAGTTTACAGGCAATCCTTTCTGGGACTATTCGCTGGTTCACTACGGCCGCCCCGAAGTGGCCCGGGCGTGTCTCGAGTTACAGGAAGACGTTGGTGCCAATGTTAATCTGGTCCTGTTTTGTTGCTGGCTCGGCAGTTCCGGACAGGTGTTAACTGTCCAGGATCTGGATGAAGCGGAAGAGATCATTCGGGACTGGAATGAACAGGTTGTCGAGCCGTTGCGTGGCGTTCGGCGTTTTGTGCAGTCGGAATTCGCGGGCTTCGCCGATCAGGAGTGGCCGCAGGATGTTAAGCAACTTGAACTCAGGGCCGAGCGAGTTGTCCAGAATAGGCTGTGTAACTGGTGGCGGACAAAATGCGGCAGCTCAACGGACACAGACAGAGACGATAGAAGAAAGCTGAGCGGCGAAGAACAGCTGCAAAATCTGAATCTTTATTTGAGCCGTACAAGCGATATTGCAATACATTCCGGAAGTCCACTGGCTTGGCCGTTGGCTTCTGCAAAGCCCAAAAACTGAATTTACGTTAACATAACACTTAAATTGATTTTCCATACAAGGTACTGATTATGAAAATGAAATATCTACTGCTGGCTTCGACGGCCATTTTTGCTCTTGGCGCCTGCAGTGAAAAGCCCCAGACACAGCAGACAAGCGATCAGGATCAGGAGCCGGTTCTGGAAACGCAATTACAGAAGTACAGTTATGTCATTGGTGTGGATATGGGTGGCCAATTGGCCATGGGTGGTATTGAGCTGGACCGCGAAACCTTTGCCGCGGGTCTGGCTGACGCACTCGATAATCGTCCTCCGCGTATTGATAACGAAGAGCTGGCCGAGGTGATTGAAACCTTCCATGCGGAGCAGCAGGCCAAGCAACAGTCATTAAATGGTGAAAAGCAGGCGGAGATGGCAAAAGCTGGAGAGAAAAATGCCGCTGAGGGAAAAGCCTTTCTTGCTGCCAACGCCAATAAAGACGGTGTGATTACCACTGAAACCGGACTGCAATACAAGGTCATTACGGCCGGTACTGGCGCATCGCCTGATGTCAACGATCAGGTTTCCGTAGAGTATCGGGGGACTTTGGTTGACGGTACTGAGTTTGATGCCTCCGAGAAACACGGTGGTGCGATAGAGCTGAACGTCGGACAGGTAATCCCGGGTTGGACGGAAGCGCTGCAGAAAATGCAGGAAGGAGCCAAGTGGGAGCTTTACATTCCCTCCGATCTTGCCTACGGCCCAAATGGCACAGCCGGGCTGATCGGTCCCAATGCGACACTGATTTTTGAAGTGGAGCTGGTCAAAGTGATGGGCTTGGATTAATTCCTGTCCGGTTTTGCCTATTCAATAAAAAAGGCCCACGAGGGCCTTTTTTTATGGTTAGCCAGTTCGGTAATGACGCAGGAAAATTTTCCGGCGCCATAGGTCGTGTCAGCTAGTTGTTTTTTGGGATTGATCGTGATGTGCGGAATGCAGGACTTCGATCATGCAGTCCTCGGCCTCAAGCCGTGACTCAATGGCCTCTCCCAGCGTAGACAGATCCGCTGCCAGAGAAGTGAGATCGTCGGTCTCCAGATATTTGTCATTGAAGTCAAGGATCAGCTCTGTTGTTGCATCAATTGTTTCCAGCAGTCCGTTGGCGGCCTCCAGTGCGTCCTTGTCATGATAACTGTTACCTTCACGGATCAACTGATCGTAAATTTCAAAGTGGCCTGCGGAAGTGTAGTCCACAAGAATTTCAAAAAAAGTTTTGACCTTCCTGCCCTGTGAGGGGTCCTCACTGCTGAAATGGCGGATTTCGCCCAGCGCACAAAAGCGAACCAGCATTTCCTGGCGCTCCTCCAGCCACTGATCTATCAGTTGGCTGACACCTCCCCAGCGCTCTTGGGCCGACTTGCAATTTTCTAGCATAAACGGTGCTGCTTGTGATTGTTGGAATGCACCAAGCATAGGGAAACAGTGTGTGCGTGGCAAGCACACATTAGGCGCGCACGGCCACACTGGCTGTCAGGGCTAATCGAGGAAAAAAATGACCAGCCACGGCAGGCTGAAAGCTGTCAGTGCACCGGTCATGCCAAGGCCCAGGCTGGCGAAAGCGCCGCAACGGGCGCTTATTTCAAAGGCCCTGGTTGTCCCGACCCCGTGCGCACAAATTCCTGTGACAAAGCCAATGATGCGGTCGTCCGTGATACCCAGCCAACGAAAAATCAGTGGGCCCAGCACCGCTCCCACCACGCCGGTAAATACAACCACGCCGGCAGTCAATGCCGGCAGACCGCCAATCTTTTCCGACAGGCCAAGGGCGATAGGGGTGGTGACTGATTTGGGTGCCAATGAAATCAGTGTCTCTATGGAGCCACCCAGTAACCAGGCGATCACCAGGGCACTTGCTACGGCAAAACTGGCACCAAATATCAGCGTAATGATTAGCGGTCTGAATAGTCGGCTAATATGATGAAATTGCTGGTGAAGCGGGATTGCCAACGCAACGGTCGTGGTGCCCAGCAAAAAAAAGAACAGTTGATTGGCCTCCCGGTATTGATCGTAATCAATATGGGAGGCAACCAGGATGCCACTCACCATTAACGGGCCTGTGACCAGCGGGTGCATCAGCGCCTGTAGGGTGGGCCTACCCCGATTGAGCCGATACAGCCAGAGAGCGGCGGCGAAAGCAGCAAAGGTCAGTACCAACAGCAGGGTAGTGGCCAGCCACGCTGTCATGGACGCTCGCCCTCAGCGGACATCAGTTTTTGCATCAACAGGGCAGCCAATAGCAGTGTTAGCAGGGTTGCCAGAACAATGGCCCCGGCGATGGGAAGCCATTGGTTCCGGGAGATGTCAGGCAGAAAAAACAGGCCGGTGCAGGCGGGCAGGAACATCAGAGACAGGCAGCGGATAAGCGAGTGGCCCGTTCGCCCCAGCCAGGCCGGTGTTTCCGTGTGGCTGAACTGCAGTGCCAGAAATAACAGGACCATGCCGATTACCGGGCCGGGTACCGGTATCCCGGCGATGTGACTGATCCCCTCACCAATGCCCTGAAACAGGGTCAGTACGGCGAGTCCGCGCAGCAAATTCACTGGCGGCGAACCATTTGCCACACACCCAGCGCAGCCAGCAGGATAAAGCAAACCAGAGTCCAACCGGGAATGCTGAGGCCGAGAAACAGCCATTGCACCTCGGCACAGTTGCCGTCACCGCGCAATAGCATGCCCAACGCATCGCTGAATTTGAAAACGTCAAACAGGTATTCCACCGGTGGTCCGCAGGCGGGAACTCGCTCCTCTGGCAGATGTTGCAACCAGAGCTGTTTGCCGGAGAAAAAACCACCTGCCAGTGCGCTGAGGGCGGTGATAGCACCGTAAAAGCGTGTGTGCCGGTGGTGAAGAAATGCCAGCAGGGCGATAAGTCCGGTAGTTATGACGAAAACCCGCTGGGTGACACAAAGGTAACAGGGAATCAGTCCCATTATATGTTGCATGTAGAGCGCGACCAGGATCAACAGCGTGCAGCCGAGAAAGATCACCAGATTAGTCTGTCTTGCTGTCGGTATCATTGGATTATTCCCTTCAGGAGGCCATTCATTTTAGACGTTGGCTTTCAGTAAACTCAATCAACAGAGGAAAAATCTGGTGAAACTCATTGGACAACAACCGATAGTCCCGCTGCAGTTCCGGGAAAGCCTGGTGGAGGGGTATTGGGGTTTTAAAACGTTGACCGATGCGTTCCAGCATATATTCCAGATTTTGAAACTGTGCGTAGTTTTCAAGCCAGTTTACCCGGGGCGCTACTTCACTGAAACGCTTGGCCCTGTCCGGTAAAATCTCTGCATAATCCGATAGATTGCCGTAGAAATCCTGGCAGAAGTCTGTGAGTGGACGATGGTGGTACCTCGACCAGTTATCGGCCAGAAAGTGGTCGTAGCAGAGGTCGAGCAGTATCCCGCCAAAGCGCCGGTAGGGCGGTTCGAAGCGAGTGATAGCAGTCCGGACGGCCGGAAGATTGTCGGTAAAAACGTCTATTTTTCGATGCAGTAAAATCCCCGCTTCGATCGCTGGCGGGTAGTCTCCCCGGAGGGGGCCCTTGACGAAATCACCCAGTAACCCACCGATCATTTGTTCCGGACATTGGCCTGCCAGATGTAGATGGGCCAGGTAGTTCACAGCTGAAAATCATACTGCCGGTAATAATCGGCAAGAAACTGGTCGAAACTGCGGTCATCGCGCTGCTCAATCTCCTGTTGCTGTCGCAGTGAATCGCGGGCCAGCTGTTGGTAGTGTGCCTCAGTTTCCCGATCCAGTGGTGTGTCCAGGAAGTATTCGCGGTGCCGGGTGGCGTACTTCATGGCGACGCGAAAGAATGTCTGGTTGGTCTCTGCCATTTCCTCCAGCATCCGGGCCGAGGGGGTCAGTGAAGGGTCTTTTAACCGATGGCGTAGTGACAGCAACGTTTTTCGGTAACGGTCATCGCCATGGTGATCATCCATCATGTCAGCCACTGGTTTCATGTCGGCAAAAATTGCTTCGGACCATTCGAGGAGTGATCGATCACTTCCGCCGTCCCGTAGGGTAAGCAGGGGATCGCGTCCCCGATAAACCGTGAGCCGCTGATTTTCCAGGATATTTCGATATTCCTGGTCATCGGTGTCCGGGCTACTGGCCAACAGGCAAGTGAGCAGAAAAATGTCGAGGAAATCTATCTGTTCACGATTAATACCCAGCGGCTGGTAAGGATTAAGGTCAATACAGCGCACCTCGATATATTCAACACCGCGCTCCCACAGTGCCCTCAATGGAGTCTCTCCGGTGTTGGTCGTCCGCTTTGGCCGGATGGTGCTGTAAAACTCATTTTCAATCTGTAGTAAATGGGTGCTTAGTTGATGGTACTCGCCATGAAGGTCTTTGAGTCCTACTGATTCGTACGCCGGATAGGGTTTGACCAGCGCACCGCGGAGGGTGGTCACGTAGCTGCGCAGATCGTTATAACAGACAATCAGTTGCTCCTGGGCCGTGCTTTGATAACCCAAGTCGCCCATTCTCAGTGATGTGGCGTCGGGCGCGTAGAGGCTGTGATCGTCTTTGCCAAAGGGTATCAGGCGATGCTCACGACCTCTGACAAAGCTGCGGCAAACCCCGGGCGACGCACCGAACAAATAGAGTAATAACCAGAAGTAACGGCGGAAATTGCGAATCAGGGCAAAGTAGTTTTCAGTTTTAAAATTCTGTAGCGACTGGCCGGGATTCTCTGCCTTGCGCAACATCTCCCAGAGTGAATCCGGGGCTGAAAAATTGTAGTGGATACCGGCAATCGTCTGCATCAGTCGGCCATAGCGGTGGCCCAGACCAACCCGGTAAACACTTTTCATTTTGCCAATATTGGAGGTGCCGTAATAGCCCACCGGAATATCACTGTCGCCACTGAGCTGGCAGGGCATACTGTTGGCCCAGAGCAATTCATCGCCAATCCTGTGGTAAGTGAAGCGGTGGATATCCTCCAGGGTTTGCAATACCAGATCGGCATCCCTGGAAGGTGGCGTAATGAATTCCAGTAATGCCTCCGAGTAATCCGTGGTGATTTTCGGGTGGGTCAACGCAGACCCCAATGCCAATGGATGGGGAGTCTGTGCCAGTTTGCCGGCCGGCGTCACCCGCAGGCTCTCTTTCTCAATACCTCTGACCATACCGGTCAGGAGCTGATCCCCGGACGCATCAGTCAGCAGGGCCAAACGGTTTTTTAGTAGTGGCAAGTTAAATTCCTTATCAGGCAAAAATCGTGTTTTTGTCTTCCCGGGCAAGTAGCACCCTGCAGAGCAAAGGGTTGAAAGTTGATGATTTCCGGTCAGCTAAGTGTAACTGAATTGCCGCCATTGCAAGAGACCATTGGGCTGTCACAAAATCCCTAAAAAAGTGCCATAAGGCTGTCATGCCACAGTCACACCATGAATTCACTCAAATGACAGGGTGAGTGTGAGTGGAATGAGAGTGACAGTATTTGGTGGAGGCTATGTGGGATTGGTGACCAGTGTGTGTCTTGCCCATGTTGGCCATCAGGTTTCCTGTATTGATCAGGATGCACTGAAAATAAATGCGTTGCGTCGAGGGATAGCCCCTATTTTTGAACCCGGTCTTGAGGACTATCTGGTAGAAACACAGCGGCAGGGATCGTTGGTGTTTACGACCGACGTCGCCGAAGCCGTTACCCATGGCGAAGTGATTTTTATCGCCGTGGGCACGCCCTGTGATGAAGATGGTGAGGCGGATACCCGACATGTCCTGTCAGTGGCAGACACCATTGGCCAGTATCTGCAGGACTCTGCCGTGATTGTTAATAAATCCACGGTGCCTGTGGGCACAGCCGATAAAGTGAGGGCCCTGATTGAAAAGAAGCTCCATCATCGTGCGCTCGATATACCCTTTGACGTGGTCTCAAACCCCGAGTTTCTGAAAGAAGGTGCAGCCATCGGTGATTTTATGAAGCCGGACCGGATTGTACTTGGCACTGGTTCCGAACGCGCCACCGGCATTATGCGGGAGCTTTATGCACCGTTTAACCGAAATCATGAAAAGTTGATGGTCATGGACGTTCGCTCAGCGGAGCTGACCAAATACGCAGCAAATGCGATGTTGGCCACCAAAATCAGTTTTATCAATGAGATAGCGAATCTCGCCGAATACCTGGGTGCCGATATCGAAAAAGTTCGTCTGGGCATCGGTGCGGACCCCCGCATTGGCTACCATTTTATTTACCCTGGTTGTGGTTACGGGGGCTCCTGTTTTCCAAAGGATGTGCGTGCCCTGCAGGTGACGGCTGAAAAGGTGGGTTACCTCACCCCCCTGCTGTCGGCGGTACAGCAGGTCAATAGCGAACAGAAACAGCGGCTGTTTCAGAAGCTCTACCATTACTTTAATGGTGACCTGAAGGGGAAAACCATTGCCGTGTGGGGGCTGGCATTCAAGCCTCGAACCGACGATATGCGCGAGGCCCCGAGCAGGGTGCTATTGGAGTCTCTCTGGCAGCATGGCGCCCTGGTGCAGGCATATGACCCACGCGCCATGGAGGAGTGTCAGCGCATCTACGGCGATCGCGACGATCTGGTGTTGGCAGGCACCAAAGAGTCTGCGGCGAAGGGTGCTGATGGATTGGTGATCTGTACAGAATGGAAGCACTTCTGGGCCCCTGACTTTGCAGCGCTTGCCGAGAAAATGAAGCGACCCTTAATTGTTGATGGCCGCAACCTGTTTGATCCCAGGCGGGTTGCCGAAGCCGGTTTTGATTACCTGGCGATGGGGCGGACGGGTGTCGTGAAACAGGGGGGCAACAGTGGCCCTGCAGTGATTGGGGCGTGCAATACGCTGGCGGAGTCAGTGACCTGATTGGCCTGAGGCCGTTGTCCTTCAGGAGAGCCGCGGTAGTGAATACGGTGCGCTGATCGTACTGTCATTGGCTGCCTGATCGCATTTGATCGCCTGTTGCAGGTCGCCCCAGTGAAGCAGCTCGAGCTTGCCCTGGCGATGTTCGACCAATGCCGTGCAGCTCTCCACCCAATCGCCATCATTGCAATAGAGAATCCCATCGATCGTTCGGATTTCTGGTTGGTGGATGTGCCCGCAGACAATACCGTCTGCTTCCTGACGAACGGCTTCCTTGGCCGCTGCTTCTTCAAAAGCGATTATGGCCGCACGGGCATTTCTGACCCGGTTCTTCACGTACTGAGCGAGCGACCAGTAAGGCAGCCCCCAACAGCGTCTCAAGGCGTTGCTCCAGCGGTTAAAATGTAGCAGCAGGCTGTAGCCGGCGTCGCCTGCCAGACGCGCAAACCGGCTGCACAGCACAGCATGATCGAACTCATCACCGTGCAGCAAGAGTAATTTTTTGCCCTCGTGGGTGGTGTGGACAAATTGCTGGTGAATCTCGATATTGAGAAGCACGGTGCCAGCCACTTCTCTCATCAGATCATCGTGATTGCCCGGTATATAAATCACCCGGGTGCCGTTATTCGCCAGATCGATGATTTTGCGCAATACCTCGTGATGACTGGGTGGCCAGAGAAAAGAGCGTTTCATTGCCCACAAATCGACCACATCACCTACCAAGTAAAGCCGGTTAGTGTGAGTTTTATTGAGGAAATCCAGCAAGAAATTTGCCTTGCAGTCCCGATAGCCCAAATGAATGTCCGATAGCCATATGGCGTTATAGTGCATAGCTGGCCTCACAGTTCCTGATTACAGAGCTTTGTTGGAAACTTAGTGGCCTCAGATGACGGGGGCATGGCATATTGAAGAAGCTTTGATGACAGCAACTGTTTTGAGGTGAGATTCGTATTTTTTGCAGATTACCGCCAGTTTGATTGCTGCAAGGGCCGGGATATCACGTGATCCTGTGATAATGTCACTTCCCCCAATTAGAAGGATAATCAACAGACTATGGGTCAATTAAAAAGAGCGCTTGTCCCCCTGACGATTGTGCTGGTGGCTATTCTGGTAGTGGTCGTATTGGCCGGAATCAGGCCTGAGCCAGCCCAACAGCCCCGGGCGGAACCGGCGCCGCCGGAAATTTCCGCTATGACAGCCATTCCGGCGCGCCGCCAGGTCAGTGTGCTGACCCAGGGCACGGTTCAGCCCAAGGTTGAAGTGGCGCTGGCTACCCAGGTTGCGGGACAGGTGCTGTCTGTTTCACCAAATTTTGTCGATGGTGGTTTTTTCAGTGAAGGCGAAGTGCTGCTGCAACTGGATGCCAGAGACTACGATATTGAAGTCATCCGGGCATCATCACGGGTTGCCGAGGCTGAGAAAACCCTTGCCATGGAGCGAGGACAAGCCAGGCAGGCAAAGCGAGAGTGGCGGGATTTGGGTAATAGAGAAGGCAACGCATTGTTTCTACGTGAGCCACAGTTAAAGGCGGCAGAAGCTGCCCTTGCTGGGGCCAGGGCGGATCTCGAGCAGGCCCGTATCAATCTGGAGCGTACGACGATTGTTGCACCCTTTGATGGCCTGATACGTCAGACACAGGTGAACCGCGGACAGTATGTGAGTTCCGGCATGCTGGTGGCAGAGATTTTCGCGACACATACCATGGAGGTACGCCTGCCATTAACGGCGAGTCAGGCGTCGCGTTTGAATCTGCCGCTCCGGCCCGAAGCCGACAACCCGCTTCAGGTGACACTGTCGGCGAGGTTTGATGGGCAGCAGGCCGACTGGCCTGGCCTGCTGGTGCGCACAGACGCCACCATTGATACGCGAACCCGGGTCATTTACGGGATTGTCGAGATAACCAATCCCTATCAGTATTCGCCGCCCTTGGTGGCGGGTCTGTTTGTCAACGCAGAAGTAGTGGGTCGCTCCTTTGATGCAGTGGTTAGTGTGCCTCGCCAAGCCCTGTATGAGAAAGACCAACTGCTCGTGCTGGATGAAGAAAACCGGTTGCATACGGTCTCTGTTCGAGTACTGCAGGTATTAGAGGAAAGCCTGTTGATCACGGGTATCCCGGAGGGGCAGCTGATCCTACTGGAGAGGCCGGGTTATGTGGTTGAGGGGATGAAGGTGTCTCCAGTGCTTCTGTCGGCGCCGGACCTCCTATGAGCACGTCAGGTCGGGGGTTGATTCATTGGTGGGTCAGCAATCCCATTGCGGCCAATTTGTTAATGTTAATGGTGCTGGTGGGTGGCCTGACGAGTTTGCCGGACCTCGACAAGGAAATGTTTCCGAAAATACCGAGGGACGTGGTTCAGGTCGAGGTGCCCTACCCGGGTGCCGGGCCGCGGGAGGTTGAAGAGCAGATCTGTATCCGCATCGAAGAGCAGGTGCATGATCTGGATGGTATTGAGGAGCTGCGCTCGTTTGCCTATCAGGGCATGGGGCGGATTGAGATAGAAGTGGCCGACGGTCACGACACCCAGAAGTTGCTCAATGATGTGAAATCACGGGTAGACGCCATTAATACCTTACCAGTGGATTCCGAGCGACCACTGATCAAAGAGGTGTTGGCAAGAACCCAGATTCTCAGCCTGGCTCTGGCAGGGCCGATGGCGGAAGACGACCTCAAACGACTTGCTGAGTCCATCCGCGATGAGGTCATCGGGTTATCTGGTGTCACTCTGGCGGAAATAGGTGGCACGCGGCCTGAAGAGGTCGCTGTGGAAATATCCGAGGAAACACTGCGCCGTTACCAGCTGACGTTCGAGGACATTGTTGCCGCCATCCGGCGTTCATCGGTCAATTTGCCCGCCGGTGAAGTGCGTGAGCAAGCGGGCGACATTGTCCTGCAGACCCGGGGGCAGGCCTACCAGCGGGAAGATTTTGAGCGCATTGTGGTCTTGCGGGATACCGATGGTACACAGGTTCTGCTGGGTGATATTGCCCGTATTAACGACGGTTTTGCAGAGCAGGATCTGATGTCCATATTCAATGGCAAGCCCGCTGTATTTATCAACCTTTTCAATACCCGCAATCCCGATGTTGTGGCTTCCTCTGAGGCCGTCAGAGCCTATGTTGCGGAGAAGTTGCCCAGTCTTCAGCCTGGTGTCGAATTGGTGGTTTGGCGCGATTTGTCAGTATACCTAGGCAGTCGAATTGATCTGCTGTCAAAAAATGCACTCGGCGGACTATTGCTGGTGTTCGGTCTGCTGGTGCTTTTCTTGCGTCCGGCACTGGCTTTTTGGGTGGCTGCGGGAATAGGTATTTCCTACGTGGGTACTCTGTGGTTAATGCCCTACCTGGGGATTAGCGTCAATATTGTCTCGTTATTTGCCTTTCTGCTCATTCTTGGCATCGTGGTGGATGACGCCATTGTGGTGGGTGAAAGTATCTACTCGCATCACGAGCGCGGTCTGAGCGGCAATGACAGTGCTTCGCTGGGGGCCCTGGCGGTTTCAAAGCCGGTCACTTTTGCTGTTTTGACCACGATCATTGTGTTTGTGCCGATGCTGCTGTTACCTGGTGATTCCAGCAAGCTGATGGCAGAAATGCCCAAGGTGGCGATTATTGCGCTGACATTTTCGCTGCTGGAGTCCTTCCTGATTTTGCCGGCTCACCTGCGCCATCTGAAACCCGAGAAAGAGGCCACATGGCTGTTTGCAAAATGGTTGCAGAGGGCGAGAAACGGGGCTTCCCGGTGGATGAAGCAGTTTGCGGATCATCAGTTCCGGCCGGCGCTGGAAAGTTGCCTGCGTCACAGCGGTATTACCATGGCGCTGTTTCTGGCGGTACTGATTGTCATACTGGGGGTTTTCTTTACCGGTTGGTTGCGCGTCGCTTTTTTCCCGGTGGTTGAGGGGGAGTACCTGCGGGCATCAGCCGAGCTGCGGGAAGGTATCAGTTTCGATCGCTCTCTGGCCGTTATGCGACAGATAGAAGAGGGCGTAGAGGGGTTAAAGCAGGAGCCTCTGTTGATTGGCGAGGATGGGCGCTCGGTCATTGAAAATCACTATGCCGAAAGCCGGGAAAACATCGTCTCGGTTGTTCTGGAGTTATCCAGTAACGAAACCCGCTCGATTTCGTCAAAGGCCGTGGCTGGGCTCTGGCAGAAACATATCGGGACTGTTGAAAATGTCGAGGACTACCGGGTTGAATATACCCTGATGGGGCGGCCCAAGGAGATCAACTTGCTTCTCAGGGGCAAGCAGATTGATGAGTTGCGTTTGGCTTCAGTGGAAATTGAGTCCCTGCTGCTGGATTACCCCGGGGTCTTCAATGTCTCCAGTTCTTTTCGTACAGCGAGCAAAGAAATCGAAATCAGTCTTAAAGACAATGCGGACACGCTCGGAATCGGTTTGAGTGATATTGCCGGACAGTTGCGCAATGCATTTTATGGTGTCGAGGCTCAGCGTATTCCACGGGAGCGGGAGGATGTCAAAGTCATGGTTCGTTATCCTGAAGCGGAGCGAGCCCGGGTATCGTCACTGGATGAGTTGCGTATCCGGACGGATGATGGTCGTGAGTTGCCTTTCAATGCTGTGGCGGATATCACGTTTGTGCCGGGGTATACCGAGATCAAGCGCCGTGATCGCAAGCGAATGGTCGAGATAGAAGGTGAGCTGGTTAGTGGGGCCGCGTCTGCCGATGAGATCGTGGCAGTGTTTATGCGGGACCACTGGTCCGAGCTAGTGAAGAAGTTCCCGGGATTAACGCTGGAAATTGACGGCGCACAGAAAGATCAAAAAGCCTTTGAAATAGGCTTTTTACAGATGATGGCGCTGGCATTATTGGCCATTTATACCTTGCTCGCCGTGGAGTTCCGCTCATACTGGCAGCCGGTTATTGTGCTCAGCGCTGTACCGTTTGGTATTGCCGGAGCCATTATTGGCCACCTGTTGTTCGGCAAGGAAATCAGCATGCCCTCAATGATGGGAGTGCTGGCCGCCGCCGGGGTGGTGGTCAATGATAATCTTGTGCTGATTGATCGCATCAATCAGTTGAAAAAAGAGGGATGGCATGCAGTGGATGCGGTTGTTCAGGGCGCCAGGGACCGGTTCCGACCAATCGTGCTGACATCACTGACTACGTTTTTTGGCCTGACACCGATACTGTTTGAGCGCAGTGCCCAGGCTCAATTCCTGATACCCATGGTAATTTCATTGGCTTTTGGTGTTTTGTTGGCCACTTTTGTCACTCTGCTGCTGGTGCCCTCGATCTATATCACGGGTGAACGTATCAGGGCGTATTTCAGCGTGGGTCAGCAACCGATCGCGAGGAGCGAGTAAAAATGAATTCGATGATTGAGGTCACTGATCTGGCATTGGTTATTCAACTGGCGGTTGCGCCGGTATTCCTGCTGGCAGGCATAGCGGGCTTTCTCAATGTCATATCCGGTCGGCTAGGGCGAATTGTTGATCGCGCGAGGGTGGTGGGTCAGCGTGAGCTCCGTCTGAGTGACCCTGAACAGAAAGCGATTTGTCAGCAGGAGCTTAAGTTTCTTTGGCGCAGGACTAAAGTCACCAACTGGTCTATTGGGCTTTGCACAGCAGCCGGATTGCTGGTCTGTATATTAATTGTCAGCCTGTTTGTGGGCGGCTTCTGGCAGTTGCACATAGGTGGTCTGATTATCGGGTTCTTTGTGTTGGCGCTGGTATTGTTGATTCTCGCACTGATGTTGTTTCTCAAAGAGGTTCAGCTGGCTACCCGCACACTAAGGGTAGCCAGAGAGTTTTCCTTTGAGGATGTCGGTGTCAGATAAGCTGACCTCTTTGCGCTTTAATGGGCCTTGCCAAAAGTGGCAGGGGTTTTCACATAGTGTCTGTGAAAAGGTTATTCAGGTGCGCTTGATATTGTATTTTTTCAGTTTGATATACAGAGTGCTTTTCGCAATGTTCAGCTGTTTGGCCACCTTTGTCAGGTTGCCACCCTGTTCACGGATGGACCGGATAATCACCTCTTTTTCGGCAAAATCCAGGGGGTTGGCCACTTCTTCGCCTTCATGACCCTCCAGATTGGCGGCGAGGAAATCTTTGGGGAGATCTTCTGGCCCCAGTTCCTCCCGGTCGGAGAGAAAGAAAGCGGCGGTAATCAGGTTGCCCAGTTCGCGAATATTGCCCGGCCAACTATGCTTTTCGAGTAGATCGAGCAATGGCTTGCTGAGTCGTTTCTGGTCGCCAGAATGCTGTTCCAGCAGGTGGGCGAAAATATTGTGAGCGAGCAGTGAGACATCTCCGGTTCGCTCCCGCAATGGCGGCACCGTCAGTGTCATTGACGAGATTCGGTAGTAAAGATCCATCCTGAAGCGACCTTCTGCCACTTCCTGAGCCAGATCCCGGTTGGTGGCGGCGATTAGCCTGAAGTTGACCTTGCGCGGTCTGGTATCGCCTACCCGGCAGATTTCTGATTCTTGGAGCACCCGGAGAAACATTGGTTGGAGGTCGAAGGGCATCTCGCCTATCTCATCCAGAAACAGTGTGCCGCCGTTAGCGGCTTCTATTTTGCCAATCATGCCGCCGCGCCGGGCACCGGTGAAAGCGCCTTCTATGTGTCCAAACAGTTCGCTTGCCAGCAGATCCCTGGACAGCCCGCCACAGTTGAGCGCAACAAACTCACCTGTGTTAGATGGACCCTCTTCGTGCATAGCCCTGGCAAAGAGCTCCTTGCCAACCCCCGTTTCTCCCTGAAGTAGAACGGGAATGGGTGCTTTGGCAACCCGCTTCGCTTGTTGAACTGCTTTCAGGAAAGGAGCGCTCTGTCCTACCAGACGGAAAAAACCGGTGGACTTGGAGGGGGGTGGAATGGTGGTCGGGTTGCCTGATACTCTCTGTGACGAGCGGGCGGGGAGTGGAATGACGGCCAGGTAACCAATTTGCTCCCCCTGGTGGGTGACGGGCTGAACCCATTGCTGGTCTATCTGATTGAGTGCAGTATCCTGTTCGGGGGTGAACGCCCCCTCACTGTTGAGTGTCAGAATAGGGTTATATGGCGTCAAATTGATTCTTATACCCCTGGCTGCCAGAACCTTGTCTGCCATAGTGTTGGTGCGAACCAATTTGCCGTCCATATCAAATAGTAGTACGCCGTCATTTCCTGAAGAGGCAAAATGATCAATGGTTGTGCCGAGTAAAAGATCTCTCTTCGCAAGTTTCAGTTGTGCAAACTGACCTTCAATTCTGCGAGCACCGGAAATGGCCAGTGCCAGGCAGTAATCATGCAATGTGTTTTTCAAACCTGAAATATTCAGTGCACCAAGCAAGCGTTTCTCGAACGGGTCACGAATAACTGCCGCAGAGCAAGTCCAGCGGCTGATGTTTTCACAGAAATGCTCAAATGCGTGAACCTGTACAGGTGCGCCAATGTTCAATGCAGTGCCAATAGCGTTTGTTCCCGCTGCCTGCTCGTTCCAGTTGGCACCCGGGATTAAGCTGTAATTATTGGCCAGTTCCAGTGTGTCGGGATCTCCTTCGTAATCCAGTATCATTCCGGAGGGCGTCACAAGGTGCATGATGGTGCCTGATTCTGCCAGTAGTTCTTTGGCCTCGCGCATGATGATTTCGGATGCAGAGAGCAGTTCTCGGTGCTGTCGTCTGATTCCCGTCAGTTCTTCACCGCTGAGCTCCAGTGCCCGTTTTGCAATTAGCGGATCAACCTGACTTGTCACGCAACGCTGCCAGGAAGCCTCAATGACAGATCGAACGGTATTGTCCGGCAGGTTGCCGTCTGTCAGAAGCTTCTCGCGTGCAGAAGCAACCCGCGTCGGGTGCGAAACGGCAGTGGACCCCTTAAGGGAAGGTTCATAACTCATGACACTCTTATCTCACCGGGTTGTTATTATGAAAATAGTCGTTGTACGATTATAGGACGTTTCTGCATTTTAGGCCTCATTAAATATAATCACTTGCAAGTCATACAATTACAATTGGTTTGCAATAATGGCCCAGGCGGCACTAACGCCTTGTTTTCTATTGGCCAGAGGGTCTACATAGTCAGCAATATCGTAGACATGAACCATTAAGCCGTGTTTTAATCCAGTTCGATTAATGTCCGGCCGGCGACTGATATTCGAACGATTATAGTCGATTTCTGCCAAACATTAATTTGATATTTCTTATAACATAATAAAATTTAACAATAAATTTTTATTGGCACGGCTATTGCTATAGTCGTATGCGAGGGCTCCTCAGTCCACGAATGATTTGTAGTATTAACTATAAAAAGCAAATCAAATTAAGGTGGGCAGGGGTAGAAGTAATCAACATAAGAGGATATACACTTGAATGATTTAACCAATCCCGTTGAAGTTCTGGGTATCGATGCCGGTGGCACGATGACCGATACTTTTTTTGTGCGTGCAGATGGCACCTTCGTCGTCGGTAAAGCACAAAGTGACGTCGATGAAGCCAACGCGGTGCTGACGTCCAGTGTTGATGCACTGGCTCACTGGGACACAACTCCTGAAGAAGTCTTCCCGCAAATGGTCACCTGCGTATTCTCTGGTACCGCGATGCTTAACCGCGTTGTAGGTCGCAAGGGTCTTCGCACTGGTCTGATCGTAAGTAAGGGCTTTGAAGACTTCCATCGCATGGGTCGTGCTATCCAGTGTTATCTGGGTTACGCATTTGAAGACCGTCTCCACCTCAACACTCACCGTTATGATGAGCCTCTGGCGCACATCCATGACACTCGCGGTGTTACCGAGCGTGTTGACTCCAAAGGCGGTGTGGTAATTCCTGTTCGTCTGCATGAGGCCCGTGAAGCTGCCCGTGAGTTGGTCGAGCAAGGCTGTAAAGCCATTGTGATCAGCTTCCTGAGCTCTTACCTTAATGGTACACATGAACGCGCGGTTCGCGATGTGTGTCTCGAGGTTATCAAAGAGATGGGCTCTAACATTCCGGTATTTGCTTCTGTCGACTACTACCCGGTTCGTAAAGAAACTCACCGTACCAACACAACGTTGCTGGAAGCCTACGCTGCTGAGCCTTCACGCAAAATTTTGGCTAACCTTAGCCAGCGCATGAAAGACGTCGGTGCTAAATATGACGTACGCGTAATGGCCAGCCACGGCGGTACCATCAGCTGGAAGGCTAAAGAACTGGCTCGTACACTGGTGTCCGGTCCTATCGGTGGTGTGATGGGTTCTCGTTACCTCGCTGAGCAGCTCGGTTACGAAAACGTTGCTTGTTCTGACATCGGTGGTACCAGTTTCGACATGGCGCTGATTGTTAAAGGCAAAGTGTCCATGCATCAGGACGGCGATTGCGCTCGACTGGTACTGTCTCTGCCGCTGGTATCCATGGATACTATTGGTGCGGGTGCCGGTAGCTTCGTTCGTATCGATCCCTACAGTAACTCCCTGAAACTCGGCCCTGACAGTGCCGGTTATCGCGTTGGTACTTGCTGGCCTGCCGGTGGTGTTGACACAGTGTCTGTAACTGACTGTCACATCATCTTGGGCTACCTGAACCCCGATAACTTCCTCGGCGGTATTCTTGAGCTGGACGTTCCACGTGCTAAGCAGTGCGTCAAAGAACAGATCGCTGATCCCCTCGGTATGTCTCTGGAAGATGCGGCTGCTGGTGTGATTGAGCTGCTTGACCTTTCCTTGCGTCAGCATTTGCGCGCTATGATCAGTGCCAAGGGCTACAGCCCCAGTGACTTCGTATGCTTCTCATACGGTGGTGGTGGTCCGGTTCACGCCTATGGCTATACCATGGGTCTCGGCTTTAAAGAAACTATCGTTCCTGCTTGGGCTGCTGGTTTCTCTGCATTTGGTTGTGCTACTGCAGACTTTGAATACCGCTATGATAAGAGTACAGATATCGGTATCACCAAAGACTCGACAACTGCCGAAAAGCAGGAAGCTGTGAACACCTTGGGTGCTTGCTGGAAAGAGCTGGCAGACAAAGTAATGGAAGAGTTCAAGATTAACGGGTTTACCGAAGATGACGTCACACTCACCCCCGGTTACCGCATGCAGTATCTGGGTCAGCTGAACGACCTGGAAATGAGCTCACCACTTTCTGATATCGGTTCTCCGGAAGACTGGGATAAGCTGGTTGCCACTTTTGATGAAACCTATGGCCGGGTATATGCCGACGCTGCTCGTTCTCCTGAGCTTGGGTTTGGTGTGACTGCTGCTATCATGCGTGGATCTGTTGAAACCAAGAAGCCAAGCATTCCTTCTGAACCAGATGCCGGTCCGAATCCTCCAGCTGAAGCAGTAATTGGAGAGCGTCCGTTCTACTATGGTCGTAAATGGGTTACTGCAAAACTCTACAAAATGGAAACCCTGTTGCCAGGCAACAGAATTACCGGGCCAGCAGTTATTGAGTCTGATGCAACTACATATGTAATCCCGACTGGTTTTGAAACCTGGTTGGATGGACACCGTCTGTTCCACCTGATCGAGGTTTAATAAATAGCGAATATCTACTAAAGATAACTGCTAACGTCGATTACATAGACGAAAAAGATACAGAGGAATAATTATGACTATTATGAAAAATGCGTTGGGTAACACCCACGGTCAACTGCTTGAAAGCGGCTTGACTCTAAACGACCACCGTAATGCCATTCAGGAGCGTACAGCCAAAACTGGTTTCTATAACGGTCACGAAACCCTCGAATTCAAGGACAAAGATCCAATCGGTTACGAGCGTATCTTCTCCAAAGTTCGTGCGGGTTTGGTTAACTCTCGTGAAGTGGCCAAGAAAATTGCCGCATCGCCCATTGTTGAGCAGGAAGGTGAACTTTGCTTTACCCTGTACAACCCTGCCGGTGACTGTGTTGCCACCTCTACAGGTATCATCATTCACGTGGGTACCATGGGTGCAGCGATCAAATACATGATTCAGAATGACTGGGAAAGCAACCCCGGTATCGCCGATGGTGACATGTTCACCAACAACGATTGTCAGGTTGGTAACGTTCACCCCTGTGATATCGCAACTATCGTACCTATCTTCTATGATGGATACCTGAGAGGTTGGGTCGGCGGCATGACTCACGTAATTGATACTGGTGCCGTGGGTCCTGGTTCCATGTCAAATGGCCAAATCCAGCGTTTTGGTGATGGCATTCAGATCAGCTGTCGCAAAACAGGTATCAACGATACCCCTCTGCGTGACTATCTGCACGAAAGTCAACGCAATATTCGTACGACCAAATACTGGATTCTCGATGAGAAAACCCGTATTGCCGGCTGCCACATGATCCGCAAAATGCTTACTGAAGTTATTGAAGAAGAAGGTGTGGAAGCCGTCGAAAAATTCATGTATGAGGTGATTGAAGACGGTCGCCGTGGCCTGGTTAAGCGTATCAAGGCAATGTGTGTGCCAGGTACAGTGAAGACAGTTGCTTTTGTCGACGTTCCTTACAGCCACCCGGATGTCCATGTACCGTCCACTTTTGCAAAAATGGACTCCATCATGCACGCCCCTTGTGAAATCACTGTGAAAGCCAATGGCACCTGGCGCCTTGATTTCGAAGGCTGCAGCCGCTGGGGCTGGCATACCTATAATACCAACCCCACTGCGTTCACCTCCGGTATCTGGGTAATGATGACCCAGTCTCTGGTTCCTACCGAACGTATTAACGATGGCCCTCGTTACGCGACTGAGTTCCGTTGCCCTGCAGGAACCTGGACCAACCCGAAGGATCGCCGTACAGCACACGCTGACGCGTGGCACTTCTTGGTGTCATCTTGGAGCTCCTTGTGGCGCGGCATCAGCCGTACGTACTTCGCCCGCGGTTATCTGGAAGAAGTTAACGCCGGTAACTCCAACCCTTGTAACTGGTTGCAAGGTGGTGGTGTGAACCAGGACGGTGAAGTTCACGCGGTTAACAGCTTCGAAACTGCGGCTTGTGGTACTGGTGCCTGTGCTATGAAAGATGGCCTGAATCACGCTGCTGCGATCTGGAACCCTGAAGGTGACATGGGTGATATCGAGATCTGGGAACTGGCTGAACCGCTGTTGTACATGGGTCGTCGTATCAAAACCAATACTGGCGGCTATGGTAAGTACCGCGGTGGTCTGGGTTATGAAACCCTGCGTATGGTTTGGAACTCGGCTGACTGGACCATGTTCTTCATGGGCAATGGGTACATGAACAGTGACTGGGGCCTGATGGGTGGTTATCCGTCAGCTACCGGCTACCGTTTTGAGGCTCATAACACAGGCTTGAAAGAGCGTATCGCCGAAGGTAAATCTCTGCCACTTGGTCAGGATCGTGATCCTTCACTCTGTGAATACGAAAAACACCTCGGCCCGGATGCTATTGTTAAGCGTGACAAGCAGTGTATTACCACTGAAGACATGTTCGATAATGGTGACCTGTACCTGAACTATCTGCGCGGTGGCCCTGGTTTTGGTGATCCGCTGGATCGTGAAATTTCTTCTATCCAGGAAGACCTTAACCAAAACTTCCTGATGGAAGAGTTCGCTGTAAAAATCTACGGTGCAGTGTTCACCAAAGATGACGAAGGTGTTTACACCATTGATGCAGCGAAAACCAAAGCTCGTCAGGCTGAAATCCGCAAAGAACGTATTGGCCGCGGTGTTCCAGTGCGTGAGTGGATGGAAACAGAGCGCGCCAGGATCATCGATAAAGATGCATCTTTGGCAGTCCAGCAGATGTTTGCGTCAAGCTTCTATCTGTCAGCCAAATTCCTTGCCGAATTCAAGGAATTCTGGGATCTTCCTGCTGATTGGGAACTGCCTGAAGAAGAGCTGGGTACCCCGATGTACGGTGCAAGACACAATATTGATATTGGTGACCTGCCCGACGTCCATCCAGTGATCATGGTAGAAGAATAAGGTATTAATCTGCCTATGAGCAGGGTGGCCACTTCGGTGGTTCACCCTATCACTTGACGAATTGACAGAATATAAGAGAGTTTAGTTATGTCTACTTACACTAAGAAGCAGGTTAGTGACCTGGTCAAAGGCACTCTGGATTGGGATACAGTTCACCTGATGCTGTCCATGCCGAAAGACGAAGCTCGTTACAAACTGTACATGGAAGTGCTCCAGGAAAATGTTTCCTATGATGACAAAATCCTTCTGGCCGTTGGTCCTCACCTGAACATTGTTGAGTCCTCCAAAGATCAGGAAATCCTCATCAAGTGCGATTGTGGCCATGAATTTGGTCATTACAGCAAAAACTGGAAACTTAACGCATTGATTTATGTGCGTGACAATGTGGAAAAGATGAAAGAAGTTTATCCAGAGTTGATGGCTCCGGACACCAACTGGCAGGTATACCGTGAGTACTACTGCCCGTCGTGCGGTATTATGCATGATGTGGAAGCACCAACTCCTTGGTACCCTGTTATGCATGATATTCAGCCTGACCTGAAGACTTTCTTCGAATGGTTGGATATGCCTGCACCGGCTAAGATCTAATGGTGCTGGGTCCCGGCCTTTGGCCGGGACCTTTTTTATGTCTGGTATAAAATTTTAGTTAGAAGTTTCTACGATAAAAGTGATGCGCTGACTGTTAGGATATTGGTTGGCTGGCAAATGTATTACACTCCCCCTTTTACGCCGCCTGAAACTCGATCTGAATTGTATCGGGCCGGCAGACTATTCAAAAAAGGTATCGATGACACAATAAACAGGCTGCGCATGTTTGTTTGGTGATCTGTTATCCTGTGCGACATACAGAGGAAAAAATATGTCTCAGAATGAAAAAGCGCAAACGACGCCACATTTTTCAATGCAGAAGATTTATCTGAAGAAAAATGACTATGAAGCACCCAATCCTGCTTCTGTATTTAAGACGGACTGGAAACCAGAAGTGACTCTGGATCTTGATATCAAGGACCAGAAACTCGAAGAAGACAGGTATGAAGTGATTCTGTCGATTTCAATTACGGCAAAAAATGCAGAGCAAATTGCTTTTCGTTTAGAGATTGATCAGGCTGCTTCGTTTTTGATTGGCAACTTCCCAGATGAGCGTCTTGAAGAGGCATTGGGTTCGGCATGCCCGGCTATTATGTTTCCTTACTTGCGTGAGACTGTAGACCATATGCTGCTGAAGGGCGGTTTCCCTCCTCTCATGTTGGCACCGGTCAACTTTGATGCATTGTATAAAGACAAAAAAGCACAACTTGCTCAATAACTAGGGGCTAAGGCCTCAAATTATATTGTTGTGTAGTAGATCCATTGGAATACAATGTCGTGGACGCTGATCAAAACTGATCAGCGTTTTTTGTGGATGATATATATACGAGAGGAAACCACACTGAGATTTATAGGCTGCAAAAGAGTGTCTGTCAGCTGAAATCTCCCCAAAGAGATTGCAGCAGCGTGATTGCGACGATGGGCGCTGTTTCGGTCCGCAAGACACGAGGACCTATTGTTAGTGGTTCAAAACCACTATGCAGTGATGATGATATCTCAGCGTCTGTGAGTCCGCCCTCTGGACCTATGAGTAACGCGGTACTACTAACTTGCTGGCTGCGGAGGTCAGTCACAGTTTTTTCGCTGCGGTGATGCATCACAAATTTTTTGTCCGTAGCTAAAGAGTGAAACCAGAGGTCGGGAGATGTCGGAGCGTTAATTATGGGAGGGATATTTCTGTAGCTTTGCTCGCAGGCATTAATGGCTATCTTGCGCCAGTGCCGGATTTTTTTATCAGCACGATCACCCTTGAGGCGAACCTCGCTGCGAGCAGTAAAAAGCGGTGTAATTTCAGCAACACCAACTTCCGTTGCTTTTTGAATAACCCAGTCCATACGATCACCGCGAGACAAGCCTATGCCGAGTGAAATATACAGGGGTGATTGTCTGTTGGTGTCTGTGAAATCGGAGATTAAAGCGCGGACATGTTTGCCAGTGATTTGGCCCAGCGTGGCCTTGTATTCCCCACCAGTTCCATTAAATAGAACAATCTTGGCTCCTGCCTTGAGGCGCAACACTACGGTCAAATGATGTGCACTGTGTTCCTCAAGCACTATTTCAGTATCTGCCGTCAGAGGTTGGTCAATGAATACTCTGATATCACGCATCTGTTATGGGGAATCCTAAATTACGGCATAAAGTCGTGCAGGTGTCAGCCTGGTTCATAGTATAAAAATGTAGACCGGGTGCTCCTTCCGCCAAAAGTTTTTCGCAAAGCCGGGAGACAACATCCAGGCCAAAAGCACGAATACTGGCAGCATCCGTACCATAGGATTTCAATTGTTGTCTGATCCAACGGGGCACATCGGCACCACAATTATCGGAGAAACGGATAAGGTTCTGATAATTGGTAATTGGCATAATACCGGGGATTATCGGGCTCTGAATCCCCGCTGCAAGGCACTGATCGCGGAAATAAAAATATGCATCAATGTTATAAAAATATTGGGTGATACCACGACTCGCCCCCGCCAAAAATTTTTGGCCGAGCCAATAAATGTCTTTCTTATAGCTTTCGGCTTCAGGATGAATCTCCGGGTAGGCCGCTACAAGCAATTCAAACGTATCACCGAAATGTTCACGAATAAACTGAACCAATTCATTGGCATAGACGAGTTGTGTTGAGCCGCCCATGCCAGAGGGTAGATCACCACGCAAGGCTACGATACGGCGTATGCCAGCTTCACGGTAAGTTTCCAGCAGGGATAAAACCGATTGCTTGCTGTCCCCGCCAAAGGATAGGTGTGGCGTGGCATTTGAACCGGCCCGGTTTATTTCAAGAACGATATCCCGGGTGTGGTCACGCGTGGAGCCTCCCGCACCATAGGTCACAGAGAAAAACTCGGGATTGAACCGGGCCAGCTGACTGTGTACAAAGCGCAGTTTTTCGCGTCCTTCAGGTGTTTTCGGTGGAAAAAATTCAAAACTTAAATGTCGATCATTCATGGCTGATCAATTATCCCTACGGCAATGAAAAATTTGCTGATCCAGTAATCAATAACGGTAACTGTCTTCCTTGAATGGCCCATCTAGTGGCACATTGATATAGGCAGCTTGTGTGGGTTTCAGCTTTGTCAGTACACCGCCAAAGCCGGACACCATGTGGGCAGCCACCTCTTCGTCTAACTTCTTGGGTAATACCTCAACGCGCAACAAGGCCTGTCTTGTAGACTGGTCGCAGTCGGCAAATTTTTGCTGATATAAGTGAATTTGGGCCAGAACCTGATTGGCAAAAGAGCCATCCATGATACGACTCGGGTGACCGGTGGCATTGCCAAGGTTTACCAGTCGGCCCTCAGAGAGCAGCAACAGGTGGTCATTGGTGTCACGGTTTCGATAAACTTTATGAACTTGGGGTTTGATTTCCTCCCACAGCCAGTTTTTGCGCATGTAACTGGTGTCGATTTCATTGTCAAAGTGACCGATGTTGCAAACAACGCAACCGGATTTCAGCGCGTGAAGAATGTCGGCATCGCAAACATTGTAGTTCCCGGTGCAGGTGACGAGCAGGTCTGTCGTTGCTAACAACGCTGAATTAACCCCATTTTCGGGATTCCCTTCTAGATAGGGAGAGACGACCTCGAAACCGTCCATGCAGGCCTGCATGGCGCAGATCGGGTCTATTTCGGTCACCTTGACGATCATGCCTTCCTGACGGAGCGACTGGGCAGAGCCCTTGCCCACATCACCGTATCCAATCACCAGTGCTTTCTTGCCAGACAGTAAATGGTCAGTGGCGCGTTTCAGCGCATCATTGAGGCTGTGACGACACCCGTATTTATTGTCATTTTTCGACTTGGTCACGGAGTCATTGACATTGATGGCAGGTATTTTAAGTTCACCCTTTTTCAGCATCTCGTAGAGACGGTGCACGCCGGTCGTAGTTTCTTCAGTAACGCCATGCACTCCCTTGAGCACCTGAGGAAACTTTTCATGAAGCATGGCGGTGAGATCGCCGCCATCATCCAGAATCATATTCGCTTCCCAGGGAGAACCCTCCTTGAGAATTTGCTGTTCCAGGCACCATTCGTACTCTTCTTCTGTTTCACCTTTCCAGGCAAAAACCGGCGTACCATTTGCTGCAACAGCTGCGGCAGCGTGATCCTGAGTGGAAAAGATATTGCAGGATGTCCAGCGCACCTGGGCTCCCAGTGCCTCCAGTGTCTGGATTAGTACGGCTGTCTGAATCGTCATATGAATGCAACCGAGAATTTTTGCGCCAGCGAGGGGCTGTTCTGCACGATACTTTTCTCGGAGAGCCATCAGCGCCGGCATCTCGGTTTCAGCAATGGAAATTTCACGGTTGCCCCACTCGGCGAGGGAAATGTCTGCAACCTTGTAATCGTTTTTAATGGCCATGGTTGTCATAGTGAATTCCTGTTTGTTAAATGAGAATTACAGAGCGCGTTTCAGGCTTTCAGCCCTATCGGTTCTTTCCCAGGTAAAATTATCAAGCTCGCGACCGAAGTGGCCGTAGGCGGCAGTTGGCCGATAAATGGGGCGTTTGAGGTCGAGCATTTCTATCAGACCCTGGGGTCTCAAATCGAAGTTTTCGCGGATCAGCAGTGCGATTTCATCATCCGTCAATTTGCCCGTACCAAAACTGTTGACGCTGATCGACGTGGGTTCAGTGACTCCAATGGCGTAGGAGATCTGAATTTCACAACGCTCGGCCAGCCCGGCAGCGACAATATTTTTTGCAACGTAACGCCCGGCATAAGCGGCCGAGCGATCAACTTTGGAGGGATCCTTGCCGGAGAAGGCCCCGCCACCGTGATGCGCCATACCGCCATAGGTATCAACGATAATCTTCCTGCCAGTGAGTCCGCAGTCACCCATGGGGCCGCCGATGATGAATTGACCGGTAGGGTTGATGTGGTAGCGGGTACCTTTGTGGAGCCACTCTTCAGGGAGCACGTGCTGGATGATCTCCTCTCGGACGGCCTCCTGCAAATTGGCTTGGGAAATACTGGGTGCGTGCTGTGTCGACAACACAACTGCGTCCACTGCCACTGGTTTGCCATCAGCGTAACGCAGGGTCACCTGACTCTTGGCATCGGGTCTTAGCCAGGGCAATACGCCATCTTTGCGCAACTGCGCCTGGCGCTCTACCAGCCTATGGGCGAAATAGATCGGGGCGGGCATCAGGACATCGGTCTCGTCGCTGGCATAACCAAACATCAGTCCCTGATCACCTGCACCCAGTTCTTTCTCGTTGGCCTCGTCAACGCCAATGGCGATATCGCGGGATTGTTTGCCGATGGCATTCAATACAGCACAGGATGCGCCATCAAAGCCCACATCCGAACTGTTATAACCAATATCCAGAATGACGCCGCGAACAATTTCCTCTAGGTCGACATACGTGTTGGTACGCACTTCTCCGGCAATAATGGCCATTCCGGTTTTTACCATGGTTTCCACGGCCACTCTGGAATTGGGATCATCGGCCAGAATGGCATCAAGAATGGCGTCGGAGATCTGGTCGGCCATTTTGTCGGGGTGGCCTTCGGAAACGGATTCAGAGGTGAACAAGTTGTAATTTGACATAGGTAGCGGTTCCTGTGCTGATTAGCATCAGCTACTTCCGATTGGGATTGGGTTTAAAAAATTGTCTCAGTTGAACCTGAAAGCCATTGCGTTGGGCCAGAAACAGGCTTTCTCCTTCAGTCAGGGCCGCAGCTGATGCCCAACTGCTGAGATCCTCCGGTTCAAAGCCAAGCCATAGATCGCCACAGTTTTCGCGGGCCCAGCTTTGATCGTGATGACAGAGCTCAGTCACGATCAGCGCTCCACCTGGTACTAGGAGCTCGGCGAGATGTTTAAAAATCAGCGCTGGATCCGAGGTGTGGTGCAGTACCATGTTAAGGGTAATGTAATCAGGGTTGAGAGAATGCTCGACAGCAAGTCTGGTATCGCCGTGGATAAACTGTATATTCGCCAGATTGCGTGATTCGGCAAATTCACGCGAGCGGTTGAGCATCTCCGCCGATGTATCCAATGCAATAACTTGATCAAAGCGCAGGGAGAGCGCAGGTAAAAAGCTTCCTTCCCCGGGGCCAACCTCAAGTACCGTGCCTCGGAATCCCCGTGTTGCATCCAGAAAGTCCGTGACGGGCTCACCATATTGATCGAAGCTGGCAATCAAATCCTGATTGCTGTGAAACCGGTCTGCATTCTGTTCAAAAAAAACAGTCGATGCCCGGGTCCGCTCATCATTGATATGCTGTATGCGTCGTTGCAATTTTAGGCTGGGTTCAGTCTGGTCAATGGCGGCGAACAGAGCGCGGTGTAACGACTGAAGTCGTGGTTCCTCCGGTATCGGTGATCGCCGGTAAAAAATGCTATTGCCCTCCCTGCGGGTGGCGGTCAGACCCGCTTTTGTGAGTATTTTTAAATGATGACTCATCCCGGACTGACCAATATCCAGAATTTCACTTAATTCCAGTACGCCGTAGGCGTTGTGTCGCAATACCCTGAGGATATCCACTCGCAGGGGATCACCGGCCGCCTTGCAGAGAGAGGCCAGTGAGTCGGTATCTGACCCGGTAGAATCCCGGGTGGCGGATTGAGGGCTGGTGATCATGGGGCGACTTTAACACAGCTGAAAATCTATATCAAAATAGTTTGATATAGGTGTAGCATGTTATTGGTTGTTTACTGTGCAGCGCGAGTACGAGAAAATAGCGCCCCTTTCGATTTCCCCGATTTGCCCTCCAGGAGCCTGTTCCAAATGCCTTCCAGACGTGATCTAGCCAATGCCATCCGCGCCCTGAGTATGGACGCAGTTCAACAAGCCAATAGTGGTCACCCCGGTGCCCCCATGGGGATGGCGGATATCGCTGAGGTGTTGTGGAACGACTACCTGGTACACAACCCGGCTGACCCCTCCTGGGCTAATCGTGACCGGTTTGTCTTGTCCAATGGCCACGGCTCTATGCTGCTGTATTCCCTGTTGCATCTGAGTGGTTACGACTTGCCACTGGATGAACTCAAAAATTTTCGGCAATTGCACTCAAAAACACCTGGCCACCCGGAATATGGCTATGCCCCGGGGGTTGAGACGACCACGGGTCCGTTGGGGCAGGGGCTTAGCAATGCCGTGGGTATGGCTTTGGCTGAGAAAATTCTGGCAGCCCAGTTCAACCGCCCGGGTCACGATATCGTCAACCACTACACATACTGTTTCCTCGGTGATGGCTGCCTGATGGAGGGGATATCCCATGAGGTCAGTTCTCTGGCGGGAACTCACAAGCTGGGTAAGCTGATTGCCTTCTATGATGACAACGGCATTTCCATCGACGGTGAAGTGGCTGGCTGGTTTACCGATGACACCCCGGCCCGTTTTGAGGCCTATGGCTGGCAGGTAATCCCTGATGTGGATGGCCATGATGCCACTGCCATCAAAGCGGCCATCGAAATTGCCAGAATGGATGAGGAAAAGCCCACCCTGATTTGCTGTAAAACGATCATCGGTTTTGGCTCGCCAAACAAGCAGGGTAAGGAAGATTGTCACGGAGCTCCTCTGGGTGCTGAAGAAATTTCATTGGCCCGCCAACAACTGCAATGGAACCATGGCCCCTTTGATGTGCCAGACGAGATTTATCGCGGCTGGAATGCCTGTGAAAAGGGTAGTAAGTCCCAGTCTGACTGGCAGGAGAAGCTCGAGCGCTACCGGGCTGCACACCCCGATTTGGCGGTTGAATTTATCAGGCGTATCAAAGGGGACCTGCCGGCGACATTTATTGATCAGGCCGATGCCTATATTCACCAGTGTCAGCAAGCCATGGAAAAAGTGGCCTCCCGCAAAGCCTCGCAAAACTGTCTCAATGCGTTTGGGCCACTGCTGCCTGAACTGCTGGGTGGTTCTGCAGACCTGGCTGGATCCAATCTCACACTGTGGTCCGGTTGCCAGGGCATCACTGCTGACGATGCGTCGGGGAACTACCTGTATTATGGCGTTCGCGAATTTGGTATGAGCGCTATCATGAATGGCCTTGTGCTGCACGGTGGTTTTGTCGTGTATGGCGCCACGTTCCTGATGTTCATGGAATACGCCAGGAACGCGGTGCGTATGGCCGCCTTGATGAAACAACGAAGCATTTTTGTTTATACCCACGACTCCATCGGGTTGGGCGAAGATGGCCCCACCCATCAGCCGGTGGAGCAGCTCACAGCACTTCGGGCAACCCCCAATCTGCACACCTGGCGCCCCTGCGATACAGTGGAAGCGGCGGTGAGCTGGAAGCAGGCAATTGTTCGCAAGAACGGTCCAAGTGCTCTGGTCTTTTCCCGGCAGGGCCTGGCCCCGATGTCGCGATCCGAAGCTCAACTGAACAATATCCAGCGCGGTGGTTACGTGCTGAAAGACTGCGATGGCAAGCCCAAGGCGATACTGATTGCGACGGGTTCAGAAGTGTCACTGGCTATGGATGCTGCCGGAGAGTTGAGAAGCAAGGGGGTGGCGGTAAGGGTCGTTTCCATGCCCTGTGCTGAATTATTTGACGCTCAGGACTCAGCCTATCGGGACAGTGTGTTGCCGCCCGAGGTTAGAGTGCGGGTAGCCGTGGAGGCAGGGCACCGGGATTACTGGTACAAGTACGTAGGCCTCGATGGCAGGGTAGTTGGCATGTCCACCTTTGGGGAGTCTGCTCCCGGTGATCAGCTGATGAAGCAGTTTGGTTTCACCGTGGAGAATGTGGTTGAAGCTGTCAAAGCCGTATTGTAGGCGGGACGTCGCGTCGCCGATAAAGGAGAATTCAGCTCAATGATTCGTGTGGCAATTAATGGTTATGGTCGAATAGGCCGTTCGGTCTTGCGGGCTCTCTATGAGTCCGGGTTCCGCGAACGCATCCAGGTCATTGCCATAAACGAACCAGCTGACTGCAAGACCATCGCCCACCTGACCAAATACGATTCCACCCATGGCCGTTTTCCCGGGACAGTAGAGGTTCTGGGCGATACCCTGACAGTCAATGGCGATGCCATTTCGGTCTATCACCGTGAGGATATTGCCAGCCTTCCCTGGGGTGAACTGGGAGTGGATGTGGTGCTGGAATGCAGCGGCACGTTCACTGATCGTCAGACTGCCGAGGGGCATCTGCGTTCGGGAGCAAAGAAAGTGTTGTTTTCCCAGCCGGCTGAAGCAACCGTTGATGCCACCATCGTGTTGGGTGTCAATGAGGGGATCCTGACCGGTGAAGAGACGGTAATATCCAATGCCTCCTGTTCCACCAATTGTGTGATCCCGGTGATTAAAACCCTCCAACGGGTGTTTGGAGTAGAGGGTGGGGTGATCACCACAATTCACTCGGCTATGAATGACCAGCCCGTTATCGATGCCTACCATCACACAGACTTGCGTAAAACCCGTGCTGCGATGCAATCCATTATTCCGGTGGACACCCAGTTGGCGCGAGGCATCGACCGCCTGCTGCCGGAACTCAAGGGCCGTTTTGAAGCTCAGGCCATGCGTGTTCCCACGTTGAATGTGTCTGCGATTGATCTTTCCATATTGCTCAATACAGACGTCGATGTCGCTACCATAAACCGGGTGCTGGCGGCTGCCGCTGACACTGAGCTGACCGGCATACTCGGTTATACCGAGGAGCCACTGGCCTCCTGTGATTTCAACCATGATCCACGCAGCGGTATCGTGGACGCGGGGCAGACCAGGGTCAGCCAACGGCATCTGGTGAAAGTGCTGCTCTGGTTTGATAACGAGTGGGGCTACGCCAACCGGATGGTGGAGCTGGTAAATCACTGGCTGTCCATTTCCGGGTCCAAATAACCTGAAATACAATAAGCAGAGACAGAGTAATCACCATGCCATTGAATGTACTCAAGATGACGGATCTGAACCTGACGGGCAAGAGGGTGCTGATTCGTGAAGACCTCAATGTCCCTGTCCGCAATGGTGTTGTTACATCCGATGCCAGATTGCGGGCAACGCTACCCACTATTGAATTGGCGCTCCAGGCCGGTGCCACGGTCATCCTGATGTCCCATCTTGGACGTCCGGTCGAAGGGCAGTTTGATGCCGAGTTTTCCTTGCAACCGGTGGCCGACCGGTTGGGTGTCTTGCTGGGGCGAGAGATACCGCTTGTTCGCGATTGGCAAAAGGGTATCGAGCAGGATGGGCAATTGATATTGCTGGAGAATGTGCGCTTTAACGCCGGCGAGAAAAAGGATGATGAGGTGCTGGCGAAAGCCTATGCATCGCTTTGTGATATTTTTGTCATGGATGCCTTCGGCACGGCTCATCGCGCCCAGGCTTCCACCCACGGTGTCGCAAAGTTTGCGCCACTGGCTTGCGCCGGCCCACTGCTGGCGGGCGAGCTGGAGGCACTGGAAAAAGCACTGGCCAATCCCGCTCGTCCGCTGGTGGCTATCGTCGGAGGTGCCAAGGTTTCCACGAAGCTGACCGTGCTTGAAACACTGTCAGAAAAAGTGGATCAGCTGATCGTCGGGGGTGGTATTGCCAATACCTTTCTCGCCGCGTCGGGACTACCTGTCGGCAAATCCCTTTGTGAGCACGATCTCCTGCCCGAGGCCAAACAGTTGATGTCCAAAACAAGCATTCCACTGCCCAGCGATGTGGTCGTCGCGGGCGAGTTTTCCGCCACGGCCGAAGCGACGCTGAAGGCGGTGGCGGATGTGGCGGAAGACGATATGATCCTTGATATTGGTCCGAATACCATCAAGGTGTTGACCGAAATACTCGAAGGTGCAGGTACAATTATCTGGAATGGCCCGGTGGGTGTTTTTGAGTTTGACCAGTTTGGTGCCGGAACCGAAGCCATCGCCAATGCCATTGCCGCCAATGACGGGTTTTCGATAGCGGGCGGTGGCGATACGCTGGCAGCAGTCGACAAATACGGCATTGCCGACAGGGTTTCCTACATTTCAACTGGTGGGGGAGCTTTTCTGGAATATGTGGAAGGTAAAACCCTGCCCGCAGTGGCGATGCTTGAGTCGCGTGCGACCTCTTGACGGCAGACCAGTTTTTCACGGCACCCGGTGAGTGCTGAAAAGCCATTCCCCGGCGGCAAGTAACCAAACAGGATGGAAGGATAATTACATGGCACTTATTTCACTGCGACAGTTGCTGGACCATGCTGCTGAGCACAGCTATGGCGTGCCGGCATTCAATGTCAACAACCTGGAACAGATGCGCGCCATTATGGAAGCCGCAGATCAGACGGATTCCCCGGTGATCGTGCAGGCTTCAGCCGGTGCGCGCAAATACGCCGGCGCGCCTTTTTTGCGTCACCTGATTCTGGCGGCGATTGAGGAGTTCCCCCATATACCGGTCTGCATGCATCAGGATCATGGCACCAGCCCGGCAATCTGCCAGCGGTCTATCCAGCTGGGCTTCAGCTCCGTGATGATGGATGGTTCCCTTCAGGAGGACGGCAAGACACCGGCCTCCTATGAGTACAATGTTGATGTCACTCGGCGTGTAGTTGACATGGCACATGCTGGCGGAGTTTCCGTCGAGGGTGAGCTGGGGTGTCTGGGTTCGCTGGAAACAGGTCAGGCCGGTGAGGAAGATGGTGTCGGTGCTGAGGGGATGTTGTCCCACGAACAGATGCTGACGGATCCAGAGGAAGCTGCGGATTTCGTGTCGCGAACTGCGGTTGATGCGTTGGCGATAGCCATTGGTACGTCCCATGGGGCATACAAGTTTTCCCGTCCGCCTACGGGCGATATCCTCGCTATCGAGCGAATCAAAGCGATTCACGCCCGGATCCCCAATACCCATCTGGTGATGCACGGGTCCTCCTCTGTGCCACAGGACTGGTTGGAAATCATTAATGAATTTGGCGGCGATATTGCGGAAACCTACGGTGTGCCTGTGGAGGAAATTGTTGAGGGTATCAAGTACGGGGTGCGCAAAATCAATATAGATACTGACTTGCGTCTGGCCTCTACGGGTGCCGTGCGCCGGTTTCTCGCGAGTCATAAATCCGAGTTTGATCCGCGCAAATACCTGAAGGCGAGCACGGATGCCATGAAAGAGATTTGTGTGGCCCGCTATGAGTCCTTCGGTACCGCGGGCAATGCCGGCAAAATCAGGCCCTACAACCTGGATAAAATGTCCGAGCGTTACCAGTCCGGCGAACTGGATCCCCAGGTCAATTAGGCAGACGGGGCAGAACAATGATCCCTAGTAAGTATCAGCATCTGGTGTTTGCCTTTTTTATGGCAGGGCTGATGTCCTGTCTGATGTCCCTGGTGATCAGTATTTTTAATGTCGGTCTGGTGGACAATATTCTGCAGATTTGGCTTCATGCATGGGGCTTTGCGTTTGTGGTTGCGTTCCCGGCGGTGCTGGTGGTGGCGCCCCTGGTGAGCAGGCTGGTCAGTCTGGTGATTAAAAAAGATGGGTGACAATCAGTTGCCCTGCGTGACTGACACTCGAGAGTCTTTGCATGATGCTCTGCTGGAACGCGTGAGCAGTGGTTTGTTGCCGCTGACATTTGACTCTGAGCAGGATCGGCGGGACAAGACGCCAGACGAAATGGCTTACCTGCGTCACTACGGGCTGATACCGCCAGACTCGTTGACGGTAGTCAGTCATTGCATGGGTACCTTCGCCTCCGGCGATTTCCAGCTCGCCACCCATTACTGGTTGCCGGAGCGTCCGCGTGGCACCTACCTGTTGGTGCATGGTTACTTTGATCATGTCGGGCTTTATGGCCATTTGATTCACTACCTGCTGCAGCGGGATTATGCTGTAGTGGCATTTGATCTGCCGGGGCATGGCCTGTCCAGTGGCGAGCGGGTCAGTATCGACAGTTTTGATCGTTACGTGGATGTGTTTTCCGACCTGTTACAAAAATGCGTGAGCAGTTTTCCCAGACCCTGGAAAGGGATTGGTCAAAGCACGGGAGGCGCTATTCTGATGAAGTATGTCATGGCGGCCAAACCCTACCACTACCCGAATGATCTCACTGCTGTCACTGTGCTGGCGCCGCTCATCCGGCCCAGGGAGTGGATGAAAAGCCTGCGTACCTACAAACTTTTTCACCGGGTACTGAAAAAAGTATCCCGGACATTCCGCCCCAATACCACCAACGAGGCATTTAACGAATTTCTGATCAACAATGATCCGTTACAGTACAACTACATTCCCATTGAGTGGGTGGCATCGATGAAGCGCTGGACAGAGGAATTTGCCGCCCTGCCGCCCAGTGACTACCCATTAAGGGTGGTTCAGGGCGATTGTGACGGCACGGTGGACTGGCGCTATAACGTGGCGTCGATCCGCAAAAAATTCCCCAATTTTGAACTGGTGTTGATTCCCGGTGCCCGGCACCATCTGGTCAATGAAGTCGATTACATGCGCGACCGGGTATTCAAGTCGCTCGGTGAGGGGTAGGCGGCAGAGTAGTGAGAAGAACCGGCAGACCCGACAGGTCGGTGTCCACCGGTCTCTGGTGAGATCCTAGAACAAAACCCGGCAGCGAATGGTGCCATCAATGGCCTTTAACGCCTTCAGTGCCACATCACTGTATTCCCTGTCCACGTCCAGCACCACATAGCCAACGGATTCATTGGTCTGCAAATATTGGCTGCTGATATTGATGTTGTTGTCTGAAAACACATGGTTGATGGCCGTCATAACGCCTGGCACATTGTGGTGTACATGCAACAAACGGTGGGCACCACTGTGGGAAGGCAGCGATACCTGGGGAAAGTTGACAGCGCTGATGGTGGCACCGGTATCGCTGTACCTGACCAGTTTCTCAGCGACTTCCAGGCCAATATTTTCCTGCGCTTCCTGGGTGGAGCCGCCAATGTGCGGTGTCAATATGACGTTGTCATACTTGCGCAGAGGCGATACAAATTCTTCCTGGTTGGACTTCGGCTCAACCGGGAAAACATCAATGGCTGCACCACCGAGTTGTTTGTTTTCCAGTCGGTCGCACAGTGCATCAATATCCACTACTTTGCCGCGAGCGGCATTGATCAGGATTGCGCCGGTTTTCATGGCAGCAAGCTGTTCTGCACGAATCATGTTGCGCGTGGCGGGGTTGTCGGGTACGTGGAGTGAAACCACATCGGCCAGTTCCAATAGCTCCCTGAGAGAACCGACCTGTTCAGCATTGCCTAGGGGGAGCTTGGTGACAACATCGTAAAACTTCACCCGCATGCCCATGGATTCGGCCATGACGCTGAGCTGACTGCCGATATTGCCGTAGCCAACAATGCCGAGGGTTTTACCTCGTACTTCGTGAGAGGCTGTGGCAGTCTTGAGCCAGTCACCGCGGTGGGCAGCAGCATTCTTTTCGGGAATGCCGCGCATCAGCATGATGGTCTCAGCAATAATCAATTCTGCGACACTGCGGGTATTGGAGTAGGGCGCGTTAAATACCACTATGCCGTGTTCTGTGGCTGCCTGCAGATCCACCTGATTGGTGCCGATGCAGAAACAGCCCACGCCGATCAACCGTCTGGCCGCTTCAAATACCTGGCGGTTGAGTTGGGTGCGGGAGCGAATCCCGACGAAGTGGAAGTCCCGGATTTTTTCGATCAGCTGTTCTTCTGACAGCGCCGCTTTAAGATACTCGACGTTGCTGTAGCCAGAAGCTTTGAGTGTCTCTACCGCAGAGGGATGCACGCCCTCAAGCAGGAGAAATTTGATCTTGGACTTATCGAGAGAAAAATTGACCATACACTCCTCGGTTGGGTGGCCCGTACTGCTACCTGAAAAAAAGGCGGCTATGATACCATGCACGCCCTTCGATAACTGCCCCTTTTTGTGGAGGTCCGCCAGATGACTGTTGCCCCCCCGGTCATTGAGAAATTACGTGAGATCGTCGGTCAGCAGCGTGTGCTGACGGATGAAACTTCATTTCAGCAGTACGGTGTCGATCGCACGACTCTCTGGACGCCGTCACCTGGCGTCGTGGTATTGCCGGGGAGCACCGAGGAGGTGCAGGCCATTATTCAGCTGGCCAATGCCGAGCGCATCGCAGTGGTTCCCTCAGGAGGCCGCACAGGCCTTAGTGGCGGCGCTGTGGCCCTGAACGGTGAGATCGTCCTGGTGCTGGACCGGATGAACGAGGTGGTGGCATTCAATGCCATTGATCGCAGTGTAACGGTGCAGGCGGGCATGATCACCCAGCAGTTGCAGGCGTTTGCCGAGCAACAGGGGTTGTTCTATCCGGTTGATTTCGCCTCGACCGGTTCCAGCCAGATTGGCGGCAATATTGCGACCAATGCCGGCGGTATCAAAGTCATTCGCTACGGCATGACCCGCAACTGGGTGCTTGGCCTGAAGGTGGTCAGTGGCAATGGCGATATCCTCGAGCTGAATCACGGCCTGGTGAAGAACAATACGGGTCTGGACTTCCGGCACCTGTTTATTGGTTCCGAGGGCACTTTGGGCATCATCACCGAGGCCACCATTGGGCTCACCCGGCCACCAAAGGAGTTGAGTGTGCTGGTGTTGGGGGTGGTGGATTTCCCCAGTATTATCGATGTCCTGAAAACCTACAACGATGGCATGGAGCTGACGGCCTTCGAATTCTTTACCCACAATGGTATGGAAAAAGTATTGGCCCACAGCGAGGTGCCCGCACCTTTTGAATCTGAAGCACCGTTTTATGCACTGGTGGAATTCGAGGCGCTGTCCGAGACTCAGCTGGATCAGGCGATGGCGCTGTTTGAAACCTGCGTCATGGAGGGCTGGGTACTTGATGGCGTCATCAGTCAGAGCCTCTCGCAGGCGGAGAATCTCTGGAAATTGCGCGAGGATATGTCGGAGACCCTGTCCCGCTGGAAGCCCTATAAAAATGATATCAGCGTGAATGTTTCGCGCATGCCGGAATTTCTCGCCGAGGTGGAATCACTGGCGGCCAGGGAATACCCGGACTTCGAGCTGGTCTGGTACGGCCATATCGGCGATGGCAATCTGCACCTGAACATTCTGAAACCGGATGACCTGCCTGTGGAGCAGTTCGCCGGACAATGCAGCGTGGCCAGCAAGCAGATCGCAGCGCTGGTGGGGCAATTCAACGGTAGTATCTCTGCCGAACACGGCGTCGGTTTGTTGAAAAAGGATTACCTTGAATACTCGCGCTCCGCCACAGAAGTGCAGTTGATGCGACAGGTCAAGCAGGTGTTCGACCCCAATGGCATCATGAATCCGGGCAAGATATTTGATGCAGTCTGACCAGAGGCTCCACTGATATCGGATGAGAATGTGCCGTCACAGCTAGGGTATGCGACGCGGCTTACCGTTTCGGACGGAACAGTGAAAAAGGCCGTGCCTCAAGCGAGCGGGTAGTTGAGGTATCTCACGCAAATGGTCTACATCTGCTATGTCTATCGGATCGTCAGGGGTTGGTTTGCACTCAGCGACAGAAAGGGGCTCGACAATGCATTACTTTGATCACTGTATTCATTTTGCTGATGGCCTTTCCGGGCAGATTCCCGCGGGCAAGGTGGTATGCGTGGGGCTTAATTACCGGGATCATATCAGCGAGATGAACAGCCAGCCCGGCGCCGAGCCGGTATTGTTCCTGAAGCCATCGACGGCGTTGGCATCTCTGGAACAACCGATTGCGATACCGACTACCCTGGGTGCCTGCCACCATGAGATAGAAATGGCGGTGCTGATTGGCGAACAACTGAGCCAGTGCAGCGAACAGGAGGCCGACGCTGCGATTGCCGGGGTTGGTGTGGCGCTGGATCTCACCCTGCGCGAGCTGCAATCGCAACTCAAACAGAAAGGGCTTCCCTGGGATAAGGCCAAGGCCTTTGATGGGGCCTGCCCCACTTCTGCATTTGTGGATCGTGCCCGGGTCACCGATCTGCAGGACTTGCCAATACGATTGACGGTCAATGGTGACTTGCGCCAGCAGAGCAGTACCGCCATGATGTTGACACCGGTTGCGCAGCTGATCGCCTATATCTCCGGTTTTTTTACGTTGATGCCTGGCGACATTGTCCTCACCGGCACGCCCGCCGGCGTTGGCCCTCTGGCCCCCGGTGACCAGCTTTTGGTAGAGTTGGGTGACCTGATTGCCGTGTCTACCGAAGTGGTGGCACGCTGATACGTGGCGACCGGCGTTCCATGCCGAATCCTTTCTCTTTTCGGTTTTGTGTGCCGGATCAAGTTTTCTATTATGGATAATTAAGGTGTAGTTATGACTATTTCTGTTGGCGACACTATTCCCGCTTTGACTCTCAAAACCCCGGGTGAAAAGGGTCCGGAAAATATCACCACTGATCATGTCTTCAAGGGTAAAAAGGTTGTGCTTTTTGCCGTGCCAGGGGCATTCACCCCCGGCTGCTCTCTCAGCCACCTGCCGGGTTATGTGACCCACGCGGATCGTATCAAGGCAAAAGGGGTCGATACCATTGTCTGTATGGCGGTCAATGACGCCTTTGTGTTGGGTGCCTGGAGCAAGGATCAGAATGCCGACGCGCTAATGATGCTGGCCGATGGCAATGGCGAATTCACCAAAAAAATGGGTCTCGAGATGGATGCCACTGGTCACGGTATGGGTATGCGCTGCCAGCGGTTTGCCCTGGTTGCAGAGGATGGGGTGGTGACTCATCTGGCGATAGAACCTGAGGGCAAGGTCGATGTCAGTGCCGCAGAAAAGATCCTTGAGGTCCTTTAGTTCAGTTTAATATCCTCTGGGTCAAAGCCCTCGGGAGGTTTTTTGGAGTGACGGGACATTGATTCCGCTGGGACGTTACCGACATTTCAAGGGTAACTTGTATGAGGTGACCGGTTTGGCCCGTCACAGTGAAACCGGTGACTGGCATGTGGTCTATCGGCCACTTTATGGCGAGAGCCAGCTGTGGGTTCGCCCGCTGGCCATGTTCGACGAGATGGTCGAACGGAATGGGGTAACGATGAAGCGGTTTGCATTCGTGGGCTTGAGCAACGAATAGTATTGCTGCTCTGAAGATAGCGGTTACCGGAACTCCCGGTTCTGCCAGTCAGTGCCTCGGCAGCTGTGGGCGACCGTCAAAATAATCGGTGCGGCGAATCAGCTCATCGGTAATCGCATTGATGAAAGCCGCCTCCAGATCACAGCCGGGTATTTCCGAGATACGCAAAATTTCCCAAAGCTTGGTGCTGGACAACATATCTACCCGGGTATCAATCCAGTGGTAAATACGTTCGCCGGAGCCTGTTACCTCAACAAAGAAGTTGGCGGCCTGTTCGCGCATCAAGTTGTTGATAGAGGGTTCGTTCTGTTTTGTTTGTTGTACCTTGTTCATGGCTTTTTCCTTTTCATTTCTTTTCATATTCGCTGACGAGGCTAGCAAGCCTCTATGTCAGAAAAATGAAGTTGCTGTGACAAATTGATGTCACCACAGCCAGGTCGGCCAGTCGTTTCATTACAATAAATCCATCTGGACATTTATTTCTGCAGGCAGCAAAGTACCCCCCTTTCAAAGCGAGGGGCGGATAACGGAAATGTCTTCAATTCTGTTTGAAAAGAAACGTGTGGATGTGAACCGTTTTGGTGTGCGCTTGATAGCCATACTGGTGGGGTTGTGTCTGTCATTTTACTGGCAGGCGTTGCCCTATTTTCAGCAGGACCTGGCGGCGGCTGTGTCATTGCACCACTGGCTGTTACCGGGACTCTTTTCGGCAGGGGCACTGCTGGCCTCGGGACTGGCATTATTTTTTATCCGTTTGGGTGATTGGCGGCGTTTGGTCTTGATTGGAGGGCTCGGCTCTGCCCTCGCCTTATCGGGAGCAGCTCTGGCCTCCGGCGCTCTGTGGCTGATGGTCTGCCATGGTCTGGCGGGTCTTTTTGCCGGTTTCGGGCTGAGTGTGGTGGTCAGTTGTCTGGGCGATACGGCGAAACCGGTCAGCAGTTTTGCCTGGGCACTTCTCGTCCAGGCCCTGACGGCTGCTGGGCTCACTTTTCTGGTGCCGTCGTTTGCACCGGGTATCGACCCCAAGCAGGTGCTATTGGCGCTGGCCGGGTTGGCATTCCTGACGGTATTGCTGAGCCGCCTGCTGCCCACCAGCGGCGCCAAACGTCTGAGTCTGCTCAGCAGTCGCAACAGTGAGGCCGACAAACAGTTGCTTCAGGTGGCAGTGGCCGGGTTGTTGATCTTTTTGGGGTGTGGCCTGTTCTGGTCGTCGCATCAACTGCAGTTTGAAACAGTGCAGCCGGTATTGGGGTTGGGTGCTTCGGCGATCATGCTTCTTTTGCTGGCCAGAGTCTGCGGTGCTTTGCTGAGCGCAGTTTTGGCGGCCCGCCTGGGTTTTTTGCTGCCCGTTGCTGTGGCGGGGGTGCTGGTGTTGGTGGCCGTTTTTTTATTGCAGGTTAAACCGGACAAAACCGGTTATCTCACGGCGTATGGTCTACTGGGTGCTGCCGGATTTTTTGTCGCAGCCTATGTGATGGGTTTACTGGCAAAACTGGACAGCAGTGGGCGGTTCTCACCACTGATTCTGGCTATACCCTTGCTTGCGATTGTGGGCGCGATGACAGTGTCAGAGATACTGGTCGGTGAGCAGTTCCTGCATTGGTTGCTGTGGTCAGGCATGGTGCTTTGGGGGCTGGGATTACTCTTGTATGCAAATGTTATTCGAACCAGCAGGCAACTACTCACAGACCACAATGTTGCCTCTTCATGAACGGCGATGACCAGCAGGATGTCACTCATGTTGCCAATCCTGAGGAGCAGCCGTTTTATCGGCTCGGCCCTGAGATTGTCATGGATGCAGTGGAGAGCATTGGTTATCACTGTGATGGGCGGCAATTCCCCCTCAATAGCTATGAAAATCGGGTTTACCAGATTGGCATAGAGGATCGTCAGCCGTTAATTGGCAAGTTTTATCGCCCCGGTCGCTGGAGCGACGATCAGATCCTCGAAGAGCACCAGTTCTGTTTTGAACTGGAAGCCCATGAGTTGCCCGTGGTGGCCCCCATTCGCGATGAGCGGGGGCGCAGCCTGTTCGAATACAAGGACTACCGTTTTGCGCTGTACCCGAGGAAAGGGGGGTATGGTCCAGAGCTGGATAATCTCGATAATCTCTATTTGCTGGGCAAATTGCTGGGACGTATCCACGCCGTGGGGGCCGTGCGCCCCTTTGTGTACCGGCCAACCCTGACCAGCAGGATTTTTGGCCATGAAGCCGCAGCACTGGTCAGCAAACAGTTTATTCCCTCCGAGCTAAAGGAAGCCTACGACTCACTGGTGAGGGATCTGCTCCAGGCAGTGGATCAAACGATTGCCAATGCCGGTTCCATCGACTATATCCGGGTTCATGGGGATTGCCATGCCGGTAATATCCTGTGGCGTGATGACAATGCACATTTTGTCGATCTGGACGATGCGCGAATGGCACCGGCCATTCAGGATATCTGGATGCTGCTGTCCGGGAGCCGGGATCGCCAGACAGCGCAATTATCGGAAATTATTGACGGCTACAATCAGTTCTTTGATTTTCACCCACGCGAATTGCAGCTGGTGGAAGCTTTTCGCTCACTGCGGATTATTCATCACGCGGCCTGGTTGGCGCGTCGCTGGAGCGATCCTGCCTTCCCCATGGGGTTTCCCTGGTTCAATACGGTGCGTTACTGGAGTGAACACATTCTTGAATTGCGCGAGCAGTTCGCCGCGATGGCAGAACCGCCCCTACAGGTGATGTAGCGCCGCTGACAGCAGTCAGCCCGGGTAGATGGTCTTGACGCCGGTCGATGTGCCGAGCATCAGGGCATCTGCCGGGCGCAGGGCAAACAGGCCATTGCAGACCACCCCGGTGATATTGTTGATCTGCTCTTCCAGTTTGCGTACCGGACTGATGGGGAAAAGGTGGTGTACGTCGAGAATGACGTTGCCATTATCTGTCACTACACCTTGCCGGTAGACCGGATCACCACCCAGCTTGACCAGTTCACGAGCCACATGACTGCGTGCCATGGGGATCACTTCCACCGGTAGTGGAAAGGTGCCCAGATGTTCGACCCACTTGGACTGGTCGGCAATACAGAGAAATTCGCGAGCCACCGCCGCAACGATTTTTTCGCGGGTGAGGGCGCCGCCGCCACCCTTGATCAGCTCCAGGTGGGGGTTTACCTCGTCGGCACCGTCCACATACAGGGTAATCTCATCGACACTGTTCAGGTCGTAGACGGGAATACCATGGCTCCGCAACCGCTCGGCTGAGGACTCGGAGCTGGCAACCGTACCCGTTATTTTGGCTTTGTGTTCTGCCAGCAAGTCGATATAGGCATTGGCCGTTGAGCCGGTACCAATGCCAATGGTGCTTTTGTCGTCGATGCGTTGCAAAGTGAATTCCACAGCGGCGGCGGCGACGGCCTGTTTCATGGCATCCTGGCTGTTCGATGGTGCGCTCATGGTTCTGTTTGCCCGATTTCAGAAGAGGCTGATTATACGGATCAACGGACGAAAAGACAGATAATCCCCCGCAGCGCTGGTGTTGTCAGAGGGGAAAATTTACTATTGCCCGTTGATAACCTAATTGGACAGTATCCAGAAAAATGCCACAAAACTACGTAAAACGTATCCTAAATGCCCGTATCTATGATCTGGTGGTGGAAACCCCGGTAGATGAGGCCGCACAATTGTCCCAGCGTCTCGGTAACCGGGTGCTACTGAAACGGGAAGATTTGCAACCGGTGTTTTCCTTTAAGTTGCGCGGGGCTTACAACAAGATGCTCTGCCTCACTGAAGAGCAACTCGCCAAAGGCGTGGTCGCTGCATCGGCGGGAAATCACGCCCAGGGCCTCGCCATGGCCGCCAAAAAACTGGGTGTCAAGGCAATCATTGTCATGCCGACCACCACACCACAGATCAAGGTCAATGCGGTACGGGCCCGTGGGGCAAAGGTCGTCCTGCAGGGTGACACCTATGATGAAGCCTCGGACTATGCGCTTAAGCTGGTGACGGAAAAGGGCATGACGTATATCCACCCGTTTGATGATCCCGATGTGATTGCCGGTCAGGGCACCATTGCGATGGAAATTTTACGGCAGGTATCCGGTCCGCTTGATGCGGTGTTCATTGCGGTTGGGGGTGGCGGTTTGGCGGCGGGGATGGCGGCATACATTAAGTATGTGCGACCTGAAGTCAAGGTGATCGCCGTGGAGCCGGAGGATGCGGCCTGTCTTGATGCCGCGATGAAAGCGGGTCGTCGGGTTCGCCTAAAGCATGTGGGGCTATTCGCCGACGGCGCGGCCGTGGCCCAGATCGGCAAGGAGCCCTTTCGGGTGCTCCGCAATAGCATTGATGAAGTGATTACCGTGTCGGTGGACGAGATCTGTTCGGCGATCAAGGATACCTTCGAGGATACCCGATCCATTTGTGAGCCCGCCGGGGCACTGGGTCTGGCCGGACTGAAAAAATATGTCGAGCGCACCGGTGTAAAAGGGCAGACGCTACTGGCGGTGGATTGTGGCGCCAATATCAATTTTGACAGGCTTCGCTATATCTCCGAGCGCACGGAAATCGGTGAAAAACGCGAGGCGATTCTGGCGGTGACGATTCCCGAACAACCGGGCAGCTTCAAGGCCTTTTGCACCTCTCTCAGCAAGCGCAACATTACCGAGTTCAACTACCGCATGGGCGATCCCGCCGAGGCCCATATCTTTGTCGGTGTGCAGGTCTCCGGTGATGAGGATCGTCAGCAACTGGTGGCGGATCTGACCGACAAGGGGTATCCGCTGGTGGATATGACTGACAACGAAATGGCCAAGCTGCACATTCGTCATATGGTCGGCGGCCGTGCGCCGGAGGCGACCGAAGAGGTGGTGTACCGCTTTGAGTTTCCCGAGCGGCCTGCAGCACTGATGAATTTCCTCAACCAGCTGGGTGGGCAGTGGAATATTTCCATGTTCCACTATCGCAACCACGGCGCTGCCTATGGACGGGTTCTGGTGGGCCTGCAGGTGCCATTGGGCGAACAGAAGCTGGTGAGTCAGTTCCTTGACCAGCTGGGTTACACCTGGAAGGAAGAGACCCAAAATCCCGCTTACCAGTTTTTTCTGAGCTAGCGTCTGGGGAAAATGGGGAGGTCATCTCGTGCTGATAGCCCGGCGATTCCAGGCCATATTTGCGATTGCCAGAGGCCCTTTCCTGCTGTTGACGCTGGCGGTACTGTTTCCAGCTGCCGCGGTCAGTTTTCAGCTAACCGGCAGATTGCCACTGGATCTGCTGTTGTTGATTGTTGTGGGCGCACTGGCGGCTCATGTGGCGGTCAACGCGCTCAACGAATACCAGGACTTTAAAAGCGGCCTCGATAATATCACCCATCGAACGCCGTTCAGCGGTGGTAGCGGGACGCTGCCCGACCGGCCTTTTCTGCTGGGCACTGCACTGTGGCTTTTTATCGGTGCTTTTCTGCTCATGGTGCTGATCGGCGTCTACTTTTCATGGCGGGTGGGACCGGGAATTCTCTCGCTGGGCCTGTTGGGTGGATTGATTATCGTTGCCTACACCCGCCTGATAAACCGAATGCCGATGGCGTGCCTGGTATCCCCCGGTGTGGGTTTCGGGCTGCTGATGGTTAACGGGACCGTCTATGTTTTGACAGGGGATTTTTTCGCCGCTGGACAATCCGTTGGCTGGGCGGTGTTCTTTCTGGTCAATGCCCTGTTATTGCTCAATCAGCTCCCGGATATCGATGCAGATCGGGCGGTGGGTCGACGTCATTTTCCGGTATTGCTGGGGGTGGTGGCCAGTGTTCGTATTTACCGGTTGTTGCTGCTTGGCGCATACGGTTCTGTGGTGATCGGCGTGGTGCTTGGTCTGTTGCCGTGGCCGGCATTGCTGGCATTAACCACCCTGCCACAGGGACTGCTGATTACTCGTGATCTGCTGGGTAGTGGTGGCGATATTCCGGCCATGGTGCCCGCCCTGGGCAAGAATGTATTGTTGGTGTTGTTGACTCCGGTGCTGCTGGGTGTCGGCATCCTGCTGGGTTAGCAGGATTATCGGCGCAGCCACTCAGGGCAGCTGCAAATGCGCTCGCATTAACCGGAAAATATCCCGCTGGCTCATCAACGTTGGAACTTCCTGCCCGTCAATTCCCTCCAGAAACACGGGAACATCGACCCCTGTGTGCTGTTCCCATCCCCCGTGGGGTGGAGCGTTGGTGGCATAGCCCACAGCCATCAGGTCACCGTGCCGGGTTTTCAGTACGGCGTAATGCCCCGGGGGGTATTGGGGGCTTTTCAACGATTCGGTCAAGGCCATATAGTTGTCTGGCAGAGGTAAAATCTGGCCGGCCTGACCATGATCTGCCGTGACGATGATCAGGGTGCCGGGATGTTGTTTGGCAAATTCGCGTGCGACCGCCACTGCACTGTCCAGTGCGCTCAATTCCCCAATCTGACCACAGGGGTTGCGCCGATGGGCCTGCTTGTCGATGGATGCTCCCTCGACCATCAGAAAAAACCCTCGCGAAGGGTCTCTGGATAACCGGGTAAGTGCCTTTCGGGTCATTTGGGCCAATGTCGGTATGCCGTTGTGTCGGGGATTTTTCAGGCAGCCAAAAGGCGTGGCGAACACGGGTTTTCCTGACGCCAGTTCGACAGCCTCGGCTTTGCGGTCGCCGCTGCCGATCCATTCCACCGGCAGATGTCCCGGTGAAAACAGGCCGAGCAGTCGTGGCTGATCCGATGCATCCCTTTGGCCGATATGGTCGATCAGTTGATAGCCATGAGACCTGGCCTGGTCCAGCAGTTGCGCACCCACATGATTTTTCTGGGCAAAGTATTTTTTTCCGCCACCAAGTAAGACATCAACGCGGGCATCAATGAGTTGTTCTGCGATGGAGCCGGGACCGCCCTGTTGTTTCGAGTCGATGGCGCACTGCTGAGAGGGCGGCGCGTAGCTGATGGGGCGATTCATATCCTCTGGTCCCTGACAGTTGCGGTGTGCTGTATGGGCAACAAAAGCGGCGGGGGTGGCATCGGTCAGACTGGCGGTGGTGACCAGCCCTGTGAGAAATCCGGATTCGCGAGCGGCCTGCAGGATAGTGGGCTGGTCGAAGTCTGTTCCGGCGCTGGTGGCAATGCGCCCGGTGCTGGTGAGTTGGCCGGTGGCCAGCGTCGATGCGGAGTTGGCGCTATCGGCGATAAAAGTGAACCGGTCTGGCCGGTTTTCCAGCAGGGTCTGTACCTGGGCAGAACTGCGCACCGGCAATTGTTCCATCGCCAGGAGACCTTCTTCCGGCCCGAGTAGGTAATTGCGTGCCATGGTGATTTGGTGTTCATCCATGCCATCGCCGATAAAAAGAATCACATTGGCTGGTTCGACGGTGTCGCCGAATACGACATCAGTTGCGAGGAGCCCGCTGATGAGAAGCGTTGCCAGTATTCGGCCGACCTTAAGCATCGTCTTGCCTGGTGCTACTCGATAGGCACTTTCAACAGATCCCCCAGTTTTCGGATCTGTATGGCATCAATGCCGGATCCGGCGAGGGCGTCGGAAATAACCACCAGTCGGTCCTCCGGGGTAAACTCGGCCCGTTCAATGAGGATGTTGGCCGCTGTGGCGAGGGTTTTTTCCGGGTCTTCACTGAAGTTGATGCGAAAACTCAGGACGTTGCGGTTCAGAACCAGCTGACGGCGAGTGCGACTGTCGTTGGTAAAGGCGCAGATAATCGGTGCCTGGGGGTGGCAGTTGGTGACATAACCTGCCATGCGTCCCCGGCGGGTGGGTACAATAATGGCTTTGGCTTTGATTGATTCAGCCAGCTTCACGGCGGCGGCGGCAATCTCTTCCTTGTCATTTTTGAGAATCAGGTTATCGGTAAAGCGAAGGCCCCGACTGAGTTCAATGGAACGGGCGATGCGATCGAGGATCTCCACACATTTAACCGGGTATTTGCCGATGGTGGTTTCGCCGGACAACATGATGGCGTCGGCTTCTTCATAGACGGCATTGGCCACATCCGTGACTTCGGCGCGGGTGGGCATGGGGTTTTCAATCATGGATTCCAGCATGTGGGTGGCAACGATGACCCGTTTACCCTCCTGGGCGCAGAGACGAATAATGCGCCGTTGTACCCGGGGCAGTTTTTCAATAGCGATCTCCACTCCGAGATCGCCCCGCGCCACCATCAAACCGTCCGACACCTTGATGATTTCCCGGACGTTTTTGACGCCTTCCTGGTCTTCGATCTTGGAGATTACCTTGATTTTGTCGGCTTTATCCCCGAGCAGTTGGTGGAGTTGGTGAATATCTTCAGCGTCGCGCACGAAAGAGAGCGCAATAAAGTCCACCTCCTGTTCGATGGCGAATTCAATATCGCGCTTGTCTTTTTCGGTAATGGCCGGAAGGTTTACCCTGATGCCGGGTAAATTCACATGGCGCTTGCTTTTCAGTACGCCACCATCGACGACGCGGCAGCGCATTACGCGATCTTCCTTGCTGAGAACCTCGAGATTGATCAGGCCGTTATCCACAGTAATTTTATCGCCGATCTCCACATCGTCGATCAGGTTTTCATAATTGATCCGAATGGAGCTTGCCTCCACGTCGTCCTCGCCCCGAGCAACCACCGAGATTTCATCGCCTTGCTTCAGGTCGAGTTCATTGTGGATGTCACCGGTGCGAATTTCAGGGCCCTGCGTGTCTATCAGGACGGCAATCGGATGGTGGCGTTTTTTGTTGAGGGTTCGAACTGCCTTGATAACCCTGGCGTGGGATTCATGGTCGCCGTGTGACATATTGAGTCGCACCACGTTCATGCCAGCGTCGGCCAGCTGTTCCAGCATGTCGTAGGACTCGGTAACAGGTCCTATGGTACAAATAATTTTGGTTTTGCGCATATTGAAAAGGCTTCTTGACCTGACTGGACTAACGAATCTGAATAATATCCCGTTCGGTAACGATGGCTTGTAACGGGATATCCCAGGGTTGCGGAGCAATACTATCAGTTTCCTGACAGCTGTGGGCTAAACCGATGAATTTGGTCAGCCTGAAACTCTGACTCAGCGTGCGGTCGTAAAAGCCGCCGCCCATGCCCAGCCGGTTGCCCTGTCTGTCAAAGGCGACCATAGGTAAAAGAACCACGTCTATGGCAAGTAGCGGAACGATCCGGTTGCGGCGCAGGGGGGGCTCGGCTATACCGAAGCGGTTGCCTGTCAGCGGTTGTCCTGTTCGGTAGCGGACAAAGTGCAAACGATTCTGTTTCAGTGGGTGCAAGACGGGTAAGTGGCAGGCTTTGCCGGCCGCTTCGGCGATTCCCATCGCTATACACGGGTCTATTTCGCCGTCATTGGCCAGATAGAAAGCGATGTTCTTGCCAAAAAGAAAGACCGGTAGCCGACATAATTGCCGGGCAAGTCCGTGACTGGCATCGGCTTGCTGTGGTGCGGACAGCGACTGGCGTTTTTGGCGCATCTCTTTACGAATGGCTTTGTTGTCCATCGCTGCTCGGTCTTATTGGGTGTTGATTGTAGGATCCCCGGAAGTGCCGCTGTCAATGTGGCCTTGAACCGTAAAGTTCAAGGTGGTGGGTAACGCAATACTTTAGGCTTTCCGTCACGCGGACTTGCACACCGTACAGACTGTTACCCTCCAGGTTACAGATTATCGGCTCAAGGACTTGTCGACTGGCAAACACTCCAGGGCGTCCTCACAGTATAGCTCAGAGAGTCGTTAAAAGGAGGAGGTGGAAGGCTCAAAACTTTCCAGGGCGGAGGAAAGTTTACGGTCCAGACGCTGAAAAGCCTCAGCGGAAAGGCTATGGCTGGCGGTTTGTGCTTCCAACTTGGACAGGTCATAGGTGAGGTTCAATGCCGCCATCACGGCAATACGCTCCAGTCCGATAACGCCACCACTGTTGCGGATTGAACGCATGCGCTCATCCAGTGCTCGGGCAGAGAGCAGCAGGGCATCGCGCTCTTCTGGTGGACAACTGACCTGATATTCCTTGTCGAGAATGCGGATGTTGACAGTCTGCGGGTTCATCCGGTTCAGCCTTCGTTATTGAGGTTTTTGAGTCTGACAATCATGTGCTCAACCCGGTTGCGAGCCAGTTCATTTTTTTCCAGGAGCTTGCTGCGTTCCTTTAAAAGGGTTGATTCACGCTCGCGCAGGGAGAGGTTTTCTTTCTGCAGGCGCGCACAGATATTGATCAGTCGATCAATTTTCTGTTCAAGGGTTTGTAAATCTTCTGACATGGACCCAACCGTGAATATAATTGCAGACCACTATATTGTGCCCTAACACGCCGGTCAATAATCCTTACAGTGCTTCGAGAAATATTGTCTAGTCTGTTATGGAGGCTGGGGTTTTTATTTCTGTCATACGGCGGGATGCTTGGCCTTTGGAAGGGTGGTAGGATTCCCCCTTCATTTGCTTGCCGGAAATACAGGTGGATATGGACTTTAATGACATTGCCGATGCGTTTTTACGCGCGAATTTGCCGGGTAGCCCTGCAGAGTTGCATGGCTTGTTGTGTGGTCGTATCAGTGGCGGCCAGCATGCCGGGGGAGAAGAATTAATCACCATGGCCTGCCAGTTGCTTGATGTGGTCAGGGAGCGGGTGGAGGATCTCGGCGACGTATTGCCGGATCTGCACCTTTTGTCACTTGAATCGATCAGCAGTGGCACCTATGAGTTTCAACCCTTGCTGCCAGGTGACGAAGTGGAGCTGAATCAGCGCCTGCTGTCATTGGGAGAATGGTGTCAGGGCTTCCTGTTCGGTCTCGGCAGCGCCGGACTTTCCGAAGACGCGACGTTGACCGGGGATATCGCCGATGCGCTGGGTGATCTGGCCGCCATTTCCCAGATCGGAACCCTGGATGAAGAAAGTGAAGAAGACGAGGTCAGTTATACTGAACTGGTCGAATACGTCAGGGTGGCCGTACTATTGGTCTATGCGGAGTTGAACAAGAAAGTCGATGACCCCCTATCCCCAACACTTCACTAGATTTTTACCGCCAGGATCTTGTCCGGAGACACCGTAATCATATGATCAGCAAGCAGGAATTTGCCCGCCGCCGCCGGACGCTTATGGAGCTGATGACAGATAACAGCATTGCCGTCATCACCGGCGCTGCCGAGCGCATTCGTAATCGGGATACGCATTACCCCTATCGGCAGGATAGTGATTTTTATTATCTGACCGGTTTTTCGGAGCCCGAGGCCGTGCTGGTACTCATCCCCGGTCGCGAACAGGGCCAGTTCCTCCTGTTTTGCCGGGAGCGCAATCCCGAGCGCGAAATATGGGATGGCTACCGGGCTGGTCCGGAGGGAGCATGCAGCGAATACGGTGCAGACGACGCGTTCCCCATCGACGATATTGACGACATTCTGCCGGGTCTGCTCGAGGGCCGAGAAAAGGTCTATTACGCAATGGGTCGGGATCCCTCTTTCGATCGCCACCTTATGGAGTGGATCAACAGTATCCGTTCCCGCTCGAGGGCCGGGGCCAGTCCGCCGGGGGAGCTTGTCGATCTCGATCATTTTTTACATGAGTTGCGGTTATTCAAGAGTGCCGGTGAGCAGAAGATCATGCGGGCGGCGGCGAGTATTTCTGCCAGAGCCCATTGCCGCGCCATGCAGGTCTGTCGTCCGGGCATGTACGAGTATCAGTTGCAGGCCGAGATCGAACACGAATTCGCCATGGCCGGTGCACGTTTCCCGGCCTACAACTCTATCGTCGGTGGGGGTGCCAACGGCTGTATTCTTCACTACGTGGAAAACAGTGCCAAGCTGACCAGTGGTGACCTCGTATTGATCGATGCAGGATGTGAGCTGGAGCACTATGCCTCTGACATTACCCGCACATTCCCGGTGAACGGCCGTTTCTCGGCTGAACAGAAAGCGATTTATGACGTGGTATTGCAGGCCCAGCTTGAAGCCATCGAAGCCTGTAAACCGGGCAATCACTGGAATGAACCTCACCAGACCACGGTGAGAGTCATCACTGACGGTCTGGTTGAACTGGGTATTCTCGATGGTGAGCGGAATGAGCTGGTTGAAACCGGCGCCTATCGCGACTTCTATATGCACCGCGCCGGCCATTGGCTGGGTATGGATGTCCACGATGTGGGCGATTACAAGGTGCACGATGAGTGGCGATTGCTGGAGTCCGGGATGGTTCTGACCGTCGAACCCGGGATTTATATTGCCAGGGATAATACCCGGGTCGATGAACGCTGGCGGGGCATTGGCATACGTATTGAAGATGACATCCTGTTGAGTGGTGCGGGCGCGGTAGTGCTGAGCGCCGATGCGCCCAAGACAACCAGTGATATTGAAACCCTGATGGCCGGCAAATGACGGGCCGCGCTGCCTCCGAATCTGCGGTGGATATCGCTATTGTCGGCGGTGGCATGGTGGGGGTCAGTCTGGCCTTGCTGCTGTCCCACCTGAAGGCAGGCTGGCGCATCCGGGTCATTGAATCCTTTCCCCTGCATAGCAATGCAACCCTGCCGCCGAGTTTCGACGGGCGCTCTACAGCGCTTTCTCACAGCAGCCGGGAAATTTTTGAGTTGCTGGGGCTCTGGCAATCACTGGATGAAGGTCTCACCGAGATCCGTCAAGTACACGTTTCAGATCGGGGCCATTTTGGCAGGACGCGGCTCACGGCTGCCGAACAGAACCTGCCCGCGCTGGGTTATGTGGTCGAGAACCGCCAGCTGGGCGACGTATTGATGGCTGCGCTGCAGCGGGCGCCGGATGTCGAGTTGACAGCACCGGCTCAGGTCGCGGCCGTCAGCCCGTCGAGTCGCGGTATGCAGTTGCAGGTTTCTTCCGATGACACGGATGCCGTAGAGATGATCAGTGCCGATCTGCTGGTGGTGGCCGATGGTGCACATTCCCAAACCCGTCAACAGCTGGCGATTGATTCACGGTGCAAGGATTATGGGCAGGCTGCTGTGGTCGCCAATATCGGGTTGCAGCTGGATCATGGCGGCATCGCCTATGAGCGCTTTACCGATCTTGGCCCAATGGCCATGTTGCCACTGCAGCCAATGGCCGGAGAGCACCGCTGTGCAATGGTCTGGACCATGCCGCCAGAGCAGGCGGCTGAATTGCTGGCAGCCGATGAGGCGGAATTTCTCGCCCGGTTACAGCAGCGGTTTGGCTATCGGTTGGGACCCTTTGTCCGGGTGGGGAGTCGGCAGGTGTATCCCCTGAGTCTGATCACCAGTGAAGAACAGGTGCGCAGGCACCTGGTTGTGGTCGGCAATGCTGCGCATTCGTTGCACCCGGTGGCGGGGCAGGGATTCAATCTCGCCCTGCGCGATGTGGCTGTGCTGGCGGAGACACTGGGTGAGGCAGCGGAAAACCACCAGACCCCGGGGGAGTTAAGCGTGCTGCAACAGTACCTTCAGCGACAGCAACTGGACCAGCAGCAGACCATTTTACTGAGCGATTTGCTCCCCCGGGTATTCGGCATGCATTCCATCCCGATGGCGTTGTTGCGCAACACCGGTTTGCTGGCACTGGATACGGTGCCGCTGCTGCGCCATCAATTTACCCGGCTCGGTATGGGGCTGGAGACCCGGGGAACGCCCATGTTGGGGGCCATGTTAGGCAATACGTTGGGAAATACCACCGGTGGCTGAAAAAGAGCGGGTGACCGAAAAGTCGTTTGATATTGTCGTCGTGGGTGCCGGTATGGTCGGTGCCAGTCTGGCCGTGCTGATCGCCGGGTCCAGTTGGGGACAGTCACTGCGCATCGGGGTTCTGGAAGCCCGTCCCTTTACGATGCCCGACCTGTCGAGCAGCTTTGATCCCCGGGTCGTGGCGCTGACGGAATCCTCCCGACAATTGTTCGATCAAATGGGCGTTTGGTCGTTGATCGCGGCGCAGCGTGTCTGCGCCTACCATCGTATGGAAATCTGGGAAGCCGATGGCACCGGTCATATCGAGTTTGACTGCGCCGATGTGCGTCAGCCCAACCTGGGCCATATTGTGGAGAATGCACTGATCGTCGGGGCGCTGCTGCAACGATTGGAGGACATGCCCAATGTGGAGCTGTTGTGCCCTGCGGTGGTCGAGGACCTGACCATTGCCGGCAGTGATTCTGACATGGCCGTTCTGACCCTGACGGACGGCCGGTCCGTCAGTGCCGGGTTGGTGGCTGCAGCCGATGGTGCGAATTCCGGTATTCGCAGGTTGTGTGGTCTGAAGCTCAGGCAATGGGATTATGGCCATCATGCGATTGTGACAACGGTAACCACAGAAAAGAGCCATGGCTATACGGCGAGGCAGCGTTTTCTGCCAGCCGGGCCACTGGCGTTTCTGCCACTGTTGGGCGACGGGGGTGACACTCGACATTGCTCCATTGTCTGGTCTCAACAAACCCCGGTGGCGGAGTCGCTGATGGCGCTCGATGACACGGGGTTTTGTCAGGCTCTCGGTCAGGCGGCAGACCATTGCCTGGGAGAAGTGGTTGCTGCCGATCGCCGTTACTGCATCCCGCTTTGGCAGCGCCATGCGGTCGATTACACGGTTCCCGGTGTCGCCCTGCTGGGAGACGCGGCCCACAGTATTCATCCCCTGGCGGGGCAGGGCGTCAATCTGGGTCTACAGGATGCGGCTGTGCTGGCAGAGGAAGTGCAGCGGGCATTGCAGCGAGGGCTGCCCCCCGGCGACCGATTGGCACTGGCGCGCTACCAGCGCCGCCGCAAGCCACAGAATCTGGCGATGATGGCCGCGATGGAAGGTTTCAAACGTCTGTTTGAATCTGACAAGCTGCCGTTGCGACTGCTGCGCAATGACGGCATGGCCCTGTTTAACGGAGCGGGACCATTGAAAAAGCAGTTGATCCGGCAGGCTATGGGCCTGACATAGTGAGTTCGGCTGATTCGGTACTTCTGTTTGCGCCCGATCGGGTTTAGAATCGCCGACAGTTTTAGATCGTCAATATCGAGGAGATCACCATGAGCGAGACACCCGGGGACCTGAAATATGCTCCTACCCATGAATGGGCACGTGATGAGGGCGATGGCACTGTAACCGTTGGGATTACCCAACATGCACAGGACAGCCTGGGTGACGTGGTTTATGTGGAACTGCCCGAGATTGGTGCTGTGCTGGTGGCGGGTGATGACGCTGGGGTTGTCGAGTCAGTAAAAGCGGCCTCGGATATTTATGCCCCGGTTTCCGGTGAGGTGATTGCCATTAATGAGCTTCTCGAGAATGCCCCCGAAACGATCAACGATTCGCCCTATGACGACGGCTGGTTCTTCAAGCTCAAAATGTCTGACCCCGATGAGCTGGAAGATCTGCTCGACGCCGACAGTTATCAGGATCTGGCCAGCGATTAGTAAAGTCGATTAGCAGGATCAAGGCGGTTCAGTTTCCGCCACGCAGAGCTGCCAGGTGGCAGCTCTTTTTGTTTGTAGCTTTACCTTTTTTTTGGAGTTAGCCATGTCAGTTGAATCGCCCGTCGAGCAAACCCCGGTAGCCAGTTTGCGCCTCAAGACCGGTGCAGACCGTCGGTTGCGCGCGGGCCACCTGTGGATATATAGCAATGAGGTGAACACTGATATGACACCGCTGAAAGGCCTTTCGGCTGGTGCGGTTGTCGTTGTCGAAGATGCCAGGGGGCATTTTGTTGGCATGGCCTCGGTGAATCCGTCTACCCTGATCTGCGCCCGGCTGTATTCTCTGGAGCAGGGCTGCCAGCTCGACCGCAACCTGATTGTGCTGCGCCTAAGGCAGGCCATGAAGCTGCGTGAACAGTGTTTCGATAAGCCCTTTTATCGGGCGATCTTTGGTGATTCCGACCTTCTGCCCGGTCTGGTTGTCGATCGGTTTGGCGATTATCTGTCGGTACAGCTGACCACGGCGGCGATGGACAGCCGGCGGAATGAGGTGATTGAGGCGCTGGATGAAGTGTTTTCTCCGGCGGGTATCCTGCTGCGCAACCAGGGCTCTTTTCGCACCATGGAAGGTTTGCCGGAGTACGTGGAGGTCGTGGCCGGAGACATCCCTGAACGGGTGGAGTTGGAGGAAAACGGTGTTCGCTTTATGGCGCCGCTGCTCACCGGTCAAAAAACCGGCTGGTTTTACGATCATCGGGAAAACCGCCAGCGCCTGCAACATCTGGCAAAAGACAAGTCAGTGCTGGATGTCTACAGTTACGTGGGTGGTTGGGGCGTGCAGGCAGCCGTCGCCGGTGCCAGCTCGGTTACCTGTATCGACGTGTCGGGCGATGCCCTGGCTCTGGCGCAGGAAAACGCCGTTCTGAATGATTACCGGGGCGAGTTTTCCACCCTGCAGGGCAAGGCCAATGACCTGATGAAATCTGTGCTGGACCAGGGTCGTACCTACGACCTGGTGGTGCTGGACCCGCCGGCTTTTATCAAGCGGCGCAAGGATCAGCGTCAGGGTGAAAAGGCCTATCATCAGATCAACCAGTTGGCGCTCAGACTATTGGCCCCGGGCGGCACACTGGTTTCCGCCTCCTGTTCCATGCATTTGTCGCGGGAAGCGCTGATGGATGTCGTGAAAACAGCGGCGGCTCACCGGCATCGCCAGCTGCAGGTTTTCGCACAGGGCGGGCAGGGCCCCGATCATCCGGTGCATCCGGCCATTGCGGAAACCAGCTATCTGAAAGCAATTTTTGCCCGGGATATTGCCGGTTGAGAGGTACGCTGGCTAGTCGTTCAGCAGGCGGGCGGCTTCCATCGCAAAATAGCTCAGTACCCCATCGGCACCGGCGCGCTTGAAGCACAACAGTGATTCGAGAATGATCTGCTCGCGATTCAGCCAGCCGTTCTGGAACGCCGCCACATGCATGGCGTATTCGCCACTCACCTGATACACAAAGGTGGGGGCTTTCAATTCTTCCTTCACCCGGCGCACCACGTCCAGATAGGGCATGCCCGGTTTCACCATGATCATGTCCGCGCCCTCCTGCAAATCGAGGGCGCACTCGTGCAGCGCCTCGTCGCTATTGGCCGGGTCCATCTGATAGGTTTTCTTGTCGCCACCCTTGATATTGCCCGCTGAACCCACCGCGTCCCTAAACGGGCCGTAGTAACTGGACGCATATTTGGCCGAGTAAGCCATGATACGGGTATTCACATGCCCGGCCTGTTCCAGCGCTGCCCGCACCGAACCAATGCGACCATCCATCATGTCCGAGGGTGCCACCACATCGGCACCGGCGGCAGCGTGGGACAGGGCCTGTTTCACCAGTGTTTCAACGGTGATGTCGTTCAACACATAGCCGCTCTGGTCATCGATAATGCCGTCCTGGCCGTGCACCGTGAACGGGTCCAGCGCCACATCGGTCATCACCCCCAGTTCCGGCACCGCATCCTTGATGGCTTTTACCGCCCGCTGGGCCAGACCGTCCGGATTGTAGGCTTCTTCCGCCAGCAGGCTTTTGGCGGACTGCGGCGTTACCGGGAACAGCGCAATGGCGGGAATGCCGAGGCTGGCAATTTCCCGCGCCTGTTTCACCAGCAGATCAATAGACAGCCGCTCGATACCGGGCATCGAGCCCACCGCCTCGCGCTGGCCGACACCCTCCAGCACAAACACCGGGTAAATCAGATCATTGGGAGTCAGCAGCGACTCCCGGACCAGACGGCGGGAGAAATCGTCGGCGCGGTTGCGACGCAGGCGGGTGGCGGGAAAAGGGCCGCGATTATGGCTGAAACTCATGGAGGCTCCGGATTCAGATAAGCGTGAAGATGATAGGTGGGATGGGGCGGTTAATCAATTTGTTGGTGGATGGGGCCACTAACAGCGGTTGCGACTACAGGACCGCAGTGAAATACTTGTGGCACTAGTGAAGGCCAGTCGGCCAAATTGCTTCTGCGGGAAACAACCAAAACCACAGGAAGGGTGATGGCGATATTGCAAAAATATCCTTTCGAGTCGACAGCGTATTCAGCTTGCCAGATTTTTTGTACAGCAAACCAAATGCGGCCCTGATAACAGGTTTTGGATATCTGATGGTGTATAGGTTGTTATGAAGGTCAACGTGTTACTGAAGACTACGGGTGCCACTGTAATATATTACAGTGGCCGCCTTTTAATAATTATTATTATGAGGCCGAAGGCCTCATTAACAGAATGTTAGGGGCATTAGTGTAATCGGACCATATGGATATATTGTTTCAGTTTATATATGAATTGCCCAAAGAAGAACTATATGCATTTGCAAATTCACAGTTCTTCTCATCTATTGTAGGGGCTTTAGCTGGAGCTTTTGCTGGCGCAATTGCTGCGCATAGGATCGGGTCAAATGCTAGGAAGAGAGAAGATATTGAATTAGAGCTTAGATCTGTGAATCTCGCTATAAGCGCTGCTTTCCTTACGTGCAACTCAATGCTAGGAATGAAGAACCAGCATATTCGTGAAATGTATGAAAATTTTGCATCTGAGAAAGAGCGTTACGTACAAACCATGCAAAACCCACCGCAGGGCGGCCAGCCTATTCAATTCGATACTGACTTGAAAACTCTTCACATGCCATTTGTTCCATTTGATGATGCAATACAAAATATACAAGATAGGATATCAATTAATGGCAGGCCATTGGCATTACTTTCGGCAATTGCAAACTCATTAAATACATTACGAAGCAGTCTTGAGTATAGGAATAAATTAATTGAGGAGTTCAAAACTCTATTTCCAAATATACGTGGACAAGAAACCTTAAATTATTATTTTGGTATGCCTTTGGCTAATGGAAGTGTGAATCATGAATATTCAGATACTCTTGTAGGAATTTATCAATATACAGACGATGTAATATATTTTAGCTCGCTGCTTTGTTCAGATTTAAATAAATATGGCGAAGAGTTGAGAAACTTTTACGTTAAAAAGTACAGAAGAAAAATCAGGAAAATTACAAGACCAGATTTCAATACGGAGAAAGCTCAAGGGTTAATGCCAAGTCATGATAACTACAGTGACTGGTTGACTATGTTTCAGCCACATGATGAAGAGAGAAGTTGGTTCCAAAGAATATTTTCACCTAACAAGGCAAGCAAGAAGGACGCGCATGAGCGCGCCTCTTCTTAGGGGCGTTATGTGCATTTCACCTCTAGGCCACGGAAGAGGTTCTGATGACTGATCATTTCGGTTCTTGTCTGTGCGGCACGGTGAGCTTTCAGGTCAAAGGTGAATTCGATAGCTTCTACCTGTGCCATTGTCGGCATTGCCAAAAAGATACGGGTTCGGCCCATGCGGCAAATTTATTCTCGCATTCTGCTAAATTGGTCTGGCAATCGGGTGCAGATGCCGTGGCTTCCTTCACGCTTCCAGGTACTCGTCATAGCCGGAGCTTTTGTAAGTTGTGTGGTTCAGCATTGCCGAATTCGCCAGTCGCGGGTTTAGTCGTTGTTCCCGCAGGATGTTTGGATTCTCAATTAACGATGTTGCCAACGGCGCATATATTCTCATCCAGCAAAGCCGTTTGGGATGAGCGGTTGGCGGAGGTACCGAAGTTCGAGGGTCTGCCAACGTGAAAATATTTGAAATAAGAATAAGTGGGGTCAGATAAGACTTTTAAACAAAGGTAAATAAAGGTGTCGTAACGAATATTTTTTAACCACTTCCGCCACTAGGTCGATCAAAATTTATTCACCCCGACCCCTTTGGTCATCATCCAGATTGGCTCCGCCACCCTAGTTAAGGGTAGGCCACTGCTTTCCCGAAGGGTGTTAAGTCCAGGTCTTTACCTGATATCTGTTCGTCAGATGGGCGCTGGTATGGCGGAGTTGCGCTATCAAGTACACAAAGGCAACGCGGCTTAATGTAGGTACAGAAAGAACAGCTATGAAAGCACTACTCACCGCATTACTTACACTTTTTTCCCTGCAAGGATGCTCATCAGAGTGGAAGGAGATTCCGGAAGTTGGGGCGCTATTCAAGCGTGCAGGCGTGACGGGAACCTTCGTACTCTATGATGTCGATGCGGGGCGATTTGTAGGGCACAACCAAGCTCGCTCCAAGGTGCGTTTCATTCCCGCTTCCACCTTCAAAATTCCTAACAGTTTGATTGGTCTTGCCGTCGAAGCGGTAGAGGGTGTTGATGAGATCCTGCCTTACGGTGGTAAGCCTCAGTCATTTGCCGTCTGGGAAAAAGACATGGGGCTACGTGAGGCTATCACGCTCTCCAATGTTCCGATCTATCAGGAGCTTGCCCGTCGCATTGGCTTGGAGCGAATGCGCGAGAACGTCTTAAAGCTTGGCTATGGAAATGGACGTATAGGCGCAACCGTCGATACGTTCTGGCTTGAAGGACCGCTCAAGATTAGTGCAATCGAGCAGGCCCGATTTCTGGCAAGGCTGGCTCAGGGACAGCTACCACTACCCCGAGATGTTCAGACGAGTGTTCGAGAGATCGTCCTTCTGGAGCAAGGAGACAATTGGCGATTGTATGGGAAAACAGGTTGGGAGAATGCGCCGGATTCAGGCATCGGCTGGTGGGTCGGCTGGGTTAAAAAGGATGATCATGTGTATGCCTTCGCTTTGAATATCGATATTCAGAAGGCAACTGACGCGGGCAAACGCATTGAGATCGGCAAGGCGAGCCTTGCAGCGTTGGGGGTACTGTGAGAGATCATGGGCTAACAAGGCCGTCAATCCGGCCTGTTTGGACCTCTTTAGACCTTTACGGTTTTCGTCGAATGCTCGGCATTCAGGCAGACGGTGATTGCTCTGCGTCTTTATTGCCGCTCATGCCCGTGGCCGGCAGCAGGTCTTCGAGAAAGAATGCCGCCAGTTCCGAGCGACCCGACAGACCGGCTTTGGCGTAAATCGACATGGACTGTACCCGCGCGGTCTTTTCCGCGGTATCCCGTATTTCTGCGATTTCCTTGAGGCTCATGCCCTTGAGCAGCAGAAATGCCACCTCCCTTTCCGCCGGTGTGAGGTGCCAGGCGGTCAGTTGCTGGTCGATGGCCTCCGAGAGTCCGTCCAGATAGGTTTTCGAGCGATTGCGCCATTCTTCCGATTCCTGTTTCAGGCCGGCGGAAATTTCTCGCTCGTGGTGAAGGTGCTTTTTCAGCCGGAACATATCCTGCAGCACGTAAAAGACACCGCCCAGGCCCAGCAGTCCTGCCGCGCCCTCCGCGAGGAGGTGCCAGAGCGCGACCCCCTCGCCGGAGTCTGTGACCAGATCAAAGGCGATGATGGCCGTGATCAGCAGCAGGGTGATAAGCAGTATGGCGCGGTCCCGGGAGGTCATGATGCTTTTCTAGTCGTCGTCATGGTCATGATCATCGTCGGATTCATGCTCGTCTTCATCTTCCGCCTCCCCCAAGTGCAGTGACGAACCGAGCAGGTTCAGCTCCCGGGTATCACTGTTGAAATTCTGTAGCAGGTAACTGGCAAATGCGATGGTCAGGACCAGAAAAAATACCCCACTGATGCGGCGGGCCTGAACCGGCACGCTGTCGTCTGGCACATGCTGTTTTTCGCCGTTCACCATGCTTTTCCAGATGGGGTCACGGTGTTTTGAAGTATGGAGGACTATTCCGGCCAGGTGAAGCAGAACAATCACGAGAAAGCCGTTGGCGAGCAGTTCGTGAACTTCTTCCAGGTCTTCTCCCGCCAGCCCGGACGCCATCAGGTAGCCGGTGATGCCGAGACCTACGGTGCAGGCCATCATGGCGACGGCGGCCCAGCTGGAGGCGGGGTTGTGGCCACTCCAGAGCTTGTGATCTCTGGATAGCAGGCCTTTGAAGTAACCGGCGAGTTTCCGGGGGTGCAGGGGAAAGTCCGAGAAGCGGGCGTGGGTGGTGCCGATGATGCCCCACACCAGTCGCCAGGCAACCAGGAAGCACAGGGTCAGCCCCGCGATCATGTGGTAGGAAAACACGAGGGACTCGTCGTCGACGGTATTACTAATGGTAAAGGCCACCACAAAGAGCGTGGCAAAAAGCCAGTGAAACACCCGGGTGGGCAGATCATAAACACGTTTAGCTTTCATAGTTGGCTCCTATCATAAAGGTACCGGTCAACAGTGCCGGATTGATCGAAAGTGATGCCTGGAGAATAGGCGGATGGCCATCGGGGAGCCATTGTGCAAATGACCTAGAGAGGCAGAAAGGGCGACAACTGGGGGTATTGGACATAGGTACTATGACCTAGGAGCCTGGTATCCTTTTGATATCAAGGGGTATTTGAGTCGGGCACGCGCAGGATGACGGCATCGAATGGTTCTGGACGCTTTAGAATACCTTCGAGAAAGAGATCCAACGCTTGCGTATTGACGCTCATGCCGAGAGGGTGTTTGCGGCTCAGATGGCATAAATATTAATGGCAAGAACTGACTGGCATGTATAAAACCTGTTGAGGAAGCAGTTGGCAGAATTCGGCGTGAATTGATGAGCGAGTCAAACTGATAGAATAAAAAATGGCAGACGAATCTATTTTACCATCCAATAAGCACCATATAGGCAGTGCAAGAGACCAAGTCGCTACCCAAACGGAAGAATAATGAGATCTTATCAAGAAAGTAATAGAGGAAGAGTTGCCCTTATTACAGGCTCGACATCAGGTATTGGTAAAGCTATCGCAACAGCTAGCTGATGACGGATTTACTGTTGTGTTTCATTCAAGGTCTTCTGTTACAAAAGGCGAAAAGTTGGCGGGAAGTTTTCCAGGGGGAGGATATATCCAGGCCGATCTATCTGATCAAGCTCAGGCAAAACACTTGATAGCAGAAGTTTTGTCTCGGTATGGTCGGCTAGATGTGCTTGTTAATAATGCAGGGATCAATGCCATGATACCCCATGGCTCACTAAAAGATGCATCCCCGGAAATTTGGCGAAACCTCTACGAAGTAAATGTTATTGCCCCCTGGACTTTAATTTCTGAGGCAGAGCAATCACTCCGGCAGTCATCAACTCCAGAATGCCCAAGTAGCATTGTTAATATCAGCTCACACGCAGGTGTTCGCCCAAAGGGGGCTTCAATTCCTTATGCAGCGAGCAAATCCGCACTAAATCATATGACTCAGCTTTTAGCGCTAACTCTATCTCCTGAGATACGAGTTAATGCAATAGCTCCCGGCCTTGTAGATACACCCATGACTGAAAGCTGGACTGAGGCACACAAACTATGGAGAGAAAAGTCACCAATGAAGCGCGGTGCCAAACCAAGCGAGATCGCACATACGGCTTCAATGGTCGTTGCAAGAAGTTATTTGACGGGTGAAATAATACTTTCGGATGGTGGTCTCAATCTCACATGACCTGTGGAAAGCTTAATAAAGCCAAGCGTAACCGCCCATGCAAATTCAAATTAAAGAATTAAAGGGGGCCGATTATTTTTTAACCGTTTTCAGCGCCGTGAGAAGGAAAAATAAAAAATGAATAATTTACTTATAATTTTACGTATATATTTAATATTTGTAGCAGCATCCGGATTTATTTTTGGCCAGATTTTTTTTAATAATTTTGCATGGGGTGCAACCCTTGCGGGAGTGTTTGGCATGGTTGGCGGATTTTTGGGCGGCAAGTTTGCACGCAAAACATTGCTACGATCAAAAATAATTATTGCTTGTTGTATCCTGAGCTTGGGCGGTGTGTCATTGGACGCATATAACTACTATGCAAACTTAAATAGTCCCGGTAATTATTATGCATGGTTTATGATAGCTCCCTTCTGTTTAATATTGCTGCTGATGATATGGGATATTTCCAATCACATGCTTTCTGACAATAGGCTTAAGCAGGACGTGGAAAATACATCGCGCCCTTAACCTGGACGTTATATGTAATAGGAGAATATTGTTGTGATAACGAACATACTTAAATTGTTTTTAGCAACAACAAGCATCGGCATGTTTTTTTATAGTGGCTCGGTTTTTGGATTTTCTGTCGGGCATCTATTTCTTCTGGTGTTAGCCATGCTGATAGTGCTCTCAATTTTCTATATACCACTCACAATTTTAGTTACAAATTTATGTAAGGTAGTAGGCGTTCTTTCAGTGCTCGCGTTTGTGCTGTTAATGCTTGCGGGAACAATTGGTGGGTCTTTCAATCTGTCCTCGTCAAATCAGGTTATTGCTGCTTTGTTGGGAGGTATGTCACTGTTCGGTTTGACAGCATTTTTTTGGTTAGATAAACCTAATGTCAGTAAATGAATAAGCGGAAGAAGTATAAAAATCTCTCAGTGGTTTGATCGTCAGAACCTATTCTTTTCATAAGTCAGTCCAATTTTCTACTCAGGCGTTAGTGTCAAATGCCATTTTCCCTGTCCGGGCAAAAACGGGCTGGCATTACCTTCTACCCAATCCCGGTGGCCCAGTGTGTAATAGCTGGATAACGGGTGGCCGCTCTGGCCGACGGCCATATGGAAAACCCCTTTCTCCTCGTGGCCCGGTGCCACAACCATGCGTTGCGATGCTCCCATGTTGGGTTTTTGCACCCGTGGCATATAGGTGTCGCCAGCCATGCTTTCACTGGGCGTGTTGAGCAGGCCACCCAGCAGGGGAATAGAGCCGCTCAATGGGTGGCGGATGTCGAGGGTGTTGGTCTCACCCCAGGTCTGTTCGCGCAAGGGTTGACCGTTTTTGGTGAGGTCGCGAATGGTTTGGTTGGCCTGTGCCACCAGAAATTCCTGCCAGTTGCGGTAGCCTGCGGGGGTGTGTTCGGCAGGCTGTTTGTTAATCAGCATCCAGGTGGGGTATTCGAGGTAGATACTGACACGCACGGGATCAAAGAAGTCGATCTCTTTATCCAGTTTCTGTATTACGCGTCCGGTACTGGCACCGATGACGTTTTCCCGGAAGCGTTTGACGATCAGGTAGCCGGTGGAGCTTTTCGAGGCCCGGCCCTGCCAGTTTTCCAGCAGGTCAATCAGGGTGTCGGCGTTGTTGATGGTTGCGTCGCTGTCGCTGTGTTCCCGGGCGAGATTCAACAGCAATTGCTGCCAGCGGCTGAGGAACAGGGCGCGATCATCCAGGGCGATGGCCAACATATCCTGTTCGCTGAAGTGGTCGCTGTCGTGCAGATTTTTGGCAATCTGTTGCTGGCGGGCCCCCAGGGCATAACTGCCGTGGCCGATCTTGTCGAGCATGGCGCCGGAGACCACCCGGGCGTTGGCAGTCCAGATACGGCTGTCCGCCGGGTTGATTACCCGAGGGTAGTCGGCAGCACTTAGGTAGCCATCCCAGCGGTACTCTCCGGTGGACCAGTCCTGGGGGTATTTCGATGACTGCCCTTCACCGCTGAATCCCACCCGCTTGGGCAGTCGCCCGGCAATGCTCCAGCCCTGATTGCCGGCGCTGTCCACTATATTGATGTTTTGTCCCGGAATGCCCGCGCTGGCGGCAATGGTCAGGGCCTCACTGACGGTGTCGGCGATTTCAAGGCGATGCAGATTGAGGTTGGCGCCCTCCGGGTCGTGGGCGACCCAGCGCAGGGCCAACAGGCGGTGTTTGTGATCATCGCCGATCACCGGACCCCAGATGGTGTGTCTGATTTTCAGGGTCTGGTCGGGTTCGCCTTTTACCTTGAGGTTTTCGGTTTCGGTGGTGAAGGGCCGCCAGCCGTCGGGTGTCAGATAGGCGTCCCCGGCGTCATTCACCTTCAGCACGATGCTGTCCTGGTAGTCGCCGTAGGAGTTGGTAAATCCCCAGGCGATATGCTGGTTGGAGCCCACCACCATCACCGGGACGCCGGGCAGGGTGACGCCGGTGACGCGACGATTGTCTTTGGGCAGATACCAGGAAGCGCGATACCAGATGTTAGGCACATTCAACCCCAGGTGCATGTCATTGGCCAGCATACCGGAGGAATAGTCGGTGAGCGCGCCACCCACGGACCAGTTGTTGGAACCCACTGCGACGAAATCATGATAAGTGTCGGGATAGACGGCGGCGGTGGCGCTGATATCGTTCGGTAATTGCAACTGCGCCAGTGGCTGTTTGGGCAGCCAGTCGTTGAAGGCATAGGCTTCGCCCTGTATGGGCGAGTCCCATTCGCCGCCCTCGGGAACCAGGAAGGCGAACCAGTCGGCGGGCAGAGTATCCCGCAGTACCGCCAGAGAGCGCTCGTACTCGTCCTGTTCCGGTTGCAGGTCGATGTACATGCTGAACAGGGCCAGAAAGGTGTCTTCCTCCTGCCAGGGTTTCGGGGTCACACGCAGCAGGGCGTATTCAAAGGGTGCCTTGCCCAGTTCGCTCAGTCCCTTGTTGACCCCCTCGGTGTAGGTCTGCAACAGCGCCCGGTCTTCCGGACCCAGTGCCCTGAATGCTCGCAACGCGCGTTTGCGGAACTGGTGAACGCGCACGGCTTTGTCGTGATTGAGCGCGAGAATGCCGAACAGGTCGGAGAGTTCGCCGGCAGCGTTGCGGCGAAGCAGATCCATCTGGAAGAGACGCTCCTGGGCGTGGAGAAAGCCCAGGGCAAAGGCTGTGTCGTTGCGGTTTTCCCCGGTAATGGTGGGGATACCCTGAGCGTCCCGCTCCACCGTGACGGAGCGCTGCAAGTGTTCGCTGGTGACTGTGCCCTCGAGCAGCGGCAGGCTTTCGCTCAGGAACCAGTAGCCATAGCTCACAGCGATAAACGTGAAGAGCGTGAGCAGCAGTAGGGCATGGATAAACCAGCGGGGAAGAAAACGGTGTGCCATGAAGCCTGCCAGGTATTTGTTGGTTGTGGTCACATGATAATGAAATCAGGCGGTATTATAGAGTCTTATGCCCGGCCAAAACTGCCAGGGTACAAGTTAGACCGTGGCGTGCGCAGATGATTCTCCAGGAACGGGATGTTCACCGCTGTTCTGTCCGGGGTGTCACGGGCTTTTAACGACGGGCTTTGTGTTCACGGGTGATGCTCAAATGGGCTTTACTGCTTTTATGGAGAGCATCTTATATTAGGAGGTCGTCTCAGGAGCCGCGGTTTGCGACATGCTTCTTCTCCTCGATGATCCACAACTGGCTATACCAGTAATAGGCGCCCGGTTCGTTGCCAACCGGCGCCGTGCAGTTCACTTTTTGACGACCCGGTGTCCAGTGCGGCAGGGTGATCTCAATCTGATTTTTCCCCAATATGTTCACCGCCAGTTTGGTGCCACTGGCGGTGTAGCAGCCAATACTAGCCAGATTAAAGTCGGGTGCTATAGTCAGGGTCAGTACGGAAGCTGCTTGCTCCGGTGTTGCGATCATGGCGCCGGCATCGACGCGGATAACGGGTAGCGGCCGACTTTGCAGTGCGGTGTTGAGCCGTTCCCGCTTGGCCCAGTTGCCCGCCAGTGGAAAGCGGGGAATGGCATCCTGGGTTGGGCTCGCGACCGCACCAGATTGCTGGACGATGGAGTAATAGCCTTTTTGCTTGAGTAGGCTCAGTAGTTCAGGGTTGTATTCGCCGAAGGGGTAAGCGAAGAGACGCTTTTCGCCCTTACTGCGCTGGGGTATCTCACGGTTCAGGCGCCGCTCATTTTCGATGACTTCATGGTCCATGCGCGCCAGCCATTCACTATGGGTTTCATTCTGGAGATAGCGCACCAGATGGGCGTGGGTCAGGCTGTGGTTGCCGATTTCGGCACCATAGTCAGCGAGTTCCCGAAGCTGATCCCAGCTCATTTGCAGGGTTTGCTGTTCGTCTACGGACTGGGCATTTACAAAAACTGTAAAGGGCCAGCCGCGTTTTTTTAGCAAGGGGAAGGCCGTTTGATAGACCGAGATATAGGCATCATCAAAAGTGATGGCAACTGCCTTATCTGCCGTGCCACCACTATCGAGTTCTGTCAGGAGTTGGCTGAGGGGTTTGACCCGATAGCCACGCTCGTCGATCAATTGCAGGTGGGCGTTGAAGTCGGCTGGACTAATGCTGGTGCTTGTTGGGGTGTCGGTGTCGACATGGTGATACAGCAAAATCACGCCATGGTCTGCGGCCAGAGCCAGTTTGCTAAAGACGAGCAGGCAGAGTACTACCGGCCAATTTTTGAGAGTCATTATTTGTCCATCAGCTGGTTGTATTGGCGGAGCATGGTTTTTATTTCGTTGACATAGGCCTGACGCCGTTCCGAGTAAAAAATCAGTGTGCCTGCCAGAGCAAAACCGGTCACTGCCCGATCGGCGTTGCGCAAAGCCTGACGTTTATGTCTCAGTCTTTTGTAGGCTGGGTGGGTGTTCAGGGTATGGAGGTAACTGGTCACCGAGTCGTAAGGGCGATTAAATGCCTTAACTTCATGTGTGGCACCCTCTGGCCGGTTTTTGGGGACAAGGCCACAACCCTTTGTATAGCACCACTCTCCGAAAAGATTATTGCCCTGCCGGGCGAAACGGGATCGACCCCAGCCGGATTCGGCGGCGGCCTGAACCAGAATCAGGGAAATGGGGATGGTATCGGCGCGCAGCAGTAACTGTTCGACGAGTTCACTGGGTGCTGACGCTTTGTCATCGAGACCGTATCGATCCGCAATATAGTTTAGCGACCGCTGTTTGATCCAGCCGGGTTGTTTGTCCTTATCCAGCTCAGCTTTTAGTTCAAGCAGCCAGTCGCGATCATCGAGAACAGCCTGGTTAGCAGTTTTGGCCAGGGGCTCCAGAAACCCAAAAAAACGGGTTTTCAGCTCGGGAATATCGTTAATGATGCTGAAATTGGGAAGTTTTGCCGACTCTACCCGGCTGGCGTTTAGCCACCACATCAGGGCGAGAAGCAGCACCAAGCCCAGAGCCAGTATGTATCTTTGTTTATGTGTTTGTACAAGTGAGAGTGGTTTCATGGCGACTTTAATTCAAAACTCCAGGTGGCTTGAGACTCTCCTTGTTACGCGGTTGTTCGCGCCAGTTTGGTGTTTGTCTGGTAATCATGCAAGGCCAATACCCTCGGATTCTCTGCGGCACAAAGCCGCCGGAGATGAATTTCAGACGCAAGTCTCACGTATACTTACGTCATGAGAATGCTTATCTCTCTTCTGTCGGTTTTTCTGTTTATGCCTCTGGTCGCAAAGGCAGATCATGAGTGTGTGGTGTTGCTGCATGGTCTGGCGCGGACAGCCAACTCAATGGATGAGCTGGAGGAAGGGCTGTCCACCAGCGGTTATCGGGTGGTGAATATCGGCTATCCATCCCGGCAGGAAACCATTGATCGTCTGGCGGCGATGGCCGTGGAGGATGGCATCAAGGGTTGTGACCGGCAGCCGGTGGAGACAATACATTTTGTCACCCACTCGCTGGGGGGCATTCTGGTCCGCTACTATCTGGCCGATAACAGCATTGCCAGGCTGGGGCGTGTGGTGATGTTGGCACCTCCGAACCAGGGAAGCGAGGTCGTGGATGAGTGGCATGACGTGCCGGGTTACGAGTGGCTGAATGGCCCCGCGGGGCAACAGCTGGGGACCGGCGAGGATAGTGTGCCGCGAGCACTGGGGCCGGTGGATTTTCCCCTCGGGATTATTGCCGGAACCCGCTCGATTAATCCCATTTTGTCGCAGAGTCTGCCCAATCCCGATGATGGCAAGGTGAGTGTTGAAAACACCCGGGTCGAGGGGATGACAGATTTTATTGAAATGCCCTACACGCACACATTTATGATGGGTGCGGAGCCGGTGATAAGGCAGGTGCAACACTTTCTGCGGAGCGGCAGGTTCTCCCACAACTCCGATTTGCCCTAGAGACGCTTGCCAAGAGTTACCATCTCACAGTGTTTTAAAAACACTCTCCGCCGCATCAAGGGTGAATTCCAGATCCTCATCACTGTGGGCGGAGGACATGAATCCCGCTTCATAGGCTGCCGGAGCCAGATAAATACCGGCATCCAGCATGCCGTGGAAGAATTTGCCAAAGCGCACGGTGTCGCAGGCCATGACCTGCTGATAGTTGGTGACGGCTTTTTCTTCGGTGAAGAATACCCCGAACATGCTGCCCACATGGTTGGTGGTCATGGCAATGCCGGCTGCATCGGCGCGGGTTTGCAGGCCTTCCACCAACAGTGTGGTTTTGGCAAAGAGTTCATCGTGAAAGCCGGGTCGCGTCATCAAGGCCAGTGTCGCCAGCCCGGCGGCCATGGCCACCGGATTGCCGGACAGGGTGCCGGCCTGATAGACCGGTCCCAGCGGGGCGATCTGCTCCATGACTTTGCGCTTGCCGCCAAAGGCACCCACTGGCATGCCACCGCCGATGACTTTACCCAGGGTGATCAGGTCGGCATCTATATTGTAGCGGCCCACCGCACAACGGGGATCCACCCGGAAACCGGTCATCACTTCATCAATGATCAGCAGTGCACCGTGCTCGGTGCACTGACTGCGCAGGCTTTCGAGAAAGCCGGGTGCGGGGGGGATGCAGCTCATGTTGCCGGTGACGGGCTCCAGAATGACACAGGCCACCTGGTCGCCAATTTCAGCAAACGCCTGTTCCACCCCGGCAATGTCGTTGTAGGTCAGTGTGACGGTGTGATCCGCCAATGCCGCGGGTACCCCCGGTGAGCTGGGTACCCCGAGGGTTAATGCCCCGGAACCGGCTTTCACCAGCAGTGAGTCCGAATGGCCGTGGTAACAACCCTCGAACTTGATGATTTTGTCGCGACCGGTAAAGCCCCGCGCCAGACGAATCGCACTCATGGTGGCTTCAGTGCCGGAATTAACCATGCGCACCATGTCCAGCCCCGGCACCCGTTCACAGAGTTCATCTGCCAGTTCAACTTCCAGTGCAGTGGGTGCACCAAAGGTCATGCCTTTCTTCAGTTGTTCACTGACGGCGGCGATGACATCCGGGTGATTGTGCCCGGCGATCATCGGTCCCCAGGAAAGTACATAGTCGATATAGCGTTTGCCATCCACATCGAAAATGTGTGAGCCCGCGGCGTGATCAAAAAACACCGGGGTGCCGCCAACGGCTTTGAATGCGCGAACGGGTGAATTGACGCCGCCGGGGATGTGGCGCTGGGCTGCTGTAAAGAGTTGCTCTGATCGTTGCATGGTTTTAAGCTATTTTCGTTGATAAATGAAAGAAAGTTATTATCCTTGATTGGGCATGAAGACGCTATGCCACGACGGAGGTGCGATGAACAGGGCGGAGCCAGCTTGGCAACTGATCCTTGACTATTGGTTTGGTACAGAGCCTGACGATGCAATTTGTGCCCGTCAACAGTCGCCAATCTGGTGGAGTAAAAGCCTAGAGGTGGACGCTGATATTCGCGACCGCTTTGAACCTTTCCTGCAGGTGCTCATTAACGGAGGTAACCGCTACTGGTTGCAATTCGCCGAGAGTCGTCTGTCTGCGATCATCGTTCTCGACCAATTCTCCCGGAATATCTATCGGGACTCGTCAATTGCTTTCAATGCCGACAGGCTGGCGCTGAACTGGAGTCTATCCGGTATTGAAGCCGGTATGGATAAACAGTTGCGGCCGATTGAGCGGGTTTTCTTTTATCTGCCTCTGCAACATGCGGAAAGCCGGGATATGCAGCGCCGCAGTGTGGTGTTGTATAGACACTTGCTGGCCCAGGTGCCCGCGGCACACAGGGAAACTTTTGCCGGGTTTCTGGATTATGCCGAGCGGCATGCGACCGTTATTGAACAATTCGGGCGTTTTCCCCATCGCAATGAGGTGCTCGGCAGAGTGTCTACCGCTGAGGAACTGGAATATCTCTCGCAGCCTGATAGTGGCTTTTAGCCGGGTGGATTAAAACGGCCTGACTATAACCATCACTACGATACCAATCAGCATTAATACGGGAATTTCATTAAACCACCGGTAGAACACATGACTGCGGGTGTTTCTGTCATCCCTGAACTGCTTCAGCAGATACAGGCAACTGTAATGGTAGACGATGAGGAGTAGTACCAGTGCCAGCTTTACCTGAAACCAGCCACTGTTCAGAAAGTAGTTTGGGTAAATGGAAAACAGTGCAATGCCCAGCGCAACGGCGACTATCATCGATGGATTTGCGATACCCCGGTAAAGTTTGCGCTCCATGATTTTGAAGCGTTCGATACTGATCCGATCCTCGGCCATGGCGTGGTAGACAAATAGTCTTGGCAGGTAGAACAGCGCGGCAAACCAGCTGACTACAGCGATAATGTGGAAGGCTGTAATCCAGCTTTGGCCACCCAGCAGAAATTCTTTTATCAATGCCATTCACTGATCCTTATTGGTAATAGTTGTCGATATCCTGGCGGGTGATGATACCAGCAACCTCGCTCATTAACGGCGCTGCGGTTTGGCTGACATAAACGGCCTGATCATCGTTCTGTTGCATGACCAGCAGGGCTTCTTGCAAGGTGGCGCGGGGGTGTATCGGCACGATAGACCAGCGTTCTGCAGGAATCTCCTGTAGATCGATAGTGGTATCCGGTTCCAGGGCCAGTTGTTCCTCCATATAACGGGCGAGATCTGCAGGTCTCATGATGAGTTTCGGTTCGCCGACATCTTCAATCACAATCCATTGGGGTTTGCTTTTCAGGAGGTCATCAATGCGCTCCAATGGCAGATGGCGGGAGTGTGAGATAAAGTCCCGCTTCATCAGACTGGTGACACCAGCCCGGCTCAGACTCTGGAACCGTGGGGAGCTATAGCCATCGCGACCAATGGAAAAAAGACCGGGCATGTGTGTCAGCATCCGACAGGTAATCGTCGCGATAACAGTGACCAACATGCTGGGTAAGAGAATATTGGGGTTGTAGGTCAATTCCAGTACAGCGATAAGCGCAGCAAGGGGTGCGTTTAGTACGGCGCCCACCATTGCACCCATACCGATGATGGCATAAAAGCCGGTGGACGATGCCTGGTCCGGGTGAAAAAGACTGCCCGCGATGCCCAATGCCCCCCCGAGGCAGGCGCCGATAACAAAATTGGGCCCGATGATACCTCCGGGTAAACCCAGTCCGACCGAGACACTGGACACCAGTATTTTTGCCGCGACAATTCCGATCAGCAGGCCCACTCCCAATTCACCCAGCAAAGCTTGCTCGACAGTGTCATAGCCGACCCCCTGAATCTGAGGTACCACCGTCGCGACGGCGCCACACAAGATCCCCACACAGAGCATTCTCAGTAGCACCGGACGCTCCCGGAATCTTGTGGAGAGAGAGTAGAGCATGAGCATGGCTGCCGCTGCCAGACCGATGATCAGGCCGCATGCCAGCAGGAAAGGGATTTCCCACAGGCTGCCCATTTCGATAAGGGGGATGGCGAAGGCGGGTTGTGAGCCAAATACGATTCGCGAGACCACGCCGCCACTGACGGCTGCCAGAATGACCGGGATAAACCCGGCAATGGTGTATTCCATTAACACCACTTCCATGGCAAAAATAACTCCCGCCAGCGGTGTATTAAATGACGCAGCGATGGCTGCTGCTACGCCGCAGGCGGCCAGTATGCGCAGACTGTTGTTCGGCAATTGCAGCCTCTGACCCAGCAGGCTGGAGCAGACAGCGCCCAAGTGGGCGGCAGGCCCCTCCCTGCCCACGGAATGGCCGCTCAGTAAAGCAATGGTTGCGCCGCCAAACTGCAGTAGTCCGTTGGCCGCCGGCAATTGCGCCTGATGGTATTGCATCCGGTCGAGAATGTGGCCGACGCCGACGGTATGGTATTCCGTCTTGCAACTGTGCATGATCAGTCCGATCACCAGTGCCCCGATTACGGGCAGGATAAAACTGGCGGTGCGGCTGAGTATTTCAAAAGATTCGCTGCCCTGCGGTAGCAATAAGGCAAGGGGCCATTCAAAAGAGAGCCGGAAAGCGATGGCGATGAGCGCCGTCAGTAGTCCGCTAATGCAGCCCAGAACAGCTAGCTGGGGCAGGGCATCGGTGTGAGCAAGGCGCGCACGGAAGGCATCCAGTCGCCGTGAAGGCCAGCGTTTCCCGAGACGGCTTTTCTGCTCCTCTATGGAGGTCATCTGCTGTGCTCCGATTGTTGCGGGACAGAGCCCGTTTATTGGCCCGAGGTTTGCGTTATTATAGGTAGCTCAATCCAGGCATAACAGGAACATTTATATCGTGATCAAAGTAGGTATTGTTGGCGGGACAGGTTACACCGGCGTTGAATTGTTGAGATTGCTTGCGGTTCACCCCGATGTGGTGGTGACGGCAATCACTTCCCGTGGTGAGGCCGGGCGGCCCGTAGCCGAGCTGTTTCCAAATCTTCGCGGGCACTTTGACTTGTGCTTTACCGATCCTGCCGCCGGCGATCTCGATCACTGTGATGTGGTCTTTTTCGCCACTCCGCATGGCGTTGCCCAGCTGACAGCGCCCGGCCTGCTTGAGAAAGGTGTGCGGGTGATTGACCTGTCAGCGGATTTCCGGATCCGCGATGTGGCCCTTTGGGAGACTTGGTACAAGCAGCCCCATACTGCTCAGGAGCTCGTGTCCGAGGCTGTTTATGGCTTGCCGGAACTGAATCGCGAAGCGATCCGGCACGGTCGTCTGATCGCCTGTCCCGGTTGTTATCCAACCAGTGTTCTGCTCGGTTTTCTGCCCCTGCTGGAGCAGGGTCTGGTGGATCAGGGAGACTTGATTGCAAGTTCGGCCTCCGGTGCCAGTGGTGCCGGGCGTCAGGCGAGTATCGGAACGTCGCTGGCTGAAACCAGTGATAATTTCAAGGCGTATGCTGTTCCCGGTCACCGGCACTTGCCGGAAATCAGGCAGGGTCTGGAGGACATTGCGGGATCCGGGGTGGGGCTGACTTTTGTGCCACACCTGCTGCCCATGATCAGGGGTATTCATTCCACGCTCTATGCCAACTTGCTGGAGACCGAGGTGGATTTACAGAGACTCTATGAAGATCGCTTTCGGGATGAACCTTTTGTTGATGTGATGCCGGTCGGTAGCCATCCTGAGACGCGCTCGGTTCGCGGTTCCAATGTTTGCAGGATAAGCGTGTTTCGGCCGGAGAATGGAAAAAAGGTTGTGGTGTTGGCGGCCGAGGATAACTTGGTAAAAGGTGCCTCAGGCCAAGCTATCCAGAACATGAATATCATGTTTGGTCTTTCAGAGAAGGCCGGTTTACTGGCGCCTGCACTGCTCCCCTGATGTCCAGAACAGAGCCGGAGCAGTTAATCGTCAGGCCCCACAGGCCAGGCCATCGACGGTTGGAACTGGTGCTTTGGGTGTTGGCTGTGACTGTCGCCTGTGGTGTTGGTTTTTTGCTGGGGGGCGGGTTTTTTGATCGGACCGTGATCGATGGCCGGGCTTTGGCCAGAGAGCTTAAATCGGTCCGTGAGCAGAATTTGCAGCTGCAGCAGCAGCTGGCAAATGCAGAGCTTGGTGCCCAGGTTGATGCAACCTCTCTGGAATCCGTCAGAAAGCTGGTTACCTCTTTGCAGCAAAAATTGGCCGCGAACGAAGAGGAGCTGGGTCTGTATCAAAACCTACTGCAGGAGAACGACAAAGAGGCTGGCCTGCGAATCGGCAGGCTTGTGCTGAAACCCGGCGGGAAAAACGGGATGGTGGCTTACCGTTTGATTGTTCAGCAAAAAGCGGCAAATCTGAAGCAAATCAAGGTGAATGTCGTTATTCGTGTAGAGGGTCTCAGTGACGGCCAGCCGTTCGCTGTAGGGTTTGACACGCTGGATGCCGAGGTCGATACGTTGCCGTTACAGGCTACGTTCAAATATTTTCAAGTTCTGGAAGGCAGCATACGGATACCTGCTGGTTTCCAGCCATTGACGGTGTTGGTGAGTGTGTGGAAAGACGGTGCCGAAAATACCCGCGTGGAGCGGAGTTTTGATTGGCAGCTGAATGAGGCTTGATGAGGTGGATCATGAGAAAGAAAACAACCCCGGCACCCTTTGCAGCGGGTGCGACAACACTGGTAGCCGGAGGGACTTCCGTAGTAGGTGATATTCATTTCGCTGGAAATCTTGAGGTGGAAGGCCATATTACCGGCAATATCAAGGCTGATGATGGTGCCGATGCGCGGGTTCGTATCCTGCCGCAAGGTCGAGTGGTGGGCGATATTACTGTTCCGGTGGTTGTCATAAATGGCCGCATTGAAGGCAATATCTACTCCAATCATCAGGTAGAGCTGGCGGCGAAGGCGGTGGTGGATGGTGATTTGCACTATTGCCTGATCGAAATTGAGAAAGGCGCTCAAGTTAACGGCAATTTTGTCCATCAAAGCCAGACTGATCCAGAGTCTGCAGCCCCTTCAGAAGAGAATGCGCCGGAAGTCGCCGCCGAAGTTTCGTTGGAAAAAGCCTAAGCCACTAGGCAGCAGAGCCATGCTTCATGATAGAATACCTGAGTGGAATGCTTGGGTATTGTTGGTTAATGCATTCCTTACGATTCATTCAGGAGCATGCATGTCAGGTATTGCAACATTTACACCGATGCCTTTATACATTTCGGACAACGCGTCCGAAAAGGTGAAAGCGCTTGTCGAAGAAGAGGGAAATCCTGATCTCAAGTTGCGGGTATTTGTCACTGGTGGTGGCTGCTCGGGGTTTCAGTACGGGTTTAGTTTTGATGAAGTTACTGCGGAAGACGATACCCTGGTCAGCAAGGATGGCGTGGCTGTGGTTGTGGATCCGCTCAGTTTTCAGTATCTGTCGGGGTCAACGGTTGACTATGAAGAGGGCTTGCAGGGTTCGCGCTTTACGATAACCAACCCCAATGCCACTACCACCTGTGGGTGTGGCTCCTCATTCTCTGTCTAGTTGGCTGGAATTCAGAGTGTTTAAAATATACGCCCTTAAATATTGACGTTATGTTGCCAGTTTCCTGTCTTGGATTGAGCGGGATGGCCTGGTAAAAGTGGCTGAGATGTTTGTGCCCTCGGGCTGCTGAGCAGCGTTACTGTTCTGGCGGTGCTATTGCCCTTCTGCTCGCCCACCACATTTCAAGAAATCATTTTAACGACCGTGCTTTCTAGTAGTGCCTCAGCTTGCTCAGGCGGGATGAATGGCGCCTAAAACGGAGGCTGTTGAAGCCCCGGTTACGGTAGGTTCATTCCCCGGTTTGCCGGCAAGGGTTTGCTGAGCAAGCCAGGCAAAGGCCATCCCCTCTACCCATCCTGGCAATATTCCCAAAGCTTCTGTCGTGCTTACCTGTATGGGCTCCAGCAGTGCACTGATGCGGCTGACAAGGGCGCCGTTATTGGCGCCGCCACCACAAAGGTAGGCCTCTGCTATTGGCTTATGAGATTTTCTGACACTCGCGCTGATGGTCTGTGCAGTAAATTCGAGCAGCGTGGCTTGCAGGTCAGCCGGCTCCATTGAATCCCCGAAGCGGATCAATTGCTGTGACAGCCACTTGGGGTTAAACAGCTCTCTGCCGGTACTCTTGGGGGGGCTTTTGAGTAGGTAGGGCGTCTTTAAAAACTGTTCTAGCAAGGGATGGATGACACGGCCCTCGCTGGCCCACTGGCCGTTGTCATCGTAGGCTTCGCCAAGACACTGCAGAATCCAGCTATCCATGAGTCCGTTCCCTGGACCGGTATCGTAACCCAGTGGGCTGGACACGCCATCGCCGTAAAGCAGGGTAATATTGGCAATCCCGCCGATATTGATGATGACCCTCGGTGTTCCGGGTTTCTCAAATGCTGCGCGGTGGAAAAGCGGGGTCAGCGGTGCGCCCTGCCCACCAAGTGCAATATCTCGTCGGCGAAAGTCGGCAACCGTAGTGATGCCCGTCAGGTGGGCAATGGTGTTGGGATCGCCGATTTGCAGGGTGAATGGGTGTATGTTGTTGCCCCGTTCTGGGGGAAGATGACGAATAGTTTGACCGTGGCTACCTACGGCGATCACTTGACTGCTGTTAATGGACTCCCTGTGAAGTAGTGTGTTGACAGCATTGGCAAAACGAATCCCCAGCTCCCGGTCCAGTTGCCCCATACGAGAAATCTCATTAGGGCCGGGGGTGGCCAGTTCGTGAATGTCGTTTTTGAGGTCGGCTATCTCGCAACTGAATGTAGCCAGAAGACGGTGTTGTCCGTCTGAAAGGTCGGCTAAAACGGCATCTATGGAGTCGGCACTGGTGCCTGACATCAAGCCTATGTAAAGTTCTCTGTCAGGCATTTATTGTGCGATCAATCGGTTTGAGAGGGGTTGTTGTCGGTGAGCAGGGCCACTCTGAAGCTTTGACGGTTTTGTGCCAGCCGGGTCATTAATGTCTTGGTGGCACTGACGAACCTGGCTTTTTCCGCCGGGTCTATGGGTTGAGCCTTGGGGAGTGAAACGGTACGCGGATTTTGGTGCACACCATTGACCAGAAACTCGTAGTGCAGATGCGGCCCGGTTGAATAGCCCGTGGAGCCCAGGGTGCCGATGACCTGGCGCTGTTTTACGTGCTGGCCCTGCTTCACGGTGCGTTTGTCGAGGTGCAGGTACTTGGTTGTGTACCCTTGACCATGCTGAATAAAGACGTAGTTGCCATTGGCTTTACTGTATGCGGATGCGATGACCTTGCCCTCACCAGAGGCAAAGATCGGCGTTCCCCTTGGTGCCACATAGTCGACGCCGCGGTGGGCACGAATACTCTTGTGGATGGGGTGCATCCTGCGCAGATTGAAATTAGAGCTGATTCTTGTGAAATCCAGTGGTGCGCGTAAAAAGGCTTTGCGCATGCTCATGCCATCGGGGGTGTAATAGCTCGCTATCCCTTTGCTGTCTTCGTAACGAACCGCCTGGAATGTGTTGCCCTGATTGGTGAATTCCGCCACCAGAATATTGCCGGTACCAATTTTTTCACCATCCAGGTATTTTTCTTCATATAGCACCGAGAACTTGTCGCCTTTGCGGATATCGAGTGCAAAATCCACATCCCAACCAAAAATATTGGCAATTTCCATGATGGTGTTATGGGGTAGATCAGCCCGTTCGCCAGCCAAAAACAATGAATCCTCAATGGTCGATTCCCGATAGGCATTTATAACATCGGGTTGACGCACCACATGCTCGGCACTGAAAGCTGGACCATCGGTTTCCGGCTGTTTAGTGAATACGTAGGATTCGAGTCTGGATTTATTGTAGATCAACTGGCCCAGCGACCCGGACTCATTGAGTCCAAACAGAAGCTCTTCACCCGGGCGCATCCTGGTCAATGGTTTGGTCAAGGGGGACGATGACATCAATCGGTAAACGTCCCTGGCGCTCAGCGAAACCTGTTGAAACATGGTCGACAAATTTGAGCCACTGCGCACAGTGGCGGTCGACCAGGTCAGCTTATCTGCAGGACCAGAGCTGTTTTCGGGGCGGTCTTCTGCAGGCGTTGTCGCGCTGTTGGCATCAGTGAGCGTAGCCGTTGGCTCGTGAGACAACAGGTTAGTGCTCTCCTGGAAGGTTAAGTCAATGGCGGCGGCCTGACGATTGGCTTCGACCTCTTCGCTGGGCAATACAGACAAGCCGATGAATATGGCCGCAGCCAATGAACCGAGTATTACCAAATGGTGACGGGAGTGTTTTGCCGCTAGCAGCTGGCGTCCAATTGTTTCGCTTTTGGTGTTTGATGTGAATCTGGCTTGGCTCATGATAATTCAATAATCGTCTTAGGTTATTGGTTTAAGGCATCAATATATAACAGAAAGTCTGCCAGTCCCACCTTCGCCAACTGGTTTTATCTACCTCGATACTTGTTTTTGTGAACGGATAAGGTAATGTTTGCCCCCTTCAAAAGCATCCATTTGGGATTGGCAGCATGTCTGAAAATGCCCTGAATTTAATCGCAGAGTTGCAGTCCAGAGGGCTGGTCGCCCAGATGACAGGTGATGGCGCGCTTGTTGAACACTTGGCTGGCAGCTCCCGTGCCGTTTATTGTGGCTTTGACCCAACCGCTGACAGTCTTCATATAGGGAGTTTGGTGCCGCTATTGGCCCTGCGCAGGTTTCAGCTTGCCGGGCACAAGCCCATAGCACTTGTGGGCGGTGCCACCGGTCTGATCGGGGACCCGAGTTTCAAGTCCCAGGAGCGCAAACTCAACACTGCTGATGTGGTCGAGGGGTGGGTTGAGTCTATAAAAAATCAGGTCTCGCGTTTCATTGATTTTGATAAAGGCATTTGTGCAGCAGAGGTCGTGAATAATCTGGACTGGATAGGGTCGATGAATTTGCTGACGTTTCTACGTGACGTTGGCAAGCACTTTTCAGTCAATAATATGGTGAATAAGGAGTCGGTCAAGCAACGGCTTGGCCGGGAAGGTGAAGGCATCTCCTTTACCGAGTTCACCTATATGTTGCTGCAGTCCTACGATTTTGCCGAGTTGAACCGGCGTTACAATTGTACGGTTCAGCTGGGAGGCTCTGACCAGTGGGGCAATATCACCGGCGGCATCGACCTCACCCGGCGACTGAACGGCGAGCATGTTTACGGCATGACGTTGCCATTGGTGACAAAGTCAGACGGTACAAAGTTTGGTAAAACAGAAACAGGTACTATCTGGTTAGATCCGGCTAAAACATCGCCCTATGCTTTTTATCAGTTCTGGATAAATACAGCCGATGCGGATGTCTACAAATTCCTGCGTTATTTTACTTTCCTGCTCTCGAGCGATATTGAGGAAATAGAGAGGGCTGATCAGGAGTCGGGGGGAAGGAGGTCCGCGCAGGGCCTGCTTGCCCGGGAGCTGACGGAGCTGGTTCACGGGCGTGAAGGTGTGGCGGCTGCCGAAAGGATAACCCGGGCGCTTTTCACAGATGGCCTGGATGAGCTCTCTGAGGGTGATCTCGAGCAGTTAAAGCAGGATGGCATGCCGGCCAGTAACTTAAGTGCTTCAGATGTACACGATAAACCGCTGACCGGGTTGTTGGTAGACTGTGGGCTGGCTAAGGCTGGAAGAGAAGTTAAAGACGCACTGAGTCGGTCGGCGGTGTGGGTTAACGGTATTGCCAAAGATGAGGCTGACAATCTTTTGGCCAGTCATTCTTTTGCGCCTGACCATGCGTTATTTGGTCGCTTCTTTATCGTCAAGCTGGGCAAGAAAAAATACCATCTGCTTGAATTGGTTTAGAAATATCCCCCCTGACATAAACATCGATAGCCTTCCTATGTGTTCGGGTTGCCTGGGCGATTTTGGCACAAGATAAAAAAAGTTTATAAAGGCGTTGACGGGTAGAAATAAATCGCTAGAATGCGCGCCTCGGTTCAGGGTGAAGCCCGGGATTTGAGAGTTCAACGGCTAGCAAGTTTTTTGAAGAAAGCCGTTGACAACAAGGTTTAAAGCGCTAGAATGCGCGTCCGCTTCGGGTAACACGGAAGCGGGGTTAACTAGGAAAGCAGGCATGAATTTGCCAAGCAAGATTAAATGCTTAAACCAGTTGACATTAAGGCGGCGATGATTAGAATACGCAGCCCGCTCAAAGCACAGAGCAACCGTTCTTTAACAATAGATCAGATAATGCGTGTGGGTGCTTGCTGAGACGATTCGAGTGATAACGAATCATCAAACGCAAGTAACTCATCAATTCATACGATTTGGTAAGCCAAAGTGTTTGAGCCAAGTTTTTGAGTAGTATCGCGGGTTTTCGTGAAACTGCTCCCTCTTATCGAAAGGTAGAGGTTAAAGATTAAACTGAAGAGTTTGATCATGGCTCAGATTGAACGCTGGCGGCAGGCCTAACACATGCAAGTCGAGCGCGAAAGTTTCTTCGGAAGCGAGTAGAGCGGCGGACGGGTGAGTAACGCGTAGGAATCTACCCAGTAGTGGGGGACAACTCGGGGAAACCCGAGCTAATACCGCATACGCCCTAAGGGGGAAAGCAGGGGATCTTCGGACCTTGCGCTATCGGATGAGCCTGCGTCGGATTAGCTTGTTGGTGAGGTAATGGCTCACCAAGGCGACGATCCGTAGCTGGTCTGAGAGGATGATCAGCCACACTGGGACTGAGACACGGCCCAGACTCCTACGGGAGGCAGCAGTGGGGAATATTGGACAATGGGGGAAACCCTGATCCAGCCATGCCGCGTGTGTGAAGAAGGCTCTAGGGTTGTAAAGCACTTTCAGTAGGGAGGAAAAGTTGATAGCTAATAACTGTCAGCCCTGACGTTACCTACAGAAGAAGCACCGGCAAACTCCGTGCCAGCAGCCGCGGTAATACGGAGGGTGCGAGCGTTAATCGGAATTACTGGGCGTAAAGCGCGCGTAGGCGGTTTGATAAGCTGGATGTGAAAGCCCCGGGCTCAACCTGGGAACTGCATCCAGAACTGTCTGACTAGAGTACAGTAGAGGTGAGTGGAATTTCCTGTGTAGCGGTGAAATGCGTAGATATAGGAAGGAACATCAGTGGCGAAGGCGGCTCACTGGACTGATACTGACGCTGAGGTGCGAAAGCGTGGGGAGCAAACAGGATTAGATACCCTGGTAGTCCACGCCGTAAACGATGTCTACTAGCCGTTGGGGTCCTTGAGACTTTAGTGGCGCAGCTAACGCAATAAGTAGACCGCCTGGGGAGTACGGCCGCAAGGTTAAAACTCAAATGAATTGACGGGGGCCCGCACAAGCGGTGGAGCATGTGGTTTAATTCGATGCAACGCGAAGAACCTTACCAGGTCTTGACATCCTCGGAACTTTCCAGAGATGGATTGGTGCCTTCGGGAACCGAGTGACAGGTGCTGCATGGCTGTCGTCAGCTCGTGTCGTGAGATGTTGGGTTAAGTCCCGTAACGAGCGCAACCCTTGTCCTTAGTTGCCAGCGCGTAATGGCGGGAACTCTAAGGAGACTGCCGGTGACAAACCGGAGGAAGGTGGGGACGACGTCAAGTCATCATGGCCCTTACGACCTGGGCTACACACGTGCTACAATGGTCGGTACAAAGGGTTGCTAACCAGCGATGGGGCGCCAATCCCAAAAAACCGATCGTAGTCCGGATCGGAGTCTGCAACTCGACTCCGTGAAGTCGGAATCGCTAGTAATCGCGAATCAGAATGTCGCGGTGAATACGTTCCCGGGCCTTGTACACACCGCCCGTCACACCATGGGAGTGGGTTGCAAAAGAAGTGGCTAGTCTAACCTTCGGGGGGACGGTCACCACTTTGTGATTCATGACTGGGGTGAAGTCGTAACAAGGTAGCCCTAGGGGAACCTGGGGCTGGATCACCTCCTTAATCGATACACCGAACGTTTCAGTCAAGTACTCACACGCATTATCTGATCAATGGCTAGAGCAGCATGCGATTGCTTTAAGCAACCGCACACCCTTTGGGTATACAGTGGGTCTGTAGCTCAGTTGGTTAGAGCGCACCCCTGATAAGGGTGAGGTCGGCCGTTCAAATCGGCCCAGACCCACCAAATCCTGTATTAAACAATAGGTTGCTATGGGGCTATAGCTCAGCTGGGAGAGCGCCTGCCTTGCACGCAGGAGGTCAGCGGTTCGATCCCGCTTAGCTCCACCACTTCCACTGTTTTGCTGCTCTTTAGAAGTCAGTATTAAGTTATTTTGGATGGCTTAATACTGGTTTTTTGCCAGACGTTCTTTAAAAAGATAAAAATGTTAAAGCTGTACTAATAAGGCGAGTGTATTCTTGAATACACCTGTCCGGCGAGTACTTGCTATCAAAAAAATAGCAAAGTCATAATTCGTAAATGCAGTCGTTTGTCTTATATGGTCAAGCGACTAAGCGCATACGGTGGATGCCTTGGCAGTTGGAGGCGATGAAGGACGTAGGAGCCTGCGATAAGCTTCGGGGAGCTGGCAAACAAGCTTTGATCCGGAGATTTCCGAATGGGGAAACCCACCCGTCATAAGGCGGGTATCATGCACTGAATACATAGGTGTATGAGGCGAACCTGGGGAACTGAAACATCTAAGTACCCAGAGGAAAAGAAATCAATTGAGATTCCCTAAGTAGCGGCGAGCGAACGGGGAGTAGCCCTTAAGCTCATTACATTTTAGTGGAAGGTTCTGGAAAGTTCCGCAATAAAGGGTGATAGCCCCGTACACAAAAGAATGTTTTGAGTGAAATCGAGTAGGTCGGGACACGTGTTATCTTGACTGAACATGGGGGGACCATCCTCCAAGGCTAAATACTACCAACTGACCGATAGTGAACCAGTACCGTGAGGGAAAGGCGAAAAGAACCCCTGTAAGGGGAGTGAAATAGATCCTGAAACCGTATGCGTACAAGCAGTAGGAGCAGACTTGTTCTGTGACTGCGTACCTTTTGTATAATGGGTCAGCGACTTACTTTCAGTAGCAAGGTTAACCGATTAGGGGAGCCGTAGAGAAATCGAGTCTTAATAGGGCGTTTAGTTGCTGGGAGTAGACCCGAAACCGGGCGATCTATCCATGGGCAGGTTGAAGGTTGGGTAACACTAACTGGAGGACCGAACTCACTAATGTTGAAAAATTAGGAGATGACCTGTGGATCGGAGTGAAAGGCTAATCAAGCCCGGAGATAGCTGGTTCTCCTCGAAAGCTATTTAGGTAGCGCCTCGTGTCTCACCACCGGGGGTAGAGCACTGTTTGGGCTAGGGGGTCATCTCGATTTACCAACCCCATGCAAACTACGAATACCGGTGAGTGCAATCACGGGAGACACACGGCGGGTGCTAACGTCCGTCGTGAAAAGGGAAACAACCCAGACCACCAGCTAAGGTCCCAAATATCAGTTAAGTGGGAAACGATGTGGGAAGGCAAAGACAGCTAGGAGGTTGGCTTAGAAGCAGCCATCCTTTAAAGAAAGCGTAATAGCTCACTAGTCGAGTCGGCCTGCGCGGAAGATTTAACGGGGCTCAAACTGATAACCGAAGCTGTGGATGCAAGCTTGCTTGCATGGTAGAGGAGCGTTCTGTAAGCCGTTGAAGGTGAACTGTGAGGTTTGCTGGAGGTATCAGAAGTGCGAATGCTGACATGAGTAACGATAAAGGGGGTGAAAAACCCCCTCGCCGGAAGACCAAGGTTTCCTGTCCCATGCTAATCAGGGCAGGGTTAGTCGGCCCCTAAGGCGAGGCCGAAAGGCGTAGTCGATGGGAAACAGGTTAATATTCCTGTACCTCTTGTTACTGCGATGGAGGGACGGAGTAGGCTAGATCAGACGGGCGATGGTTGTCCCGATCTAAGCAAGTAGGCTGAGGACTTAGGTAAATCCGGGTCCTTAAGGCTGAGATGTGATGGCGAGGCTCTCTTTTGAGCCGAGTGATCGATGCCATGCTTCCAAGAAAAGCTTCTAAGCTTCAGGTAACAAGAGACCGTACTCTAAACCGACACAGGTGGTCAGGTAGAGAATACCAAGGCGCTTGAGACAACTCTGGTGAAGGAACTAGGCAAAATGGCACCGTAACTTCGGGAGAAGGTGCGCTGCTGATGGTGATCGGACTTGCTCCGTAAGCTGTTGGCAGCCGAAGTGACCAGGCCGCTGCGACTGTTTATTAAAAACACAGCACTCTGCAAACACGTAAGTGGACGTATAGGGTGTGACGCCTGCCCGGTGCCGGAAGGTTAATTGATGGGGTTAGCTTCGGCGAAGCTCTTGATCGAAGCCCCGGTAAACGGCGGCCGTAACTATAACGGTCCTAAGGTAGCGAAATTCCTTGTCGGGTAAGTTCCGACCTGCACGAATGGCGTAACGATGGCGGCGCTGTCTCCACCAGAGACTCAGTGAAATTGAAATCGCTGTTAAGATGCAGCGTTCCCGCGGCTAGACGGAAAGACCCCGTGAACCTTTACTATAGCTTGGCACTGAACTTTGAACCTATTTGTGTAGGATAGGTGGGAGGCTTTGAAGTGTGATCGCTAGATTGCATGGAGCCAACCTTGAAATACCACCCTGGTATGTTTGAGGTTCTAACCTTGGCCCGTTATCCGGGTCGGGGACAGTGTCTGGTGGGTAGTTTGACTGGGGCGGTCTCCTCCCAAAGAGTAACGGAGGAGCACGAAGGTACCCTCGGCATGGTCGGAAATCATGCTATGAGTGCAAAGGCATAAGGGTGCTTGACTGCGAGACTGACACGTCGAGCAGGTACGAAAGTAGGTCTTAGTGATCCGGTGGTTCTGTATGGAAGGGCCATCGCTCAACGGATAAAAGGTACTCCGGGGATAACAGGCTGATACCGCCCAAGAGTTCACATCGACGGCGGTGTTTGGCACCTCGATGTCGGCTCATCACATCCTGGGGCTGAAGCCGGTCCCAAGGGTATGGCTGTTCGCCATTTAAAGTGGTACGCGAGCTGGGTTTAGAACGTCGTGAGACAGTTCGGTCCCTATCTGCCGTGGGCGTTGGAGATTTGAGGAAAGCTGCTCCTAGTACGAGAGGACCGGAGTGGACGAACCTCTGGTGTTCGGGTTGTCACGCCAGTGGCATTGCCCGGTAGCTACGTTCGGACAGGATAACCGCTGAAAGCATCTAAGCGGGAAGCCCCTTCCAAGATTAGATCTCCCTGGGACCTTGAGTCCCCTAAAGGGCCGTTGAAGACTACGACGTTGATAGGCTGGGTGTGGAAGCGCTGTGAGGCGTTGAGCTAACCAGTACTAATTGCCCGTGAGGCTTGACCATATAATAGAAATGATTGCATTACGGACATGTGTCCCAAGAATCACTCGCTGCTTTAACATTTTTATCGACTTAATTTGAGTGCAAGGCAATAGTCGTCTTCAATTGACTGGTTTAGCCGGTCTGATTGCTTTGTACTTTAACCAGTTTTCCTGACGACAATAGCAAGCGTGAACCACCTGATCCCTTCCCGAACTCAGAAGTGAAACCGCTTAGCGCCGATGGTAGTGTGGGGTTTCCCCATGTGAGAGTAGGTCATCGTCAGGTTCTATCCCAAGGCCCAATCGTTAGCTCGGTTGGGCCTTTTTATTTTCAATTTAGTTGGTTTGATGGGGTAAGCACCCTAAGTCGCAACGGACAGTTGATGCTTTATTTATGCCCTTATTTTAAACTGGATTAAAGTGGTAGCTGTTCATTGTCGCCGAAGCATCAATGGCTGATATTCTTCAGGGTGTGGGCGAGCTCCTGGAGCCAGTGTTTCTTTATGCGTTGATTCCGAAATTTTCCGTTAAAGCTTTAGATATAACTATTCTGCATCGGTTTTCCAGGCGTTGATGCTGGTATTGCATCGTTGGCGTGAATACCTGGCTTGCGAACAGGGTATGTGCTCGAATATCGTTGTCTTCAACAGCAATTTTTTTGAGCCGGGTGTCCCCTTCTTCCAAAGTGTTTAGGGGGTGGGCTTCAAAGACCATAAGTCCGCTGTCCTTCTTTCGTCAGGTGTAGAATATCGCGCCCGAAATGTTGTATTCCCGCGAGCTGGCTGTCGCAGAACCAGCCTCGGTTTCAAGTTTTTCAGTGAATAGCTTCTTCATGTTCATCATCCTATCTGGTGACGAACATTACTAAGATCATGATGGTTTAAGAAATTGAATATAGGTCTAAATGGTTAGATTTGTGCCAAAACGTTCTATTTTATGCTCATTTGAAGATGGTTTTGTATGTAGTCCCATATCGAGCGATGGGCTGGAAACAACTAACTGCTGGGATTGGTCCAGATAAATTCTGATATTATTTATCGGTTTGGTATAGTTATATTGTGTTGCCATTGCACACATTAAATTAACAATATATCTTCATTTAAGACGCTTTATATGCTCTAAAATATGCGTCAATATAATTAAAATTTTTTCAAGTCTGCAGTGCAGTGATTATTATTCTGTTTGATTAGGGGAGTGGGAAGGTGGAGAGCTTTTATGAGAACCACAAACCTGAGCATGCAGAGTCAATACTTTCTTTTTTGGCAGTTCTTCATGATCCAATAATAGCCATTAAGGAGAATGGCAAAATCGTACAGGTGAATAAGAAAGCCCAGGAATTATTTGGCTACCACCGAAACGAATTTCTTGAAATGACTGTTGAAGACCTGCTGCCTTCAAGGCTGCGTCAACTATACAGCCGCTTCAGAGAAATTTTTCTAAAAAAAATTTCTACTGGCCCCGTGAGGAAATCCCGGAAACAATACGCCCTATTTAATAGAATGGGCGAGAAAATATATGTCGAGGTGTTCCTGAGTCCGATAATTGGGCCAGAAGGTAATATCACAATTGCAACCATACGTGATGTTACTACAGAGACTGTTGGTCGAAGAGCACTGATAAACGTTATGAAGGAAAGTTTTTCAAAGACTCGACAGGATTTCTTCGACTCCTTGGCTCTTTTCCTCGCGCGTGATCTGAAAGCTCAGTGGGTTGCAATTGGGAAACTGGCGGCCACGAAAGATGCTATCCAGACAATTAGTTTTCTATCCAGTAGCCAACGCGTTGATAACATCTGTTATCCACTAGCTGGCATGCCTTGCAATGCGACGATTAAAAACGATGATTGTCTGATTCTCGATCAGCTCTATCAGACATATCCGAACACCCTGTTGCTAGCGCAACAGGATGGGTGTGCGCATGCATACGTTGGTGTCTGCTTATATTCGTCGTCGGGCGAAATTCTTGGCCTGATCAACGTACTTTACGATGCTCCAATAGATTCTTCCCAAGCGGAGCTGGCTCGGCATCTTCTGAGGATCGTCGCCCTTCGAGTTGCCCCGGAAATTGAAATACTCAGTAATCAGGAAAGCTTGAGTAAACTGTCTGCTGTGGTGGAGTCCAGCCCAAATGCGGTTGTTATAACAGACAGGGAAACCAGAATTGAATATGTTAACCCGCGATACTGTGAAATGAGTGGTTATATTCAGGAAGAGCTTATTGGTAAAAAAATGAATATTAACAGTTCGGGCAATACACCTAAAAAAACCTATAACTCACTGTGGCGTAAACTTGGGGCCGGTGATCAGTGGCAGGGTGAATTAGAAAACGCGAGGAAAGACGGAAGTACCTACTGGGCACGAAGTCAGATATTTCCAATTAAGGATCAAGACGGCTGCACTATTAATTTTGTAGGTATACAAGAAGATATCTCAAAAGCCAGGGCGCTAACCAAACAGTTAAAATACGAAGTATCGCACGACCACTTAACAGGCCTCGCGAACCGAAAGGCATTTGAGTTAAAACTTGATCAGGCAGTGTCCGCAGCCAAACAAAATGGATCCATTCACTCGTTATGTTTCATAGACCTTGATCATTTCAAGGTCTTGAACGACACCGGTGGGCACTTGGCAGGAGATCTGTTGCTCAAGGGTGTAGGGCAGGTTTTGAAGGGGGGAATCCGTGCCAAGGACGTTGCAGCTCGCCTGGGTGGAGATGAGTTTGGTCTTATTTTATTTGATTGCGACTCTATTCATGCAGACAAAATAGTGTCCAATATATTAAATAGCATACAGAAGTTGGAGTTTGTCTGGGATGACAAATCCTATGTTGTTGGTGCCAGTATCGGTATTGTAGAAGTATCCGGACATGAACATGATTCTGCGGAGTTGCTCAAACAGGTTGATGTGGCATGTTATAGCGCAAAAGAGCAGGGAAAAAACAGAATCCATTTTTATCATGAAGGCTCGCAAGGCGTGTCCCGGCACAGAACAGAAGTTGACTGGGTGCCGAAGATTAACGCCGCATTGGCTGATGATCTATTCAGAATTTATTTGCAGCCTATTGTCCCGTTAAAGCGGCATGCGGAAAAAATAAAAGGGGAAGTCTGTCATTTTGAGGTATTGATTCGGCTCCCTGATGGCGTAACCGGTGAGATAATTTCACCGGCCAGTTTCCTGCCCTCTGTGGAGCGCTTCAATCAATCTGCAAGACTGGATCGCTATGTGATCAACAAGGTATTCGACTGGATCAAGTGTAACCCGAAACGAATTCAACAAATCGGTGGGTTTAGTATCAATCTGTCGGGTGCGTCTATTGCTGATCAATCGCTGCTCGATTTTATTATTGCAGAACTTGAAAGCGGATCTATAGCCCCTGGAAAAATCAAGTTTGAGGTTACTGAAACCGCCACCATTAGGAATATTGCCGAAGCTTGCTATTTCATGAAGTCCATAAGGGCAACAGGTGCACAAGTTGTGTTGGATGATTTCGGCAGTGGTTTTTCATCGTTTCCTTACCTGAAGTCCTTACCTATCGATATGTTGAAAATTGATGGTTCCATGGTCAAAGATATAGCGAAGGATAAGGCCAGTTATACGATGGTCAAGATGATTAACGATCTGGCGCATGCCTTGGGGTTCCAGACTGTGGCGGAGTATGTTGAAAGCAAAGCTATTCTGGATGTTCTGATAGAGATTGGTGTTGACTATGCGCAAGGTTATGAAATTGCTCGTCCCGCGCCTTTGGAGGACGTTTTGCGCGAATAATTTTCGAATGATTTTTGGAATATCGCAGGCCAGGTTTAAATCATTGGATAGTGCGTGCACTTCCAGCTGAAACTCAAAAGTAAAACCACTTTTGTAGTTAGGCCCTTTCTTGCCGTAAAAAAAGATTTCTGTCACGCCCTTCTCAAGAAAGTCTCCTGAATGTCTGTCGTGTATAACTACCTTATTCGTATTATCGTTTGCCTCTCTCACTTTTTATTTCGGGCATAATGCTGAATAGTGTCTGATATGCAGGAGTTGGCGTGGATATTTACCTGTTGTACCTTTGCCTCGGTGCTACCGCAGGTCTGATCAGTGGGCTGTTCGGTCTGGGGGGTGGTGTTGTTATCGTCCCTATTCTTATCTTCACCTTCACAGCCCAGGGTATGACTCAGGCGGTGCTGACTCATCTGGCTATCGGTACATCGCTGGCCACCATCGTGGTGACGTCGGTGAGTTCAATTTTATCCCATCACAAACACGGTGCCGTCCTGTGGACACTTGCCGGGTGGTTGACACCCGGTATTTGTATTGGTGCTGCTTTGGGTGCTGTTTTTGCGGTCAGTATTTCGGGCGCAGCACTTCAACTCGCTTTCGGTATATTTCTTTGTCTCGTGGCGTTAAAAATGGCATTCGCGCTCAGTCCTACCGGTGGTGCCAATATGCCCGGTCGAGCAGGGCAAAGCATGGTGGGTGCAGTGGTTGGTTTTGTTGCAAGCCTGTTCGGGATAGGTGGAGGCTCGCTCACGGTCCCGTATTTAACCTGGGTGCGAGTGCCGATGAAAAATGCCGTGGCTACCTCTGCTGCCTGCGGGCTGCCCATTGCGGTTAGTGGGGCGCTGACATACTGGTGGCAGGGTGTTGGTGAACCGGATCTGCCGGACGGGGCAATCGGGTTTATTTATCTCCCGGCATTTTTTGGAATCATTGTCGCCAGTACGATATTCGCGAGAGTCGGTGCGCGAGCCGCGCATCGACTGCCCGGTGAGATTCTTCGTCGCAGTTTTGCATTGTTATTGCTGATCATAGGTGTGCGGTTTATCTGGCGTAATCTCGGAGTTTGATGGGCGCACATGAATAGTTTGCTGAAAATACTTTGTGATGGCCATTTTCACTCGGGTGAGGAACTTGGCAGGCTGCTGGGTATTTCAAGAGCGGCGGTCTGGAAACAAATACAGAAAATCGAGCAAATGGGCCTTGATGTTAAATCACACCGAGGTTGCGGCTACTGTCTTATGACAGAGCTGGAATTATTCGATAAAAATACACTGATCCACAGTCTTTCGCAGACTTCCGGGTCGCTTATCAAGGAACTGCGAATTGAGTCGTCTGTGTCCTCAACCAATGATCTGGTTCGACATGCAGCTGAGCGGGGTGATGCCACCGGTCTGATCGTGCTTGCCGAGCAGCAAACAGCAGGTCGTGGACGGCGGGGAAGACAGTGGGTAAGCCCCTTTGGCAGGAATATCTATCTCTCCCTGGGCTGGGGGTATGACGGTGGTGTGCAGGTGCTAGAAGGTCTGAGTCTTGCGGTTGGTGTGGCCGTAAGGCGTGCCATTAAGTCCTGTGGCGTCGATGGGCTGATGTTCAAATGGCCGAACGATTTATTCCTGGAAAACAAAAAGGTGGGCGGGATTTTGTTGGAGATTCTGGGTGACCCCTCCGGCTTCTGCCAAGTGGTTGTGGGCGTTGGTATCAATCTGGGTATGTCCGATAAAAACGGTAAACTTATCGATCAGCCGTGGACAGACATCCGCTCAGTATCGGGGCAGCCGGTAAGTCGAAATGGATTGGCTGCCGCCATCATTGAAGAAATGATGGCCTTGCTGGCAAATTTTCATGAGGTTGGATTTGAAGCCTATCGTGAGGAGTGGTTGCAATCTGATATCAATGCCGACAAAGAAGTCAGCCTGTTGCTGATGAATAAAACGATTCAGGGTATTGCCAGAGGCGTGGACGAGAGCGGGGCATTGAAACTGGAGGTTGGTGAAGAGATCAAGCTTTTCAGTGGTGGCGAAATCAGTGTCAGGAGCGCAGGATGATTATCGACATCGACACAGGAAACAGTCGAATCAAATGGCGAGTCGTCAAGAATGGAGTGCCTGATTGCAAGCCGCCGGTCACAGATATCAAAACTCTGCTGGCGGCGGTTGAAACAGAGGGGCTTCCCACTCGAATTCGTCTTTCCAGTGTAGGTGGCAGGACTGTCGTTGAGGAGCTTGAGAAGCAGGCAGCCCAGTGGGGGTGCCGATTGCAGCAGGCCAGAACCACCCGTGAAGCCGCAGGAGTGCACTGCGGTTATCTTGAGCCTTCATCCATGGGGGTGGATCGCTGGCTGGCGCTGCTGGCTGTGCGAGATCAGTTTAAAGGTGCCTGTGTCGTCGTGGATGCAGGTACGGCTATCACGGTGGATTTGCTCAATGGGCAAGGTTATCACCTCGGCGGCTACATCGTGCCCGGGTTCTCGATGATTTATCAATCGCTTAATCGGGGAACCAGTAATATTCGGCTTGAGCCTCTTTCGATTGCGGATTGTTTGCCGGGGAAAACAACTGGTGAAGCGGTAAGTCATGGCGCATATTTGATGATCAAGACACTGATTGAGGCATCAAGGGCGACCTTGCAGACAAATACACAGCCCGTAAAAGTCATCGTCACTGGTGGAGACGGCTCCGCGCTCATCGGTGCTCTGGGTGGAGATTGCATTTATGTTAGAGATTTGGTGTTGGACGGTCTTGAAGTCATGTTTCCGTAGGCGTTGACCAGTGCGCTGGCTGTTTTTTGTTTTGATTTTAATCAACTTCGTGGCGGGCTATTGGTTCTACAACGGGGCCGTCTTTCGTGCAGGTCAACTTGATAGTGTGCAAACCGGATTGGCCTATCAAGAGAATGACAACTATGCCTCGCTCCTGTTGGTGGGGGAGGTGCCTGCTAGGCCTGAAGAGGCATCTGACCAGCAGCCGATATCGGATAATAACCATACACGCACCGCTATAGATGCCTTGTCGCTCGATAATGCCCGAGAATCCAATCTTTGCCTGCTTATCGGTCCCCTGGTCGATGTCAATCCTCAGGAACTCTATCAGCAGCTGTCGCCCTACCGTTATGGTGAAGAGCTTGTTTGGCGGGCCACCACAATTAGCGAGGGTTATTGGTTGATTATCCCGCCTCTCGGCTCTCAAGCGGAAGCCAGCAAGATGCTCAAAGACTTGCGAAGCAAGGAGATTGATAGTTTTTTGATTGCCGAAGGTGAATACAGAAATGGGATCACCCTCGGGGTATTCAGTGATAAAAGCAATATGGAACACTATCAGCGGGAGCTGGCAGATCAGGGGTATCCCGTGGTGATCGTTCCCCGTGTCAGCACGCGAGAAGAGCTTTGGTTGCAGCTGCGCCGGTACTCGGAACAGCAGATACCGAAAGACCTGGCAGACGTCCTCGATCAGCAAGATAAAAATATTGGACGACAGGTTATTAATGAGGCTTGTGTTGATCTGGTCCCGATTGAATAAGGCGACTTCAGATCCCCCGGCAATAGGGCTGCTCATGTGACGACAGGTTTAAAAGTGGAAAACAGTCATCCAGATTGCGGCAATGGTTGATTATAGTGTCAACTTTCACTAGAATCGCGCTCCCGATTTAATAGCGGGGTTTTTATAGAGCTGGCGTAGCTCAGTTGGTAGAGCAGCTGACTTGTAATCAGCCGGTCGGGGGTTCGACTCCTCTCGCCAGCTCCAATTAGTTCAGTTTTGGCGACCTGTTTGACAGCCAAACTGATGGCATGGACAATGTCCAGCCTTTTTCGCAGGGGTTCCCGAGCGGCCAAAGGGATCAGACTGTAAATCTGACGCGAAAGCTTCGGTGGTTCGAATCCACCCCCCTGCACCAGATTTTAGAGCAGGCACGATAGGTTGGTGTGCCTGATATGCCTTACCCGGGAGCGCGAATAGCACTGTGCCTCGGCAGCTAGGCAATCGCTGTTGAGGAGTGATCTCAGGTTGGCATAAAGAAGACGGATATTATTTAAAGGGTTAAATGGTCTATCTTCTCGAGCAAATGTGAATAAGGTAATTACCCCTGACGGGGTTGGTGTCGATTGAGCAGTCAATCGACACTTTATTATTTGACGGAGTGTTGTAAGCGTAGCGGGTATAGTTCAGTGGTAGAACCTCAGCCTTCCAAGCTGATGATGCGGGTTCGATTCCCGCTACCCGCTCCAATGCCTGTCTAGGTGTGTTTTTGCTCATATAGCTCAGTCGGTAGAGCACTTCCTTGGTAAGGAAGAGGTCACCGGTTCAAATCCGGTTATGAGCTCCAGTTTTTCTCCCCGGGTATGCTCCGTGGTGTTTTTATCTCAGGTGCCAGTTTTAATGAGGAGTGCTCGTCATGTCAAAAGCAAAGTTTGAACGTAACAAGCCCCACGTAAACGTTGGCACGATTGGCCACGTTGACCACGGTAAGACGACCCTGACAGCGGCGCTGACGCGGGTTTGTTTCGAAACTTGGGGCAGTGGCTCGGCGATGGCCTTTGATGGTATTGATAATGCGCCGGAAGAGCGCGAGCGCGGTATCACGATTGCGACATCCCATGTTGAATACGATTCTCCGAGCCGTCACTACGCACACGTTGACTGCCCGGGTCACGCCGACTATGTGAAGAACATGATCACCGGTGCTGCACAGATGGATGGTGCGATTCTGGTGTGTGGCGCGACGGATGGCCCGATGCCGCAAACCCGGGAGCATATCCTGCTGTCCCGTCAGGTGGGTGTTCCTTACGTTGTGGTGTTTCTGAACAAGGCGGACCTGCTGGCAGAAGATTGCGGTGGTGTTGGCTCTGAAGAATACAATGAGATGATCGAACTGGTTGAAATGGAGCTCCGTGAGCTGCTGGATGCCTATGACTTCCCGGGTGACGATACCCCTATTATTGCCGGTTCAGCCCTGATGGCGCTGAACGGTGAAGACGACAACGAGCTGGGTACCACGGCGGTCCGCAAGCTGGTCGAGGCGCTGGATGCCTATATTCCTGAGCCGGAGCGTGCGATTGACCAGCCGTTCCTGATGCCGATCGAAGACGTATTTTCGATCTCTGGGCGTGGCACAGTGGTGACGGGTCGCGTTGAGCGCGGTGTTGTCAAAGTGGGCGAAGAGATCGAGATTGTGGGTATCCGGGATACCACCAAGACAGTCTGCACCGGTGTTGAGATGTTCCGGAAGCTGCTGGACGAAGGTCGTGCTGGTGAGAACGTAGGTGTTCTGCTTCGCGGAACGAAGCGTGATGACGTTGAGCGCGGTCAGGTCTTGTGTAAGCCGGGCAGCATCAAGCCGCATACCAAGTTTGAGGCAGAGGTTTACGTGCTGTCCAAGGACGAGGGAGGGCGTCACACGCCGTTCTTCAAGGGCTACCGTCCGCAGTTCTACTTCCGTACCACGGATGTGACAGGCGCCTGTGAGCTGCCTGAGGGTGTGGAAATGGTTATGCCTGGAGATAACGTCCAGATGACAGTGACGCTGATTGCGCCGATTGCGATGGAAGACGGGTTGCGCTTTGCGATTCGTGAAGGTGGCCGCACGGTCGGTGCCGGCGTGGTCGCTAAAATTATTGAGTAATGGTGTTTTTTGAATGAACCCTGTGGTTGAAGTGCGTTTTCGCAGTTTCAGCCCCATGGTCAAGTTAGTTTTGTTTTAAGGTGACGCGACAGGCCAGTAGTTCAATTGGTAGAGCACCGGTCTCCAAAACCGGCTGTTGGGGGTTCGAGTCCCTCCTGGCCTGCCAATCTTAATCCTGTGTGCCCTCTGCAAAAGGCGGGCCCGGTCAGTAGGGGTGCTATCCGAGAATGAGTTCGGCAACGGAAGAAAAGCAGTATCGATTAGATGGCCTCAAATGGCTGCTTGTCGTGCTGCTGGTCAGCGCCGCTATCTACGGCAACTATTATTTTGCAACAGAGTCGCTGTTATATCGGGTTATAGCGATACTGGCAGTAGCCTTGGTGGCTGGCTTTGTTGCACTGCAAACCCGTAAAGGTGACGGTTTTATTACCCTGTTGCGCGGTGCCTACACGGAAGCGCGTCGGGTGGTCTGGCCAACACGGCAGGAGCGTAATCAAACAACCCTGATGGTGGTTGTGGTGGTGCTCGTGATGTCGCTGATTCTCTGGGGTCTCGACACACTATTCGGTTGGCTCGCCACAATGGTTATTGGCTAAGAGGTTCAGATGCGCTGGTATGTCGTTCACGCCTATTCAGGCTACGAAAAGAAAGTTGCCGCTGCTCTGAGAGAGCGTGTGGCTCTGTATGGTATGGAAGATCGTTTTGGCGAAATCCTGGTTCCCACTGAAGAGGTGGTGGAGATTAGGGGCGGTCAAAAACGCAAAAGTGAACGAAAATTTTTCCCGGGATATGTGCTGGTGCAGATGGAACTCGGTGATGATACCTGGCACTTGGTGAAAGAAACGCCCAGAGTTATGGGCTTCATTGGTGGTAAGGCAGACAAGCCCGCACCTATCACGGACAAAGAAGCAGAAATGATCCTGCAGCGCGTGCAGGATTCGGAAGATAAGCCGAGACCAAAAACCGTGTTCGAAGCCGGTGAGGTTGTCAGGGTAACTGATGGGCCGTTTAACGATTTCAATGGTGTTGTGGAAGAGGTTAACTACGATAAGAGTCGACTGAGGGTTTCGGTATCGATTTTTGGTCGTTCCACACCGGTTGAGCTGGAGTTTACCCAGGTGGAAAAAGCCTGAAGCAATAATTGTATTGTCGCTTCCCATGGGGGGTGGTGACGGGGAGCCAGTGACGGACGTCAAAGTCCTGAGGCGTTAATACCCATTAGAGGAGAAACCAAGATGGCAAAGAAAATTGATGCTTACATCAAGCTTCAGGTGGCCGCTGGACAAGCTAACCCCAGCCCGCCGGTAGGTCCTGCGCTGGGTCAGCGCGGCGTTAACATTATGGAGTTCTGCAAGGCATTCAACGCCCAGACTCAGGGAATGGAGCCCGGTGCCCCGGTGCCTGTCGTAATTACTGTTTATAGTGATCGCAGCTTCACGTTTACCATGAAAACCCCACCAGCATCTTTTTTGCTGAAAAAAGCAGCGGGTATCAAAAGTGGTAGTGGTCGGCCCAATACAGTCAAAGTGGGCAAAGTGACGCGTGCTCAGTTGGAAGAGATTGCCAATACCAAAATGGCTGATCTCACCGCAGCTGATATGGATGCTGCTGTTCGAACCATTGCCGGCTCCGCTCGTGCAATGGGTCTTGATGTGGAGGGTGTGTAAATGGCTAAGCCGTCCAAGCGTGTTCGTGCGATCCAGGAAAAAGTGCAAGTTGGTAAGCTGTATCCCATCAGTGAAGCCATTGCATTGCTGAAAGAATTCTCCAGCGTCAAATTTACTGAAACCGTTGATGTGGCTGTAAATCTGGGAATTGATCCCCGTAAATCCGATCAGGCAGTACGCGGTGCAACCACGTTGCCTAACGGCACGGGCAAGACCGTACGTGTGGCGGTATTTACCCAAGGTGATTCTGCCGAAGCGGCCAGGGCTGCCGGCGCCGATCTGGTCGGAATGGAGGACCTGGCTGAGCAGATCAAAGCCGGTAATATGGATTTTGATGTTGTGATTGCAGACCCTGCGGCAATGCGGGTGGTTGGTCAGCTTGGTCAGGTGCTCGGTCCCCGCGGCCTGATGCCTAATCCAAAAACTGGCACAGTGACCCCCGATGTGGTGACTGCAGTAAAAAATGCCAAAGCCGGGCAGGTGCGTTTCCGTGCTGACAAAAACGGCATTATTCATGGTGGCATTGGCAGCTTGTCTTTTGAGGCTGGTGCATTGAAGCAGAACCTTGAAGCATTGATTGCCGATTTGAAAAAGATCAAGCCAGCTTCTGCCAAAGGCATCTATGTGAAGAAAGTAACAATCTCCAGCACTATGGGGCCAGGATTGATTATTGATCAGGCCTCTCTGGAGGCTTGATGACGGGGGGCAGTATACAAGCCCCTAAATAACTTTGGGGTCTGGGTGGCGAGCTTTATTGGGCGCGCCCGGGCCGTCAAAGACCGTAGGTGCCCCTTGGGGTCTAATGTGATTTTCAGGTTCCTGTAACCGTCGTTGAAAAAAACGCCTACGCAGACGGTGTGACCCGGTTCAGTATATTTTGGCTGGATTTGATCACCGAAACGGTATCGATAGTAATTTTATCGATGCTTAAACCAGTAGAGAGCTCCCCCCGGGGGTGATCTATTAAATCCAGGAGATAATCTCGTGGCATTGAATCTCGAAAACAAAAAAGCGATCGTCGCTCTAGTTAACGAGACTGCTGGCAATGCATTGTCACTGGTAATCGCTGACGCTCGCGGCGTCAACGTGACGAACATGACTGAGCTCCGCGCGAAGGCTCGCGAACAAAATATCGACCTGCGTGTCATTCGCAACACACTTGCGAAGCGTGCATTTCAGGGTACGGATTTTGAATGCGTGACTGATGTGCTGACTGGTCCGTCACTGTTCGGTTTCTCTATGGAGGATCCGGGTGCTGCCGCTCGCCTGTTCAAAGAATTTGCCAAGACCAATGACAAATTTGAGATCAAGGCGCTGTCCGTCAGTGGACAACTGTTGAGTAAGGAACAAGTTGACGTTCTGGCTACCCTGCCGACCCGAGAGCAAGCTCTGGGAATGCTGGTCAGCGTAATGATTGCTCCAGTTACCAAACTGGCTCGCACGTTCAACGAAGTCCCCACCAAAGTGACACGTGTTGTAGCGGCTGTTCGCGATCAAAAGCAGGAAGCTGCTTAATCGGCGACATCGTTTACTTTAATTTACTTTTTATCAGGAGATTGAGTCATGGCTCTATCAAAAGATGACATTTTGAACGCAATTGCTGAAATGAGCGTCATGGACGTTGTGGAACTCGTATCAGCTATGGAAGAAAAATTTGGTGTATCTGCCGCTGCTGCTGTTTCAGTTGCTGCTGCACCGGCTGCCGCGGCTGCTGCGGAAGTCGAGGAGAAAACCGAGTTTGACGTTATTCTGAACGCCGCAGGCGAGAAGAAAGTCAACGTGATCAAGGTTGTTCGCAGCCTGACTGGTCTGGGGCTGAAAGAAGCCAAAGACCTGGTTGACGGTGCGCCCTCCGCTATTAAAGAAGGCGTTTCCAAAGCGGATGCAGACGCAGCCGTGAAAGAACTGGAAGAGGCTGGCGCAACTGTCGAACTTAAGTAAGTTCTACGGGTTTGACGCGCTGGTTGTCTGATAATCTATCAGGCACAGGCTGGTGGGCGATTTCGCCCTCCGGCCTTTTCCTGCTTATGGCAGATGCCTAAAGCGGGATCGACAAGGCCTTTTTGTTAAAAGGCCGGACGGCTGCAAAGCCGGGCAATGCTGGATGGTCGATTGGACCAAGTGAACGTGCTGGGGAATATGATGGCTTACTCGTACACTGAGAAAAAACGTATTCGCAAGGATTTTGGCAAATTGCCACAGGTAATGGACCTGCCTTTCCTTCTTGCGATTCAGCTCGACTCCTACCGAAATTTTACACAGAAAGGTGTTCCCGTTGAGCAACGGATGGATGCCGGTCTGCATGCTGCATTTAATTCTGTCTTTCCGATTGTGAGCTACTCAGGTAATGCGAGTCTCGAGTATGTTGACTACGTGCTGGGCAAGCCATCCTTCGATGAAGAGGAGTGTAAGCTACGCAGTGTTACCTTCGCTGTGCCGCTCAGAGTTCGTGTGCGTCTGGTTATTTATGACAAGGAGTCTGCCAACAAGGCAATCAAGGATATTAAAGAGCAGGAAGTCTATATGGGGGAAATTCCCCTGATGACAGATAACGGTACCTTTATCATCAATGGTACCGAGCGGGTTATTGTTTCCCAGCTACACCGCTCGCCAGGCGTGTTTTTCGATCACGATAAGGGTAAAACCCACTCCTCCGGCAAGCTGCTGTATTCCGCACGGATTATTCCCTACCGTGGTTCCTGGCTGGATTTCGAGTTTGATCCGAAAGACCTGGTGTTTGTGCGTATTGACCGGCGCCGTAAATTGCCGGCAACTATCCTGTTGCGTGCGCTTGGGTTCAGCTCAGAAGAAATGCTGGGAATGTTTTTTGAAACCAGCACATTCAACCTGGCTAAAGACGGCAGTTACTCACTGGATCTGGTTCCCTCCCGTCTGCGGGGCGATATCGCCGCATTTGATATCAAGGGCAAGGGCGGCAAGGTTATTGTTGAAGAGGGGCGTCGGATCACGGCGCGCCATATTCGTGAGTTGGAAAAAGAGAATGTCAGCAAGCTCGAGGTGCCCACCGACTACCTTTACGGTCGTCCTCTCGCAAAAGATCTGGTGGATCCAAACACTGGAGAGCTGTTGCTTGAGTGTAATACTGAAATTACCCAGGAAGCCCTCGATAAGTTGCGCGAAGCCGGACTGAAGTCGGTTGAGACGATCTATACGAATGATCTTGACTGTGGTCCATTTGTTTCTGACACCTTGCGCAGTGACAGTAGTCGTACCCAGCTTGAAGCGCTGGTAGAAATTTACCGGATGATGCGTCCCGGCGAACCGCCGACCAAGGAATCTGCTGAAAACCTGTTCAACAATCTGTTTTTCAGTCTGGAGCGTTATGATCTGTCCGGTGTAGGGCGGATGAAGTTTAACCGTCGTCTCGGTCGTGAAGAGGAAGTGGGTGAAGGTACCCTGAGCCGCGAAGATATTGTCGACGTGATGAAGGTTCTGATCGACATTCGCAACGGTAAAGGTGTGGTGGATGATATCGATCACCTGGGTAACCGCCGAATTCGTTCAGTGGGGGAGATGGCCGAAAATCAGTTCCGCATTGGCCTAGTTCGTGTCGAGCGTGCGGTCAAAGAGCGCCTCTCTGTGGCAGAATCCGAAGGGTTGATGCCCCAGGATCTGGTCAATGCCAAGCCCGTCGCTGCTGCGATGAAAGAATTTTTCGGCTCCAGTCAACTGTCCCAGTTTATGGACCAGAACAACCCGTTGTCGGAGGTTACCCACAAACGTCGTGTGTCGGCATTGGGCCCAGGTGGTCTTACCCGGGAGCGCGCCGGTTTTGAGGTTCGTGACGTACACCCTACGCATTATGGCCGTGTGTGTCCTATTGAAACGCCCGAGGGTCCAAATATTGGTTTGATCAACTCCTTGGCAGCCTATGCTCGTACCAACAGTTACGGCTTTCTCGAGACGCCTTACCGGAAGGTGATTGACCGCAAGGTGACTGATCAGATCGAATATCTGTCGGCGATTAACGAATCCAATTTTGTTATCGCTCAGGCCTCTGCTTCTGTCAATGAGAAAGGTGAGCTCAACGATGAGCTTGTCAATGTTCGTCACATTGGTGAATTTACGGTTAAACCGCCGGAAGATGTTCACTATATGGATGTGTCTCCCCAGCAGGTCGTGTCGGTTGCAGCAGCGCTGATTCCGTTCTTGGAACACGATGATGCCAACCGCGCATTGATGGGTTCCAATATGCAGCGTCAGGCAGTGCCGACGCTGGTGGTTGAAAAGCCGCTGGTGGGAACCGGTTTTGAGCGCCATGTGGCATCGGACTCCGGTGTCTGTGTAGTCGGTCGTCGCGGTGGTGTCATTGAGAACGTTGACGCCAGCCGGATTGTTGTGCGTGTCAATGATGATGAAGTTGAATCTGGCGATGCTGGTGTTGATATTTATAACCTCACCAAGTACACCCGTTCCAACCAGAATACCTGTATCAATCAAAGACCGATTGTCCGTCAGGGCGATGTTATAGCTCGCGGTGATATTCTTGCCGATGGCCCGTCTGTGGATATGGGTGAACTGGCGTTGGGCCAGAATATGCGTATCGCCTTCATGCCCTGGAATGGCTACAACTTTGAGGACTCGATTCTGATTTCAGAACGGGTGGTTCAGGAGGATCGCTTTACCACTATTCATATTCAGGAACTGACCTGTACTGCGCGTGATACCAAACTTGGGGCAGAAGAGATTACTGCCGACATTCCCAATGTCGGTGAGGCGGCGCTGTCCCGTCTCGATGAGTCCGGAATTGTCTATATTGGCGCCGAGGTTTCGGCCGGCGATATTCTGGTGGGCAAGGTCACGCCGAAGGGCGAAACCCAGCTGACGCCGGAGGAGAAGTTGCTCCGTGCCATCTTTGGTGAAAAAGCCTCTGATGTGAAAGACACCTCCCTGAGAGTTCCCTCAAGTACCAAGGGTACGGTGATTGATGTACAGGTGTTCACCCGTGACGGGTTGGAAAAGGATCAGCGCTCTCTGCAAATCGAGAAGGCTGCACTGGATCAGTTCCGTCAGGACCTGAATGATGAATATCGCATTATGGAAAATGCCACTTTTGAACGGTTGAGTGCCGCATTGGTAGGGCAGCCTGTGGTTAAGGCTCCCGGTCTCAAAAAAGGCGACAAGCTGACGGAAGAAATCGTCGCTGCTTATACCAGTGAAGAATGGTTCAAGTTGCGGATGAACGAAGACGCTCTGAACGAACAGGTTGCCAGGGCAGAGGAGCTGTTGACCGAGCGCCGCAAAATACTTGATGAGCGTTATCAGGATAAAAAGAGCAAGCTGCAAAGTGGTGATGATCTTGCTCCCGGTGTGCTGAAAACTGTCAAGGTTTATCTGGCCGTCAAGCGTCGCATTCAGCCTGGCGATAAAATGGCGGGCCGTCACGGTAACAAGGGTGTTATCTCCGTGATCATGCCCGTCGAAGATATGCCTTTTGACGAAAACGGCGTGCCTGTCGACGTGGTTTTGAACCCACTTGGCGTGCCGTCAAGGATGAATGTTGGCCAGATCCTTGAGACCCACATGGGGCTCGCCGCCAAGGGGCTGGGTGAGAAAATCGATCGTATGATCCAGGCTCAGCAGAAAACTGTCGAGATTCGCAAGTTCCTGCAGCAGATCTACGACGTGGGTCTCGGTACCAGTCCGGTCGAGTTGAATACGCTTTCAGATAAGGAAATAGGTGAGCTGGCCAACAACCTGCGCAAAGGTGTGCCGATGGCGACGCCCGTATTTGATGGTGCCCAGGAGGAAGAAATCAAGGCCCTGCTGGCTCTGGCCGATCTGCCGGAAAGCGGGCAAATGACGCTCTATGACGGACGTTCCGGTGATCAGTTTGAGCGACCTGTAACCGTCGGTTATATGTACATGCTGAAACTGAATCACTTGGTAGATGACAAAATGCATGCCCGCTCAACGGGGTCCTACAGTCTGGTCACCCAGCAGCCACTGGGCGGTAAAGCCCAGTTTGGGGGCCAGCGCTTTGGTGAAATGGAGGTGTGGGCGCTCGAGGCATATGGCGCTGCCTATACCTTGCAGGAAATGCTCACAGTCAAGTCCGATGATGTGAATGGTCGTACCAAAATGTATAAAAACATTGTGGATGGCGATCACAGCATGGAGCCCGGCATGCCGGAATCCTTCAACGTGTTGGTTAAGGAAATACGCTCGCTTGCTATCAACATCGAGTTGGAAAACGAGTAACGGTCATTATTAGGTTGGGGGCGGACCCAATGTCCGCCGCGCAAAGCTAGCACCCACTGGAGAAAGGCATTGAAAGACTTACTGAATCTGCTCAAGTCACAGGATCAAACCGGCGAGTTTGACGCCATACGTATTGGCCTGGCATCACCGGACATGATCCGGTCCTGGTCATATGGTGAAGTGAAAAAGCCGGAGACTATTAACTACCGTACCTTCAAGCCCGAGCGGGAAGGTTTGTTTTGCGCCAAGATTTTTGGTCCGGTAAAGGATTATGAATGTCTCTGCGGCAAATATAAGCGCATGAAGCACCGCGGTATCGTTTGTGAGAAATGTGGTGTCGAGGTCACACTGGCCAAAGTGCGTCGGGATCGTATGGGTCACATTGAGCTGGCCTGTCCGGTCGCCCATATCTGGTTCCTGAAATCGCTACCTTCCCGCATTGGTTTGATGCTGGATATGACCCTGCGTGAAATCGAGCGTGTTCTCTACTTCGAATCATTTGTGGTTACCGACCCAGGCATGACGACGCTTGAACGCGGCAACCTGCTCACCGATGAAGAATATTTTCAGGCCATGGAAGATTTCGGTGATGACTTCGAAGCTACGATGGGTGCCGAGGGCATTCAGAAGCTGATGAAGGATCTCGATCTGGAGCAGGAAATTGCAGATATCCGTGAGGAAATTCCCAATACCCGTTCTGAAACGAAAATCAAGAAATTGTCCAAGCGGCTGAAATTGCTGGAGGCTTTCCTGCACTCGGGCAATAAACCGGAATGGATGGTAATGGAGGCGCTGCCGGTATTGCCACCGGACCTGCGTCCGTTGGTTCCGCTGGATGGTGGCCGCTTCGCCACCTCCGATTTGAACGATCTGTACCGCCGGGTTATTAACCGTAACAACCGTTTGAAGCGCCTGCTGGAGCTGAATGCCCCCGATATCATCGTGCGAAATGAAAAACGTATGCTGCAGGAGGCCGTCGACGCCCTGCTGGATAATGGTCGTCGCGGCCGGGCCATCACCGGTTCAAACAAGCGTCCGTTGAAATCACTGGCAGATATGATCAAGGGTAAGCAGGGTCGTTTCCGTCAGAACCTGCTGGGCAAGCGCGTGGACTATTCGGGGCGTTCAGTGATTGTTGTCGGCCCGACCTTGCGTCTGCATCAATGTGGCCTGCCAAAGCGTATGGCGCTGGAGCTGTTCAAGCCCTTTATCTTCTCGAAGCTGGAGTTGCGTGGATTGGCAACCACCATTAAAGCGGCTAAGAAAATGGTTGAGCGTGAAGAGTCGGTGGTTTGGGATATTCTTGATGATGTGATCCGCGAACATCCCGTCTTGCTCAATCGGGCTCCAACACTTCACCGTCTCGGCATTCAGGCGTTTGAGCCGGTGCTGATTGAAGGTAAAGCTATTCAATTGCACCCGTTGGTCTGTGCGGCCTACAACGCCGACTTTGACGGCGACCAGATGGCGGTCCATGTTCCCCTGACTCTGGAAGCGCAGCTGGAATCCCGGGCGTTGATGATGTCCACCAACAACATCCTGTCTCCCGCTAGTGGTGAGCCGATTATTGTGCCGTCTCAGGATGTTGTGTTGGGTCTCTATTACATGACCCGTGAGCGGATCAATGCGCAGGGTGAAGGCCGGGTGTTTGGTAGCCTTCAGGAAGTTTCCCGTGTTTATTACGGCAAGCACGCGCATTTGCAGGCAAAGGTAAAAGTTCGTATCCACGAAGTTACCTTCAGCGAAGAAGGTGAGCGTCTGGCGCGTACCTTTATAGCTGACACGACAGTCGGTCGTGCGCTGCTCTGGGGTATCGTTCCGGAGGGCCTGAGTTTCGACTTGGTTAATCAGCCGATGACCAAAAAGGCGATCTCCCGCATTATCAACCGTTGCTATCGCGATGTTGGTCTGAAGGCCACCGTCATTTTTGCCGACCAGCTGATGTATACCGGTTTCGATTTCTCCACCAAATCAGGGGTTTCCATTGGAGTTAATGACTTCACTATTCCCGAAGCCAAGGGTGAAATCATTGCCCGAGCTGATGCCGAGGTATTGGAAATTGAAAGCCAGTTTTCCTCGGGCTTGGTGACCCAGGGTGAAAAATATAACAAGGTGATCGATATCTGGTCTCGTGCGAATGACCAGGTCGCCAAATCCATGATGGATGTCATCAGCACCGAGCCGGTTATCAACCGGGATGGCGTCGAGGTGGAGCAGGAGTCATTCAACTCTGTCTATATCATGGCCGACTCCGGGGCGAGGGGTTCTCCCGCCCAGATTCGTCAGCTGGCTGGCATGCGCGGCCTGATGGCTCGTCCGGATGGTTCGATCATTGAAACGCCCATCACTGCAAACTTCCGTGAAGGGCTGAACGTGTTGCAGTACTTTATCTCTACTCACGGTGCCCGGAAGGGTCTTGCCGATACCGCTCTGAAAACGGCTAACTCCGGTTATCTGACACGGCGTTTGGTGGATGTGTCCCAAGACCTGGTGGTGGTTGAGCATGACTGCGGTACCAGCGAAGGGCTGCTGATGACTCCGGTCATCGAAGGCGGTGACATTATTGAATCACTCGGTGACCGGATCTTGGGTCGGGTGGTGGCAGTGGATGTGATGAAAGCGGGATCCAATGATATCGCCATTGAAGCTGGCCTTATGATTGACGAAAAATGGGTTGATCGCATTGAGGCAATGGGTATCGATGAGCTGGTCGTTCGCTCCCCCATTACCTGTGAAACCCGTTTTGGTATTTGCTCTGTCTGCTATGGTCGTGATCTCGCCAGAGGCCACATGGTCAACCCTGGAGAAGCTATCGGGGTTATCGCAGCCCAGTCCATCGGTGAACCTGGTACCCAGTTGACAATGCGGACCTTCCACATTGGTGGTGCGGCGTCACGCGCCTCTGCTGTGGACAGCATCCAGGTAAAAATGAGTGGCACTGTGCGGCTTGTTAATATCAAGGTGGTCGAGCGTGAAAACGGCGAACTGGTTGCCGTTTCACGGTCGGGTGAACTGGCTCTGGCGGATGAAAATGGCCGCGAGCGCGAACGCTACAAGCTACCCTATGGTGCTACGATCAATGTGAAAGAGGGCGCTAGGGTACAGGCGGGTGAAGTGGTGGCCAACTGGGACCCCCACACCCACCCGATTATTACAGAAGTGGCAGGCCATATAGCGTTCTCCGGTATGGAAGAGGGGCTCAGTACCCGTACGCAAACGGATGAGCTGACCGGCCTTTCCAATATTGCCGTATTGGATCCCAATGAGCGCCCATCTGCAGGCAAGGATCTCAAGCCGATGGTGACTATGCTGGATGACAAGGGCAAGGAGATGACCTTCCCCAGCTCGACTGTTCCAGCACACTACATGCTGCCTACCCACGCCCTTCTCAGCGTCAGCAATGGGAGCCGGGTTGGTGCGGGTGATGTTATTGCGCGGATCCCTCAGGAGGGGTCGAAAACCCGTGATATCACCGGTGGTTTGCCCCGGGTAGCGGATTTGTTTGAAGCGCGTCGTCCCAAGGATCCCGCCATTCTCGCCGAGGTGACTGGTACTGTTACCTTTGGTAAGGAAACCAAGGGTAAGCGCCGTTTGGTGATTACCCCGACGGATGGCCAGACATTGCCAGACGGAAGTCCCTTCTACGAAGAGCTGATCCCCAAATGGCGTCAGTTGGGCGTGTTCGAGGGTGAGCATGTCGAGAAAGGGGAGGTGATAGCTGACGGGCCTGCCAACCCTCACGATATTTTGCGTTTGCAGGGTGTGGATTCGCTGGCGAAGTATGTCGTCAATGAAATTCAGGACGTCTACCGTCTGCAGGGCGTAAAGATCAATGACAAGCATATTGAGGTCATTGTTCGCCAGATGCTGCGCAAGGTCGAGATTAGCGATATGGGTGACTCATCGTTCGTAAAAGGTGAGCAGGTGGAGTACAACCGCGTCCTGGAGGAGAACGAAGCGCTCTACAACGATGGTAAAACTCCAGCTAAATTTGAGCGCCTGTTACTGGGTATAACCAAGGCCTCGCTGGCTACGGAAAGCTTTATTTCAGCCGCATCCTTCCAGGAGACAACGCGAGTTCTCACCGAGGCCGCTGTTACCGGTAAAGCTGATTTCCTGCGCGGCTTGAAAGAAAATGTGGTGGTGGGGCGTCTGGTGCCAGCGGGTACGGGTCTTACCTATCACAAGCAGCGTCGCGAAGCCCGGGAAGTTATTGGTGAAACAACGGTGAGTGCCAGCGATATTGAGGCAGCATTAAGCGAGGCGCTGAATTCGAGCGACGAATAAAATTTGCTTTGCAAGCGGCCCGTACGGGCCGCTTGACTCGCAGGTTCTCTGTCTTTAGAATGCCGCCTCCCTAAAGTGGGGTCCAGCTATCTGGATCTATTTATTGGAGCCTTCTGCGCGAAGGCGTTTTTATATCTGGAGTTAATGAATGGCAACGATCAATCAGTTGGTTCGTAAGCCGAGGAAACGCAGAGTTGCCAAGAGCGACGTTCCTGCATTGCAAGCTTGTCCCCAGCGTCGCGGTGTTTGTACCCGCGTTTATACAACAACGCCAAAAAAACCAAACTCGGCACTGCGTAAAGTTTGCCGGGTTCGCCTGACAAATGGTTACGAAGTCAGTTCTTACATTGGTGGCGAAGGGCATAACCTGCAAGAGCACAGCGTGGTTCTGATTCGTGGTGGTCGTGTCAAGGATTTGCCGGGTGTTCGTTATCACACCGTGCGAGGCAGCCTGGATACCGCTGGCGTGAATAATCGCAAACAACGTCGTTCCAAATATGGTACCAAACGTCCCAAAAAATAACGGACGTACTGTGTGTCGGTAAGAAGAACTGAGTAAGGCCGGGTGCGCGTCAGCGCCCAGTGAATCCCGGATAGCCCTGAAGAGAAGAGCAGACTATGCCTAGAAGAAGAGTTGTCGCCAAACGCGAAATTTTACCTGATCCAAAATTCGGTAATGTAACGTTGGCAAAGTTTATGAACCACGTCATGGTAAGTGGTAAAAAATCTGTTGCCGAGCGTATCGTTTACGGTGCGCTGACAGTGGTTCAAACCCGTTTGAAAGAAGATCCTGTGATGGCTTTTGAGACAGCGCTGGATAATATTGCGCCGATGGTTGAAGTTAAGTCCCGCCGGGTCGGTGGTGCAACCTATCAGGTGCCTGTTGAAGTACGTCCGTCCCGCCGTGTTGCGCTGGCAATGCGCTGGATGGTGGACTACGCCCGTAATCGTGGTGAGAAATCCATGTCCCAACGTCTGGCTGGCGAGATAGTCGATGCCTACCAGAACAAGGGTGGTGCTGTGAAGAAACGTGAAGACGTCCACCGTATGGCGGAAGCCAACAAGGCGTTCTCACACTTCCGGTTCTAGTTCCGGTTGGCGTGCTTTCGTTTTGCAAAAGGGTAGCTGGCACACAGCTACCTTTTGTAATTTTTAAGATTAATTGTTTGTTGGGGAAAAATTGTGGCTCGTAAGACTCCCATTGCCCGTTACCGGAATATTGGTATTTGTGCGCACGTAGATGCTGGCAAAACGACTACGACAGAGCGTGTGTTGTTCTACACGGGGCTGTCACACAAACTGGGCGAAGTGCATGATGGTGCTGCCACCACAGACTGGATGGCTCAGGAGCAGGAGCGTGGTATCACGATCACCTCGGCGGCTGTCACGACTTTCTGGCAAGGAATGGATCAGCAGTTCGATCAACACCGAATCAATGTGATCGATACACCCGGTCACGTTGACTTTACCATTGAGGTTGAGCGTTCGCTGCGAGTGCTGGATGGTGCGGTGGTAGTACTCTGTGGGTCTTCCGGCGTTCAGCCGCAGACTGAAACAGTATGGCGGCAGGCCAATAAGTACGAAGTGCCGCGCATGGTGTTTGTGAACAAGATGGATCGCGCTGGTGCTGACTATATGATGGTTGTCCGTCAGCTTAAGGAGCGTCTTGGGGCTAATGCGGTGCCATTGCAGATGACAATTGGCTCCGAAGAGAATTTCAAGGGTGTGGTCGATCTGATCAAAATGAAGGCAGTGCTTTGGAACGAAGCCGACCAGGGTATGACATTTCAATATGCCGAAATACCGGCAGAGATGGCTGACCAGTGTCAGGAGATGCGTGAGTTTATGGTTGAGGCCGCTGCCGAAGCCAATGAAGAGTTGATGAACAAATACCTTGAGGGCGAAGCGCTTAGCGAGACGGAGATCAAGGCTGGATTGCGTGCTCGTACACTGGCTAATGAAATCGTGCCGGTTCTCGGTGGCTCAGCCTTCAAAAACAAAGGTGTTCAGGCTGTGCTGGATGCGGTGGTTGAATATTTGCCGGCGCCCACGGAAGTGAAAGCTATTGAAGGTGTTCTGGATGATGGCGAGACAGTAGCGGTGCGCAAGGCCGATGACGATGAGCCCTTCTCTGCGCTGGCGTTTAAAATTGCTACTGATCCCTTTGTGGGTACGCTGACGTTTTTCCGTGTTTACTCCGGTACGCTGAATTCTGGTGATACGGTTTTAAATCCGGTCAAGAGCAGGAAAGAACGTATCGGCCGTATGGTGCAAATGCACGCCAATAACCGCGAGGAGATCAAGCAGGTGCTGGCGGGTGATATTGCAGCGGCGATTGGGCTAAAAGATGTGACCACAGGTGATACGCTCTGTGATTTGAACAATATTATTACACTGGAGCGCATGGAGTTTCCGGAGCCGGTAATCTCGGTTGCCGTAGAGCCAAAATCCAAGGCCGACCAGGAAAAAATGGGCATTGCATTAGGCAAGCTTGCCCAAGAAGACCCCTCCTTCCGTGTCAAAACGGATGAAGAGACAGGTCAGACCATTATCTCTGGTATGGGCGAGCTGCATTTGGATATTCTGGTAGACCGGATGCGTCGCGAGTTTAATGTCGAGGCCAATATCGGTAAGCCGCAAGTAGCCTATCGCGAAGCGATTCGCAATACCTGTGAGATTGAAGGTAAGTTTGTGCGTCAGTCCGGTGGTCGTGGTCAGTACGGTCACGTCTGGATCCGGTTTGAGCCGGGCGAGGACGAGAATGCTGAAGGTCTGGAGTTCGTCAACGAAGTTGTCGGTGGTGTGGTTCCCAAGGAATATATTCCGGCTGTCCAAAAGGGTATCGAAGAGCAGATGCAGAATGGTGTGCTTGCTGGCTACCCTCTGCTGGGCTTGAAGGCAACAGCCTATGACGGCTCATACCACGATGTCGATTCGTCTGAAATGGCGTATAAAATTGCTGCGTCTATGGCGACCAAGCAACTTGCCCAAAAAGGTGGTGCTGTTTTGCTTGAGCCTATCATGAAAGTTGAAGTCATTACGCCCGAGGAAAATATGGGCGACGTGGTCGGTGACCTCAACCGCCGCCGTGGCATTATTCTTGGTATGGACGAATGTGTTTCAGGAAAAGTTATTAATGTAGAGGTGCCCCTGGCAGAGATGTTTGGTTACGCAACCGACTTGCGTTCAGCCACTCAGGGCCGCGCTACATTTGCTATGGAATTTAACAAATACGCCGAGGCGCCGCGCAATATTGCCGATGAAGTCATCGCAAAAAACCAGCGCTAATTTTTGAAATATTAAAAAGCATATCTTTAAGAGGATCTAGACAATGGGAAAAGCAAAGTTTGAACGTAACAAGCCCCACGTAAACGTTGGCACGATTGGCCACGTTGACCACGGTAAGACGACCCTGACAGCGGCGCTGACGCGGGTTTGTTTCGAAACTTGGGGCAGTGGCTCGGCGATGGCCTTTGATGGTATTGATAATGCGCCGGAAGAGCGCGAGCGCGGTATCACGATTGCGACATCCCATGTTGAATACGATTCTCCGAGCCGTCACTACGCACACGTTGACTGCCCGGGTCACGCCGACTATGTGAAGAACATGATCACCGGTGCTGCACAGATGGATGGTGCGATTCTGGTGTGTGGCGCGACGGATGGCCCGATGCCGCAAACCCGGGAGCATATCCTGCTGTCCCGTCAGGTGGGTGTTCCTTACGTTGTGGTGTTTCTGAACAAGGCGGACCTGCTGGCAGAAGATTGCGGTGGTGTTGGCTCTGAAGAATACAATGAGATGATCGAACTGGTTGAAATGGAGCTCCGTGAGCTGCTGGATGCCTATGACTTCCCGGGTGACGATACCCCTATTATTGCCGGTTCAGCCCTGATGGCGCTGAACGGTGAAGACGACAACGAGCTGGGTACCACGGCGGTCCGCAAGCTGGTCGAGGCGCTGGATGCCTATATTCCTGAGCCGGAGCGTGCGATTGACCAGCCGTTCCTGATGCCGATCGAAGACGTATTTTCGATCTCTGGGCGTGGCACAGTGGTGACGGGTCGCGTTGAGCGCGGTGTTGTCAAAGTGGGCGAAGAGATCGAGATTGTGGGTATCCGGGATACCACCAAGACAGTCTGCACCGGTGTTGAGATGTTCCGGAAGCTGCTGGACGAAGGTCGTGCTGGTGAGAACGTAGGTGTTCTGCTTCGCGGAACGAAGCGTGATGACGTTGAGCGCGGTCAGGTCTTGTGTAAGCCGGGCAGCATCAAGCCGCATACCAAGTTTGAGGCAGAGGTTTACGTGCTGTCCAAGGACGAGGGAGGGCGTCACACGCCGTTCTTCAAGGGCTACCGTCCGCAGTTCTACTTCCGTACCACGGATGTGACAGGCGCCTGTGAGCTGCCTGAGGGTGTGGAAATGGTTATGCCTGGAGATAACGTCCAGATGACAGTGACGCTGATTGCGCCGATTGCGATGGAAGACGGGTTGCGCTTTGCGATTCGTGAAGGTGGCCGCACGGTCGGTGCCGGCGTGGTCGCTAAAATTATTGAGTAATAGCAATAAAGTACCTGTCTTGTTTGCGGGGGTCCCTATGGCCCCCTTTTTATCGCGATGCTGTTGATTGCTAGCCGATAAAAATCGCCTGGTGTAACAGGTTTTTGCTTGACAGGGGTTGGGGGCAGACTTAGAATCTCGCCTCCATTTTTCCGGGTCCCGATGTGCGGGATTCGATGGCTCTTTAGACAGTTGGAGTTTGATTCCATGCAGGATCAGCGTATTCGTATTCGCCTGAAGGCTTTTGATCACAAGCTGATTGATGCTTCCACGCAGGAAATTGTTGAGACGGCAAAGCGTACCGGGGCCCAGATTCGTGGACCGATTCCCCTGCCAACTCGCAAAGAACGTTTTACTATTTTGATTTCGCCGCATGTTAACAAAGATGCGCGTGATCAATATGAAATCCGTACCCACAAGCGGTTACTGGATATTGTTGAGCCGACAGAGAAAACTGTTGATGCCCTGATGAAGCTGGATCTGGCCGCAGGTGTTGAGGTTCAAATTAGCCTGACATAAGCGGTACTGAAAACCCATGTCCTGCCAACGCAGGGCGTGTGTAACGCTCTGAAATGGGCGGCCATAGCGGGTAAAAGCCCCGTACACTATGAGGTTAGACAAATGACTATTGGTATAGTCGGCCGCAAATGCGGCATGACACGTGTGTTTACTGAGGATGGCGCCTCAATTCCGGTCACTGTGATCGAGGCGGAGCCCAATCGCATTACTCAAATCAAAACCGATGAGACTGACGGTTATATCGCCGTGCAGGTGACTGCTGGTGCCCGTCGAGCCTCCCGTGTCAGTAAATCCCAGGTTGGTCATTTTGCCAAAGCTGGTGTTGAAGCGGGTAGAGGTTCTTGGGAATTGCGTGTCGAAGGTTTGCCTGAAGATTTGAAGGTTGGTGGCAACATCACCGTTGAGCAATTCGAGGCGGGTCAGAAAGTCGATGCTACCGGCACTTCTAAAGGCAAGGGTTTTCAGGGTGTGATCAAGCGCTGGAACTTCAGCATGCAAGATGCGACGCACGGCAACTCATTGTCACACCGTGCTCCCGGTTCAATCGGTCAGTGTCAGACGCCTGGCCGGGTATTTAAAGGCAAAAAAATGTCTGGGCACATGGGTGCTGAACGTGTTACCACGCAGAATCTCGAAATTGTCCGTATAGACGCTGAACGTAACCTGCTCCTGATCAAGGGTGCTGTACCTGGTGCGCCAGGTGGTGACGTGATCATTCGTGCTGCTGTGAAGGGCTGAGGGGATCGCCGATGGAATTAACGATAGCTACTCCCAAAGGCAGCGCAGGAACCATAGAGGTTTCTGAGGTCGCGTTTGGTAAAGAATTTAATCAGGATCTGGTGCATCAGGCAGTGACTAGCTACCTGGCAGGTGCCCGTCAGGGTACTCGGGCGCAAAAAACTCGCGCAGAAGTCAGCGGTGGTGGCAAGAAGCCCTGGCGCCAGAAGGGTACGGGTCGTGCCCGTGCCGGTACTATTCGTTCGCCAATCTGGCGTACCGGTGGTGTGACATTTGCCGCCAAGCCCCAGGATCACTCGCAAAAGCTGAACCGCAAGATGTATCGCGCTGCGCTCAGATCCATACTGTCAGAGCTGGCCCGTCAGGATCGCTTGGTGGTGGTGGAATCCTTTGATGTGGATCAGCCAAAAACCAAAGCCTTGATTCAGAAACTGGGTGAGTTTGGTGTTCAGGATGTGCTGATTGTGACTGAAGAGGTGACAGAAAATCTGTACCTGTCCTCACGTAATTTGCACAAGGTCGATGTGCGTGATGCAGTTGGTGTTGATCCTGTCAGTTTGATCCATTTTGAAAAGGTGTTGGTCACAGTGCCTGCACTGAAAAAAATTGAGGAGATGCTGATATGAATCAAGAGCGCATCTTTAAAGTGTTGTTGGGGCCGCATATTACGGAAAAGACATCCCTTGCTGCCGATCGTCAAAATCAAGTCGCTTTCAAAGTTGCTACCAATGCGACCAAGCTTGAAATAAAGGCAGCTGTTGAAAAACTGTTTGATGTCGTAGTGATGGATGTTCGTGTCGCCAAGGTCAAGGGTAAAACCAAACGGACGCGCTTTGGTTTGGGTAAACGCTCTGACTGGAAAAAAGCGTATGTACGTCTTGCGCAGGGTCAGGACATTGACTTTGCAGTAGCTGCTGAATAAGGGGTTGTTGAGATGCCAGTCGTAAAGAGAAAGCCAACGTCTCCCGGTCGCCGATTTGTTGTCAGTGTTGTCAACCCGAATCTGCATAAGGGAGAACCCTATGCGCCGTTGCTGGAGAAGAAAACCAGAACAGGTGGGCGCAATAACAATGGCCGAATTACAACACGCCATATTGGTGGTGGTCATAAACAGCATTACAGGCTGATCGATTTTAAACGTAGTAAGGACGGTATTCCGGCAAAAGTCGAGCGCCTGGAATACGATCCCAACCGTACACCCTATATTGCGCTGGTTTGTTATACCGATGGTGAGCGCCGCTACATTATTGCTCCCAAGGGTTTAAAAGATGGCGATCTGATCCAGTCCGGTGTCAGTGCGCCGATCAAGGTGGGAAATACGCTACCTCTCAGAAACATACCGGTGGGTAGTGTTATCCATTGTGTCGAGATGAAACCCGGTAAGGGTGCGCAGTTGGCGCGCAGTGCAGGTACTTCTGTGCAGCTGGTTGCCCGTGAAGGTCAATACGCCACCTTGCGCCTGCGCAGCGGTGAAATGCGCAAAGTGCCGGTGGATTGTCGTGCGACCATTGGTGAAGTTTCCAACAGCGAGCACAGTCTGCGCTCGCTGGGTAAAGCTGGCGCATCTCGCTGGCGTGGTGTTCGCCCCACCGTTCGAGGTGTGGTTATGAACCCGGTCGATCACCCCCATGGTGGCGGTGAAGGTCGTACATCCGGTGGGCGTCATCCGGTGACACCATGGGGTATTCCGACCAAAGGTTACAAGACCAGAAAAAACAAGCGCACAACTAATATGATCGTGCGCCGTCGCGGCAAGTAATTGATAGAGAAGAGGAAAATATAGTGCCACGCTCTCTCAAGAAAGGACCTTTTATCGACCTTCACCTTGTGAAAAAGGTTGATGAAGCGCAAGAAAAAAATGACAGACGTCCGATCAAAACCTGGTCGCGCCGTTCGATGGTCAGTCCGGATATGGTCGGCTTGACTATTGCCATACACAATGGTCGTCAACACGTACCAGTGTTGGTGAATGAGGAAATGGTGGGGCACAAATTAGGTGAATTTGCCCCTACTCGGACTTATCGCGGCCACGTAGCGGACAAAAAGGCCAAGCGTTAAGCTGGTGTTTAAGAGGTAGATGACTGTGGAAGTAGCAGCAAAATTACGCGGAGCCAGATTGTCGGCGCAAAAGGCGCGTCTGGTGGCTGATCAGGTGCGTGGAAAGCCTGTAGAGGAAGCGCTGGATATATTGGCTTTTAGCGCCAAAAAAGGTGCGGCGATTATCAAGAAGGTGCTCGAGTCTGCTATTGCAAATGCTGAGCATAATGAAGGCGCGGATGTTGATGAACTTCGTGTATCGACAATTTTTGTCGATGAAGGCACCACCATGAAACGCATCAAACCCCGTGCCAAGGGTCGTGCTGACCGCATATTCAAACGCTCTTGTCACATTACCGTGAAAGTTGCCGATGAGGAGACCGTTTAATGGGTCAGAAAGTACATCCAACAGGCATTCGTCTGGGTATTGTTAAAAAACATACCTCTATCTGGTACGCCGGACAGAAAGATTATGCAGACAAACTGAATGCTGACTTGAGTGTTCGCGAGTTTATCAATAAAAAACTTGCCCATGCCTCTGTCAGCCGAATTGAAATTGAGCGCCCCGCACAAACGGCGAGAATTACTATTCATACTGCCCGTCCTGGCATTGTGATCGGTAAGAAGGGTGAAGATGTTGAGGCGCTGCGCAACGAGGTTTCTGCCCAAATGGGTGTTCCCGTGCATATCAACATTGAGGAAGTTCGCAAGCCCGACCTTGATGCCACCCTGGTGGCCCAGAATGTCGCTCAGCAATTGGAGCGTCGCGTTATGTTTCGTCGCGCCATGAAGCGGGCGGTACAGAATGCCATTCGGCAGGGTGCAAAAGGTATCAAGATCCAGGTCGGTGGACGTCTTGGTGGTGCTGAAATTGCACGCTCAGAATGGTATCGCGAAGGTCGTGTTCCCCTGCACACCCTGCGGGCCGATATAGATTATGGCACTGCAGAAGGTTCAACTACTTACGGCATTATTGGCGTAAAAGTATGGATCTTTAAGGGCGAAGTGATTGGTGGTGAAGAGGCGGCGCAAGTGCCAGCCAAGAAAACACCGACTAAAAAGAAGTAAGTTTGCGAGTTAAGGGTCAAGCGAGATGCTGCAACCGAAACGTACAAAATTCCGTAAGCAACACAAAGGCCGCAACCGTGGTCTGGCATTGCGCGGTAGCAAGGTAAGCTTTGGCGAATTTGGTCTGAAGGCCATAGGTCGTGGTCGTCTGACTGCGCGTCAGATTGAATCTGCCCGTCGTGCCATGACCCGTCACATCAAGCGTGGTGGCAAGATCTGGATTCGGGTTTTTCCCGATAAGCCGATCACCAATAAACCACTTGAAGTGCGGATGGGTAAAGGTAAGGGGAGCGTTGAATACTGGGTCGCTCAAATTCAGCCCGGCAGAGTGCTTTATGAAATGGAAGGTGTTTCTGAAGTAATCGCTCGCGAGGCCTTTGCACTCGCGGCAGCCAAGTTGCCGGTTCAAACTACCTTTGTTAGACGGTCGGTAATGTAATGAAAGCCATCGAATTGCGTGAAAAAACAGTTGAAGAACTGAATCAGGAATTGAGCAAGCAGCTAGAGCAGCAATTCAAGTTGCGTATGCAGGCTGCCACTGGTCAGTTGGGACAGAGCCACAAGGTCAAAGAAGCGCGTGTCAATGTTGCGCGTATCAAGACTGTGCTGAACGAAAAAGCGGGTAACTAAGATGAGTGAAGCAGAAAAAAATGCTCGCACGCTCACTGGTCGAGTTGTTAGTGACAAAATGAATAAATCAGTCACTGTGCTGATCGAGCGCCGGGTCAAGCACCCGGTCTATGGAAAAATCGTGAGCAAATCCACTAAGGTTAAAGCTCACGATGAAAGTAACGATTGTCGTCAGGGTGATCTGGTGACTATTGCGGAAACTCGTCCACTGTCCAAAACAAAATCCTGGACGCTGGTCAAGATTGATGAGCGTGCGACCGAAGTTTAATCGGTACGCAGCAGTAACGGGTTCGGAGAGAGACAATGATTCAGACAGAAAGCTATCTGGATGTGGCTGACAACAGTGGTGCTCGTCGGGTGATGTGTATCAAGGTTTTGGGTGGTTCACACCGCCGCTACGCCAGCGTGGGTGACATTATCAAGGTAACTGTCAAAGAAGCCATACCCCGTGGCAAAGTAAAAAAAGGTCAGGTTATGAATGCAGTTGTGGTGCGTACCCGTAAGGGTGTTCGTCGCCAAGATGGCAGCCTGATCAAGTTTGATGACAATGCAGCTGTTCTGTTGAATCAGCAGCTCGCGCCGATTGGTACCCGTATTTTTGGGCCGGTTACACGTGAGCTGCGCGGCGAACGTTTCATGAAAATTATCTCACTGGCGCCTGAAGTTCTGTAAGGCCGGGGGCGAGGAAAGGGTTATGCGCAAGATTAAACGTGATGATGAAATCATCGTGACAGCCGGTAAAGATAAAGGCAAACGTGGCAAGGTACTCAAGGTGCAGGCCGATGGTCGTCTGTTGATCTCCGGTGTGAATATCATCAAAAAACATCAGAAACCAAATCCTCAGATGAATGTTCCTGGTGGAATCATTGAGAAAGAGGCACCGATTCAGTCCTCGAATGTTGCAATTTATAATCGTGCAACCAGTAAGGCGGACCGTGTGGGCTTCAAAGTGCTCGAAGATGGTAAGAAAGTTCGTATTTTTAAATCCAACGGCGAAGCCGTTGACGCCTAATTTGACAGGAAACTGACATGGCAAGGCTGAGAGAAGTCTACAAGAGTGAAATTGCTTCCAAGCTTAAAGAAGAGCTGGGGCTGGCAAATGTAATGCAGGTGCCAAGGATCACTAAAATCACACTAAACATGGGTGTGGGTGAAGCGCTGGGCGATAAAAAAGCCCTTGAAAATGCGGTGGCGGATATGACGTTGATCGCTGGGCAAAAGCCGGTCGTCACCAAAGCACGCAAGTCAATCGCCGGGTTCAAAGTCCGTGAGGGTTGGCCCATCGGTTGCAAAGTGACTTTGCGGAGTGATCGTATGTACGAGTTTCTCGAACGCCTGATCTCTCTGGCGATTCCAAGAATCAGGGATTTTCGAGGTGTCAGCCCGAAATCCTTTGACGGTCATGGGAACTTCTCCATGGGTGTCACCGAGCAAATCATTTTTCCTGAAATTGAGTACGATAAAGTGGATACGTTGCGTGGACTGGATATCACCATTACCACCACCGCCCGCAATGACGATGAAGGCCGGGCTCTGCTCCGTGCTTTCAGTTTTCCGCTGAAAGGTTGAGGTAAGTTATATGGCAAAGACATCCATGATCGAGCGCGAGAAAAAACGTGCACGTATTGTTGCGAAATACGCTGAAAAGCGTGCCGAGTTGAAAGCAATCATTTCCAATGCCTCGCTTTCTGATGAAGAGCGTTGGGATGCTCAGGTGAAGTTCCAACAATTGCCACGTAATGCCAGCCCTTGCCGTCAGCAGCGTCGTTGTCGTCAAACCGGTCGTCCCCATGGTGTCTATCGTAAATTTGGTCTGTGCCGCAATAAGCTTCGTGAAGCTGCCATGCGCGGAGATGTTCCAGGCCTGGTTAAGGCCAGTTGGTAAGCAGCGTCGCGAATTAAGGAATTAATCAGATGAGTATGCAAGATACCCTGGCAGATATGTTGACCCGCATCCGCAACGCGCAGATGTCGGCAAAAAAATCTGTCACTATGCCGTCCGCCAAATTGAAAGTGGCTGTTGCCCAGGTTTTGAAGGACGAAGGTTATATTACTGATTTCAGTGTTGCGGATGGTGCCAAGCCGGAGTTAACCCTGGTGCTGAAATACTTTGAAGGTAAACCGGTGATCGAAACGATTACCCGTTACAGTAGGCCGGGCCTTCGCCAGTATTCAGGTTCAGACAAACTGCCAAGTATTCGTGCTGGCTTGGGTGTAGCTATCGTCTCCACAAGTAAAGGTGTGATGACTGATCGTGCTGCCCGTGCTGCCGGTATTGGCGGTGAGGTTCTCTGCACAGTTTTCTAATGGGATAGTCGAGATGTCTAGAGTTGCAAAAAACCCGGTTACCATACCGGCTGGTGTGGAAGTAAAACTCGGCACTAATGAGATTTCAGTCAAGAGTGGTTCAAAAGCCCTCTCGTTGGCTGTTAATCAACAGGTAGAAATCAAGCAGGACGATAACCTGTTGACCTTTGCTGCGCGTGATGGAAGTAAGCAGGCGAATGCCATGGCCGGAACGACCCGCTCATTGGTCAACAATATGGTTCTGGGTGTTGGTGAGGGTTTCGTCAAAAAGCTACAGCTAATTGGCGTGGGTTATCGTGCCCAGGCGCAGGGTGGCAAAATCAATTTAACGCTGGGCTTTTCCCACCCCGTTGAATATCAACTGCCTGACGGTGTTTCAGTAGAGACACCGAGTCAGACAGAAATTTTATTGAAGTCGGCAGATAAGCAGCTGCTTGGACAGGTAGCATCAGAAATACGTGCTTTCCGTCCACCTGAGCCCTACAAAGGCAAAGGAGTTCGCTATGCGGATGAGCAGGTACGTCGTAAAGAAGCGAAGAAGAAGTAGGTCAAGATCATGAGCGACAAGAAACAATCACGTTTGCGTCGTGCACGTCGTGCCCGCTGCAAGATACAAGAACTGGGCGCGAATCGTCTCTGTGTGAACAGAACGCCGCGTCACATTTATGCGCAAGTTATATCGCCTTGTGGCGGCTTGATTCTGGCCAGTGCTTCAACGCTGGACAAATCACTGCGTGCCGGTAAAACCGGCAATACGGATGCGGCTAAGGGTGTCGGCGCTCTGATTGCAGAACGTGCCAAGCAGGCAGGTGTCACTCAGGTTGCATTTGACCGGAGTGGTTTCAAGTATCACGGACGCGTTAAAGCGTTAGCCGATGCCGCTCGTGAAGCCGGCCTGGAATTCTAAAGGTTTATTGTTATGTCTAGAGATCAGAGAGATACGTCAGCCGGTGAAGAAGGGCTGCAGGAAAAACTGGTTGAGGTTAATCGGGTCGCCAAAACTGTAAAAGGTGGTCGGATATTTGGTTTTACTGCGCTGACTGTCGTTGGTGATGGTAACGGCAAAGTTGGATTTGGTCGCGGTAAGGCGCGTGAAGTGCCCCAGGCCATTCAGAAAGCCATGGAGGCTGCTCGTCGCAATATGATTCAGGTGGATTTGAAAGGTACTACTATTCAGTACCCTACCAAGGCCAACCATGGTGCATCCAAAGTCTATATGCAGCCGGCCTCTGATGGTACTGGCGTTATTGCTGGTGGTGCTATGCGCGCGGTGCTGGAAATTGCCGGTGTGCAAAACGTATTGGCAAAATGCTACGGCTCTACCAACCCTGTCAATGTTGTTCGCGCAACATTTAAAGCATTGCAAGAAATGAGTTCACCAGAAACAGTGGCAGCAAAGCGCGGTAAGAGCGTAGAAGAGATACTGAATTAAGTACGGCGGTTGCCGCGTTAAGTACAAAACGGAAGCTTTACCATGACAAAAGCTAAGAAAATCAAGGTTACTCAGGTGCGCAGCGTACATGGCCGACTTGCAGCTCATAAGGCGTGTGTAGCAGGTCTGGGTTTGCGTCGCATCAACCACACTGTAGAGGTCGAAGACACTCCTTCAGTTCGTGGCATGATTAATAAAGTTCACTATATGGTTAAGGTTGAGGGAGTATAGACATGCGTCTGAATACGCTAAGTCCCGCACCAGGCAGAATCAAGGAAGGCAAACGTGTCGGCCGAGGTATTGGCAGTGGCTTGGGTAAAACTGCTGGTCGTGGCCACAAGGGCCAGAAAGCACGTTCCGGTGGAAGTGTTCGCCCGGGTTTTGAAGGCGGACAGATGCCCTTGCAGAAACGTTTGCCGAAGTATGGCTTCACTTCCCGTATTTCCCGCGTTACGGCTGAAATCCGTTTGAGTGAATTGAATAGCGTCTCCGGTGATCTGGTCGACATCGCAACATTGCGTGCTGCAGGTTTGATTAATGCATCAATTACCCGCGCGAAGGTTTTCATGTCCGGTGAAGTGGATCGGCCCGTTACTGTTAAAGGCTTGCGTGTAACCAAAGGTGCTCGTGCTGCGATTGAAGCAGCTGGCGGCAAAGTTGAAGAGTAAAGCCTGATGGCAAAACCCGGAAACATGCCGCAGGGCAATACTAAAGGTTTGGGCGAGCTTTGGGCTCGCCTTCGCTTTTTGTTTGTAGCGCTGGTAATTTACCGTATCGGGACTCATATCCCGGTGCCGGGCATAGACCCGGACCGACTGGCTGACCTGTTCAGTCAGAATCAGGGAACAATCATCGGCATGTTCAACATGTTTTCCGGTGGTGCCTTGGAGAGAATGAGTATCCTAGCACTTGGCATCATGCCCTATATTTCGGCATCGATTATCATGCAGTTGTTGACAGCTGTAACGCCGTCGCTGGAGCAGTTAAAAAAAGAGGGTGATGCTGGTCGACGCAAAATTAACCAGTACACGCGTTACGGGACTGTGCTGCTTGCTACTGTTCAGGCTATTGGTATGTCAGTAGGTCTGGCGGGACAAGGGTTGGCTTTTTCCGCAGACTTCAGCTTTTATTTTATTGCTGTAGTATCGCTGGTGACTGGTGCTGTGTTTATGATGTGGCTCGGTGAGCAGATCACGGAGCGGGGCGTTGGAAACGGTATATCGATGCTGATTTTTGCCGGCATTGCAGCAGGCATCCCGTCTGCAATTGGCCAAGCATTTGAATCATCGCGGCAGGGTGAATTGCATATACTCGCCTTGCTGGTCGTAGGCGTTTTGGCAATCGCCGTGGTTTATTTTGTTGTGTTTGTCGAGCGTGGACAGCGCCGCATCACTGTGAACTACGCACAAAGACAACCTGGAAGAGGTCCAGCACAAACCAGCCATCTACCTCTGAAAGTGAATATGGCAGGTGTTATACCGGCAATTTTCGCCAGTAGCATTCTGTTGTTCCCTGCGTCAATTGCGCAATGGTTTGGGCAGGGGGCAGATAGTCCGGATTGGTTGCAGGACGTTGCATTATTTCTCGGGCCAGGCCAGCCGTTGCATGTACTGCTGTTTGCTGGGTTGATTATTTTCTTCTGTTTTTTCTATTCGGCATTGATGTTTAACCCGAAAGAAATGGCGGATAACCTTAAGCGGGGTGGGGCGTTCTTACCTGGTATTCGTCCCGGCGAACAAACTGCGCGTTATATCGACGGTGTCATGACAAAGTTGACCCTGGTCGGTGGTTTGTATATGGCGGCTGTATGCTTGCTGCCGCAATTTTTGAATATTTATTTTAATGTGCCCTTCTATCTGGGTGGCACCTCATTGCTGATTGTTGTCGTTGTTACCATGGATTTCATGGCTCAGGTCCAATCTCATTTGATGTCACGTCAGTATGAATCGCTAATGAAGAAATCGAATCTGAAAGGTTTTGGCAGCGGGATTCGCTAGTTGAAGTTGAGGTGTTCCTATGAAAGTGCGTGCTTCGGTAAAAAAAATGTGCCGCAACTGCAAGGTTGTTAAGCGCAAGAGTGTTGTGAGAGTGATTTGTAGTGCAGAACCCCGCCATAAACAACGGCAGGGTTAGTCGTAGACAGATATTGATTTTTTGTGCCTTCAGCGCTATCCTTTTGCGCCTTTTTGGCCAGCCCTGTGGGCTGTTAAAGCAAGTTGACGGCAGTTAAACATAAAAGTGGAGTAAAGTGATGGCCCGTATTGCCGGTGTCAACATCCCAGATAATAAACATGCGGTGATTTCACTTACCTATGTTTTCGGGATTGGTCGCAGTTCAGCCCGTGCCATTTGTGCCCAGGTTGGTATTGCCGAGGACGTTAAGATTTCCGATTTGAGCGATGAGCAGATGGACGCTGTCCGTAATGCTGTTGGCGATCATACAGTTGAAGGTGATCTGCGTCGCGAAGTCAGCATGAGCATCAAGCGTTTGATGGACCTGGCCTGTTATAGAGGTCTCCGTCACCGCCGTGGTCTGCCGCTGCGCGGTCAACGCACCAAAACGAATGCGCGTACCCGTAAAGGCCCTCGCAAGCCCATCAAGCGATAGGAAAGACAAATGGCAAAGCCTGGACAAAAATCGACTCGAAAAAAAGTCAAAAAGACAGTTGTTGATGGTGTGGCGCATATTCACGCTTCATTCAACAATACGATCGTAACGATTAGTGATCGTCAGGGTAATACCCTGAGCTGGGCTACCTCTGGTGGTTCTGGCTTCCGCGGTTCACGGAAAAGTACGCCTTTTGCTGCACAGGTAGCTGCAGAGCGTGCTGGCCTCGCTGCACAGGAATACGGATTGAAAAATCTGGATGTCCAGGTGAAAGGCCCCGGGCCCGGACGTGAGTCTGCCGTGCGCGCACTGAACAATGCAGGCTTCAAAATTACCAATATCACCGACGTAACACCGATCCCGCACAACGGCTGTCGTCCGCCGAAAAAGCGTCGGGTATAAGAGGATAGTTAACTAATGGCAAGATATCTTGGACCGACTTGTAAGCTTTCCCGACGCGAAGGCACGGATCTTTTTCTTAAGAGTGGTATTCGTCCACTGGAGTCAAAGTGTCGCGCAGAAAGTGCACCCGGCCAACACGGTCAACGTCGTGGTCGTCTTTCTGATTATGGCGTTCAGTTGCGCGAAAAACAAAAAGTGCGTCGACTTTACGGCGTATTGGAAAAACAATTCCGCAATTACTACAAGGAAGCGGCCCGCATAAAAGGTGCAACCGGTGAAAACCTGCTGCAGCTGCTTGAGCGCCGTTTGGACAACGTTGTTTACCGCATGGGCTTTGGTTCTACGCGTGCAGAGGCTCGTCAACTTGTTGCTCACAACTCTATTCAAGTGAATGGCAAAAAGGTCAATATCCCCTCATACAGAGTAATGGATGGCGACGTGGTGAGCATTCGTGAAAAATGTAAAAAACAGTTACGTATTCAGTCTGCGATGCAAATTGCTTCGCAGCGAGGATTGGTTGACTGGATGGAAATAGATGCGAATAAGTTGGAAGGTGTGTTCAAGCGCAATCCGGTGCGCAGCGATCTCCCTGCTGAAATCAATGAAAACCTCATTGTTGAACTTTACTCGAAGTAAAGAACTGAAGGCTGAAAACCAGTTAAGCGACCCCATCTAACAGGTATAGATATGCAGACATCAGTAAATGAGTTTTTGACACCACGTAACATCGACGTAACCGAGCTCGGACCAACCCGTGCCAAAGTCGTTTTAGAACCATTGGAGCGTGGATTTGGTCATACACTGGGTAATGCGCTGCGCCGCATTCTGTTGTCATCAATGGGTGGTGCAGCCATTGTAGAGGTCGAGATTGACGGTGTCCTACATGAATACAGCAGTATCGAAGGCGTTCAGGAAGATGTTATTGAAATTCTCCTGAACCTCAAAGAAGTTGCTATCGTACTGCACGATAAGGACGATGTTACGCTGACCCTCAGCAAAAAAGGGAAAGGGATTGTGACAGCAGGAGATATCCAGGTAGATAACTCTGTAGAAATTAAGAATCCCGATCACCTGATTGCCACGATCACTGGCGATACAGCTCTGAATATGCAGTTACATATTACTACAGGGCGTGGTTATCAGCCTGTTGATAGCCGTGGGAATGATGAAGATGAGACCCGTTCTATTGGCCGTCTCCAGTTGGATGCCACCTTTAGCCCTGTTCGTCGTGTAGCCTATGTTGTTGAGAGTGCCCGGGTTGAGCAGCGTACTGACCTCGACAAACTTGTGCTGGATCTTGAGACGAATGGCACTATTGATCCTGAAGAGGCCATTCGTCGCGCAGCTACCATTCTGCAACAGCAGCTGGCCGTATTTGTCGACCTAGAAAGTGAAAATCTTGCCGAGCCGGTAGAGAGAGAGGAAGAAGTGGATCCGATCCTCTTGCGTCCTGTCGATGATCTTGAGCTGACGGTCCGTTCAGCAAACTGCCTTAAGGCAGAGAGCATCTATTACATTGGTGATCTTATCCAGCGCACAGAAGTTGAGCTGCTCAAGACCCCAAATCTTGGTAAAAAGTCGCTTACAGAAATTAAGGATGTACTGGCATCCCGTGGACTGTCTTTGGGTATGCGCCTGGAGAACTGGCCACCTGCCAGCCTGCGTTCTGACACCGAACAGGTTTAATTGATTAGGGTTGCAGATTTTGTCTGCCACTGTTGCATAGAATACTTGCTGGGTTAACAGCAACATTATTTTAAAGGAAGTATAAAATCATGCGTCATCGTCTTAGTGGCCGCAAATTAAGTCGTACAGGTGCTCACCGTCGCGCCATGTTTCGCAATATGACGACCTCCCTGGTTGAGCATGAATTGATCAGGACCACGCTGCCAAAAGCAAAAGAGTTGAGGCGTTTTGCCGAACCGCTGATCACCTTGTCAAAACAGGACAGCGTTGCCAATCGCCGTCTGGCATTTGACCGTTTACGTTGCAAGTCAGCTGTCGGTAAATTGTTTGCCGAGCTCGGCCCGCGCTATGAAAGTCGTCCCGGTGGCTATATCCGCATTCTTAAATGTGGGCTACGCTCTGGTGATGCCGCACCGATGGCTTACGTAGAACTGGTAGACCGTCCAGATGTGGAGCCGGTTGATGTTGAAGACGATGAATAATTGACCACAGTGATTTGGTCAGATAAGAGCCGGACGAATGTCCGGCTTTTTTGTGTCCTTTTTTCCCGGCAAACTAAAGAGTGCGCGATAGCCTTTTTGGGCTACTGAATAATTACTGATAATTTTAGATACAGGGTATCGCAATGAAAGTACTGGTCACCGGAGGTGCAGGTTATATTGGCAGTCATGCCTGTGTCGCGCTGCTTGAAGCAGGCCACGACATTGTTGTGCTGGATAACTTTGCAAACAGTTGTATGACGTCACTGGATCGGGTCAAACAAATTACCGGAGAGGACTTTCCTGTGGTGGAAGGTGATGTCAATCACCACCGGGTTCTGGACAGCCTCTTTAACAGTCACGATATCGATGCAGTGATGCATTTTGCGGGCTATAAAGCGGTCGGTGAGTCCTGTGAAAAGCCACTCCTCTATTATCGTAACAATGTTGCCGGCACACTAAGTCTGTGTGAAGCAATGCAGAAACATCAGGTTGCCCTGTTAATTTTCAGTTCCTCAGCTACCGTTTATGGCGATCCGCCTACCGTGCCCATCAAAGAGGACTTCCCGCTCACCGCCACAAACCCCTACGGCCGCTCCAAGCTGATGGTGGAGGAAATTCTGCGCGATTTAGTGAGTGCTGAACAGCTTACAGGGTCCGGAGCTTGGCAAATTGCTCTGATGCGCTACTTCAATCCGGTGGGTGCCCACCCCAGTGGCTTGATCGGTGAAGATCCCAATGGTATTCCAAATAATTTATTACCTTACATTTCCCAGGTGGCAATCGGTCGATTGCCTGCCTTATCTGTATTCGGTTCGGACTACCCGACTATTGATGGAACAGGCATCCGGGACTATCTTCACGTGATGGATCTGGCCGAAGGTCATGTCCGTGCATTGGACTACCTTGCCCAGGGTAAAAGCACTTCGGGGTGTCACACCTGGAACCTCGGTACCGGTAAAGGCTATTCAGTGCTGGAGATGATAAGGGCATTTGAATCTGCCAGTGGAAAGACTGTGTCCTTCAAAATGGCTCCGCGCAGGGCGGGGGATATTGCGGCCTGTTGGGCGGACACATCCAAGGCCGAGAATGAGCTCGGATGGACAGCATCTCGTGGACTATCTGAGATGATGGAAGACAGCTGGCGCTGGCAGCTGGGTAATCCCCAGGGCTATCGCAGCTGATACAGGCAGAGGGTTATATCTATCCTATGCCAGGGGCAGCTGGATATGGAAGGTGGTGCCCACATTCATGTCAGAGGTAACTGCGAGCTGTCCTTTGTGTTGTTCTGTAATGATGAAGTGTGAGAACGAGAGGCGCTTGCCCGCGTCATAGTCTTCTGCGGATGACTTGCCTGCTTTATTGGTGAAGAAGGGTTCAAATATATACTGTTGTTCATCATAGCTGATGCCAAGGCCATTGTGTTGGACCTTGATCCAGAGCATGTCATAACAAACAATGACCTGAATGCGAATAATTGGTGTGTGTCCCGACCTGTTCGCCTGGCCGAGTGCGTGACAGGCATGCCGGAACAAGCTGAGAAATACCTGCTGTAATTCTGATGCGTAGCAGGGAATATCCGGGAGATTTCGGCTGTAGTGTCGTTCTATTTTTATTTCCCGGAAGCGCAACCCGGACGGTACCGAAAGCACATCATTAGCCAGTTCGATCGTGTGTTCGATAAGCCTAGTGATGTTTGCCAGTCGTTTCTCGCCACCGCGACTCTTCGAGAAGTCCAGCAAATTGTTGATAACGGCCAGCGCCTGCTGTCCCTGATGATCTGCCTCTTCCAGTACGCTGGTTACGTCGTCTGCCCACGGCGAGCCCGCCCTATTTGTTTGTAATAGTCGGTATGCGGTCTGAAGGTCATTCAGAATAATCTGCAACGGGGCATTAATATCGTGGGCCATGGTCGCTGCCAGCTCGCCCATGGAAGACATCTTGTCGCGCTGAATCAGCATGTTGGATGTAAGAATGTGTTGTGTGACATCGTCAATCAGGATGACCGCATCGGTTTCCGCCTGATTGCGCAATGGGTAAATGGTTATATCAAAATGGTATTGGCCCCGCTGGCTGTGTTTGATAGTCACTGGTTTTTTATCGCTTAACGCCTTCTTTACCTGTTCCCTCGACAAGGTGATCGTCGGGTAGGTTTGCCACAGGTTTTTCGACAGCGCCTGTGCTGCCGGGATACCGGTGATTTCTTCTGCGCGGCGGTTCCATTGTGTGATGCTGCCCGTTTCGGTTAAACCGATTAACATCAGCGGCATCGAGCTCAACACATCTTTTATGTAGGCTTCAGATGAGCGAAGCCGGCTGGTAGTTTCCCGGTGCTGGACAATTTCACCCTGTAACAAAACATTGGCCTTTTGCAGTAAACGGTTTGACTCATCCAGCGTCGCAGTGCGCTCCTTGACGCGTTGTTCAAGTTCCTGGCGGATGACTTCCAGCGCCTTGTTCGCGCGGTGGGCCTGCCGGCGACTGAAAAAAAGTGTAACGACGGTGATGGAAAGAAGAATGATAAAAATACCACTGGACCAATTGGCAACGTACTGCCAGTTGGTGTGACCATCTTCCAGTCTGAAATAGGGGATTATGCTGGCTGTGGCGGGACAGCTTGCCAGTATAAGAAAAAGCGCGGTCGCGTAAATCTTCATAATGTTCGATAGTGCTCTTGCAGAGATTAATGTGCGCTGAGTGGAAACCGGGTTATATGATACCAGTGAACGAACAGCGGGTTGTGAAATCATCAAAGCGCTGGTCTTATTCCTTGTCTGTCACCGTTATCTCCGGGAAAAGTATCCAATTCTACCGGTCTTTCAACGGCTTGATACTGGCATCGGTGACAGGGGCGTCGAACCAATCCGGTAAACAACAGCCCAAGTCCCCTGTTTTTGATTTACTTATTGTCTGCTAACTGGCCCTGAATGGAAATACACGGGTACGTCTGACATTGATATCTATTTGACCGGCGGGGAACTTCCTGTCAAGCCAGTCAGAATAGCAGCAATAGTGCGACACCGTAGACGAGACCTGACCAGAGTAGCGCCACCGTGCAGTAACCCATAATATCCTTAATGCCCAACCTGGCTATGCCCAGTAAGGGAAGTGCCCAGAATGGCTGAATCATATTGGTCCAGGCATCCCCCATGGCGACAGCCATAGCGGCCTGATTCAGTGGTATCCCCAGTGATTGTGCGGCGGGAATAACGATTGGTGCCTGGATTGCCCACTGTCCGCCCCCAGAAGGGATAAAGAAATTTACTATCCCGGCACTGAGGAATGTAAACAGGTTAAACGTGTGTTCATTGGAAATGCTGATGAACCACTCGGATACGGATGCAGCCAGCCCGGATTGTGCCATCATGCCCATGATTCCGGCGTAGAGAGGGAACTGCAGGACAATGCCGGACAGACCTTTTACCGCCTCGTTGACAGCAGAGAGGTAGTTACGGGCGGAGCGGTGCAGGAGTAGCCCCGTCACCAGAAACACGAAATTGACGGTATTCAGCCCGATACGGCCGCCGTCACTGAAAAACTCAAACAGGTAGGCGCAACCCAATAGGCCGAGCATCAGGGTTGGCAGTCGGCTGTGTTCAATCCGGTCTGCCGGCGTATCGATTCTGATGGGAACCTCTTCGGTGATACCCATTTGTTGTGGGGTGACTTCCCGGACGGCGTCGGGTGGTGGCATCATCAATCGAAAAATAACGGGTAATGTCACTAGCATCACAAAACAGATGAGCAAAACTTCCCAGCTGAAAATTGTCTCTGTCAGTGGGATCGTGATATCGCCCATCAAGTTGCTGATGATGTCACCGTCGGCTACGGCAATCTTCAGTGGAATGGAGCCAGATAATCCCGCGTGCCAGATAACCATTCCCGAGTAAGCTGAAGCCACCAGAAGTGGGTAGTGAACCCCCTTGACATGGCGTGCAATTTCTCGAGCCATTAGAGCGCTGGTGATCAGCCCGAACCCCCAGCTGATCCAGCCACAAACCAATGCGATTATGGTCATAAGGATGATGGCTTGGCCCGGTGTCTTGGCGAGACATGCCATCGATCGCAACAGCTTTTTTACCGGTGCTGTTTGTGCCAGTACACTGCCGGTCACCAGTGTCACAGTGACCTGCATGGAAAATATCAGCAGGTTCCATACACCATCCCCCCAAAAGCGAACCATATCAGACGGGCGTTGTGTTTCCCCAAGGATACCCGCCAGCAGCACAATGAAGGTCAGTAGGATGGCAAAGATAAAGGCGTCAGGCATCCAGCGCTGCATAATACGGGTAAACAGGTTGGACAGAGAGCGAATCATTTGCGTCACCTTGTAATTATCAATTATGGGTTGGTTGCAAAATTAAGGCGTTATTCTATCGGCTTCATGGTTGATTCGAAACGGGATCCGCAAGGCGGTTATAAATGTTGGTGAAAGCAGGTGCCGGTGTCGAGGTTCATCAATCGCATGGAGCCTCCCCAGACAAAGCCGGTATCCAGAGGAAACAGGTTGCTGCCACAGGGTTGTCCCTGTAATGCGGCCCAGTGGCCAAAAATGATTTTCCACTGACGGGTTTTCCGATGCGGGTGACTATACCAGGGAGCATAGCCCGCCGGTGGCTCATCCGGTGTGCACTTACTGCGAAGCTCCAGCTTCCCCGTGGCCGAACAAAAACGCATTCGCGTGAAATAGTTGGTAATCAGACGCCAGCGTTCCGGCCCGGTAAGCTGGTCGTTCCACTGGTCGGGTTGGTCGCCATACATGCCTTGAAAGAACGCGTTTGCCTGTTCTGGCTCTCGCATAACGTTACTGATTTCTCTTGCCCGTGTCAGGGCGTCATCGCGCGTCCACTGAGGCGGGATTCCTGCATGGACCATCAACCAGTCGCCCTGTGAGACCATCAGTGGTTGTAATTGCAACCAGTTGAGCAATTGATCCCGGTCCGGTGCTTTCAGGATAGCTTCCAGGGTATCATTGCGGTTGGGAGCGCGCACGCCATGAGCGATGGCCAGTAAATGCAGGTCGTGATTGCCCAGCACCATTTGCAAAGAATTTCCAAGCTGGTGGCAGAAGCGCAAGGCTTCGAGGGAGTCCGGGCCACGGTTAACGATGTCTCCCACCGACCATAGGCAATCCTTGCCGGGCTCAAAGTGGACTTTCTCCAACAACTGTTGCAGAGGCTTCAGGCAGCCTTGCAAATCACCTACTGCATAGGTGGTCAATGCACTCTTCCTGGTACGGAGAGCAGAAAGGCAGGTATTTGGGCATCAAACGTTTCTCCGTGGTCACTGACCATTTGATAGCTGCCCTCCATTGTGCCCACCTCGGTATCCAGGACGACCCCGCTGCTGTATCGGAAAGACTGGCCAGGGGCAATCAGCGGTTTTTCGCCGACTACCCCGGGGCCCTGAACTTCTTTAACCTTGGCATTGCCATCCGTGATGACCCAGTGGCGGCTGATCAGTTGGGCTGGTGTGTCGCCCAGGTTGCGTATCGCGATATGGTAGGCGAACGTAAATTTATTATTGTCCGGCTCGGATTGGCCGGGGAGATACTCTGGTGTGACCTCAACGACGATCCGGTTCATTGCAGGGCTCCTATCTGGTTGCTGAGGTGGACAAAGTCCACCACACTGAGATTTTGAGGGCGAAGTGATATATCAATATCAAGTTGTTCAAGCTGGGTGGCATCAAGCATATATTTCAGTGTGTTGCGCATGGTTTTCCGCCGTTGCTGGAAACTGGCACTCACCAGTCTGGTCAGTAATTCCAGGTCGTTTGCGGGATGGGGTGGCTGGCTGTACGGTAGCAGTCGAACAATAGCGGACTCTACTTTGGGTACTGGTCTGAATGCTGTCGACGGAACGCTAAATAATGGCTGTACGCTACTGTAATACTGCACCATCACACTCAGCCTGCCATAGTTTTTGTCACCGGGTGAGGCAGCCAATCGGTCCACCACTTCTTTTTGCAGCATGAAGTGCATATCTTCGATCTGCGGGCTGAAACCCAGTAGATGAAAAATTAGTGGTGTTGAGATGTTGTACGGCAGATTGCCAATAATGCGCATTGCCCGACCAGCTTGATAGAACTGGCTGAAATCGATTTTCAGTGCGTCACCCTGATGAATTTGAAAATCCGGGTAGCCGGCGAGTTTTTCTGTGAGTAGCGGGATAAGATCGCGGTCCAGTTCCACCGCTTTCAGGGAAGGGCATTTGGCCAGTATGGGCTCGGTGATGGCCCCATGGCCGGGTCCAATTTCGATGATGTTCTGTTCTGGTTTTGGTGCAATGGCCGCGATAATTTTGTTGATCACATGGTGGTCGACCAGAAAGTTCTGGCCAAATCGTTTGCGGGCCTTGTGTTGGTGCGAATCATCCCGGTTCATGGATAGACATTTGCCCTTGCCATACAGGTGGCTGTGGTGATGGCTGCGATCAGGCTGCCTGTGTTGGCAAGCCCCGTTCCTGCCAGATCCAGTGCCGTGCCATGGTCAACTGACGTACGGATAATGGGTAGGCCTAGCGTAATATTGACGGCTTTACCAAACCCCATGTATTTGAGTACTGGCAACCCCTGGTCATGATACATGGCCAATACCGCATCACATCGCTTCAGATACTTTGGCGTGAACAGCGTGTCTGCTGGCAGGGGGCCCTCAATGTGCATCCCCAGACCGCGTAGCCGCGCCAGTACGGGTTCTATCACCTGAATTTCCTCCATGCCCAGATGACCGTTCTCACCTGCGTGGGGATTGAGTCCACACACCAATATCCTTGGCGCCTGCAAACCAAATTTCTGCTGTAAATCCGCATGCAGAATATCAATTGTCTCGGTCAAACCCTCTCGCGTAATCTGAGCTGGCACCTGGCTAAGTGGCAGGTGTGTCGTGGCCAGTGCAACCCGAAGTCCTTCGGTCGCCAACATCATGACCACCTTTGGTGTATGGGTTTTCTCTGCGAGAAATTCGGTGTGCCCCGTGAACGGAATGCCTGCATCATTGATGATGCCCTTGTGCACAGGACCGGTTACCAGTGCCCGACAAACATTTGATTGGCAGTCTGCAAGTGCAGTGGATAAGGTCTCCAATACATACGTGGCATTGTGCGAGTCGAGTATGCCGGGTCTGGCGGGCATACCCAGTTGAATCGGCCTGATAGTGAGTTCGCCAGCCGCTAATGGAGAGGGAGGGATCTCTGTGGAGAGCTGGCGTAGCCGCAGGGGAAGATTTAATTCCCTGGCTCGGGCCAGGAGCAATTCAGGATCAGCGTACACCACCAGTTCTGCAGCATTTGGACGCTGTGCCAGTTTGATAATCAGGTCGGGACCAATACCGGCTGGCTCGCCTGGTGTAATGGCAAGTCGAATCACAGTTTAATGTCTACAAATGCCTCGTCGCGTATTTCCCGCAGCCAGATTTGCTGTTCTTCGTCGAACTTGCGTCTCCGGATGATGTTTTCAGCCTGACGCCGTTGTATCTCGTCACTGAAATCCTGACGACGACGTTCGGTTACCTGCAGAATATGCCAGCCGAACTGGGTGCGGAAAGGTTCACTGATCGCCATTGTGTCAATACTGCCCATGATTTGTTCAAATTCCGGTACAAACTGTCCCGGCAGGGACCAGCCGAGATCACCGCCGCCCAGAGCAGTACCAATATCCTCGGAGTGTTTTCTGGCTAGTTCGGCAAAGTCGGCACCACCGAGGATATCGGCGCGCATTCCTTCCAGCATGGTTCTGGTATCGTCTTCACTGCGAATTTCGTTGGGTTTGAGCAGGATGTGGCGGACTTTGTGTTGCTGCACAATCTGTTCGCCGCCACCCCGACGATCATAAAGTTTGAGTAAGTGATAACCGGCATCACTGCGAATCGGCATGCTGACCTCGCCCGGGGACAGTTTGTCCACGGCACTGACAAAAATACTGGGTAACTGGGTTGTTTTTCGCCAGCCCAGATCGCCTCCCTGAAGTGCATCCTGAGCGCCGGAATGGGCGATTGCCAGGCTTTTGAAGTCTGCACCATTTTGCAGTTGTTCGTAGAGCTCCCTAACCTTCTGTTCTACCTCGGCAACATTCTCGCGGGATGCGCCTGAGGATAGGGGCAGCAGAATATGACCGAGGTTAACATCCGGCGATGACCACTGTTGGCCCTCTTCGGAGGCCAGGAAGTTATCCACTTCCTGTTCGCTGATGTAAATACGGCGATTAACGGCTCTTTCCTGAACCCGGTTTATGGTAATTTCATTGCGCAGCTGTTGTCTCAAAGACGTCAGGTCGATTCCGCTCTGACGGGCGTCTTCGACCATTTGAGCAACCGTCTGTTCCCGGCTCTCCGCCATCCTCTCCATGGCTTGGGTCACTTCTTCGTCGCTGATGCGTATCCCCATGCGTTGTGCCCGGTTGAGCTGCAGGCGTTCCAGGATAAGGCGCTCAAGAACCTGTGGGACCAGCACCGATTCTGCAGGAATTTCGGTTTCACTGTTTTCTAGTCGTGCATAGATATCAGCTACCCGTTTCTCCAGCTCGCTGGCCATGACCACGTCATCGTCAACCACGGCGACGATATGATCGAGTGGTATTTCTTCTGAACTTGCCGGCAATGCCCAGGCAAGCCCCAGCAGGAGCAGGCTGAAGAAAATATTCGTTTTACTGCATGTACTCATAATCCGGCTCATCTGCATTAGTAATTGCTTTGCGGTTCATACCCGTAGATGCCATCCTGCAGGATGGATTCCACTTTGCTGCCACTGCCGGCGAGCCCTTTGAACTGGATCTGGAAGAACACACCATTGTCGTGTTCGAGATCTTCATCCGGTAGCAGAATATAGTCATTTCGGTCGAGCCAGCGACGACTGATAATGCTCATTTTCCAGCAGCAGCTCTCATACTGGAACCCGAACAGGGTTTCCAGGTCCCGGCTATTGGTCAGATCGTAATTGTACCGTCCGATCAGGCTCCAGCTTCGGGAAATCGGCAGAAAGGTGGAGAAGTCTGCCTGCTCAATATCGCTATCAATCTCAATGAATTGATTTCCTATGTCGGAAAGGCGGGGCACCCTGCGATTATACCGATAGCTCAAATTGAATATCTTGTTGTTGCGATCGTTATAACGAAGGCTGGCGTTACCCCGGTCGAGTTCACTGTCGTCTTCATCGTAGAGCACATCAGCCTGGAAGCGGAGGTGTTCGCTGAGCCGCAGGGCAAATTCCGCCGCGTACGCGGAGTCATCACGCAACAGGTCGGCGGCGATATCTCGTTGTAGGCGATTCAAATCATCGGGGTCATCCAGGCCTTTCAGGAACGATTTGCTCAGGTTGGGGTTCAGGGAGACGTAGCGGTCACTCAGGTAGAAAATCTGGCCGATGCTGGCTCGCAACCACTCAATCCCGGTGGATTGCTCAACCAGACGGCTGGTTAGCCCCAGAGAAACTTGCTCGGTATCGCCGATGCGGTCACCGCCGATAAAACGATCTTCCCGAAACAACTGGTTATAGGTAAATGTCATCTGAGATGTGTCGAAGTCCGGCAAATCACTTTGATCTTCATACTTGGTATGGACCATGTACAGGCGCGGCTCAAACGTCTGGGTAAACCCCGTCAGCATGGTGGTGTCGCGCTCCATAAACAGACCGGTATCGATAACACCGACCGGTACGGTGACCGAAGGGCTGTCATCCGTCTGTCCCAGCACCGGATTGTCCAGATTATAGGACAGGTGCTTGAGGGTGACCGAGGGCCGGAAGTACCCCCATGCCCACTGTTTATCCCAGGTTAAGCCGTAATCGAGGCGCAGCCGGTCGCCGGTCACGAAGGTGCCTTTTTCATCTTCAAAAAAGGTTTCACCCTGGAGATAGCCGGGAAGGATGTCGTTATCGTCATCGTGGTCGAAAGCGGTGAACTGGTTCTGCAGGTTAAAGACAAAGTCGCCAAGGCGATAATTGCCCCGGGCCTCCAGGCGGGGCAGCATCTGGTACTGGTCAATCCGGTTGGGATCATCGGTGATGGTCTGGAATTCCTGCCCCTTGATACCAAACAGCCAGTGATCCGTGCGGTAACTGGCCGAAACCAGCTGGCGGAGATAGGTCTGGCTGTTGACCTCCAGCGTGGCGTTATCCAGATCCCGGAAGTATTCACTGTCGCTGACTTTGGTGTAATCGACGCGGGTTTCCCAGCGTTTGCCAATACCCCCCAGGTGATTCAGGTTGACCAGCCAGCGATCCTCGCCCTGGAAGTCCCTTGTGTTGAAGACTTCGGTCGGGTCGTCATCGCGGTCGTCGCCACCGTCATCATCCGACAAAAAAGCACCGCTCAGGATGGTGTTGGTCAGTTTTGACATATGTCGGAGTTCGACCTCAGCCATGGGGCCGCGTTCCTGAATGTAGCGCGGTGTAATGGTGGCGTCGTAGTTGGGTGCCAGATTCAGGTAGATGGGTTGCGCATAATCGATGCCGTTTTCATCGCCGATGTCAAAACTGGGGAACAACAGACCAGAGGCTCGCCGATCATCAATCGGGAACCGTATCCAGGGAGCATAGAGTATCGGTATATCCTGGACTTCAAGTCGCACATGCCTGGCATTGGCGATTCCGGTTTCAGGATTGATGTTTAGTTTACTGCTGACCAGGCGCCAGGCTTTGCTGCCCGGTTCGCAGGTGGTGTAAGTGGCATTATCGATGTAGAAAACATCATCGACTCGCTTGGCCTGCGTCGCCGTACCGCGCACTCCGGATTCGTGGAACAGATAGCCGGCCTGTTCAATCTGCATGTCCTTGGAATCCATGTTGATCTGAGCGCTGTCGCCTGTAACCAGTAGCCCCGGTTCGCGGAACTGTACATTGCCTTCAAGGTTCACGATGCGTGTATTCTGGTCGGCTGTGGCGCTATCGCTTCGAACCTGACGGTATCCCTGAGTCAGTTGTACGTCGCCACGCAGGCGGGCAATGTTTTCCTGCTCCACTTCTGTGGATGCTGAGGCAACCCGCATGGGAGCGTCGGCCGGATCCATCTCGGCGTCTTCATAGTCTCTTTTTGGTTCTATATAGGCCCCGCAGCAACCTGTAGCCATCTTTTCGCGCTCTTCATCGGTAAGCGCTTTCTCTTCAACCCAATCCAGGTTGTTGGCCACCCTGACATCGGGACCACTGTCTTCCGGTGGGATTACCGGTTCAGGGTGTTTGGGTCTGGGGAAAGCCCTGCCGGACATCTGCCTTTCGCCGCATGCCCAACTGCCATCGGCTGCTGCTCGACATTCCCATTGGCTGTAGGAATCCTGGTTCTCAGCAGCTACTGGTACCGAAACAAGCAAGCCAAAGAGCAATAATCCCGATGTCCGGGAATACTGTGAGCGCAAGGCATGATACAGCCTGGTACGGATATGACTCGTTTTTATGGGCATTCTGATTGTCCGTGTTCTCTCTGGGCAGGCGGTGTCTTTAATGCGACGGTACATTTTACCGATTCTGGGGCATCATGCGAGGGTTTGGTCTAGAATGGCTAACCTTTTTTCCATATGCTTTCCTCAAACATGTCTGATCACCAAAATCTTCAGCAGTGGGTAGAGCGCTCCCTGCCCCGACAATTTCTGACATCGGCTGCGCCACAGCTTTTCCCGCTGAGTGGTGATGCTGGCTTTCGGCGCTATTTTCGGGTGAATTGTGCGCCATCACTGCTCGCTGTTTCCGCGCCGCCAGAACACGAAAATAACGAAGCTTTTGTTCGTATTGCAGCGTTGCTCAAGTACGGTGGTGTCCGTACACCCCGAATTTATGCTGTCGATTACTCGCAGGGATTTCTGTTGCTTGAGGATTTCGGGGACCAGTTACTGTTGCCGCTCCTGTCCTCTGAAACAGCGGATCGGTTCTACCAGAAAGCAGAAGATACGCTTTTGGTGTTGCAGGGAGTTCCGCTCGCTGATAGTGGTTTGGCAGTTTACGACCGTCAGCGTTTGCGGGATGAGATGAGACTCTTTCCTGAGTGGTTTTTAAAGCAGCTGCTTGGGCTGGATATCACGACTGAAGACAGTCGACTCATTGAACAGACTTTTGAGCAATTAGTGACGAGTGCGCTCTCCCAACCGGAAGTGATCGTCCACCGGGATTTCCACTCCCGTAACCTGATGTTGCTCGCTGATGGTGATATCGGGGTCATCGATTTTCAGGACGCCGTCAGAGGCCCGCTGACATATGATTTGGTTTCACTGCTCAGGGACTGTTATATTCGGTGGCCCGCTGAGTATGTTTCGCGGCGGGCGCTCAACTATTACCGGCGGGTTGTAGCGACAGGTGTCGCTGATACGGTGCCGGACAGCCAGTTTCTGCGCTGGTTTGACCTGATGGGGTTACAGCGGCACATCAAAGTGCTGGGTATTTTTGCCAGGCTCTGGTTGCGTGATGGAAAGCCGGGCTATCTGACGGATCTGCCACTTGTTCTCCATTACACCCTTGAGCAATTGACGCCGTATCCTGAATTGCATGACTTCAAGTCCTGGTTTGAAAGACGTGTGATGCCTCTGGTGCAAATACAGCCTTGGTATCAGAAGAAATAGGCCGTGCCGTTGATGGCAAGTAAGGATAGATCATATGAAAGCAATGATTCTCGCGGCGGGGTATGGTGAAAGGCTTCGTCCCCTCACGGATGAAACACCCAAGCCTTTGCTGCATATCGGTAATAAGCCCCTGATTCAATACCATGTGGAACGATTGGTTGAGGCGGGTGTGCGCGAAATAGTGATCAACACCTCCTGGCTGGGTGAGCAAATAGAGTCTTTTCTCGGCGATGGCTCGCGTTTTGGTGTGAGTATTGCTTGGTCCCGCGAGACGGAACCCCTGGAAACCGGCGGCGGTATTCGCCGGGCTCTGCCGCTTCTCGGTAATCAGCCTTTCATTGTGATTAATGGCGACGTGTGGACCGATTATCCCCTTCAGTCGCTGGTCGAGCAAAGCTGGTCCGAGGATATGGATGCGCACTTGGTACTGGTGTCCAACCCTCTGCATCACGCCGGCGGCGATTTTTCCCTGAATGCGGATCATCGTGTTGGTTATCCCCTGGCGGGGGATCAAACCTTTACCTTCAGTGGTATCAGTGTCATGAGGCCGGAGACGTTTGCCATGTTTTCTTCCGCCAGTGAACGCTTTCCACTGAGAGATGTTCTCGCCGCAGGCATCCGCGGCGGTTATGTAACGGGGGAGGTTTTTTGTGGTACCTGGTGGGATGTGGGGACTCTTGAAAGATTGCAGGCACTGAATCTGTTGGTTTCAGGCCGGGAGGTCAGCCCGGGAAAAAAGTCGCAACTTAAATTGCGCTAGTGGCCAGTGTCAGAGCCATGAAGAATTTGACATTCTGGCGAGCTACATTGCTATTTGGTTTGATCGCGGTGTTGCTGCTGGCTCTATTGCCCACCGGCGACCAGATGGTGTTTTCCGGGCAGGATAAACTGCTGCATGGCATCACTTTTGCCGTCCTGTTTCTGTTGTCAAGGCAGAGTCTGCCAGCGGGTGCTTCTCTCTGGCTGATTTACCCGGGGCTGATAGGTTACGGGATTCTGATGGAGGTGCTGCAGGGGCTCACTGGTTATCGCTACATGGAAGGAATGGACTTGTTGGCCGATTTGCTGGGCCTGATGGTGGGGCATCTGGTTGTTCTGTCAATCCGGAAAGCTCAGCGCAAGCTTCAGGTTTCCCGACTGTAAGGTGGGGGTGCCGCAGAACATCAACAGCAGTGTTGTCAGGTCATCCCAGGGATCTGCAATGCGTATTCCCTTGATGGCTCGGTCGATGCCTGCGGCTAATCGAAGCATCTGTTTTAGCCGGGTCAGTTTCAGCCTCCTCAGCGTTTGCTTGAATAACGGTTTACGTTTTTCCCATATCCCCAGGTCTTTTAATACCCAATCTAGGTGATCCCCTTTTTCCAGGGCTTCGCCAGCTCTGATCAGCGTGCGCAACTCCCGGGTCAGTGCCCAGAGAATAATGGCGGGCTCGGCACCTTCATCGCGAAGGCCTCTGAGGATGCGACAGGCAGCCTGGGGATCGCCCTCCAGGACCTTGTCCGCGAGTGTGAAGACATTGAAACGTGCACTGTCGGCAACCACTGTTGACATGGTTTGACCATCTACTTCGCCGTCGGGTAACAGCAACTTGAGCTTTTCAATTTCCTGAACCGCCGCCAGCAGGTTGCCCTCTACCCGATCGGCGAGGATCTCAACTGCCTGGCGATCTGCCCTGATGCCAGCCTGCTGAAGGCGTTTTCCGATCCAGCCGGGAAGCTGGTCGGGGGATACGGGCCACGTCTGTATCAGAGCGCCGTGGGCCTCAATGGCTTTAACCCATTTGCTGCGCACGGTGGCAGCTTCCAGTTTCGGCGTGATGATCAGTAACAGAGTGTCGTCAGTGGGTTTGCCGGCGCATTCCTGAAGCACCTTTGAACCCTTGTCCCCCGGTTTGCCGTTGGCAATCCGAATCTCAATAATTTTCTTTTCAGCGAACAATGACAAGCTGTTGGCTTCAGTCAGTACAGTATTCCAGTCGAAACTGCTTTCGACATGGAGGATTTCGCGTTCAGTGTAGCCCTGCAGGAAGGCAGCAGCCCGGATAGCATCCGCTGCCTCCTGGACCAGCAGTGTCTCATCTCCGCTGACCAGATAAAGAGGGGCCAGGATGCTCTGGGAGAGGTGAGTACCGAGTTGTTCAGCCTTCAGCCGCATTGGGACCCGGTACGGTCGTCGAGCGGTTGGCAACAGCATTGAGACGGCTGATGATCTGGCGGATCAGGTCACTTCGCATTTCACGCCGCAGCAGGTTGGCTTCGTCTTCTTTCGACTGAACATCATTTTCATCGAAATCAAAGAATCTTTCTGTGCTGAGGGTGGTGCGCTGCAATAGCGGCTGTCCGTTGGACGCCAATATCATGATCGTCACTTCTTCGGTGAGCTGGTATTCAGAGACCCGCACGGTGACGCTGACGGTGGCGGTCTTGCGGGAGTATTTCTGGTCGAGAATCACAATGTTGTATTGTGCGTCAGTGGCATTTTTCACCACGGTAATATCGTTGGCCTGCAGTGATCTCGAAAGGGCCTCATAAAAGTCATTAAACCGGCCCTGACTGCTGATATGTACACTGGATACATTGTCAACCGATCCCGTGCCCCGCAAATGCCACCCACAGCCAGCGGTGAGGGTGGTCACCAGCAAACCGGTTATGACCAGACAAAAAAATCGTTTCATGGTTATTCCTTAGGTTGTCACTTTTTCAGCGTGCAATTGCGGGTCGTCAGTTGGCAACGATATTGACCAGTTTGCCGGGCACCACGATTACTTTACGGATGGTTTGGCCTGCCGTAAAGCGAAGAACATTTTCATGGGCCAGCGCACTGTCCTCGATGCTCTGCCGGTCTGCGTCGACGGCCACATCAATCTGTGCACGAAGCTTGCCGTTGACTTGAACCACCATTTGAAGAGTGCTTTTTGTCAGTGCAACCTGGTCGGGAACCGGCCACGGTGTGTCCAGCAGGCTGTCAGTGTGACCCAGCGCCTGCCAGAGTGCGTGGCAGATGTGGGGTACAATCGGTGCCAGTACCTGTACGGTAATGGTCAATGCCTCCCGCTCTACAGCAAGGCCATTAACTGAGCTGCGATCGGCAGACCTGGCCAGCTCATTGAGCAGCTCCATCACGGCGGCAATAGCAGTATTGAAGGTCTGGCGGCGGCCGAAGTCATCACTGACCTTAACGATTGTTTCGTGGGTTTTACGGCGGAGATCCCGCTGCGTCTGATCAAGTGACTCGCTATCCAGTTCGCCGGGTGTGCCTGCCTCCAGGTGGGCATGAACCATTTTCCAGAGTTTTCGCAAAAACCGATGGGCCCCCTCAACCCCGCTGTCATTCCACTCCAGTGACTGTTCCGGTGGCGCGGCAAACATGGTGAACAGCCGGACAGTATCTGCACCGTAACGATCAATCAGTTGTTGCGGGTCCACTGTGTTGCCCTTGGACTTGGACATTTTGGTGCCGTCTTTAAGTACCATGCCCTGGCACAGCAGCCGGGTGAAGGGTTCATCGGAATTCAGCAGGCCCTCGTCGCGCATCAACTTGTGGAAAAATCTTGCGTACAGCAAGTGCAGAATCGCGTGTTCGATACCCCCGATATATTGGTCAACGGGCAGCCAGTAGTTGGCGGCTTTGCTGTCGAGCATTCCATCGGTGAAGTTCGGGGAGGTATAGCGGGCGTAGTACCAGCTCGATTCCATAAAGGTATCAAAGGTGTCTGTTTCCCGCTCGACCATCTGGCCGTTGAGCTCGACTTTGCACCACTCCGGATCCGCTTTGATCGGCGAGTGCACTCCGTCCATCACCACATCCTCTGGCAACAGCACAGGCAGGCGATCGGCGGGAACGGCAATTTCTCCACCTTCCGGGAGGTTCAGTATGGGAATGGGGGCGCCCCAGTAGCGTTGACGGGAAACGCCCCAGTCGCGCAAACGGTAATTGGTCTTTATTTCGCCGCAGCCCAGTTCGGTCAATTTGGCGGCGATCGCGTCGAAAGCCTTTTCAGGGCTCAAGCCATCGAACTCACCGGAGTTGATGGATACGACCTCATCCGCCAACTTTGACGAGTACCAGTCTTTCCATACGTCGGGATCAAAATAATTGTAGTCTTCTTTTGCAGGTGCGTTTTCGGTGTCTTTTCTGCCGTCTTTGTCGGAAGAGGGGGTGCGCTCAAATACCTGTTTGATGGGGAGTCCGTGTTTATTGGCAAACTCGAAGTCGCGCTCGTCGTGGGCGGGCACCGCCATTATTGCGCCAGTGCCATAGTCCATCAGCACGTAGTTGGCCACCCATATCGGAACTGTTTCGCCACTGATCGGATGGATGGCATTGAGGCCGGTGGCCATGCCCTTTTTTTCCATGGTGGCCATGTCGGATTCCGCCATGGACTGAGTCTTGCAGTGTTGGATAAAGGTAGCCAGCTCAGGGTTCGTTTTGGCCAGCGCCAGAGCGATAGGGTGTTCTGCCGCTATACTGGCGTAGGTGATGCCCATTAGCGTGTCGGGGCGGGTGGTGTACACCTCAAAGTGGTCGATGCCACTCACGCCCTGTTCCAGCTGGAAGCGGAACTGTACTCCGCGGCTTTTGCCGATCCAGTTGCGTTGCATGGTGCGCACCTGTTCCGGCCAGCCATCCAGTTTGTCGAGATCGGCCAGGAGCTCTTCAGCGTAGTCGGTAATCCTGATAAACCACTGGGGTATTTCCTTGCGTTCGACCGGCGTATCGCAGCGCCAGCAGCCACCGTCTATAACCTGTTCGTTGGCCAGTACGGTCTGGTCGTTGGGGCACCAGTTAACCCCCGCTGTTTTCCTGTATACCAATCCCTTTTCGTGGAGTCTGGTGAAGAACCATTGTTCCCAGCGGTAATAATCCGGTTTGCAGGTGGCCAGTTCACGCGACCAGTCATAACCGAAGCCCAATCGTTTCAGTTGGGCTTTCATGTACTCGATATTTTCGTAGGTCCATTTCGCCGGGGCCGTATGGTGTTTGATCGCTGCATTTTCAGCCGGCAGGCCAAACGCATCCCAGCCCATGGGTTGCAATACATTCTTGCCGAGCATCCGCTGGTAGCGGGCAATCACATCCCCGATCGTATAGTTGCGCACGTGGCCCATGTGCAGCTTGCCACTTGGATAGGGGAACATCGCCAGACAGTAGTACTTTTCCCTGCCGGGAATTTCGCTGACTTCAAAGGCGGCGGTTTCCTGCCAGTATTGCTGGACGACAGTTTCTATTTCACTGGGGTGATATTGGTCTTTCATCGACACTCTGTATTGTGAAGTTGGGCGTTAGGCCAGAAAAGCCGCCAATTATAGGCTAAAGGGGTGGGCAGACACAGCCCGTGATGTGACTATTGGCGGTTCATTGCTCCTGCCGTTGAGGTTTGCGCCAGTTGGCCCGGGATTTCCAGAAAGCGGCTAGCAGCATGATCAGTGAGCACAGCAAGACCGGATTCGAGCCCCATCGGCCGAAGGGCGTCTGGCCCCGATAGGGCGTCAGCTGGCCTGTGAGGGTGCTGCGAATGAAAGGAGGTGTCGTGGCGACGACCTTGCCATGGTGGTTGATCAGAGCCGTAATGCCATCATTGGTGGCGCGAATCAGCGGTTTGCGGTTTTCTGCCGCCCGCATTCTGGCCATCTGAAAGTGCTGTTTTGGACCGATGGATCGGCCGAACCAGCTATCGTTGCTGACGGTCAGAAGCAGGTTTGAACGGTTGGCAGTAGTTGCCACCAGGTCAGGAAAAACAATTTCGTAGCAAATGGCTGTGCCAATACGGACATCGTTGGCACGAATGGGTTGTTGTAAGGCGGGCCCGGGGCTGAAGACCGACATGGGCAGGTTCAAAAAGGCCATTGTCCCGCCAAGCCAGCGCTCAAAGGGTACATATTCCCCAAAGGGTACCAGGTGTTGCTTGTGGTAAATGCCGCTTGCTGTGCCGAGAGCCATCACGGAATTGTGGTATTGCCGCGTTGTTGTATTGCGTGTGGGAATTCCCGTGAGCAGGGCGGTATTGGTATCCAGCGCTCTTTTTGCCATTGCGGCAAGAAAGGGTTTTACCCGCTCTTCCAGAGTCGGCACCGCGGATTCTGGCCAGATCACCAGGTCGTTGCCCAGTAGTTCACGGGTCATCAGGCGGTTTTGCTCAAGAATAGCGGCAAGCTGTGTGCTGTCCCACTTCGCGGCGACGGGAAGCGCGGGCTGCATGATGCCAATGTGCAATGGGTCGCCTGCAGTAGCAGTCCATTCAGCAGACTGCAGATACCAGCCGCTCACCCAGCCCACTGCCGCCAGCAATGCGGCATTACCGAGCACATAGGATGCTCTGGTGATGGCAGCGATGCCGATCACAGTGCCGGATAATGCGCAAATCCAGCTGATCCCCAGTACACCGGTGATGGGTGCCCACCCCGCCAGCCAGGTGTCAATGTGGCTATAGCCGAGATACATCCATGGGAAGCCGCTAAATAACCAGCTGCGAGTCCATTCTCCCAGAACCCAGATACTGGGGAAGGCGAGGACCATGGTGCCCGCCGTACGGTTTAACCCTGTGCCGTATAGCAAAAATGGCAGGGCAAAAAGTACGGCCAGCAGAATCACAAACAGGGATGTCAGAAACAGGGCGAGCGGTACGGAGGCGTTACCGTGGTCGTGGATACTGATGAAGACCCAGGATACCCCAACGCCAAACATGCCGAGTCCAAACCAGAAGGTGCGCCAGAAGCAGTCAACCGAGCGCAACCCCTTGAGCAGAACAACCAGGCCGGCAACAGCTATCAGACCGATTGGCCACCAGCTCCAGGGCGCCAGCGACAGCGGCAGCACAGCGCCCAACAGTACCCCGAGCAGATGTCCCCTGAGTTTGGGGTGAGAAGCGATTGATCCCATCATTGGATTGTGGTCCCGGGTAGACGGCTGGACTAGGCTTTAATTCGCAACTCGAGCAATTTGACCTGCCGGTTGTCGCCCTCCGCAACACGAAAATCAAAGTTGTCCACTTCGATGGTTTCATCGACCTTGGGCATGCGGCCAAAGGCCTGAACAATAATGCCGCCTATGGTGTCGAATTCCTCATCACTGATCCCGACATCGAAGAATTCATTGAAATCCTCGATGGGTGTCAGAGCATCCACCAGATAGCTGTTGTCCTGCTGGGGGCGAATCATGGTGTCTTCATCCTCATCGGTCTCATCTTCGATGTCGCCGACAATTTCCTCGAGAATATCTTCAATGGTGATCAACCCGGCAATGCCGCCATATTCGTCAATGACGATAGCCATGTGATAGCGCTGTTCGCGGAACTCCCGCAACAGCACATTCAGCCGTTTGCTCTCGGGGATGATCGTGGCGGGTCTGATCACATTGGCAATTTCGAAATTTTCACGACCGCTCAGTAGCAGTGGTAATAGCTCCTTGGCCAACAGTATGCCGACAATATCGTCAGCATTGTCACCGATCACTGGGAAGCGGGAGTGGCTGGATTCGATAACCAGCTCGAGAAGGTCTTCAAGGCTGGTATTTTGCTGAATCACGACCATTTGAGTGCGGGGGATCATGATTTCCCGCACCTGCTGGTCGGAAACATGCAGTGCCCCCTCAATAATTTCCAGCGCATCGTGATCAATAATGCCGTTATCGTAGGCGGAGCGGAGGGTGTTCGCCAGCTCCTCTCGTGATTGTGGCTCCGAGGAAAAGGCCGTGGCCAGTTTGCCTAACCAGGATTTCTCCTGTGTGCCGTTCAAGTCGTCATCAGTCATGAAATATCTGCTGCTCCGGAGCATCATCCTGTTGGTAGGGTGGTGAAAAACCCAGCTTTGTCAGTATACGGGTTTCAAGGGCTTCCATTATATCCGCATCATTATCTTCAATATGGTCGTAGCCGATCAAATGCAGGCAGCCGTGAACCAGCATGTGCGCCCAATGTGCCTCAATGGGTTTGTCCTGCTCGGCGGCTTCGCGCTCGACCACCGGTGCACAAATGACCAGATCCCCGAGCAGCGGAAGTTCTAAATCCGGTGGCAAATCGGCCGGGAAAGACAACACATTGGTGGGACCTGGTTTGTGACGATAGCGTTGGTTCAGCTCGGCACACTCTGCTTCACCGACAATTCTCACGCTCAGTTCGGCCGTCTGTCGGGCGCTGGACAGTGCTGCGGTAGCCCAGCAGCGTATCTGTTTTCTGTCCGGTATCCAGCCCGCTTTACCATAGGTATTGTCGATATCGAGCTGAAGCTTCATTGGGGGGAGTCTTTGGCCTCGTCCTGCTCGAAGGCATCATAGGCATCGACAATCTGCTGTACCAGGGGGTGGCGAACCACATCCTTCGAGCCGAAAAACGTAAAGCTGATATCCTCGACGTCCTTGAGCACCTTGCAGACGTGTAGCAGTCCGGAGTGACTGGGTCGGGGCAGGTCGATCTGGGAGGTATCCCCGGTAATTACCGCGGTGGAGCTGAAACCGATTCTGGTGAGGAACATCTTCATTTGTTCCCTGGTGGTGTTCTGGCTCTCATCGAGAATAATGAAAGAGTTGTTCAGGGTGCGGCCACGCATGTAGGCCAGCGGTGCTACTTCAATAACACTCCGGTCAATGAGTTTTGCTACCGTTTCAACGCCGAGCATTTCATACAGCGCATCGTAGAGTGGGCGCAGATAGGGGTCCACCTTCTGGCTCAGGTCTCCGGGCAAAAAGCCGAGCTTTTCACCGGCTTCAACAGCAGGGCGCACCAGTAGAATTCGTTCCACTTCGTCTCTCAGTAGAGCCTCCACCGCGCAGGCTACCGCCAGATAGGTTTTGCCGGTACCGGCAGGTCCTACCCCAAAATTGATATCGTGGGTTTGCACGGCCCGCACATAGCGTTGCTGGCTGACTCCTCTGGGTTTGATATTGCCTTTTTTGGTGCGGATGACCGTCTGCGTTATAGCGTTCTCTCTCTCGGCGATATTGCTGTCAGCTGTAGTCGTGGTCGCATAGTGTTCCATAGGCATTCCGGCGGTGGATTGTTGAATGGCAAGATGAATATGGTCGGGTGTCAGCTCACGGCTGCGACCGGTTTCCTGATAGAGGTGATGGAGAAGTTGCCCAGCCACGTCAGCTGCGGCATGGTCGCCAATCAGAGCGAAGGTATTGCCTCGGTTGCGAATCTCGATTTTCAGCCGCTGTTCGATGTGTCTGAGGTTTTCGTCGAATTGCCCGCAGAGTGTTGCTAGGCGACGGGTGTCGCTGGGTTCCAGCGTGATGGTCTGTGTTGCAGTCTGAATATTCAAATTTTCCAATAGGCCGCCCTCTGCGGCTACGCATGTAAGGCAAGCATATAACCTTTATTAGGGTCTGAAAACAGTTTTGAGTGAGGTTTATAGGTATTTGCTAGCGCCGTCATTTATGCTGCAGTGTTATCCGTTGCAACGATCAGGCGTCCGCGCAGTGAATTGGGCAAAGCCTCGATAATGCTCACCCTGGCAAACGCACCTATCAGTTGATGGTCGGTGGCTGGGAAATTGACGACCCGGTTGTTTTCGGTGCGGCCCTGCAACTGGCCGGGATCTTTCTTTGAAATGCCGGTGATCAGGATGGTCTGTTCGGTACCGACCATTTGCTCACTAATGCTTGTGGCATGCTGGCTGATCCTGCTTTGCAGGATTTGCAGTCGTTGCTTCTTGATGCTTTCGGGCGTGCTATCGGGGAGATCGGCTGCCGGTGTTCCCGGTCGGGCGCTGTACACAAAGCTGAAGCTGTGATCAAAGCCGATATCCTGAATCAGCTTGAGGGTATCCTCGAAATCCTTCTCGGTCTCACCGGGAAAACCAATGATGAAGTCCGATGAAATGCTGATATCCGGTCTGATCCGGCGCAGCTTGCGAATTTTTGATTTGTATTCGAGTACGGTGTGGCCACGTTTCATTGCCGCCAGAATTCGGTCCGAGCCACTTTGCACCGGTAGGTGAAGGTGGCTGACCAGCTCGGGCACTTCAGCATAGGCCGCAATGAGACTGTCTGAAAACTCCACCGGGTGGGAGGTGGTATAGCGAATACGGTCAATGCCTTCAATTCCTGCCACATAGCCAATCAGCTCCGCCAGGTCGCAGAGGTTTCCGTCAGGCATGCTGCCGCGGTAGGCATTGACATTCTGTCCCAGCAAATTGACTTCCCGCACGCCCTGGCCAGCGAGATGAGCCACTTCCGCGAGTACATCTGCAGCCGGGCGGCTGACTTCCTCACCTCTTGTATACGGCACAACACAGAAGGTGCAGTATTTGGAGCAGCCTTCCATAATCGAAACGAAGGCAGTGACGCCATCGGCGTCCGGCTGAGGCAGCCGGTCAAATTTCTCAATCTCCGGGAAGCTGATATCGACGATGGTGGTGCCGTCTCGCTGCTTTCTTTCGGCCAGCATTTCCGGCAACCGATGCAATGTCTGCGGGCCAAACACCAGATCCACAAAAGGTGCACGTCTGGCAATGGCGTCACCCTCCTGGCTGGCGACACAGCCGCCAACCCCGATGACCAGTTCCGGGTTGCGGGCTTTGAGGTGTTTCCAGCGGCCGAGCTGGTGAAAAACCTTTTCCTGGGCTTTTTCCCGGATTGAGCAGGTGTTCAGTAACAGTACGTCGGCTTCTTCCGGGTTGTCTGTTGCCACCATCTGGTGGCTGTCGCCCAGCAGATCACGCATGCGTGATGAATCGTATTCATTCATCTGGCAGCCATGGGTGACAATGTGCAATTTTTTGATTTTTGGCTCGGACATAAATTACTGGTTATGGATACACTTGGCGCGGCCGCACAGTATAACGGTCGTCAGTGGTTAATCCCACAGGGTGTGGTCTGATCGGGTGAAATTTGTGCAGATTGTGGTATTCTTTCGCGCCCTTGATAAACCGGTGAACAGGCAACCTGTATGGCATCAACCCCCATTTACAAAATTGTATTTTTCAATCAGGGTCAGGTGTACGAAATCTATGCCCGGCAAGTCTACCAAAGTGATTTGTGGGGGTTTCTGGAAGTCGAGGAGTTTGTGTTTGGTGAGCGCTCCCAGATGATTGTCGACCCTTCCGAAGAAAAACTGAAGAACGAGTTTTCCTCTGTCAAGCGGAGTTTTATTCCGCTGCATTCAGTTGTTCGCATTGATGAAGTGGAAAAAGAAGGTTCCTGTAAAATTATCGAGGCGAAGGGCGGCGCCGGTAATGTCACCCCTTTCCCCTATCCGGGTATTGCACCCAAACCAAAAGGCGATCGCTAGTTAACAGGTACCTGTTTGCTGAATAAAAAGGGCAGCTTGCGCTGCCCTTTCTGATGTCAGGCGTTCAGGCCGCGAGTTGTTGGTTCACAGAGGCCAGTTTCACGGCATTACAGAATACGGCCATGGCGTGATCGATATCCTCAACGGTGGGGAATGACGGTGCCAGTCGGATATTTTTATCGTCCGGGTCTTTGCCGTAGGGGAAGGTGGCGCCCGCCGGGGTGAGTTTGACCCCCGCGTCTGCAGCCAGCTGGATAACGGCGTTGGCCAGCCCGGGGCGGGTATCGAAAGAAATAAAGTAACCGCCATCGGGTGAGCTCCAGTCTCCCAGGTCAGAATCGCGGAAGTTTTCTTCAAGGTGTTTCAGCACGCAGGCAAAGCGCGGTCGCAGGAGCTCGGCATGTCGGGCCATGTGGCTGCGCAGTTCCGTCATAGTACCAATCATCTTCAGATGCCGAAGCTGGTTGACCTTATCCGGCCCGATAGTGGCAATCCCCAGATGCTTTTTTATGGCACCTAAATTCGTTTTGCTACCCGCCATAAATGCCACTCCTGCACCGGCGAAAGTCACCTTGGAGGTCGATCCGAACTGCAGTACGCTATCTCCGGTGCCATGTTTTTCACAGAATTTCCGTATATTGGCCAGTTCGGCAGGCTTGTCCACAAGGTCGTGAACTGCGTAGGCGTTGTCATAGAAAACTCGGAAGTTCGTGGCCGCGATAGTCCCCAGTCCGGCCAGCCGTTCGATGGTCGCAGCGCTGTAAATGCAGCCGGTGGGATTTGAGTATTTGGGTACACACCAGATTCCCTTGATGCTGCTGTCATTGCGGAGCAGGGCCTCAACTACGTCCATATCCGGGCCGTCCTCATTCATTGGCACGTTGACCATTTCAATGCCAAATTCCTCGCAGATGGCAAAGTGACGGTCATAACCGGGTACGGGGCAGAGAAACTTGACGGTTTCTTCATGTCGCCAGGCCGAGTCCGGGCCGTTCAAACCAAACTGCCAGGCAAACAGGACACTGAAATACATCAGGGTCAGGCTGCTATTGCCCCCCACTATGATTTCGTCAGATTTTACGCCGAGGATTTCTGCCGCCAGTTGGCGCATGGCCGGCAAACCGTCCAGTCCGCCGTAATTGCGGGTATCCACGCCCTCGTCCGAAACATAATTTCCCTGCAGGATGCCATCCAGTGCATCGGCCAGTGATAATTGGTTTGCTGAGGGCTTGCCCCGGGTCAGATCGAGATTAAGCTTGCTGGAGACAAAGCTCCGGTGGTTGGCAGAAAGCTCTTCTTGCCAGCGTTGCAACTGTTGACGGTCTGCTTGTTCGACGTACACGGGGATTCCTCTTGAAGGGGGTTGGGGTTGAAGTTTTGGGTGCTGCGGATAGATACATTCGCATACCTCGAGTGATTATACGAAAAACATAACACTCGGTGGGATGGAATAATGGGCTGCTCAGGCCATTAGATCCAGAACTGCCAGGGACGTTTTTGTACTTCTTTGTCTTCCTTGCGGCGCCCGGGGTTTTGTCGTCGGTCTTTTTTCCCCGGTTCGTATCGGACTTCCTGGCGGGGGTCGGTAAAAGAGCGTCTTTCACCTTTTCTTGAATCGGGCCCGCGGTATACCTCAGTTTGGGTTAATTCCCTTGCCTGAAAGAGGTTCTCTTTGCTTGGCGGGACTTCCTCGGGTTTTGGCTGGATAGCCAGCCCCGTTTGAGGTGCGGGGGCCGGTGGAGTCCTGCGAGCGGAGTCAGAGATATCAACTACTTTTTTTTTAATGTCGCTAACGGCCGCAGGTGCCGGCTGGGGCGGTGTATCGTAGGTGTCCTGAACAGCAAAATCGAGATCGGGAAGCATGGTCTTCGATGTCAGCTGTTCCTGGTTTATTTCGCCCAATACAATCTTGGCGTCGTTAATGCTGATTTTATGCAATTCTTCAACGCAGGCATGTAAAAAAAGTCGACTGCAAATCATATTGATGCGTCGAGGAATACCCTCGCTGACTTTGTGGATCACGGGGTAAATGGCATTACTGATAGCGGGGTCTCCTTTCCAGCCAACCTGATTCAACCTGTGTTTGATGTAACCCTTAGTTTCCTCTTCGTTCAGGGATGCCAAATGGCAGGCGGCCACGAGTCGCTGGTGCACTTGTTCCATATTTGGCTGCTGAACAATATCCCTGAGCTCTTCCTGGCCCAAAAGAAAGATCTGCAGCAGGGGTTGTCGGCTCATCTGCAAATTGGTGAGCAACCGAAGCTCTTCCAGTGCGGCTGTGGAGAGATCCTGAGCTTCGTCAATGATCAGGAGGGCACGCTTGCCGGTTTTGTAGTCGTTGACAAAAAGCCGGGTCAACTGTTGCAGAAGCAGTGATTTATGGTCTGTGTTGGAAGACAGGCCAAATGCATCGGCAACCATTCGCAACAGGTCGTCTGCCCCCAGCTGTGTGCAGACCAGCATGGCGACATTCACTTGATCTTCCCTAAGACTTTCCACAAGATCGCTGACTAGGGTTGTTTTTCCCGTGCCAGGCTTGCCTGTAATCATCACAAAGCCTTCGGCGCGTTGAAACGCATACTGCATGTAAGCCTTGGCTTTGGCGTAACTGCGGTGGTTAAAGCAGAACCGATGATCCGGACTTAGTCGGAAGGGCTCGGCCTTGAGGTCATAAAATTGTTCGTACATGGGAATTGGCCGAATTGTATTGGTGAGTTATTGATCCGCTGAGTATAAATTGAGCATATAAAATCAGCAACTTAATGCTTTTGCACTTATGATTTATTCGCTATAACCAAAATTGGCGGGATTGAAAGTAAATGGTACCTGTCTATCGTTAAACGTAAAGTGAGGAGCGTTAAGTGAGAATTTTATCGAACATAGCCACAGTCGCGGGTATTGTCGGCGTGGTCATCTGCCTGCTCGCCGGTGTTATTCGTCTGATGGGCGATTACTACTTTGTGGGTTTTGAAATACTGACCCTGTTTAATATCGGTGTTGCAGCGATGGTTTTTAGTTGTCTGTTAAAACTTGAGTGTATCGTGTATTCACTCAAGCGGCGATAGTTGCTGTGGCGGGCAATGCCCTGAGAGCACTTATTTTTCCTGCTTGATCGCTTTTCTGAGCAGGTGTGGAATCAGTAGCTGCATGGGCATGCGAAGATAGTGTGATCTGATAAATAAAATAAAGCGGGTAAGCCCCAGTAAATGAGTTCTCTGGCCAATACAGTTTGGCATCATGGCTTTCAGTAACATCCTGTCCATGAGAAATCTGGAGAAACAAGGGGGTACTGCCCCGGCGGACATTTCTCCTGTCAGCTCCTCGGGAACAGGCGTTTTAAGTAGCATCCTGGCATAGCGCAGTCCGTAATAGAGTGATCGTGATAGGTGGAGTGTCTTTGCCCTGGTGAGGAGGTCGGTCCAGGCGTCGCCACTCTCTAGGGAGTACTCGCGGAGTAACGCATCCAGATCGACAACGTCGCGTAGCCCCTGCTCGAAGTCTCCTTCATGAAAAAGATGGGCGGCACTGTGCAGAATCATATCCTGGAGAGATAGAACATACATTCCCGGATAATCTTTCAGCTCAATCACGTGCTCCCATATTTTGTTGATATCAGGTTTTGCGTCGGCAGTAGGCGGGAGAATGGTGTGGTGAACATCCAGGTCAGTTTGTCTTTTCAGATGTTTCAGTGGCGGTAGTTCATGCATCCAGGTGCGATAATATTTCTGGTCATAGGGGTCTATCTTTGTGCAAAACCACCCGTGTTTGATAAGCGCTTTTTCAGCCTCTTTTAATTGTTCATTCCTGACCAGAATATCGATGTCGCCAAACAGTCGACCTTGAAATGCATCGCGTTCACTCATGACATAGGCAGCACCTTTGAGCAACGCAAAGGGAATGCCGGCTTCGCTCAGTGCAGTATAAATTTGCAAGATCTCCCACTTCACTGAGCGGAGGTTGCTCGATGACACCAGTTGGGCGCTGAGCAGGTGAGATTGAAGATGCTTAGGCACAAAAGAGAAAAGATCGAATGTTTCGACGAGGTGCGCCATGCGGCTCAATAAATTGCTGCGTCTCGCCTGACGAATAAGCATCTGCCATTCCCCAGGTGAAAGTCCGGGGGCACTGTGTTGCGGATCGCGAAGGAAGCGCACCAGGCAGCTTTCCATGATTGACTCAGGCATCAATCAGGTTCCCTAGAGTGGCATAGGCGTCATCCAGATTCTGGTAGTTCAATCTGAAGCATTCGCACTGGTCGAGCATGGCTGTCAGAACACTAAAGGCGGTTGAGCCGAGTATATGATAATTGAAGCTGTTTTCTGCCAGTTCGAGAAACGTCCTGCCCTTGCTCAAAGGCAATAATTCAATATTCACCTCCTTGCGGTATTTGGGGAAAATGATGGCAGTCGGCACAGCTGGTTCATCGCTCCTTGAGACGCTGCTCATGGGTGCACACATGTGGGCAACGCTACCTTTGGCGGTATCATGCACTGGTTTCCCCACAAAAATGTCATCATTTGCAAATGATCTGACGATATCAATGGACTCGTTTTTGAGGCTTATTGGTCTTGGGATCGGCGTGATTAAGCCGGTTTCAGTCGAAAGCAGTGCCATTTCATCGGACAGAAGTCGCCACCCCTGGCTAACAAGACCTGCACAGAGAGTGCTTTTACCGCTACCAGGCGTACCCGGAAAAATGATCGCCTTGCCATTTTTTTCCACAACTGCGGAATGGATAACCAGATATTGGTGTGCATTGTTCGCTACGCACCAGTTGAGCCCCCATTCGAACATGGCAAAAGACTGGGTTTGTGGCAGGGGCTTGAAAGGCAGGTAGCCGTCAAAGGAGAAAGTGGCCTGCGGGCGGATCCACCGTCTGATTATCGACGGGGATTGCAGTGCGATATGGAAATCGACCCGGTGGATATCCTCCAGAGTATAGGCGCCGTATAGGTCTCTGAGATTTTCTGCAATGTTTGGCAGGGATGACGAGAGGTTGACCACAAAGGGGCCAATTTTCAGGTTGATGCCTTCCCCTGCTAGCTGCTGTTTTAGTTTTCGAAGCGGTATCGATGAAAGCAGCAAGGGAGCTATTTCCCTGTCGCTGAAATTAAGTGCATGTCCTGAAGTTTCTGCAAGGTGGTACAGATGTATTCATCTATTTCTGTTTCAGGCACATCATCCAGCTCCTCTTGGAGCAAGAGACTGAGTTGGTCGTATCGGGTTGGTGCTGCAGCAATGGTGATCAGAATCTTGGCGGCCGTTGCTTCCAGCAAATGGGTTTCCCCCGAAACCGGATTGTACATGACACATTCCTCCTCCCATTGGTGATAGAGGCAGGACTGGCAGGAGGAAGAGAAAGTATCGGCACTATTCATAATGCCGATACTTTAAAGCAAAAACTTACCAGGTTGAATCCAGAAATGATCCTATGTTTCCTGTATAGGGTTCCGGTATGGTTGATGGATCGTTATAAAGTCCAACAAGCTGACTGGGAGTGATGACATAGGTTATGCCGCTGTGCGAGGCATTCAGGAGTGCTGCTACAAAATGGCCTGCAAAGTTGCCTGTGCTGCCGCCGGGATTTTCATTCAAAATAGTGGCCATTGGCAGGTGGCAGACGCTGACGAGCCCGGAGGGACAGCCTAAACCATAATAACCCAGTGCTTCAGAGAGGGTTGTCCCTTCTAAGTAGCACTCAGGCTGATTTTTGCTATTGCGGCCACATTTTTTCTTTTTCCCGCTGCCACCCTGGGTGTAGGTTGCTTTCGGGTCATAAATGCCATATTGAAATGGGGTGCTGTTCCAGTCGGGCTCGCTGCCACCTACGTTTTTCCAGCCGCCGGGGCTCCAGCCGGGGCTGCATTGACCCCTATCTTGGTACAAATGTCCGGACATCATGTTGGACAGGCAGGGGGCCCCCAGCGCAGAGGGGCTTGCGAGGGACATGAGAATCGGTGCCGCAGCGCCGATACGGGAAAAATTGCGGCGTGAGATATTTACTGAAGAATTGGGTTCGGCACCCTTCTTGGTTGCATGATTTTGTGAGTCGTTTTCCATTTCTCCAAACCTGTATCTACGGGGTTTTATTTGATATAACAATTACAGTGCAATAAGTGGGCCATTATTTTTTAGTTTTTTATTAATCAATATGTTGCGATCATAAAAACGAGTTTTCTTTTTGGCAAGGTAGTCGGCGACCCCTTGATGTAAAAAAACCTGACAGCTGCAAGGGGTCAGACAATCTGTTTAATGATGATAGTCGATACAATGCTTTCTGGTATGACCTTTGGGGCGCCTAGAGCCGCCATATATCGATATTTTTCTCTTCAAACAATGACCTGTCGAGCATTGATTTAACATCAATGATGGTAGCGTTTTCAGCCATGATGGCGCCAAGTTCACTGGCAGATAGCTTCTTGTAGTGCTGGTGGGCAACCGCCAGAACCACTGCATGTGCGTTTTTGATTTGATCCCAGGGGGTAAGTTCCACGCCGTATTCCTCAATGGCCTCGCTACTCTCTGCCATGGGATCATGAACAATGATATTGCAGTGATATTCCCTGAGTTCTGCGATGATATCTGCAACTTTTGAGTTTCGGAGGTCGGGACAATCCTCTTTGAATGTTAGTCCCAGGATCACTACATTGGCACCACAGACCGGGTGACCTTTCTTGACCAGTTGTTTTACAGTCTGCTCGGCAATGTATTTGCCCATGCCATCGTTAGTTTGTCGGCCAGCCAGAATAACCTGGGGGTGGTGGCCCTCTGCTTCGGCTTTAAAGGTGAGGTAGTAGGGGTCGACGCCAATACAGTGCCCACCCACCAACCCGGGGCGGAACGGCAGGAAATTCCATTTTGTTCCCGCTGTTTCCAGAACATCAAGCGTGTCTATACCGAGTTTATGGAAAATAAGGGACAGTTCGTTCATCAGTGCAATATTAAGATCGCGCTGAGTATTCTCAATCACTTTTGCTGCTTCAGCTACCTTGATGCTGGCAGCCCGATAAACTCCGGCCGTAATAATCTGTTCGTAGGTTTGGGCCACTTTTTCCAGGGTTTCGGGGGTGTCACCAGAGACTACTTTGACGATGGTCTCCAGCCGATGAACTTTGTCACCGGGGTTGATGCGTTCCGGAGAGTAGCCAATAAAAAAGCCATTTTGTCCGTCCTCACTGACTGCGCCGGGCTTGCCAAGCCAGGGCATCCCGGATACCGACTCCAATATGGGTGCGCAGGTTTCTTCAGTACAGCCCGGATATACGGTTGATTCATACACGACAGTGGTGCCTGGACTGAGGTGCGCTGCAATGGTTCTGGATGCCCCGTGAACAGCCCTCAGGTCAGGTTTGTGAGCCTGATCAATGGGGGTGGGGACGGCGATAATGATAACGTTGGCTTCCGCTAATTTGGCGGGATCATCAGTGAGTTCAAGGTGGGAGGCTGCGGCCAGGTCTTCTGGTGCTACTTCTCCACTGGGGTCTTTCCCCGAAAGATAGGCGGCCAGCTTTTTCTTGTCGAGGTCAAAGCCAATGGTTGGTAGTTTTTTGCCAAATGCGACGGCCAGAGGCAGACCTACGTACCCTAATCCAACAACTGCTACTTTCTTCACAATATCTCCCGTGTCCCTATGAGACCGTTGACGAATTATTTTTAATCCGCTGTCTTTTTTAAAAACCAATCCAGCGTAGCCTGTAACCCTTGGTGGACGTTATGGGAGGGCTGGTATCCGAGCAACGAGTTGGCCTTTTCGATGTTTGCCCGTGAGTGTCGAACATCGCCAGGGCGCAATGCCCGGTGTTTGGCCGTCAAACTGTTGATATTCGGGTAATGACTCCCGAGCAGCATTTTTATCGAATAAAAAAGCTCGTTCAGGCTGGTTTGATCGCCGCATGCGACATTATATATCTGATTGATGGCGGTCGGATTTTCAGTGGTTGCGGCCAGCAGGTTAGCTTGAACGGTATTGTCGATAAAACAAAAATCCCGTGATGTTTCCCCGTCACCATTAATAAAGCAGTCTTCTCCGGACAGCAGTTGCCCGAACCACCTGGGTATGACAGCGGCATATGCGCCGTTTGGATCCTGTCTTGGCCCAAAAACATTAAAATAGCGGAGACCTATGTTTTCCATGCCATAAGTTCGGGCGAAGACGTCCGCATACAGTTCGTTCACGTACTTGGTGACGGCGTAGGGTGAAAGTGGGCGCCCAATTTCATCTTCGACTTTGGGAAGTCCCGGATGGTCGCCATAGGTGGAGGACGAAGCTGCATACACAAAGCGCTTTACCTTTGTGTCTCTTGCTGCCACCAGCATATTCAGAAAGCCATCAATATTTGAACTGTTGGTTGTGATGGGGTCTTCAATAGATCTTGGTACGCTTCCCAGAGCTGCCTGATGAAGAACGATATCGACATCCTTGCATGCATTTATACAGTCATTCAAGTTACGGACATCGTACGGGTAAAAGGTAAATCTGTCCCAGTTTTTGCCGCTTTCGGCTTGCACGTCGTCCAGGTTGGATTGATGTCCGGTTGAGAAATTATCAATGCCGACAACCCGTTGCTCCAGTTCAAGCAAGGTTTTGAGGAGGCTGGAACCGATAAACCCTGCAACACCAGTAACTAGCCAGGTTTTCGGTTTTGATCTTAGTGATTGCTGTAGATCGCTGTACGATGTCACCGATATATTCCTTGATTCGTGGGTGGCTAATCCATATGTTGCGATTGTCTCGTCCACCACAAAGCGGTAGATGGAAGGGCAGTAACTGATAGCAGCCAGCTGGGTTTTTTGGTTGAATCGCCTTCGGGCAAAAACACCGCTTCGATTAACTCAGCTGCATGTCCGACTAAATTTAAGGTGCTGAGTATAGTGTTAAAGGCAGTTCTGATCCAGAATCCGCTAGTGTGCAAAATCTGTTGTTGAATGGAGACGCTTTATGATCGACGGGATCTTGAAACTAGACCTGCAGGTTCTCGCATGAATGTGGGTGTGCCCAGCTATCTGTTCGCATTTTTTGCCTATTTGGTACTGACAATTCTGATCAGCATTTCATGGCGTGGACGGCCGCAGGGGGTTCTGATCATTCTCGCCGCCGTCTGTTCGACTGTCTGGGCTGGAGCCATTGCAGCAGGGGAGTTCGGTGCCCGGGTTTCTTTCGAGATGATACAGCTGGCCGAGTTGTCGAGAAACCTGTCCTGGTGCCTGTTCCTGCTGGATGTTCTCTGTAAAAAAGATGGTGAAAGTCCCCGCGGAGCCATGATATTTCGAATTGCACTGGGTTGTTCGGCAGTGCTTGTGCTGTTGGGTGTGCTCTTTACTATGCCACTTGCTTCCAAATATCTGCCCGTATCAGAAACACTGTTTCGTGAAATTGTGTTAGTGCTATGGGTGGTGCTTTCCCTCACGGGTCTGGTTCTGATTGAGCAGATTTTTCGCAACTCTGGTGCCACCCAGCGATGGTCAACAAAATTCTTGTGCCTTGGTATCGGCAGTTTTTTTGTCTACGACTTTTTTATGTACTCAGATGCACTTCTTTTCAAGCGCATCAGCCTTGATTTATGGGAAGCCCGCGGCCTCGTGAACGGGATGGCCGCACCGCTTATCGTCATTGCCATTGCCCGAAACCCGAAATTTGAACTGAATATCCACGTGTCTAGGCATGTGGTTTTCCACACTGCAACGATCATGGGGGCGGGTGTTTATCTGCTGCTGATGGCCACTGCCGGTTACTTCATCCGTTATTATGGCGGGACCTGGGGTAGTGTGCTGCAAATCGTATTTTTCTTTGGTGCGGCAGTCCTGCTGGTCACCCTGATGTTTTCCGACAAGATTCGTGCTCAGGTAAGGGTCTTGTTGAGCAAGCATTTTTTTTCCTACAAGCACGATTATCGGGAAGAATGGCTTAAATTTACCCAGACGCTTTCAGGTAATGAAGACAGTGTGCCGGAGAGGGTGATTCAATCCATTGCGAAGCTGACGGAAAGCCCAGGTGGCATCTTGTGGGAAAAAAATGATGCTGGACATTTTAGTGTGCTGGCTCGCTGGCATATGCCTGAACCTGATTGTGCGGATGCGAAATCGTTAGATTCTTTGACGTTATTTATGACGCGGACTCACTGGGTTATCGATATCGATGAATATAATGAAGATCCCGAAAAATATGCGGGTTTGGTCCTGCCGGAGTGGTTGCTGAAGATTCGGAATATCTGGCTGTTGGTGCCCCTGATACTTCGGGATGAGTGCCTGGGGTTTGTGCTGGTCAGGCGCTCGGATTTGTATCACGCGATTAACTGGGAAGATCGGGATCTTTTGAAAATGGCAGGCCAGCACGCGGCCAGCCATTTGGCGCAATATCGGGCAGATCAGGCCCTGATTCGTTCGCGACAGTTTGAAGCGTTTAATCGGCTGTCTGCCTATATTGTTCATGATCTGAAAAACATCCTAGCCCAGCAATCGCTGATTATCACCAATGCAGAAAAGCATAAACACAAGCCCGAGTTCATTGACGATGTTCTTGCAACTGTCAAAAATTCCGTTAATAGAATGACCCGGCTTATGGAGCAGATGAGAAGCGGTGTTCGGGGCGATTTGGCCGAGGATATCGAGCTTGGCAGTTTGCTGACGAAGCTGGTCAGGGCCGCCTCTGCCAGGGAGCCTAAACCTGTACTTGAATCGGTGGCCGGTGATGCGGTGGTGCGTGCGGACCGTGAGCAGCTATCGACTGTATTTGGCCATATCATCCAGAATGCCCAGGACGCCACCCCGGCAACAGCAAGAGTTGCTGTCAGCGTAGAGAGGCAGGGGCAGACTGTTCATGTCATTATTGAGGATGCGGGTACGGGAATGGATAGGGCTTTTATCCGCGACCGTCTTTTCAGTCCATTTGATTCCACTAAAGGTTTGACCGGCATGGGCGTGGGTGCATTTGAAAGTCGAGAGTATATCCGTTCTATCGGCGGGGATATTCTGGTTGCCAGTGAGCCTGGCGTGGGTTCTCAATTTACTATTATCTTGCCGTGTAGTCCGATTGATGGTGGCGAAGCAAGTACCGAAAATGAAGGAAATCAGTCGTGAAAGAAGCCAACAGACCGCTGCTCGTGGTTGAAGACGATACCGGCCTGCAAAGTCAGCTGCGCTGGTGTTTTGATGACTATGATGTGGTCATCACCGGTGATCGTGAGGCCGCGATAGCTCAGTTGCGCCGTCATCAGCCATGGGTAGTATTGCTTGATCTGGGGCTGCCGCCGGATCCCGGTGGCGTCACAGAGGGCCTTGCCACGCTGAGTGAGATCCTGGTGATTTCACCGCAAACAAAAGTGATCGTGGTGACGGGTGACAATGATAGATCCAATGCGGTCAAGGCAATTGGTCTTGGAGCCTACGATTTTTATCAAAAGCCGGTTGACCCGGATATCCTTACATTGATTGTCGACCGGGCTTACCGTGTTTATGAGCTGGAGTCTGAAAACCGTCGACTTCAGGAGCAGGGTGTGGAGTCCCCTTTGCGAGGGGTTGTTACTGCCAGCCCGGAAATGCTGAAAGTCTGTCGCACAGTTGAGAAAGTAGCGCCCTCCGATATCACAACCTTGCTGCTGGGCGCCAGCGGAACTGGCAAAGAGGTTATTGCCCGGGCATTGCACGAGCTGAGTGCCAGGGCAGACCAGAAAATGGTCGCAATCAACTGCGCTGCGATACCAGACAATCTGTTGGAGAGTGAGCTGTTCGGCCATGAGAAAGGTGCCTTCACGGGTGCGGTTAAACAGACGCAGGGAAAAATAGAGTATGCCGATGGGGGTACCCTGTTTCTCGATGAAATTGGCGACTTGCCATTGGAGTTACAGTCCAAATTATTGCGTTTTCTTCAGGAAAGAGTCATTGAACGAGTAGGGGGCAGGACGGAAATCCCCATTGATGTGAGGATTATATGTGCCACGCATCAGGATCTGACCAAGTACATAGAGGAGGGGAAGTTCCGCGAGGATCTTTATTACAGGGTGAGTGAGATCACCATCCAGATACCCTTGTTGAAGGATCGTGAAGGGGATGCCCTGCTGCTGGCAAAGGCATTTTTGGCACGTTTCAGCAAGGAATCAGGCAAATCGCTACGCGGGTTTGACAAACAGGCAGCTCAGGCGATCGAGTCTTACGATTGGCCTGGCAATGTCCGTGAGCTGGAGAGTCGAATCAAACGGGCCATTATCATGGCAGAGGGGACCCACATCACCCTGGAGGACCTCGAGCTGTCGCCAGCGGGCGATGAGGCCGCACCCTTTAACCTGAGAGAAATCAGGGAGAAAGCTGAAAAGGGTGCTATTCAGAGGGCGTTGTTGAATGCCGGGGATAATGTCTCGGAAGCAGCCAAAATGTTGGGGGTGACCAGACCAACGCTCTATAACTTTCTCGAAAAGTACAATATTCGTTCCTAGGTGGCAGGGCGTTACAAGGTGCGATAATAGGGGGTGATTACCGGCCCTTGCCAAAAAGAACAACCTCAACGGTTCTGATAAGAATGTTAAGGTCGAGCAGGAAGCTGCGGTGCTTGACGTAGTAGAGGTCGTACTTCAGCTTTTCCATGGCGTCTTCGTCTGTTGCTCCATAAGGATATTTAAGCTGCGCCCATCCGGTTAAACCGGGTTTAACATTGTGCCTTTCGTTGTAGTAGGGGATGCTGCGAATCAGCCCCTGAACAAACTCGGGCCTTTCCGGCCTGGGGCCGACAAAGCCCATTTCTCCGCACAGCACATTGTAGATTTGTGGTAATTCGTCGATTCGGCATTTTCGAATAAAGTTTCCTATGCGGGTTATTCTGGTGTCGTTGACTTTGGCCCAGACGGCTCCGTTGCTTTCGGCATCAGTGCGCATACTTCGGAATTTGATAATTTTGAAGACCTTGCCGTCGAGTCCTACCCTCTCCTGGCGATAAAAAATGGGTGCCTTGATGCCATCTTCAATTTTAATCACCAGGGCAGTGATGAGCATAATTGGCCAGGTGAGGAGTAATAGTAGAATGGCGATTGATGCATTGAAGAGCCAGTCTACCGAATTTCTCAGGTAGTGGATTGAGGCGAAACCATTGGAATAAATGATCCAGCTGGGATAGATGAGGTTGACCGCAATTTGTCCCGTTTCCCGTTCGATGAAATCCAGAATATCAATAACATTAACGCCACGAATCTTGCAGGCAAACAGCTCATCAACAGGCAGGTTGGCTCTTCTCTCGTCACTGGCAACAACAATTTCGTCAATGTTGTGTTCGATAACAAATGACAGAAGTGCACCTTTTTCAAGGTTGATGCGTCGCTCCTGTTTAATGCCATCGGGCAAGTCACCCTCCATCACCACAAACCCCTCGAGGGTAAAGCCGTGGCGGTCAACAGCACGTCTCATCCGTCTCTCAACGATCGATGCTCGTTCTCCAGATCCAAGTATCAGTACGTTGATCTTGTTAAAGCCAAGCAAATCGAAACGGTTGAGTGTATGCCTGATAAGACTGGTAAGAATCAGCCCTATGCCCGCTGCCGTGAGTACAACCTCGGCAGTGAAAGGCTTCGTGTTGATAAGCATAAAGAGAATCGCAAACTCGGCAGAGCCGAGTGCGACGGCAAGCACGAGCCTGCGAAATACATTGCGATAATTTTCTCGCATTCTGGGATTGTATAGCCCTAGGGAAAGGGATGTGAGCAAAATGAAAAGAGCAAAAACAAGAGAGTAGGCGGCAACTATATTTGTTTCGAGGTTGCTTTGTTGGGACCAGCCAAAGAAATTATTGGCAAGGATGGCAAAAAATACCGAACCGAAATATACGGAAAGCTCGACGATTACGAGCACCTTATAACCTGAGGACAAGTCGCGAAAATTCGTCTTTTTCATTGCCTGTAATAAACCCCTTCCATAAGGTAGGTTTGGCTTCTGATTGGAGAAGCCAGTTGCTTTTGATGGATACCCGTTGGGCCGGTCTATCAGTATCTGCAGCCGGAATCATCACAGGCTGTGCCCGCCAATAGCAGGAAATCCTATGCCGGAAATTTGCAGTATATGGCTGACGGTGGTTGGTAAGCCCTTACACTACAAATAGTTAGCCTTAATTGTTTGTTGCGGAGCAGAACCCAGCCTTATCGGGGAATGGTACCAGTTAATTAGGACTAGGGCCGAGTATATTTTGCAGGTCAAGCCACGCAACCGGCCGTTCGTCTAAATGATTCGTCCATAAAGCGGAGCTTCTGTTTAAATCCCGTCACGGGCTGGGGTGGCGTGGCCTGAAGCCCGCTGCTAGTCATCGGTTTTATGTGCATGCTACACTCAGCCGGGATTTATATTTGAAGCACTCAAGGGAGGAGCTGAATCGTGTCTGGTCTTATTTCTTACGTATCAAGAACTTCATCTGTGATTGGTCTCAGTCTGGCTCTAGTGGCTCTTTCCGGTTGCTCGTCATCAACCCACACCGAGGTGCCCGATGACCTGCGTACAATGCCGGCCGACTATACCTATGTAATCGGTCCCGGGGATAGTATGGAAGTCTTCGTCTGGGGTAACGAAGAGCTGACAATCAACGGTGTCAAAGTACGTCCTGATGGGAAAATCAGCACCCGGTTGGTTGAAAACATCGAGGCAAGCGGGAAAACGCCCTCGGAGCTTGCCCGGGATATTGAGGAAGCCTACTCAGAATATGTCAAGAGTGCTGTTGTCAGTGTTATCGTCGACGACTTTGTGGGCGTCCCCTCTCAGCAGGTCAGAGTGGTTGGTGAAGCTGCAGAGCCGACAAGTATTCCCTTCAGAAAACATATGACGCTGCTTGATTTGATGGTGGAAGTCGGTGGCCTGACGGAGTTTGCCGCTGGCAACAAGGCTGTGTTGATCAGAAGCTTTGGTGGTGATCAAAGCACGTATAAGCTTCGCCTGGATGATCTGCTCAATGATGGGGATATTTCGACAAATCTTGCCCTCTTTCCCGGAGATATAGTGATTATCCCTGAGGCTTGGTTCTAAGTCGTTGCCACGACGTAACCCGGAAACTTAAGGAAGATCAGCTATGCAAGAAATGTTGGCGATGCTATTCAGCTATCTGTCGGGCCTTTGGCGTTTCAGATGGGCGGCATTGGTTATTGCCTGGCTGGTTGGTGTCGTTGGGTGGTTTTCGGTATCTCAGGTGCCCGATCAGTACATGGCCACAGCCAGGATTCATGTCGACACCAATACCATCCTGCGGCCTTTGTTGAGGGGATTGGTAATACAGCCGGATATTGATCAGCGCGTAGAGCTGATGAGTAGAACATTGCTTAGTCGACCAAATCTCGAAAAGCTACTCAGAATGACTGATATGGACCTGCGCGCCCAGACAGAAAGAGAGAAGGAAAAGCTTTTCAGCAATATCCGGAGAGCGGTATCGCTATCTGGCGATCGGCGCAATTCATCCCTCTATTCTGTGTCTTTCTATCATGAGGACCGTGATCTTGCCCGGAAAGTTGTACAGGCACTAATCACTGTATTTATTGAAAGCGCAGTCAATGAAAAGCGTGGCGACTCGAATTCAGCACAAACCTTCCTTGATAAGCAAATAGCCGAGTATGAAAAACGTCTGGTTGAGGCCGAATCTGCGCTGGCTGACTTCAAGCAAAGGCACGCGGGTAATCTGCCAGGTGAAGGTGGCGGCTATTATCAGCGTCTGGTGGCGAGCCAGCAGCAATTGAGTGAGGCGCGTTTGCAGCGTAGTGAGATGCAAAACCGGCGCGATGAGTTAAAACGTCAATTGGCTGGAGAACAGCCGGTCTTTCTGGCTAGCGGCGCCAGTGAGCAGAGCTCATCCATTGATGGTCGCATTAGTTCACTGAAAGCCCGACTGGATGAGTTGCTATCCAAATATACTGATCGACATCCCGAAGTTGTGCAGATCAACAACCTTCTCGAAAGCCTTGAGCAGGAGCGAGAGTCGGAGCTTGCGAAATTGGCAACCGGGGAAGCATCCGATTTGTCGGGCATGAACACCAGCCCTGTTTATCAGCAAATGCGTTCGATGCTGGCGGAGGCGGAAGCCAAAGTTGCCGAGTTGAATGTTCGTGTGGCCGAGTATCAACGCCGTGTTGATAAGCTCAACAGTATGGTGGACAAAATACCCTTGGTTGAGGCCGAGCTGGTTCAGCTGACCCGCGACTATGAAGTTCTCTCCCAGCAGCACACCGGACTTCTGGAGCGCAGGGAATCCGCCCGCATATCCGAGGATGTCGAGCAGCAGGCAAATGACCTGGTGTTTAAAGTGATCGATCCACCGTTTGTTCCCTTGAGGCCCAACAAGCCCAATAAAATACTACTTAATACCGGTGTTCTGGTGGCTTCCCTGGGCGTAGGTGCGGGGTTGGCATTACTTCTGTCATTGCTGAGACCGGTCATCTCTGACCGGCGCAGGTTAACCATGGTTACCGGGTTGCCCGTACTGGGCTGCGTGATGCACATTCCCACGCCTGCGCAGCAGCGAATGGCAAAGATGAACAAAATACTGTTTGTTGTATTGCTGCTGTTGCTGGTCGCTGTCTATGCCGGTGTCACTTTCCTTGAAGAGTTGGCATTGACATGAGATCGGTGAGATTTCTTCCATGCAGCGCTCACTTGGAGAGCGATGTGAATTGTTTGGTTATCATCCGGAAACCCTATGAGCACAATTGAAAAAGCAGTTGAAAAGCTGGGGAAGAAGAGTCAGAACCACGACTCGGCAGCTCCCTCATCAAGCTCACCTGATGTGGGGGGCAACCTCACCTCAGAGCCGGACAGCCAGGTTTTTTTTGACAAAACGGTTGAGTCGTCGGCAGACGCTGCGCCCTCAGCAAGCCAATCTGAAAATAAAAGTATTGTTCTGCCCATCAAAGAGTTGGAAGCGAGGGGTTTCGTCTCTCCCTATAAGCCTAGGAGTTATATCGCAGAGGAATACCGGGCGATCAAACGACCGTTATTGCAAAACATCGATACCAATATGGCTAAGGGCGCGGACCATGCCAACCTGATTATGGTGACGAGCTCCTTTGAGGGAGAAGGAAAAACGTTTTCAGCCATTAATCTGATGCTGAGTATCTCCATAGAAAAGGATAAAACAGTTTTATTCGTGGATGCAGACATGGCAAAGGCCTCTGCGGGAAACTTATTGGGTATTCCTGATGATACGCCAGGGCTTATTGATGTTCTGGAAGATGAAAATATCGGCATCGAAGATGTACTGCTAAACACCGACCTTCCCAATGTGCGCATTATTCCAGTGGGGATTGCCCACGAACGATCTACAGAGCTGCTTGCCAGTGAGCGGATGAAGCAATTGATGGCAGAGTTGTCAGCGCGTTATCCGGATCGGGTTATTATTTTCGATTCCCCACCGTTCCTTCAGACGAGTGAGGCAGCAGTGCTGGCCGACTGCATGGGGCAAATCGTGTTTGTGGTCGAAGCGGAAAAGGTTTCACCGGATGTTGTGAAACAGGTGGTTAGCCGGATCAGTGACGATAAAATTATCGGGATGCTGCTCAACAAAGCCGTAAGATACCCTTGGGACAATTATACCCATGGCTATGGTTATGGGTATGGGCATAGTTATGGGGCAGGTCGAACAAGGATGGGTGGCGGCCAGAATGAATAACAGCACGCGGGTTTCCCTTTGTAAAATCAGCCATGTGGCATCTATTGCCATGGTTGTGATGTTGGCCGTGCCATATTCGCTGAATGCCGGCGAATGGAAAAGCAAGGGGAGCATTACTTTTGGTGAAATTTACACGGACAATGTAGAACTGGACGATGACAACAAGGAGAGCAAGTTTATCAGTGTGGTACGACCTACCATCGAACTTGAAGGTAAAGGCAGACGCGCTGAAATGTCACTGGTTGGTGCTTTTGAGTTTAACAATGTAGGTGGTGGCGCCGACTCCTTTAATCCCAGGGTGCGTGGTGACGGCGCTGTTGAGTTGCTTGAAGATTTCTTTTTTGTTGAAGGCGATATCTATTCCAATCAGACGCTTATCGACCCTTTCGCCGCATCTGGCAGCACTCAGCTCAACAGATCCGACAACGTTACAACCACTTATGATTACAGCATAAGTCCCTATCTTGTTCATCGCTTTGCACGGTTTGCCGACCTTCAGGTGCGCTACACCTATGATGATCAGATCAATAAGGGCGATGAGCTTTCCGACAGTGTACGAAAAATGTCAGTGGTGACACTCAATAGCGGTCCGGATTTTGGTGTCCTGAGCTGGACCCTGCGTGCCGATCACCAGAAAACAGAATTTGATGGCGATGGCTTCATGAATCAGGATGGGGATAATGAGCGCTCTACAGCCAGTGTCAGGCTGGGTTATGCCCTCGATCGAAAGTGGCAGTTGAATGGTACTTTGGGTCAGGAGTGGAATAACTTTCAGACTTTCGATGACGACAATACCGATGGTGATTTCTGGGATGTAGGTCTGGTATGGACCCCAAACAGACGAACAACTTTTGACTTCGGCTACGGAAAACATTTTTTTGGTACCACACCCCGCTTCAAGTTTAGCCACACCACCCGTCGGACATCTCTTGCCGTCAACTACAGTCGTAGCATCACCGATACCCGATCAGAGAGACGTGCTGCCAGCCTGTTCCCGGGAGAAGACCCCTTTGGAGACCTGATTGATCCAATTACCGGAGAGCCGCTATTTCTGACAGATAACCTCACTTTCCGGGATCAGGGAATTTTTGTTAATGAGTTGTTTGATGCTTCGCTAACACTGAAAGGCAAGCGCAGTGATCTGACCTTCTTTGTTCGGGAGTCAAAGCAGCTCCGAGAGGACATCGACAGTGACGCAAAATTTACTTCCACGGGTATTCGGTTTAATCGAAAACTGTCTTCAAAAATCAGTGTTACCTCAAGATTGAGTCTGGATGAAAGAGAAAACCGGGCCACTTCAGAGTCGGAAATTACCAGGTTTTATCTGAGCCTTGATCGTCAGCTGGGTCCCAAGACCTCTGTAACGCTTGGCTACAGTTTTTCTGACAGGGACGCAGACGGTTTTGGGCGTGACTATAAAGAAAACCGGTTAAACCTGGGCCTGACAATAGATTTTTAGGATATTTCATATGGTCAGGAAGCCACAGCCTCCACAGATCCTCTGTGTCGTAGGTGCAAGACCAAATTTCATGAAAATAGCACCGATTATGCGAGGGTTAAATCACCCTCAAACGGGCCTTTCTGGCAAGCTGGTTCATACCGGGCAACACTACGATGCCGCCATGAAGACAACCTTCTTCGAGCAGTTGCATATCCCCCAGCCCGATATTGATCTCGAGGTGGGGTCGGGCACCCATGCCACACAAACGGCAGACATCATGAAACGTTTTGAGCCGGTCCTTGATGAGCAGCGGCCCCATGCAGTACTGGTGGTGGGCGATGTGAATTCCACCATTGCCTGTGCGCTGGTCGCCGTGAAAAAGGGTATTCCGGTGATTCATGTGGAAGCAGGGCTGCGCAGTGGGGATCGCACCATGCCCGAGGAGATCAACCGGGTATTGACGGACCAGATTTCGGAATTGCTGTTTACCACGGAAAAATCGGCCGCTGACAACCTGCTGCGGGAGGGTGTTGACTCGGATCGCATTCATTTTGCCGGAAATGTGATGATCGACACGCTGCGTTATAACCTGGCACAGGCGATACCGGCGATGACGACCACTTCCGGGCTGAAAAAAAATGGCTCAAGGCTGGATCTCTCCAATGGTTATGGCCTGCTGACACTGCACCGTCCGGCCAATGTTGATCACCCCGAAGTGTTGCAGAACCTGCTCAGTGCGTTGGTTGACATCAGTCGGGATATCCCGCTGATCTTTCCCGTCCACCCTCGGACCCGACAACGCATCATTGATGCCGGGCTGGAGCCAATGATTGCCTCCTCTGCGCTATACATGACAGGCCCGTTAGGCTATCTCGAGATGCTGGGCATGATGAAAGACGCCCGCCTGGTGCTCACCGATTCCGGGGGAATTCAGGAAGAAACGACAGCGCTGGGTATTCCCTGTGTCACCCTTCGTGAAAATACCGAGAGGCCCATTACAGTGGAGCAGGGGACCAATACCATTGTCGGTAACGATCCGCGGGCAATCCATGCCTGTGTCGCAGATATTCTCAGTACCGGTGGAAAATCGGGTTGTATCCCCGAGCTTTGGGATGGCCAGGCGGCAGAGAGAATCGTGGAAACAATTGCTCTCTGGTCTAACGGGAGCCTGTAGTGAATCACACAACCTCTATTCGCAATGCCATGTCGGTCGATGTGGAGGACTATTATCATGTCTCCGCCTTCGAGAGTTGTATCAATAAAAAACAATGGAATGAGATGCCCTGTCGCATAGAGGCCAATATGGAGCGAATCCTGGCCCTATTTGAGCAAAAAAGCATCAAGGCAACCTTCTTCACTCTGGGTTGTGTGGCCGAACGTTACCCCGCTATGGTCAGGGAGATTGTCGATCAGGGGCACGAGCTTGCAAGCCACGGCTGGGAACATGTTCGGGTTACCCACCAAAACCAGCAAACCTTTACTCAGGACATTACTCGAACACGCCAGTTGCTTGAAGATATCTCGGGCCAGCCCGTGGTCGGCTACCGTGCCGCGAGCTATTCCATCTGTGAGGAAAACCTCTGGGCGCTGGATTGTCTCGCCGATGCAGGCTACCAGTATAGTTCCAGTATCGTACCCATCAGACATGACCATTACGGCATACCGGGCGCCCCCCGGTTTGCTTTTCCGGCGGCCAATAACAGGTTGTTGGAGATTCCTGTTACCACTATTCCTGTCGCAGGGCGCAACATCAACTGTGGTGGCGGCGGCTGGTTTCGTTTATTTCCCTACAGTTTCACCCGGTGGGCGATCAATCGTGTTAACTGGAAAGAGCATCAACCCTGTATTTTCTACTTCCATCCCTGGGAAATTGACCCTGAGCAGCCACGTGTGCCCAACGCCAGCAATAAAGCCAGATTCCGACACTATTTGAATCTGCATAAAGTCCATCATCGACTGGAGCAACTTGCCGATGACTTCCTGTGGGGGCGAGTTGATGAGGTGTTCCTGAAAGACTTCGAACAAAAACAAACCGGCAATGATCAGTGGGGGTTGCATGGCGCTTGCGATTCATCAGCTGTCTGACGAAGATTTGTCCCAATGGGACGAGTATGTTTTAAAAACGCCTGCGGCAACGTTTTTTCACAGGGCCGGCTGGAAAACGGTTCTACAGCGAGCCTTCGGCCACCAGCCCTATTTTCTCTATGCCGAACGTGAGGGAGAAATAGTCGGCATAGTGCCGCTGGCACACAATAAGAGCCTGCTGTTTGGCAACAACCTAGTATCCACGCCATTTTGCGTCTACGGGGGTATCGTTGCCGACACCGATGAAATTGCTGCAGCTCTGAGAACCGCCGCCTGTGATCTCGCGCAGACACTTGATGTGGATGCGCTGGAATTGCGGAACCAGCACCGTTCAACCGAAAACTGGCCGACAAAGAGTCTTTATGCGACCTTTCGCCGCTCTATTGATCGGGATCCCGAGGTGAACATGCAGGCGATTCCCAGCAAGCAGCGGACCATGATTCGCAAGGGAATCAAGAATGGTCTGGTGAGTGAGCCGGGACAGGATTGGGAACGAATTTATCGAATCTACGCAGAAAGCGTCAGAAATCTCGGCACGCCGGTTTTCTCCAAAAACTACTTTTCACTTCTTCGCAAAGTGTTTGGCGATGACGTCGATACCCTGATGATTACCCATGAAGGACGTGACGTCGCGGGTGTGGTGAGTTTTTACTTCAGAGATGAAGTGTTGCCCTACTATGGGGGTAGTATTGCCGAAGCGAGGCAAATCAAGGGCGTAAACGATTTTATGTATTGGGAATTGATGCGTCGTTCAGCTGAGCAGGGTATACAGGTGTTTGATTTTGGTCGCAGCAAAGAGGGCACGGGTCCCTACCGTTTCAAGCAGCACTGGGGATTTACCCCCGAGCAGCTGTATTATGAATATCACTTGGTCAGGGCGGACAGTGTTCCGGATATAAATCCCCTCAACCCAAAGTATCAGTACTTCATCAGGGCATGGAAAAAACTGCCATTGCCTCTGGCAAATACCGTTGGGCCACTACTGGCAAAAAACCTGGGTTAGGAATTTGTCTAGCATGAAGCCAGCAATGTTATTTCTATCTCATCGGATCCCTTTTCCCCCCAACAAAGGTGACAAGATACGCTCCTTTCACTTGCTCAAATATTTGAGTGAGCATTATCGTGTTTACCTTGGCGCTTTTATCGATGATGCAGAAGACTGGCAATATCGGGAGCAGGTTCGGGAATATTGTGAGGATTGCTGCTTTGTCAGACTGAATCAGCGCAAGGCCCGGCTGAAAAGTCTGTTCGGACTGATAACCGGTGAACCGTTGACCCTGCCTTATTTTTTCAGTGCCGCGCTGGCCCGCTGGACTCGCAGTGTAACTACTGAGCAGGGTATTCAGCGAGCCGTCATTTACTCCGCTGCCATGGCGCAATATGTTTCCGGCACAGAGCTGCCTATTGAGCGGAAACTGATTGATTTCGTGGACATTGATTCCGATAAGTGGCGACAGTATTCGGAGAAAAAGCGCTGGCCAATGAGCTGGATTTATCGCCGGGAAGCAAAGCGTTTATTGGCTTACGAGCGTCATGTGGCGGCTGAGTTTGATGCCAGCCTGTTTGTCTCCTCTGCCGAAGCGACCATGTTCCAGACGCTCGCTCCCGAAGTGGCCAGTAAAACCGGCTTTTATAATAATGGCGTGGACGTGGATTACTTTTCTCCGGACACTGATCTGGTGACGCCATACAGTCCTCAGGACAAAGTCCTGGTATTTACCGGTGCGATGGATTACTGGCCCAACGAGGATGCGGTCTGCTGGTTTGCCGAGCAAGTGTTCCCGAGTCTCAAAAAGGTTGATAGCAGTCTGAAGCTGTATATCGTCGGCAGCAATCCTACCGAAACCGTTCAGTCTCTGGAGAAAATCTCCGGGGTTTGCGTCACCGGTCGGGTGCTGGATGTTCGCCCCTATCTGAAGTTTGCCGTGGCTGCGGTCGCACCGATGAGAGTTGCCCGGGGTATTCAGAACAAGGTACTGGAAGCCATGGCCATGGCCAAACCGGTCATTGTCACCCCGCAGGCATTGGAGGGCATCGCAGCTGAACATGGTCAAGACGTATTGGTGGCTGACGATGAAGCGACTTTGAGTGCATTGGTGAAGCAGGTTCTGGCCGGTCAGTTTTCCTCAATCGGCAAGACGGCCCGTGAAAAAGTCACCCGTGATTTCAGTTGGGACGACAACCTGCCCAACGTCACCAGTTGGCTGGAAGATGGCAGAGCTTCAGTGAGTGGAGGTGCGGGCCATGAAGTCTGAACCGTCATTGATCAATGCCCTGCAATTGACGCCCACAGCCAGGGAGCAACTACTTGTTCCCGTTTTTTTTATTGGTCTGCTGGTAGTTTTTTTTGGTCTTTTCTATGAAACCACATGGATAATGGTGTCCACTTGGTACCAGGCTGAAACCTATACCCACGGTTTTCTGATCCTGCCTATTGTCGCCTGGCTGATCTGGCGGCGCAGAAATTTTCTGCAGAATCTGCGGCCCACTCCACAATTTTTGGCGTTGATCCCCCTGGCTGCTGCCGGGTTTCTCTGGATGCTGGGTAATCTGGTGGATGTTCAGGTTGTTCAGCAGTTCGCGCTGATCACCATGGTTGTCGCTGCGTTTCTGACGGTTATGGGGACAGAAATTTCCAAAGCATTGATTTTTCCGCTGGCATTTCTATTTTTTGCAGTCCCTATGGGAGAGGAGCTGGTTCCCCCGTTGATGGAATACACCGCAACGGTAACCGTTGCTTTGGTAAAACTTAGCGGAATCCCCGTTTATCGCGAGGGCATGTTTATCGCACTGCCCTCCGGAAACTGGTCAGTCGTGGAAGCCTGCAGCGGTATTCGCTATCTGATTGCATCGGTGACCCTGGGATGCCTGTTTGCCTATATCAACTACTCAAGCATGAAAAAAAGACTGGCATTCATCCTGGTGGCGTCAATTGTACCAATCATTGCCAACGGACTGCGCGCCTACATGATTGTCATGATTGGTCATCTCAGCGGCATGGAGCTGGCGGTCGGCGTTGATCACCTGATTTATGGCTGGGTTTTCTTTGGGCTTGTTATGCTGATTTTATTTGTGATTGGGGCCAAATGGAGCGACCCCGATCAGTTACCCGCACACTCCGGCAGCACGTCTGAGACCAAGTCTAGTGAACGATCATGTTTACCGGGCTCCGCTGTTATTCTTGCGGTTTTCGCCACATTGGCCATCGCGGCTATCTGGCCCGCCTGGGTCTTTGCATTGAATCAGGGCGGGGAGACCAGGCCGACTGCCGTCGAATTTGTACCAGAGCGCCTCGGCGAGTTTACCCTGAGTACTGATGTGTTCTGGGACTGGTATCCCCAGCATAGGGGCAACGATAGTCATATAAAGCAGTTTTACGTGTATCAGAATCAGAATGACGCTGAAGGGCAGCCCGCTGTCATGCTCGATATTTCCCAGTATCTGCGACAGGAGCGGGGTGCGGAACTGATCAGTGGTCAGAACCGCCTGTTTAATCGCGATGTTCGCGACTGGCGAGTGTTTCCCATGGGTGGAGAATCCGTGGACCTCAACGGTGAAACAACCTGGGTTTTATCCGCAGTGGTGAAAGGACCCGGTCAAAATCTGCTGGTTTGGCGGTGGTATCGCATTGGCGACCAATATACGGCCAATGACTATGTGGCCAAGTTATATGAGTTGAGCGCCCGGTTGCTGGAAAACAGGCGGGATGGTGCCATTATCACCCTCGCGGTACCGATAGATTTCCCGGGCGAGAGCGAACAGATGGCCGTTGCTGAAGAAAAGCTGCAAAGGTTCATCCATACGATGTTGCCGGAACTGGAAAACTCACTCGACCGGGAATTTTCCGGGGCAAAGCAACCGTGAAAACCACTCCTCTTGTGGCGCATATCATTTATGCCCTGGGCACCGGCGGCCTGGAAAATGGCCTGATCAACATCATTAACCGGACACCGCCAGACCGTTATCGGCATGTGATTATTTGTCTGACAAATGCAGATGATTTTGCCAACCGGATTACCTTGCCGGGTGTACAGGTTATCCAGCTGCATAAACCCGCTGGTCAGAATTTTCGTGTTTTTTGGGATTTATGGAAAACCCTGCGGACTCTGCGGCCCGACGTTGTTCATACCCGCAATCTGGCCAGTCTGGAGATGCAGTTAGTCACGCTGTTGATGCCCGGTATCAAACGTGTACACGGTGAGCACGGGCGGGATATTCACGACCTCGATGGCACCAATAAAAAATATAATCTGTTGCGCAAAGCAATGCAGCCTTTTGTGCACCGCTATATCGCGGTTAGCCGGGACCTGCTGCAGTGGTTGAAGCATACGGTAGCTATTCCCGAGAAAAAGTTGCGGCAGATCTACAATGGTGTCGATGCAGGAAAATTCTCACCCCGTCAGGACGATGCGCAGCTGGGTGATCTGGCCCCTCCGGGATTGTTGCCAGAGAATGCCGTTGTGGTCGGAACTGTCGGGCGGCTCGCCGAGGTAAAAAACCAGCAGCTGCTTATTGAGGCGGTTGGCTATCTGTTCACAAAGAGGCCGATATTGCGGGGAACACTGCGGCTGGTACTGGTGGGTGATGGCCCGCTCAAACTGCAACTGGTTGACCGGGTAAAACAGCTTGGTCTTTCCGATGTGGTGTGGTTTTCCGGTGACAGAAATGATGTCCCGGTATTGATGCAGCTGATGGATATCTTCATCCTGCCATCCCTCGCAGAGGGTATTTCCAACACTCTGCTGGAGGCGATGGCTTCCGGCTTGCCGGTCATTGCCACCAGTGTGGGTGGCAATGTAGAGCTGATAGAAGAGGGCGTTAACGGCAGGTTGGTGCCGGTAAATAATGTAGTGGCAATGGCCGACGCTTTGGCTGAACTGGTAGATGATCCCACCCTCCGGCAGTCCATGGGTGAAAAGGGGCTGGCTCTGGTGAGGACAACGTTCAATTGGGAAAAGACAGTGGCGGATTACCTGGCTGTTTACGACACCCTGCTGGGTGTGGATAGTGCGCCATTGAATAGCAACAGAACTCAGGGCAATTAATGCATGTGTGGTATTGCGGGAATTTTTGATTTAACGGGCCATCGGGATTTTGATGGTGACCTGATCGGCGCGATGAACCAGACTCAGTTTCATCGCGGCCCCGATGAGGGCGGCCAGCATCTTGAGCCGGGTGTTGCACTGGCCCATCGCCGCCTGTCGATTATCGATCTGTCCTCCGGGCAACAGCCCATGTTCAGTGAAGATGGCAATCTCTGCGTCGTCTTTAACGGCGAAATTTACAATTTTCATACATTGTCCGAGCAGCTCAGGGAAAAGGGCTACCACTTTCGTACCCGCTGTGACACGGAGGTTATCCTCTATGCCTGGCAGGAATGGGGAGAGCGTTGTGTAGATCACTTTCGCGGCATGTTCGCCTTTGCTGTCTATGACCGCCGGGCAGAATCGGTGTTTCTCGCCCGGGATCGGTTTGGCATCAAGCCGTTGTTCTATTCCATCCTGCCCGACGGGCAACTGGTGTTTGGTTCAGAACTGAAGGTGCTCAAAGCCCACCCCGGCTTACCCCGTTCGCTGAATGTGCAGGCGGTAGAAGACTACTTTGCCTTTGGCTACATCCCCGAGCCAAAAACCATTTATCGCGATGTCTTCAAGCTTCCACCCGGGCATACCCTGCTGCTGCGCCGGGGTGAACCGGTGCCGGAGGCTCACGAATATTGGGATATCCCCTTTACACCGGTCCAGGCAGGCTCGGAATCTGAGGTGCAGGAAGAACTGCTGGTGCGGATGCGGGAAGCGGTGGAGGTGCGCATGGAGGCCGAGGTGCCATTGGGGGCGTTTCTGTCGGGTGGTGTGGATTCCAGTGCCGTGGTGGCAATGATGGCCGGATTGCAGGATAAACCGGTCAACACCTGTGCCATCGGTTTTGATGTCAAGCAATTCAATGAGACAGAATTTGCCCGGCAAGTAGCCACCCGCTATCAGACCAATCACTTCGAGCGCACCGTCAGTAGTGACGATTTCGACCTGCTGGATATTCTCGCCGACCTCTACGATGAACCCTACGCCGACAGTTCGGCGATTCCCACCTACAGGGTTTGCCAGCTGGCCAAGCAGCAGGTAACCGTGGCCCTGTCCGGTGATGGCGGTGACGAGGGCTTTGCCGGGTATCGCCGCTATCGTTGGCACATGAACGAGGAAAAACTGCGATCACGGCTGCCACTTGAGCTGCGCAAACCCCTGTTCGGCGCATTGGGCCGCCTTTATCCAAAAGCGGACTGGGCACCCAGGGTGTTTCGTGCGAAGAGCACGTTTCAGTCTTTGGCGCGCGATTCCGTCGAAGCGTATTTTCACTCGGTGTCACTGGCCAAGGACGATCAACGGGAAAAACTGTTCAGCGGGAAAATGAAAAGCCAGCTGGCGGGCTATCGTGCTGTGGATACCTTTCATCACCATGCCGCACGCGCTCCCACCGATGACCCCCTGTCGCTGATTCAGTACCTCGACATGAAAACCTATCTGGTGGGGGATATTCTTACCAAAGTGGATCGTGCCAGTATGGCCCATGCGCTGGAAGTCAGGGTTCCATTGCTGGACCACAAGCTGATGGAGTGGGTTTCCGGTCTGCCCTCCAATATCAAATTGAAAGGGCAGGAAGGTAAATACATTCTCAAAAAATCCCTTGAGCCGCACTTGCCCGATGATGTGCTTTACCGCGACAAAATGGGTTTCGGCGTACCCCTGTCAAAATGGTTTCGCGGGCCGCTCCGGGACAGGTTACGAGGTACCATTACCGGCGGAAACCTGGCTAAAACCGGACTGTTTAACCAGCCCTATCTGGAAGAACTGGTCGACCAGCATCTCTCCGGTCGCCGTGACCACAGCGCTGTTTTATGGTCGTTGCTGATGTTTGAAGCCACCACCAAACACGATCAATTCGAGCTATAGATTGCCATGCGTATCCTCCATATTCTCGACCACTCGATCCCCCTGCAAAGTGGTTATACCTTCCGCACCCGCAATATTCTCAGGCAGCAGCGTGCGCTCGGCTGGGACACGGTTCATGTCACCGGTTTAAAGCATCCCGGTTCCTCGGTGCCGTATGAGGAGGTCGACGGGCTTCGTTTTTACCGGACCCCGGCCGGGAGCGGTTTGCTGTCACGGCTGCCGATACTCAACCAGTGGCAGGTGATACAGACGCTGGCAAAACGTATTGCCGAGGTCATCGAAACGGAGAAGCCGGATATCCTCCATGCCCACTCCCCGGCGTTAAATGGTCTGGCAGCATTGCAGGCGAATAAAAAATTTGGCCTGCCACTGGTTTATGAATGCCGTGCTTTCTGGGAGGACGCCGCCGTTGATCACGGTACCAGCAGAGAGCTGGGTGTTCGCTACCGGTTGACCCATGGCATGGAAAGTCATGTTTTTCGTCGCGCCGATGCCGTCACCACGATCTGTCAGGGGCTGCGAGACGATATTGTCCATCGCGGTATTGCGCCATCGAAGGTTACCGTCATCCCCAATGCGGTGGACATTGAGCATTTCAGTGTGGAGGCCGGGGCAGACCCGGAACTGCAGCAGACCCTTGGCTTGCAAGATAAAACGGTACTGGGGTTTATCGGCTCATTTTATGCCTATGAGGGAATCCCGCTATTGCTTGAAGCGATGTCGGAAATGATTGCCAGCTGCCCCAATTTGCGTCTGTTGCTGGTGGGTGGCGGCCCACAGGAATCACTGATCAAGACAAAGATTGATGAGATGGGTCTGCAGGATGTGGTGATCATGACGGGCCGGGTTCCCCATACCGATGTGCAGAATTATTATAATCTGGTCGACATTTTCGTCTATCCGCGGCTTAGTATGCGGCTGACAGATCTGGTAACGCCCTTGAAGCCACTGGAAGCCATGGCTCAGGGTAAGTTGGTGATCGCTTCGGATGTAGGCGGTCACCGGGAGCTTATTCGAGAAGGTGAAAATGGCTGCCTGTTTACCGCTGGCAGTGCTGCATCCTTGGCTCACACCGTCATCGGATTGCTTGATGATCGGCAACGGTGGCCTGCCATGCGCAGCAATGGTCGCCGTTATGTGGAGGAAGAGCGCAACTGGGCCAACAGCGTCAGCCGATATCGGCAGGTTTATGGCGATCTTTTAGGATGACGGCTCAGCCAGAAAAAAAATTGTGTCTGGGGGTGGTTGGCCCTCTGCCCCCTCCGGCAGGTGGCATGGCGACCCAGACCAGTCAGCTGGTCAAGTTGTTCAAAGAAGAAGGCCTAGAGGTTTGCCTAGTGCAGACCAATCGGCCCTACCGTCCAAAGTCAGTGGAAAAACTCAGGGGCGTTCGCGCACTGTTCCGTTTGGTACCCTATTTGGTGGCCGTCTGGAAAATGGCTGGCAAAGTCGACGTCATCCACCTGATGGCCAATTCCGGTTGGTCATGGCAGCTGTTTTCCACGCCCGTGGTCTGGCTGGCATGGTTGAAAAATACCCCGGTTATCGTGAATTATCGGGGGGGCGAAGCAGGCAGTTATTTCAAACAGTCTTTTCGGTGGATCAGGCCAACCCTGAATCGAGCTACTAAAATTGTCGTGCCCTCCGGTTATCTCCAGGAGGTGTTTGCCAAGTTTGGCGTTGAGACCACTGTGATCCCCAATATCATAAATCTGGAAAGGTTCAGGCCAGCAGCCATAGTTGATGATGCGCCGGCCACAAAGGGGTTCAGGGTGATTATTACCCGCAATCTCGAAGCCATTTATGGCATTGCAACAGCAATCAATGCGTTGGCTATCGTGCGCCGGGAGATCCCGGCAATAGAACTGGCCATTGCCGGCTCCGGACCGCAGCTGGCCGAACTGACGGCCCTGACCGACCAGCTGGGTCTACAGGAGCATGTTCAGTTTGTCGGTCGGCTGGATGCTCAGCAAATCGTGGATTTTTACCAGTCCGCCGACCTGGTTCTGAACCCGACCACCGTAGACAATATGCCGAACTCCGTTCTGGAAGCACTTGCCTGTGGTGTGCCAGTGGTGACGACGGATGTGGGCGGTATTCCCTATATCGTGTCGCAGGAAAAAACCGCCCTGATGGTGCCTGCAGGAGACGCAGCAGCCATGGCGGCGCAGATAATCCGCCTGTATAGGGAAGAGGAGACGCGGCAAAGGTTGATTGACAATGGACTGGACGCGGTCAGGCTCTACGCATGGCCAGTGGTAAAAGAACAGTGGCTGACACTCTATCGATCACTGAGGTCAGGGTTATGAGGTCAGAGCAATGAGTTGGTATACGCAACTGGTCTCGGGCGTTTTGTTTCCGCTGCACGAGCGGCTGAAACATCACAACACGGTGCGTGTTCGTCGCGATATGGAGCGAACCCAGTGGCTGACGGCGGCGGAACTGGAGCAGCTGCAGTTGCAGCGGCTGCGGGAATTTCTCGTTGATATTGGCCGACATGTACCCTATTACCGGCAACTGTTTGCTGCGCTGGACATCAAGCCGGATCAAATAACGTCACTCAGTGGGTTGCAGCAGCTGCCGCTCATGGGAAAACCGGAAATCCGCGCCAACAGTGAGAGCATGAAGGCTGAAAGTGCGGTGGGATTGTCACGCTTCAATACCGGTGGTTCCAGTGGTGAACCGCTTATATTTTTCATTGGCAGTGAGCGTGTTAGCCATGATGTGGCTGCCAAATGGCGGGCTACCCGCTGGTGGAATGTGGATATTGGGGACCCGGAGATTGTGGTCTGGGGATCGCCAATAGAGCTGGGTACCCAGGATCGCGTGCGGCAGTTGCGCGATACGTTGTTCAGGACCCGCCTGTTGCCGGCCTTCGAAATGTCAAAAACCAAACTGGATGATTTTGTGGCTACTATCCGCAAGGTCAAACCAGCAATGCTGTTCGGTTACCCCTCGGCACTGGCGCATATTGCCGGCCATGCTGAAGACAGCGGTATCGATCTTTCGGGACTCGGTATCCGGGTGGCCTTTGTCACCTCTGAGCGGCTCTACGATCACCAGCGGGAGAAAATAGAACGGGTGTTTGGTTGTCCCGTCGCCAACGGCTATGGTGGCCGGGATGCCGGATTTATTGCCCACCAGTGTCCGGCGGGCAAGATGCACATCACGGCCGAGGATATTATTGTCGAAATCGTGGATGGTGATGGCCGGGTACTGCCGCCGGGTGAGTCCGGAGAAATTGTCGTGACCCACATGGCCACTCGCGACTTTCCCTTTGTTCGCTATCGTACCGGTGATATTGGTGTACTCAGCGACTCACCCTGTGGTTGTGGACGGGGGCTGCCGGTGATGCAGGAAGTCCAGGGGCGTTCGACAGATTTTCTGATGGCTCAGGACGGAACCCTGCTGCACGGCCTCGCCCTGATTTATATCCTGCGTGACCTGCCCGGTATCGCCTCGTTCAAAATCACACAGGAGTCACTTGACCTGACACGGGTGGAGATTGTCCGCGGTGATGATTATGTCATCGGCAATGAGCAGGCAATCAGCGATGTATTTAAAAAAAGGCTGGGGCAGGCGGTCACGGTTGAATTTGAATACTGTGACGAAATCAGGCCGGAAAAATCAGGCAAATTCCGTTATGTGGTCAGCAAAGTAACCTGATCAGCCCACAGTCAATTGACGGATAGGTTGATGCCTGTCCGGGGGAGCTAACACGCAACCGTTATGAGAGATATCCTGGTTACCCTTATGGTGTTTGGCAGCCTGCCATTCATTTTACGCCACGCCTACATTGGTATTCTGGTCTGGTCCTGGCTCAGTTACATGAACCCACACCGGCTGACCTGGGGCTTTGCCTACAACATGCCGTTTGCCATGATCGTGGCGCTGACCCTGTTTGTTTCAGTTCTGTTCAGTACGGAAAGGCAGCGCCTGCCGATAAACGCCACAGTCGTGATATGGCTGATGTTTATCGTCTGGATGGCGATCGCAACCTTTAATGCGGTCTACCCCGACCAGGCTATGGAATCCTATATCAATATACTGAAAATTCAGGTGATGACGTTTTTGACCCTGATCCTGATAATCGATGAGAAAAAACTAAACCTTCTTGTCTGGGTAATCGTCCTCTCCGTAGGGTTCTTCAGTTTTAAGGGCGGCATTTTCACGCTTATGACCGGTGGTGCCTTTCATGTTTTCGGGCCGCCGGCCAGTTATATTTCAGAGAACAATGCGCTGGCCGTTGCGGTGTTGATGGTCATGCCGTTAATGGTGTATCTCTACCGGATAACACCCCAGAGATGGGTGCGTTACGGGATGGGCTGCGCCCTGTTTTTCAGTCTGATTTCGGTATTTGGCTCCCAGTCGCGGGGCGCTTTGTTGGCGATGGCAGCGGTGGGCTTCTTTTTCTGGCTAAAAAGCAAAACCAAAATAGTCAGTGGTTTTTTACTCGTCATTGCCGCATCGCTGATTTTTGCCTTTATGCCGCAAAGTTGGCACGAGCGTATGGAGAGCATACAGACCTATGAGGAAGATGAGTCGGCCATGTCCCGAATCAACTCCTGGCAATACAGCATCAATGTGGCCAATGATAGACTGACCGGGGCCGGGCTGTCGGGCTGGTCAAAGCAGATGTTCGCCATTTATGCGCCGAACCCCAATCGGGTATTTGTGGCCCACAGCATTTATTTTTCAGTCCTGGCAGATCATGGCTGGCTGGGGTTGATTCTCTTTTTATCGGTGCTTGGGTTGGCCTGGCGAAATCTCACCCAGGTGATCAAACGCACCAAAAATGATCCGGGCTCGGCGCATGCAAATTTGCTGGCCCGAATGCTGCAGGTGAGTCTGATTGCCTATATGTCAGGTGGGGCCTTTCTGAGTCTGTCGTATTTTGATTTGCCCTGGCACATCATCGCCATATCGGTATTATTGAATTACCAGTTTGCCAGCCGGGAAGTGGTGGGCTTGGACCAGTCGAGCGATATTATCCAGCGGCCCAAAGCCCCTGCCAATAGAATGCGCAGCCAGCAACGGATGCCACCAAATTAACCCGAGGTATTGCTCGTTCCAGCAGCAATTGACAGATATTCTTGAACCGGATTAAACCTATGTCAGCAACGCAACCCTTTATCAGCGTCATTGTCCCGACGCGCAACAGAGTCGATTGGCTGCAGCGCTGCCTTGACGGCATTGCCGAGCAGGATTTCCCGGACTATGAAGTTGTGGTTGTTGACGATGGCTCCAGTGGCGATGTGCTTGTCGCCTATCGGCAAATGATGGAGGCGTTCGGTCCGCGCTATCGTCTGTTGAAGGCCAATACCGAAGGAGGGCGACGTCTCGGACCATCGGTGGTGAGAAACATCGGGATCGATGCCGCAAAAGGGACCTATATCGCCTTTTGTGATGACGACGACTACTGGTGTCAGCCAGACCTGCTTTCTATCGCGGCGGCGGCTCTGCGGGAAACCGATGCCGATCTGCACTTTGCCAACCAGAAAATAATGCACGGTGAAACCGTTTTTGCAAAAACCAGCTTCAGGCGTGTCGAAGCCAGTATACGTCAGGATCAGCGGTTGGCTGACTGGCCGGTCTATCAGATAACCCGTGAGCAAATGCTCTGTTTCCCCGATTATGCGCATCTCAATATCACCATCGTCAGAAAAGCTCTGCTGGAAAAAATTGGTGGATTCTGGGAGGAAACGCGCTATGCGGAGGATGTGGATTTATTTGTGCGTCTCTGTGATGCCGCAACGGGGCGTATTCTGTTTCGTCCCGATGTTTGTTCGGCGCACAATGCGCCAGTAACACATGGGCACGAATCCGCATCAAAAGGCGTGGGCGATCTCAATCGACGTTTGCTGGAAAACTCGGTTTACTGGCACCTTCTCGCCAGTTGTCATACGCCAGAGGCAGTTCGTTATGCAAAGCTGTCGTTGTCCTCAAACTCAAAACTGCTATCCGGGGAGTTGCAGCAAAGAGATTCCATTAAGGCCGCTGCGGCAGTAGCCAGAATCGCACTGGCTGCCAGACCCAGCTTTAAATGGAGTATTTATTGTGCGTGGCTCACTATCAGGGCACTGTGTAAACCCCGCTGATGTCTGTTGTGTAGAGGAACCCGGCATAGCAATGCTTTGTCCAAGACGGGCATGGGCATACTGGGGATGGATGTCAACCGGGTAGACACATGTTATGAAACGCCAAATATTTTCAAAAGCTCCGTTCCAATCGCTCCTTTTTTTACTGTCATTCCTGTTGATTAATATCGAGACTCAAGCTGGCAGTTCGACAGTAGTGGCGTCAGAGCGGATGCCAGCCGTGTCAATGCTGGTCTATGTGGGCCTGCCCCCGACAAGACTGGCTGAAATAAACTGGGAAGAATTCAAGCGAATAAAACGGGGTGTGCACCCCGGCGAGGTTGAACAGCCGGAGTCAGCGGCAGAGCCAAAGGTCGAGTCAGAACCTGCCGAAAAAACAGTATCGTCAAAAAAGCCAGCAGCACAAAAGCCAGCGGTACAGAAGTCAGCAACGCAACTGACATATCCCGTGGTCTACACCCGCGTTCCCCGCACCCACGGTGAGCACACTGTCACACTGAGCAGCGGCGATTATACCAATGACAACTGGGACTACATGGACGCTTTGCCGGAAGTTGCCCGCCAGTTCGATCGCTTCAACGCACCGGGGCAGCTGGTTCTATTAAGCGCAGACGGCACCGAGAAGATCATCTACGATTGCATGGACAAAGCACGGCCCTGTGTGCCGTTCGACGCCATGCCGTCACTGGACGGCTCAAAGATTGCCTTCTCTGTCTACTCAGCCGACGGACTGAAACCACCGTGGCCCGAGAATCGCAACTACCCGCCCCAGCAGCTCAATGGCTCGAACACGGACGCCCGCATTTACATCTATGACATTGCGAGTGAGTCTCTGACCGCATGGCCCCACAACCAGGGCAATAAAGACATTTCCCCGATATGGTTGCCCAACGGCAAGATGCTGTTTGGCTCCACCCGTAGCGGTTTTTATGCACCGCACATGGATCGCATTGGCACGTCAAATGCCCCGGAACCCCGGTTATTTATTGCCGACGTGGATGGCTCGAACGTTGTGGATATTTCCCCCCACGAGGTGACGGCAGCATTGCACCCGTACCTGTTGAACAGCGGTCGGGTGGCCTACAGTTCCCACTGGCTCAGCCACAATCTGGCCTATGGCTCCACCAACGGCAGCATTAACTGGCCCGGTACCACCAGCAATATGTGGTCTATCATGGATATGGATTACCGTGGCGGGGACATGACCGCCCTGCTTGGTGCCCATAAAAGCCGATTGACTGGCTCGAACCCACGCAGCAACACTATGAAGGCCATGCACTTTCTGGGTCAGCGGGCCAACAATGATATTTGCACGGTGAACTACTATCGGGCAAACAACCTCGGTTTGGGTGATGTGGTTTGTTGGCCTCCAGCGAAGCATGGTATTGAAGGCCCGGCCCCCGGCTTTGTGCCAAGCGGTCATTACAGTGCAGCGGTGTGGTCTACCTCTGAGGACGCCGCATCCCGCAAAGACACCAGCGGTCGGTATCTGGGCAAGGTGGGCTGGCCCGAAGGCACACCAGATAACCAATTGCTGCTATCGGTAGGTAGAGGTTATTGCACGCAGGTTGCTACCGGAGTGCCCGGCACCCCGGACAAGATCGGAGACGACATCGGTTGTGATGTGGGGTTGTATAAAACCACCGTGATTCCCAGCCAGTCTCCCGATGATCTGACGCTGATCGTTGATCACCCGGAGTGGCACGAGTTCAGCGCCCGTGTGGTGGTATCGAGAGACATCCCCACGCCCGCACTGGTCAACACCGATGACGGCTCCTGCCAGATTACCAGCTCTGATGCCGGGTCGACGGACGCGCTCAACTACAAGGGTTATTCGTTCAACGAGCAGTACAAAACCGTCAATAATGACGGGGCCTTGATGGAGGCGGTGGACCATGGCGAACTGGCTGCCATCCGCTTTTACGAGATCATCCCCAACACCACCCGCAGCCGCAACTGGGACAACAGTATCGGCAACCGGGTAAAACTGCTGGGTGATGTGCCACTGCTGGCGGACAAATCATTCAAGGCGGAACTGCCCTGCGAAACGCCCTATATTATGGCGGGGGTGGATTCAGGTGGGCGAATCATTAAGCGCGATCAGGTTCCCCAGTCATTGCGGAAGGGTGAGAAGCGCGTCTGTATGGGTTGTCACCTGCATGGGCAAGAAGGCCGCCCCTACGAACAATCAATGGCGTTCAGTGCCCCGGCATTTGACCTGACGGAAGCCATGCAGGTGCCCACCTACACCAAGGACATCAAACCGATCCTTGACGCAAAGTGCACAAGCTGCCATGCGGTCGGCGGGGATGTGCCGCTATACGATTATCAAAATCTTGTCTGGGACTTCTCCCAGAAAGCACTACCCGAACGCCTGAAAGTACAGATGACCAGCTCCACCAACGAAACCAGAAAGTATGGTTTACAGCGTCCCTACACCAGTAAATATGTGAACAACATGTATGCCCGTGAAAGCCTGCTGTACTGGAAGGCCGCAAACAAACGCACCGATGGCCGCACCGATGACCTGTATGCCGATGATATTGATTTTGGTGCCGATCATCCGGTAGACCTGACGCCATCAGAAGTCGATCTGATTGGTGAGTGGCTGGACAGCGGGGCGGCAGAATAGTGGTTTAACACTGCTGGATTTAATACAGACCCCCTTAGGGTTATCTCCCCTGGAGACACTGCCAAAAAAGTTTTTGTTAGCAATCTCTCTGCCTCAACTGTTAGGGTGTTGCTGAATTATTACCCAACTCCAGGAATCATTTATGAAGAAGAACCCTTGGCAGGATTCATCCGGTGGGGAGCGCGATCTCCACGAAGACCTTGCTGAATTGCTGAAAAAGCTTCCCAAGGGGGGGAGCGCGATTGTTTATCTGCCGGTACTGGTTATTGTTCTCTGGGCAGTATTTTCGTCGTTCTACACAGTCCAGCCGGAACAGCAGGCCGTCGTCAAACGCTTTGGCGCCGTGGTGAACATTACGGATCCCGGTTTGCACTTCAAACTGCCTTTTGGTATCGACAGAGTCCAGCGTGTGGCATCTGCCCGGGTTCTGAAGCAGGAGTTTGGTTTTCGTAGTGTGGGTGAGGTCAACAACCGGACCAGTTACTCCGAGAGCGACTTTACCAGTGAGTCCCTGATGCTCACAGGCGACCTGAATGTGATCGATGTGGAGTGGGTGGTTCAGTATCGCATCCAGGATCCCATCAAATACCTCTACCAGCTACGTGAACCCGATCTGACACTGCGGGATATTTCCGAGTCCGTGATGCGTCGGGTAGTGGGTAACCGACTCGGTTCAGAGGTGTTGACTGTTGGTCGGGTCGAAATTGCTCAGGGAGCCCGCGATGAAATTCAGGGCATCATGGATCTCTACGATTCCGGTATTCATGTGATTACCGTTGAATTGCAGGACGTGGTTCCCCCCAAGGCTGTGCGGCCTGCGTTTAATGAGGTGAACGAAGCTCGCCAGGAACGCGAACGAATGATCAATGAAGCCACCAAACGGGCCAATCAGCAGATTCCACGGGCCGAGGGTGAAGCCCAGCGCCTGATTTCCGAGGCCGAGGGTTACGCCACTGCCCGCGTTAACCGTGCCTTTGGTGAAACTGCCCGGTTCCGCGCGATGTTGGTGGAGTACAAGACGGTACCTGAAGTAACCCGCACCCGTCTCTATCTGGAAACCATGGCAGAAATACTGCCGAATATTGGACAGGTACTCATGGTGCAGGAAGATCAGGTAGGGCCCCTACCATTGATGAATGTGCGTGATGCGCGTCAGGGAGCAAGCAAATGAAAAAATTGGCCAGTCTTTTTGTCGTGCTTTTTGTCGCTATCATTGTCTTTTCATCGGCCTTTGTCGTTGATGAAGCCGAGCAGGCCATTATCGTCCAGTTTGGCGAACCCCAGGGGGATGTGATCAGCACCCCGGGTTTGCACTGGAAACTGCCTTTTGTCCAGGAGGTGCGTCGCTATGATCGGCGCCTGCTGGTCTGGGACGGCGATGTATCCCAGATCCCCACCCTTGGCCGTGAGTTTATCCAGGTGGATACCACCGCTCGCTGGCGTATTGTGGATCCCCTGCAATTCCTGCGCAGTGTTCGCGATGAGCGCGGTGGGCGTACCCGCCTCGACGACATTATTGACTCCGTGGTGAGAGACATTATTTCCGGCACAGAACTGGAAGAGATTGTCCGCTCCGGAGACTGGGATGTTGATGTGGATGAGCTCGATGAGGTAGAGCAGGATCGGGATGATGTCAGTCTGACCAAGCGTCCCAAACTGGGCCGTGAAAAACTGGAGTCGGAGATACTGAAAAGTGCCTCAAAACTGATGTCCGATCTGGGTATTGAACTCAAGGATGTTCGTATCAAGCGCATTAACTATATTGACTCCGTGCGTCGCCAGGTGGAAAACCGCATGATTTCCGAGCGTCAGGCCATTGCCGAGCGGTTTCGTGCCGAAGGCCAGGGTCGCAGTCTGGAAATCACCGGTGAAATGGAGAGAGAATTACGTCGCATCAATTCTGAAGCGGCCAGGGAAGCAGAGGAAATTCGCGGGGATGCCGATGCCGAGGCGATCAGTATCTACGGCGAAGCCTTTGGTGCTGATCCGGAGTTTTATGCGTTTATACGTACGCTGGAGACCTACAAGGCGCTCGGTGATAACGCCACCTTGATGATTCGCTCGGATTCCGATTTCTTCCGTTATCTGGAAAAGACAGACCGTTAGTGGTTTTTGGGGGCAGACGACAGGCTGTTGAGAAAAAACCTGTCATCTGCTCACTTTTCCATCACTGCTTTTCTATCAATGTCTTTCCCTTCCCTGTTTTTTTGTCAGATGTCATGTCTGTCACGGCTTCATCAATCAATGGTGTGCCGGAAAGATAGCCCTGTTCGAGCAAGAAATGATCCATAGCCAGAATGGTAGCGCTGCGCCAGGGCTCCCGGTTAAAAAAGCCGTGCTTTTGTCCCTGTGCGGTTAACAGGGTGGTGGGCACCCCTTCTGATAAGGCCTTCTCTGCGAAAAAATTGCCCTGCGCCAATAGCCCATCCCGGTCACCAAACATTAACAGGGTGGGTGGCGTGCTGCCGTCGATATGCAGATTGGGTGACAGCCTGGTGACCGCTGACTCGGGCATCATCGCGATCAGTTCAATTTCCCGGCTGGTGAACTCCTCTTCCGCCGTGGGATTGACCAGGTCGAGTACAGGGTTGAACAGTACTAACAGGGCGGGACGCATTGATGACATGTCGATGCCCGCCGGGTGATTGCATATCGCCAGACAGGCAGCGATATGGCCGCCCGCCGAGGCACCGGACGAAACGATCTGTTGCGGGTTAATGCCCAGTCCCACCGCGTGCCGCTGTAACCATAAAAGTGCATCAAATCCGTCTTCCACTGCCTTATCCGGAGTCGTGTGGTGGCGTGTGTCCACACGATAGTCGACCCTGACTGCGACAATTCCCCGCCGGGCCAGATAATCTGCCTGCCAGCTGAAATGCTCGATCCCGCCGCTTATCCAGCCTCCTCCAAAAAAGAACAGGACGGCGGGTCTGCGGTCATCTTCAGACCAGTCCCGGGGCAGATGAATTTCCAGGGTGAGTTTTCCCTGGGGGGTCTCTTTATAGGTGAATTGTCTGACCGTGGGCCTGTTCGAGAAAAACAGTGTGTAGAGAATAAACAGGACGGTGCAGACAGAAAATGCTCCCAGCAACCATGGCCAGAATTCTCTGAGCCAGCTCATAGTGATCCCTCCCTTAGCAAACCAGTTTTGACAGGCCTGAAATACACTGATCGATAGTCCGGTAGACCGACTGGTAAACCGGTTGCGGTTTGTTGTAGGGGTCCGGAATTTCAGCGGCTGATTGATCAGCAAACAGGCCGCCGAGCAGCAGTGCCTTGTCTGCGGCAGCTTGTGAAAAGGTAGCCAGTTGTTTGACGTGATCGGCCTCCATGACAAAAATGATGTCTGCCCACTCGGTTAATTCCGTGGAGAGTACCGACGAACGGAGGTGGTTCATAGGCACTCCCTCCGCTGCGGCAATAGCGGCCATTCTCGGGTCTGCCGGTCGGTTACCCAGCGGGTGAAATCCTGCTGATTTGAAGAAATATCGCCCGGTATCCGGGATATTTTTTTCTGCCAGGGCCTGAGCCACAGCACTGCGATTGATATTGCCATAGCATAAAAACAGTATATGGCTGGCTGTCGACAGTCGATCGCTGACCAATGAATAGCGACTGCGCCTGATAATCCCGTTGCGGAACTGTTTCTCGCGGTAAACACCGCTCAACCGGTCCGTGTAACTGCGAACAATCTGCCAGAGGTCAACCAGACCCGGTTTCAGATCAGACAATGACTGGGCGTCGAAATAATGTCGGGGGGAGAATACCTTCAGTAAATCTTTCATGGCCTCGCTCAGTGCCGGGATAGTCACCAGCCGGGGATCAGCATCTTTGCGTGCCACGGCTTCCAGCCAACGAAGATCGCTGGACAGTTTTCGACAGTAGATCTCAGTCTGGTAGGGCTTTGTTTCAATCGGTTGAGCGGTATAAAGCTGGTAAAGCTGGTGAGGGAAGTCTGCGCCGGCGGCAACGGCGAGGGGCAGCGAACCCCAGAAACGACCGTTGATTTCAATCAGAATAAATTCACCGCTTTCCGGGTTCTGCTTGAATTCCACCATGGCGACACCGTGCCAGTTCAGCTGTTTGATCAGCCGGGCACTGACATCGAGCAAGACCGGATCAACATTGACACTTTTCCGATAACTGCTGCCGCCCCCGCTGAGGGGCATTTCATGAAGACGCTGATGCTGAAAGGCGCTAACGATCTCACCGCGATTGGCAATTAACTCAATACCCTTGCCGATACCGGAAAAATACGCCTGCAGCACCAGATGGCCGTGCTGGAGCAGTTCCGTGCCCACTTTGATCAGTTCTTCTTCTGAATGGGCGTAGCGGACCGACAGTGGCGTCCGTAGCGAGTTGTCTGAAATGGACCGACCCGGTTTGATCACCATCGGATAGCTGAATTCAGACAGCGCGGACTGAAGCGCTTCAATGCCGGTTATATCCCAGCTGGCGGGAAGGGGGGCGTCGCACTGCCTGGCGAGCAGGGCAGTCCGCGACTTGTCCAGCACGGTTTCCAGTGCATCCAGCTCCGGTGCGGCAATCCTGTTGTAGTGGGAGCTGTTGTGAAAATGCCGGGCTATGGGCACCAGGGTTCGCTCCGTGGCCGGGATCACCAGTTGGTACTGGTGATCGGTGAGCTGATCTTCCAGCCAGCGAACAAAGTCATCAGGGGCCAGTAGCGGATTCGGATAATCGAGAATACTCGATGCGTAACGCGAGTAGCCGGCAATGGGGTTTTGCTGGTGAGAGGCAACGACTACCGGAATGCCCCGGCTACCCAACGAACGGGTAATCGCCAAAGCCGGTAATGTGTCCCCATCAAGAAGAAGGATAGTCATTGGTAATCATTTCAACCTGTCTTGAAGGTTATTCGCATCAATCGTCAACTGGGCTAGTCTTTCCAGCATCTGGCTGGTATGAGAACGAATGACCGCAGGGTTGCTGTTAAAGGATTTCCCCTCCTTGATCAGATGTTTCAATTGTTGCCTGGCCAGAAAGGCCTTGCCTTTATTGAGCAGGGTTTTGGTGGTGGTGGCCCGCCTGTCGTCAAAAATTGAGACCAGATTTGCCGGCTCATAGGCCACATTGATTGACTGGCACCAGTCATGCCATTTGAATTGATTGATATGGGGCATGGTGTTGATGGGTCGCCAGGGTATGCCATAGGCATCAGCGATAATTGCACCATGAAGTGATTCGGTGATGACGTATTTAGAGGCAATCAGATTGTTAATAACGATGAGGGGATCTTTTGTCCTTGGGTCAATGTGGTGGATTCCCAGGTCATTGGCGATATGCTTCCAATAGCCACTTTTTGCGGTGTCACAATGCATGATCAATGACACCTCGTGAATTTTTTCAGCTTCGGGTATGAACTCCCTTAACAGGATAGCGGGATCAGTCAGTGCTTTCGAGGGATCAATACCCAGCTTTTTTGCGGTTTGCGGTCCTCTGACAAAATAGATATTGAACTTGTCATCGATCTCCGGTGAAGAGAAATAACCTACCCCGGAGCCCGCAATAAATTTTACCGGCAGAGGGGGAATTCTCTGGTCGAGTATGGTGCCAATTCCATACAGCAGGGCCGCTTCCCGGTTGTTTTCCTCGTAGTATTCTTCCCCGTGCCTGGCGATACCCTGAATGACGCCAGGCAGTAACTTTGGCCACAACCAGGCATTCAAATCGTCTCCAAAATTACCTTCGTTGTCATGGTAGTAACAGAGCTTCATAAATTGGTTGCCTCAGGCCGTTTGAGATTGGTTGCTATGAACAGACTTTATTGTATTTCATCCAAATAAAAGGGAACGCGTTCAGGGAAATACTCCCTGATTAGATCCTCGCAGTGGCCCCATACCTTTCTTGTCAGATAGTGCTCATCAATGCCCTCTATAAAAGAGGCTTTTTCGGGTTCGGAGTTGGCGTGTGAGGTATTGATATCTCGTGCATTGATGTTTAAAAACCGGGCAATTTCTCCAGATTCCCGAGACAGGTTATCTGTTCTGATGTAAAGGCTGGCAGCCTCCGGAAGATGCTGCTTTGCCAGCAGATAGTGTTCATTATATTGGGACAGATAGGCATCCAGGGAAGCCAGCTGGTTGGCCTCGAGAAGGGCCTCTTCCGGATCATACCCCCGGGTTTTGTCCATCCAGAAATACTGGCGATATTCCTCCCATTCCGGCGGATGTTTTTTGAAATGAAAGTTGATTCTGGACCTGATCCAGCTCAGTGGCTCCCTGACGGTGACTAAATATTTTGCGTCGGGAAACAGGCCGACGACTTCCTTTGCTATGTAAATTAATGAATGGGTAGATTCCATTTCAAGGTTCAGTTTTCTGTCCCGTTTTTCAATAAAGGACTGAACCTCTTCAGCCGTCATTTCATTTTTTAAATAGTTGATGATTTGATGATTGGTCTCTGAAATGGCTGGCTCGTGGGCTGAATCAAAATGGGCCTTAAACATGGAGGAGATGGACGTTGTACCGGTCTTGGCGGCACCGATACAGTAACAATGAAATCGCCGGGGCAATACCTTGCGGGTTCTGAGCCGCAATTGATTATAAATAGACACAGTGACTCCTGTTCAGGAACTTGATTATGGTTGTCATATCCTGCCCTTTCCGGCGAAGCTGGTTATTTCATTGTAAAAGGCATGCCTGGAAAGCCTGAGACCAACGATCCAGCCCACAAATGCCACTGCCATCAACAGGGCAAAATGAACATAAATGCTTTCGATATGCCCCTGCATCAAGGAGTTTACAGCCAGTGTTGGTGATATTGTGAAAATCAATGGCATCAAACCCTGCATGGCAGGTTTTGCGGCATCTATCATGCCGATGCCAAATACCTGGTTGGCATAAAACTGGCAGGCCATAAACCTGACAATAAAAAATCCTACCAGTGCCAGGCAGACCGCTTTCAGTCCTACAAAGCAGGCACCACCCACCATTATGATTTTTGCAATATTTGAAATGACCTTGATCTTCAGTGTAATTCCCGGTCTGCCATAGGCAATGAACAGATTGTCGGCAAACAGAAATGACGGCAGCAGTACACCCGCCAGGCAGAGGATTTTTACCAGCGGAATGGCGGCATCCCACTGCGTGCCATACAGCACCCTTATGGTTTCTTCCGTGTAGAGAAAAAGGAAGGTAAAAAAGGGCCAGGCAAAAATATAGGAGTAAGTGACAGCCTTGAGATAACTCTCCCTCAGCTTGCCTGTGTGAATGTTGTCCCGGGAGAAAAGCGGCAGTATGACCCCGCGAATGCTGCTGACAAATATATGATCGAACAGTGAAAAAGTACCAAAGGCCCGGGAAAAGTAGCCCAGCTGCGCGAGCCCAAGCATGCGGGCGATCAGGGCATCAGTGATACTGGTAGCAAACTGGTTGATGATGTTGCCCGCGCCGACAATGGAGCCGAACCTGAATATATTTTTGGCACCTTCCAGGGTGGGGATAAGACTCACGTCCCTGGGCCGAAAGAAAACTGACAGAAGTACAATGCTGGAGGTCTCGGTGATCGCGCCATAGGCGAGACAGAGATAGCCGGAACCGGTGTAGGCCGTTGCCAGGGACACGCAGATGCCCAACAGGGTTGCGGTCAGGCCAATAGCTGCAGTGATATGAAAGCGCATTTTCTTGCGCAGCAATGCCAGGGTGATAGTGCCAAAAGGGATAATAAAAAAGTTGAAGGAGAGAATTCTGATCAGCGTTTCTATACCTTCTTCCTGAAAAAAATCGGCTATCAGGCCCGCCGCGAAAAACAGCAAAGTCCCCAGCGTCCAGGACATCAACAGGTTGAGCGTGAAGGTTGTTCTGATTTTCGTCTCATTCAATTCTTTTTCCTGAATAATGTACTGATTCAGGCCAAAGTCGCGAAACAGTTGGGCCAGCGCCACAATGGCAAAGCCTGCACTGAAAATACCAATCTCTTCCGGCGTCAGCAGCCGGGCCAGGATCATGGTTGAGACAAACTGAAAGGAGAGCGTCAGATACCTGCCGGTGATACTGAATCCAATGGCTGTGCGAGTGGTGATAGTCATCAGGTCGAATAAACTCTGGGTTTGGCAGGCAATTTTGTAACGGACTGCAAGTCTATCTTATATTCGACTGCCTGAAGAACACTCCGGCAAATAAGATATTCTTTGTCCTTACCGGGTTGGCCTGATCAGCGCTTCAATCAGGCCGGTGTTCTGAAAAGATGTAAAACATCCTGACAACCCTTCTGTCCGCTGTGGTTTAGGCGAAAAACGTAAAAAATTCCGACAGTTGTTAGCGGCCTCGCACACTGTCAGAATCCTTGGCTTCGAGCAAACGTCCGAGGATTGATAAATGAACCATCTGCTGTACAGCGCAGTTGCCAGAACACTGCCCCTTGTGCTGCAGACAAAAAATAAACAGCGGGTTTGCATTCTCACCTACCACCGCGTGTTGCCTGAACGTGATTACATGCGCAGTTCCGAGCCGACAGTGGCGACGTTCGATTGGCATATGGAGCTGCTCGCCCGCTACTTCAATCCGCTGTCGCTGTCTGATGCCATTGCCAGGCTGGACAACAATGATCTGCCGGAAAGAGCTGTTTGCGTGACCTTCGACGACGGGTATGCCAACAACGCAGAATGTGCGTTACCGGTACTGCAACGTTGGAGCATACCCGCCACCGTATTTATTTCCACGGGCTTCCTCAATGGTGGCCTGATGTGGAACGACGCGGTGATCGAGGCATTACGAATTGCCGAGAGTGACGAGTTTGATCTGCGATCGCTGGGTCTTGCCACCTACGATCTGGCCGATTTCCACCACCGCAGACAGGCAGCGGGTCAGATTATTCGTGAAATCAAGCATTGGCCACCGGAAAAGCGCGCCGAGGCTATTCGTGTTATTGAGTGTATGGTGGGGCCCTTGCCGGAAAATATGATGCTGACCAATGATCAGGTGAAGCAGTTGAGCGATGCCGGTATCGAGATTGGCGCTCACACCAGGACACATCCCATCCTGGCCATGCTAAAACTTGCCGATGCCAGGCAGGAAATTCAGGCCTCAAAAAATGCACTGGAAACATTGGTGGACAAACCGGTTCGCTATTTTGCCTACCCCAATGGTCGGCCAGAGATCGACTACCGGTTGGAGCATCGCGATTTTGTAAAATCCATCGGTTTTGAAGGCGCGGTCTCCACCCAGTGGGGAGTTGTCAGCGGGTCAAGCGATCGTTGGCAGATGCCGAGATTTACCCCCTGGGATCAGACGCCATTGCGATTTATGGTGCGTTTACTGGCAATGTTCAGGAACCCGGCTTGAGGGTTTACTGATTGTCGCCCGACGACCACTGCCCGGCTGCTTTCAGTTTGTCTCTGAGGCCGGGAAGCGGGAATCCCCTTTTGTAGAGACTGGTGGCATAGGTTCTGGCTTCGGGATATTTTTTGAGATCCACCAGCAAGAGCGCCAGGTTGTACTGAATCTGTGGATTGTGGGGGTCAAGCTCAATGGCCTTTTCATACAGCTCAAGTGCCTTTTGCTGATGGCCGGTCTGGTGAAGGAGAATACCGTACAACATGTGGGTAGTTGCATCATTGGGGCTGAACTTAATGGCCCGCTGTAGATAGCACTCTGCCGGAGTGTAGCGTGATGGATGGCCATCAGGCCATGTATTGATGCGGTAGCGAATAGCGCTGTACAGGGCCCGGTGATGGTTTGGCCAGGCCCTCAGGGTGTAACCGATATCCCCAAGAGGCGAGACACTGGTTTGTCCCTTGATCAGCTGTTCTACTTCCTGATTAAAGTGATGCTTTTCGACAATGTTGAGCTGCCCTGGTAACTGGTTGCGCAATAAGTAGTCAAACGGGCCAAAATTTTCCAGACCGCCCTCACAGGGTGCGCCTTTGAGCGTATCGCCTACCCAGGGAGCATGGCCGACAGGCGCTGCAAAAACTGATGTGCTGTATAGCAAAAACACCGAAAACAGGGATAGAGCAAAACAGTGGGGCAACGTTACTTTCGTCAACTTGTGCATGGGAAACCTGTAAAGAGCCATAGCAAGCTAAACACCCGCGAGTGTAAGCTTCCAGTAGGTGATAAAGTGCGCATTAATTATACGGCACCTCTGCCTGTAAAAAGGTTTTTGTCAGTAATCCGGCCGACAGTCACTTTGACTGCTAATACTGCCAGAGTGCAGGGTAAATGTCAGAAATGAAACAGTGGATATTTCATTTGGCGAAGTATACGGGGCTGTTTGCCCTGTGCCGCCGGATGACAGCCGGTGATTTGCGAATACTTGCTTACCATGGAATCTGGCTGGGCCAGGGCCATTATGGCAATTATCTTTTTATGAGTGCCGGTAAATTTGCCGCAAGAATGGAGAAAATCCGGGCGCTTGGCTATCCGGTATTGAGCCTGACTGAGGCATTGACCCGTCGAAAAAACAATACACTACCAGCCAATACGGTGGTGCTGACCATTGATGATGGCTGGTATGGCACTTACCTGCATATGCTCCCCGAGCTGGAAAAGCAACAATTCCCCGCAACCCTGTATGTCACCACTTACTACAGTGAAAAACAGTGGCCGGTGGCGAATGTCGTACTGCATTATCTGGTCTCAAGGACAGACCTGGCGAGAGTATATCTTGCCGATCTCGGCATCCCCGGTGACCAGGTTTATGACCTGGCAGAAAGTGACCAGCGGTCAGACCTTGCCACAACACTGCAGTGCCATCTCGAACAGTTGCCCGGTGAAGATGAGCGGCAGGCTTTTCTCTGGCAGGTAGCAGATCAACTAGGTTTTGACCGGGAACTGATTTGCTCAGAAAAGTGGTTTCACCTTGCCACGCCCCCACAGGTGCAGGAAATGTCCCGGCGCGGTCTGGATATTCAGCTGCATACCCATCGTCACCGAATCACAAAAGCGGGACACTTCTGTGTTGAAGAGGAGATAGAGGATAATCGTGCGCGACTGGAGCCTCTGACAGAACAGCCACTGCAACATTTCTGTTACCCCAGTGGCGTGTATGACCGGGCAATCTGGGCAGACCTGAAAAAGCTGGGTATTGCCTCAGCCACAACCACTGCGTCGGGTTTGGCCGGCAGGGGTGCCGAGATTTATGCGCTGCCACGAATTCTGGATGGTGAACATGTTTCAGACCTGGAGTTTGAGGCGGAACTGTCCGGTTTGCTTGAGCTGAAGCGATCTTTTTTCAAATGGCTGAAAACAGGATGATTTGAAGAGCAATGGAAAAAATAAAAAAATACTTCAATACTATTCGGGCGCTATCAGCGCAACCGGGCAATAAAAGTATTGTACGACAGCTGACGGAAATGCTCCTGTTGTTTATCCGTTCCCGCCTGGGTCCGGGCTTTTACCTGTTGGCGCAAATGTACAGGCAGGACTTTCCTCTCCGCGACGTGCTGGGCTATCTGAGCACGGCTGGTTATAAAAGACAGGTTTACCGGCTCAATAACCGCCTTTACCACAAGAGTTCACAAAACAAGGTGATAGAAAAAGCGGTACTGATGGCCTATGGACAACCGACCCCGGAGTTGCTCGGTCATTATGACTCTGTAGACGGTTTGGCCGCTGATGGTTCGTCGCTGAGGACAGCAGCCGACCTGAAGGCCCTGCTGGAAAAACAGCAGGATAAAACAAGAATCTGTTTCAAGCTGATTGAATCCTGGGGCGGTCAGGGTTTTCGGGCGATCGAGTATCATTCAGCGGGGCAGGTCAAAGATCTTGAAACCGGAGCCTGGCTGGAGACAGACAGCTTTGTTTCAAGTATCGATAAAACAGAAGCGGGTGGTGTACTGATCGAAAAATACCTTGAGCAACACCCGGATTATGCAGCAATCAACCAATCCAGCGTTAATACCCTCCGGATAGGCGTGCTCAAAAAATGCGACGGGACTGTCGATTGTCTGCTGGCCTTTTTAAGGGCGGGTCGCACGGGGGCTATTGTTGATAATGCCACCTCGGGTGCTTTCGTGTTTCCCATTGATGTGGTCACCGGAATCGCTAAAGTGGGATTCACGAAATACAAACCGTGGGTGTTTTACCAGGAACACCCGGACAGTATGACAAGATTGGCCGGGACCCGGATGCCCATGTTCACGGAGGCGGTCGAGCTGGCAAAAAACTCACTGCATGTTTTCCCCGGAATCAGATTCGCAGGCGTTGATATTGCCTTTTCTGTGGCAGGGCCGGTTATTCTTGAATTGAATATTTATCCCGATTACAGCGGGTTTGCCTATACAAGGCTGCCCTCACGCAACGCGTTAACTGTATAACAGGGAAAGGTGTGTAAATGACGGAAATATGTTTGAAAGGGAGCACCTTAACCCAGACAAGTCAGAAAATACGTGTGGAGGCTGTCGTGGAGGGCTGTGAGCCCATCTGGTTTGAGCTGGACAAGCAATTTCAGCCCATGATCGACACTGAATCAGTGGATGCTTTTTTTATTCTCTATACCTGGCTTGCCATGGAGCGGGGTCTGGATCTCAGGGTCGAGGGCAAGGTGTCCAGGCAGCTAGCTGATGCTGTGACACAAGATATACAAAAAATGTTTCTCGCGTTATGTCCCCGTTTGCATGAGATTGATATTGACGTACTCAATCCGGAGGCATCCTGGCAACAGTCAGCGGAAGCTTCAGCTACGGGATTCAGTGGTGGAGTGGATAGTTGGTACACAGCCCTGCAGGCTGCGGAAAATGGTACGCCGTATGCTTATTATTTGTTCGCGAATACAGGGCAGCATGGTAAATACAACGTTGAAGAAGTTTTTGCGCAAAGGTTTGCTGTAGCAGAAAGTGCCTTGCGCACCCTGGATAAACCCCTGATAGCCGTCGATAGCAATATTGACCGTATTTTCAGAGAGCGTTTTCAGCAGCGTGATGTGATAGGCAACATTGCCTGTGCGCTGTTATTGCAGCAGGGTATTTCCAGATATGATTATTCTTCCAGCTATGCGCCTGAAGACCTGGGGGTGTTCGAGCACTACGACATGTCAATTATGGACCCCTATCTCCTGCCATTACTCAATACCGAGAGGATCCGTTTTTTCTCCATCGGGGATGAGGCTGGAAGAATAGAAAAACTTGAGTTTATTTCATCCAGAGACCTGTTCAGCGATGAAATATATGTATGTATAGAAAAAACTATTCCCATAAAAAACTGTGGTTATTGCTTTAAATGCAGAAGGACGCAGCTTGCCCTGGAAAGCATCGATAAAATGGCATTATTAAAAAATAATTTTAATTTCATTTTCTATAAAAAAATACGACTGGGTTCAATGATCGGATTATTTTCAAGTGCTGATAAAAGCAATCTTGATCTTGAAATAAAAAGTGCACTAATAAAAAAATATGGCTTGAATATATTTTTTGTTCGTGTTCTTTCAGTTCTCTGGTCTTTGACAAAGAAGTTCATGCCAGAGGACATAAGATGGCGAACAGAGCAGAAGTTTCCTTACTTATGGTAGCTGCATTGTTCTTATAGAATTTTTTCAGGAGCTTTTCAAATGAACAAAAAATTGCTCATAAGTAATATAAGAGTAAATCAGGAAGATGGGTTTAATATTTTATCTGCTGATGTTGATGGCGATTTAATTTTTTTTAAAGTTCCAGATAAATTTCCCTTATACATAAATGCTGAGTGGTTTATCGGTATTTCTCTTTTGGAGGCCATGGTTTCCCGGCGGGATATAGAGGTTGATACAGGTGTGGCTGTGTCCCGGATGTTTTATGATCAGCTCAGTGAATTACAAACGATATATTCCAAGTGGAATCCAAAGCTTAAAAAAATCGCATTGAACTGTGAGCTGAGCAATCGCGATAAGCAGTTCACTCATACTGGAAGTTTCTTTTCTGCGGGGGTTGATAGCTCCTATACCCTTATCGCCAAGCGTGATGAAATCACTCATCTTATTATGCTGCGCGGTTTTGATATGGGCGATGATGATTCAGCCTGGAATCGCCGCATTGAGAACCAGACAACGTTTGCTGAGAGTAATGGAAAAGAACTGATTCCAGTGGATACCAATGCCCGGGACTGGACAGAAAAAAAAGAGATTGGCTGGAGCTTTGCCCATGGACTATTGATTTCTTCTGCAGGTGGTAATCTGGGTATGAAGCGTCTTTATGTCGCTTCATCACATACGTATGACAATCTCTTTCCCTGGGGCTCTCACCCACTAACTGACCCGATGTGGAGTACGGAGTCAACCAAAGTAGTCCATCACGGTTCCGGGTGCAGTCGTACCCTGAAGACAAAAACAATTCTGGAATTCCCCAATGTAGCTGAAAATCTTCAGGTATGCTGGAAAAGCATTGATAAAAATTGTGGGCAATGTTCCAAGTGTATACGAACCATGGCAGCATTATTTCTTTTAAATGGTGATGTCAAATCGTTACCAAAACTTCAGATGAGTCAATTAAAAAAACTGCAGCCTACTTCTGATTCATTAAAAACCTCTGTAATTGATTTGCTCCTTCTGGCTGATGAGACAGGGAATATTGAATTCTACAAAAAACTGAAAAAATATTATTTGAAATATGAGAGAAGTAAAATAGGTCCGCTGATCGATAAGTGTTTTCTAAACGGAGTATTAAAGAGAGCTTACCGACGCATTATGAAACCAAAGTGGTTAAATTTAAGAGTGGTTCCGATTAATACGGAAAATTATGACCTTTAGAGCCAAGTTATTTCACGGTTCATTGACATCAATGAGGGAGCAATCGCCAACTTCGCTGGATGAGTAGTTGGCGTGGCCAGATACGGGTAAAGAGACGGGGTTTATAGTGGCCGGACGTATATAGGTCACGACGGGTCTGCGATGTTGCAAATGCTCCGGAGTAATCGCAGTCATCCTCTCCAGCATAGAGTATTGTTGCACCACAGCGTTCGGGTACCTCCCTGAGGTAGGATAGATGCGGACTTACCTCCACAAGCGCAGGATCCAGAAACCAGCTGGTACTCTGGAACCCAAGCAAGGACGGGTTAGCAGCCAGCAAGTCTGCCAGATTTTCATAGGTTTCTATCCAACCCTCAGGATTAAAGGCTGTGGTGTAATGTGGATGCATATGCAGCTCGAGAAAAGGTTTGATACCGCGACAACGGGCAATCACCTGAATGAACTTAGCGGTTTGTCGTAAGCCGCCCTTAAATATTAGGCTCCGGGAAATGCCGGAGAAGGGCGTTGCAAACTCGGCCCCACAGGGAATAAGGCGGTGGCACAGAATGGCAAGGTCCTTGCGAAAAGGGTCGTTATCGAAAGAAAAATAGCTATCTGGCTTATCGGTGAGCAGATTCTCTATCCGCTGCAGTTGTTGCTCGTACAGAAAATGGAATTTTTCAGGAAAAACCCAGCAGGCATCAGCCAAGGTAAATTCTTTCAATAAGTTACGACAAAGGCTCCTGTTCAGAGTTAGGGCTGCAGCTGGATTTTGTCGGGCAACTGACTGTTCCGCTGCTAACAGTTCTGGTGGTAGCGCTGCATAACCATGACCAGATACAGCACCAGAAACAATGGCCAGCTGATAATAGGACTGGGGTGAAATGTCGGTCATCCGGATCAACCTGTCTTGTGGTTGCTGACGCGGATAAAGTGCCGCACAGACTAATGATCACGATACTATCATGAGAAAGAAGCACCAATGAGCAGCTCTTGCCAACAAGTATACGAAGTCGTGTAGACCATCGCTAAGGAAAGTTTTACTGTCATGTACCGCTAGTGTGCGTGAGGACTATGCTCAAGGTGGTTTTTTTGCGATAAGGGGATTTATACCTTTTGCCTTTTTCGTTCTGTGGCTTTAGTGTTTACTTCCACCTAATAACCACTCTTGTTTTCCGTTGGCGAAATACCATTCACTACCGGTCGGCAGTCGAACTACTAGCTATTTGAATCTAGGGCACAGGATATGACTCGTAAAGACGAAAAGCCGGCGTTTCAGCAGGATGTGCATAATTTCAGGGCCTTTGCCATTCTGGGGGTAGTTGGTGCACATGCTCTGCATAACTTTTACTGGCCGGCAGATTCTTATACGTTTGTGATATTGGATACGCTCTTCAACCAGTCGACGATCTGGTTTGCTTTTATTGCGGGGTATCTATTTCAACACCTGAGTGTGATGTATTCGACGAAAAGCTATTATCTGAAAAAACTTAAAAACGTATTTCTTCCCTATCTCGTTTGTTCAATTCCTGCGCTTGTTGCCTCAATGACTTTTTACGAGCAGGCAATGCCTGCAGGTTTTTATGAGCTTCCGTCTGCGTCTCAGGCATTTTTGTTTATCGTCACGGGCAAGCATTTGGCGCCATTCTGGTACATCCCGATGATTATGGTTATTTTTCTATTGGCGCCAGTGCTGATTGCGCTTGATCATCGGCCTGTATTCTATCTGGCACTTCCTCCGTTATTGCTGCTTTCTGCATTTTTGGGACGAGATGGACTTTTGATGTACTTGGAGCTTTCTCCTTATTTCGGTCAGCTATCAAAGGCAGTGTACCTCTTGTCGCCCTATATGCTGGGAATGTTTATATCTCGTTTTTATACGCAGAGTATGGCGCTGGTCGGTCGGTGTTGGATTCCATTAGGGCTGATGGCAGCTTTATTTTTTGTTCTCGAGGTACTCAATTACCATCTTACACCCTATTATATTTTTCTTTTCAAGGTGCTTAGCGCGCCGGTGATTCTTTACTTTCTCGATCGGCAGTTTGGTGTGGCCCAGCGTCTTGTGAATAATATTGCGGTTTTTAGTTTCGGGATTTTCTTTCTGCACGGTTATTTTTTATCTGGTACAAAAATATTGGTTACCTTCCTCTCGGATTTCGATGGTAAGTTTCCTGGAAATATTGTTGCATACACGTTTTTTACAGTAGCGATTGTGTTGGCATCACTGTTGGCCATTACTGTAGTCCGGCGTATTGTCGGCAGGCAGAGTCGATATTTGATAGGTTGTTAACGGCTTGAATATTTCCCCCAAGCCATACTCACTCTCTACCGACAAGTGAGAGGCCGTTGATCACTTTTTCAGAAAATTTCAGTATAAAGGTCGGCTAGCTAAGCTGTTTATCGAGGGGTTAGCACTGAGCCAGCGGTTGGTTTTTTATTGGTGTTGGACCAACCACATTTCCAGCACCATCAGAATCCAGATCAGTTCCCCGTAATAGGCAGCATGCTGATTTCTGTGCAGGTCTATGGTCTGGTCAATAAACGTGGGTTTGAAAAACTGGCGTTTTTTCAGGTTCAGTAGATGGTCATAGGCCATTTCCTGAAGCGGTTTATGGGTTTCCATCCATACCCCAAACGGCAAGCCGAATCCCTGTTTTTTCTTGTTGATGGTGTCGTCGTGCAGCCAACCCTTCAGTGCGGCCTTGTAAAAATGGCGCAGGTCGTTGCCTTTGATCTTCCAGTCACTGGGTACCCGACATGACAGGTCAATCAGACCGTCATCCAGCATGGGATAAGCGACATCCACGCCAGCCAGTTCACACATGTGACTGACCTTTCTGAGGTCGTTATCCGCCAGGGTGTATTGCCAGTCCAGATACAGCATTTTATTGAGCGTGCTGGCGTCAGTCGCCCGATGGTAAGTTTCTCTCAGTAACTGGAGCGGCGCTTGGGTGTCGACTGTCGCCAGAAATTCATCGTTGAAAATATCATTCGCGGCATGGCGGTGCAGGAAGTTATAACTTTGCAGGCGATCGGGTAGCGGGATATTGGCCTGCTGGAGATAGCTTTTTGCCTTGCCGGCCAGTGGTATGGCATTGGGCAGGGCATTGATGAGCGGTTCAATGAACGTGTGCCGCAGTCCTGCGGGAAATTTCTGGTAGTTTTCAAATACCCGTTGCTTGATATAACGTTCGTTGCCACCAAACAGCTCGTCGCCACCGTCGCCGGCAAGCAGGCACTGGATACCGTTTTCGGCGGCCAGTTTCGCGCAGAAGTAAGCGGGCAGGGCAGAGGAGTTGCCGAACGGTTCGTCATAACTGGCGGCGACCATTGGCAGGGCCTTCACCACATCTTCCGGCGTGACATAGTATTCGTGGAGCTGGATGCCGAAGTGTTTTGCCGTGAGGCGCGCGTAGGCCATCTCATCGTAACCCTTGGCTGAAAAGCCGATCGAAAATGCATGGGCATTATTCGGACAGATTTCAGCCAGCATGCCGGCGACTGAGGAGCTGTCTAGTCCACCACTGAGAAATGCTCCCACTGTCACATCGGGCTCAATGCAATGCTCAACGGCACTTTTTAATTGTGTCTTGAGTTCTGCCCCCAGGCTGGTGAATGAATCCTGCGATTGCTCCCTGAACACGGGTCGGAAGTAGTTGCTGACAACACACTGGTTTTCCGAGCAAAGCAGCAGGTGTCCGGCGGGTAATTTTTTTAGTCCACCAAATATCGAATGTGGGCTGGGTACCATATGAAAATAGACGTAGTCATATAGGCCCTGGGCTTGCAATGCCGCCTGTGCTGCCTCGTCAGTCGGGGTTGTATTGGCAAGTACAATGGATGCCGAAGAGCCGAAAACCAGTCCGTGATCGATCTCGGTGTAATAAAGCGGGTAACGGCCCATCCGGTCGGTACCCAGCATTACCGTATCCGTCGAGGTATCGATAACCGCGAAGGCGAACGGGCCCCTTAATACTTGTAAAAAGCGGCTGCCGTATTCAGCGTGGGCCATTGCCAGTGCTGCGCCATGGCCCTCCTCGCGGGCTTTGTTGGCCAGGTGTTCCTCGGTCCACTGCGGTTGTCCAATCATGGCAAAACTGGACCCGTTATCTGTTTGGTAAAGCTCATCGCTGCTGGCACAGGCCGATGTGCTGTTTTCGACTGAATTATTTGGCAGTGAGCTATTGGCCGCTGTCACCATTCTGCCCAGCGCATTTTCTGAGCTAAATGCTGTTGCTGCAGAACAGGACCAACCCGCCAGGTAGTGGTTGAGCAGTGGCGGCAGATTGCTGGTGGTCATGGCGTGGGCTCCATTTTGTTTGCGGTCCATTCATTCGGGTTTGGCAGGATGGCAGTAGCAACCATTATTCAGTGGTCGGTCAGTGGTTGTTGTTGGTGTTCGGAGATTTTTGATCGGGCTGATCGGTCAAATGGTTTTTCAGCCATTGCGCTGTTTGCTCGAACAGTTCCGTACGCCAGACCGTCCGGGAAAAGGTATGATCGGCATCGGCCATGTCATTAAAAAAGATTTTTTCCTGCAGCCCCGAGCTTTTCCAGATAGCTGAGCTATACGTGAAATCTTTGAACTCCTGAGCAATATAGTCGTTGCCACTGGTCAGAATATACGTCTTTCCCGGAAAGCGTTGCAGACTCCTGGTTAATCGTTCGGGCAATGGTAGCGACGTCAACTCTTCTGCGTCTGATATTTTTTTCGAGTCGCCGTTGCTTTTGGCGATATGCCTGAGCAATTGTAGCCAGGCTTTCAGGGAGCGCATCAGGGAGAACTGGCCGGCCCGGATTTTTTGCCAGAAACGGGGATCTCTCAGCCGGTTCCAGTAGTAGTGTTTGAGGTAGGTTTTGGCTTGCCCCGCCTCTGTTCTTATCCAGGGATTGACCATAAAAATTCCCGCCACCCTGGGATCCCTGTAGGCGTAAAAAGCGGCGGCCGAGGCGGACTCACACTCGCCCCAGAGCATCACGCGCTTCAGGTTGCCACATTGTTTGAAGAGCGTGTCGATGGCACTCCGGATATCGGCATCCATGTCGAGGAAGCCGCGAAAAGAGCCGTTGCTGTCACCGGTTCCCCGATGATCGAAGCGCAATACCGGAATGCCCTGTCGAGCCAGTTCCCTGCCCAGCACAACAAACTGGCGGTGGGCGCCTACCCGGTATTGAGGGCCGCCGGCCACAATGATTACCACGCCGGTGGTTCCAGCCTGGTCCGGCGCGTGAACGATGCCCAACAGAGCATCCTCTTCACAGGGGAAAACAACGGCGTGCTCATTCATGTTGGGGTGCCCCGGTCAGATGACTGATGGTCTCGTTCACCAGATTGGGTGCCAGGGTCCGTTCGTGAGCCTGCCAGAAGGCGGGGCCTATACTGGTCAGATGTTCAATCTGTTTTCCCTCGGAGCGCCATTGTTCGATGGTTTTCAAATCGGCGCGGGGGGTGCTCCGCTCTTCACTGGCCAGTACCGTAAACCAGCTGATCGGTGCGGTGACAGGTGACAGGTATTGGTCGAAATGGGCAGCCTGGACTCCCCTGAAAAGCGCGGGAGACACATCATAGCCGGCCACCTGAATGCTGTTCCCCCGGTTGAGTTGTTCTTCAAACTGGGCAGTGGTGCCGCCGTCCTCGTCGCGGCCAATGGCAGCGGCAATCTTGATGCGCAGAAACTGATTGAGAGCGATCTTGCCGTTGCTGACCGGTTGCCAGAAGACCAGCCGTTGCAGGTTTTTCACCTCGGGTGCGGCGGCGGCTGCCAGCAGCGCACCGAGGCGGATACCCAGCAGGGTGACAGATCGGTAGCCGAGCTGCCCGGCATAGTCTGCTGCGGTGATGATATCCCTGATCCACTGTTGCCAGTCGGCTTCTACAAACTCGCCCTGGCTGTCGCCGGTCCCAAAGGGATCAACGGATAGCAGAGCGATGCCGTGGCCGACAAGTTGCTGCGCCAGCATAGTTTGCATATAGCGACAACGGTTCATTTCCTCGGCAAAGGAGGGGGCGACAATCACGCATTCTGCACGGTCATTTCGAGCTTCAGGTGCGCAGTGGAGCGAGAACAGTTTGCCTCTGCCCCCGGCGATATACGCGGGTTCGAGCCTGCAGGAAGGAGTCATCAGTCCAGCTTTTGCTCGACGACTTTTGTGAGACTGCCGATGGTGGCGAACACATCGGCATTGAGTTCGTCATCGTCGAAAGCACAGCCGAATTCTTCCTCCAGCGCAGTCACCAGCGAGACCACAGCGATAGAGTCAAATTCCGGTATGGATCCCAGCAGGCCGGTGTCACTGTCAAACTCAGTGGTTTGTCCGTCGAGCATAAGTACGTCATTGATAATTTGAATGATGTCCGCTTGCAAACTCATAGAGGGTGTTCCATTTTTGTCATGAATCCAGGGCGTTCAGCCTGCCGGATAGCATTCTGCCAGCTCAGTACGGAATTGAGTAGTGGTGTGACAGGTTGTGCAGATTTTTTATCACCCGAAGCTGTAGTCGATGTTGGTCGGGCGATCAGACCAGGACCTCAACCGGCTCAGGGTGGCTTAGAAAGTGGTGCGGGCTGGCGGTATAGCCATAGGCGCCAGATTGAAAAACCACAATCAGATCGCCTATCTGAACGGGCGGCAGTGCGTATTTGTCCCCGAGTATATCCAGTGGGGTGCACAGCGGCCCTACCACATTTACCGCTGTCAGCGGATCGCCTGTTACCCGGTTGCCAATGCAGACCGGGTAGTTTTTTCTGATCACCTGACCGAAGTTGCCCGATGCGGCGAGATGATGGTGCAGCCCGCCATTGGTCACCGCATAGGTTTCACCCCTGGATTTTTTCAGGTCGATGACTTCGCAGACGTAGACGCCGGCTTCACCCACCAGGTAGCGGCCCAGCTCAACAACAATTTCTGCTTCCGGCAGATCGGCCCTGTGGCGGGCCAGAAGGGTAGCAAGATTATCCGCCACAGGGCCGAGGTCGAGTCGTTGTTCTCCCGGGAAGTAGGGAATGCCAAAGCCGCCGCCGATATTCAGCCACTGGACAGGCGACGGGGCGTGATCGGCCAGTTTCAGTGCCAGAGCAAAGGTGTTTGTCTGAGCCTCGATGATGGCGTCCGGTCGCAGGTTCTGTGAGCCACTGAAAATGTGGAAGCCCTGGAAGGCGAGGTCGAGTTGCCCAAGCCGCTTCAGCACAGCGGGAACTTCTTCAGCATCAATGCCGAACGGTTTCGGGCCGCCGGCCATCTTCATGCCGGAGGTTTTCAGTTCAAAGTCGGGGTTAACTCTCACCGCGACATTGGCCCGGTGCCCGCTCTGGTTGCAGATGGTCGCCAGCCGTTCCATTTCCCCGGCGGATTCAAGATTGATAATAATGCCCGCCGCTGCCGCCGCTTTCAATTCGGCATCGCTTTTGCCCGGTCCGGCAAAGCTGATATTGCGTGGGCTGGTGCCCGTATCCAGTGCCACGCGAAGTTCTTTCAGGGACGCCACATCAAGTCCGTCAGTCAGTCCCGCCAGGTGTTGAACAACGGCAGGCATCGGGTTGGATTTGATGGCGTAGTGTAAATGGATATCTTCAGGGAACTGGCCTCTCAGTGCGGCTACCCTATCTGTCATGAGCTGTCGGTCATAGGCATAAAAGGGTGTTTGACCCACCCGCTCGGCAAGTCTGTCCACAGCTACATGACCCACCTGAAGGCAGTTGTCTATCACCTTGAACTGGTCCATCGGTACATGTTCCGGTAATGCTTTTTTCACGCCTGAGGCTCCTTGAAAAGGTCGCGGTATTCAGTGGCAAGATGCTTTCGGTCTATTTTGCCATTTTGATTATGAGGCATTTGCTCAAGGATAACGATTTGCTGGGGCACCATGAAATTGGGCAGCTCCTTTTTACAGTGCTGGAGGACTTCTGATGCCGTTACTGTGCCATGTGTTGTTATCACCAGCAAAATGGCCTGCCCCAGCATTGGATGAGGCAGCCCGAGAGCGGTAGCCTGACTGATACCCTGAAGGTTGTAGACGACCTCTTCGACCTCTGAGGGGCTCACCCGATAACCGGAGGTTTTGATCATTTCATCCAGTCGGCTGATGAAATACAGATAACCCTCCTCGTCCCTGCGCACCTGATCGCCCGACCATACTGCGGTTTCCGGCAGGGGGATGCCGGTGGGCTGGCCGGGGCTTGGTTTGAAACGCTCAGCGGTTTTCTGCGGGTCGTTCCAGTAGCCCATGGCCACCAGTGAACCGCGGTGGACAAGCTCGCCCGGTTCCCCGGCGTTGCAGGGTGTGCCGTCCGGGCGAACTACCAGAACCTCGGCGTTGGGAATCGCCTTGCCAATTGAGTCGGGGCGTTGATCGATTTGCTCCGGTGGCAGAAAAGTGGACCGGAATGCTTCGGTGAGTCCATACATCAAAAAAACCTTTGTATCGGGCAGGGCAGCTCTCAGTCTGTTGGTGGTGGCCCCCGGCATGGCACCGCCGCTATTGGTGATATAGCGCAGTGAGCGAGCAGTTTCCTCGGGCCATTCCAGCTGCGCCAGCTGGTTCCACAGTGGCGGGACAGCCGCCAGGCCGGTGATGTTATAGCGCTGAATGCTGCGGATAATGTCCCGGGGCAGCAGGTAATCCATCAGGGCGACCGAGGCGCCCACCGAGAATGCGGTGGTGAGTTGGCTGAGTCCGTAATCGAAACTGAAGGGGAGGGCCGCCAGCAGCCGGTCATCTGGGTGATTATTTAAATAAGTCGCAACGCTTCTGGCGCCGGTGACCATGTTTTTATGGGAGAGTACGACGCCTTTCGGGTTACCGGTGCTGCCCGAGGTATAGAGGATGGACACCATGTCGCTGTCGATATGTGGGTGGGGCGGTTGGCCGTTCTGACTGCTGAGGAAATTGTCCCAACCGAGCAGGGCATAATGCGTTGCTGCTACTGATGGTGGTCGGGGTTTGTCGTCGATAACCGCCACAGTCCGCAGATCGGGGCACTCCTCTAGTACCGCAGCCAATTGCTCCAGCCGTTGTGCCGAGGTGATCAGTATCCGGACATTGCAGTCGCGCAGAATGTAGGCCACCTGGTTGGCCTTGAGCAGTGGATTGACCGGGACAAACACCCCTCCGGCGTGGGCGGCACCAAACAGACCGAAGACATTTTCCGGCACTTTTGGCAGATAGGTTGCGACCCGTTCTCCGCGATTCAGGCCTGCACATAGCAGGCCGCATGAGACAGCGTCGATCTGCTGTTGCAACTCACGGTAACTGAATTGACGATCCTTGAAATACAGCGCCATCGCACCAGGTGTCTGCATGGACTGATGACTGATGAGTTGGTGAAGAAGGTCTGACATGGTGGCCGCAATCCGTTCGTTGAGTTGTCCCGGTTTATCGGAAGATGCCGGATTATAGCGATTTTTATCAAATGCACGTAACCTGTGGCCAAAGTTCAATACGGGTGGTCGGGGATTCCAGCTCATGAGGTTATTACTACGCTATCTGTTTTTGCTGTGCAGTTTATCGCTGATGCCGGCCGGCCAGGTCGTGGCCGGGTTACCGGATACCATCGACAAGATCAGGGGCAGTGTGGTCGGCATCGGCACGGTCTTCCCGAACAAGGGCCCGGATGGTCGGGGGCAACTGCCGACTTTTCGCGGTACCGGCTTTGTGGTGGGTAATGGCCGACAGGTGGTGACCAATTTCCATGTCATCCAGAAACCACTCGATAATGAAAAAAAAGAGTTGCTGGCGGTGTTTAGCGGTGAAGGTAAAGCCTCCCGCGTCTACCCTGCTAACCTGATTCGAACAGATGAAGCCCACGACCTCGCGCTGCTGGAGATTGCCGGCCCCGCTCTTCCACCGCTGGTGGTGGAGAGTTCTCGCACCCTCCGGGAGGGTGAAGAGGTTGCCTTTACCGGGTTCCCCATTGGGCTGGTGTTGGGGCTGCAGCCAGTCACGCATCGGGGTATTGTGTCTGCAGTAACTCCTATCGTGATGCCTGCCATGTCCTCTGCCACGCTGACGGCCGCGCAAATCAAACGTGCCCGCCAGCCTTTTGAGGTTTATCAGCTTGATGCAACAGCCTACCCGGGCAGTAGCGGCAGCCCGGTTTATGATGTCGAGACGGGCAGGGTCGTTGCCGTGATCAATAGTGTGTTTGTCAAAGAATCAAAAGAAGCGATGCTGCACAATCCCTCTGCCATCAGCTATGCCATCCCCTCAGCGTATGTCAATGCATTGCTTGAGGCTGCTGCGGCTGCCCAATGATCGACAGTATTTAAATGGAACGCTGAGATGCCCTCTGACCGGACAATAAAAAATACGGGGCCAAATCCCGTCCTCAATATCTTTGGCAAACTGGCAGGCCTGGCATTATTGCTACTGGCACTGTGTCCGTTTCTGTCTTTCCCGCTGGTGGGGAACATATCGATTGCCGTCGCTCTGGTTTACCTGGTGCTGCTGTTTTTTGTCCCACGCCTCTGGTTGCTGGTGCTGCCGGTTGCGACGGTCAGCCTGGACCTTGCCACCTATACGGGCAGGTTTCTGTTCAATGAACTGGATCTGTTGATGCTGACGACAATAGCGTTCGCACTATTGTCCGGACGTTTTGATCTGCGCCTGGCCCATCGCAAGGGTGCTTTGCTGCTGATTGCAGCCTATTGTGCGGTTGTACTGGCCGGTTTTTCCGCCTGGGGTGTGTTCCTGTTCCCACCCGAGAGTATTACCGGTAACCCGTATTATTTGCCGGAATATGGCTACAAACTGATCAGGGGCATGCTCTGGGCGCTACTGCTGACTCCTCTCTGGCTCAATGTGTTCAGCCGTGCCCGCCACCGGACTGTTAACTGGCTGGTGGCGGGGTTCTGTACGGCAGCGTTGGTGTTGGGGGTGATAGTGCTCTGGGAGCGGGGCACGCTCGGTGTGCTGTTGTCCTGGAGTGCCTGGTATCACGTGGTCAATTCGCTGCTTGATCTGGCATCGGCCTATCGAACCACCGGCATTTTTTCAGATATGCACACCGGTGGTGAGGTGATTGACGGCATTGTGCTGTTGCTTTTACCGGTGACCCTGTACGGGATTTTTCATGGCTCCGGACGGGTGGTGAAAATCTATGCGCTGGTGGCATTTTGCGCACTGGCCTATTGCGCCACGGTGGGATTTACCCGTGCAACCTATGTGAGCTTCCTTGTTGGCTGTGTTGCCTATGCAGTGCTTTCCATGGTGTGCCGCTGGCGCGCGGGAATCAGGCAGAGTGGCTTCCCTTCTCTGTTGATCAGCGTCACGTTGGTGGTAGGGATACTGGCAGCCTGGTTGTCATTTTCACGCGGTGGCAGCTATGCCCTTGCCGCCTTTGCCGGGCTGGCTGTTTTTGCGTTGGTCGGTGGCTGGTTGGCGCAGCGACACAGAGCGCTGGGGGTGGTTTGCTGGGTGCTTGCCGGCAGTCTTTTTCTGTTTGTCGCCATCAGTGCACATTTTGACAGCCGTTGGGTAGACCGTTCAGCCGAGCACGCATTGACCATTGGTCTGGCACAATTGCTGTTTTATGTACTGGCGATAGTTCTGTTTGTCCGGCTCCGGACGCAGCCATACTTCAATCAGTTTCTGGCGGTAGTGCTATTGGTGATGTTGCCGGGCGTTTTTGCGGTGGCACTGGGTGGTTATAAATTCAACGAGCGTATGGACACGGTGGCCAGCGACCTGGACTCCCGGTTGGGTCATTGGCAAAACGTTGTGGATGCGGGTTCCGGTAGTTGGCGAGCGAGGTTGTTGGGTAACGGGGTTGGCTCATTCCCGGCGGACTATGCCTACCTCTTTCCCGAAAAGGTGAGTGCTGTCGGCAGCTTTTCCATCGAGAGCGACGATGGTAATGCGTATCTTCGGCTTGGACCCGGTGAAGATCTCGCCTTTGGTCAGCGAATTCCTGTTCGGCCGGACACTGAATACACTGTGCAGCTCCGGGTCAGGGCGCCGGATAAAGCACGCCTCGCGGTGTTTATCTGTGAGAGAAACCTGATTTTTGCCAGTAATTTTCGGGCAAACTGCCACGCGTCTTCCATACGCTTTGAGGACACGGGCAATCATTTCACAACGGTGTCGACCACCCTGGATTCAGCCAATGTGGGGAAGCGGTCACGGCTCGCACGCTGGCCTACGACCCTCTACCTGAAAAACTTTTCCAGGGACACAGTAGTTGAACTGGACGACGTGACATTTGGTTCCGGTAATGAAAATTTGCTCATCAACGGTGGGTTTGCCGAAGGACTTGATCACTGGTTTTTCTACAATGATTTTGCGCATTTGCCCTGGCATATCAAAAATATTTACGTGCAGTCCTGGTATGACAATGGTTGGATCGGGTTGGGGCTGTTTTTGCTGCTCTGCCTCATTGCGGCACTGGTGCCATGCCTGCCACAGAATACATTGCCACTGTATGTCGCATTTTCTGTGGGTGTCATCGCTATCGCGGTCTTTGGTCTGTTCGGTTCACCACTGGACTCCGCCAGAGTGAGCTGGATTTTCTATCTGTATATTTTTGCCAGCCTGCTGAGACCAGCGGAAAGCGGTGATGTCGGCCAGCCAGACGAGGCACGCCTATGAGGGGGGTGGCCATATTGATGGTCTGTCGACATAACATTTGTCGCTCACCTCTGGCGGAAGGAATTTTGGTGCATGCACTTAAGACACATGGCATGCAGCGCATGGTCAAGGTCGATTCTGCCGGGACTCACGTCGGTATGGCCGGCCAGAGAACTGACGAGCGGGCCAGAAAGGTAGCCCGTATGTTTGGCGTTAAACTGAAACGCGGCCGTTCCAGGCGGGTTGTTGCCAAGGATTTTGAAAAATTTGATTACATTCTGGCGATGGATCAGGACAATTATCGGGACCTGCTGCAGGTGTGCCCTGATGAGTTCGTGTACAAACTGGCGTTGATTCGCTCTTTTTGCCCGGAGACTGAGCAACCGGAAATCCCCGACCCTTTTTACGGCAGCGTCAAGGGGTTTGAAAATACCTACCAGCTGCTGGACTCGGCAGTAACTGGCTTGATCGATGAACTTCGCCGGAATGTGCTTCGTTAGGTGGAGCCGTTAACAGAGGTTGTCTTTCCTGGGCCCGGAAAGTGATACAGTTCACATAATGGGTGTTAATCTTCGGGGGGGTAATCTGTATTTATTGGTTCTGGCGTATGAGTCATGCTTACTTTGCGGTGATTGGAGAAGCGGGGAGCGGGTTTTCGCTGGAAAGAGCATGTTGTGCTTTACTGTAGTGTAGTGAGAAAGTACCAGTGAGAGCTTGCTGCAGGATGAAGAGCTGATCTGACAAGGGTCACAGGGAAGCATTATGAACGAAAGTATGTTGTCCATAGCCGAGGATTTTCAACGTTATTTCACCGTTGAATATGCTGCAACTCCCGAGCAGAAAGCGGAAGTGTATAGCATCAGATACCGTGTTTATTGCGAAGAATTCAAATACGAACCGATAGACCGCTTCCCCGCCAAAAAAGAATGGGATGCCTTTGATGATATCTCCTTGCACTGCCTGGTGAGACACAAGGCAACCAATAGGGGTGCTGCCTGTGTGAGGTTGGTGCCTGCCGGCAATAAGGGTATTTCACATCTCCCGATGGAGGCTTTTTGTGGTGATAAGCTGGACAGAAAGCTTCTCGACAGCCTCCATCTCAATCGCGAGACGATTTGTGAGGTTTCCAGGCTGGCTGTTGACGGAGCTTTCAGGCGGCGTGCGGGGGAGGGGCGAACCCGTTTCGGTGATCTGGATGCAATCGATTGTTCATTTCATGAGCGCCGTACGTTTTCCCTGATTTCGGTGGCCGCATACCTGGCGGCAACTTCTCTTACAGAAATCACTGGTATGACCATGGCATTTGCGATGATGGAACCCTTTCTGCCCCGTTTGTTGGCGAAGTCCGGAATTGACTTTGAAAAGGTGGGAGGAGAGGTTGATTATCACGGACTTAGAGCGCCCTATTTCTCAACGACTGATAAGGCAATTAAAGGAATGCTGCCCAATTTGCGTGGGCTGTATGAAGCGATTTACCCTATGGTGAACAGTGGTTATCAGGCGTCAGTTGTGAATCAGTAGACGACAGTTATAGCCTGTTGCCTCGGCCGGACAGCTGTTGTCAGAGATAATAAGTAGATAGAGTTTTGGCGGGGGAGCGAGGTTTGGCAGAGGCCTTTGATTATCAAACAGCATTTTCCCGCAATATGGGATGGGTGACAGAGGCTGAGCAGCTGCTGCTCTCCGCCAGGCGAATTGCTATTGCCGGATTGGGTGGTGTAGGCGGTAGTCATCTGCTTTCCCTGGCCAGGCTGGGCGTCGGCAGCTTCCACGTGGCTGATATGGATATCTTCGAGTTGGCTAATTTTAATCGTCAGGTCGGAGCGACCATTCCCAACCTGGGAAGGGCCAAGGCTGAAGTGCTGACAGAGATGGCGGCGGCTATCAATCCCGAGCTCGACATAAAGACCTTTCCCGAGGGGGTGGCTCTCAATAACCTCGACGAGTTTCTCGCCGGTGTCGACCTCTATGTTGATGGGCTGGATTTTTTTGCTCTGAATATCAGGCAGGCAGTATTCGCTGCATGTGCCGACAAGGGTATCCCGGCTATTACAGCGGCACCTCTCGGTATGGGGGTTGCCCTGCTTTGCTTTATGCCGGGGAAAATGACTTTCGAGCAATACTTCAGAATGAAAGGGTTGTCAGAAAACGAGCAGCTCCTGCATTTTTTGCTGGGACTGTCACCTGCCATGTTACAGTCTGCCTATCTGGTGGATGATAGCAGGGTCGACCTGGCAGCCCACAAAGGCCCGTCAACCAATATGGCCTGCGAACTCTGTGCAGGCGTTGCCGCCACCCATGCGCTCAAGGTTCTACTCAACCGCGGGAAGATTCTTGCGGCCCCCTACGGGCTTCACTTTGATGCCTACCGCAATTGCCTGAAAACAACCTGGCGACCCTGGGGAAATGCCAACCCGATACAAAAACTTGGTTTATTCATTGCCAGAAAAAGGCTCGGTATCCGGTAAGGATTGCCCGATTTTCCCTGGTTATCGGGTAGAGGTATCGGTGAAAACCTTTTCGATCGGTAATCGCAGCGAGGAGGGGGGCGCCTGCTTTTTGGGGTAGCCAATCCTGAGCAGCATATGCAGACTTTCTTCCCCGGATAAGCCAAGTGTGCTTTTGCAGTTGCTTGCCAGCGTTGTGGCTGCGCCAACAAGATCAGATGGGACCGTGTCGGTGGACAGTCTCGCCAGCTGGTCAGATATTACATAGTACGGGTGAGCGGCGATATGCTGGCCATTGAGGTAGCTCCAGCTTCGGTTAAGCAACATTCCGGCATCAAGTGCGCCGGTGGCATCCGGCGGGGCAATCACCGCCAGTAGTGCCGGTGCGCCAGCGACAGGTGCTGAATCCACTGTTGCCAGAAACTTGTAGATGCCCAAGCGGTTGAGCACTTTCATACGATTCCAGTCACCGATAAACTTCAGCAGGTACGAGCCGCCTGGCGGTAGTGCCAGCGTCTTTAAATCCAGTCCGTCAGCTTCTTTTACACTATCTTCGGAAAAGCGCAGGCTGGCCATCAGCCACTCGTGAACCTCTCTGGTCTGAAAGCGAATTTCCGAGGCCGATTTAACCAGTTGCCCTACCTGTGTGATCTGGCTGGGTTCATTGATGGTTATCAGTCTGGCGCTGTTCTCAGACAGCTCTCCCAGGCTATCCAGAACATCCTGGGGAAGCGGCGTGTTCTTGTAGGGAAAGCGATTGGTATGACGAATCGATGGATATTGTTTGGTGCGCTCCAGCAAAGGCTTGACGGGTGATGGTTTAAAGGTCAAGGCAGCGTAGTAGCACCGGTTGGCCTCACCTTCTGGCCACCAGTGAATCTCCGTTTTCAGGTCCCTCTGCTGCGCAGCATTGACGATGTTTTCCACTGCGGCGCCCATCGATAATAGCGTTGCCTGGTTGTCGGGGGGAAAAGTGCGGTCCGCGACCCGGGCGTGATCATAGCGCAATGACAACTGTTCGCCATCCCAGTGGAAATGCCAGGGCTGAGAGTTGTCGGCGGAGGGCGCGCGATGCCCGGCATTGACCAATTGCAAGATCGTATCTTTATCTGTCATGGCCGGATTATGAGCTGCCTGCAAAGCAGGGTCAAAACTATCTGTGACAGCCTCTCACCCTGCCGCCCATGCTTCTTGTGCTATGGATAAAAAGGTCGAGAGTGAAGCAGCAGCCTTAAGCGGTTGTTTTTATGTCTGCCGGCACCGTCAGGTTTCTTTACATGCGGCGAATTTTTCTCAAGTTTATGTCAGTCATCCCGAGAGGGGTTTGATAATAAATCATTCAATATCAGTAGGATAGTGGTTTTATTGGAGGGTGCTCCAGTCTTGGCATGCTTTGTGCTAACTATTACGGAAAGGTTAATCAGTTTTAATCTGATAATCCTCTAAACAGAAAGATTAAAGACGTTTAGACACAGAGTCATCTTTTCGGCAAACAATGGAACTGTAAGGTTCTAGGAGTGAATAAATGAAAACGAACAATTTTGTAAAGCAGTTAGCTATAGGCTTGGGCCTCAGTGCTGCAATGGTGGGCAGCGCTTCAGCGGCAACCATGATCACCTCCTTTGATTACACCCAGGAATTTGAGTGGGTAGAACCAATCAATCCGGCTGGTGTTGTAAAAGAGGGTGCAACCTCTGGCGTTTCTGATGTCGATGGTTTTACCAAGCTGAGCTGGGGTACTGAATCCAATAATTTCGATCGTGTCAGTAGCCTGGTAATTAACCCTACTGCTGGCGATAGCACCACCCCGAGTAATAGCCTGACCAGTGGCAGTGGCGCGACTGGCCTGATGGTTTCGACGGATGTGAATGCTACAACTTTTGCTCTGGGTCCGGTAGTTACCCACAATAACTATGTGATTACTGGTACATCTCTATCAAGCACGGCAGCACAGGATTATGTTGTCCTGACTCCCAATGGTGGCGGCCCTGACCAGATTCAGGAAGTGACTTTCGGTGTGGACTTTACTGAAACGAACAATAATCCCGGCAGCCCTGGTGCTTGCCCGGCGGGTGTTCCATTCAACGGGTTTGGTTGCGGTGATATCTTCGCGCTTACCAGCGACTTGATTAGTCTGGCAACAGCACAGGCTTTTAATAACGGTTCTGTATTGGCCTTCCTGATCGATTCGTTCTCGGTTGATGGTTTCACCTACGACGTATACGTTGCAGCACTGGGTCTGGCTCCTCTCTCTGAAGAGGCTTGCACTGCAGCTGGCGCTGGTGACAACTGCATTGGCTTTGTTACTGCGGAGAATGAGACTAGCAGCTTCCAGCTCGAGTTTGCGATTCTGGCCACTGAAAACATTCCTGAGCCTGCTACTCTGGGCTTGCTGGCAGCCAGCCTGTTGTTGATGGGTCTGGTTCGTCGCAGAAAAGTAAACGGTAGCCTGTCTGCCTGATCTATTCTGTAAGTAAGTGTGAGTATGAAAGCGGCGACCTTTGGTCGCCGTTTTTTTTGCCTGGCTTTTCTGCCGGGTTCTTTTTTGACTGGGCTGGGTGACTGGAATGTATAACGGGCTACTCGTCTACTCCACTCGCTTTACTCTGCTCCACCTGCTTTCTTTCTTCATTTCACCTGACCACTCTCAGATCAACGACTATCTATTTGTCCGCAAACCCTGTTTGCTTTAACCTTGAACGAAGTTTTATTATCAAATAAGCAGTTTTATTTTTTGCAATAATGCTAATTATCTTCAAGCAAGCGGTTATCTCTGGCAGGTACAAAGGGAATTTTCTATGAGCAGATTTTTTCGGGTAGGGTTTCTGGTGATTGTGGCAGGTCTTGTGCTGGCCTGTTCCAGTGATATGACTGGAAATCAGGAGGTTGCCAAGGCGGAGGCCTATCTTGCGGAAGGCAGGAATAATGCTGCCGTTATCGAGTTGAAAAATGCATTGCAGAAGAATGGCAACAACCAGCAGGCAAGATGGTTATTGGGTGAATACTATTTCAGCGAAGGAGCCTACGCCAATGCTGAAAAAGAATTGAAGGCAGCTCATGAACTGGGTCAATCCGATAGTGATGTATTGCCTCTTCTTGCTCAGGCACATCTTTCACAAAACCAATTTGAATCTCTGCAGGAACTGTCGGTAGAAACGCTCTCTGGTGCTGATCTTTCCATGGTGCTCGCATCACAGGGGCTGGGTTTGCTGGCACGGGGACAGGAGGAAGAGGCTGCGTTACTGATAGATAAAGCCATTTCAGCGGCCCCGGAACTTCCCTATGCACTGGTGGCCCAGGCAAAGCTGAAAGGTACACAGTCTGACGGTGACTGGACTCAAGCCCGGCGTTTGTTGGGTAATGTATTTGACCAGGCGCCGGAATACGCCCCGGCGTTAAGCCTGCTTGGTGATATCGAGCTGCAAAGTTTGAACCTGGATGCTGCAGAAACTGCTTACTCAAAAGCGCTGGCCAGTGACGATGATCGCTTTGAAGACCGCTATAAACGGGCGCTGGTAAGATTGCAAAAGGAGGACAATACCGGTGCTTCTGAGGATGTAGCGGTGTTGATCAGGCGTTCGCCAAAAAGCCCGGCGGCCAACTATTTACAGGGCATTCTTCATTTCCGAAAAGGTGATATGACAGCCGCTACTGGCGCTTTTGACTTGGCGCAAACGGATGGAGATCGCTACCCCATGTCGCTATTTTATCTGGCGACAGCTCACGACAAACTGGGGAATTCTGCACAGGCAGAAGATTTTGCCTATCGCTACCTTTCCATCGCGCCGGACAGTGCTCCCGGAAGGAAACTTCTCGCCAATATGAAACTGCGAGAGGGTGAAGGTGCGGAAGCTGAAGAGTTGATGCGTGCCGTTGTCGAGGCAAGCCCCGAGGATGTGGATGCGCTCAATCTGTTGTCGGGAGCCCTGATAAAGCAGGGTAAAACCGAGGAGGCATTGACACTTTTGGCTAAAGTGGCTTCTTTGCAGCCCGATTCCCCGGAAGCGCAAGCCAGACTGGGCGCAGGGTTGCTTGCAAGTGGTCAGGTAGCGAGCAGTTTTGAGCACATTGAGGCAGCGCTCAAACTTGATCCGGAGTTTGAACAGGCAGACATTCTGCTGGTAACGGCCTATCTCAAAGAGGGTGATGTGGATGGGGCGCTGGCTGCAGTAGAAGCCTTTGAACAGAAAATGCCCGATAGTGCCGCACCCCACAATCTGCGTGGGCAGGTCTATCTTTCACAGGATAAACCCGCTGAGGCGAAGACCGCGTTTAATCAGGCGCTGACAGTAGCCCCTGACGATGTCACTGCCAATGACAAGCTGGCACTCCTGTCTATTCGGGATAATGATCTTGATACTGCCAGAGGTTACTACCAGAAAATACTGGAGGTGCTCCCGGATAATCTGCCAACACTCATGAAACTGGCAGCCCTGGCTGAACTGGAAAAAGATGACCAGGGTATAGAGGAAAGTCTGAAACGGGCGATGGAGGCGCACCCAAAAGCGACCCAGCCCCGGGTTGTACTGGCCCGTTATTATCTGACTAAAGGTGAGCCGCAGCAGGTGCCAAATCTTCTCAACACGCTGGATCCTGCATCACAAAATAATCCTGAAGTTCTTAATGTAAAAGGGTTGTCGCTGCTTGCTCGAAACGATTTTTCTGCCGCCAGATCTACCTTTGAGCAGTTGATAGCCCTTCGTTCTGATGCGCCCCAGCCGCATTATCATCTGGGTATGACCTATCGAGGTCTGAATGATGTCGATAAGGAAAAAGCAGAATTTGAAAAAGCGCTTCAAATATCTCCCGGCTATATCGAACCGCGTATCGAGCTAACCCGCATATTTCTCCGAGAGAAAGATCAGTCGGCGGTAGAAGAAAACCTCACCATTTTGAAAAGATTGGCGCCGGAAAATGCGGAGGTTATGCAGCTGGAGGCAGTCTATGCCCTGGAGGGTGGAGACAGGGCGCGTGCGCTGGAACTGTCGGAAAAAGTATTTGCAAAAGCGCCTACCAGCCGAAACATGTTGTTTCTTGCCCAGCAGCACTGGCTGGCTGGAGATAGAGATGCTGCAGAAGGGATGATGACGGATTGGCTCAGTGAGCATCCGAAGGATGTTGCGGTCAGGCATGAGTTGGCGAGCCTGTATGTTGGCAAGGGTGAAGAGGGCAAGGCTGTAGAACAGTATCACGCCGCCCTGCAGGACGCTCCGGAGAGCGTTGTGGTGTTGAATAATCTCGCCTGGTTGTTACGTGACTCTGATCCCGAAAAAGCACTGGATCATGCCGAGAAAGCTGTAGATCTCAGCGACCGGTCACCATCAACACTCGATACCCTGGCTATAGTGCAATTGAAAAACAATCAATTGGTCAAGGCGCAGCGTTCCATCGAGCGTGCCCTCGCCGATGGCAAGGGCAGTCCGGCGATGTATTACCACAGTGCCATGATTGACCATGCTTCGGGGAATGCTGAGGCGGCTATTCAGACCTTGCAAAGATTGTTGTCAGAGAAAAAAGACTTCTCCGAGAGAGCCGAAGCAGAAAAGCTGTTGGCAACATTAACAGCGAAAAACTAGTTGGAGCTGATAATGCGCCTGGTTCGATAGATCGTAATCAGCAGGGCGGGAAGTAACAGTAGGTCGAACAGTAGTGCGGTGAGCAGGCCGATACTGGTCAGTATGCCAAAATGTCCCATAGGGACAAAAGCGCTGGCCATCAGCAAGCTGAACTGGGCGCACAGAATGATGGTGGTTGTCATCACTGCACGGCCTGCCAGGCTGTATGTTCGTGCCAGGGCATAGACAGGGCTGTGGCCCTGTCTGATGCGGTCGATAAAACCGTGGTACAGGTGGATGGTATCGTCAATCGCGATACCTACCGCTACGCTGGCAATCATCGCTGTGGCCATGTCCAGCCAGATGCCCAGAAATCCCATGATGATAAAAATAACGATGATGGGGGAGATGTTTGGAATCATGCAAATGAGCGTGTCCTGAACAGATCGCCACAGACCCAGCATCAGTAATAAAATCAGTAACAGGGCCCCGCCAAGACTGTATATCTGACCTTTGACCAGCAGGTCTTCCTGATCGGCGAACATCCTGCCGGCTCCCGCTAGCTCCCAATCCGCTCCGGCTATCGGGCTTGCCGTGAGGTAATAACCAATCCGTTCCATCAGGTCGCCAATCTCATTTGCACCGTGTACATTGACGTTGATGGCAACCCGTGCCCGGCGGAAGTCCCGGTCGATAAAGTCATACAAATCTGTGCCGTCATAAATAAACAGATATTGGCTGATCAGGTCTGCATTCTGCGGAATTTTCCTGAACCTGTTGTTCTCTTCGTGAAAACCCCAGTGCATTTCTTCCACAAAATCAGCTGCCGACATGCTCTTGTCCACTTCCGGTTGTCGGCCCAGCCAGTTCTGAAACCCCCTTATGTCCTGTAGTGCCTCCGGTGTTATCAGCGCGTCCGGTTGGTCGGAGCTGAAGAACACTTCCAGTGGTGTGGTGCCGACAAGTTTTTTCTCAATGTGCTCTGTTGCCTGACGAAGCGAATGGCTAGGAGGAAAAAACTCGAGAATGTTGGTTTCCACGTCGACCTTGAATATCTGAGGGATCGTCGCTACCAGGATCGCCAGGATAAAACCCAACACCCATATCGGATAGCGAATGCCGGTGTGGAACAGCCCTTTCACCATGACATCCATCAACCCGAGTCCGGCTTTATGGTGGGGCCATTGCCGGTTGTCGTAGCGGGAGAAGATTGGTGGCAGCAGGTGTATGACAATCAGATAAATCAGAAAGACGCCGGCAGCCGCGGTGAGTCCGAAAGTGCTGATGGGAGGAATTGGACTCAGCCCGAGCGAGGCGAGTCCGGCAGACGTTGTCAGGGCGCTGAACAGCGCGGGTCGACGGATTTGTGACAGGGCGGACTGCACCCTGTCGTTGCCGGACAGGCCTCGCCTGGAGGCGTACTGCAGCGCATTGAAAAAATGCACCAGGGCGGCAATCGTGAGCGCGGACAGCAGCGGTGGAATAATGCCTGCAATGGAATTGAAGGGTTGCCGAAAGATGACGTAGAAAGCAATGGTGGAGCTGACCACCGCTCCGGTGACGATACCGGTAATGATGACGGCCATCCAGCGATGAAACAGCCACCAGATCAGGATCAAACCGACCAACACAGTGGTGGGAATAAAAATCATGTTGTCGCGCAGTATGGCCCGCATCTGGGCCACATCGGTGGCGATTTCGCCAGCCATTGCCGTCAGGTAACCATCCAGTCGATTTTCCTCAACCAGCGCGACAATTTCCTGCTCCAGTGCCAGGTGGCGAAAGCTGTCATCCAATGCCTGGGGAATCACTACGAGTGCGATCGCCGAACCATCAACTGCGATCAGGGAGTTCATGGCAAACCGGTCCGAGAGTGCTCGTTCGCGGCGCTCTGCGGGCAGAGTGTCTGCCAGGGTTTCGATATTGATAAGCGGCTCGACCAGAAATCCGTCAGCGGAGCCACTGATGTGGTCCTGCCGGGTGATCCCGATCACGCTGTCGATCAGGGGGTGTGCAGACAGCGACTGGGACAGTTGGTGATACGCCAGCAGGAAGTCATCTGAAAACATCGCCAGGCCTTCAAACAGCATCACGATGACTTCGTCATCGGGAAAAGTTTCGCGTATCTGTTGGTCGATTAGAACGGAGGGCGCATCAGCTGGAAGGTAAGTTCTGGGCGCGTTATTGATGTTCAGGTTCGGGAGTAAAAGATTGGGCAATGCCGCGATCAGTAACAGGCCAAGCAGGCAGAAATACAGTTTCCAGGGCAGTCTGAGCATGCGCCTTGACGGTGTTAGGTCGTCTGCTGTCAGCAGGTAAAGCTTGACGACTTTTTCCCCGTTCAGATTGTCCTGGTGGGCATGAATTTCCGCGGGAAGGCGAGTGCCATCATTGCGCCGCAAGGTAACTTTTGTTCGGGGAGCATCGCGGGTATTTTTATCAGTGTGGCTGGCGCTTGCCAGAAAGTCGCGGGTTTGCTCCTTGGTCAGCCCCTCCAGCAAGTCCAGTAACGGGGTTGATTCCAGTTCTGCCGGTGATTCAAAACCCGCATGTTGTGCAAAGGGTTCATTGACGACCAACAGAATGCCGTCCTGAATGAGCGCCACAGGTTGGTGCTCATTGCTTAGCTGCTGGCGATAATCCTGTAATTCTTTATTGATGTCAGTAATTCCTGATCATTTGGCCTGACGCCAGGCTGCTCAATAATCTGCCCGCCAGCCCAGGGTAAGGATGCCGTTGTCCTGATAAAATCCACCCGGTGTGCCCAGGCTGCCGTCAAAGAAGTGAAACTCCAGATACACTTCCTGGGCCTCCCACCCTGTATAGGCGATTTCCGGGTTAAAATAGATGTCTTTTTTATCAAGTCCGACATTGAAACGGAATTTGGCTCGCCAGCGATTTTGGGCAAAAGGTATGTTGTAGGTACCATTCAGGGCATAGATTTCCGCGCGGTCCATCACATCTGGTGCCCTGAGCAGTCTGACGCCCGTCAACTGCAGATTGAGTCTGGCATCGCCGTCTCCAGGGAACAGTTCCAGTGCTGCCCCCCAGCTGATGCTTTTAACCGTGGTATAGCTGCCATCCACCCGGGTGACGGGTGTGTCACTCAGCCAAGCCGCCTCGAACTTGACGGTGCCACCCAGGGCTTCAACGCCGAAGTCCCCACCGACTATCCAGGTGCGCGGGTACTGGCCCTCAATAATATTCCGATCGGGGTTATAGCTGAAGTAGGGTACGGTCTGACGCCCTTTTTGCACAGTCAGTGCATAGTCAAAACCGGAGCCCAGTGTGCTGAAACGGATACCGGCACCTCCCTCTGAGTCGGGGGCATTTTCCTTGATGGGTACATTTTTTACGATGGTTTCTGCTAGAGCGGTGGTTTTCAGGCTGAGAATTTCACCGGTGCGCTTGTTGACCGGGTACCAGATGCTGTCCCTGTCAGCCAGTTGTGTTTCACGGAAGTGGGGGTAAAGCACAAAGTCTATTTTGCTGTCGCCAAAAAAATGCTCCATACGGATAGCGGGAGAGGCGAGCCGACGATCCTCGAGGTCATCGATCACAAACCGTCGGAAATCCTGAGTACTCAGACGATCCGTGGGGGGGAGCTCATCGATTCTGCCCCATAGTACTCGCTGAGTGCCAACGGTGAAGATAGAGCTGGCTGTTTTGTGGCGTGCATAGATTTCATCGTAATCGAGGCGGAAATCACTCCAGTCGTTGCTGCCGGATTCCCTGTAGCCATCCGCACGAACCGAGGCGTGGAATTCCCACGCTGATGATGGCGACCATTCGGCCGTGGCCAGACCGTGCATGTAGCCTTGGTAGTTCTTGTCGGCACTTTGTTGGGTAAAGTGTCCGTACTCGATCCATAACCGGTTCAGCTTGACAGTTGGCCCCGCTGATTTTTCAGTGGTGTAGCTCGTGAATCGGGGTGACTCGGTGGGGGTGTCGTCGTCCTCCTCAATGGATAATCCGTTTTCGTCCTCACCGGAATCAAGGATTAGTGCGTCGTCGGAAGTCTGGCTGTTATTGCGCAAATCCGTTTGATCGTCAAGGATCAACAGCTCCTCCGGTTCCTCTTCAATAATCAGCAGATTAAAATCCTCAGCGCTGACTGGAGATGCAAGAGGACTCAGCAGCAGGGTGGCAAAAAGCGTCGCTAATCCGCGGTCAGTTATTTTCATGTCATTCTTCCTGGCTGTCTTCGCTCTGCGGACGGAATGGTATTTCCCGGCTGTCATCAGACAGTCCTCTCTGGCTGAAGAGTGTCTCGGGAATACCCTGATCGTATTTGATATCAATAGTGATTAACTTGGTGCTTCGACCAGATTGCAGGTCGTACATCGTACTATCAAAAATGGTCCAGTAGCCCTGTACGCGTTTGATTTTTCTCGCCTGAAGTCTTTTGGTAGGTTCTTCGCGGTTGTTCTCGTAGTAGTCAATGCGCAGGGGAACGAGAATTCCCGGATGAATACAGAGAATGCGTTTGCTGTAAACCGAGTTGGATTTATCGACCGGAATACTTTCCAGTAGAGTGCAGCCGGCACCGCCGACCTTGTCCTTGCCGATAATCCGGTGGTGATCCATGGAAACTTCCCGGTCGGATAAATCTTCATAGTAGAAATCGGAACCAACGAACCGGCCGCCTTTTCTCGATGAGGCGATGCGACGAACCCGCTCCAGAGCAGGCAGATACAGCCATTGGTCACTCTCGTCGCCGGGATAATCCTTGGTCAGCAGGCCGGTCCCTGCCACATCGTTCGGTTTCACAAAGCGGAGTAGTGTCCACCGCTCGGCGTTGCCTTTGTCGAGCGCATAGCTGAACAGCATGCGCTGTCTGGTCGAACCGCTACCTTCCAACACCATGACTACCTGTGAACTGGCATCCTGGCCGGTAGGGTTGTCATAGACGGCCTGAGCCAGCTTGAGTGCTTCGCTTTGCTGATTGGCATTGGTCACAGCTGAATTATGCGGCCCGGCCCAGCTAAAGCCGGTGAGCATCAGTAGTGACAGGGTCGCTACCCACCGCCTGATGTTGCTGAAGGAAATATGCACGGTCATCCCTGTAATTGTTTTCATCATTCTAACGATCTAAGCGATTCACGGGAACAGTATCGTCTACTGCAATGACCCAAAGAAAATGCGACCGAGAAAAGCAAGCCGGCGTGCCGGGTTTGTGTTGCTTTACCCGCTACTTTAGTCCGGAACAGTTTTTTACCCGTTTAGTGGTCCGAAGGTCGTTGAATGGATTAAGGGGTAAGTGGTGGCGCAGCCAGATGTGTGGTCTGGCGTATAATCAAAGTGAGTAGCTAGCACTCTATAACAGCATGGTTAAAGATTGTGACAACGAGCCTGCGTCAGGTTTCTTTACAGAAGCTAAATGACGGCGCTTTATTTCTGAAAGCGATATATATCTATTTGATATAAAAGAATATTACTTGATTGGCCTGCATTTTGCTTACATATTATGTATATCAGTGTAATTCATTAAAATTATTGAAGAAGGCCAGAAGTATGTTCAACTCCAAGATCACATCGCGTTTGCGTCGTTTTGCTAGTCAGGTTGCCGTTTGTGCCGTAGCTGTTTCTTTTATGGCAGGTGCCAATGCTGGTTTGGTGGGCGTGAAAAGCGTTGAGATTTCCAACAGTATTAATGAATGGTTGCAGGTGGCTGAGTTTCAGGCTTTTGACATGAGTAATGTGAATGTTGCGCTGACAGCAACTGCGTCAGCGCCCGATAGCTGGAACGCATCCTCCACGCCGGACAAAGCCATTGATGGAAATACTGATGGTGTATTTTCCAACGGCAGTGTCTTCCATGAAGGCAATCCAAAAACAGGTGACACTCTGACGATTACATTTCTTGAAGCAGTGGATCTGAGCAGTATGGCAATTTTCGGACGGACAGATTGCTGCTCGAATCGTGATATTTACAACTTTAATTTTCTTGATGCCAGTGGTGGCTCTTTGTTCCAGTTGACTGGGGTTGATGCCACGGACGTCAATAACCATTTTGCCTCCTATCAGTTCGAGAGCAACGAGATTCCTGAGCCGGCTCCGCTGGCCCTGCTTGCAGTCGGCCTCCTTGCGATGGCCCTGCGTCGCCGTCGTCGGGCAAGCTGATACCAGCGGCTCTTCGCGTCAATAAAAAAACCCGCTAATTGCGGGTTTTTTTATATCCGCCTGTTTTGTAATCGATGCGAGTCAGCCAAGTGAAGCTCCCCTGGATGCAGCGATAGGGGTTGCAGCTTATAGGCTGGCACCCAAAGTCACAGTGTGAGTTGAAATCGGTGCATTGCTAAACGCGGTTAAATAGGGAGTTGTGCTGGTTAGGGAGATCGTTGCAGAGTCAAAATGCCCTTGACCGTTATGTGGGGCGTGCCGGGATCAGTGTTAAAGGTAGGGTATAAGGAATGGTAGCTACGGGTGGACTTGAACCACCGACCCCAGCATTATGAATTCGCATATATATCAATAACTTATTGTTTTTATTGACTGTTAATGCGGGCGCTCACAACAAAGCACAACAGTGCGGGACTATTTCCCGCAAAACTCCCGCAACTAATTTTTCGGTTTCTTGTGAATCATTCATACTTTTGGGTAGTAATAAATACAAATGGAGGGTTCTTTCAATAACTGTGAGCCACTTAATCAAGTCATCAGATTATCAGCAGGGCTTAAGATCCCGTTACTTTCCGCCATCCGACCTGTAACAACTAATTCGAAAGTAACGAACACTACTCGGAAACAGTTGGATTAAATACTGGGAGCGGGGTAACCAAAACATCTCTCGATATCTAGCCTCATAGACTTGGCTTTCGATCACGGCTCCTATCCATTCCACTAGTAAGCAACCTTCTCTGTTGCTTACTAGCAGCGCACTCTAAAGCTGGATCAGCGGTCTTTGTTACCACCAAAACCCTTGCCGCTACCCTGTCCCACGCCAGTTCCCCTGTGCCCTCCTGTTGCTGGCATCTCATCAGGCAAAGTTTTGCCCTGCTGCTTAGCACGCTTTTTCATGCGTTCATGGTGCTCATGGCGGATCTGGTTTCGTTCTTGCTCAGTTTTAACAGAACCCATTTTCTTACGATACTCGTTACGCTCCTCTTCCGTCATAAGCTGACTACCATAGATTCTGTCCTGAACCTGACTCTGCGTTTGCATTCCATCTTGCGTGCGATCCATATCGCCCGCCAATGTACCAGCAGTATAGAGTGAAATAAGACCAACCAAGATCGGGGCAATCAACTGTTGCTTCATTTTTTACTCCTCAACTTTCTTAAAGGTAAGTTAAAGATGCTAAGCCTTTTTTGTAAATTTTTCTTGCCAGCAAAGGACTTTTATGATTTGAGTCAATAAAAAGGGTCAGTGTCACTTTACTTAGTCTTTTTATCTATATGATTTAATTGTTGAATAGTATTTTATATATGCCTATGTGCTCTATTTTTGTATCTTCCAGTGTAAATACAGCGACAATAAAGCCAGTGCCAATGCTAGAGTGATCCCTCCTGTGAGAGGGGGTCACCACTGGGTTTCTAGCCTACTTCCTTGCATTGACAATTAGATTGTTTTTACTTGAACTCTTCATAAAAGAAGACCTATTCGCGATTAAAGAGGAATATATTATGAAAAGCGGCTACATCATTATTTTTACGGGTTTATGCTTTTTCGGGGGTTTGGTAGCGTCAGCTCAGAGTCAGGAGCCAGTAAAGGAGATGAAGCAAGTTCAGACGCAAGAGCGCCAGCAGACACGGGAGATGAAAACCCAAGGGAAAGGAATGGGGGCTGGCAAAGGACAGGGGCAGGAGCCAGCAAAGGAGATGAAGCAAGTCCAGAAGCAAGAGCGCCAGCAGATACAACAAATGAAGAACCAGAAGAAAGGGATGGAATCTGGCAAAGGTATTAGACATGGAAAAGGATCTGGTGCCGGCAAACGTTGAGCCGACCGGTACTACTAGTAATCTAGGGTATCGAAGCTACCAAGCTCGGGTCTGATGGCCACGGATCCCGTAGCCATCAGCTCCTGATAAGAATGACACCTATCGCTTACTCAGATGGTGACATCTTTGCGGCGACGGATGCGGTGCACACCAAGCAGTAGGCCTAGGCCTGTCGCAAAGAGTACCAAGACACCGGGCGCTGGCACTGTCGAGGCTTCCCAGGCTTCGATGCGTAAGGTGAAGCTTGCCTGATCATCGTATGCAGTGTAAGCCAAGTCATTTAGGCTGAAGAGCAGAGGGTCAATAAAGTATGACACGTTGAACTTGGCGAGATCCTCAATCTCCCCAACGCCGGCCAGACAGGCGACTCCCTCAACTGGTATCTCAGGGCATGCGGCAAGAGTAAGATTGCTAGCCTGTTCCTGCAATGCAGACTCTACAGCCGCCACATCGTTGTACTGGTCGCCGTCGTTTCCTTCAGCTGAGGTCAGGATCTCACCATCAGCATCAAGCTCCCGATTCATGATCCATTTATCAGTTGCATCATCGTAGTGCGCCATCAGGATTGCGTCGGTTAGAGGATCACCGTCATTATCGTAAAAGTAGCCATCCGGGGCCATTGAGTAAGACATCCAGTCACCGAACAGGGCTTCATAGCCATTCTGGCCGCCAAACAGACCATTGGTCTCAAACAGGTCCTCGGTCACCAAATCTAGGTTGAAACCACTGCGTTCTGCGCTGAAGTAACCTTGAGGGCGATCGCGTTCAGTATCAACCGGACCAAAAAGTCCCTGAGCGAATAATGAGCTGAATTGGCTCTCCTTGGGGTCGGCTCCAAAGTCAACGAAGCTCAGGCCGTCACCATCACCGGATGAGATAAAGTCGTTTCCGATGCCGAATCCCAGGCTGATACTAAATCCGCTCAAGGCGCTGTCAGTGTTGTTGCCGTACTTTTGGAAGACCCTGTAGAGGCCATCATTATCAGTTAAGGACTCGCCGCTCATATTAAGCACCAAGTCAATCGGATTAAAGCCGGTCCGATCAAGCTTGAAGCGTTTGCCACTCTGGAATTCAGAGTTACAGCTCGCAGGACCGGCGGCCATGATGCAGTTATCAACCGGATTGCCTGGAGCTGGGTCGAGGTTGTCTGGATTTTGATCAGCGTTGTTGACTACCTTGAGGCCGGGAAATGCGCCTTCTGGAGGCGTATATTTGATATAGCCGTTGGTGCTGGCACCACTATCTACTGGAGCCTTGTCGTAGATAGTGCTGTAATAATTTCCATCGCTATCGGGTCCGGAATAAGACACGTTACCCTGATTCCAGCCAGTTATAGCTCCAGCGAACGCATGGCTGCCTGAAAACCCCATAATCGCTATGGCTAGAGCTGGGCGTAAATAGCTTTTTAGCTTCATTGTTAATCCCCTTTCTACTTTTGCGCTTAGCAGAATATCTGCATAGCGTTGAACACCTTTTCAGCCTACTTTGGTAGACTGATATTCTTCTACAAGCACGTTTTATGCCAACCATAAGCATATTTAATGATAATCGCTTAAAACTTTTCAATTACAGTGAGTTGGATATAGTATTGTGCCGCCAAACCATAGTTAGCATGGTTAGGGGGGGGGGTGATGTAAAAAAAATCGACATCTGTCTGGAAGTGTCAATAAGGCATTGAATGTGAGCAAAGGGGCTTTAGGATTGGTCTGGATAAGAAAACTGGCTCTTGCCGCGCATTGCACCAAATCTATGGCAGATTAAATTTACTTCATCTGAACTGAGGTTTTCTCATGACGCCTCGAATGCAATTGTGTAAATTCTCAACCCAGAAGTAACCTTCATGGTCAAAAGAAGTAAGTATCAAAGAAAGGGGGAAGAGAAAATAACGGTTCTGAATTATAGAATCTCACCCACCGAAATAATGGGCAGCAGTCTGTAAGGCGATTATCTTAGACTTTTTACCTTCCTTCCCTCTGATTAATTATAGCCTCCAGCAAGAGGTGACAGTAAGCGGTCACATTAACTGGTTGGTTCAATTTTGCGTAACAACTTATCAAGGTCTACCGCTGCCTCTCTCCGCAATAGCGATCATGGCCGCCGCCTTCCGTTCCTATGGCACCCATCACCACTACCGTCAGGCCGCCCCCCTCCACGTTGGGCGCATCGCTGAAACGCAGGTAAATGTCGCTGCTGCGATGCCTCCTGGAGATTGCGTAGCACCATGACAATGTTCGGGCGCTGGCTCGACCCAATCAGTCGCTCGTACATTTCACCATTGGCAATCTCCGCGGATACACCGGCTTCACAGGCTGCTTGCAGGCTTGCATAGCGCTCAACCTTTCCCGGCCAAGGGTTCTCGGGCACTGTCAATCCGTACAATGAAAACAGCGTGCAAAGGGCCTCGATATGACGCGCCTCGGCTTCACGGATGTTGCTGAAGGGCCGCACCTCACCGAAGTCAGCGATCACTTGGTCATAAGTTGCCCAGGAATGATACTCGTCGTCGAGCGCCTCGTTAAGTGCATGGATTTCTACTTCGGTCAGTGTATTCATGCTTTATCCTCCGTGATGAAAGATAGCGATCGTGCCTATACCTGCTAGCAAAAGTAGGAGTTGGCGCAGAGAGTTAGCGGTGTTCACTTTCCGATGCAGTCCCGGGATGAGGTCAGCTGCAGCGATGTAGATGAAGCTTGCAGCGGAAATCGCCAGAACATATGGTACTGCAGCGTATGTCTCTCCGAGCCAGAAATAGCCCAGCACAGCACCTGGCAGTGTAGTGGCAGCTGAGAGCCCATTGAGAACTATCGCTTTAGTACGGCCGTAGCCATTATCGAGCAAGATGGCGAAATCACCCACTTCTTGTGGAACCTCATGTGCGACCACAGCCAGCGATGCGGCGACCCCCAAGGGAATCGAGGTGAGGAACGCTGTGGCAATCATAATACCGTCCACAAAGTTATGAACGGCATCCCCGATCAGGATAAGCGGGGCTGCGCGCCCATGTACTTCACACGCTTTATCGTGGCAATGACGCCAGAGCACCAGTTTCTCCAGCACGAAAAATAGTACCATGCCGGTCAGCACCATCGATGTGACCGTGAACGCAGGGGCTAGTTTAAGAGCAGCGGGGATCATGCCTAGGAATGCTGCACCAAGCAGTGTGCCGGTGGCATAGCTGATGAGGCAGGGAATAAGAATCCTACGGATGCCTTTCGGGAATAACAGAAACAAGGCAGCACCCGCGACAGCACCCACGCTGCCCAAAAGACTGAATCCGATTATCCATAGCAACATTTGGTACACCATGAGTTTCTTTCAGACATGCTAATACGGAGCTGTTCGGTATGCACTATCTGGAGTGCCGTTGTGTTGTAGGTCATCCTCTTCGTAAATGTGCCGCTACCTTTGGAGCAATAGACGCTATTCGCTCTTACTTAGTTAATTGTCGCTTAGGTAGAAAAAATCGTATGACGAGAGTTATTTCAATAATTTACACGGTGATATTGTATTTGTTGATGCATCTCATTGTAGGCTTGAACCAAAGAAACTATCTTCAAAAAATAAATTGAGTTGATATTCGACCAGTGAAGGTTGATATCTTAATAGTGGTAGTTAAAGATCTTCATTTTTCAACATTCAGGAAGGCGATTATGCAGCGTATTTATTTTCTTGTACCCGATATAGAAACAAGTCGATCTATAGTCACGGAGCTGGAGCAGGCAGATGTAGAGGAAAAGCACATTCACATAATTGCCTCAGCAGATGTAGCGCTAGAAGATCTGCCCGAGGCATCGCTATTACAAAAAAGTGATTTTCTTGCTGCCTTTGAGCGGGGCATTCCCTTAGGAGCCGCATCTGGTCTCTTGGTAGGTTTGGTCTCCATGATCGTTCCAGGCGGTATTGCCATTGGAGGGGGGGCGTTACTTGCCTGTATGGCAGCTGGTGCTGGTGTGGGGTCGTTTATGGGAAGTATGATTGCTCTGGAAATACCCAATTCAAGACACAAAGATTTTCAGCAAGCCATTGAAAGAGGAGAGTTTCTCATGCTCATCGACGTACCAAAAGATCGCGTAATTGAGATAGAGAATCTAGTTCTTGCCCATCACCCTAACGCCGAGCTGGAAAAAGTAGAAGCACGGGCCCTGAATATTCCTCCTGGCTACTAGCTCAGTGGTCTGCCACGAAATTGGCAAAAGGGTTTTATCTATTTTTTAAGGCCTTAACATAATTGCAAGCATCTCTGGTTTGTAGTGGTCAACTAACACTGAATAATATTTTAGGATTTCCTCCCATTATGCAAATCTCGCCTACCGAGAGTAGGTAACTATTCCGATTGAGGGAGATGGTTTTATTTAAGGTCAACACGGGTTTACGGGAACAGGAAGTCACTTGTTTGCGATGAGATTGGGAAGTGTCGATTCCAGAACTCAAAACCAGTGTCTTTGTGATTCCAGGTAATGGTGTTAAAAACGGTGAAGATCGATTGGTGGTGATGAATACAGAAGCACGTGCTGTCATCAATCGCCAGCGAGGTAAGCACCCGGAGTTTGTGTTTACCTATACCAATGGCAAACCCACTGACCGGATCAATACCAAGGCCTGGCGAAGAGCACGAGAGGAAGCAGGATTACCTCAAGTGCGGGTGCATGACCTGAAACACACGTTTGGACGGCGGTTACGATCCAGAGGTGTGAGTCATGAGACGCGGCAGGTTTTGCTAGGTCATAAAAACGGTCAGATCACGACTTACTATTCATCGCCGGAAATCGGCGAATTGATTGAAGCGGTAGAGAAAGTGAGCTGGTCAGACCGGTCAACACCGACCTTGACCTTGATACGAAGTGAAAACTCCCGCAAATTCCCCGCAATCGGGCGAAGGGAGAGTAGAGGGGCGGTTTGAGAGGTCCGTAGTATTCTGATTTTAAAGGAGAAATTGGTAGCTACGGGTGGACTTGAACCACCGACCCCAGCATTATGAATGCTGTGCTCTAACCAGCTGAGCTACGTAGCCATTGCCTGAATAACGGGCGCGAATTTTCTCGATTTTGCCGGATGTTGTCAAGGTGTATTCTGCCTGCAGTTGGTTGCCGCATCAGGGTAGCTGGCTGGTGTGCATATCTGGTCATGGCGGTATTTTCAGGCTGCCACTGTGGCTGTTAAGAGTTAATTGTAGCGGACCCGATAAATGGCCCCGGCGTAGTCATCCGAGATAAAAATGCTGCCGTCCATTCCCTCCTCAATATCCACCGGGCGACCGGTCACGTCATTGTCGGGGCGCAGAAACCCGCTGACAAAATCCTCGCTGGTAATTTTCCCCTGTTGATCCCAGTGCAGGGCAACGACTTTGTAGCCATCGGGTTCGGTGCGATTCCAGGAGCCGTGCAGTGCTACCAGGGCGGTGCGTCGGTATTTTTCCGGACGGTCGGGATGGTTTAAAAAACTCATGCCGAGTGGCGCGTTGTGGGCTCGAAAGCCGAAGACTGGTGAAATACTAGTGGCGAGCAGGGTGGCCTTAGCTTTCGCCGGTTTGTTTTGCCCGAGGTCGGGGTCGAGATCGCCAAACCCGTTGATATAGGGCCAGCCGTAAAAACCACCCGCTTTGATTCTGTTCAGTTCACAGGGCGGAAAATCGTCACCAAGCATATCCCGGCCATTGTCCGTGGCGTAGAGACTGTTATCCCAGGGTGCCCAGTCAAATCCCACACTGTTGCGCAGGCCGGTGGCGTATATCTGTTCGCCGGAACCGTCTGGCCGGTAGCGCATCATGGCCGCTCGCCGGGGATCGGCTTCCTCGCAGACGTTGCAGCTTGAGCCGACAGTGAGATAGAGCCAGCCATCGATGCCAAACTGGATCGTCCTGGTCCAGTGACCGCCAGTATTGGGCAGGTTGGTGATTAGTCGTTGATAGTCGCCCTCAGTGGATGCCGTTGACCAGTCTATGGCTATACGGCCTACCGCATTGGTCTCGGCAATGTAAAGCCACGAAGTTTCGCCGTCGTGGTGAATATCGAGTCCGTGTGGGCGATTCAGGCCACCGATTAGCGGGATGTGCTCATCTGCCTTGCCGGTGCCATTTGTATCGGCCAGCAGGTAGACCGTGCCGGTTTTTGGTGAGCTGACCAACATTTGACCGGTGGGGGTGGTTTTCAGAAAACGGGCATTGGGAATGTTGTCAGCGAAAAGCGTGAGTTCAAATCCCTTGGGGGTGACAAGCAGATCGGTAATGGTCTCCAGTTCGACAGGACTACCGGTTCCCATCAGGGTGTTGAACAGCACCGGGAAACTGCTGATCTGAAATCCCGGCACATGGCGCGTCAGTGCAACCAGTAGCAAGACCGTCAGCAGAAGACCGAGGATCATGACCTTCAGTGATTTAGCCATTGCTGCATTATAGGGCTGGATGGCAGTCTGTACAGCAAAACGCCCGCATCAGCGGGCGCAGCAGTTCGGGGTGGATTGGACGCGGCGGGCTTGGATCTTCCGTTGGTGTCGTGCTCAGACGTTAAAACGGAAGTGGACGACATCGCCGTCGCGGACCACATATTCCTTGCCTTCGAGGCGCCACTTGCCGGCATCCTTGGCACCCTGTTCGCCATTGCCGGCGACAAAGTCCTCGTAGGCGATGACTTCGGCGCGGATAAATCCTTTCTCGAAGTCGGTATGGATTCTACCGGCAGCCTGCGGCGCGGTGGCGCCCACCGGGATCGTCCAGGCACGCACTTCTTTTACGCCGGCGGTAAAGTAGGTTTGCAGTCCCAGCAGTGAATAGCCGGCGCGAATCACCCGGTTCAGGCCGGGTTCTTCCATACCCATCTCCTGCAGGAAGTCGAGTTTTTCATCGTCGCCCAATTCTGCTATTTCGGATTCCAGTTTGTTGCAGATGGGGACAACCACGGCATTCTCTGCGGCGGCTACCCTGTTGACCTGGTCGAGATATGGATTGTTTTCAAATCCGGTTTCATCGACATTGGCAATATACATGGTGGGTTTCAGGGTCAACAGGTTGAGCGAGCGTATCGTTTTCAGTTCCTCGCTACTGAGGGGCATTGCCCGCAACGGTTTTGCCTCGTTGAGGTGAGGTTGTATTTTTTCCAGCACGTCTTTTATCGCCATGGCCTCCTTATCCTGACCCTTGGCCGCCTTGGCAACACGCAACAATGCTTTATCCACCGTATCCAGATCAGCGAGCGCTAGCTCGGTATTGATTACTTCGATGTCCGATATCGGGTTGATTTTGCCCTCGACATGCACCACGTTGTCATCGTCAAAACAACGTACCACATGGGCAATGGCATCGGTTTCACGAATATTGGCGAGAAACTTGTTACCCAGCCCCTCGCCCTTTGAGGCGCCGGCAACCAGTCCGGCGATATCGACAAACTCCATGGTGGCGGGAACGATGCGCTCCGGTTTGACAATGTCGGCGAGTTTGTCTTGACGGGGGTCCGGTATGGGTACGATACCGGTATTTGGTTCAATCGTGCAGAAAGGGAAGTTTGCTGCGTCAATCCCCGCCTGGGTCAAAGCATTGAAGAGGGTGGATTTGCCCACATTCGGCAGACCGACGATACCGCAGTTAAAACCCATGACTATGTAACCTCAATACCGTTGTTTGTTTAGGGAGTGATGGAGTGCAGCGCTTTCATGGCGCTGTTCCACTGGCCAACCACCGTGGGCTCAATGGCCTTGATGGCGTTATCAATACTCTGGTCTATCAATTGTTGTTCTGATGCCGGTGCCCGCCGCAGCACAAAGTTGACCACCTCGCTGGCGTGACCGGGGTGCCCGATGCCGATGCGCAGGCGTGCAAAGTCACGCTGATTCCCCAAAGAAAGAATCGTGTCCTTGAGGCCGTTATGTCCGCCATGTCCCCCGCCCAGTTTGAATCTTGCGATACCGGGGTTCAGATCCAGTTCGTCATGGGCCACAAGAATGGCCTCGGGACGAATCTGGTAAAACCCGGCAAGGGCTGCAATTGCCTTGCCGCTGCGGTTCATGAAGGTCGTGGGAATCAATAGCCAGACCGGCTTGCCATTGATCACGGCTTTGCCTGTGAGACCAAAATATTTATTGTCAGCTTTTAGCGTGACGCCGTAGTGATTGGCGAGCGCCAGAACGAAATCAGCCCCGGCATTGTGACGGGTTCGATCATACTGGGGGCCGGGATTTCCCAGCCCCACAATAAGTTGAACGGGCGTGTCCAATGTCGGGGCCTGCTAACGCGAACAGTAAGTTCAGGTGGGGGTAACCCCGGGAACTTACTCTTCGTCGCCGTTGCTTTCTTCAGTCGTAGTGTCAGCTTCCTCGCCAGCGATATCTTCCTCGGTGGCGGCAGACTTCGGTTTGTTGACAGTGAATACGGGCAGGTCATGGTCTTCACCATGGCTTAGGGCCACGCTCTCAACGCCGGAAGGCAGCTTGATATCAGAGATATGCAGGATGTCGCCAATTTCAACGGTTGCCACATCCAGTTCGATGAACTCGGGCAGGTCTGCTGGCAAGCAGGAAATATCCAGCTCAGTCATGGTGCGGGAGATAATACCGCCACCGGGTTTGACGCCGACACAGGTGTCTTCATTGATAAAGTGAATCGGCACTTTGGTGTGCAGTTTGTGGGTTTTGCTCACCCGCAGAAAGTCTGCATGCAGGATGACCGGCTTGGATGGATGGCGTTGTATATCTTTCAGGATCACCTGCTGGGAATCGCCTTCCAGATTCAGGGTGATGATATGAGAGTAAAACGCTTCATTCTCCAGCGCATGTTTCAGTTCATTGTGAGTGAGACTGATACTTTGTGGCGCTTTTTGGCCGCCGTAAATGATGGCGGGCACCTGGTTGGCCAGACGACGCAGGCGGCGGCTCGCACCTTTCCCCATGTCCTCACGGGCCTTGGCACTCAATTGAAAATCATTGGACATTGCCTTGACTCCTGTTGTTACCCCAGCTGATCCGCGACCAGAATCGAGGCGGGGGTATTGAAATTCCCTTGCGGGAGTTAAAAAGCCCGGATGGGCGGTTTATTATCCGGTGCCTGTCAGTCGAACATGGCACTGATGGATTCTTCGTTGCTGACCCGGCGCATGGCCTCTGCCAGCATTTGTCCGAGACTCAGTGATCGTATCTGCGCACAGTTTTTTGCTGCCTCAGTCAGAGGAATGCTGTTGGTGACCACCAGGGTATCCAGTGCAGAGTTTGTAATATTTTCGATGGCTTTGCCCGACAACACCGGATGAGTGCAGTAGGCTATCACTTTTTTTGCCCCCTGCTCTTTGAGTGCATCGGCCGCCTTGCAAAGTGTGCCTGCGGTATCAACGATATCGTCGATCAGCAGGCAGGTGCGGCCTTCGACTTCACCGATAATATTCATTACCTGAGCCTGATTGGCTTCCGGGCGGCGCTTGTCAATGATGGCCAGATCGGTGTTGAGCTGTTTTGCCATCGCTCTGGCTCGAACCACGCCACCAATATCCGGTGAAACTACGGTCAGGTTTTCGTAATTCTGTCTTTCTACGTCGGTGAGCAGTACGGGCAAGCCGTAGACGTTGTCCACCGCGCAATCAAAAAATCCCTGGATCTGTTCGGCGTGGAGATCCACGGTCATTACCCGGTCAACCCCGGCATTGGTCAGCATGTCTGCTACTACCTTGGCGCTGATTGGCACCCGGATAGAGCGAACCCGGCGGTCTTGTCGTGCGTAGCCAAAGTAGGGAACTACGGCTGTGATACGGGTGGCTGAGGCACGTCGCAGTGCGTCAATGATGAGCACCAGCTCCATGAGATTTTTATGGGTGGGTGCACAGGTGGGCTGAACGACGAAGACATCGCGTCCGCGCACGTTATCCCTGATCTCGATGTTGATCTCCCCGTCCGAAAACTGCGAAACCAGAGCCTTGCCCATATTCAGGCCGAGGTGACGGGTAATTTCGTTTGTCAGCTCCGGGTTGGCATTCCCGGAGAAAACCATCAAGTTAGGCACGGCTTTTTCCTGATCAGTTTCGAAATGTCTCCGGCGGCCCAGAGCAATCCAGAGAAATAATGGCTGGGGTGGGAGGACTCGAACCTCCGAATGACGGGATCAAAACCCGTTGCCTTAGCCACTTGGCGACACCCCAATATTAGTATTTAGACGGTAGCTGCTGATATAACGGGGATTGGTTGACCCCTTTAGCAACAAAGCCCTGCCATTGATGTGGCAGTTGTTCCAGTACTGACCTTGCAGCGATATCTGAATCAAAGCAGCCGAACAAGCAGGCGCCAGTTCCCGTCAATCTGGCTTCAGTAAATTGAGCCAGCCATAAGCGCGCCTCTTTTACCTGGGGATAGATCGATTCCACTACTGCCTGGCAATCGTTTCTACCACCCCGCTCGAGAAAGGCGCGTATTTTGATCGGATGCGTGTTCCTTGTCAAACCCTGATGGGTGAATATTTTTCCTGTTGAAACATGGGTATCCGGCACGATAACCAGGTACCAGGCCGGCGGTAATTCGATGGCCGTGAGTTGTTCGCCAATGCCCTCGGCCCAGGCGCTTTGACCAAAAACAAACAGGGGGATATCCGCACCCAGTTTTTCTCCCATGGCCATCAGTTGCTGTTTTGATAAAGCCGTCGCCCACAGAGCGTTGAGCCCCACCAGGGTGGTGGCGGCATTGCTGCTACCACCGCCGAGTCCACCGCCCATTGGCAGTCGCTTGTGCAGGTGGATGTTGGCCCCTAGCCTGCAGCCAGTATCTTCCTGTAGGCAACGCGCCGCCCGAAAAATCAGATTTTCTGTGACGGGGACGCCGGTCTGTTCATCGGTGAGGCAAATTTTGCCAGTGTCGGTACGCTCAAAATCCAGCAGGTCGCTGTAATCGAGCAGTTGAAACAGGGTTTGCAGGTTATGGTAACCGTCCTCACGACGACCGGTAATATGAAGAAACAGGTTCAGCTTGGCTGGAGCGGGTAGTGATAGCCTCACTGCACAGTATCCCCGGGATGCCAACGCTTGACGATCAGAGTGAAGCTGAACTCCCCGCTATTACCTTTGATTCGGCTGGGTAGCACCCACTGGCCAACCTGTTCGTAACCGGTAAATTCCAGCTGCCAGTTGGATTGCTGCAGTGCCGCCAGGGTGCCCTCTGCATTGTGGGTTCTGAGTACTGTGGGCTCATGGGGTGAAGGTATTCCACGAACCCAGAATTGCAGTTGGTCTACCGGCCACTGCCAGCCGAAAAGTTGTTCCGTCAGCGCTGCAGGAGATTCGGCCGTCAGTGTGTCTTCCCCCGACTGTTGCAGCTCCGCGTGATTGTCATCACCTAGAATGCGTGTTGCACCGCTGCCAAAAGGCCCGTGTAGTTGCACATCGAAGGCAGTCCCGGATTGACGCCAGTTGACCCAGGCGCTGCCGCCATCGCGACTGTCCCTGTAACCGAGTTTGCCCTCAAGCAGCCAGAGATCAAGTTGTTGCAAATGCTCTGTGTGTTTCTGCCAGTTTGCTATTGAGACTGGCGGCTGCGGGTTTTGCCATGCACAGGCGCCAAGAAACAGGATCAACCACGGGAGGAACAGTCGCATGAGGCTATCTCTGGTTTTCCTTCAAGCGTTCCATGGTTTCGAGGACGGTCGCATTATCCGGGTCTTTGTCGAGGATTGTCTGCCAGACAGCGTGGGCCTCTTCCCGGTCACCTGAGACCCATAGAACTTCGCCCAGATGCGCGGCAATTTCAGGGTCCGGCAATTTTTTCAGCGCTTCGCGAAGATGCACGATGGCCTCTTGGTGATTGCCCATCTGGTAGAGCACCCAGCCTAGACTGTCGGTGGTGGCCGGATCACCCGGGTTTAGCTCCAGAGCGCGGGTGATCAGTTGATAGGCTTCTTCGTAGCGATCAGTGTTCACCGTCAGGGTATAGCCGAGTGCATTCAGCGCCGTGGCGTTATTCGCATCCCTGGCAAGAATGGTCCGGAGATCCTTTTCCGAGCTGGCGAAGTCATCTTGCTGTTCGCTTAGCATGGAGCGGGTGTAGAGCAGTGCGTTATTGTCAGGGTGTTCGTTAATGGCTTCGTTCATCAGGCTGCGGGCTTCATCGAGCGAGCCGTGATCGGCAAGCAGTTCGGCCTCAATCTGAAACAGGGGAGCCGATTGTCGGGGATGGTTCAGTCGCAATTCGTGCAGGTAGAGCCGGGCATTGTTCAGCTCGTCATGCCTTGCCATGAACTGGCTGAGCCGGACTGCTGCGGGGAGGAGCTGTTGGCCACTGCGTACCTGGGCATAATGGAACAGTACCGAATCCATATTTTCTGCCTCTTCTGCCATTTTTCCGAGCTCGAAATGGGCAGCTGCAGCAGTTCCCGGATGACGGGTCAGATCGGTAAGCAACTGGCGTGCTTCGTCAGTTTTATCCAGGCCCCGACTCACCATTGCCAGAGTGAAGAGCAGTTCGGTATCGCGGGGGTGTTTGTCAGCCAGCAGGCGCAGTTGGGCATGGGCCCCTTCCAAGTCGTCCTCCGAAAGCAGCCTGGCATACTGGAGGCGCAGTTTCATGCTGTCGGGCAGAGTTTTCAGGCTGCCTGCGAGAAAAGCTATGGCCTCTTTTTTGCGATCCAGCTGGTGGAGCAGTTGTGCCTTGAACATGAGCGCATTTTCTTGTTCAGGTGCCAGTTCCAGCAGTCGATCAATGGTATTCAATGCCTGTTGCAAATCCTCTTGCTGACTGAACAGCATGGCGCTGGAGAGCAGGAGTGTTTGGTTGTCGGGGAATTGCTTCCGGAGGCTCGAATATTCGGTCAGCAACGGCGCTCGCTGTTCAGGGCTGAGGCCACCGGCGGCTACAGCAATAGACATGACCGGTTCATCGTCACCCTTACTGATTGAAAAAACTGCATGTGTCATGGCTTCGCTAAGTCGTCCGCTACGTGCAAGCGAGAGGGCTGCCAGACTGCGGGCATCGAGATTTTGCGGTTCAATATCGCTCCATAACAGCGCCATTTCCAGTAGTGCCTCACGATCCTCGGCGTAGGCTGCAACGCTGGTTGCCCTGGCGACAACACCGGGGTCACGGGTGATTCGGGCCTGCTTCAGATACTTTTCCCGCGCAATATCCAGATGATTGCGCATGCCGGCCAGCTCTCCTACCAGCAAGTCGTAAAAAGTATCGGTGGGAAATGGCCGGGATGGCACATCGGCTTTTACCTCAGTAGCTACCTGGTCTGGCGCGGTCTCTGCGGGTGGTTGCTTCGGTGCTGAGGTCTGGAGATCGGTTTGTTCAGACCCCTGGTGGGCACAGCCCGTCAGTACCTGGAGGGCCAGTAGCAGGGTCAGTAATAGGTGGCCGGGTATTTTCATAGGGGCAGGCTTCAGCCTGGTGCTCTGTCGATTATGATGAGAAAAGTACGGTTGTGATTTCGTTTGAGTCGCAACCCGTGATGGCAACATTGTATCCAATAACTCAGACAATAACGAAAGGGGAATATTGCAGTCCGGGTTAAATTCGATACCGCTTGTCTTTGCCTGGCCAGAACCGGACAATTGCCGATCTACTGCCAAGCACTGTTGTAATGACGATTTTTGCCCTAGGGATCAACCACCGCACCGCATCTCTCGATATCCGGGAGAAGGTAGCCTTTGCCCCTGAGCAGACTGCTGAAGCGATACAGCACTTGTGCGATTACGCCGGTATTGAAGAAGTCGCGATTCTGTCTACCTGTAACCGGACAGAGATTTACGGCATCGGCAATGAGCCCGAGCAGGCCCTGGGCTGGATGGCGGATTATCACCGTATCACCCTGCCTGAATTACACCCCTGCCATTATCTGTACCGGGACACTGACGCCGTTCGGCATATTATGAAAGTGGCCTGTGGTCTCGATTCCATGGTGTTGGGTGAGCCGCAGATCCTCGGTCAACTGAAATCCTGTTATGCCGTGGCCAGAGAAGCCGGCAAAGTCTCTACTCAGCTCAATTTGTTGTTTCAGCAGGCATTTGCGATTGCCAAGCGGGTTCGCACAGAAACGGCTATCGGTCAGAATCCGGTGTCCGTTGCCTATGCTGCGGTCAGCTTGTCCCAGCAGATATTTTCCGATCTCCGCGATGTGCGGGCGTTGTTAATTGGTGCCGGTGAGACGGTGGAATTGGTGGCCCGGCATCTCAGGGAAAAGGGGGTGAAGGAAATCATGGTCGCCAATCGCACCCTCAGTCGAGCGCAGGATCTGGCCCTCCAGTTTGGAGCACAGGCCATTTTACTTTCGGAAATACCCGATTTTTTACCCCGGGCCGATATGGTGATTTCCTCCACGGCCAGTCAGTTGCCGATTCTGGGGAAAGGGGCCGTGGAGTCAGCTCTGAAGCAGCGCAAGCACAAACCCATGTTCATGGTGGATATTGCGGTACCCAGGGATATTGAGCCAGAAGTCGCAAAGCTTCAGGATGTCTACCTCTACACGGTCGACGACCTGCAGGCGGTGATTGAAGAGAACATTCGCTCTCGTCAGAGTGCCGCCAGTAAAGCAGAACAGATTATCGAAGAAGGGGTGAATGCCTGGCAAAATCAGCTGCGGGGCCTGGATGTGGTGGAAACCATCCGTGCTTTCCGCAGCAGCGCAGAGCAGGTGCGCGATCAGGAGCTGGATAAGGCCATCGCGCTATTGCGCACGGGTCAAGCGCCGGAGCAGGTGTTGAAAACACTGGCGCGCAACATTACCAACAAACTTATGCATGTGCCGACCACGCGATTAAAGCAGGCCGGTGAAGCGGGACGCACCGAGCAACTGAGTCTGGCCCATGACCTGTTCGGTCTTGACAAGTCTGATTCCGAACCCAAATAAAACGACGTCTATAACTCTCCATTAATGAGCCTCAATGAAACAATCGATCCTGGAAAAACTGCAACATTTGGCCGACCGCTATGAGGAGGTGGGCGCGCTGCTGAGTGACCCCGAAGTGATCGGTCAGCAAACCCGCTTCCGTGAACTGTCCCGTGAATATGCGGAGCTGGAGTCGGTGGTAAAAAGCTATCGCGACTACTATCGGGTTCAGACGAACATTGAAGAGGCGAGAGTATTGCTCAAGGATGCCGATGCGGATATGCGCGCCATGGCGGAAGAGGATCTTCTTGAAAACCAAAGTCGGCTTGCCGACCTTGAGGTTGAGTTGCAGACATTACTGTTGCCGAAGGACCCCAATGATGACCGCAATGTGTTCCTTGAAATCCGTGCTGGAACAGGGGGTGACGAAGCGGCGATCTTTTCCGGTGACCTGTTTCGGATGTACAGCAGGTACGCGGAAAGCCGGCGCTGGAAAGTGGAGGTTATCAGTGAAAGCCACGGTGAACACGGTGGCTATAAGGAGATTATCAGTCGTATTGTCGGACAGGGGGCCTATTCCCGACTGAAGTTTGAATCCGGTGTGCACCGCGTCCAGCGGGTCCCCGAAACAGAATCCCAGGGCCGGATTCACACCTCTGCCTGTACGGTGGCCATCATGGCGGAAGCCGATGAGTTGGAAGAGGTCAATATCAATAAAAATGACCTTCGGATTGATACGTTCCGCGCATCGGGTGCCGGTGGCCAGCACGTCAATAAAACCGACTCTGCCATCCGCATTACCCACTTGCCCTCCGGACTGGTGGTTGAGTGTCAGGATGAGCGCTCCCAGCACAAGAATCGGGCAAGGGCGATGTCATTATTGGCAGCCCGGCTGAAAAGTGCTCAGGATGAGGTGGCCGCAAAAAATATTGCCGACGAGCGACGACTGCAAGTGGGAAGTGGTGATCGCTCCGAGCGAATCCGTACCTATAACTTCCCTCAGGGTCGGGTCACCGATCACCGCATCAATCTGACGCTCTATAAGCTGGGGGAGGTGCTGGAAGGCCACCTGGATGAAGTGGTAGAGCCGTTGATTCATGAGCATCAGGCGGGCCAGTTAGCCGCGCTGTCGGGCTGATCCAGTGGTGTCCGACATTGCCAGTTTGTTGGCGCGCAGCAGCGAGCTGTCGGGCTGCAGTGACAGCCCGCGGCTGGACACGGAGCTGCTGCTCTGCCATGTGCTCGGCAAGTCGAGAACCTACCTTTATTCATGGCCCGAGTATCGATTGCTGCCGGCTGAAGTTGCCGGATTTGATGCGTTGTTTGCGCGCCGCGTCCAGGGCGAGCCAATCGCCTACCTTACCGGCCGGCGGGAGTTCTGGTCATTGTCTTTGAAGGTCTCTGAGGCCACTCTGATTCCCCGGCCGGAGACCGAATTATTGGTGGAGCTGGCACTGGCGTTGCCGCTGGGGGACGCGGCTTTGGTGGCAGACCTGGGCACAGGTACCGGTGCGGTGGCTCTGGCGCTGGCCAGCGAACGTCCGCTCTGGCAGATATCAGCGGTGGATGCTTGCCCGGACGCGTTAGCGTTGGCGGAACATAATCGTCGAGAGCTGGGCTTTGGCAATGTTCGGGTCTTTCAGAGTGACTGGTTTTCAGCTCTTGCCGGTTTCCGCTTTGATCTGGTGGTGAGTAACCCCCCCTATATAGATGAAGCCGATACGCATTTGCAGCAGGGAGATGTTCGTTTTGAGCCGGCCTCTGCGCTGGTGGCCGCCGACGGTGGATTTGGTGATCTGGCGGTGATTATCCAGAATGCTGGCGAGCATTTGAACGCTGGGGGCTGGTTGCTACTTGAGCACGGTTGGCAGCAGGGTGACATGGTTCGTCAGTTGATGAAACAGGCTGGCTTTCTGGCGGTGACGAGCCATTCTGACCTAGCGGGGCGAGAGCGCGTCACCGTTGGCCGTAATACGTAACCTGTTTCAGCGCTCTTCGCTACCTTTAAGCTGCCGATACTGACCGCTGTGGAAAATCAGCGGATCCATGGGGGCGTTACTGAATTCGAGTACCCGACCCACCAGAATGACATGATCGCCACCGGGATAGCGGTGCTCTATTTGGCACTGGAAGTGGCAGAGGCAGTCATCCAGCAGAGGCAATCCATGCAGTCCGGGATGCCAGTGAACACTGGCAAATTTGTTGTCATCGGTACCGGCAAATAGCTGTGACAGGTCGGCCTGACCGCTGTGCAGTATGTTGACAGCGAAATAGTCCTGCTCCTGAAACAGGCCAAACAACCGCGATTCACTGCCCACACACCAGGACACCAGCGCTGGCTCGAGCGATACAGAGGAGAAGCTGTTGGCTGTCATTCCCCTGGCGGTTCCCTCTGAGTCCACTGTGGTCATCACCGTGATGCCGGTGGCAAAGTTACCCATGGCGTTGCGCATGCTTCGAATCTGGTCTTTGGTCATGATGGCTGCCTCTGGGGCCGTAGATTGAACTGCCGCAAGGGTACTCCATGTCTCATCAGTTAAAAACCGCTATTCCCGAAAACACACCGTTTGATAGTGCCATGCCTTGAGTTTCTCGGCGGACAGCTCTGGTTCCAGGCCAGCCTTGCTTTTGAGATGGTCCAGAAACTGCTGTTTGTCGGGGAGGGTGGTCCAGACACTGGGTAAAAACGTCGCACGCTGGGCGCCGGACTCTATAGTCAGACCATCTATGCCGGGCTCGAGCTGAGCCAGCAGTTCATCCTCACTGGAGAACAGCAGCGGCGTGGCCTCGGTGAGAACGGAAATTTCAATCGAAACAAGTGCTTCCTCCTGCAGCGACAGTGGTGGGAAACGGGGGTCATCCAGTGCTGCCGAGGCGGCATGATGTACAACATCGACGACCAGTGGTCTCGATGCTTCTGTCGAGCCGATACAGCCGCGCAATGTCTGCTTGATCTTTAGCGTGACAAAACTGCAAGCCGGTTGTTGCAGGGCATGACTGAATACGGTCTCATCAATTTGCAGGTCCCGGTCAAACAGCAGCCGGACGCGGATGCTTTCTCTGGCGAGTGTCAGTAGTATCTGCCGGTCGTCTTCGCTGAGCTCAATAAATGACATAGGCCCCGTATCCTACTACGCGATCTTTATCTCCGGCGGTGGTGTCCCCGGAGTTCCGGACATCCAGTGTGTGCAGTTTCAAATGCGCTTCCTCAGCCAGTTTCAGCAGACCGTTGACTGCTCTGCTACCACAGGCCTGTTCACTGGTGAGATGGCTGTCAAACCCTTCAATCATGGTGGATGTGAGTTTATCCAGCCGTTGCGCGTCCTGGTAGTGATGATAGTGGCTCAGGTCTGTGCTGATTACAATCAACGTCTCCCCGCTTCCCCACAACCGCCTTAATACATCGGTGACATGCTCCCGTGGTGTATTCCCGACAACCAGTGGAAGCACGGTAAATTCATGCAGGACACGCTGCAAAAAGGGCAGCTGAACTTCGATGCTGTGCTCGAACTGGTGGGCGTCATCATTCACTGTTACCAGTGCTTGTCTTACCAGCTTGTCAATGCTTTGCCGGTCCACCGGCACATCACCGAGAGGGGTCTGAAAGCGGGCCGCAGAGGGGGCAGCCATGCCCCGGAGGGGTATGCGGTGGCAGGGGCCGATGACTATTACCCGGGAAATATCCCGGCTCACCGGTGACAAACAGCGGTAGGCTGTGGCGGCAGTCGGTCCCGAAAAACGATAGCCTGCATGAGGAACAATCAGTGCCTTTGGTCTGCATGTATTGGGCGAGGCGTCAATGTCACAGGATGCCCCGGCCAGCAACTCATCCACTTCATGCTGCAATGCAGCTGGGTCGGCCGGGTAAAATGTACCTGCTACAGCCGCTGTTCTGATTGCGATCATGATATCTCCCAACGCGCCTGCTTGTTCTATAACTATAGTGTGCTTTTGTGAGTATTTTGAAAGTGAAGAGGTTGCCCTCAACCATGAAAACAAACAACCAGCTGCCACCAGTAGCCCATCCTACTCTCTATTGGCATACGCTTGCGGATGGGCGGTTGCAATGCGATGTCTGCCCCCGTGAATGCAAGCTGCACGAAGGACAGCGAGGGCTTTGTTATGTCCGGGGTCGGGAGGGCGATGAAATTGTCCTCTACAGTTACGGTCGGTCGAGCGGCTTTTGCGTCGACCCTATCGAGAAAAAACCGCTCAACCATTTTTTGCCAGGCAGTTCGGTGCTGTCTTTTGGTACGGCAGGCTGCAATCTTGCCTGCAAATTCTGCCAGAACTGGGATATGAGTAAATCCCGCGAAATGGATACGCTGGCGGATTCGGCGATGCCGGTGAAGCTGGCGGAAACCGCCCTGGAGCTGGGTTGCCGTAGCGTTGCCTTTACTTACAACGACCCGGTTATTTTTCTGGAGTATGCCGTGGATGTCGCTAAAGCCTGTCGGGAGTTGGGGGTAAAAGCGGTGGCTGTCAGTGCCGGCTATATTCAGGATGCACCGCGCCGCGAGTTTTTCCAGTATATGGATGCCGCCAACATCGATTTGAAAGGCTTTACTGATGTCTTTTATCGGAAAATATGTGGAGGGGAGTTGCAGAATATTCTTGAGACCCTTCGGTATGTCGCCCACGAAACAAATGTCTGGCTGGAGCTGACTACTTTGTTGATTCCCGGGGAAAATGATTCCGATGAGGAGCTTGACGCCATGACCCGTTGGGTAGTCAGTGAGCTGGGACCGGATGTGCCGATGCACTTCACGGCGTTTCACCCTGACTGGAAAATGCGGGATACGCCGGCCACCCCGCCGAAAACCCTAACCCGTGCACGACAGATTGCACTGACCAACGGCATTCACTTTGCCTACACCGGTAATGTCCACGATCCTGCAGGTGGCAGTACATTCTGCCCAAACTGTCATGAGGTCGTGATTGAGAGAGACTGGTACCAATTGGGTTTTTGGGGCGTAACGGCGGGGGGGCGCTGCCACGTCTGCAACTTCCCGTTACCGGGTGTATTTGAAGCGGAGCCAGGCCATTGGGGGCCTAGACGGGTGCCGGTAAAGTTGTTGGAGTAAGAACCCCTGTTGCCGTTGCCTGACAAACAGGTAAGGTGGAATGGTGGCAGCCGCTGTTTTCGGTGGTGCTGAATGCAGGTATTTTATCCCGTGCTATAATCCCCGCCTTTTCAAGACCGGGTTAACCCGGACATTCCCCCTGTTGGCATACTATGACTGAACAAACCACTTCACAATCGCCTGAGACTCACCCCAAACGACCTGCCCGCCGCAGTCGCCGCCGCGGTGGCAAAACCCCCGCCAGGGCTAGGGATAACGCATGGACACTGTCGGACTTCCAGGTGCCAGAGGAAAAGGGAAAACTGCGTTTCCACGATCTGGATTTACCGGAAACGCTGATGCATGGCATCGCTGACCTGGGTTTTCGATACTGCTCACCGATTCAGGCCCGCTCGTTGCCGTTTACCCTCAGGGCCCACGATGTAGTGGGTAAAGCCCAGACCGGTACCGGTAAAACAGCCGCTTTTCTGGTGACTATTATTACCGAATTGCTGAATCACTCGATCGATGATGAGCGTTTTGCCGGTGAAGCCCGCTCGCTGATTATTGCCCCTACCCGCGAGCTGGTCATGCAGATCGCACAGGATGCCAAGGATCTCTGCAAATACACGGACCTGCATGTGCATACCCTGGTGGGCGGTATGGATTACGACAAGCAAAAGCGTCATTTACTTGAGAATGTTTGCGACATCCTTGTGGCTACGCCGGGACGTCTGCTGGACTTTGCAGGAAGCCGTGATGTCTATCTGGACAGGGTTGAAGTACTGGTGCTCGATGAAGCTGACCGCATGCTGGACATGGGCTTTATTCCCCAGGTGCGCCGTATCGTCAGACTTACGCCTCCCCGTGAAAACCGGCAGACGTTATTCTTCTCTGCCACTTTTACCCCGGAGGTGCTGAATCTCGCCGAGCAGTGGACAGTGAGTCCGGTGAGTATCGAGATTGAGCCGGAGAATGTGGCGACTGACAGTGTTGATCAAAAAGTCTTTATTGTTTCGGCAAAAGAAAAATTTCGCCTCCTGGACGGCATCATGCAACAGGAAGCGGTGGAAAGCGTGATCGTCTTTGCCAACCGTCGTGACCAGTGCCGGCGGTTACAGGAAAAACTGAGAGCGAAAGGCTTTAGTGTCGGCCTGCTGTCGGGCGATGTGCCACAGGGAAAGCGGGTGAAAACCCTGGACGACTTCAAGTCCGGTGAGCTCAAGGTGCTGGTTGCCACGGACGTGGCGGGCCGCGGTATTCACATCGACGGTGTCAGCCACGTCATCAATTTTACTCTGCCGGAAGAACCTGAGGATTATGTGCACCGGATCGGCCGTACCGGTCGCGCCGGAAAATTCGGAACCTCCATCAGCTTTGCCTGTGAGGATGATGCCTTTTTGCTGGAACCTATTCAGAAGTTGCTGGGTAGAGAGCTGCACTGTGAACAGCCGGGCCCCGAATTACTCGGTCAAGATTGAGCCGTTTTTATCGCTGTGCCCCAGCCGTTGCGGGTCGCTGGCCAGGTGGTCCAGCCAGAAGCTGGTGGCGCCGATCACTGAGGCGGGCATGATAAAAAGATTCAACAGCGGTACGGTGGTGGCAATCAGCACCGTGCCACCAAAACTCAGTGATTGCAGGCGCTGTTTTTTCAGCACCTGGCGCAGCTCATCAAAGGACTGTCCATGATTGTCCGAAGGATAGTCCAGGTATTGCAATGCCAGCGACCAGCCCCCCCACAGAAAAGCAATTGCCGGCCCCACCAGATTCAGTACCGGGATAAATGACAAGGTTAGTGTCAGCACAAAGATGCCGACAATTCTCGGCAGAAAATACCCCATTTTGAACAGTTCCCGCTTCATGGCACTGCCCGCCATTGCCAGTAGCTGCTTCATTGAGGTCGGTGTTGACTGAATATGGCCGGTGATCACCTGCTCCGCCCGTTCCGACAGTGGCCCGTAAAATGGTGAGGCCAGCAGATTCCCGAGAATGGCGAACGTGTAGCCGTATACCAGCAATAAGAATCCACCGAACAGTATCCAGAAGATCCAGGTAATAAATTCCAGCCAGGCTGGAATTTTACTGGTCAGCCAGGTCAGTAATTGCCCGAACTGATCAATCGCCAGCCAGGTGAGACCGACAAACAGAAAAGCATTGATCAACAGCGGCCATAACACAAGCCAGCGCAGTTGCCGGTGGTGGAGTAGTCGCATGCCCTGAAGCAGATAGGTCGGGCCGATTCTGGGAGCTTTTGTCATAAGGGTTTCCGGATTTTTGGCATTCGATCAGATTGCTGTACACTTTTAATTTAAACCGAGCACGTTTATTTTTAAAAGACGCGAGTAGGCCCCTGGTCAAAGGAAAAAAATAATGAAAACTCTGTTGAAGATTGTAGCTGGTCTGGTGGTAGTACTGATCGTTTTATTGGTGATCGGGGTGCTGAATCTTGATCGCGGTATCAAAATGGCGGTTGAAACTGTCGGCCCGAGGCTGACCCAGTCCGATGTCACGCTGGCAGATGTCGACCTTTCCCTGAAAACTGGTGAGGGAAGCCTGCAGGGGCTGGTGGTGGGCAATCCCGCTGGCTTTAGCAGCGCTGATGCATTTTCTCTGGGGGAAATATTCCTCTCTATTGAACCGGGGTCCATCACCACCGATACCGTTGTTATCAACAGCATCCGTATTGTTGCCCCTGAAATTACTTACGAGTCGGGGAAGGGTGGCACGAACCTCAGTCAACTACAGAAAAATGTCAGCAATGCTGCTGGTGGAAGTGATTCGACCTCTTCTGCTGATGAATCCGGTGAGGGCGCAGCCAAAAAACTTATTATCCGCGATCTGAAGATAACCGGTGCAAAAATGCGCTATGTGAACCAGTTGTTGGACATAAAACCCATTGAGTTGACCTTGCCGGACATACAGCTGACCGGTATTGGTGAAAGGTCCAACGGTGCCACCGCTGCAGAGGTCGTTAGCCAGGTGATGGTGGCGATCAATAAAAACGCCGCCAATGCGGCAGCCAATTCCGGCGCACTTAAAGAAGCGGGTGATCAGATCAAGAAACAGGTAGAGGACAAACTGGGCGGCTTCAAGGGCCTGCTGGACAAAAACTGAGCCGCCGGTGCGGTCTGTCCTGTCGAGAGGATAATCGCGCTGTAAGAACGATTATTTAAATAAGTTGATCGACTTGTCTGGGGGGTGCTGTTATAGTGCCCCCCGCATGGTATCCATCGGTCGGTACCTGTTGTGTCCTCGGTACTTTCCTTTCGGTTTTTCCCTGACACCCCCCTTAATTAATTGTTGCCAGCCTAAGACCGTTACTGTGCTCTATGCATGGCTAGGCCGGTTCCGGAGTTAAAATCTATATGTCATTTAATGACCTCGGCCTTTCGGCCGAATTGCTTCGTGCTGTGTCTGATCAGGGCTACAGCAACCCCACCCCCATTCAGGCGAAAGCCATCCCTATTATTCTCCAGGGTCTTGATGTCCTGGCGGGCGCTCAAACCGGCACCGGCAAAACGGCCGGCTTTACCCTGCCACTGCTGCATCGCCTCAGCAGTAATAAACCCACTGATAACAACCGTCGCCCCGTTCGCGCTCTGGTGTTAACCCCCACCCGGGAGTTGGCTGCGCAGGTAGCGGAGAGTGTTGTCACCTACGGTAAGCATCTGCCGCTGAAATCCGGTGTGATTTTTGGTGGAGTCAATATCAACCCACAGATTTCAATGTTGCGCAGGGGTGTGGATATTCTGATTGCCACCCCGGGCCGGTTACTGGATCACGTGAATCAGCGCACTCTCGATCTGTCACAGGTGGAAATTCTGGTGCTGGACGAAGCAGATCGCATGCTCGACATGGGTTTTATCCATGATATCCGCAAGGTTTTGGCCCTGTTGCCAAAGCAGCGTCAGAATCTGTTGTTTTCCGCTACTTTTTCCGATGAGATTAAACGCCTGGCTGACGGTTTGCTCAATGCGCCCGTGCTGATCGAGGTGGCTCGCCGCAATACGGCTTCTGAACAGGTGGCCCAGACCGTTCATCTGGTGGACAAGGGCCGTAAACGCGAGCTGCTGTCTTACCTGATTGGTGACGGCAACTGGCAGCAGGTGCTGGTCTTTACCCGAACCAAACACGGTGCCAACCGGCTCGCTGATCAGTTGACTGAGGATGGCTTGCGGGCGGCAGCGATTCACGGCAACAAAAGCCAGGGTGCCCGGACGAAAGCCCTGGCGGATTTCAAAAAAGGCTCGGTACGGGTGCTGGTGGCGACGGATATTGCCGCCCGAGGACTGGATATTGATCAGTTGCCGCACGTGGTGAATTTCGAATTACCCAATGTGCCGGAGGATTATGTGCATCGTATCGGTCGTACCGGTCGCGCCGGTAATGAGGGCGAGGCTGTTTCGCTGGTATGTGTGGACGAGCACAAGTTGTTGCGCGATATTGAGCGAGTGCTTAAACGCGAGGTTCCCAGGGGAAATATCAAAGGTTTTGAGCCGGATCTCTCCATTCGTCCGGAGCCTATCCAGAATGGTCGCCGCAGTGGCGGTGGTGGTCGTCCCGGCGCTTCAGCAGGCGCCCGTCGACCGGGCAGCAAGCCCCAACATGCCCGCAGCACTGGCAGTCGCAATGGTGGCAACGCCACAGGTGATCGTCGCAGATCGGCTGGGGCAAAACCCACCCAGGGTGCGCCGCGACCGAGACGCGCTGCCTCACGCTAGACAAGCAGGTCAACAGAACCGCACCCGAGATTCTCGGGTGCGGTTTTTTTATTTCAGGTAACGGTAAATAGATGATTCGAAGTCAACAAAACCGGGGTAGGAAGAGATATCCTTAAACGGTAATATTTGTGAGGCCCACATGCCCCCGATCCCATTCTGTCGGTCAATCCAGTAGAACAGATTCGCCAGTCCCGCCCACATTATTTGCCCGGCGGGCCGGCCAGAGGGCGTTGGTTCATCGTTGATCTGGAAGGTATAACCCCAGGATTTTTTCAGCCCCGGAAAGAACTCGCCACTGTTGGAAAGCGCCGGCATCGAGGTTGTCCAGCCGCCACTCTGTAAACCCACCAGCCCATTTCTGGACATCTTTTCTACGGTTTCTTTGTTCAGTACACGGCCATCTGGCCCCGCGCCATCATTCAGTATCATCCGGATAAATTTCATGTAATCCGGTACGGTGCCGTACAACCCGTGCCCACCCATATCCATTTCCGGTGGTTGCGGGAGAACCAGATCCCAGGGTGCCAGCTGGCCATCTTCGGCGCGGGTGTGCAGGCTGGCCAGTCGTGATCGCATGGCGGGGGTCAGGGTGAAGGCGCTGTCTGTCATGCCCAATGGGTTAAAGATGCGTTCCTGCATGACTTCGCCCAGGCGTTTGCCTCGCACTGCTTCGACAATCTTGCCCACCCAATCGAGGTTGACACCATACATCCAGCATTCTCCCGGGTCGTGCAGCAGTACGGATTTGATGCCGTCATAGGTGCTGGATACCACTGAAGCTGTTTCCCTTGCTGTGCGGAATGCCAGGTCATCGTGGCTAAAGAACTCATAACCAAAACCGGCGGTATGCAGCATCAGTTGATTGATCGTGATATCTGATTTCGGTGCCCTCAGCTTCGGCTGGCCGTTGCTGTCAAAACCGTCGAGTACCTGAATCTCTGCAATGTCGGGTACATAGTCCCTGGCGGGATCATCCAGACTTACTAAACCTTCTTCGACCAGCTGCATCAAGGTAGTGCCGGTCAGGGCCTTGGTGCAGGAAAAAATGGCGAACACGGAATCGGTGGCAATAGGCTTTGTTTTGCCCATTTCTCTCACCCCGGCAGTCCCTTCGTAGAAATTGGCCCTTTTGTCGGTGACCATGGCTACAACGCCCGGTGCCCCACCGGACTCTGCGACCGTATTCGTCAATACGCTGTCCGCCGCTTCTTTCATTCGATTATTCATTGTGGTTCCTTCTCTCATTGCCCTGTTTGTGGATATCAGGCGCTCCTATGGTTATTGATTTTGCTGTGCTGTTCAAGCGAGTGCAGAGCATATTTCTTTAGCGCTGGTGGGGTAGGAATCTCTGGGCCATGTCTTTCGTATAACCCGTCAGTGCACAATGCAGGGGTGGTTCCCGGAAAAGGAGTTTTAAAAGCATGGACCCTGTGGGGGTAGGCCTGTTAAATCGGTGTTAATGTTTGGTGGAACCCTGTTTAAAAAGCCTGGTGTCAATTTGATATTTCTTGATCCTCGATGCCAGTGTGGTGGGTTTGATATCCAATAGCTGGGCCGCCCCGTCATGGCCAAAGACCTTGCCATGGCATTTTTCCAGCGCCATTAGCAGATTGCGGCGTTCCTGTTGTTTAAGGTCGGAAGCGGTCAGAACACTACTGTCCGGTTCAACCCGGGCAACGTTTTGTTGATCTCTGGTCAACAGATCACTGAATCTCAATGTCGGTCCCTGGGCGAGTATGACCTGGCGTTCAATTACGTTTTCCAGTTCGCGGATATTTCCCGGCCAGTGGTAGTCCTTTAGTTTTTCCAGCTCACTGAGTGAAATTTTCAGGCCCTGCTTGTTGGTTCTGGTGCAGCTTTTTTTCAAAAAATGTTGGGTCAGCAGAGGGATATCCTCTCTCCTCTCGCGCAGTGGTACCGATTCAATCGGGAAAACATTGAGTCGGAAATAAAGGTCTTCACGAAACTGGCCCCGCTGCACCTGTTCCTTGAGATTGCGGTTGGTGGCGGTGATGATACGAACATCTACACGACGGGTTTTCGATTCGCCAACGCGCTCAAACTGCTGCTCCTGTAAAACCCGCAGCAGCTTGCCCTGGAGGTGCAGGGGTATTTCGCCGACCTCGTCGAGGAATAGTGTGCCGCCGTTAGCCAGCTCAAACCGGCCGGGTCGATCGTTGGTGGCGCCGGTGAAAGCGCCCCTGGTGTGACCGAAAAATTCGCTTTCGAACAGGTCCGCTGGAATGGCTGCGCAGTTGACCCGGATCAGTGAGCGATTGGAACGGTGGCTCATTTCGTGGATTGCCCTGGCAATCAGTTCCTTTCCGGTGCCGGACTCACCACTGATAAGCACAGTAGAATCTGTCGGCGCCACCAGTTCAATTTTCTGCAGGATATGCTGCACGGCACCACTTTTACCAATGATCTGGTGGTGATTGAATTCAGAGTTGATTTCTTCCTGTAAATAGGCGTTTTCCAGTTCCAGTTGGTTTTTCAGTTTTTCGACTTCTGCCAGTGCTTCCAGGAGCCGTTTGCGGTCGGTTTTTTTCTGGGATATATCGCGAAAAATCACCACCGCGCCGACAATAAAGCCGTTGTCCCTGACCGGTGTGCTGGTGTATTCCACGTCGATGGGTTTGCCGGACTTCGTCCAGAACGTGTCGTCCTCTACCCGGTGAACCGTGCCGTCCCGGAACGCTTCAAAGATGGGACATTCCTGCATATTGAAATGCGAGTGATCCGCGTGGGAGTGGTGCACCATGTTGTGCATATTCCTGCCGGCCAATTCCTCTGCCCGGTAGCCGAGAATCCGCTCCGCCGCAGGATTGACGAACGTGGTAATACCATTGGCTTCAACCCCGTAGATCCCGTCACCGGCTGCATCCAGTAGCAGCTGGTTTTCTCGCTCAAACTCCTGGAACACCTGGGATACCCTGTTCCAGTGGCCGATACCCGACAGGTAGTGTCGCTCGGCACTGGAGCGCTCACGCAACAGTTCCAGGTCATCGGCCCTTTGCAAACCGAGGAAGAGCTGAGGTTGGCCGCCGGAATCAGAACAGCGGCCATTGACCTCCAGACGGGTTTCCCCGATGGCCGATTGCACCAGGAGGTGGTCACACCAGCCCCGCCCTTTTTCGATCAGTTCCTGGGTGAACAGGATCAGCGCTGGCAGGTTGGGCGCGAAGAGCTGACTGGCCCGGCCGGACTGAATCTCAATAACATCCCTGTGCAAGAGTCGGCAGGCCTCCTGGTTGACGAACAGAACCCGGTCCTCAATCGGGTCGATCACCAGTTGTGCGGTGGCGGAGTAATAGAAAAAACGTTCGTCCTGCATAGGCCCTACCGTTAGGTCCTGGGGGGGTATCAATACAGCTAACAAATTTCGGGCCAATAACGACGAAAAATCGTTTTTTTGTCTACGACTTTTCGTGAACTACGACTTTTCGTGGTTGGTATAACAGCTTGTTGTCAGTTGTTTTTCTTTTTAAATCAGACAATTGACAGTCTTCAGCACGGTTGGCACCAAAGTTGCGACGTAGTAGGGCAGCAGTTGCTATCAATACAAACAAGCAAGATTTGATGGTACACCGCTGCCCGTCCACGAGCGGTTCTCAGGGTTCAGCGCACCAGCACAGTGCGCAGCCACAGCGTTAGCTACAAAACGAAGAGGAAATACATCATGGCGACGAAAAGTTTAGGTAACCCGTTTGATGCCGATACCAGCCTCACGCACACCAATGATTGTTCCTGCAGGTTATGTCAGGCTGAGTCTGTCAATCCCGGTGGTCTTACCGACGACCAGCGCCTGGTCTTGTTGGAGCAACAGGCTGAACAGGGCGAAGGCCACAGACAATCGTCAGAAGCAGGGGGGGTGTCCTTCAACAGTTCTGAAGATTTGCTCGACCGGGCAGTGGAAAGTGCGATTGTGCGCGGTGTTTTTGGACACAACGATACCAGTCGTCGAAATTTTATCCGGTTGATGGGCGGCGGTACCCTGGCCACGGTACTCGGCAGCATGATCCCGCTGGAAAAAGTGAAAGCGGCGGTGAAGGAGTCGATGGGTCCACTGGAGAAAACCAAGCTGAAGGTGGGTTTTGTGCCGATTACCTGTGCCACGCCGATCATCATGGCGCAGCCAATGGGTTTCTATGCAAAGTATGGCCTCGACGTGGACGTGATCAAGACAGCCGGTTGGGCGGTGGCCAGGGATATGTCCCTGAATGGGGAATACGATGCCTCTCACATGCTGACTCCTATGCCGCTGGCCATGTCCATGGGGGCGGGATCAACCGCGACCCCTTACATCATGCCGGCCGTGGAAAACATCAACGGTCAGGCCATCGTGCTCCACAACAAGCACAAGGATAAGCGCGACCCGAAACAGTGGAAGGGCTTCAAATTTGGGGTGCCCTTTGATTACTCCATGCACAACTTCCTGCTGCGCTATTACGTGGCGGAGCATGGGCTGGATCCGGATCAGGATATTCAGATCCGGGTCGTGCCGCCGCCGGAAATGGTGGCCAACCTCCGGGCCGGCAACCTGGATGGTTACCTGTCGCCGGATCCATTCAACCAGCGTGCTGTTTTCGAAAAGATCGGTTTTCTGCATATTCTCACCAAGGATATCTGGGAGGGCCACCCCTGCTGTGCCTTTGCCTGTAGCCAGAAGTTCGCCACGGAGATGCCCAATACCTACGCAGCTCTGTTCAGGGCCATTGTGGATGCCACCCATTTTTCTGCCAAAGCAGAAAACCGTGAAGAAATCGCCCGGGCCATCTCGCCGAAAAACTATCTCAATCAGCCGGAGGTGGTGGTCAGGCAGGTTCTGACGGGTCGCTATGTGGATGGGTTGGAGGAGAAGATTTACGACGTTCCCGACCGCATTGATTTTGATCCCTTCCCCTGGCACTCCATGGCGGTATGGATTCTCACCCAGATGAAACGCTGGGGTTATATCAGTGGTGATGTGGATTACAAGAAGATCGCCGAGCAGGTCTACGTGGCATCGGAAACCGGTAAGGTCATGGAGGAGCTGGGTTATACACCACCGGCGACCACCTACAAGAAACACATCATTATGGGCAAGACGTTTGATTACAACGAGCCCGAGGAATACATCAACAGCTTTGCCATCAAGAGGGTATGACATGGCGTCACTGAATATTAAGGCAACCCTGCTCTCGCTGTTGCTGTTACTGGTTGGGCTCGGCATCTGGGAGGCGATGAATCAGGCCCCTGCGGCCAGTACGGGGTTGTCGGAATATGAACGGATGATGGGCGGAGCAGATCAGGAGGCCCGCGTTCCACCCCCGTCCCAGGTGTTCAGCCATGCCTGGAATGAGCTGCGCGACCCCTTCTACGATGCCGGTCCCAATGACAAAGGTATCGGTATCCAGTTGGCCTATTCCCTCTATCGGGTGCTGACTGGCTATCTGGCGGCGGCGTTGATCGCAATACCTCTCGGTTTTGTTATTGGCATGTCGCCTCTGATGCACAAGGCACTCAATCCTTTTATCCAGGTACTGCGTCCCATCTCGCCACTGGCCTGGATGCCTCTGGCTCTATTCATCATCAGGGACTCGGAGGGATCAGCCATTTTTGTGATCTTTATCTGTTCCATCTGGCCCATGTTGATCAATACCGCCTTTGGCGTGGCCAATGTCCGCACCGACTGGATCAAGGTGGCCCGTACCCATGAGCTGAGCCCATTGAAAACGGCCTTTCTGGTGATTCTACCGGCGGCAGCGCCCACCATTCTCACCGGAATGCGCATTTCCATTGGTATCGCCTGGCTGGTGATTGTCGCTGCCGAAATGTTGGTGGGTGGAACCGGTATCGGCTATTACGTCTGGAACGAGTGGAATAATCTGGATCTGAACAGCGTTATTTTTTCCATTTTGATGATTGGTATCGTCGGTATGTTGCTGGATATGACCCTGGCAGCTGTGACGAAACTGGTGCAATACGAGGATTAGCCCATGAGTCGACATTTCGTCAGTATCGAAGGGCTTTCCAAAGTCTATCCTTCAAAAGAGCAGGATCTGGTGGTGTTTGAAGGTGCCAACATCGGCATCGACAAAGGGGAGTTTGTTTGCATTATCGGTCACTCAGGCTGTGGAAAGTCCACCATTTTAAATGTGATGGCGGGACTGGAGACCCCCACCACGGGCACCATGATCATGGACAACAAGGAGGCTTCCGGACCGAGCCTTGATCGCGGTGTGGTCTTTCAGAATTACAGCTTATTGCCCTGGCTAACGGCTCTTCAGAATGTCAGTTTTGGGGTCAAGGCGAGGTGGCCGAAGTGGAATAAAGCCAAAGTGGACGCCCACAGCAGTCACTTCCTGGAAATGGTCGGGTTATCCGGGGCGCTTCATCGCAAGCCATCCGAATTGTCCGGCGGCATGTGTCAGCGTGTCAGTATTGCCCGCGCCTTTGCCACTAGTCCCAAGCTGTTACTGCTCGATGAGCCATTTGGTGCGCTTGATGCGTTGACCCGGGGGGTCATTCAGGATGAACTGCTGAAAATATGGAGTGAAACCCAGCAGACCGTTTTCATGATTACCCACGACGTCGACGAGGCCATACTCCTGGCAGACAGGGTGCTGTTGATGACCAATGGTCCCCACGCCAGAGTGGCCGAATCCGTCAAGATCAATATACCCCGCCCGCGCAACCGCGCGAATATTATTGAGGATCCTGCCTACTACAAGATTCGCAATTACCTGGTGAATTTCCTGGTGAAACGTTCCGGGCAATTGTCGGGCTCTGCAGGGCAGGTTGGCGGGGCCACGCAGGAAATAGACCCCTCTGTTGAAATTCATCCACAAAGTGAACAGTCGGCAGGCCTGAAGGCTGCTATCTAATGAAAAGTTAAGGAGTTTCCATGAACAAAGTATCCATGACTGAAACCATTATCAGTATCAAGCTGGCCAAGGGTTTGAGCTGGGAGACCATGGCCGATGATCTGGGTATGTCGACGGTGTGGCTGACCTCCGCCTGTCTCGGCATGAACAGTGCCCCACCGGAAAAGGCGAAAGCGATTGCCGACTACCTGGGTCTGGGTCCGGAAGTTGCCACTGCACTGGCGAGCTATCCAACAAAAAACTGGGACAAGTCGGTGCCGACAGACCCGTTGATCTACCGGCTTTATGAGGTGGTTGGGGTCTACGGGGATACTCTGAAAGAGGTTATTCAGGAAAAATTTGGTGACGGGATCATGAGCGCCATCGATTTTTCCATGGAAGTCGACAAGATTGAGGACCCCAAGGGCGACCGGGTATTGCTGACCCTGAACGGCAAGTTTCTACCCTACAAGAGTTGGTAATGTCTTGCCGGATTGTGCGGGGACTGATGCCAACTTTGGTTGCTGCGAGGAGAAAGCCATGAATGAACCACTGAGGCCACCGTTGCCCCCGTTTACATTTGAGGACGCCGTGCTCAAGGTGCGCAGGGCCGAGGATGCGTGGAATACCAAAGACCCAGCATTGGTGTCGCTGGCTTATACGGAGGATTCCCGCTGGCGCAATCGGTCCGTGTTTCTCTCTGGTCGCGGTGAGATTGTTACATTTCTGGAAAACAAGTGGTTACGCGAGCTGGACTACCGGTTGATCAAGGAAATATGGACCTTTAGTGATGACAGAATCGCGGTACGATTTGCCTATGAATGGCGCGATAGGGAGGGTAACTGGTTTCGCTCATACGGTAATGAAAACTGGCAGTTTGCCAAAAATGGCCTGATGAAAATCCGTTATGCCAGTATCAACGATATACCCATCACTGAAGCTGAAAGAAAATTTAACTGGTCGCCGGGAGCTCGGCCAATGGATTACCCCGGTCTCTCGGCTCTGGGGCTCTGATTGAGGGTTCAGTCGGGAGTGGAGTCATTGCCGGTAATAGTGAAGCACCTGACAGGAGAAGGTCTCTGGCAAGTAGTCGGTGTTGGCTATTTTCTGCTGGCTGGAAGTGTAGCCAAGCTCAATCATTTTTTTACTGAATGGCGCGTGGTGGCCTCTGCCCGGATCTACGATGATCACTTCGCAGGTGGGCCGTGCGTGTTTATCGATAAAGGCTGCCAGCAGGTCGACGTGTTCACGCTCGTACAACACATCACTGCCGATAATCATGTCGAATTTACCCAGTAGCAGATCCTCATCGGCCCAGCCCGTTCGGACAAAAGGAATGGGTTGCCCCTGGTTGAGCTGGACATTGATATTGAGAAATTCCCCTGCCCGGGGATGGTAGTCCGTGGCAGTGATGTCTGCGCCACCATGGTTGAGCACCAGGCTTGCCAGGCCAATGCCACAGCCTACTTCAAGGATGTGTTTGCTGTCCGTATCCATACGGAGCATGTGGTGCGCCAATGCTTTGGCCGAATCCCAGACGACACCGAAAAGTGGCCAGCTGGCTGAAGAGATGCCCAGCGCTTCAGCGTCTCCGTCCGGATCGCTGTATTCCAGATTGCTGCGCAGGGTTCGGATGTGAATATCCAGTTCACCAAACTCTATGGTCTGGTAGCGGACGCGCAGCAGCGACATAGGGGCTCCAGTATGCGTTGGTTGATAATGTCGGTTACATTATGGATCGTCCACCGCGAAAACAGGTGCGGTGATAATGCGTAAAATGCATCGTTTATCCCGCCCCTGTAATAGGCTGAAGGGTGTTCGGCAGTTTTACTTCCAGCTCTACTCAACTGCCATAAACCCGGTGAAGAGGCTGGTCAACCTTCAGGGTAGATTACCAGTAGCGTACAGCCGGTTTCCGATTGCGGAATGTGAGAAGAATTCTTCGGCTGATGAACAAAATCACCCTCCCGGTAGTCTTCTTTGCCGCCACCAAATACACCGGATATAACATAGATTTGCTCAGGCCCTTTCTCATGCTTGTCGATGTCGGGAAATTTGGCACCTGGCTGAAATTCATAAACTGCTGCCCAGCTACCGTTTTCTCCGGCCCAGAGCTTCCGCTCAAAGATACCGGGACAGACTTCGACAGCATCAACATCTTTCCAGTTGACGCGAGTTACGCCCTCAAAATTCAGTTTGGTTGTCATTTTTTATCTCCTTGTCGTAGCTTTACCCTCGCAATATTCAGGATAAAGCGTTAATAAAAAAGGGCAAGGTATAAACCTTGCCCTTTTTCTGTCCACTTCTTCAGGAAGAAGCGGGCTGACAACTATCAGTTGTCAGCAGGTAGTCTCTGAGTCTCTGTATTAAGAGACGACTACGATGTTTTCAGCCTGGGGACCTTTCTGTCCCTGGGTGACAGTAAACTCCACTTTCTGGCCTTCGATCAGGGTTTTGAAGCCTGAACTTGAAATGGCGCTGAAATGAGCAAAAACATCGGGGCCGGATTCACGTTCGATAAATCCAAAACCTTTTGATTCGTTAAACCATTTTACGGTGCCGGTAACTGTAGACATATTCGTTTCCTATCTATTCATTGGTAATAAAGTATTAATTGTTGCCTTTTTGAGGAGGCGGTATTTGCTGGAAGTATTGCTAGTAATTATGAATAACAGGCCGAAGTTCTAAAGATGAGACATCGAAATGGTGCACATAAATATAGGACGTACTTTCAAGCTTTACGCACTATATAGGGTTTTTTTCAGGAATGGTAGATTTATTTGATTGCCACTAGGTTTTGGGACTCAGGGCCGCTTCCCGCGGGTTTAGGGTTCATCGAGCTTGGTGCGCTTGATCCGACTCTGGTACCTCTGGCGAAACCTATCGATCGTATCCAGCAGTATGGCATCTGATACGCCCATATCTGCCAATGCCATTCTGGCCAATTCGAGACTGGCTTCAAGGTTTTCCGAAACCACCCCGTTGGCACCCAGGTCACTCAGGGACTGGCACTGGGGCAGGCCGAGACCACGGGCATAGATATGTTTCTTGGGATAGGTGCGTCGCAGAGAAGCGACAATCGCTTCTGTGGCTTTCGAGTCATTGATAGTGACGATGATGACTTGGGCATTGGTCGCGCCTGCGGATATAAGAACTTCGGGTTTTCGAACGTCGCCAAAATAGACGGGGTGGCCGTTGGCTCGCTCCCGCTTAACTACTTCCGGATCTGCATCCAACGCGACAAACGATTTGCCAGATCGGGTGAGAATTTCACCGACATTGCAGCCAACCCGGCCAAAGCCGGCCAGAACTATAGGTGCTTCAGCGATGGTTTCTGGCTCTTGTCGTTCGCCGTGTTGGGATTTCGCCAGTTTTTCCGCTTTCCTTGCCAGTAACGGGGTCGCAAGCATGCTCAGCAAGACCACCAGTAAAAGTTGCTGAAACAATGCTGTGCCGAGTAGGCCGGATTTATTTGCCAGAGAAAAAAGCACCAGAGAAAATTCGCCACTTTGGGCAAGTATCAGTGCGACGGCCAGGCTGACCCGGGTTTTTAGCCCTAACAGGAGACAGATCGGTAACAGCACTAGCATTTTTACCAGCAACAGTAGACCGAGCAGGCCAAGGGAGAGAAACGGTTTGTCCAGCAGTAGACCTATATTCAGCGACATCCCCATGGACATGAAAAACATACCCAGCAACAGGCCGCGAAAGGGCTCAATTTCGGCAATTACCTGATGGCGGTAAAATGAGTCGGAGATCAGCATACCCGCCAGAAAGGCACCCATCGCCATGGACAGGCCGGCATGTTCAGTGGCCAGCGCGGTGCCCATCACAATCAGTACGGCCGAAGCCGTGAATACTTCTCGGCTACCGGACATGGCCACCCGGTGTAAGAGTGGGTGCAGTAAATAGCGTCCCACAAAGACTACCAGTGCGACAATCGAAACGGATTTGATCAGCGTCAGCCAGATATCGTCATCCATTTTGATCTCTGGCCCGGAGAGCAGGGGAACCAGCGCCAGTAAAGGGACTACGGCGAGATCCTGCATCAGCAGCACGGCGATAGAGGAGCGACCATAGCTTGAATTTATCAGCTTTTGGTCAGCGATTAGCTGGATGACAAAAGCCGTGGAAGACAGGGCCAGCGCCGGGCCAATCAAAATGGCCGCATGGGAGGAAATATCGAATAGAAAATAGGCAATACTGCCGATCAGAACCGCACTCAACAATACCTGCAGGGAACCCAGGCCAAATACCAGGCGGCGCATCTGCCAGAGTAGGGAAGGTTTCAGTTCAATACCAATCACAAACAGTAGAAAGACCACACCGATTTCAGCCAGGTGACTGATGTCGCCGACATTACTGATCAGACCAAAGCCGTAAGGTCCCACGGCCAGCCCGGCGATCAAAAAACCCGGGACAGCGCCGAGCCGCAGTGTCTGAGCCAGCGGTACAGCGATGACAGCCGCCACCAGCAGGGCGATGATGTCAGTGAGATAGGATGGCGTCATGGTCGGGCATACTTTTCTATAAAGTGCTCTGGCTTGTGATAGTAGAGAATCCGGTTAAGGGGTTGCCATCCTGTGTTTTGCCATCGGTTAAATACGGTCAGGTGCGATACGGATCAAGCGTTTGCCCAGATTGTCGCCCCGGTAAAGGCTGGCGATTGAGTCCGGTGCCTGATCAATGCCTTCGAGAATGGCTTCCCGATATCGAAGCTCACCATTGCGAACCAGAGGAGTCAGTTTTTCAAGCGCCTCAGCATAGCGATCCATATAATCGAATACCAGAAAGCCCTGCATTCTTGCCCGGTTGACCAACAGCTGCCGGTGTACTCTTGGTCCCTGCGGAATGGGATCCCAGCGAGTGATTGAGGCGGTGCCGCACAGGGTGATACGTGCGCCGACATTGATGTGTCGCATCACTGCATCGCTGATCGGACCGCTGGTGTTATCGAAATAGATATCCACTCCATCCGGACAGGCCAGGGCGAGTGTCGCTTCGAAATCATCAGCCCGGTAATCAATCGCTTCGTCGTACTGAAAAGTCTCTCGGCAAAGGTCGACCTTTTCGGGGCCGCCGGTAATGCCAACGGTACGGCAACCATGCAGTTTGGCCAGTTGGCCAACACAGGAGCCCACTGCGCCAGCGGCAGTAGATACAACTACGGTGTCACCCGGGTTCGGCTGGCTCAGATCAAAAAGTCCAAAATAAGCGGTTAATCCATTGATCCCCAAAACACCGAGCGCAGTGGAGATCGGCAGTCCGTTATCGGGCACCTTGCGTTGAATGGCGGCTGCCTCGACGGCCGCATAGTCCTGCCAGCCAAACATGCCTGTGACAACCTCGCCAATCTGGAAATCGGGATGGCGCGATTCCACCACATGCCCCACTGTGAGGCTGCGCATTACGCCATCTATCGCTACCGGTTCCGAATAATTGGCCACTGCGCTGACCCAGCCGCGCATCGCTGGTTCCACCGAGAGATATACATTGCGAACCAGTATCTGTCCGTCATTCAGAGAGGGTATCGCCGATTCGATAACAGCAAAGTTCTCCGCCTGTGGAATGTCGGAAGGTCTTGATTTGAGGATTACCTGGCGATTGACCGGTTGCTGCATGGTTTACTCCCGCAAAGATCGGTTTGGTTATTTGTCGTGCTGCGATCCGACAAAGCTGTAATATGGTTATATGATACTGATTATGGGCCACAGCAGGTGGATTTGTCGGCACTGTCAGATATTGTCGGGGAATTCTTTCCAGGAAAACATATATTTCCATTGCCCGTCACGGGTCGTCGGATAGTCAATCCATCGAATGCACATTGATGTTGTAGAGTGTATGCGCGGCAGCAGACTGGATGCGAAACTGGCGTGTGCCTGACCCATAGATCATTGCAACAGAAACAGGAGAGGAACATGAGCACGCAGGCAGACATTCTTTTTGAATCTTTCAGGCTCGGTAATCTGTTGTTGCCGAATCGTATCGTCATGTCGCCGCTGACCCGTTCCAGAGCCACCCAGCCGGGTGATGCTCCCAGTGAAATGAATGCTGAATACTATCGGCAGCGGGCTGGTGCGGGACTGATTATCAGTGAAGCAACTCAGATCTCCCGGCAGGGTAAAGGTTATGCCTTTACTCCCGGCATCTATACGGACGAGCAAATCGCTGGCTGGCGCAGGGTCACGGATGCGGTACATCAGGCAGGGGGCCGAATACATCTGCAGCTTTGGCATGTGGGCCGGATTTCTCACCCCGCCCTACAGGCGGAGGGTGCACAGCCCGTGGCGCCTTCCGCAATCAAGCCCCGCGGGGCGCAGACTTTTATCAGTGCCGATTCGGGAATGGTGGATATTCCCCAGCCCAGGGCGTTGAACAGAGACGAGATTCCCGGCATCGTCAATCAATACCGGGTCGGTGCGGAGAACGCTCGGCGGGCGGGATTCGACGGTGTTCAGATCCACGCGGCAAATGGCTATCTGATCGACCAGTTTTTGCGCAGTGGCAGCAATCAGCGCGAGGATGAATTTGGCGGCTCTCTAGAAAACCGGCTGCGTTTTCCGATGATGGTAGTGGATGCTGTTCTCTCTGTCTGGGGTGCCGACTGTTCCGGCATCCGGGTCAGTCCCACCGGCAGTTTTAATGATATGTATGATGATGATCCAGTGACTACCTATGGGACCTTTGCCGAGCGGCTGAACCAGACCGGGCTGTCCTACCTTGAGGTGGTGGAGGATTCCTTTCAGGGCAACCATGCCGACGGTCGGCCCGAGCAGGTAATCGATGCTATCCGGGCTGGGTATAAAGGTTGTTATATCGCCAATGGCGGATACACGGCCGATGAGGCGCGCCGACGGATCAAGGCAGGCCGTTGTGATCTGGTCTCCTTTGGCCGTCCGTTTATTGCCAACCCCGACCTCCCCGAGCGTTTCCGTCGTCATGCCCAGCTGAATGAATGGGACTCCGCCAGCTTTTACGGTGGCGACGAGCGGGGGTACACCGATTACCCCCGTCTCGCTGACACGAACTGAAATACGGGATTTGTTCCTACTACAGGTTCACTGTGTACCGGTGAGCTTGCGCAGTACGTAGTGCAGAATGCCACCATTTCTGAAGTAGTCGAATTCATTGGGGGTGTCGATGCGCACCGTGACCGAGAAAGTGCAGGTTCCCCTCTCGCCGGTTGCTGTGACAGATAACTCGCGTTGGTCAGCATCAATAGCGGGAATATCGAAATGCTCGGTGCCATCCAGACCCAGCGAGTCGGCATCTTCCCCATCACTGAACTGTAGCGGCAAAACCCCCATGCCCACCAGATTTGAACGATGAATGCGCTCGAAGCTTTTGGCAATCACCGCCCGGACACCGAGTAGAATGGTACCTTTCGCAGCCCAGTCCCGGGAGGAACCGGTGCCGTATTCCTGCCCAGCCAGCACCACCAGGGGTGTTTCGGTTTGCCGGTATTTCATGGCGGCGTCGTACACACTGATCGACGAATTATCGGGAAAGTAAGTGGTCCATCCGCCCTCGGTGTCCGGAGCCAGCTGATTGCGCAACCGTACATTGGCAAAGGTACCGCGCATCATCACCTCGTGGTTGCCCCGCCGCGATCCATAGGAGTTGAAATCCTTCGGCTCCACACCCTGTTCGACCAGATAGCGCCCCGCCGGGCTGTCCTTGGCAATACTGCCGGCCGGGGATATGTGGTCGGTGGTGATTGAGTCTCCCAGCTTCAGCAGGCAACGGGCCTGTTCGATGGGCCTTATCGCCGCTGGCTCGGTGGTCATGCCTTCAAAAAAAGGCGGTTTGCGGACATAAGTGGATTCCGGCCAGCTGTACAGCTCCCCACCGGATACCGGCAGGTTCTGCCATTCCTCATCCCCACTGTAGACATCTGCGTATTTTTCCCGGAACAGTCCGGCTGCCACATGAGTATTAACCAGCGCCTTGATTTCTTCTGAGGATGGCCAGATGTCCTTCAGATAAACGGCACGACCTTCCGCGTCTTCGCCCAGGGGCTCGTTTTTCAGATCCAGCAGCATACTGCCGGCCAGCGCATAGGCCACCACCAGAGGGGGCGATGCCAGATAGTTGGTTTTTACATCGGAATGAATACGGCCTTCAAAATTGCGATTGCCAGACAACACGGACGCCACCGTGAGATTCCGGGCACGGATGGATTCGGCTATTTCATCGGGCAGTGGCCCTGAATTGCCGATACAGGTGGTGCAGCCATAGCCCACCAGATAGAAGCCCATTGCTTCGAGATCTTCCAGCAAGCCGGACTTCTCCAGGTATTCGGTGACTACCTTCGAGCCGGGGGCCAGACTGGTTTTGACCCAGGGTTTTACGGTAAGTCCCCGCTGTCTCGCTTTCCGGGCGAGCAGGCCCGCTGCCAACATGACACTCGGATTGGAGGTGTTTGTGCAACTGGTAATGGCGGCAATGACCACTGCCCCATCATGTAGCTGAAAATTTTGATTCTGGAAAGTGATTTCGTGAGCGGTATCTACTGGCTCTTCCATGGCCGCGCCTTCATCATCCATGTTCCGTGCCTGAATCTGGTCAGTGCGTGTGGCGGTGGCATTTTCCAGCAGCTCGCGATAGTGGTCGGCCATAGCCGAGAGAGGGACACGGTCCTGGGGGCGCTTTGGTCCCGCGAGGCTAGGTACGACATCGGCCAGATTGAGCTCCAGCAACGAGCTGTACTCTGCGTCCGGGGTATTTTCGTCATGCCATATCCCGACAGTTTTGGTGTAGGTTTCTACCAAGGCTAGTTGTTGTTCACTGCGCCCGGTGAGCTTGAGATAGTTAATGGTTTCCCGGTCGATAGGGAAAATAGCGCAGGTCGCGCCGTATTCCGGTGTCATATTGCCGATAGTGGCACGATCTGCGAGTGACAGGCTTTCCAGCCCCGGGCCAAAGAATTCGACAAATTTTGATACCACCCCGTGTTTGCGCAGCTGCTCGGTCACAGTTAGTACCAAATCGGTGGCGGTGGCGCCCTCGGGTAACTTGCCGGTCAATTTAAAACCCACAACCTGGGGCAACAGCATGCTGATGGGCTGTCCCAGCATGGCGGCTTCCGCCTCGATGCCACCCACTCCCCAGCCCAGAACCCCCAGGCCGTTGATCATGGTAGTGTGTGAATCGGTACCTACCAGCGTATCGGGATACGCCACTAGCTTGCCGTCAACGGTCTTTGAGTAGACTGCCTGAGCTAGATATTCCAGGTTTACCTGATGGCAAATGCCCGTGCCGGGAGGGACAACCTTGAAGTTTTCAAAGGCTTTTTGTCCCCAGCGCAGGAACTGGTAGCGCTCCCGATTGCGGGTGACTTCAAGGGCGGTATTCTTTTTGAGCGAGTCCTCGTGACCGTAAAAATCCACCATGACGGAATGGTCAATGACCAGATCCACTGCGGAGAGTGGATTGATCCGGTCCGGTGAGCCCCCCAGTTCGCGCATGGCGTCGCGCATGGCTGCCAGGTCAACGACTGCCGGAACACCGGTGAAATCCTGCAACAGAACCCTCGCTGGCACAAAATTGATTTCCTCCCTCGGGGTTGCCTGCGGATCCCAGCCGGCAACCGCTTCAATATCCCTGTCCTGAACAAAATCCTCATTGGCATGACGGAGTAGATTTTCCAGCAGGATCTTCAGTGAATAGGGGAGTCGGGTAATATCGTATTTGTCTGACACACCCTTAAAGTCGTAAAAGATGTAGGTGTCGTCGCCAATAACCGACGAGGTTGTGGACTGATACTTGGACATACTCGCTCCTGTTTCGATTGCTTGATCACTAGCCTAAGGATAGTCAAAGCCTGCAATCGTGTCTGTATGCGAAATAGTGGGGAAGTTTATTAATGGGTTTACAGTACGCCTGTAAACTCTGTTTATCTTGCCAGTTTGATTGCCAGCGCGGTACAGATACCCCAGATCCCGTTAAAAAATATTACCAGCAGCGGTGTCAGCAGTCCCAGTTCCAGACCGGCTATACCCTTCTGTGCCTGCAGGGGAAATACAATGAACAGCTGCATTGCAGTGGGAAACAGGCTCAGCACTATCCCTTTCCAGACCAATCTCGATTGCCATATCGGCAGCAAAAACAGCAGTCCCCACAGTCCGCCCCAGACGATCCTTGGGTAGAGCCATTGTGGGGACAGGCCCGGGGCAATAGCGACTCCGAGTGCTTGCGATATACCGAGATCGCCAAAAATCCAGACGGAGAGGCTGTTGGCCAGTGCGCCGAGGCAGCCAGCTGCGAAAAAAAAGAGTGACTTGTGCATAAGTGGTCCCGGAAACGTCTTACCCGATCATAGGGCGATACCCTCCTGGCTATCAACTATTGGCATGCATGGGCATGCAGTTCAGGTATTGGCTCTGGGTGTTTGCTCATAAGCGGGAAAGGCGATAGCGCCGGCGGCGAAATCCAGCGCTGTTTCCAGCCGTTCATTGCCCCAGAACAGCTCCCTGCCCACCAGAAACGAGGGTGCGCCGAAGATATGTTGTTCGGTGGCCATCCGGGTCTGCTGATGAAGACGACCTTTGGTTTCTGCAGAACCGGCTTCTTCCAGTACAGTTTGTCCAACTGTGCCACTGGCGGTCAGGCATTGGTCGATGACCTCAGGTGAGGCGATATCCTCGTCGCGTTCAAAGTTTGCGCGAAATACCTCCCGACAGAACTGCGGTACCCACTGGGCATCCGGTGCAGTACAGACTGCCCGTGCCGCCAGCAAGCCGTTGCGCGGAAATTGAGAGGGTTCTTGCCAGGGCAGACCTAGCTGGCTGGTGATTCGCGTCATATCACGCCACATGTAGCGCCCTTTGTCGGGGTAGATGTTGAATGGCGAGTCGTTCCAGCCCTGTTGCTTGAAAATGGCTCCGAGCACGAACGGGCGCCACCGTACCGGGATGCTTCTCTCCTCCGCAAGGGCCTCGATACGCATGGCGGCGGGGTAGGAATAGGTGCTGCCAAAGTCAAACCAGAATTCCAGATACATGGTGTTGGTTGCTCCTCAGGATTAATCGCTGGTGCTGTCTATCCGCACCACACTTACCCGTTGTGTGATTGGCGAGACAGCCGGACCAAACTGGTTGTAAATAGCCACATCGGCGGCGTCCCGGCCATAGCCGATTGCCACATAACCACCCCGCAGTGTTGGTTGTGTCGCATCAAAGGTGTACCACTGGCCACCCACATAGGCCTCAAACCAGGCATGCATATCGATAGGGTCAAGCTCGTAGAGGTAGCCGACGACCATTCTGGCGGGAATGCTGAGACTCCGGCATAGGGCAATTCCCAGATGGGCAAAATCACGACAAACGCCCCACTGGCGCATATTCACTTCTGCCGCAGAGAGTTGATCATTGCCGAGCATAGGCTCATAGCGAATGCGCTCACGCAACCAGCATTGAATGGCGCTGACCTGATCGTAGCCCGGTTGTTGGTCGGCGGTAATTTCGTTGGCCATCTGGACAAAGCGATCCGATTCGCAGTAGCGGCTGGGAAGCAGATAGCAGAGCATGGAGTCCGGCAGATACTGTACTTCGATAAAAGGCGCGCCCGGGGCCTGTTCAATGGTATCCACAGTCTTTACATCGGCAGAGGTGGTGATGGAAAAGGGGCCGGGTTGGCCCAGTAGTCGCTGGCAGAGGTTACCGAAATTATCAGTAAATTCCTCCATTGGGCAATCTGGTGTGAGCGTGTATTCCTCGCGGGCCACCCTTTGTTGTCCGCCACTGCGTGGCCTGAGCATGAAAATGAAGGGTGTCGGAACGTCGATTTCGAAGCTCATGCTGCAAGTAGTTCGTAACCACATAAGGCAATGTCCAGTATCAAAACAGTCTTATGAACGAGACCTGTCAGGCCGCGTAGTTGAAAATGGCAATATAGTGGCAAGTAGTCCCCGCCATGACAAACAAGTGCCAGATAAAGTGGCCGTATCGTAAATAGCTGTCGGTGGTGAAAAATGCCACCCCCACGGTATAGGCCAAGCCGCCGGAAGCGAGCCAGACCAAGCCCGGTGTCGGCAAGTGAAGCCACAAAGGGTTGGCTGCAATCACAATCAGCCAGCCCATTAAAATATAAAGGCCGGTGGAAAAGACCGGATGATTAAGCCTGTTGCTGGCCTTGAGTATGACGCCTGCGGCTGCCAGACACCAGATCGCCGCCAATAGAGACCAGCCCCATGCACCTCGCAGCGCTCCTAGGGTAAAGGGGGTGTAGGTACCGGCGATCAGTAGAAAAATGGCCGAATGTTCTATTACCTGAAACTGTTTCTTTCTGTGCCCCTTGGGAAGGCCGTGATAGAGCATGGATGCAAGATAGAGCAGTATCATCGTCAGGGCAAAGACCGCCGAGCCGATCATGAACCCGGTGTTGTCCTGTTGGGATGCACGGATTAACAGAGGGGGTGTGGCAACAAGAGCCGCCAAGAGTCCTGCGCCATGGCTCAGGCTGTTGGCAATTTCCTCTTCGGAAGACTGCTCGCGCTCCGGTGATTTCAGAGATGATGACACAATGCTCCATTTTCTCGGTTTTAGGCAGGTAATAGATCCCTGTTTTTTCACTCAAATGACTGAAGCTGACAAGATTAATCCGCTTGGCCTACTCTGTGACGGTCACTGGTGAAACAAACCCCGGCGGCTTAATGGCTAGTACGGAACAGGTCAGCTGGTCGAGAATGGCCTCAGCCGTATTGCCAATGATCAATCCCGATATTCCTGTGCGCCCCAATGTCCCCATTACCACAAGATCTGCTTTCAATTGTGTTGCCATATCAGGTATTACCCTCGATGCAGGCCCTTGGCGCAAATGAAACTGCGGTGAGAGGTAGTTGTAGGCTTCATCGCCAACCCGCGCATGTATTTTGCGGTCCAGTGTGTCGATAATCGACTGGTGTCGCGCCCTTTCACCCTCAGTGTAATTGAGACTGCTCTTTTCCGGGTTGTCGCTCCATACCCGAAACAACATTTCTCCGGGTGCATCCCAGGCGTGCACAAAATGCAGGTCGGCAAAATCCGCGATGGCGAGTGAGGTGGCAAACTCGACAATCTGTGGGTTTGGGCCCTGTTCTGCCGACGCCGGTTCCTCCGGATCAAAATCCAGGGCGGCCATAATGCAGCGATAGTCCTGTGGCTCATCTGCCTTTATCAGCCATACCGGGCAAGGACATTTGCGCAACAGGTGCATATCGTCACTGCCGAATAGCCGCTCTATGAAATCCGGATTTTCTGCCGGCTTGATGACCAGATCATGACCGTCTCTCAGAACGGTGCGGATGACCTCCAGGAAGCACTTGCCTTCAACCACGGTCAGGGTGATCTGGTTATCCTTGGAGTAGGGTTCTGTCAGTGATTGCAGCACGTTGTAGCGTTCTGCAACCAGATTTGCCTTCAGCTCGGCTGAACTCGGTGCCTCAGGGGGCAGGTGCATGCTGATAAGTAGCGGTGACATTACATCAATCACAGTTAACTTGGCCTGGTTTTTGATGGCCATTGATACTGCACGAGCAAAGGCCAGTTCCTGGCTAACAGCGGGCTCCGATACGTAGAGGATACGCTTGAACTGGCTCATCTCAATCTCCTGTCAGGCCTGCGGGTTGTCGGCCTTTTTTTGTGGGAACAATTGCGCTGCTGCTTCCCTGGCGGCATCGGTATAGGGGACCAGTACCATGTCCACACCCACTTGCTCAAAAAACCTGGCGTCGTAGCTGCCAGCGGCTGAAATAGCCACCTTCCCTTTATAGCCCTGTTCCTTGAGTCCATGCAATATCATCCGGTTGATGGCTCGGTCGCGGACGGTACTGACTACCCAAGTTGCCCGGGACAGGGGGAGTGAGGCGATGAATTCGGGGTCTTCGGCATCACCATAGCGTACTGCGTAGCCGTCGCGGGTGTGGTACTGGACGGCTTGTGGGTCGAAATCCACTGCCAGCAGACGACAACCCCGCTGGCGCAGGTTGGTGGCGACGGAGGCACCGAAACGACCCAGACCAATCAGCAGAATATCGACCTTTTCTTCGTCGCCAGCAGTGGTGCTCTGTTCCCGGTAGGCCACTTTGCGCTCAAAAATGCTCAGCCAGGGAGCGAGCAGGGCATAAAGCGGGTGGGAATAAAGAATCATGTAGGTGGAAACGCTGATGGTAATCAGGCCCACCAGGGTGATAAGTCCTACGGTATCCTGTCCCAAGTGACCGAGGCTGAGGCCGAGGGCGGCCAGGATCAGGGAGAATTCACTGATCTGTGCCACTGTCAGTCCTGCCAGAAAACCGGTGCGTTTACGGTAGCCCATATACCCCATGATCGCCATGACGATCAGCGGATTGCCGACCAGTACAAACAACGAGAAGATCATTGCTGTCCCCAGCTGGCCGCCCAGATTAAGGATATCCAGTGACGCGCCCAGTTCGATAAAAAAGAATAACAACAGGAAATCGCGCAAACTCACCAGTCTGGCGGCGACCTGTTCACGATAGGCTGTCGAAGCGATGGAAATACCTGCCAAAAAGGCCCCCACCTCCTTGCTGAAACCCAGCAGGTCACCAATCGATGCGCCGAGAACGGCCCAGGCAATGGCAAATAACATCAACAATTCAGATGAATGCGCCATACGCTGCAGTAACCGGGGCAACACATAACGCATTAACAGTGCCACCCCGATCAACATCAGGGCGCCCTTGAGCAGAATCACCAGTGCTTCTCGGCCGATATTGATGCCTTCTTCAGCTTGGCCAAACGCGGTCAGACCGATCATCACCAGTACCACCACAATGTCCTGAACAATCAGAAAGCCCACGGCGATTCGGCCATGCAGGGAGTCGACTTCCCGTTTGTCGGACAGTAGCTTGACAATAATAATCGTGCTGGAGAAAGTCAGTGCTACAGCGACGTAAAGCGCGATGACTGGCGACATACCCATGAGCAGAGCGATCAGGTAGCCCACGACCGAGGTAAAGAGCACCTGTCCGAGCCCGGATGCCAGGGCGACCGGGCCCACCGTTCGGATAATGTGCAGATCCAGCTTCAGCCCGACAACGAACAGCAACAGCGCGATACCCAGCCGGGCAAATAGTTCGATCTCGCTGCTGTGGGAAACCATGCCGAACCCGGAGGGCCCCACCAGAATGCCGATTGCAATAAAAGCGACAATCAGAGGTTGGCGCAAAAACTGGGCAATAAAGCCCCCAATTGCCGCCAGGCCCAATATGACTCCAATTTCCAGAAAAACACTTCCCAGCATTTTTGGGATCCCTTTTCCGACAGGTCTTTTAGGCGAGAGTGCGATGCGCTGTTCTTCGGTGCCAGACTTTTCCGATCGAGCGTTTTACCTATTTAGTCAAGGCAATGGTTAGGTTAAGTGATAATAGCCGCAAATGGTACAGCCCGACATTCTGGATATTTTCCGCGTTGTGGCAAGTAGACAAAAATGCCTGCGGTGACGATTATCCCGTTATTGCTTGATGGGCAGCTCAGGGGATACTTTTCTTGGTCCGGTACATGGCATGGTCGGCGTGGCGTAGCAGTTGAGTCTCATCGTCGCCATCGTCCGGGAACTGAGCCACGCCAATGCTCGGGAGTATGCCGATGTTATGATTTCCCAGCACAAACGGCTGGTTTAATGCCTGGTGAATTTTATTCACGACGGCGGCAGTGTTTGCCGGGGAGTCGATGTTTTCGAGCAAAATCACAAATTCATCGCCGCCAAAGCGCGATACCGTATCGGATGCCCTGACACAGTCCTCAAGACGCTGTGCGACCTCTTTTAACAAAAGGTCGCCCACCGGATGGCCATAGTTGTCATTGATGAACTTGAATTTATTCAGATCAAGGTAGAGCACGGAGAGCCGAAGCCCATCGCGACGGGCTCTGCTGAGGGCGGACTGGATGCGATCCCCGAACAGAGCCCGATTGGGCAGATCGGTAAGCTGATCGAAGAGCGCCATATGCTGCAGGTGATCCAGCAACTGTTTCCGCTCAATGGCGGCAGCGGCTTGCGTGGAGACAAATTGCAGTAGTTCCCGGTCTTCATCTGAGTAGTGCGGGTTATCCGGGTGGCTCAAAACGGCCATCGCACCAATGGTTCCCCGCTGTGACTTCAGAGGGACTCCCAGCCAGCTGGATGAGGTGTCTGCCAGCCCCCGCAGCTCATTGATATCCTTCGGCAAGAGCAGCAGTGTTTTGCCGGTGCGGATGACCTCTACGCAGTGGGCCGTTGAATCGATTATCGAAGGTGATACCTGATTGTCTGCGTGGTAGGGGAAACACACGTCTTTTTTAATATCATCGTAGAGCGCGATCGAAAAGCTGGCAGCCGGTAGCAGGTTTTCAATAATTTGATGAAGCCGTTCAAACAGGGTTGGCAGGTCCTCCGCTGCGTGTGCTGCTTCTGAAATGGCAAACAGAGCGGCCTGTCTGGCCTCAATGCGTTTGCGCTTGGTGATATCCCTGGCCACGGCAATACGCAGCTGATCAGAATCGGACCAGCGCGCCGACCACATGATATGAACGATCTGGCCATCCTTTCGTACATAGCGGTTTTCAAAATGGGGTTCATGCTTCCCGGACATGATGTCCCGGGCCGTTTGCAGGGTTATGTCTCGATCTTCAGGTAATACCAGGTCAATCATGTACTTGCCAATCATCTCTTCACTGGCGTAGCCAAAGATCCGTTCGCCTCCCCCACTGACGTAGACAAACTTACCCGCTTTATCCACCACACAAATGGCGTCCAGCAGCAGGTCTATATAGCTGCTCAGATGTGTGTCTGCTTCCAGAGTGAGCTCTTTGAAAAAAAGTGGACTCTGAGGTTGATCAAAGAAGCGGGTCTTGCGGTCGATGGTCATAATGCTTGCCCGAGAGATCCATTCACTATTCTATGCCTGAAGAGATGCCAATAGGTATCATCCTGTCTTGTCGCGCGTATAGACGGAGTACAGATATTCTGTCATTGAGTCAAGATTCTGAATCTGTGGAGTTTATTCACCTATCCACTCGACCTTATAGAGATCACGCCGCCGATCCAGGAAGTTTCTCACCGACCCTTCATTCTGCAGCTTGTTGAGCTTCTCCAGATCGAGATCGACGATCAATGTCATCTCGGTATTTGGTGTGGTTTCGGCCATGATGGCATCGTGGGGGAAAGCAAAGTCTGACGGCGAGAATACCGCTGACTGGGCATACTGGATATCGGCGCCATCCACCTTCGGCAGGTTGCCGACACTACCGGCGATTGCAACATAACACTCGTTTTCAATGGCTCTGGCATGGGCGCAGCAACGCACCCTCAGGTAGCCATTCTTGGTGTCGGTCCAGAACGGTACGAACAGCATTTGCATGCCCTGTTCCGAGAGCAGGCGAGCCAGCTCCGGAAACTCCACGTCATAACAGATCAGTACCCCGATCTTACCAAAATCGGTATCAAACACACGCAGGCCATTGCCGCCCTGCATGACCCAGGAGCGCTTTTCACCGGGTGTGGGGTGAAGCTTGTACTGGGTTTCAAGGGTGCCGTCGCGACGACAAAAGTAGGCCACATTGAACAGCTCATCGTTTTCAATCAACGGCATGGAGCCGGCAATGATATTGATGTTGTAGGAAACCGCGAGCCGGGAGACGGCCTCGACAATCTCATCGGTAAATTCCGCTAGGGCCTTGATGGAGTCAATGGAGTTCGTGTGATTTTCTATCCCCATCAGCGGAGCATTGAAAAACTCCGGGAACAGGGCTAGGTCGCACTGGTAATCGGAGAGCGCGTCTACAAAGTACTCAACCTGCTGCATCAACTCCTCGACGGATCCGAGGGAGCGCATTTGCCACTGAACACAACCGATCCGGGCAGTGGTGCGCGGTGCGCCAATCAAAGGGGCTTTGCGCGGGTCATAGTAAAGGTTATGCCACTCCAGCAGGGTGGCATAGCCACGGGATTCTTTGTCTTCCGGCAGGTAATCGTCCAGCACCCGCTTCACTTCGAAGTCATTGGATAACTGGAAGGTCAGGATAGGGTCGTAAATTTCTTTCTTTTTGACTTGCTCGATGTAGGCCTGTGGGGTCAGCTTGTCTGCAAAATTTTTGTAGTTGGGTATCCGCCCCCCGGCGACGATGGATTTCAGGTTGAGGTTTTGGCAAAGTTCCTTGCGGGCTTCGTAGAGTCGTCGACCCAGCCGCATGCCGTGGTAGTCGGGCGAGACGAACACATCCACACCGTACAATACGTCGCCACTCGGGTCGTGTGTGGTCAGATACGCGTCACCGGTGATTTCCTCATAGGTGTGCTGGTCACCAAATTTATCATAATCGACAATGACCGAAAACGCTGCGGCCACAATAATGCCGTGATCCTCAATACAGATTTGGCCTTCAGGAAACACAGCCAACTGGGCACGGAATTTCTTCAGCGGCCATGCACCACCGAGACCCGGATAAACATAATCCATTAATGCCTTTAAGTTGGGATAGTCCTCTTTTTTCAGGTGTCGTAGGGTCAGTTTGTGTTCCGGTTCTTCGGGATGAGGCGTCGCGTTCACGAGATTTTTATTCCTGAATTAAAAAATGGATGTCGCAGCAAATAGTCGGCGCCCAGCTCTGCTATTGTTCAAGGTTACCGAGTAAAAGACACCTTGTTTGGGCACAACATGAATTGTTCGTTGAAAGGGGACTATGTGCTCTGCCACAGATGATAACTTAAATTGGCCTGATGAGACGGCTGAAGTGCAACGGTTCGGAGTATGAATAAATATGTGGGTACCTGGAGTCGTGTGGTAAATGATTCAGTTAAGACTGAGCTGAAGGTGTGTAGCGTTGCAAGGGGGCTGCCGAAGGGTTGGAGAGAACCTTGACCCGGCAGGGGCCGGGCCAAATTCTCCGTAGCAAAGAACTAGAAGGTTTCTTTTGTTGTTTTAGTCCCGCCACTGGCTTTGACAACTGCCAGTGCCGTGTCGCGATCTTCAGCGCTTTTGAACATCTGGCTGGTTCCCAGTACCCGACGTTTCGGGGTTTTCAGTTCAAAATAATGCTGATTACCCTCAGATTTTTTCTCATACAGGGCATCGTATCCGCAGCTGTGCTGAACATCCGAGATGTCCATCTTTGCATTGCCCTTGGAATAATAATTCGGGCTTGAAAGCAGAGTTTCGCCGCTTTCGCTCTTGAGGTTGAAGTTGTACTCGCCATCTGGCGTTTTATTGAGCTCGAACCAACTTGACATATTTATCTCCTTTTTATTTTAGTAATCGGTGCACATGGCACTATATAGATAGCCTAAACATTGGACGTTTATCCCGTATCCGGTTAGCTGTTACCTGTGAACAGGGTCGCATCGATTGCGATCTGTCCAACGGGGACATCCGTTGAAAAGCCCATACTAGATATCACAGACCATAGGAAAATACAAAGTACCTTTTTGAATGGTATCCAACCGCATCACTGGAGTTCTTTTCAGTAGTCTCTCTGTACTGGTGACGATAAACAGTACCAATATTAACTATTAGTAGCCGCAGCCCCGTCGGCCGGAACGCTCTGGCTGACGGGGCCCGTACTCAACTTACTCCACAATCACTCGTGCATTGATGGGTTGAACTGGCCGGTTGGTTGGATGCTCCATGGCATTGCTGAATTTCTCAATCTGTTCCCTGGAGGCTGTAACGGGCTCCTTCATAACAAATCAGGAAACCCCCTCGCTGCATGGCGGCGTGGTCAGGGAGCCATTGAAACGATAGTAATCATGACCTTCCGGCATCAAGGACAATGCGTTGACTGCGGTGGTCAGTTCTACCAGACCACTGGGATCGGAAGGCATTTGTGTCCAGGCTTTTTCAAGCTCGGTATTGGTTTCGCCTATTTCAAACATCACCCCGATGACAGCCAGGTTGCCATCCTTGTCGGCATGCACAAAGTGGGCATCCATGGGGTAGAGCTTGCCGTTAATAGCGTTTTCACTGGGAGCGTGGACATGGAACTGTTTCAGTTCAAAGGCTTTATCGCCCACTTGCATGGTGCTGCCCTGTACATAATTGACCTGGACGGTATGACCATTGTTGATGACATTTTTGCCGCCGGTTTTGTAATCCAGTTCCAGTGATGGAAGGTCACCCTCTATCGTGTTGCTGATATTCACCGGCGACTGGTTTTTACCCGTCTTGCAGGTGGCATATTCTGAGGCGAGACTGCCCCAGTTTTCCGGCCCCTCGTCACCCAGGTAACTCCAGGCGACACTGTCAGCAGCATGACAAGTCCCGAATGCCAGCATCCCGGCGGTTAGTAGTGACAGTTTCATTGAACATTTTTTCATCGTTAGCTCTCTATTGTTAAAATGGATTTTTATTGTTGTCTTGGGAAATACACTGCACCTCCCTTAACGCATTAGCCCCTGTCTCTGGGTATTATTCGAGTGATGTCATTCTTAACTGACTGACTTATCTCCCACAGGTCCAGGGATTGTTGTATATTCAACCAGAAATTTGCCGGGTTGTTAAAGAGTCGTGCGAGGCGCATTGCCATTTCCGGGCTGGCAGCACGGCGTTCCAGCAACAGCTCATTGAGAGGCTGTCGGGAAACGCCCAGTGCCGTTGCCAGTTTCGCAACGGACAAACCGGATCTCCGCATAAACCTTTCCCGCAGTATGGCTCCGGGATAGGTGGGTTGCTGGTTCGCGGTTATTCGGGCACATATCTGGGTGTATGGTTATTCAGGCGTATAGTTAGTCGCTTCCATTTTCAGGTTAGCCCGATTAATTTTTGGGTACCTTTAGAGGGTTTTTTAGAGGGGCGCGACCTGATTATTTGTTCGGAATTTAACGTGTCGCGTGACGAATTTCAACGCCCACCGAGCCTAGGTAGCTGCATTCAGGTGCTCTCATTATTGGAGCGGCTTAAGTCCGGCTGATGCCTGGGTCTTTGGATAACTGACCCGGATGTCGATCTTTATCTGAAAGGAGGGTGAATGTATTGTGAGTCTGAGGGGGTTTCAGCTCAGCGGCGGTTTCTAGGTGTTCGGCTTTGCCTTCCGCTGTGGGGGGTAACCTCAAAAATCACGGCGATCATATGGGTTTTCCTGTCACGTTTTGCAGCTATTCGATGCCAGCAGGTAGGCAAGTATTTCGCCCATTAAATGGTTAATCGTCCGGTAGCACTCCGGGCTGGCACTGAGAAGAGTGGCGGCATCCTGCACGTGGTCATCGGGTGTTAATTCCGCACTGCAGTGGGTGACTATATCCCTTGCCGATGCCGGCGTCGTCTCCAGGTGAAATTGCAGCCCTATCACCGACGTGCCCAGCTGAAATGCCTGTAGTCGACAGACATCGCTAGAGGCGAGGTGAATTGCGCCGGATGGCAAGTCAAAGGTCTCCCCGTGCCAGTGGAAGACGTTAACTGATGAGGGGAAGGAAAAGTTGTTTGCCCCCGGCACTGTGCAACCATGGATCGGAAACCAGCCGATTTCTCTGGTCGGGTTTGGGTAAACTCTTGCGCCCATGGCGCTGGCGATCAATTGCGCACCGAGGCAGATGCCAAGCACCGGCTTGCCATCGTCGATGGCCCGGCGAATAAAAGCCTTTTCTTGCGCCAGCCAGGGGAATAGTTGCTCATCATTGGCGCTCATTGGGCCGCCCATAACGATCAGTGAATCGATATCTGAAATCGCCGGCAATGTACTCCCACCGATAAAGAAGGGCGTTCGTGTAATGTTGTGCCCTGCGGCTCTCAGCCAGGGTTCAATACTGCCGGGGCCCTCGAAGGGCACGTGTTGGAAAATATGGCTGCGCATGGTGGGTGTCCGGAATCCTGAGATCGTTCAGATAATGTAACAGCTGTCAGTTTTCCTGTAACTGCTGTGCAGTTTCCTGCTCGGCAATCTGCAATGCCTGATAGGCGGTGAAGGTAGACAGGAAAATCTCGCCGCTGAGACGTTCGGGGAATGTATCGTTTTCCAGTTGACCGAGTACCGGGCCTTTTACTTCTGCCAGGTGCAGCTTCATGCCCTCATCAATCAGGCGCTCATTGAGCATGTCGAGCATTTGCATGGCCGTGGCATCGACGCTGCTGACTGACGACATCACCAGCACCAGGTGGTGAGCTTCTGGTTGTGCCTCTATGGCGCGAAGAATGAACTTTTCCACCGACTCAGCATTGCCAAAGAACAGGTTTTCATCCACCCGAAGTATCAGAATTTCACCCCGCGTTTCGACCTGATAGCGGTTCACATTGCGAAAGTGTTCGGTATCGGGTACCCGCCCGACAATGGCAATATGGGGCCGACTGGCTCGCCACACCAGGGTTGCCAGTGACAGGGCGATGCCGATGGCAATGCCAACTTCCACACCAGCCAGCAGTACTCCCAAAGCCGTTCCCGCCTGTGCCATACCTTCTGCCCGATCATAGTGCCAGTTGTGGATCAATGATTTGATGTCCACCAGACCGATTGCAGCGATAATGATTGTGGCGGCCAGTACCGCCATGGGCAGGGCGTGGAATAACCCAGTGGCAAAGACCAGTAACAACGCGATCAGGACTGCCGCAAATATTCCTGAGAGTGGCGACCGGGCACCCGCTTCGGCATTGACAGCGGTGCGTGAAAAGCCACCAGTGACGGGAAAGGCACCGGAGAGCGCACTGGCGATATTGGCGGCACCCAGTCCGCGCAGCTCTGCGTTGGTATTGATGCGTTGCCGGTTCTTGTTGGCAAAAGCCTGGGCAATGGAGACGCTTTCCACAAAGCCAATCAAACTGATGGCCAGCGCCGGCAACCATAGTTTAGTCACGATCGAGAAATCAATGGTTGGCACCTGTAGCGCCGGCAATCCTCCCGGTAAGGCGCCGACCACGCGAAGGTCAGCTTCCCAGCCCATTAGAGATACCAATACAGCGCTGCCCAACACGGTCACGATAGGCATCAGTTTGGCAATCAGCGAAGCCGCACCCTCGGCGAGACCGAGACCCATGAGCAGTTTTGCCAACCAGTGTCTGGCCAGCCATAACAGCACAAACGTGGCAAAGCCGAATGCCGCCGTGAGTGGTTGAATGCCACCCAGGTTGGCCATCAGCCCAACTGCCAGCTCAACACCAGTTTCACCGTGGCTGTTGATGCCCAGTAACGGGCGCAACTGGCCGATAATAATCAGCAATGCCGCGCCACTGATAAAACCACTGATCACTGGGTGACTTAAAAACTGGGCCATGGCGCCGAGTCGCAACAGGCCAAAGGTAAACAGCATGATCCCTGACACCATGGCCAGCATAACAGCCCCGGCAATGTATTCAGCGCTGCCCGGTTCGGCTATCGGGGCCAGTGCGGCTCCGGTCATCAGTGAGATAACTGCCACCGGTCCCACCGACATCACCATGGATGAGCCAAACAGGGCGTAGGCAAGGAGTGGCAGCAGGCTGGCATAGAGTCCCAGTTGTGGTGGCAAGCCCGCCAGCGCGGCATAGGCGAGTCCCTGGGGGATCAGTAGCAGGGTGACGACCACCGCTGCTACCAAGTCGCTGGGCAATAGCTTTGCCTGATAATCTGTCAGCCACGAGGGTAGGAGTTTGCGCATCAGAGAGATCCTGTCGCCAATGGGTGGTCAGAGATAAAAAGGTGCATTGTCATTATCAAGGGGTGTTAGCTGGGCCGCTGGCGCTGGAGAAGCTCATAAACGGCCATGCCCGATAACATGGCGACGGTAAATACCAGCGCTTTCAGCTCGCCCGCACCCAGAGCCACCAGCGCCGGGCCGGGGCAAAACCCCGCCAGCCCCCAGCCTATGCCAAATCCAAGGCTGCCCAACACCAGTGGCTTGTCGATATCCTGTCGGGTGGGTAGGCGCATGACGTCACCTAGTAGAGAGGTCTGGCGCTTACCGGCCAGGTTAAAGGCGATCAGCCCTACCGCCACGGCACCGCCCATGACCAGAGCCAGGGAGGGATCCCATGGTCCTGCGAGATCGAGAAAGCCCAACACTTTTGCGGGATTGGCCATGCCGGATACCAGCAGGCCGATACCGAAAATCAATCCTGCGATAAAGGCCGAAAGCAGAGATCTGTTCATTTTATAGCCCTCCTGACAGGTGGCGAATAATAAACACAGTCGCAAAGCCGCTCAGCATGAAAGCGCCTGTAGCAATCAGAGAGCGGGGCGATAGTCGGGAAATGCCACAGACGCCGTGACCGCTGGTGCAGCCGGTACCAAATCGGGTGCTCACACCGACTATCAGGCCGGCAACAACCAGCATCGGCAAGCTCGCTTCAATCTGAATGAGTGGCAGAGAAGAGACCAATAGCCAGAGCAACGGTGCAGTGATCATGCCCCCCACAAAGGCCAGTCGCCAGCCCGTATCCCCTTTTTTGGGTGTCAGCAACCCGCCGACAATGCCGGAGATTCCCGCGATGCGGCCATTCAGCAGAATAAAGGCCGCGGCGGCCAGACCGATCAGTGCGCCGCCCAGCAATGATGTCCAGGGAGTAAAGGCTTGCCAGTCGATAGTCATGATAAATACCAGTGGTGATTGATAAATCGGGTGCCCGGGTCAATGGTCGGCCCTGCAGTAAAGATCGTACAAAAGCGTCACCAGCGCTAGCGCCTTTTGATCCGCCATCCGGTAAAAAATACGCTTACCTTCCCGCCGTGTAGTCACCAGTTTTTCCCGCCGCAATATGCCCAGTTGTTGTGACAGGCTTGGCTGACGGATTGTCAGCTGTGCTTCAATTTCCCCGACACACAATTCATGCCTGCTCAGCAGGCAGAGCAGAAGCAGTCGGTCTTCATGGGCGACGCCTTTCAGCAATGCACTGGCAGCACTGGCGGCAATGCGCATCTGGTCGATGTCTTCAAAATTATCAATGGTGGTGTCAGGCGGCGCAGTGACGGACTTTGTCATATTTCAATCTATAATAATACATTATATTTAATTGTATATTATTGATGATCAGTTGTGTCAAGGTTCAGAAGGTTTGATGCGATTATAGGGAGTGACAGAAAAAACGCCCTGACCTGACGGGGTTATCAGGTCAGGGCGAGAAAGCGGGGGATTAATGAGTGTTGATGATTTTGGTTGAACCGACTGATTTGGCCAGTCCAATGGCATTTTCCATCGATTCCACCGAGCTGAACATCGGGCTGGTGCCGATGATCTTGCGCCTGGGAGTCTGGAGTTCGAAATAATGCTCGTTACCGTCCGACACGTTTCTTTGATAGTTATTCTCGTAATTGCAGATATGCTGCAGCTCTGAAATATCATTGATGGCTGAACCCTTAGAAAAATAGGGCTTGCTAACCAGAATTGTCTCTCCATCCTCAGTCTTCAGTGAAAAGTTAAAGGTACCCTCGTTATCTTTGTGCAACTCGTATGAACTGGACATTCTCTTTTCCTCTCTTGTTGAATGATCTGATGCCCGGGCATCAGATTGTTATATCACCTGCCTCAATATTTGTTCGGGCAGGATGAGTCGTCGTATCCGTTGAGTTACCCCGCCCCGTGACCGATCTGAACTGTTAGCCGGGTTAAAATCAGGTCCGGTAGATACCGCGATGGCATCCTAGTTTTTCGGTTCTTATCGGCCGTAAAATTATTATATTTAATCGGTTATTTATTCAATATGTTATGAATTATATTTTTATTTATAATTTTTTTATCAGGCGTATTGATTTAGGTAAGATATTGATAAATATAGTTTTTATTGTATTTTATGGGGGGTTTTTATTAGGCAGAAAAATATGTGATATTTGTCATTGTATGCATTTTGTCGGGTTTAATATAAACCAAATAATACACAATGAAAAAATAATACTGATCAATATTCTTTGATGTATTTTAGAGTGAAGAAAATATTTTATTATGTGATTTTTATGTTAATAAAAATGAAGGAGATGGGTGCGAATGTCGCGCTGACTGCGGATGATTGGGAGGGTCGGCTATGGTCGAAAAGGCCAATGTATAGATTAGTTGTCGGAAGGGACTTCGCTATGCTGGCCCGCAGTGAAAAAAAGCGCGCGCAACTCTTCTGGCTCCAGGCTTTCAAGGCGAGCGATATTGCGTTCGGGGATTTTGTCCGTGTCGGGGAAATTGGCTATGGCATTTGCCAGGCTGTCTTCGCGAAGCAGATGAAGCATGGGGTAAGGGGAGCGGTTGGTATAGTTCCCCGGCGCATGCTCGACGCTATTAAGAAACTGGTAGTCGGGATGAAAACTGGCAATCTGAAAAACGCCCCGGAGTCCCATGCGCTTTAACACCTGGTCAGCCCAGATCAAAAATTGCTGATATTCGAAAAAGTCTGTCAACACCTGTGGGTGAATAATCAGCGTTGTTTCGATGGATGTGTCCCGATCGAGCCTTTCCAGCTCTGCTTCCAGCTCGCTGAGCAGTATTTCCTCGTTGGTTGCTGCCGAAACAAAAAAGCGGATTCTGTCTTTCACCAGCTCCCGTTTGGCAAAAGGGCACAGGTTTAACCCTACCACGATGGTTTCCAGCCAGAGTTTCACCTGTTTTGTCACCCCTTCGTGCGAAGGTGGCAAGCTCGTTTGGGGCATGCCGTTCAGTTCTTTTTGACAAAGGCTGATTTGAGCTGCATGGCGCCAATACCGTCAATTTTGCAGTCGATATCGTGATCACCTTCCACCAGGCGAATATTTTTTACTTTGGTGCCGACTTTTACTACCAGCGACGAGCCCTTTACTTTCAGATCCTTGATCACGCTCACGGTATCACCGTCGTTGAGGACATTGCCGTTGGCATCTTTGACGTCATGTTGTTGCTGGGTATTGTCCGGTGGGGATTCTATGGGCCATTCGTGGGCACATTCCGGGCAAATAAATAGGCTGCCATCTTCGTAGGTGTATTCGGAGTTGCATTGCGGGCAGTTGGGTAAATTGGTCATACTGGTGCTTGTATCCTGTTCTTGGTGGAGAGGCGAAGTCATCTTTCAGCAGGCGGACATATTTTATGCCTTTTCAGATGGCAAGTGTTGACCTTGCTGCCGTCTGCAGCAATCAGCTTCAGGTGATTACTGTCACTGCCATCTCCGCCAGTCGCATATAAGTTCGACGGTGGCGAACAATTGGCCACCACCGATAGAGAAAAATCTCCATGGGTCGCCACATCGCCACCCAGCCACCGATCATTAGGCTTTCACTGAGTAATTCGGCAAATCCGCTGTAGGGGAAGGGGTTTGCCAATAGGCGGCCGACCCCGACACAGAGGCCAAGAAAGGATAGGCCGATGATCAGGCTGAGTCTTCCTTCCCGCATTAGTTGACGCAACTCGTGCTGGCAAAATCTGGCCCTCTCGTTGAAATAGTTATGGATGGCCTGTTCCAGTCGGTTTTTTTCCTGTGCTGAGATCGCTGTTGCCAGGGTAATTTCCAGGCAAAAATCCCCTTTGGCCGGATATTCCTGTGCCCAGTCCATAATGAATGCCTCGGCATTGGTGTCCAGGTCTCGTCCTAGAAAGGGCGACGGGTCCAGAGAATTGAAAAGCTGCTGGATATTGTCCAGCTGCAGGCGGATGACATGGGGTGCGCAATTCGACATACAGGGATTCCTGTGTGGGGTAGGCAATGTTTATTGGCTGCAGCTGGTTTGTCAATTGGCCGTCATGGTCGGTGTTACAGGGATGTTGGAGTCGCTGATCCTAGTGGCGTTCGAAACGCGACAGTATGGCATCGACGGTAATCTCCAGGGCTGTCAGCGCTGATGCTTTGGCTCTGCCCTCTGCCGAAGTGCGATACAGGTGGGGGGTCATGGCAAGCAGGTCAGCTATCGCTGCAGCGTCTGTCAGCGTGTGGCGGTAGCGAATGCTTTCGCTGGATCGGTGCGTGAACTCCGCCGGTTGCTGCGGTTCAAGCGTGCGAGCTGGTCGGACGCGGGGGTAGATGATATCGCGCAATTCCCGGAGATGATCGGGTCCGGCATCCATCTGATACAGAATGCCGCCGGGTTTAAGTACCCGGGCAAATTCGTTGTAGACGGGAAAACCAAAAATACACAGCAGCCCGTCCAGCGTATTGCTCAATACCGGCAAATTGGCATTGCTGCCCACTACCCAGTTGGCCCAGGGAGCGGTGGTGGCTGTTGTAAGTCCCGACATGGTAGTGGCCTGTTTTGCCGCAGAGAGGATGGCCCACTTCGAAATATCCAGCCCCATGAGGGCGAGTGAGTGCTCCTCGCCGCCTGTCGCTGTTCTCAGCTGTCGCAGGTAGTAGCCTTCACCGCAACCGGCATCGAGATAATTCGCGGTGATGTCGGTAGTGAGCTCCGCCAGAACTGCCCGGCACACAGTATCGGCTATCGGTCGATAATGAGCGGCGTTCAGGAAGCGCTGGCGTGCCGACACCATCATTTTGCTGTCGCCGGGGTCGGCGGAGCGTTTTTTCTGCACGGGCAATAAGTGGGTGTAGCCCTGCCTGGCGATATCGAAGCTGTGTCCACTGGTGCACCGCCACGTTGTGCCATGGCGTGTCAGAGCATTGCCGTCCAGGGGGCAAGCCAGTGAGCTGAATGGCTCTGCGTTAATGGCCTTGCCTCCTGAGCTGTGCTGAATTATTGGGGGGGATGCGTGGCTGTAATCAGGTTTGGTCCATTATCTGAATCAACTCTTCGGCGTGCAGAATCAATTGCTCTTGATCCTTCAATAATGCTTCCAGCAACATTAAAGAACTGCCGGATTCGCTCTGGGCGACTACTGTGAGCTTGCTCTTGCGATGGGATAGAGTGTCGAGTCGCTCCTTGATAAGATTCTTCTGTTGCAGAAATCGGTTCAGCCTTGGGTTGTCTGCCTGGCTCAGATTATCCCTCTGGCGTTTGGTGAACGACCGGCCACACTGTTCACAAACAAAATCCCCTGTCTTCGAGCCAAACATGTATTCATCGGCAAAGGATGGGTGGTCGCAAGGCTTGTCGCCCCAGCTTTCGCGCAGTGCTTTTGCTTCTTCTAATGTCATGGGGACTCCGTGAAATATTGATGAATTAAAGTGGTCTTGGCCAGGGGTGGCTTTGACGTTGTCTGAGCAGGCCGTAAGGGTGCCAAACCGGCTGTAAAACAGCAAATATAAATACGTTGCATGGCAGAGTGACGGCTTGGTATGGACGGCTCTTTACCTTTAATGTAATGATTGAGTTGTCTTCATAAAGTCAAGCCGGGCGCCATGAACAAAGCAGTTATGATTCGTCAGACGTACTGGGTCCCTCTTTCACTGTTGGTGGTACTGCTGGTGATGATGTTGACATCGTGCAGTAGCGGTTTGCCCAAAGGTGGGGCCAAGACCAAATCCCAATGGAGCAGCTTTGAGGAAGCCAAGGCGTCCTACGACAGCATCATTCTTAACGAAACCACTACCGATGACCTGCAGGATCTGGGTTTTGATCCTTATAGCGCCCCCAATGTCAGAATTCTTTCCTACCTCGACATCATCCAGAAATTCAGCCCAAACAGTTCCGTGACAAATGATGAGTTACCCCCCAGTGTCAGAACCTGTCTCAAATCCCGCGAGAAGTGTCTGGCCTATGAGGCAACGCCCAGCGTCAGCAACAGCAAACGGGTGGGCAATGTAGTGCTGGACTTGCTAAAATTCAAGCGTGAGCGTATTCGCAACGGTTGGAACTTTAATGCCCTGATCGTGATTGACCACAATACGGTGGTCTACAAGATCTGGAGCGGTGTTCCTTTGATTGATGAAGAAGAAACCCGCCGCAATCCACTGGGGCCGTTGCAGGATTCTGTCGGTACGGCAGTTCGCAGCGGCGCTGAATAAGTCGCGGTGCCGCGAATACCACACTCTACCGGGTGTGATTCGGCGCCTGGTTGAAAATCCATTGTTGGCAGCTGTGTCCAGTACGCTACTGAAGCAGCAGTTGCCTTTCCAAGTGATGAGTGCCAATGATTATGACCAACAGAAATCAGCAGGATACTGCGCCAGAAACCGCCACTGAAGTAGATTCCCGGCAGGATGAGGCGGAGGAGACCAAGCCGAAAAATCTCAGTGCACTTGAGATTATTACCCAGGCGTTCTGTCTGGTGTTTGCCCTGCAAAGAAGGCGTGGCATGAAGAGGGCATCGGACCTGTTGGAGACCAATCCAAAATCCGTGATTCTGGCGGGTATCATGGCAATGGTGATTTTCTTCTCTATCTGCTTCATTGCCTCGCAACTGGTCATCAGGCATCTGGTGCCATAATAGCCCCGCAACATGATGGGCTGGCAGGATTTACTGCCTGCGAGCCTCAAAACAATCGATCAACGGGGTGATGTTTCGCACAATTTCTCTGCCCACATCGCCAGTCAGTTTTTTAAAACCAAAGTTTGACGTTAATACGTCAGTTTCGTTGAGAATTTCTGCTTTTCCGGTGTTTTCAATCAATTCATACCGGAAATCGATCCTAGTGAACAGGTTGCCCCGGGCGATATTGAGCACCTTGATTTTCAATAAAAGCCCGTCTGCTTTTGCCTGTTCGCTATTCTGGACGATTATCACCTCATCAGCGATATCGTCCAGCGCCAGGGCGGTTTCCTTTCTGACCAATTGGGCAATGCTCTCACGCGGCTGATGCTCCCTGTAGGCAAACAGATACACCTTGTTCGAGTCGGGCAGGGTGAAAGTGCTACACAGGGTGTTTGTTTCATTTGAGGCCGCATGTGCCTGATGTGCCAAAATGCCATAACCATTGCCGACAATAAAAAACGTCATGGCAAACAGGATTGTGATTTTATGTTTCATTTATCGTCCTGAATGTTCTGTTCAATGAGGTTCCCGAAAGAGGCAGTTTGTCGCTTCAGTCGGTTGAGAGAATGCCCAGTAGTTTCTGGGTGTGATCGACCGTTTCGAAACCCAGATCAGTCAGATAGCCACCGTCCCTGTTTGTGATTAAACCCTTTTGATGCAGGCGCTCGGCTGCTGCCACCAGTTCGGGTGCCGCCTCATTTCGGTGAACCTTGATGCCTTCCTGCAGTGTGGGGGTGCTGAACATGACCAGCAAGTTCAATTCGGTTAGATGTTCCGGAGAAAAGGGCATGGTGGTACCTCTTATTGTTATCTTTGAGGGGTGGTGGTTGGCTGCCCAGGGCAACATAGGGTAACCGAATCACAAGGTTAATCAATGCTGTCCATAGAGCTCCCAGCCGAAGATAATCTTAACAGGAAAATAAGCAGTTCTCGTTAATATTGATGATCTATACCTGCAGATGTGGTTGTCAGCTTTGTACGATCATATAACTTCCCGCTCCGATCATCGCACCACCTGCTGTTTTTCTGATGGCGGGCTCAAACGGTAGGCCTTTCGAGAGGGCGGCAATTTTTGCTGCTGAACATGCATAGACGACTTTCACGCCACCCACAGCCACCACTGTGACTGCCATGATAATGAAAACGTCAGTAAGCTGGAGTGCGGCTAAATCAATAAACACGGGAAACAGGCTAAGGTAGAAAAAGATGGCCTTGAGATCCCCGAGCGTCAGGGCGAGGCCAGCAAGGAAGCTCGTTGTGAAACGTCCTTTTCCCGCTGGGTTGTCGATCATAAACCCGGTGGTGTGTTTTCTTGTCAGCAATGAGAAGCCAAACCAGATCAGATAGGTCGCGCCAAGATATCTGACGATCAGAAACAGGCTGGCCAGGGTCTCTGCCAGCACAGATAGACCCAGTATTACCAGTAAGACAAAGATCAGATCGCCGACAACAACTCCCGCAGCGACCGCTATACCATTATGGACGCTCAGAGTGACAGAGCGTGTGACAACCAGTGCGACACTGGTACTTGGCATCACAGCAAGTGCAATCATGATTCCCAGAAGTGTTATCGACTCGATGATACCCATAGTGTGTAACGTTCTTTGTTCATCCAGTTCTGTGGCGCAGGGCTTGGGGTGTAGCGAATCAGAGCCGGCCGCCGCTACTTTATTAGTTGCGGTTGAGTTGCTTGGGTCTCGTCTCTTGAAGTGTTGAATCCAGAGTGTGAATCTGTTGAATGATGCTGATGAGTTTTATGCCCGATGGTGTCAATGAATACTCCGTGCGAGGTGGCACCTCCGGGAAACTCTGCTTCTCGAGCAAACCATAAGTAGTCAGTTTTCGCAGTCGTTCAGACAGCACTTTCGTTGAGATGCCGGAAATGTGGCGCTCCAGTGCGCCGGGGCGGGAGATCCCGGCATCAATGGCCAGTAGGACCGACACCGACCATTTGCAGCCAACCACGTCTTCAAGCTTGCGGTAGACATTGCTGGCGCGGGAATTTATTTTTTTCTCATTAATATTCATTAAGTTACACCATAAAGTGCCTACCACACCTTCCGGTTCCCGCTTTTTTGCAACTGACAATAGCGCTACCGTTTGGGTGTATTTCGAACATGATTGTAACTTAAGGACTGGAGAGAAGTTATGAAAGCAAAAGCAGTTTTTTATCACGCTGGTTGCCCGGTTTGTGTGGCGGCTGAGGACAGTGTAGCCAGGGCAATAGACCCCGTTCAGTATGATGTGGAAATCGTGCATCTTGGGAATGACAAATCCCGAATTGCAGAAGCTGAGTCAGCAGGGGTCAAATCCGTACCTGCCCTGCTTCTGGATGGTTCGCCGTTTCATATCAATTTTGGAGCCAGTCTTTCTGAACTGAAGTAGCCACCTCGTTTTGTGCGGCACCTCGCTGAGACGATAAACGATCTCGCGCTTGAGAGGTGTCGCGCCAGCGCGGGCATTCGGGTGGCTGAAAATCACTTATTGCGGAGCCGCCAGTTATGCTTTGAACCTCAAAGGCGTCGCCGACCGGGCCCTGATGAACTGTTAAATTCGTTGCCCCCATGTCTATTGTGGCAAAATCAGTGATCGTATCGGTCGAGCACAATATTATGAAATCAGGTACTTCGTTATTGCGCCTGCGGCAACGTATCCTTTTCGGAAAAGCTATCGCTATCGGTCCGGGGAAAGCGGAACTACTGGAGCGTATTATCGCCACTGGGTCCATCTCGGCCGCATCCCGGCAGATGGGGATGAGCTATCGCCGGGCCTGGTTGCTGGTTGACACCATGAACCAGTGTTTTTCTTCTCCCCTGATTGAAACCGCTGCGGGGGGCAGTGGCGGCGGGGGTGCCCGGATTACGCCGCTGGGTGAGCGCGTACTGGCTTTGTACCGACAAATCGAAGAAAAGACGGCAGCGGCAGTGGCCGATGAATTGAGCGAACTCTCGGCCCTTCTGGCGTCGTCCCCTCCCAGCAGTCCCCACTGATTGGTCGATATTCGTCCTGGGTTGACGATCCGGCGATCTGGCCCTATTCTTCACGTTATATTCAATTGGATATAACGTGAAGAGCATCCGGTCCGGCCACAGCATAATCACACCAATTCTTGCTCGGAGATCGATAATGCCCCTATTCGAAAAACCGGGTCGGTTGCTTGTGATACTGACTCTTCTGTTGTTGACCTCCGCGATGCATGCCAGCGAGCCCATGCGTATCGCGGCAGCCTCTGATCTGCGTTATGCACTGGATGACATTGTGAACCTCTATCGTGAGGTGCGTCCCGATGTCGCCATTGAGGTTATCTACGGCTCATCGGGGAAAATGACCACGCAGATCACTAACGGTGCACCTTACGATATCTTCTTTTCGGCCGACATCGCCTTCCCCCAGCAACTCAGGAATAAGGGCCTGACAACCACTGAACCGGCTGTCTATGCCATTGGCCGGATTGTGATCTGGAGCAACATCCTGAACGCCGCCGACCTTACCCTTGAAGACCTGACTTCAGAGGCGATTACCCGCATTGCCATTGCCCAGCCCTCGCATGCTCCCTACGGTCTGCGTGCGAAAGAGGCGATGCAATCGACAGGTGTGTGGGACGCTGTGCAGAGCAAACTGGTGTTCGGCGAAAACATTGCGCACACCGCCCAGATGACTGAATCCGGCGCTGCACAGGTGGGCATCATCGCCCTGTCTCTGGCAAAGTTTCCCGACCTGGCCAGGCATGATCACTACCTGATTGACGATACGCTGCACAATCCGCTGACCCAGGGCTATGTGGTCACCAGGCGTGGCGGTAACAAGCCCGAAGCGTTGGCGTTTGCCGCGTTTATGGCGACCGACAAAGTACACGACGTCATGACCCGCTACGGGTTTGTGATACCGGAGTAAACAAACACCATCGGGCTGCCCGATTCTGGTCGTGAGGAAATCCTATGTATGCACTCGGCCCCGCGGAATGGCAAGCCATCGATGTCACTCTCCGGCTGTGCCTGTACACCACGATAATTTTGTTAGTGTTGGCAACCCCGCTTGCCTGGTGGCTGGCAAAGGGCCGTTCCCGTGGTAGGAATGTGGTGCAGGCGATTGTCTCCCTGCCTCTGGTGCTGCCGCCCACCGTGCTTGGCTTTTATCTGCTAGTGGCGATGGGGCCACGGGGGATTGTGGGCAAAATGCTGGAGGGCCTGGGCTTAGATCACCTCGCCTTTTCTTTTGAGGGTATTCTGATTGCGTCCATTCTCTACTCCATGCCCTTTGCCGTGCAGCCGCTGACCGAAGCTTTCAGCAATCTGGGGAGGCGTCCAGTGGAGGTGGCCAGCAGTCTCGGCGCCGGTGCACTGGATCGTTTTCGTACCGTGATTTTTCCACTGACTCGCAGCGGTTTTGTGGTGGCGGCCACATTGACCTTCGCCCATACCATGGGCGAATTTGGCGTTATCCTGATGCTCGGTGGCAGCATACCTGGTGAAACCAGGGTGTTGTCGGTATTGATCTACGATCATGCCGAAGCCATGAACTACGAGGCTGCCCACAGTCTTTCATTGATGCTGCTGATCTTTGCCTTCACCACTTTGTTCGTGGTGTACAGCCTTACCCGTCACTTTCAGATCGTCCGGGTATGATGCTTCGTATTCAGGCTCACCTGCGTTATGGCGGAGATTTTGAGCTCAAGGTAGATCACGAGTGGCCTCTTGAGGGCGTGACCGGGCTGTTTGGCCGCTCTGGTTGTGGCAAGACGACTTTGCTGCGTCTCATCGCCGGACTGGAGCGAATCAGGGGGGCTGAGGTGAGCTTTGGCGACCAGCACTGGCAGCAGGGAAGACAGTTCGTGCCGCTGCACAGGCGGCGTATCGGCCTGGTTTTTCAGGAGCACAGCCTGTTGTCGCACTTGTCAGTGCAGGAAAACCTGCTCTATGGCTACAAGCGAACTCCGGCGCGATTACGACGACTGCATCTGCCTGAAGTTTCCGCCATGCTGGGTATTGAAGATCTGCTTGGCCGCCGCATAGATCAATTGTCGGGTGGCCAGCGCCAGCGAGTGTCCTTGGGACGGGCTTTGCTGATCAGTCCACAGCTGTTACTGCTCGATGAACCAATGGCGGCACTCGATACCCAGACCCGGCGTGAGATCATGCCATTTCTTGGTCGTATGGCAACCGAGTCCGGTGTGCCTATCATTATGGTCAGCCACTCCCCGGATGAGATCGAACGTCTGGCGGACCGGATCGTGTTCCTGCAGAATGGCCTCATCCAGCACATCGAAACGCTACACGAGTCGCTGGCGCGTCCGGACTCGCCACTATTTGATGATGCCGGTGCTGTTTCGGTTTTGGAGGGAACTCTGGGCGAGACCGGAGAGGATGGCGTCAGACCCTTCGGCCCCCCCGAAGCCCGGCTGTGGATACCCCGGGCGGGGCAGGCCTGTGGTTCAGGGTCCACACGGATACTTATTCGCGCCCGTGATGTCAGTCTGTCCCTGGGCGATCCGCATCACATCAGTATCCAAAATCATCTGCTAGTGACCATTGAGCGTATCGATCCACCAGTAGACAGCCGCTGTGTGGTGGCCTGTCGCACTGCGGATGGACAATTGGTGCTGGCAGAAGTGACCTTGAGGGCAGTCAGTCAGCTTGGCCTCGAGGCGGGGAAGTCGCTCTATATGCTGATCAAATCGGTGGCGTTACTGGAGTGATATTTTATGCCATAGGGGAAGGCGACAGGGTGACATTCATTTCCCGACTATATAGGTACGTCAATATACCCCTAAATTTCTGACTGTTGAGCGCGGAGTGGACTATTTTCGAGGCAAGTTACGAGTTTTTCGCGCAAATAGGGATCGTATTTGTATTCACTGTCCTCGTGGAGGACCTTCATGATAAAGCCGTGCGGTTTACCTGGGCGATACGGCCTGGATGTGGCCATCGCATCGTAACAATCCGCCAGTGCGATGATGCGCGAGAGAACAGGGATGTCCTCACCGCATTTGCCGTCCGGGTATCCGCTTCCATCAAACGCTTCATGGTGGTTTCGAACCACGTTGGCCACCGACTCTGCATAGGGTGATTCGACAGTGTTGAGAATCAGAAACCCGTGCTCCGGATGGGTCTTCATCACCTCCCATTCTTCTGCATCAAGGCGCCCGGGTTTTAGTAAAATTCGATCGGGAATCCCGATTTTGCCAATATCGTGTACAGACGCCGCAATTTTGAGGATCGTCAGCTCCTTGGCTTCCAGGCTACATTGCTCTCCAATATCCAGCGCAATCAGCTTCGTTCGCTGATCATGGCCAGCCGTGTATTCATCCCGTTTCTCAAGGGCGGTAATGAGAGATCGAAAGGGGTTGGTCAGACTTAAATCATTCATAATGTCCTCCTGACTTGCGTGGCCAGACGCACCAGTATCCGACGCTTTGTAGCAACACAGCTGCAACGATAAAACGGCCGCCGTGTTCGGTCTGTTGTCGCCAGGACTCTTCCATCTACCTGTAAGGCTTTTCCCGTAAGCCATATGGGCGCCCGCAGTGTAAATTGCATTTACAGCGGGCTTAAAAGTTATGTTAGAACAAGTGGTTAGAGTGTCAAGGCCGCTCCGCGAATTGGGAGCTACGTGGTCTTTAGAGCCGATGGGTGGGTATATAAAGCACTAAACCAAGTATCCTCTATGTTATCCGCTCAGCGCCTCGCGGCATGCCCTCAAGGGGCAGTATCTCTGCGAGTCGATTCGTGCAGGCCTGGTGGGAGCTATGACTCCAATATTGCAAAAAGGGGAAATGACGTGGCGACAGGCCAACAGAGGGCAAGATGTGCCCCCTGTTGGGGGGATGTTGATTGAAAGGCCTTGCTAGAAATCGTAACGAATTCCCATCTCTGCAGAGCGTCCGGGACCGTGGAGTGATTCAAAGGGCCCCGTCATGCCGTCATCACGCCATTGGGCCAGACTTACGCCACCCAAAGGCAGGTCATAGCTTTCATCCAGCAGATTACGTACCCCAAAATTAAGCGTGGTGTTATGCCAGCGGTATTGGGTGAATATGTTCAGGAGGGTATATTTGGCCGTTTTATTTTCCAGACGAACCCGGTCTACGTTGTCTTTTTCATCGACCCACTCCAATTCAATAGTATTGGCCCACTGCTGAAAAGACTGCTCCAAAGCGATTTTCACATTAAGTGGCATGATGTGGTAAAGGTCTTCCGGGCCGTCTTTGCGTTTACCTCGAGTGTAGGACGCCCGGGCTTTCAGGTTCACGGTGCCCCACTTGCCAGATTGGGAAAGAAGGCGGGAACCATTTGCATCCAGACCGTAAAACTCGGCGTCGATATTGGTAAATTGCAACCTGGGTCGTGTAACGGACATTACCATTCTCGGATTGAATGTACCGATCTGAGTAGCATCAATAAAATCATCCACGTATGTGTAATAGGGGCTGATGGTGTATTCCCAGCGGTTATCCGAAGCCTTTTTGCTATAGGCAGCGCTCAGGGTATGCGCAGTCTCCGGATCCAAGTCAATATCACCCACATAGCCATTGCCGTCGCCATACCAGCCAATCATGGTCATTGCCATGGTGTTTCTGCCCCATGTATAGCGCTCATAGAGGTTGGGTGAGCGGGTTTTGCGTGCGTAGCCAAACTCTACAGTATCCTCGGACGTTGGCTGGTAGCGGAACAGCAGGGTTAAATCGATGTTGTCATCAACCTGCTTGTGATTGCGAGCATTGAATGCAGTTGCAGCCGGTGCATCGAGGTTGGGGCTCATCATGATCATCGGCATGGTGTTGTAGGGTTGCACATCATCGGTATCGGTAATGACATGCTCGTAGCGAATACCGTAGAGAGCTGTCCAGGATGTGTTGATCCGATATTCTGACTCAGCCCACAGCGCGTAGCGGGTGCGCTCGCCATCATTGATATTGATATAGTCATCGGGGCCCATCATCATTGAGCCGGGCACAGCAGGCCACCAGTCGTCGAGTTCAAATTTGTGGTATTCATTACCGATACGCAATGTGTGTTGCTCTGACAGTGGGAATTCTGCCTTCAGGACGTAACCCATGTCCTTGCCCTCGGTATACATGGGCATCGTGCCGGTCTTCTCCTCGGTGAAAAATCCCATTTCATGCTCGACATCATTCCAGCTAAACAGGACATCCAGTTTCATCCAGCTAAAATCGTGGAGGTAGTTGACAATAACGCCGTCACCTTCATTGCCTACCATGTCCATGTACTGATTGGGAAAGCCTTGATAGTGTACTTTCTGGTGGGTGAGCTTCAGGACGAGCTCCTGAACTTCACCTCTGGCACCAAAGGTAATGGCGTGATTTTCTGAACGATAGAGCGTATCAAGAACTTTGTCGCCACTGCCATCGCGATAACTGTCGGAGCGGTCCAGGCTCCCGCTGTAACCCAGGCTCAGATTGCTGTTGGCGATGGTAGCGTTTAAGTATTCGCCGTGGTGCCGCCCATTACTTTCGTAAATGGCACCAATAGAACCCTGCATAAGTAGTTCGTCGGAATCAGAATAGGCGGGTTTGCGGGAATCGACTGAAATTGTGCCGGCGATACTGTCGCCACCCATACTGACAGGGGTAATGCCACTCAGGACCGTCGTCGATGAAATACGGCTGGCGTCCATATACGAAAGCGGGGGATTCATATGGTTTGCACAGGCAGAAGTAATTTCACCGCCGTCAATGAGTACTTTAACCCGATCACCATTCATTCCGCGAATGCTGGGTAACTGGGAAATACCACCGGCAGCAGAAAAATCGACACCCTGATCGCCCAATAAACTGGTGGCGTCGCCCGTTGTTGTAGGCATCGTTTGCTGAGGCTTGATAAGGATAATTTCTTCTACAGTCTCCTCAGCGTATGAAGATGCCAGCAAAAAGACCGGGAGACTGGTGGCCAGTACAGCATGGAAAATAGAACGTTTCATGACGCGGGAATAGATGAAAGTCAAAACAAGCCACTCCTTAGTGAAGCCTCAAAAGGAGCGCTATTCTAAAAGACGGACGAAAAACAGAACATGCGACAAATTGACGCAGGCAAAAGGTAGCAGAAACGTCTAACAGTCAGGAGTTATTTGCCGGGCGCCGACATTAAGTGCTAATAGAATGGAGGGCCGATGCCGAACCAGCTGGCGGCGTCATCTGCGTAGATGCCATGGGTCTAAAAGTCCAGATTTTTCAATCGGTTGTCAGGCATGGGTAAGTTTGAGGCCAACAATACCGGCGCAAATCAGGCAAAGGCTGAGTATTCTCGGCAAATCGGCGGAATCGCCGAACAGCAATATCCCCAAAATCGCTGTACCAACGGCACCGATACCAACCCAGACCGCGTACGCCGTTCCCACAGGTAGTGACCGCATGGCAATGCCGAGCAGGGCAAAGCTGACAATTAGTGAAATCACTGTTCCCACCGTTGGCCATAGTCGCGTGAAGCCTTCTGTGTACTTTAACCCGATAGCCCAGCCGATTTCGAGAAGACCGGCAACAAACAAAATAAACCAGTTCATTTAATACCTCGCATGTGGAGCCGTACCCGTTTGAATGCAGGGTGTTGTTTTCATCGGCAGGGATGTGAAGCAGTATCGCAGGACATTATTCTGTCGGACGTCTTTTCCTGCTGCGTATTTGCCGTAGCGCTACAAAAAACAGGGTGACAGCGGTTAGCGGCATGACTAAATACAACATAACTGCACTGAACTGTGGCAAAGCATCGTGGTGAGATGCGGTCAGGACCAGGTACAGTGTGTAGGCTACATAGTACCCCAGCAGTAACAGACCTTCTTTCCTGCTGATGACGCCACCTGTAAAAAATATAGGGAGGCACACCAACGCTACCCCGATCATGACAGGTATATCGAATCCAACCACGGCAGGTGAAGCATCGATGCCGGTTGGCGCGATAATGCTCGCAAGCCCAAGAACCCCCATAATATTGAAGAGGTTGCTACCGATAACATTGCCAACGGCAATATCACGTTCTCCACGAAGGGCGGCAATCACAGAGGTAACCACTTCTGGCAGGGATGTGCCCGCAGCAACTATCGTCAAGCCGACAACCAGTTCGCTGACGCCCAGATATTGGGCAAAGGCCACAGCACTTCCGACCAGCCAGCGGGAGCCGAGTACCAATAGTATGAGACCACCAAAGATCAAGCCTAGGTTTTTACCCCAGAAGCCTTTTGCAGCGCCCTTGCTCCCGAACTCCCGGGCGTACTCGTCTCTTACCTCGACGCTTTCTCTGCGGCTCTGGGAAATCAAAAACCAGACATAGAGAATGAGGCCCATCACCAGCATAAGGCCATCTATACGACTGAAGCTCTCATCCAGCGACAGGATCAAAACAATAACAGAGAGAGCTATCATCAAGGGCACATCAAGTCGTACCAGTTGTTGGGCTACGACCAGTGGCACAATCAGTGCTGAAATACCAAGAATAAACAAGACGTTGAAAATGTTACTGCCAACAACGTTACCCACGGCAATACTTGCCTGGCCGGAGAGCGCTGATTTAATGCTTACCGCCAATTCGGGTGAACTGGTGCCAAATGCCACGACAGTCAATCCGATCACCAGTGGCGAGATACCGAGAACAGCCGCCAGACGGGATGCACTCCGTACCAGCGCTTCCGCACCGATAATCAGGAACACCAGACCAACGATGAACAGTAGAATTGTCATAGCGACCTCAAATTTGTGTAACTGACCTCAGAGGGTTGGTTTGCGTGGCGTAAAACTGGTCGTCATTCCTCAATGAAAAGTTGATCTGATAGGCCAGGTGCGAGCAGAGGCTTATCAAGCGGTGTGGGTCAACATTTCAGCAAACAGTGCAAAGCAAAACCCAAACACAGCTCCAAGAGGTGGTGCCCAGTGTTTTTTCAGTCGCGATTGTGGCGCGATATCCTGAAAGATCAGATAAAGAATGCCGCCAGCTGAAAATAGCATGATTGCCCCCATGATGGGTTCGTGCTCCGAGAGAAATGAATAACCGGTAATTCCCGCCAGCGGTCCTACTGGAACCAGGAGGCTCATTGTCAGCAACGTTTTTCTGGGGGAGGTGTTGTTTTGAGACTTAAGCTCCCTGTAGGCATTAAATCCTTCTGGCAGGTTTTGTAAGCCAATCAGCAATGCCAGCAACGGAGCAACGGGTGACCCCAGAGCGATTAGCCCTCCCAATGCGATGGCTTCGGGGACGTAGTCCAGGACCATTGCCATCAATTGGGGAGAGTCCCTCCGCCTCAAATCGAGTAATCGCTCAATGAGGAAGAACGTGATACCACCGGCGAGGACGACAGGAATTGAAAATACAGAATCACTCATAAATGCGGTTCCTTCTGGAACCAGAACGACAGAAACGGCCCCCAGAAGAATGCCGCCACCGAAGGCAATCAGAAAATGTCGAAATTCCTGTTCGAGCCAATTGGGTCGAATATGCTCGAAACTCGCGATAAGTCCACCTACGGGGATACAAATCCCGGCGGCAGTACTAAGAACAATAATGGTTGAAACCAGTGATATGTCCATATGATGTCCATTTGGCCAAGCGACAGTTGTTAAGTCGTCGTTTCGAATTGCTGCGATGCAGAAGCAGGGTCCGATGCCCCGCTGGTCCGCACATCAATAATAATGTGGGAGTGGCTCCCTCGGGCCAAGACGAGGTTGCAACTTATTGCTCCGGAGGCCGCTGGTTTGCATCGGTCAGGGTGCGTGGTCGATAGTTAAACCTGCCATCTTTCCAGCGGTTCCAGACACTGTTGTCAACCGAAATGTTGACCGCAGGGTGTCCGTTTATACCCTCGGAATATCTTCTGCAGAACCGGCCATCCCCCTCGCCTTTGATCTTGCGGAACCACGCGTAGGCGCCGTTCAGAAATTCCTTGAAGGAGTCTTTTGGCTCGGTTTGCCATGCATCGTCGGGAGCCTTGAATGGATCGAGCTTCAGCCCTGCTTTTTCAGCATTCTCCAGAATCCATTGCAACGGAATATCGGCAAGTGAATCCTTGGTACCATAGCCACCGCCCACATTCGCGTGGGCGCCAATAAACCAGCGCTGCTCAACCTCCAGATTGCGCTGTTTTTTGTTTCCATCGGCACTTGTCCACAGTGGTACGTCGTAGGCCGCCCTGTGTTCGTCCAGTGCAACCGCATGGTAGGCATAATCCACAATGCTGGAGAGTTCGGTATCGTGCCACGAGTACTTCCCCCTTTCGGAAAGGACCGTGCCGGGTACTCCCAGTGCGCCGACGGTATCCCATACGCCGATGAAGTGGATCCTCGGACTTCGGCTGTAGCGTTCCCTGAAATCCTTGCAGACGTCAGCATCTGGAGAGAGACCCTCGTCCCGGTAGATACTTTCAGCTTTTTCCAGCAAGCCCGGGGTGACGATATGCAGTAACCCACATTTGCGGATTAACCCAACGAGACTTCTTGCCGTATAGGCTCCACGACTGAAACCGAATATCCAGATTTCCTCTCCATCGGTGTAGCGTTTTGCAAGCCACTCGTATCCCGCCAGCAAATTTTTGCTAAGACCGTAACCGAACACGCCCCCTCTGAAACGCTCCAGCTTCGATGTGCCAACACCGGCGCTGTAGAAAAAGCGTTGTCGTATATCGCTATCATAATCATGAAGGCAGCGCGAGATACGATAAACATTTGTTTGATCTTCGGGATCGTTCCAGGTCCCGTCGAACAGCATAATCAGTCGTTGTTTTGCCATAGGGTTTCCTGCCGTCGCAATAAGGGGGCTTCACCACTTGCGTGGCAGTGCCTCTGTAGCCAATATGTGTGTCTTGTGTCAGTACACCATGAATATGAACCTGATAATTAATTCAAATCAAGTTGATAAGTAACAGGGTTTGCAACTGGTAAATCCTGCATCCATACTTTGAAAGTAATAACCCCCGTGTAGATCTGACTTGTTTTTTCTTCAGTAAGGAGAGCTTCATGAAATCTTTAGTAAAGTTTTTACCTGTTTTGATGGTGGTGGCGGTCACTGGTTGTGCAAGTAACTCATCGGTAGATGAGGTCAGGGCAATGGCGCAGGAAGCTCAGCGTTCAGCTGCAGAAGCAAGCAGGGCAGCCGCCGATGCCCAGCGGTCAGCTGATGCTGCAAATAAAGCTGCTGCCAATGCCCAAAGTACCGCTGACGAAGCAAAAACATCAGCATACGAAGCCAACGAGAAAATTGACCGGGCCTTTAAAAAGGCAATGGAAAAGTAGTCCATTTACTCAATCATATCCGGTCGGTTTGAGTGGTCTGACCGGATATGATTTCGGTAATACTCAAAATCTGATAATGAATGTGGCTGTATTCCCACTAGTGCGGGCATACCCGTAGCTTTTGTTATTGCAATATCGACCCTGTTCCAGTCAATCAGAACCTCCGGCTGTTTCTCCAGCATCGATGTCAGCTTATCGACAACCCCTGTTCGGTTTTCCTCCTGTACCACGCCATCAAGCTCCAGTGGGTGATGTACCTCCAGATAGAGCTTTTCGTCTTTCCAGCCAATTTTATAGGGCTGATTGACGATAGTGACAGGCGTATTAACCGGCGCGAGGTTATAGAGTTCTTCAATATGTTCGGGGTACATCCGAATGCAGCCGTGGGTGACTTGCATGCCAATACCAAAACGTTTGTTCGTACCGTGGATAAAGTAACTGGGAACATCCAGTGCCAGCAAATAGTCGCCAAGAGGGTTGTCCGGGCCAGCGGGAACGACTTTAGGGAGTAAATCTCCCCGGGCAGCGTGTTCCGCACGGATACTTTCGGGGGGATACCAGGATGGCTGTTCAACTCGCAGGGTGATGCGGGTTTCAGTCAGCGGTGTCGCCCAGTCCCTGCGACCCACGCTGATAGGGTAAACCGTCACGGTGTTGTGATTCTGCTCATCCCTATGGTAAAAATAAAGACGCATCTCCGCTGTATTGATGACAATGCCCTTGCGTGGCGCATCCGGCAAAATAACACTGAACGGCAATAATACTTTGCTACCGTCATCTGGAAGCCAGGCGTCGACATCCGGATTTGCCGAGCGGATCATGTTGTATCCCAACTGATGTCGTACTGCGATATCAATCAGCGTCTCTTCTCTTGATATGTAGGTGCTGCTGTTACTGCCCACCAGGTCCGTATTTGTCTCTGATGTCAGGATATGCCGATTCTCAGCCAGGCAGGGCAGGCAACAAAAAGCAACTAACAGGAGACCAAAGGCCCTGGCGCTTGTCATTGTTACCTGAATTGGCCGCCAAGCTGCCATTAGGGACGAATATCAATAGGTGTTCCCGGCTTAATGGCCGGCCAGATTTCATCCATATCCGCATTGGTCACTGCAATACAGCCATCGGTCCAGTTGAACATCTGAATCAGCTCGGGAGGTAACGTCGTATTATTGGGCATCCCATGAATCATAATCGAACCTCCCGGAGCAGCCCCAATGGCCAAAGCCCGCTTGGTATCCTGCTCATTAGGGTAGGAAATATGAATGGCCTTGTAAAAATCACTTTTTTCAGTCTTGAAATCCAGAATATAACGCCCCTCAGGTGTCCGCTCATCCCCAGCATGCAGCTTGTGCCCGCGCGGTCTTGGCCCCAGAGCGATGGAATACTCCCGGTATTTGATACCATCCCGAAGCAGGTAGAGCTTTCTCTCTGACTTATCGACCAGCACGCTGTCTGCAAGAAACCGCTCATCAGACATGGCCAGCTGGCAAACCAGCAAGCCGATTAATAAAACTTTGTACATGATAGGTAAATTTGCCCCAAGTGCTGTTCTGCTGTGAATACTGGCTGCGAATAGGCGATCAATTGGTAATTAAAGAGACCGTAACGATTATTCTAGATCAAGGATATTTGGTTTCGGGGTAATAGCATCAAATTTTACTGATTCGGGATAAGTTGACCACTAAAAATACAGCGTGTCAGTCTCGCGGTGAAAATAACCGTTACGACCCCTTTAGCGAAATATCTAAAGCATCTGCAAACTTGCATCCTGCGATCTGCCCATCAGTAACCGCGTGCCGATTAAAAACTTATGCCAGCTGCGGGCAACATTGCCGGCCAGAGCCAGCAGAATCCAGAATCCGATCAAATAAAATATCGTGGTGACCGTCCACCACCAGGCTGTCCAGATTTTTACGATTGTGTTTAACATCGATTCCGCCTCGGCGGCAATTTGTTCGGTGGCGGCTTTGAGCGCCTCAACTGCTGCCATGTTAAAGGTCAGATCGACATCAATATCGATATCTGGCAAATGAAAACCCGGAACATTTATATCGGGTAAATTAATCCGCTGCATATCCTTCACACCCGGAATGCGGTTGATGATCTTGATCATGCCGTTCAAAATTGATTCTAATGTTTTCGAAATTGCGCCTACGGTACCGCTGATGGCATACAGCGACTGACGGATAGGTTCAATCGAGCGTTTGATTTCTTCCGCGGCTTCGCCACCCTGATTTTTGATTTTCACGATTTCATCGGCAATGCGTCGGCCTTCCTCACGAATTTTTTTGATTTCATCTTTCGCCAACTCAATTTTCGGTTCAAGCGCCCTGCCTGCCCGTTCGATTTCGGTATTAATGCCGCCAATGATTTTCCAGCTACCGACCAACAACACCAGCAAAATCAACAGCGGAATCATGACCTTGAAAACTATCAGCAATCCGACAATACGCGGCCACAGACGTCCAAAGAAAGAGAGAACAGATTGAATAGTAGGCGGGCTTGCCAAGTTTGGGTTGTCCATAAACAATTCCAAAGAATTGGGTTGAATCAAGTATTGGCTATCAAAAGGGTCGGAGTAAATAAATTTTGATCAGTCTGGCGGTGAATATGGTTTAAAAAAATCGTTACGAACCTTTTCTTTTTTCAGTATCTCTCCTTTGAAGGTATCCATTAAAGTGAGTGTTGGATCGCCACTATTGATCCACAGATCAAGTTAAATTGATGGTGAGCGGCATAACCAGAACGTATTACGAAATGGGCCATGATTCCCTCGCCTGGATGGTATTGCCTGAGTTATCGCGGCACGTTGCATTTTGAAAAGGCTTGGTTGGGTGGCGAGTCTGGACGGGAGTTTAGCAGAGTGGAAAGGACAGTCTGAAAATCAGGCCTGCCGAAGTATTTGTAGACATAAATTCCATCGACTTCTCCACTATAAATAACCTAATGCTCAACTACGGCAACAGACTGAACGGCTTCGAGTTCTTCCGGTAATGTCAGGGATTGCTCTGCGTACCTTAGGGCGACTTTCGCGTGCCTAATCGCGGCTTGTCGTATCTCCTCATGCCCAATTAAAGTGAGAGCATGGAATGCCTTCTGCAAGCGAATAGCTACCTCGACTGCAGGTGCTCCATCCCGAGCAATCGCATTGAAGGCATCATCGAACATGTCATCCAGTGAGATTTCCCGGATCGCTATGCGATCGTATTTGATGGAGCTATGGTCGTTTTTTTCAGAGGCCTGTGCCCAACGCACGAAAAGACGGACCAGAGTTCCGATGATGTCGATAGCAGTGCCTGCGTCGTTCACAGCGGGAGACAGGGCTCGACTGGCGATTTGAGACAGGGCGATCAGGCCAAAACGAGGATCCGACTCAAAGGTTCTTTGATCGGAGATCACAAAAGCTTTGGTGACAGTCTCGGGGGGGACATCTCTCTCGAGGGTGTTTTGCCGCGCGATATACGCCAGAGGTTTACCTGGGGTGACAAAGGTGCCCGGGAGTACAGAGACAATGATCGTAATGTCAATTTGTTCAGCCAGCTGCTGTAGTTTTGCTACGTCAATATTTTGTACGTAGCCGACGGTCTCTGAATAGATGGGGGTTCCCTGGAGAGTGGCAGGTGCCTTCACCGCGCCCATTGTTGGTTGCTGAGCCTGAAGCTTTAATGCAGCATAAGTTGCGGTTTCCACCTTGTCGATCGTATTGTCCATCTGGCCAAGTCTTGCTATTCGATCAACCCAGCGCACGAAACTGAGAATAACAAGAGCGAATACAAAAATCAGAATAAGAAACAGGATGAGCCGACCCGCTTGCGAATAAAACCCGTTGAGTATCGCGCTCAAGGCGACGATGCTGAATATGAATGCGCCGATAAAAGTAGAGAGTGCATTTTGTGATACGTCGTCAGCAACTACTAGGGGAAATGAGCGGGGTGTTGCCGAGTTACTGGCGGATGCATAGGCCGACAACATTGAGCCCACGGCGAACACTGCAATAATGAGCATACTCGCCGCTGTGATCGCTAGCAGAGTTTCAATAGATTCTGAGCTAACGTTTGGTAAGGATTGTATCGGTGCAAAACGATCAGCCAGTCCCGCGACAAGCGCTGCGAATAGAGACAATAGGCAGCTTATCAGCGGTTTAAACCAGAGGCTTTCCCGTAGCCGAGCAAGATAGAATCTGGCTGTATTAGTAGTTTCTGAGTTGGACCCTGACCCTTTGGTCATAAATAAGACACAACTACAATAGCAATTTTATCAGGTTGTTTATTATTGAAAGCGTTCAAATTGTCTTTCTCTTTTATATCGCTATGAAACAAGCTCGGAGGGTCGCTGCTTTTCTATAAGCACAAATTTTTTTAACCAGTACTCAGGATAGAGTGGGTGGGATTTCTGGTTTGTGCATAGTGACGGCTTCCCCGTAAGCGGCCGCATTGCCGGTGTCGCATGCGATCATACATCGTTTTGTTATGCCCCGTTGGCTTTCAGGACATCGGCGTAGTCCTCGCCGAGACGGTGCTGGCTGACCACTTCTAACAGGGTTTTGCCGTCGGAGTTGGTGGCATTGAGGTTGCGGTCATCCTCGAGGAAGAATTTGATAAAGGTTTCGAAGTTTTCGATGTTCATGCCCCGATAGGCTTTTTCCAGCACATGGAAGTCGGCATCGACGCCCTCCGGTGGTTCGAAGTCGAGGAAGGTCTTAATACGCTCGTCGTCGAAAAATTCGCCGAGTACTTTGCGCTTGTCTTTTTTTAGTGCCATAAAAAAGGTTCTGTATATTGGTTGATCGTTAGAGAAGGGCGTTGAGTTTTTCCAGCAACACATCATTGACCTGCTGCGGGTTGGCCTGACCTTTGGACGCTTTCATGATCTGTCCGACAAAGTAGCCGAGCATTTTGGGTCGCTTGGTGACGTCGGCATTGCGGTAGTTGTCCACTTGCTGGGGGCTGTTGGCAATGACGTCGTCCACCAGTGCCTCGATGGCACCGCTGTCGGAGACCTGTTTCAGACCGCGGGCTTCGATGATGCCGTCGGCGTCGCCCTCGCCATTCCACATGGCGTCGAACACCTGTTTGGCCATTTTGCTGGAGATGGTGCCGTCTTTGAGGCGCGCAATCATGCCCGCCAGTTGGTCGGCGCTGACCGGACTGTCCTGAATGGCCCTGTCCTCGGCGTTGAGCCGTGCAGACAGTTCACCCATGATCCAGTTAGCGGCCAGTTTTGCATCGCTGCCAGCGGCAGCGGTTTGAAAGAATTGCGCGACGGCAGCATCCCCGCTGAGGCTGTTGGCATCGTAGCGGGACAGGCCGTACTGCTCGATAAAGCGGTCGCGGCGGGCATCCGGCAGTTCCGGTAGGGACTGGCGAATCTGCTCGATATAGTCGTCTTCGAACACAATGGGTAACAGGTCCGGGCAGGGGAAGTAGCGGTAGTCGTTGGCTTCTTCCTTGCTGCGCATGGCGCGAGCCTGTTTGGTGTCGCCATTGTAGAGCCGGGTTTCCTGAATGACCTTGTCGCCGTCCTCGATCAGGTCGATTTGGCGCTCCACTTCCATGGCGATGGCATCTTCCATGAACTTGAAGGAGTTGAGGTTCTTGGTTTCGGTGCGGGTGCCGAAGGTGTCGCTGCCCTTGGGGCGTACGGATATATTGACGTCGAAACGCATGGAGCCCTGTGACATGTTGCCGTCGCAGATACCCAGGGAGGTGACGATGCTGTGCAGCTTGCGGGCAAAGGCCACCGCCTCTTCGGCGTTGCGCATATCCGGTTCGGAGACGATCTCGATCAGCGGTGTGCCGGCGCGGTTGAGGTCGATGCCGGTCATGCCGTGCCCGTGTATCTCAAAAGAGCCTTCGTGCAGGGATTTTCCTGCGTCTTCTTCCAAATGGGCGTGGTGAATGCGGATGGATTTCTTACTGCCGTCCGCCAGTTCGATGTCCACATGGCCACGACCGACGATGGGCTTTTCCAGCTGGGTGGTCTGATAGGCCTTGGGCAGATCCGGGTAAAAATAGTTTTTGCGCTCGAACATCGATGTGCGGGCGATGTCTGCGTCGATGGCCAGACCGAACATGATGGCATCGCGAAATGCCTGTTCATTGGGCACCGGCAAAGTGCCGGGCATGGCGAGGTCGATGGCGCAGGCCTGAGTGTTGGGCTCGGCGCCAAAGGCGGTGCTGGCGCCGGAAAAGATTTTCGATTGGGTGGCCAGTTGCACGTGGACTTCGAGGCCGATGACGGTTTCCCATTGCATTATTCAAGGCCCTCCGGTGTGCGCTGGTGCCAGTCGGTGGCCCGCTGGAACTGGTGTGCTGCATTCAACATCAGGCCCTCGTCAAAATAGTTGCCGATAATTTGCAAGCCCACCGGCCTGTTGTCCACAAAGCCACAGGGCAGGGACATGCCGGGCAGGCCCGCCAGATTGGTGGCGATGGTGTAGACATCTTCCAGGTACATGGCTACCGGGTCGTCCCCCTTTGCGCCAAACGCAAAAGCGGGCGAGGGCGAAGTAGGCCCCATAATCACATCCACCATCGCAAAGGCATCGACAAAATCCTGTTTGATCAGGCGGCGCACCTGCTGGGCCTTCCGGTAGTAGGCATCGTAATAACCCGCCGACAGGCAGTAGGCGCCCACCAGAATGCGGCGTTTCACCTCGTCGCCAAAGCCTTCGCCGCGAGTGCGCATGTAGAGGTCGCGCAAATCCTTTGGGTCCTCGCAACGATAGCCGTAGCGCACCCCGTCGAAGCGGGACAGGTTGGCGGAGGCCTCCGCCGGGGCAATCACATAATAGGCGGGTACCGCCAGGTGAGAATGGGGCAGACTGATATCCACCAGGGTGGCACCCTGTTTCTCGTATTCGGTCAGCGCTTCGCGCACCGCCTGTTCGGTGCCGGGGTTGAGGCCCTCGCCGAAATACTCCTTCGGTATGCCGATTTTCAGGCCGCTCAGTGGCTGATTGAGGTTGGCGGTGTAATCCGGTACCTCGCGGTCAATCGAGGTGGAGTCCTTCGGGTCAAAACTGGCCATGGCATTGAGCATCAGTGCGCAGTCCTCGGCGGTGCGGGCCATCGGACCTGCCTGGTCGAGACTGGAGGCAAAAGCAATCATGCCCCAGCGGGATACCCGACCATAGGTGGGTTTCAGGCCGGTGACACCGCAAAGTGCTGCTGGCTGGCGAATCGAACCACCGGTATCGGTGGCAGTGGCGCCGGGGGTCAGACGGGCAGCCAGTGCTGCAGCGGAGCCACCGGAAGAGCCGCCGGGTACGCAGTTGATGTCCCAGGGGTTTTTGACCGGGCCGTAATAGCTGGTTTCGTTGGAAGAGCCCATCGCGAACTCGTCCATATTTGTTTTGCCGAGAATCACCGCGCCGGCCTGAGCAAAATTCTCTACCACGGTGGCATCGTAGGGCGGCACAAAGTTGTCGAGCATTTTCGAGCCGCAACTGGTGCGCACGCCGTTGGTGCAGAAGATGTCTTTGTGCGCAATCGGCACGCCGCAGAACAGCGGTGCGCTGCCACTGGCGCGCTGTCGATCGGCGGCTTCGGCACTGGCCAGCGCGGCCTCGGCAGTCACGGTAATAAAGCTGTTGTATTGTGGATCCAGTTGCCGGATGCGGTTCAGCAGGTGGCCGGTGATTTCCACACTGGAAAAGGCGCCGCTGTTCAGGCCGGCAATGATCTCTGCGAGGGTTTTGTTATGCATGGCTTGCGAGCGTCCTCAGTCGATGACTTTGGGAACCAGGTAAAGGCCCCCTTCGACGGCGGGGGCGATGGCCTGAAATGCCTCGCGCTGGTTGGTTTCGGTGACCACGTCAGGCCGCAGGCGCTGAATCGCGTCGGTGGGGTGGGCCATCGGGGTGACGCCCTCGGTATTGGCAGCCTGCAATTGGTCTACCAGTGCCAGCACGTCCGCGATACTGCGGGTGGTTTCCGTGATGGTGGCATCATTCAGTTCGATGCGCGCCAATTCTGCGAGCTTTTCGATGTCTGCACGTTCGATAGTCATGGTATGATTCTGCGCTGTTAACAGAGACGGTCAGTGCCTGATTTTGGTCTGACAAAATGAGGGGCGTAAGTTACCACATCCGCAACCGCAGGGGTACTCTGAAGGAGTGCTCGGATAGTGATTTTGTACGGGGATCAAGGACTTAAATCTTGCCCTGTGTTGTCGCGATTGGTAGAGTTGCCAGATTTCAGCGCCATCGGTCACCCTGTACCGGACTAAAATGGCCAACAAGGTAAAAATAGATGTTAAAAAGATTGCGCGGTATTTTTTCAAATGATCTGTCGATCGATCTGGGCACCGCAAATACACTGATTTATGTTCGCGAAAAAGGCATTGTTCTGAACGAGCCTTCCGTTGTAGCTATCCGTCATCACCAGGGTCAGAAAATTGTCGAGGCTGTGGGTGTCGAAGCGAAGCGCATGCTGGGTCGTACGCCGGGCAATATTACCGCTATCCGACCGATGAAGGACGGGGTTATCGCCGATTTTCAGGTCACTGAAAAAATGCTCCAGCATTTTATCAAGAAAGTACATTCCCACAGTCTGATTCCACCGAGCCCCCGGGTGTTGATCTGTGTGCCCTGCATGGCCACCGAGGTGGAGAAGCGCGCCATTCGCGAGTCTGCCTACAGTGCCGGCGCACGGGAGGTATTCTTGATTGAGGAGCCGATGGCCGCTGCGATCGGTGCTGGTATGCCGGTGGATGAGGCCTGCGGTTCCATGGTGGTGGATATCGGTGGTGGTACCACTGAAATTGCCATTCTGTCCCTGAACGGTGTGGTGTTCTCGGATTCGATCCGCATTGGTGGTGACAGATTTGATGAATCAATCAGCAATTATGTGCGTCGCAAGTATGGCAGCGTGATTGGTGACACCACGGCTGAGCGTATCAAGATGGAAATTGGCAGTGCCTACCCGGCCAGTGAGGTTCGTGAGATTGATGTGCGCGGCCGGAATCTGGCGGAAGGTGTGCCAAAACAGTTTCAGCTCAACAGCGACGAAATTCTTGAAGCCCTGCAGGAGCCGCTGGCAGCCATTGTCCAGGCTGTTAAACGGGTGCTGGAACAATCACCTCCAGAGCTTGCCTCGGATATTGCCGAAACCGGTATCGTACTGACGGGCGGTGGTGCGTTGCTCTGTGATCTGGACCGGTTGATCATCCACGAAACCGGTCTGCCGGTAATTGTTGCTGAAGATCCTTTGACCTGCGTGGCCCGCGGTGGCGGCAAGGCGCTGGACATGATGGACAAGCGCAGTATGGATGTGATGTCATCCTGACAGGGTACTTACTGGTTCTGACCCCAGATCATCAATAACAATACGGGGTGTTGCTATCAAGAATCTGTTTTCCAAAAGCTCGTCACCTGTACAGCGTTTACTGTTACTGGTAGCCCTTGGGCTGATTCTCCTGTTTGTCGACAGTTTTACCCCATGGCTCAAGCCCGCACAACGGTGGCTGGCAGAAGTCACCGTGCCCCTTTACTGGGTGTCGAACATCCCTGCCCGCCTGAGTGAGTACGGGCAGGAAACGGTGGTGGCGAGGCGGGAGCTGGAAGAAAACAATGAACAGCTGCGCACCGAGCTGCTGATCTACAAGGCCCGCATGCAGCGGATGGCGGAAGTCACCGCAGAAAATGTGCGGCTGCGCAACCTGCTGAACGCTACCGAGATGCTGCAGGACAGTGTCATGGTAACCGAGTTGGTCGGGGTTACACCCGACCCGACCCGCCACACTATTATGATCGACCGTGGCGAAGATCACGATGTCTACGTGGGTCAGCCCGTGCTCGACGCCGATGGCCTGATGGGGCAGGTGATTGAGGTTTACCGCAGCAGTAGCAAGGTGTTGCTGATTACCGATAGTGCCCATGCACTGCCCGTGCAGGTGTTGCGCAACGGTGTGCGCTCGATTGTCGAGGGCATGGGTGATTACAACAAACTGTCTCTTCGCTATGTGGCCAATAGTACAGATATAGAGGAAGGCGATCAGTTGGTCAGTTCCGGGTTGGGAGGACGTTTTCCGTCTGGCTACCCGGTGGGCACTGTCACTTCGGTAAGGGTGTTGCCGGGCCAGGCTTATCTGGAGGTGACCTTGACGCCCTCGGCAAAAATCGATCGCAGCCGGCATCTGCTGTTGGTGTTTTCCGCTATTGAGACACTGGGAGAGGATCGGGATGGTACAAGATAGTCCATCAGTTTATGTCTGGAGTGCGTTGACCATACTGATTGCGATTCTGCTGCAGATGCTGCCTCTCTCCGCTGCTGCCGCCCAATGGCGGCCCCAGTTTGTTCTGCTGACAGTCTGTTACTGGTTGTTTCGTCGTCCGCTCTTGCACGGGATCGGTTTTGCCTGGCTGTGCGGACTGGCGCTCGATTTTGTCATTGGTGATCTGATTGGCCGACATGCACTGGTGTTTGCCATTTGCGCGTGTATTCTGCTGTTGTTGCAGCAACGTATGCGACATTTCAGGCTGGTGCATCAGGCCATACTGGTATTGTTATTGGTAGCTTTGAGCCAATGTCTGGTTTATGTGCTGACCCTGATACTCCGCTTCGACTGGCAGGGCACAGTGCGGCTTGCCCCGGCAGTATCTTCCATGTTGTTCTGGCCAGTGCTTGTGATCGTGTTAAGCCGTCTGCACTGGACCCGCTGGGGCGAAGAGGAGATTTCTCCCGGCCCCTGACTCTGTTGCCCCCGGGTAATCTGTTGCGACTGGCGATTTGACTATGCAATTACAGGCTGATTTTGTACTTGCCTCCGCTTCTCCCCGGCGGGCCGACCTGTTGCGCCAGATCGGCTGCCGGTTTCTCATCGCGCCGGTCGACGTGGATGAATCCGTTCTCCCCGGCGAGCCTGCCGTTGATTATGTACAGCGGATTGCGCTGCAAAAAGCGCGAGCGGGCTGGCTTGTCAGCCCATTATCCGGTGTGCCCGTATTGGGTGCCGATACGGCGGTGGTCGTTGGGCCGGACATCTATGGTAAACCTGCAGACCGGCAGCAGGCCTTATCCATGCTGCGCCGCCTGTCGGGTACCACACATCGGGTATTGTCTGCGGTCGCCATGGTGTTGGGGGAACGGCAATTGTTGAGTTGCACGGAAACACAGGTCACTTTCAGAACGCTGTCACCAGAAGAGTGTGAGCGATACTGGCAGACGGGTGAACCGGTAGATAAGGCCGGCGCTTACGCCATACAGGGACTTGGCGGGGTTTTCGTGACAGCAATTAAGGGCAGTTACTCAAGTGTTGTGGGTTTGCCGCTTGCAGAGACCTGTCAGTTGCTCCAGGCCTTCGATATCGCCTGGTGGAGGGATACATGAGCACGGAAATTCTGGTCAATATCACGCCGATGGAGTCACGGGTAGCGTTCGTGGAAAATGGCGTACTGCAGGAAGTCAGCATTGAGCGCACCCTGAGCCGTGGGCCTGTTGGCAATATCTATAAAGGCAAGGTGGTGCGTGTGCTTCCCGGTATGCAGGCGGCTTTTGTCGATATCGGGCTCGACAAGGCCGGGTTTATACATGTGGACGATATTCTTCGCCCGGAAACAAATGCCAGTAGTAACAGTGCCCCGGATATCCGCCTCTACCTTCGCGAGGGCCAGTCACTGCTGGTGCAGGTCATTAAAAATCCGATCAGCACCAAGGGGGCCCGTCTCTCTACCCGTTTGACTGTCTCTTCAAGGTTGCTCGTCTACATGCCCAACGTGGATCACGTGGGTGTTTCGCAGCGCATTGCCGATGAGCAGGAGCGGCAGCGTTTGCGCTCTGACCTCGACACCATACTGGTGGAATCCGATAGCACCGGTGGCTATATTATTCGCACCTCGGCAGAGGGGGTTGAGGGTTCCGAGCTGAGTCGCGAAGTGGTGTTTTTGCAGCAGCTCTGGGTCTCTGTGGAAAAAGCCGCCAAAGGGGTTGTCGCACCTGCGATTGTTTATGAGGATCTGCCCTTGTACCTTCGGGCCATCAGGGACATGGGGCAATTACAGGTCGAGAAGGTCCGGGTGGACTCCCGCGAGGTGTTCAACAAGCTGCTGGTGTTTACCCGGCAGTTCAATCCCGATTTGACCTCGATGATCGAGTACTATACGGACGAACGGCCACTGTTTTATCTGTTTGGTGTCGAAGATGAAATCAGTCGTGCGCTGGACAAAAAAGTCTCGCTGAAATCCGGGGGGTCGTTGGTGATTGAACAGACCGAGGCAATGACTACCGTGGATGTTAATACGGGTGCCTTTGTCGGTCATCGCAATTTGGAGGAAACCATTTTCAAGACCAACCTGGAGGCAGCTTACAGTATTGCGCGTCAACTGCGGCTGAGAAACCTGGGCGGTATTATCATTATCGACTTTATTGATATGCAGGATGCAGAACATCGCCGTCAGGTGATGCGGGCATTGGAGAAGGCGCTGTCCCGTGATCGTGCCAAAACTGCTGTGGTCACCGTGTCTGAACTGGGTTTGGTGGAAATGACTCGCAAACGGATCAGTACCAGTCTGGGGCATACGCTCTGTGTGGCCTGCCCGGTCTGCGATGGCAGGGGGACACTGAAGTCGGTGGAGACGGTCTGCTATGATCTGCTGCGGGAAATTCTCCGTGAGGCCCGCACGTTTGAGTGTCAGTCATTTCTGGTACTGGCGGCGTCAGTGGTGATAGAGCGGCTTCTGGATGAAGAGTCGGATTATGTAGCTGGTCTCGAGAAATATATTGGTCGATCGATCCAGTTTCAGGTGGAGACAATGTACAACCAGGAACAGTATGACATCATCCCCGTATAGTCGGTTGTACAGGGTAGGTCAGCTGGCATCCCGGATTTTTATTTATTGATCGCTCGCGTATTATGGCTGCCGGAGTCCCGTCGCCAATCGTCGAGTGTGCGGTGAATACGGCACATCACACGGCCTGCAGTGCGCCGTCGTTAGTCCAGCGGGCTGAGCTTGTACAGTGATTGAATGAGCGTCCTTGTCAGGAGCGGGTTTTGAAAGCAGCGCAAATGCTGAAATCGATTGTCAGACGGTTGCTGTTACTGGCGGCCCTGTCGGTGATCTTAATTGCATTGCTGGTATCCCTCGGTCGCGAGGCCATTGTTAACCTCGATAATTACCGCACACAAATCAACTTTTTTCTCTCTGAACAACTCGCCATGCAGGTTGAAACCCGGCAGTTGCTGGGTGACTGGCAACAGCTGAAGCCCCGTATCACCGCGCTCGGCCTGAAAGTGTCCGGGGATGGCGGACAACAACCGGCAGTATCTATCGACCGGATAACCCTGGAGGTCAGCCTTCTCAAGACACTTTTGGCCCGCCAGCTGGTGTTAAGTGAGCTTTGGATTGGTGAAGTGGCATTGACGCTGGTAGAGGATGCCGACGGCCACTGGCGGGTTGCGGGTCTGCCCTATGAAGATCGCCAGAGGACGGATAGCACCGGACTGCTGGATATGCTCTTGGACAGTGACATGTCTGGCATTGGCAAGGTGTCAGCCAACCTGAAGTTTTACTCCGGAACCGAGGCCGGGATCGAAGCACGGGATATTCTTCTGGAGAGTAGCGGCGACTTCCACCGCCTGTTGGCCGGATTGAGTTTGGCGGGGCATGACCCGGTGGCGGAGTTGATTGTGGAGGCCCGGGGCGACCACCGGGACATAGCGGATTTTAGTGCGTCGGCCTACCTGAAAATCAACCGTATCGACTTCAGTGGTTCCCTGAGCGCCCTAGCAAAGGGGTGGTTCCCGGAAGCGGTAGATCGTGTCGGTGATATCAGTACAGATATCGAGGGCGAGATATGGATCGACATGCAGGATGGTGGCCCGGCTATGCTGGAGGGTCGTCTTTCCGCCGCGGAAATACCCTTGAACTGGGTGGAAGATGTCGAGCCACTGACTCGTTTCAGTACAGATTTGACAGGCTGGTTCAAGCCCGGCGAAAACTGGGGGTTGCGTCTGCAGGAGCTCGATTTTCAGTGGGGTGAGCTCGCGATTGAGCCACTGACCATCAATTACCTGCAAAAGGTAGGTGCTGGTTGGGGCGAGGGATCAATGGCGGTGAGTCAGATCAATTTATCTCTGGTGGATGACATACTGGCAAAAACCGGTCTGGCATCAACTTCTGTGCTTGAGGTGCTAGGTAAGTTGCAACCTGCCGGGTTACTTCGAAATGCACATCTGGATCTGTTGATTGACGATGATCAGACAAAGATGAAGTTGCGTACCAATCTTGACGACGTCGCCATTTCGTCCTGGCGGGGCGCGCCGGCCACTCGTCAGATCAATGGATATCTGGAGGCGACCAATGACAGCGGCCTGCTTGAACTGGATAGCCAGAACGGTTTTGCCATGCACTACCCGCAGGTCTTTGATGATTACATGGAGCACAGTAGTTTCCGGGGCCAGTTGCACTGGCGCTGGGATGCGGTGAACCGGGATCTGAAAATTGCCAGTGGCACACTGGAAATGGGGGGTGAAGAGGGCATCGGCAGGGCGCACCTGTACCTTGATATCCCCATCGGCAAGCCGGGTGAAAAAGCGGAAATGACACTGTTGCTCGGCATTCGGGACAGCCACACCCGCTATATGCCGCGCTATCTACCGGACAATCTTGATCCCGGCCTGCTGAAGTGGATTGATGAATCCGTCGGGGACATGGCTCTCACGGAGGCCGGGTTTCTCTGGCGAGGCCCACTGGAGAATGGTGGGCCAGGCACACGTTCCATCCAGCTGTACCTGAAGACTGAAAACGGCAAGCTGCAGTTCCAGCCCGACTGGTTGCCGCTGGAGCAGTTGGATTCGGTGATCACTCTGGATGACGGCGATCTGGATGCGGAGATTCTGTCAGCTGATATCGGCAAAATGACCATCCGGCGCGGTGTCGTGCAGTTGCGACCAATACCATTCGCCCAGGGGCAGCAACTGCAGATCAAGGCCGATATCAGCGGGACAACCGGCGATGCCGTAGCAGTGCTGGCCCAGTCGCCGTTGCGGGGTCGGGTGGATGGTCTGGCCGGTTGGGAAATTTCCGGTCAGAGTGAGGTGGCAATTGACCTGACGATCCCTCTTGCAGGCAACAACGCCGAGGGGTCCTATACCGTTGATGCTACCTTGCAGAACAGTGGTTTGGCACTGCCGGACAGCGACATTGCTTTTGAGCAACTGCAAGGCACGCTCGCCTATCGTGATGGCAGTGGCTTATATGGCGAAGGGCTGACGGGTAAATTCTGGGGTGAATCGGTGGTTGCGAATCTTTCCACCGGTGAAGATGACCTGCTTCTGGATGTAGAGGGGCTGCTTGCCATGCCGGCGCTGGCCCGGTTTATCAATCTGTCATCGACGCGGATTTTACAGGGGAAGACGCCAGTTGAGGCGAAAATCCGGTTGCCCATTGAGGACGACGGAAGTTCCATCAGGTTGCAGGTCAACAGTCGGTTGGAAGGCGTCGCGATCGATTTGCCGGCCCCTGCCGGTAAAACTCAGGCATCTGTAAAAAATATTCAGGTGGATGTCACGCTGGAAAACGAACTGGATATTCGCATTGTCGCTGATGGTGGGCTCCGCGCCCATCTGCAGCAAAAGAATGGCGTGCTGTCGCGGGGCCTGTTGGCCATTCACGACGATGAGGCAGAGTTGCCCGGCCCCGGCCAGTTCCGTATTACCGGCAAGCTGGACCGTTTTTCCCTGACCGAGTGGCAGCCCTATTTCAACGAACTCACCAGTAATAACGTCAGTGCTCCGACAGCCTTGACGATGATGTTTGATGCACGCGTTGAAGAACTGGAGGTGGCCGGGCTGACGGTGGATCTTGCGGTGGGAAGTGGCCGGTTTCACAAGGGTGATTGGCAGGTGGTGCTTGATAGCAAACAGGCTGCCGGTCAGGCGCTGATTCCCGGTGCCCCGTCGTCACCGATCCTGCTGGATCTGGAATGGCTCACCTTGCCGGCCCCGGGCCCCGTATCCGAACAGGAAGGGAATGGAGGCAGTAGCCTGGATCCGGCGCTGTTCCCGTTGATGCAGTTATCCATCAAAAAATTTGCCATGGGGGAGCGGACCTTCGGGCGGGTCAGCTTCAGGACGGAGCCGCAGCCAGATGGGGTGCTGATTTCCTCGCTCGATGCCAATCTGCTGGGTCTGCAGCTGGGGGGCAGGGATTACGATACCTCGGTACTCTGGACATTGAAAAATGGCATCTACGCCACTCAGTTTGACGGACTGTTCAGTGTGGGCGATGTGGGCCAGGTCATGGAGAATTGGGGTATCCCCCCGGCGCTGGACAGCGAGGCTGGACGCTTCTTTGCCGATCTGAGCTGGCTCGGTCAACCCTGGGAAATATCGCCCTCCACGATGACCGGTGCCATGTCGCTGCAACTGGAGAGCGGTCGTTTTTACAAATCGCCCTCTGGCACAGCGAATGCGCTAATCCGGTTGGTGGGGTTGTTCAATTTCAACAACTGGTTGCGTCGTCTGCAGCTGGATTTTTCGGATTTGTTTGAAAAAGGCATGAGTTTTGATGAGCTGCAGGGTGGCCTGGTCTTTAACGCGGGCACCATGCAGTTTGATCCGCCGCTGCTGGTCAAAATGCCCTCCGGTCGGATCAAGATGGCCGGTAGTGCCGATCTGATTGCCGAGCAAATTGATGCGTCGTTGGTCACCACATTACCGGTGGGTACCAACCTGCCCTGGGTGGCGGCATTGATTGGTGGATTGCCGGCCGCAGCCGGGGTTTATATCACCAGCAAGTTATTTGAAAAGCAGGTGGACAAGCTGTCCAGTATCAGCTATCGAATTACTGGGCCGTGGGATGATCCTTCGGTCAAGGTGCAAAAAATATTCAGTGACAAGGGGGGCGCAAAATGAGTCGTGTTGCCGCCATTCAGATGACCAATCAGGGCAGTTTGCAGGGTAATTTGCAGCAGGCGGCGAGCCTGATAGAGCAGGCTGCCGAACAGGGGGCAAAGCTGTTGGTGCTACCGGAATATTTTGCCTATCAGGGGTGTCGGGATCTGCCGGCGATTGCCCGTGATGAGCAGGATGCCAGTGGCCCGGCCAGACAGTTTCTTGCGGAACAGGCAAAACGCCATCAGGTCTGGATTGTTGGCGGAACCATTCCGGTTGCCCAGTCAGCCGATCAGCGTGCGGCGGCCATGTGTTTTGTGGTGGATGCTCATGGCAGTGAAGTGGCCAGTTATCAGAAGATTCATCTGTTCGATGTGCAGGTGGGCGATAGTCAGGGACGTTACTGCGAGTCCGACGACTACCGTCATGGCAGCGAGCCGGTGGTGGTGGACAGTCCCTTCGGCAAACTGGGATTGACGGTCTGCTACGATCTCCGTTTCCCGGAATTGTACTGTTATCTGTCGGCCCGGGGAGCGGACATTCTGTTGGTTCCCTCGGCGTTCACAGCGGCGACGGGAGAGGCGCACTGGCAGTTACTGTTGCGCGCCAGGGCGGTGGAGAATCTCTGCTATGTGGTCGGTGCCAATCTGGGAGACCGGTTTCATGAGAAGCGGCCGACCTGGGGTGGCTCCGCTCTGGTGGATCCCTGGGGGCAGGTCTTGGCGGAACTGGATACAGGGCCGGGGGTGGTTGTGGCAGATGTAGATCTGGCTTATCTGAACAAGTTGCGAAAAAACATGCCGCTTCATGAACACCGGCGCTTCGATGTGGTCAAAACTTCATCCTAAAAACCACAGGCTGTATCATGAAAAATATGGGTTTAAGCGCACTGATGGCAATTTTGATCGCTCTCCCCCTGACGGTTTCCGCCGCGGAAATGAGTGTTGAACAAGCCCGTCAGTTGATTCAGGAGGGGCGAGATATGGACACCATCCCCAAGGCAGTCTGGCAAAAAATACTGACGCCGGCGCAGTACAGGATTCTCTGGAAGAAAGGTACCGAGCGCCCTTATACCGGTGCTTTACTGGAGAACAAACAAAAGGGTACCTATGTGACGGCGGGTTGTCGCATCCCTGTTTTCCGCTCCGATCACAAGTACGACTCCCAGACTGGCTGGCCCAGTTTCTGGAAATCACACAAGCTGGACAATATTGTGCTCGAGGATGACTGGTCATGGATGGGCAAGCGCGTTGAAGTGCTGTCCGCCTGTGGTGAACACCTTGGGCATGTGTTTCAGGATGGCCCGAAACCCACCGGGTTGCGCTATTGCATCAACTCCGATGCGCTCCTGTTTATCCCCGACGAGCAACAGTAACCCCGCGTCGCAGAGCGGACTTGCAGGTTTATTGTCATGTCGATACTGATCACGGGTTTCGATGCCGGTCACGATAAAGTCAATGCCTCGGCGGCACTGGTGTTCTCTTTGCGGGATGACCTGCCGCAGCAGTTGTTACCTCTTCGCTCGCGGCTTCATTTTGCCGTTCTGCCCCTGAGTATCGCTGGTCTGCGCCAGGCAGTGTTGGCCGAAATAGCCGCCTGTCAGCCGAAGTTCTGTGTGTTTACTGGTCAGGCACGGGGCCGCAATAAAGTTAATCTGGAACGAATGGCCACCAATTTGAGAGATTTTGATTCCCCGGATATTGAGGGCTGTCAGCCACGTGGGGAAAGGATTGAATCCGATGGCCCAGCAGCTTACTGGAGTACCCTGCCGGGACAGGAAGCGATGATAGAACGGCTCAATCGACAGGGAATTCCGGCGGCGCTATCAAACCATGCGGGTAACCATCTGTGTAATCAGTTGCTCTACCAGACGCTACACTGGGCACAGCAAAATGGTTCCGGCCTTGCCTGTGGCTTTGTTCACATTCCGCCACTGCCGATACAGGTTCGACGTCAGTGGCCGGAAACCCCGTTCATGCCACTGGAGATGACACGCTCAGCCCTGGCGCAGATTCTGCTGGTACTGGTTCAGCAGGCCGGGGCATCGCCTTCGTGAACCAATCTGCCTGACAGAAAACCCGGTTGCACGTGACCGGTTCTGCAGGGTGCCGGCGGAGTCAGTCAGCGATGCTGATTAACGGTGGTAGGGATGTCCGGCATTGATGCTCCAGGCGCGGTAGAGCTGTTCCGCCAGTAACACACGCACCAGGGGGTGGGGCAGAGTCAGAGGGGAAAGTGACCAGCGGCTACCTGCCCTTGCCAGACACGTCGGTGCCAAGCCGTCGGGACCACCGACCAGCAGGCTGACGTTGTCGCCGGAACCCTGCCAGCGTTGCAAATTGACAGCCAGATCCCCCGTGTTCCAGGGTTTGCCCTGAACTTCCAGTGCGATGACCTGGTCCCGCTCGCCGATAGCTTTCAGCATCGCTTCGCCTTCCCGCAGGATTGCGCGCTGGATGTCGGCCCCTTTGCCCCGCTTGCCAAGGGGCAATTCGACCACCTCGATTCGCAGTTCCGGGGGCAGGCGTTTGAGGTATTCATTGCAGCCGGCTTCCACCCAGTCGGGCATCTTTGTGCCGATGGCAAGGATCCTCAGTCGCACCGGACTTTATTCCTCGCCGCTGACTCTTGGGCTACCTGGGCGAACCGACCAGAGTTTTTCCAGCTCGTAAAACAGACGGGTCTCGGGGAGCATGACGTGTACCACGATATCGCCAAAATCCACCAGCACCCATTCAGAGGTGTCCATTCCTTCGACACCGATCGGCTGAAAGCCCGCCTTTTTTGCGTCTTCCACGACGTTATCCGCAAGGGATTTGACCTGGCGGCTGGAGGTGCCGCTGGCGACCACAATCTGATCCATGACATCGGTCAGATCGCTGACGTCCATAGTAACGATGTCTTTGCCCTTGATATCTTCGAGGGCGTTGACCACGATGTCGATCAATTTTTTGCTCATTGAATACCTTGTTGGTTAATACAGCTGGTTTTGGTTAATGTAATCAATAATGCTGTCTGGTACCAGATAGCGGATGGATTCACCCCGCTGCAGTGCCTGGCGGATCCCGGTGGCGGAAATGGGTAGCAGGGTCATTTCCCGAATCAGCAGGCCGCCGGCCGCTGTTGTCTGCAGTTCCCCGGTTTGGCGGATGCGGTGTCCATCGACAAAATCCCGGACTTCACCCGAGTCAGGCAGATGCCAGCCAAGCCTGACGGCCACCACCAGATGGGCGAAGTCGGTCAGCTCCCGCCAGCGGTGCCACTGATTGATGGTCAGCAGCGCATCCATGCCGATACACAGACACAGCGGTACTTCCGGTCCGATTTCGCGGCGCAGCTCGATCAGGCTGTCCACAGTATACGAGGGGCCATCCCGGCGCAGTTCGCGGTCGTCGGCCACCAGGCCCGGTTCGCCGGCCAGGCCCAGTTGCAGCATGGCCATTCTCTGCTTGGGCGAAGCCCGAGGTGGTGCGCGATGGGGGGGGTGGGCACTTGGCATCAGCCTCATCTCGGCAAGTGCCAGGGCATTTTTCAGTTCCAGCGCGGTGCGGAGATGACCGATATGTACCGGATCAAAGGTGCCGCCAAACAGACCAATACCGTGCAGTTGAGAAGATTGGGGCATATCGCGGCAGTGCTCCTATTGGCGAATTTCGCCGTGGCCGAACACAATCCATTTCTGTGATGTGAGCCCTTCGAGGCCCACCGGGCCGCGTGCATGAATCTTGTCTGTGGAAATACCGATTTCCGCACCCAGCCCGTATTCAAAACCGTCGGCAAAGCGTGTGGAGGCATTGACCATGACAGAGCTGGAATCCACTTCCGCCAGGAAGCGGCGGCTGCGGGTGTCGTCGGTCGTTACGATGGACTCGGTGTGGTGGGAGCCATAACGGGCGATATGTGCCATTGCTTCATCCATGTCTGCGACCACTTTGATGGACAAAATTGGTGCAAGATATTCCGTGTGCCAATCCTCTTCAGTGGCAGGCGGGCAGTCGATAATGGCACAGGTCTGTTCGCAGCCGCGCAGTTCCACGCCCTTGGCCCGATAGGCCTCTGCCAGTCTGGGCAGAATCTTGGCGGCCACGGCCTTTGCCACCAGCAAAGTTTCCATGGCGTTACAGACACCGTAGCGGTGGGTTTTGGCATTCATGGCAATGTTGAACGCCATCTCCAGATCGGCTTTATCGTCGATATAGACATGGCAAATGCCATCCAGATGCTTGATCACAGGCACCCGTGCTTCACGGCTGATCCGTTCAATCAGGCCCTTGCCACCGCGGGGGATAATCACGTCCACATAGTCGGTCATGGTGATCAGCTCACCCACTGCGGCCCGGTCGGTGATCTCGATCACCTGGACGATGGTTTCCGGAAGTCCGTTGCTGGCGAGTCCCTTCCGGATACAGTCGGCAATGGCCCGGTTGGATTCAATGGCCTCACTACCGCCACGGAGGATAGTGGCATTGCCAGACTTCAGGCAGAGGCTGGCGGCATCCACAGTGACATTGGGGCGCGACTCATAAATGATGCCTACAACGCCGAGGGGGACGCGCATTTTCGCCACTTCAATACCGCTCGGGCGAGTTTTTCTGTCGCTGATAACCCCGATAGGGTCGGGCAGTTCGGCGACCTGACGAAGGCCCTCGATCATGGCATCCACGCGGGCCTCATTCAGCTCGAGCCGATCCAGCAGTGCGGCATCCAGGCCACTGTCGCGGCCATTTTGCATATCGAGCGCATTGGCGCTCAGGACGCTGGCCCGGTTGCTGTCAAGCGCTTCGGCAATGGCCAGCAGTGCAGCATTTTTTGTCTCGGTGGAGGCGGTGGCAATGACCCGGGATGCGGTCCTGGCCTGCTGTCCAAGTTGTTGCATGTATGCTTTGAGATCCATGTCATTCAGTGCGGTGATTTCAGGACCGCGCATTATATCGTCGCAAGACAGATAAGTCCTGGTGATCCAGAGATAATTTTTTATTCGACAGGTGCAATAGACGACGATTGGCGACAATCGTAAAACCGGGGCACAATCAGACACCATGATGGACAATGAACCTCTGCAGCTGCTGGCTGATTTTGTACACCGTTACCCGGACTTGCTGGTATTGAGTGGTGCCGGTATCAGTGCCTCATCGGGCGTACCGACTTACCGGAACAGTGAGGGTCAATGGCAGCGCAGGCCACCGGTACAGCATGGGGATTTTCTCAATAACTACGGTACCCGACAGCGCTTCTGGGCCCGCAATATGGTGGGCTGGCGCTTTATGCGTGATGCCCGCCCCAGCCCTTCACACTTCGCCCTGGCTGGGCTGGAGGCGCTGGGTATGATTCGTTCAGTGGTGACCCAGAATGTGGATGGGCTGCACCAGCGGGCGGGGAGTCGTCGCGTGATAGACCTTCATGGTCGCATCGATCGCGTGCGTTGCCTGGGCTGTGATGCGTTATTCCATCGGGAGGATATTCAGCGTTGGCTGGAGCAGCACAACGGACTTTTTGCGCAACAGGTGGGAGAGGTCGGTCCGGATGGTGACGCGGAGCTGGACGATCTGGATTATTCAGCGCTACAGGTGTGCGAATGCCAATTTTGCGGGGGCACGCTCAAGCCGGATGCGGTATTTTTCGGTGGTACGGTGCCGCAGCAGGTGGTTGCAGACGCGGCTGCAGAACTTCAGCGTGCCGAGGCCCTGTTGGTGGTGGGTTCCTCCCTGATGGTTTATTCCGGGTTCCGTTTTTGTCGCTGGGCCGCGGCGCAGGGCAAACCGATTGCGGTGATCAATCAGGGGAAAACCCGTGCGGATGGGCTGGTGGCCCTGAAGCTGTCCTTGCCCTGTGACGCATTATTGCCAGCCCTTGCCAGCCGATTGCGGGCCAGTGTGGCTGATTAGTTGGGCGGTTAGCTCTGGCTCATTGTGATTAGCCAGTTGCGAATTTGTTGCAGGCGTTCTCCCGGATCATTCAGCTCCAGCAGACTGATTCGCAGCTCCGGTTCTATGGGCAGCAGGCGGGCCAGTTCCCAGCCCAGTGCATTGCCATCCTGGGGAGCGGCTGATGCTTGTTGGGCAATCGGGTCACCTTCGGCCAGCGCCATCAGTAGATCGAGCAGATCCGCCGTTGAATCGTCCAGTTCAAGTGGCTCATCAGGGGGACAGAACCGGACAATACCGGTGACCAGACCATCCTGTTCCGCCTCGCTATTGAGTAACTGAAACCGTTGATTACCGCGTATCATGATACCCAGCAGGCCGTTTTCAAGTTGGCTCCAATCGATAATCTCGGCAATGACCCCCCAAGGATAGACTCTGGGCACTGCGCCCACTTCTGACCCCTCCAGTATGGGTACGATCCCGAAGGGCTGCTCTTTTTTAAAACACTCGGTGATCATCCGCAGATAGCGCTGCTCAAAAATCTGCAGATTGAGCGTCGTGCCCGGAAAAAGCGGCTGCGTCAGCGGAAAAAGTGGCAGTCTGGTGGTTTCTGTCATGGTTTGCTAGGTTCCGGCAAGTGGCGATGATCCTGAGTGCATTCCGGTGCAATCAGAACCGGCCCGGGATTTTCTCATTGATGTGGGGAGGGTGTCAGCAGTTTTGATTTTGGCACCAGCAGGGTGTCGTTATTGTAACGCTCACCACTGCGATAGCGTGGGGGATACCGCCGGGGTTTTTGCCAGAATGGACGGTAGGGGTGGCGATTGTAATGGGGGTAATAATTGTTGTAGTAGTGCTCTTCCCGGTAGATTACCGGTGGTGTGGTCAATTGTTCGGGAATCAGGGCCTCTTCAGCCTCCCTGCGGGCCTGGGTTCTTTTTTCCCGATCCTGTTGCAGGCGTTCCGTGGTGTTGGCCATCTGTTCGATACGGGCGTCCGCGTCATTTTGAACACCGTCTTTCCCGGCAGCGTCCGGCAGGGTAATGGTCTCCACCAGTACGGCGTTTTCCAGCGGTGCATCGCTGTAAACCACATTGCCATTGATGTCCACGGATTTGTAGACAATCTGCTGGCCCTGCGCCTGGCAGGCAAGCATTGCCAGTATTATCAGCGCCGCCTGTCCGGTACCTGTAATCCGCATTTCAACCCTCAAATCGTCCTCTGCGTTTTACTTTGACACTTTACCAGCTGCAAAGTTGTGACAGGTAATCTGTTTCACAGGATGGTCATATTTCGTTCATGTGGTTGTCACAAGTGCTGCCTAATGTGTGATTTATGACAACACCAAAAGCGCTACAAACACTCCACTTGCTCGATGTTGCCACCTTTTTGCGTATTGTGCAGTGGAATACCCGCAAGGGCATTCGAAGGTTTGCCCGTCTGGTCTCTTGCAGTGCCGATGGCTGGCTCTATCCTGCAGCCCCCGCACTGGCGGCACTGTTCTCGGTCTCCCTGGCGGTACAGTTACTGATTGTGCTGACAGTCGGCTTTGCCATTGAGCGGGTCAGCTATTACGTGCTGAAAAACAGCTTCAGGCGCAACCGGCCGCCCCGGGCCATTCCCGGTTACCAAAGTGTGATTACGGCATCGGATGAATTCAGTTTCCCCTCCGGGCATACCTCAGGTGCGTTTCTGGTCGCTACAGCACTGACAATACTTCTGCCACCTGTTGGCATCGCGGGCTACCTCTATGGCTGGGCGTCGTTGGTGGCCTTGTCCCGAGTGATACTGGGCGTTCATTTTCCGCTGGATACACTGGCTGGCGCCCTGCTTGGTGGCAGCCTTGCCTGGGTTGCCCTGCAATTAACAGGCAGTTTGTTATGAGAATTTTCTACGGTGTGCAGGGCACGGGTAATGGGCATCTTTCCCGCGCCCGGGCGATGGCCAGAGCGCTTGATCATTATCCGGATGTCCAGGTGGACTGGTTGTTTTCCGGCAGGCCGCGGGATGCGTACTTTGATATGGCGCCGTTTGATGATTTCCAGTGTCGCCGTGGACTGACCTTCCATACCAGTGCCGGACAACTGCAACCGCTGAAGACTTTGCAGCATGCCAGTCTGCTGACGTTACACCGGGATATCAGGGCGCTGGACCTGGCAGGCTACGATCTGGTGATCAGTGACTACGAGCCAGTCACTGCCAGAGCGGCGCGTCGCCAGGGTATCCCCTGTGTCGGTATTGGTCACCAATACGCGTTCTCTTTTCCGGTTCCTCTGCGTGGCGGAAATCTGTTGAGTCGTACGATCCTGCAACGGTTTGCGCCAGTCACCATTCCTGTGGGCCTGCACTGGCACCATTTTGATCAGCCGATATTACCGCCGATTGTGGATCTTGCGCACGGCCTTGCCTCCCGGGGAGACACGGAAAGGCGGGTGCTGGTCTACCTGCCGTTTGAAGATCAGGATGCACTATTGCCACTGTTTCGCCAGTTTCCCCACTATGAGTTTTACATTTACGCCCCGGGTCAACGTTGGCATGACGATGGTCATTTGCATACTCGTCCGCTGAGTCGGGACGGTTTCCAGCAGGATCTGATCGACAGCCACTGGGTGATCTGTAATGCGGGATTTGAATTGATCAGTGAAGCTCTGCAGCTTGGCAAGCGGATTATGGCCAAGCCGCTTCGTGGGCAGATAGAACAACTGGCCAATGCTGCCGCCCTGGAGCAGCTCGGTTACGCTGCCATCGAGGACCGCATTAATCGCGCCGCCCTGGCGTTCTGGTTTGATTGCGAGCCGGTGGCGCCCCGCATCAGTTACCCCGATGTCGCCACAGCGCTGGCGCGCTGGATTTATGGTGGCTGTGTCGAGACGGTGGCATCCCTCAGTGACCAGTTGTGGCGCGAAACGGATCGGGGTCGCGGTTCCTGGAAAATGGGCCAGGTCGCCTGAGCTTGAACGTCGTTAATGGCATCAAGTCCGGATAACGGGCAGATCATGCCAGCGGGTAGTGTAGGCGGGTGAGCAATACTGCTGGCGCATCGGCCAGCCCTGGCCACGCCCTGCGCTGGCCAGAAAGGCGGCACCGCGGCCATAGCGCCGGTTGATGGCATCCAGTGTCTGCATCAGCGTATCTGTGTGGACACTTTGATGATTCTGAAAAATGTCGGCCTGATGATGCCGGCGTGAAATCAGCTCAATCAGGCCGACTCCGGCTTTCAGATAGGCATGCCCCGGCCGGTAGATGGCCCGCACTGCCTGTCTGGAATGGGCGGCGATCAGCCGGCTGTCGTCGGTGTCAAAGGGCAGTTGTACCACTGCGCTATTGCTGTAGTAGTCAGGCTGGTGGGGCGATGTATGGATAAACACCTGGATGGTCCGGACCAGATGCTGCTGCCCGCGCAGTTTTTGCGCCGCGTTGCTGGCATAGAGGCTGACCGCCTTCAGCAGGGGTTCCATGGTGGTGGGTTTTTGACCGAAAGACCGCGTGCAGTAAATCTGTTTTTTGTCGGGTGGCACCTCTTCCAGTGCCATACAGGAAGTGCCGTTTAGCTCCGCCACGGTGCGTTCCACGCAGACATTGAAGCGTTGACGAATCATTTTCGGATTGCTGTCGGCCAGTTCCCGGGCGCTGCGGATGCCCATTCCTGCCAGTTTCTGACCGAGCCGTGGGCCGATACCCCATACCTTGGTGGCCGGCATCCGGCCCAATAACCACTGCCACTTGTGGGGGCTGTCCAGCAGACAGACCCCTTCGCAACTCGGAATGTTTTTTGCGCCGTAGTTGGCCAGTTTCGCCAGCGTTTTACTGGGTGCCAGGCCGACACTCACTGGCATGCGTATCTGTTGCCAGATGGCCTGTTTGATGGTCAGGCCATACTGTTGCAACGGTAGATCCATGCCTACCAGGTCCAGAAACATTTCATCGATACTGTAAATTTCGATATTCGGGCTGAAGTGGCGCAGGCTGTCCATCACCCGGCGGGATATATCGCCATAGAGCCGGAAATTACCGGAAAAAACACTGACCCTGTGCCGCTCCAGCAACGGCCGGATTTTGAAATAGGCTTGCAGGTCGGGAATGCCGAGCGCCTTGGCCTCCTTTGAGCGGGCAATCACACAGCCGTCGTTATTGCTCAATACCACCACTGGCTTGTTGCGCAGGTCCGGTCGAAAAATCTGTTCACAACTGGCGTAGCAGCTGTTGCAGTCAACTAGCGCAAACATCGGTGATGGCGCACGGAATGAACGACGACTCCCTCAATGATCAATTCGGCATTGTCGTGCAGCTCAATAGGGGGATAGCGCAGGTTCCCGGCGCGCAGTAACCGCTCGTTGAGATCCAGTACCTTGCAGGTCAGTTCACCGTCGATGGCGGCAATCACCACATCGCCATGCTGGGGTTGCAGGGCGCGATCCACCACCAGCAGGTCGCCGCTGAAAATACCGAAGCCGGTCATTGAATCGCCTTCAGCACGGGCAAAGAACGTGGCAGCAGGATGTTTCACCAGATAGTCGTGAATATCCAGCGGTCTCTCGACAAAATCGTCTGCCGGGCTTGGAAAGCCCGTTCTTACCGTTGAGCCAAACAGGGGTATGCGGCGGTCAGTGGTGGTTGGTATCAAAAGGGATGTTTTCATCATGCTAAAATACTGTATAAATAAACAGTATTCAATGAAATTGTAGGTCGTCTGTGGAAAGCGCGGACCCCTGTGATGGAACATGCGATCCGGTGGAAAGAAAAGGTTTGTTTCCGATCGATCCGTGTAACGTTGTTGCCGGTAATTTTAACCGTCGGATAAATACCCGGTTCGTGAATGGCTCAGGCCTGCTCGGTGAAAAGCACGACACTCCACTTCATTCCCTGTGACGTTAGAGATACCGGGCGTGAAAACGGAGGTGATCGCCGATAAAGGAACTGATAAAAAAATAGCTGTGGTCGTAACCCTGTTGATAGCGAACATCCAGCGGATATCCGGCCTGTTGCGCCGCATCGGCCAGCAGGTGGGGTTTCAGTTGTGAATCGAGAAAATCATCCGCTTTACCCTGATCGACCAGTATGGGCAGGTGATGTGCTGCCTGCCTGATCAGTTCGCAGCTGTCGTACTGTCGCCAGTCATCCCGGTCGTTCCCCAAGTAATTGCCGAGGGCCTTTTCGCCCCAGGGGCAGCGCATGGGGGAGCAGACCGGTGCAAATGCCGAGGCTGAGCGATAGCGTTGGGGGTTTTTCAGGGCGATGGATAGAGCGCCGTGGCCACCCATGGAGTGGCCGGAGATGGCGATTTTTTCATTATCAACTGGAAAGTGGTTGTTGATAAGACGAGGCAACTCTTCCACGACATAGTCGTACATACGGTAGTGTTTGTCCCAGGGCTGCCGGGTGGCGTTGAGATAAAATCCGGCGCCCAGACCAAAATCATAGGCCCCTGTCGGGTCATCGGGCACCCCTTCACCACGGGGGCTGGTGTCCGGTGCTATCAGCGCGATACCGTATTCTGCCGCATAGCGCTGCGCCCCCGCTTTGATGACAAAATTTTCATCCGTGCAGGTTAGGCCGGATAGCCAGTACAGTGCCGGTACAGCCCGCTGATCCGCCTGGGGTGGCAGGTAGATGGAGAATGTCATGTCACAGTCGAGCGAATCCGCCCGGTGCCGGAAGCGGAGCTGCTGGCCGTCAAAACAGCGATGGGTGTCGATTTGTTCCATGGTCGGGCCTCTTTCTAGTAGCGTATCACCGAGCGAATGCTCTCGCCGGCGTGCATCAGGTCGAAAGCCCGGTTGATGTCGTCCAGCGGCATGGTGTGGGTGATCAGCGAGTCGATGTCAATTTTGCCATCCATGTACCAGTCGACAATTCGCGGGACATCGGTGCGCCCCCGCGCTCCGCCGAAAGCAGTGCCGCGCCAGGAACGCCCGGTGACCAACTGAAACGGGCGCGTGGCAATTTCCTTGCCGGCCCCGGCGACACCGACGATACAGCTTTCCCCCCAACCTTTGTGGCAGCACTCCAGTGCCTGGCGCATGACATTGACATTGCCAATGCACTCAAAGCTGTAGTCCACCCCGCCGCCGGTAATTTCCACCAGGTGCCCAACCACATCGTCCACCTCTGACGGATTGACGAAATCGGTCATGCCGAACTGTTTTGCCAGCGCAGCCTTGGCGGGATTCAGGTCGATGCCGATGATCCGGGTAGCGCCGACCATTCGGGCACCCTGGATGACATTGAGACCGATACCGCCGAGACCAAATACGGCGACGGTGGAGCCCGGCTCTACTTTCATGGTGAAGGCCACCGCGCCGATGCCGGTGGTAACCCCGCAGCCGATGTAGCAGATCTTTTCGAAGGGCGCGTCCTCTCGGACCTTCGCCAGAGCGATCTCCGGCAGCACGGTAAAGTTGGCAAAGGTGGAGCAGCCCATGTAGTGCAACAGGGGTTGTCCGTCGAGGGAAAACCGGCTGGTGCCGTCGGGCATTAACCCCTGGCCCTGAGTGCTGCGGATAGCCTGACAGAGATTGGTTTTCGGGTTGAGGCAGAAATCGCATTCCCGGCATTCCGGGGTGTAGAGGGGGATGACGTGATCGCCGGGCTTGAGGTTTTTAACCCCGGCGCCCACCTCTACCACGACTCCGGCACCCTCGTGACCGAGAATGGTCGGGAAAGCGCCTTCCGGGTCATCGCCGGAGAGGGTGAATGCATCGGTGTGACAAACGCCGGTGGCTTTGATCTCCACCAGCACTTCCCCGGCTTTCGGTCCCTGCAGGTCAACCTCAACCACTTCTAGGGGTTTTCCTGCGCCAAAAGCGACCGCTGCTCGTGTTTTCATCCGTCATGTTCTCCGTCTTCAGAAGTTCGCTCACGACTATAGTCAGTTGCTTGCGGGGTGGCAAACGGGGCATGAGTGACAAATCGCCAAATGGGATCCTGGTGGCTACCTGGCCTCGACCAGATCCCTAAGGGCCGTTGCCAGCATCTGGTTGGATACCAGCATTTCCCGGTTGACATTGAGTAGTGTCGAGAGAGGGACACCAATACCATCGCCGTCGCTGTAGCGGGTAATCATTTGATGGAGGCGGTCGTGAGACAAATTGATTTCAGTGTCCAGTTGCTCGCGCTTTTCGGCAATCAATATGGGGTCGGTTTTTTCCAGCAGGTTGAGCAGGTGCCGGTAAATGACACGGGTATCGTGACGGATGGTTTCTATCATTTCCTCATCGTCGGACTGCATCCGCAACTCCACGATGTTGAGTCGTATGTCCTTGAAGCTTTTGGCACTGAATACCATATCCCTGGCCGCGTGCAGCAGCCCGGAAACAATCTGTGCTTCATCGCTACTGGCCTTTTCCTGCAAGACCCGGTTGGCGTAGTGCAGGATTTGCTGTTCGGTGTGTTTGATATCCGCGTACTGGTCATCGTAGCTGGGATTTTTGAGGCTGATATCACGATATACCCGATAGCCCTCGTATTCCTGTAGCAGTTCTTGCGGACGTATTTTCAGAACCCGAAGATTGAGGATGATGACCCGGTAAAACAGCCGGATCACTTCCTGGTGTATGGCCTCACTGGCGGCATCGCTGACGCTGGCCGGAACCTTGGTGATGAATTGACAACCACTGCCATCTTCGTCGGCAAAGCGGTTTTGCAGCCAGCGGGCGAATGGTGAGATGAAGGGCAGGAACAGGATAATCGCAAACAGGTTAAACAGGGAGTGGAACAACACCACGGCGTACATGGGGTCCTGTACTGTCAGGGTGTCGGTAATCAGCTGCAGGATCGGGTACAAGAGCGCCAGCCCGATCAGGCTGGACAGCAGGTGGAAGATAAAGTGGGCCAGCGCCACCCGGTGTTTGTCCGGGGAACCTTTCAAGCTCCCCATAACAACCGTGACGGTGGTGCCCAGATTTGCACCTGCCATGATGGCTGCCGCGGTAGTGAGTGGCATAATCCCGGCGTGAATAGCGCTTAGTACAATCATCATGGTGGCTGAGCTGGACTGAACCAATGCCGTAAATAGCAGACCCCCCAGTGCATAGAAAAGGATCGGGTAATCGGCAAATACCCCCGGAACACTCTGCTCGACCAGCGTCCCCATGCTGGTTTTCATAAAGTCGAGTCCCATCAGCAGCAATCCCAGTCCGAGTAGTAATCTGGCCTGACTGTGGCGTCGATGTTCAGTGCTGATAAATACGGTGCCGAGAGTCCCCACTGCCAGTAGCGGCAAGGCATATTCTGTGAGACTGAGTTTGAAACCGATGGTGGCGACAATCCATCCGGTGAAGGTGGTTCCCAGACTGGCGCCGAAAATGACCCCCAGTGCGTTGGCCATGGTGAGGATGCCCGCCCCCACAAAGGCCAGCACGATAAGACCGACCATGGAGCTGCTCTGCAGGCAGGCGGTGCTGATGATACCCATCATGACCCCGCGTACCGGCGTATTGGTGTAATCCCTCAGTATGTGACGGAAGGCTCGGGTGCCGAGTGTGCGTAACGCCTGCTCCAGAACCATCATTCCGTAAAGGAAAATACCCAGTCCGGCCACCAGTTCCCAGGGTTGAAACGGCATAGTTGGAATGCTCTCCGGCAGGTTTGTACTTATAGGTTGTTGTGTAAAAAGTGTAGCAGGGAATCAATTGACAGGACCAAAAACCGCAACAGACGATGATCCGTTGCGGTTTTTAGAGCCCCTGTTACTTGCCGAAAGGCTTGAAGATCAGAATCAGTTTTGGCAGCAGGGTCATGGATCCGAGCAACGCTGCCAGCATGGCCAGACCGGTGAGCAGACCGAAATAGACGGAAGGGATGAAGTTCGACAGAGCCAGAATGGAGAAACCAATGATAATGGTGATGGCCGTGTAAAACAGTGCCCGCCCTATGCTGGCATGAGCCCGGTGCATGGTGGCGATGTAGTCGCGATCCACGGCAAATTCCCGCCGGAAACGGGTGATGTAGTGAATCGCGTGATCCACACCAATACCCACAGTGATGGCCGCGATGGTAATGGTCATCATGTCCAGGGGGATTCTGGCAAGCCCCATGCCGCCCAGTACCACGGTGGCGGCAAGCATGTTCGGCAAGATAGCAATAAGGGAAATCGACAGTGAGCGGAACAGCACAATAAACATGGCCATGATGCCGATAAAAACGGCTCCCAGGGTCAAAATCTGGGAGCGGAACAGGCTTTGAAGCATATTGTTGTAAAGTACCAGCAGGCTGGTCAGATGCACCTGATCCTCCTGCAATCCCAGCTCGTCCACGGCAAACTGGCGAATATTTTTCAGTAGTTCCGGTCGTTTCAGTTCGCCGCCGGTTTCCCGGATTCGCAGCGTAATGCGGGCCTGGTTCAGTTCGTCGTCAATGTAGGGGTCAACCAGAAAAGCGGCATTGTCCCGGGACAAACTGTTGCGGAGAAAGGCCAGTTCCAGATCGTTCAGGCGGTGGCCCATCAGGTCTTCGGCGACGTCGGTGATCATTGCGAGAGAGTTGACCTTGCCCACTTCAGGAAGTGACTCCAGGTAATCATGTATCTGGTTCAGCTTCTGAATCCCGACCCCTGTGAACCAGTAACTGTTGGTCGAAGTCTCTTTACCGGTGCTGCCATCGTCGGCAAAGGGGTCTTCTGCAGCGAAGGGGTCCTCTGCCGCAAACGGATCTTCCGCAGCAAACGGATCTTCTTCACCCGCACCGGCACTATTGTCACCGCTGGCGTGTGACGTGGCTGTGTCGGGTGCATCCAGAATGATATCCAGTGGCGTGGTGCCCCCCAGCTTTTCATCGATAACGGAGAGCCCCTGATGAATTTCGGTGTCAGAGCGGAAATAGTCTATAAACCGGTTCTCCACCTGCAACTGGGAGATCCCCCAGCCGCTGATCACTGCAGCCAGCAAGGCCAGGCCCAGAACCAGTCCGCCGTGATTTTCGGTGAACCGTGAAAAATACAGGGTATAGGCCGCCGAGTTGTCACCACTGTCGTTGTTATGGCCCTTGCCCAGCAGCATCATGCCGGCGGGAATCACCAGAAATGCCAGTGCCAGTGCCAGGGTAATCCCCATGGTCATCATCCAGCCAAAATCGATTACTGGTCGGATGTCACTGACCACAAGGGAGACAAAAGCCACCACGGTGGTGAGCACGGTGTACAGGCAGGGGCGGGCCATGTAATTAACGGTTTCACTGACCAGTTCCATTTGGCTGCGCTCAGGAGATTCGGCCAGGATTTCGCGGTAGCGAACAATCAGATGAATGGTCAGCGCGAGGGTGATAATCAACAGTAGCGCTACAAAGTTCGAAGAGATCACGGTCAATCGCCAGTCAATCCAGCTCAGGTAACCGAGCATGATTTCCACCGATAGCAGACAGGTCAGCAGTGGCAGAACGACCCAGCGAATTTGCCGGAAAATGATGGCCAGGGTCAGGATAATAAACAGCACAATACCGGTGCCAAAAATTCGCAGATCGCTTTTGATAAAGTCAATCATGTCGGCGGTAATCATACTGGGTCCACCGAGGAACAGCTCTGCGCGGTCCTCGAAGGCCGCCATTTTCTTACGCACCTCATCCACCCTTTGGTGCTCAATGGCAGCGCGTTCGGTACGGTAGTTGAGGAATTCTTCGCTCACCCGTTCCAGTTCGATTTCTTCCTCTGGTGTCAGCCCTTCGGTATCCCGCTTCAGCCGCAGGGCGTCCCGTTTGCGAACCAGGTCGAGGTATTTCCGGTCCAGCTCCATGGTGGCCAACAGCGCCGTAGTTTGGCCATCCGGGCTGAGGATCAGGTTGCGATAGATGGGACTTTCGAGAAACTCCTTGCGGGCCATATCTCGGTTGGTGTCTTCGTCCAAGAGCGTGCGAGGCTCATCCTTGAGTTGAGATATCTTGACCTTGGGGCTGTAGAGCAGGGGGACGTCGAGCATGGAGGTAACATTGGCGACGCCCTCGATTTGCTTCAGTTCATCGCGAATTTCCGCCAGTGTTGCCAGCGATGCATCGTCAAAAAGATCCCCTTCTTTGGGGGTGTAGGTGACAACCAGAAAGTCACTGCTACCGTAGTGTTGCAGTGTTTTTCGGTAGTAATCCAGGTCTGTGTCGTGTTCCAGGGTTAGGGAGTCAGCAGAGGCGTCCAACTTGAAGTTCGGCAACCCGAAAGCCATGCCCACTGCCAATAATAGTACCGCTAACAAGACAGCCAGAGGATGTCGAAGAACGATGGATTGGTAAATTCTCAGTAACCTTGCTGACATGAGTGTTCCTTATTCTTCTGGTGGGTAGGCACAAGCGGCACATTATGCCAGAAGAAACTGGCGCGCCGCACGTCAGTCGTTGGTGAAGTATTTACCGGTCGGTATGGCCCAGCGGGCGATCGGGATCAATCAGGTTGCGCACCCGTTGCTTGAGTATTTTTGCCTCCGGGAAACCGCCGTCCCGAGTGCGCTCCCAGAGCGACTGCTCATCGAGAAAAATTTCGAAGGTGCCGCTGGTTTCTGCCGGTCTCAGGGCAACTTCTGCAAGATCATCGGCAAAAGTGGTCAGCAGCTCCTGTGCCAGCCAGGCTGAGCGCAGCAGCCACTGACAGCGCGAACAATAGGTGATGACGATGCGCGGTTTCGGGGACATCGGGTACACTCCAGTGTTATGACGTTGGATGGCAAGATAACTTTCGGGCAGCGAATATGAAAGGGGTAATTCTCGACGCCGACAGCCTTGGATCAGAGGGTGTGGATTTGCGACCGATTACGGACCTGCCGTTGTCGTGGGCAGTCTACGGCAATACCGAGCCGGCAGAGCTTGTCGAACGCATCGCCGGTGTCGACGTGGTGCTGACCAATAAGGTCTTGATCGGGCCGGCGGATCTGACACCCGAGCTGCGTTATATCGGTGTACTGGCCACCGGCACCAATGTGGTGGACATCAGTGCTGCGAGGGCGAGTGGTGTGGTGGTCACCAATGTGACTGGCTATGGTACCGGTTCGGTGGTTCAGCACACCTGGGCCATGATTCTGGCGCTGACAACGCGTCTGGCTGATTACAATATTGCCGCACTGGATGGGCGTTGGGCCAATAGCTCTACCTTTTGTCTGCTGGACTACCCGGTTTCAGAGCTGGCGGGAAAGACCCTCGGCATTATCGGATACGGGCGACTGGGTCAGGGGGTAGCCGAAATTGGCCGGGCATTTTCTATGCGGGTGGACATCGCCTCCCTACCATGGCGACAGAGCGGCGGCGACACGCGAATACCGCTGGACAGATTGCTTCGCGAAGCCGATGTGGTCAGTCTGCATTGCCCGCTCACAGCGAAAACCCGCCACCTGATTGGTCGGCGCGAGCTGGCTATGATGAAGCGGTCGGCATTGTTGATTAACTGTGCCAGAGGTGGTCTGGTGGAAGAGCAGGCGCTGGCGGATGCGTTGGAAGCTGGGGAGATTGCCGGTGCGGGGGTGGATGTGCTTACCGAAGAGCCCCCTGTCGATGGCAATCCGCTGCTCAATCCCGATCTGCCCAACCTGATTGTCACACCCCACAGTGCATGGGTGGCTCGTGAAGCCAGGCAGCGTTTGGTCATGTTGGCAGCAGACAATCTGCGATCTTATCTGGCGGGCTCGCCAGCAAACCAGGTTCTGTAGGGGGGCATCATGTTAGGACTGATACAGCGTGTCAGCTATGCCACTGTCGAGGTCAACGGCGACAGAGTGGGTGAAATTGGTCCGGGTCTCCTGCTGTTGCTGGGTGTTCAGGCCGGTGACAGTGAGGAAACTGCTGCCCGATTACTTCACAAGGTGCTCAATTACCGTATCTTTCCCGATGATGGGAACAGGATGAACCTCAATCTTCAGCAGATGGGCGGTGGCCTGATGGTTGTTTCCCAGTTCACGCTGGCCGCCGATACCGGCAAGGGGTTGCGGCCGGGGTTCAGCAATGCCGCGCCGCCAGAGCGGGCAGAGGCGCTTTACGATTATTTCCTGAGCAGGGCTGAGCACCTCTATTCGGATGTGGCTTCGGGAATTTTTGGCGCCAATATGCAAGTGAGTCTGTGCAATGACGGCCCGGTGACCTTTATGCTGGAAGGGTAAAGTGGAGGGTAGAAAACAGCGCTGTTCCTTTGAGGTGGCAGCGCTATTGCGTCTTCCGGTGAAGGGCCCAGAGGGGCCCATGGTTTGTTATTGGGTGGCTCTTATTGGGTGACCTTGTTGAACACTTCGGTGGCGGTCTGTTCAATCATCGGGATCAGCAGGTCTTGACCGTCCTGTTCAGCCTTGGTGTTAAAGTCATTGCCGGCGATTTTCTTGCCGTCGGTGATGCTCTTCAAGTTGTAGTTGAGGGCAATGGAATCCCCTTTGCGGATGGTCCCCTGAGCCGCCGTCAGCTTTTCCATGGATTCCTGTTGCATTTGTACGCTGGCGGCAGTATTGGCTACATTGGCCGCGGTGGTGGCGGCGACAAAACTACCCATGCTTCCACCCACACCGGCGTAGGGCAGCGCCGAGGAGATCACGCCGGCCCCGATGGAAAGTGCCTTGCCCCAGCTCTTCTTTTTTTGATAGTCCACGTCGGCGGTAAGTATGTAATCGCACCCGGACTGCTTGGCCTCAGCTTCTAGCTGGGCTGGCAGCCGGGACTGCAGGGCGACCACCTCAAGCATTGGGCCGCTGAGGTAGGAAATCAGCATGTTTTGTACCGGGCTGGATACGTCCTGCCCGCTGGCGCCTTGTCCCAGTTGGGCTTGAGGGGGGGCAATGGCAATGCAGGGTTTCTGGCCCGCTGACGCTGTAGTGACACCCAATGCAAGTGTGCATGCAATCAGCAAAGCAGTGGGGCGGCGGAGTAGTGGGCAATAGGTGATCATGAGAGCTCCCTCTTTAATGAGTCATGAGATCAGATAATGTGAAGAAGGGCTCATTTAATCAAATATCAAAGGGCGTGTTGAGCTTTTTCTTCACTGGAAGTTTGGCGAGTCTGGCATAGTTCGGCACACCGTTGAGATAGGGTGGGTAGTCCTCGCCTTCAATCAGCGGCGCAAGGTAGGTCCTTGCCAGTTGGGTGATGCCGAAACCGTCGCGTGAAATAAAATCACTGGGCATCTTCTTTTCGATATTGGCCACTTTGTCCAGCCCGACTTCCCCCAGTCGCCAGCTGTAATTGTCCCCGGCCAGCCGTTCAATGGTGACCATCACAGAGTTTTTGCCGGCCAGCGCATATTCCACCGCGGCCTGGCCGACCGCATAAGCCTGTTCTACATCCGTGGCGGAAGCGATATGCCGTGCCGAGCGCTGCAGGTAGTCGGCCACCGCCCAGTGGTATTTGTAGCCAAGCTCATGCTTGATCATACTCGCCAGGGTGGGTGCCAGTCCGCCCAACTGCTGATGCCCGAATGCATCGGTGGTGACGGATCCGGCAATCATGGTGCCGTCGGAGTACTGGACTCCCTCCGAGGCGACGATGACACAGTAGCCCCGTTGCTGGACGGTCTGTTCGACTTTGGCAATGAACTCCTCCTGGGCGAAGGGGATCTCGGGGAACAGAATAATGTGGGGCGGGTCGCCTGCCTGTTCCGCCGCCATGGCACTGGCAGCAGCAATCCATCCGGCGTGGCGCCCCATTACTTCCAGGATGAAGACTTTGGTGGAGGACTCGCACATTGCCGCGACATCGAGGCTTGCTTCTTTGGTAGAGATTGCCACGTATTTTGCAACGGAGCCAAAGCCCGGGCAATTGTCGGTGAAGGGCAGATCGTTATCCACGGTTTTCGGGATATGGATGGCCTGGATTGGATAACCCATTTTTTCCGAGAGCTGGGAGACTTTCAGGCAGGTGTCGGCAGAGTCGCCACCGCCATTGTAGAAAAAGTAGCCGATATTGTGAGCTTTGAATACCTGGATCAGGCGCTCGTACTCCACGCGGTTTTCTTCCAGACTTTTCAGTTTGTAGCGGCATGAACCGAATGCACCGGAGGGGGTATGGCGTAGGGCTGCAATGGCTTCATCCGATTCCCTGCTGGTATCAATCATGTCTTCCCGCAGGGCACCGATAATACCATTGTGACCCGCGTAGACCTTGCCGATCTTATCACTGTGTCGGCGTGCGGTTTCAATGACACCGCAGGCGCTCGCATTAATGACCGCTGTAACTCCGCCGGATTGTGCATAGAAGGCATTTTTTTTCGGCATGGGTTCCCCCGTTGGACCGCAATTTTCAGCAGCGGCGAATCATACTGGAAAGCGTTGTGGATTTCATTTTTTATGGTGGCGTTGCAGCACCGGCTCCGACTAGACTTGCAGGGTAATTGAATCCGCCCGTGAGTTTGCCGGTCGATTCTTGTGCTGGAGTGCTACAACAGAGACAGGCTATCGAGACAGTATGCATATTCATATCCTAGGTATTTGCGGCACATTTATGGGCTCGCTCGCGCAGCTGGCCAAAGCCATGGGGCATGAGGTGTCCGGCTGCGACAGTAACGTCTACCCACCGATGAGCACCCAGCTGGAAAATGCCGGTATTACCCTGACGGAAGGCTACGACCCCGCTCAGCTTCATCCCGCACCGGATCTGGTGGTTATCGGCAATGCACTGTCCCGCGGCAACCCCGCAGTGGAATATGTGCTGGATAACGGCATTCCCTATACATCCGGTCCGCAGTGGTTGGGGGATTATTGCCTCCGCGACCGCTGGGTGCTGGCGGTGGCGGGGACCCACGGTAAAACCACCACCGCCAGTATGCTGGCGTGGATTCTGGAATATGCCGGTATGCAGCCAGGATTTCTGATCGGTGGGGTGCCAAACAATTTCGGTGTTTCTGCACGGTTGGGTCATTCGGCCTTCTTTGTGGTGGAGGCGGATGAATACGACAGTGCGTTCTTTGACAAGCGTTCTAAGTTTGTTCACTACCGTCCGCGCACGGCCATTCTCAATAACCTTGAATTTGATCACGCCGATATTTTTGCTAACCTGGCTGCCATCCAGACCCAGTTCCACCATTTTGTCCGCACTATTCCCGGCCATGGTCTGATTGTCGCCCCGGTCAGGGATGTCTCCCTGCAGGCGGTGCTGGCAATGGGGAACTGGTCGGAGTATCAGCCTTTGGGTGATCCCGATAGTTGGGATGTGGAGGCCGTACAACAGGATGGTTCTGTTTTCCGGATCAGTTATCAGGGTAAGCCGCGCGGGGTTGTCCAGTGGACGCAGACTGGAGATCACAACATTGCCAACGGCATGGCCGCCATCGCGGCCGCACATCATGTTGGTGTCACGCCAGAGGTGTCCTGTGAAGCGCTATGCCAGTTCAGTGGCGTCAAACGCCGTATGGAAAAGCTGGCGACCATTGATGGTGTCTCGGTCTACGACGATTTTGCCCACCATCCCACTGCCATCGCGACGACCCTGGCCGGTTTGCGCCATCGGGTGAACAGCGAAAAAATCCTCGCAGTCATTGAGCCGCGCTCAAATACCATGAAGTTGGGTATTCATCGCGGTCACCTTGCCGTGGCCACTGCCGATGCCGATCAGGTGCTCTGGTTCCAGCCGGATAGCGCGAGTTGGTCGCTGGTGGAAGAGGTGGCTGCCGGGCCGGTTCCCGCTGAAGTGCTCGGGACGATTGATGAGTTGGTCGGGCGGATTTTACAGTTGACGGTGGACGGCACCCATGTGCTGATTATGAGTAATGGCGGTTTTGGCGGCTTGCACAGCAAGTTGGTGACCGCACTTGAGGAGCGTGCCCATGGCCGAATTTGATCGTTCGATAACCCTGGCAATGACCGGGGCATCCGGTGCTCAGTATGGCCTGCGTCTGCTGGAGTGTCTGGTTCAGGCCAACTGCCAGATCCAGTTTCTGATATCCGAGGCAGCGCGGGTTGTGGTGGAAACCGAGACAGAACTGACGTTGCCCGGGGATGAGGCGCTGGAGGATTTTCTCACCCTCAACTTTGACGCGGAGCCAGACCAGATTCTTGTCAATACGTCCCGCGACTGGTTCTCGCCCGTGGCGTCTGGCTCTGCTGCACCCCGTTCCATGGTGATTTGTCCCGCCAGTGGCGGCACTATTTCTGCAATTGCCTGTGGCGCCAGCAATAATCTGATCGAGCGTGCGGCAGATGTGGTGATCAAGGAAAAACAGCAGCTGATTGTGGTGCCCAGAGAGACGCCCCTGTCAGAATTGCATCTCGAAAATCTGCTGAAACTGGCCCGGTTGGGTGTTACCGTGATGCCGGCGATGCCGGGTTTTTACCAGAACCCGCAGACGATTGATGATCTGGTGGATTTTCTGGTGGCGAGGTTGCTCGATCATCTGAATATTGAACAGAGCCTGTTGCCCCGCTGGGGCGGATAATGGCCGCTAACCGGGAACTGTTGTGGTTGCTGGCTGTTCTGCTGGCCGTGCTGGTCTGGTCCTGGATCGCGCCGTTTGATCGCGCTACCTGGTGGCTTGAGGCGATCCCCGTACTGGTGGCCTTGCCGGTGCTGTACATCACCCGACGGGGTTTCCCGTTGACGCGACTCAGTTATTACCTGATTTTTCTGCACGCCGTCATTTTGCTGGTGGGTGCCCACTATACCTATGCCAGGGTGCCATTGGGTTTTTTTGTGGCAGACTGGTTTGATTTTACCCGCAACCACTATGATCGTTTTGGGCATCTTGCCCAGGGCTTCGTGCCCGCGATTCTGGCGAGAGAAGTCCTCTGGCGCAACCGGGTTGTGGTGGGGCGCTATTGGCTGTTCTTTCTGGTGACCTGTTTTTGTCTGGCGTTCAGTGCCTTTTATGAATTGCTGGAGTGGTTGACTGCGGTGGTTGGTGGCGACGGTTCTGTCGAGTTCCTCGGCACCCAGGGGGATGTCTGGGATGCCCAGTGGGATATGTTTATCGCGTTGCTCGGTGCGATAAGTGCCCAATTGCTGCTGGGTGGTTGGCATGACCGGCAGATGGCGGTAGTCGCTGCGGCGACCGGGCGTTGATTCCGATCCTGGTTCAGGCGCGCTGATACCAGTTCACCCCGGTGTTGTCGGTCTGCATGGCGACTTTCCCCCGTGCCATCAGATAATGTAGGTGGGCGTAACTTTCGCCCGTGGCCAGAACCAGCATCGAGTTGCTGATCGGTGCCTTGAAAAGCAGCGGAAACAGATCAACCACCCGTTTTGGCTCGTCGCAGTTTTGCATAACCCTTTCCAGGTCCCGTTGGTGGCCGTCGATCAGAGCCTGCAATCTCGGCTGCGCACCGGTGAAGGGCAGGCCGTGGGAGGGCAACACCAGCGTCTTTTCCGGTAGCAGGGCCTTGAGCCTGTGGCAGCTGTCGATCCATGCCTGCAGTGGGTTGCCGGCCGGTTCCATGGGCCAGACGCTGACGTTGGAGGAAATAGTCGGCAGCAGCTGGTCGCCGGCGATAAACAGGTCCAGTTCGGGGCAGTGCAGGCAGGCGTGCTCGGGGGAGTGTCCCTCGCCCATGACCAGCTGCCAGCGACGTCCCCCGATGATGAAGCTGTCGCCGTGCTGCAGTCGGTGATAAGTGGCCGGCATCCCGCGTACCATGCTCCCGAAAGAGCCAAATTTGGCGCGATAGTAACGCAGTTGTTGATCGCTGAAACCGGCGGCTCGATAGAAGCTGATCGCCTCTTCCGGTGCTTCGCGGTTACTGTCGGCCAGCAGGATCCGACAATGCATATACTCGCTGCGGGACATCCAGAATTCGGCGCCGCTGTGACGGCACAGCCAGGCGGCGAGTCCGATATGATCCGGGTGCATGTGGGTGGCAATCAGGCGTTTTACCGGTTTTTTTGATGACACAATCGGCGAGAGTTTTAACCACAGCTCAGTAGTGTCCTCGGTGGCCAGCCCGGTATCGACTATCGTCCAGCCATCACTTTCTTCGAGTAGCCACAGGTTGATATGGTCGAGCCGGAAGGGTAGCGGCATGCGCAGCCAGTGGACGCCGTCGGCAATCTCTTTAAAAGTCCCCAGCGGGGGAGCTTCGGAAAACGGATACTGGGGTTTTGTAGCAGTGTTCATAAGCGTTCACATTTGGGATGCGGAATTGGACCATACTAACAAAGCACAACGCGACAATTCCCATGACTAGGCCAATACCTGCTGCAACCAGCCGGAGATTGCCTGAATTTCTCCCAGGCAGACCGAATGTCCCATTGGGAAGGTTTGGTAGCCGGGTGTAAAGCCCTGTTTGCGCAAAAAGGTGACACTTTTCCGGCCCAGCTGTTCCGGCACTACATCGTCGCTGTTGCCGTGGAATATCTGCACGGGGAGTTGCCTGTTAGCGGGATGAATGTCGATTGAATCTGCGGTGGCAAAATAGGTGGATAAAGCCAGTAAGCCCGCCAGGGGTTTGGGGTAGCTGAGGGCTGCTTCAAAGCCGACGGCTCCGCCCTGGGAGAATCCGGCAACGACAATCCTCCTGCTGTCGATACCCCGTTCGATTTCCCGGTCAATGAGCTGCTGGATTTGGAGAGCAGAGTGTCGCAGTTGAGTCAGATCCACCTTGCGATCCAGCTCCATCTCCAGAATGTCGTACCAGGCTGGCATCATAAAGCCACCATTGATGGTCACTGGAAGCTGCGGCGCGTGGGGAAAGATAAAGCGGACCGGTAAAGTGGTGGGTAGCTTTAATTCCGGTACCACGGGTTCAAAATCGTGGCCGTTGGCACCCAGCCCGTGTAGCCAAATGACAGCGGCGTTTGCCGGTGATGAGGGTTCTATTTCGACCCCGGGTAGTAGCGGTTTCATCTTTGCCTGAACTCCTGTTTTTATAGCTGGGCGGCCAGTATAAAGCCTGCTGGCGACCGGTGCGGAAAGTTTGCTACGCTGACTTCGGTTATTTTTTAGCGGGTAGGTTCTGATGTTGCCTGTATTGTATTCCTTCCGCCGCTGTCCCTATGCCATCCGGGCACGCATGGCCATTTGCTATGCCGGTGTCCCCGTGGAGTTGCGGGAAATTTTGTTGAAGAACAAGCCCCCGAGCATGCTGGCGGTTTCGCCGAAAGGCACGGTACCCGTGCTGGTGCTGCCCGACGGCCGTGTGCTGGATGAAAGCTGTGATGTGATGTGCTGGGCTCTGGCTGTTCACGATCCGGACAATTGGATAAATCCAGCTGTAAGCCGGGAAGCCTCCCGGCTGATTGCGGAGAATGACGGGTCTTTCAAAACTCATCTGGACCATTATAAGTATGCGGACCGTTACCCTGAGCAAACCCCGGCGCATTATCGTGCCGAAGGAGAGGCTTTTTTACAGACGCTGGAGGCCCGTTTGCAGCAGCAGCCGTTCTTGCTCGGTCATCAACCGGGCTTTGCGGATGTAGCCATTTTTCCGTTTGTGCGGCAGTTTTCCCTGGTGGATCCTGACTGGTTTTCCAGTGCGCCCTACCCCAGATTGCGGCATTGGTTAAACCACTGGCTTGAATCCCCTCTGTTTACCTCTGTTATGGAAAAATATCCGGTCTGGCAGGAGGGTGCCGCTGCGCAGCTATTTTGGCTGCACCGCTGAAAACGACTAGAAGCTTTGCTCGCTTTGTGGAAAAAGACCCGTGCGCACAGCCTCGGCGTAGGCGTTCAGTGCGGCCGTCACATCACCGGTTTCTGCGAGAAAGTTTTTGGCGAAGCTGAGCTGATGAGGTGACAGGCCGAGCATGTCGTAGAGCACTAGCACCTGGGCGTCTGTGTCTGCACCTGCACCGATCCCGATCACTGGCGCGGCCAGCACTTCGGTAATCGTTTTTGCCAGGGTGGCGGGCACGCACTCCAGCACCAGTAAGTCGATGCCGGCTTTTTCCAGCGCTATGGCGTCGTTAATCATCTGCTCGGCTGCTGCTTCGTCTCTGCCCTGAACGCGATAGCCACCGAGTTTGTTGACGGACTGGGGCGTAAGGCCGAGGTGGCCGCATACCGGGATGCCCCTCTCGGTCAGCATAGCGACTGTCCTTGCCAGCCAAGCCCCGCCCTCCAGTTTGACCACATGGGCGCCGGCCTGCATGATCCGTGCGGCATTGTCCATCGCCTGTTGTTCCGTCGCGTAGGCCATAAAAGGCAGGTCCGCAACAATCAGGGATTTACTGTTACCCCGTCGCACAGCGCTGACGTGGTAGGCCATGTGCTCCATGGTGACGGGAAGCGTGCTGTCCTGTCCCTGTATAACGTTGCCCAGTGAGTCGCCTACCAGCACAACTTCAATACCCACCTGTTCTATCAGTCGCGAAAAGGCGGCGTCATAAGCGGTGATTACCGGGAATTTGTCACCCTGCTGCTTGAGTTTGTAGAGGGTGTTGATGGTGACCGTTTTCATGGGTGATGGTCCTGTCACAAATGGGCTTGTGGATTGTAGTAGTGGCGTCCGGTCTTGATGTTCAGCAAATAGGCCAGCAGGTTTTGGTAGTCCAGCTCATTATTGGCGAGATCGATATCTGCTGCGTTGACAATCAACAGCGGGGCCTCATCGTAATAGTAAAAAAAACGGGTGTAGGCATCGTTGAGCTGATGGAGATAGGCTGCGTCTATGGATTTCTCTGCTTCGGTCCCGCGGCGCTGAACCCGGTCGAGCAATACTTCGGTGGGTGCCTGGAGATAAATCACCAGATCCGGTGTGGGGGCATCTATGGTGAGCTGCTGGTACACCGTCTGATACAGCTTTAATTCATCGTCGTCCAGCGTGATTTGGGCGAACAGTTGGTCTTTGTCGATCAGAAAATCTGCCACTCGAACCTGCTGGAAGATATCGCCTTGTCGCATTTCCTGAATTTGCCGGGCGCGGTGGAACAGGAAGAAAAGTTGTGCCGGCAGCGCACCCGAGCGCCGATCTTCGTAAAAACGTTCGAGGAAGGGGTTTTGTTCGGGTTCCTCCAGCAGTGTGTCGTAGTTAAAACTGCCCGCCAGTCGCTTGGCCAGCGTGGTTTTACCCACGCCAATCGGCCCTTCTACCGCAATAAACCCTGGCAGCTTCTGGTGTGCGTGCCCGGGCTTCAGATCGTTAGTCAGTTGTTCCACAGGGATCTCCAGACGAGAGGCGAACGATACCGTCAGATGGGCAGTTTTCCAAGTGTAAAACCAGTGGAGTTCCATCGGGAAAAATCAGCTGTTCCGTGATCTCCGCCAATGGCAACAGGACAAAGTTTCTGAGATGGAGTCCGGGGTGGGGAATCTGCAGGTCGGTGTCGTCAATAATCTGCCCGCCATACAGCAGAATGTCCAGATCGAGGGTGCGCGGACCCCAGTGTCTGTCCTTTTTGCGCAGGTGTGCCTGTTCGATGGCTTGTAGCGCCTCAAGCAGTTTTCGGGGGGGCAGTGATGTCTGAAGCCTGGCGACGCCATTGATGAAGTCTGGCTGGTCCTGTGGCCCCATTGGCGCGCTCCGGTACCAGCTGGATGTCGTTATCAGGCTGGTGTCCGGTAGAGATGCCAGTTCGATAACTGCGTCCCGGAGTTGTTGCAGTGGTTGGTCGAGGTTGCTGCCCAGCCCGATATAGGTGATTTCAGTCATGGTCTGGCTGGGTTGTGGCCGGTGACCGGCGCGGCCGCCGCCGACGACGTTTTTTGGTGGGTGTCGGCTCGGCCAGAGTGCTGACCATCTTGAGTCGCTGATCTTCGTCCATTTCCTGAAAGCGGGTCCACCAGACTCCCAGACCAGGTTCCAGTTCGCCGGCATCTTCTCGCAATAACAGGAAGTCATAACCGGCACGAAACCGTTTATTTTCCATCAGGCGGAAGGCTTGGCTGCCATTGCGACGGGGGAGGCGCAATTGCATCTCCCAGATCTCTCGCATTGGCATACTGAAGCGGCGGGGAATGGCTACCCGCTGGCAGGCTCTGTGCAGCACGTCTGCGGTGGCCTGTTGCAAGGCGTAGACCGGAGAAATGTTGGAGCGCTCAAATTTTTTGTTGGCCTGTTTGGCCGCCGGCCAGAGCAGTGCGGCAAACAAAAATGCCGGTGTCACCCGTTTGCCCGAGCGAATGCGTTTGTCGGTATTGGTCAGGGCCTGCTCAATAAACTCAAGATACCAGCCGGGGTCTTCATTCAGGGCGTCTTCGGTCGCGGGAAACAGTAGACGAAACAGATCATATTCCCGGAGTAGTCGGAAAGTGACCAGGGCCTGACCGTGCATCAGTAGCTTGAGGACTTCATCAAACAGCCGGGCCGGTGGAATATCTGCCAGCAGGTGTGCCATTTTACTGATAGCGGCGGCACTTTTTTCCTCAATACTGAAACCGAGTTTTCCGGCAAAGCGAATGGCTCGAAGCATCCTGACCGGATCTTCCCGATAGCGTACCTCTGGGTCGCCGATGATCCTGATTATGCGTCGCTCTATGTCTGCCAGGCCATTGGCGTAGTCATAAACGCTATTATCCTGCGGGTGATAGTAGAGGGCGTTCATGGTGAAATCACGACGACTGGCATCTTCGTTGATAGAGCCGAAGAGGTTGTCTCTCAGCAGCAGGCCCTTGGCGGATCGGTGTGATTCATCCCGGGTGTTTGAGCCCTGTTCGGTGTGATGGGCCCGAAAGGTGGTTACCTCGATAACTTCGGCGCCCATGCGGACATGCACAATCTGGAAGCGGCGGCCGACTATTCGGGCTCGCCGGAACAGTTTGTTGACCTGCTCCGGTGTGGCATCGGTGGCTACGTCGAAATCCTTGGGACTCAATCCCAGCATCAGGTCGCGGACACAACCACCGACCAGGTAGGCCTGAAAGCCATCGCTGACCAATTGTTCGACAACCTTTCTCGCACCACTGGTAATCTGCCTGGCGGAGAGCGGGTGCCCTCCGGAGCGGACAATATGGGGTTCGCTGATAACTGGGAGAGCGTGTCTCCTGAAATATTTGGAAAGCTTTTTTAGCATGTTGTGGTGGCGTAGACCCGTAAACTGGCGATTCTAGCACAGGGTATGACAAAAAGACTGTTGGCAGTCACGCTGATATTGATCTGGGATCAGATCAATTCTGGGGGACATTAAAAAAGGGGAAGCATTCAAGCTTCCCCCTGTATCCCATAGGCTATTGGTCGATGGGTCTACCCCCCTTGTCAACCTCCTAGCAATCCATCCTGTATTATTTTTATTGTTTATTTTTTTAATAGTTGCTGTTTTTATTGTGTCTATAGATGAGCATGAAGCGTGCCAGAAAATTAAAGCCTTTATAAACAAAGTGTTACGTATTTTTTTGTGACGTGTCGCACATAAATTCATCAGTTTTGTTACCTATCTACACGACGGGCTGGTTAATAAGGTAACAGTTGGTTCTGGTGAAACAGCTGGCTAATCGTTTTTTTGACGGGGAATACCCAGCTTCTGGCGTCGTTCCCATAGACATTTGCGACTGATACCCAGTTTTCTGGCTAGCTCGGTCTCGCTCATGGCTTCCTGGTGTTCCAGTACAAAGCGGGTGAAATAATCCTCGAGCGACAATCCCTCCGGGGGGTCTGTGTCGATATGCTTGATGTTTGCCGGAGTCGAACGGAGACGGCTTGGTTGATCTCCAATCTCTACCAATGACAGTTCAATGCCCAGCAAGTCATGGCTGATCTGCTGATTTTCATCACACAGAATACTGGCCCGTTCCAGGGAGTTTTCCAGTTCACGGATATTGCCCGGCCAGTTATACATGGTGATGGCCTGGATGGCATCCGGTGCCAGCTTGAGATGATGCCTGTCGAGCTTTTGGCCCTGTTTGGCCAGCAACATATCAGCAATTTCCAGGATATCCTTGCCCCGTTCCCGCAATGGTGGCAGGTTCAGGTTAACCACGTTGATCCGGTAAAACAGGTCTTCGCGAAAGCGACCCTGTTCGCAGAGTTTTTTCAGGTTGCGGTGAGTCGCTGCGACGAGACGGACATCCACCTTGCGCGACTTGACCGAGCCGATGGCGCGAACCTCTTTTTCCTGTATGACCCGTAGCAGTCTTGCCTGGGCTTCCAGTGGCAGTTCGCCCACTTCATCCAGGAACAGTGTGCCGCCATCGGCAGCTGCGACAAGACCTTTGCGTGCTTCAGTGGCGCCGGTGAATGCCCCTTTCTCATGACCAAACAATTCCGCTTCAATCAGTGTTTCCGGGATCGCGGCGCAGTTAACACAGATGAGTTGTTTCTTTGCCCGGGGACTCTCATTGTGAATGGCGCTGGCAGCCAGTTCTTTGCCGGTGCCGGTTTCCCCGTGGATCAGAACTGTTGCATCGGTTCGGGCCACTTTTTGAATAATATTGTAAACGGTTTTCATGGCGGGACTTGAGCCGATCATGCCGCGATTGGACAGGTCGGGGGCATGGCGCTGTCCGACAGGACGTGGCTTGTCCATGATGCGGGTCACAGCTTCCAACAGCTCCGCATGATCGAAGGGCTTGGGGATATAATCGACTGCACCCATGCGCATGGTTTCCACGGCGCATTTCAGGCTGGCGTAGCTGGTCATGATCAATACGGGTACTGCGCCGGCCAGCTGAATCAGGTCGGTGCCCGGTGCGCCGGGAAGTCTCAGATCGCTGATGATCATTGAAAAGTCAGTGAGCTCAAAACGATTGAGCGCGTCTTCGATATTTTTTGCTTCACGGGTCTCGAAATGGTGATGTTCAAGCAGCCTTCTCAGTGAAGTGCGAAAAATATCTTCGTCTTCAACAATCAGAATCTTGTTCATGGCTAACCTGTATCAATAAGCGATCTGGTTTGCTTGCCGACCCGGGGGTAATGCTCTATAAGAGTCAGTCAGACAATTTAGGCAATGCGGCGGGCGTTGTTCATTCTACAGTGCCGGCGCCGGTATTTGTATCAATTGGGGTAATTGAGTCCGCTGCCAGTTGCGTACGCCCCACTCAAGCAATGCTTCCGGACTGGTGGCCGGCAGGTCAGCGGGCGGTTGCATACCCAGCCAGTGCATGGCCGCGAGCAGGTTGGCGCCAGGCTGTCGGTTGTCCACCGGCGGTGCCAGGTTTTGCTTGCTGAGTTTGTGCCCCTGTTCATTGACAGCGATCGGGAGATGCCCGTACACGGGAGTTGGCAGGGTTAACAGTTGCTGCAGACAGACCTGCCTCGCGGTCGAGTCGAGTAAATCGCTGCCGCGGATAATGTGGCTGATACCCTGGTATGCGTCATCTATGACAACCGCCAGTTGGTAGGCAAACAGGCCATCTTTGCGAAGTAGCACGAAATCGCCAGCGGTTTGCTTGACCCATTGTTGTTGACGGCCCTGAAATAGATCGGTGAATGCGATAAAACAGTTGTTGGGAACCGACAGTCGGAGAGCGTGTGGTTGCTCGAGGTCGCCGGGAACGCAGCTGCGTTGATGCAGGCCGCCGGTATCTTGCAGGACTTGGCGACTGCAATGGCAGGGATACGCGAGGCCGCTGTGGCTGAGTTCTTCCAGTGCGGCAACGTAAGCCTCGCTGCGCTGGCTCTGGTAGAGGGGCTGTCCATCCCAGAGCAGGCTGTGGGCTTCTAGTTGCCGGAGAATGGTATCTTCGGCACCTGGCAGTTGGCGGGGGGGATCAATATCCTCCATACGTACCAGCCAAGTTCCACCCTGCGCTTTTGCATCAAGATAACTGGCCAGCGCGGTAACCAGTGAACCAAAATGCAATGGGCCGGTGGGAGAAGGCGCAAAGCGCCCTGTGTAGGCGGGGTGATTACGGGGAGAGGCCATAGCAACTGAGGAAAGTGGCAAATTGCCATTTCCCTCAAGGCGCGTCAACCACCGGTCAGTTGCTTTTCCCTTATTTCATCAAGGGTTTTACAGTCGACACAAAGGTTTGCCGTGGGGCGTGCTTCCAGGCGCCGAATACCGATCTCAACACCACACTGATCACAAAAGCCGTAGTCGTTGGCTTCGATTCGCTCAATGGTGCTGTCAATTTTCCTGATCAGTTTGCGCTCCCGGTCGCGGGTTCTGAGCTCCAGGCTGAACTCCTCTTCCTGCGTGGCGCGGTCGGCAGGATCCGGGAAATTGGCCGCCTCATCCTTCATATGGGATACGGTTCGATCAACTTCTTCCATCAGCTCGCGTTTCCAAGCCAGCAGAATCTGCTTGAAGTGGCTGCGCTGATTGTCGTTCATGAACTCCTCACCCTTCTTTTCCTTGTAGGGGGTGAAGCCATGAAGTGAGGCAATGGTGACAGTTTCTGCTTTCTTAGGCATTTTTTTCCATTCTCGGTAATTTGCGAGACCCGCGTTTATAGTGCCAGCGGGAAAATTTTTCAAGTAAAAAAACTGTTTTCCGGGTATTAAGCCATGATTGACGTGTACGGGACGTTGCAATTGCAAGGCCAGAGTATAGCAATTTGCGCCACCTGTTTGGTTGACGGAGAAATAATCGCATAATGCTGGGGAGTATAATAAATGTTGATTATGTCACTGGTGTATCTTGTTGTGGCTTGAGGGCAGAATATCATGCAGACAGCGAAAAGAACCCGCAAGCTAACCTCCTTCAAGGTAGTGGATTTTCTTGAAGCTGCAAGGCGGCTTGAGGCAGAGGGCCGGGATATCATTCACATGGAAATCGGTGAACCCTGCTTCGCTACCGCAGCACCTATTGTAGAGGCGGCCCGCTTGGCGCTGGATCAGGGTAAAACGGCGTATACGCCGTCCTGCGGTATTCCCGAACTGCGTCATGCCATCAGTGATTATTACCGGCAGCGCTACGGTGTAACGGTTGATCCTGAGCGCGTGATTGTCACCACCGGTAGCAGTGCTGCACTGGGGATGATTTTTGAGTTGTTACTGAATCCCGGTGATGGATTTTTGCTAGCGGACCCCGGTTATCCCTGTAATGCCAATTTTGTACGGCGACTGGATGCTGAACCCCAGCTTGTACCGGTGAGCCCTGAGCATAATTATCAGTTGACCGCAGAACTGGTCAATCGCCACTGGCAGGCGAATACGGTCGGCGCAATGGTCGCGACCCCCAGTAACCCTACCGGGTCAGTTATTGACCGGGATCAGATGTCGGAGTTGTATCGGGCCGTTGCCTCCCAGGGTGGAACACTGGTGGTGGATGAGATTTATCACGGCCTGACCTACACGGCTGAGCCGCTCTGTTCCGCCCTTGAGGTGGCGGAGGATGTGCTGGTGGTAAACAGCTTCTCCAAGTATTTTGGGATGACCGGCTGGCGGTTGGGCTGGATGGTTGTGCCCGAGGCATTTGTCGATCTGTTTACGGTGATGGCGCAGAATTTTTATATTGCCAGTCCCACCCTGTCGCAGTATGCCGCACTCGCGGCACTTCAACCGGAGACCCTGCCGATACTGGATGGCCGCTGTGCGGAGTTTCAAAAGCGCCGGGACTATCTGGTGCCGGCACTGCAGAAACTCGGGTTTACTGTTGCCGGGTTGCCCGAGGGTGCCTTCTATGTCTATGCAGATGTGTCTGCCTTGACCGATGATTGTGAAGATTTCTGCTGGCAGTTGTTGAATGAGCACGGTGTGGCCTGTACCCCTGGGACGGACTTTGGTGAGCACCGTGCCAGTCAGCATGTGCGTTTTACCTATACTGAACCACTATCCCGATTACAGTTGGCCGTGCAGCGGATTGAGCGGGCGTTGCAGCCATGAAGATTATTCCGCCGTTTGAACGTGCCACATTGATTAAACGCTACAAGCGGTTTCTCGCCGATATTCGGCTGTCCAGTGGTGAAGAAATGACGATCCACTGTCCGAATACCGGCTCCATGAAAAACTGTTGGCAAGCGGAGACACCGTGCTGGTTTTCCCGCTCTGATGATCCCCGGCGAAAATTGTCGGGAACCCTGGAAATCACTACTACCCCGGATGGCTTTCTGACCGGCGTCAATACCAACCGGCCCAACAAGCTGGTTCGCGAAGCGATTGAAGACGGTGTTATTGCAGAGCTGCAGGGTTATGAGTCAATTCGCGCGGAAGTGAAATACGGTGCCGAGAACAGTCGCATTGATCTGTTGCTGACGGGGGAGGAGCTTGCGCCCTGCTATGTGGAGGTCAAGAACACGACCCTGGGCGCAGGTGGTGGCCGGGTGCTGTTTCCCGATGCGGTCACCGAGCGCGGTACCAAGCATCTTCGGGAATTGATCAGTATGGTCCAGCAGGGGCATCGTGCGGTACTGGTGTTTTGTGTGCAGCACAGTGGTGCCGATTGCGCAGGGCCGGCCGATGAGATCGATCCGGTTTATGGTGCGACTCTGAGACAGGCGATTGCCGCCGGTGTTGAAGTGCTGGTCTACGGATGCAGGCTGGCTGAGGATGAAATCGTCATTGACCACCGCCTGCCTTTTGTCATCCGTTGATTCTTTAGGACCTGTTAACACCCATTGAATAGCCGCTGTTGTGTTTATACCCAAAGCACGTTCATGGGGCAGGCTCTCAGTCGCTCAAATAGAACCACTATTCTCCCTCCCTCTACCTTGTTGAGGACAAAACTGACCTCCAGCAGCAATTATTCAATGGGTGTTAACAGGCCCTAGGCAAACAAGCCTTTCAGGGCATCCAGTGAGTTGCGCCCTTTTTGTCGGGCCACCTCCGGATCGCTCGGCTGTCCCATGCCTTCCTTTTCCAGATCCTCCTGCGGCAGTTCATCGATAAAGCGGCTCGGTGTTGTCTCGGCGATCTCGCCGAACAGTTTTCGCTTGGCGGCCATGGTCATGGTCAGGGTTTGTCTGGCCCGGGTAATGCCGACGTAGGCCAGCCGCCGCTCCTCTTCGATGGTATCCCCATCAATACTGTTGCGGTGGGGTAGTAGGCCTTCCTCCATGCCGATCATGAACACGTGGGGGAATTCCAGTCCCTTGGCGGCGTGCAGGGTCATCAGTTGTACCTTGTCATCGGCGGAATCCTCCTCCTGACGGTCGAGAATGTCCCGCAGCACCAGTTTGGCAATTGCATCCTCCACCGCGGTATCCTGCTGTTCCCGTTCTCCGGTAATGGCCAGTTCATCCCTGGTCAGCAGTTGTCGGATTTGCTCGATCAGAAAGTTGACATTTTCCATGCGCTTTTCTGCGACCTTGCCACTGCTGGCGTTCTGGTGCAGCCAGCCTTCATAGTCCATATCGTTGACCATCTCTCGGATGGCAGCAATCGGGTCGCCATTGCTGCAGTGGCTGGCCACCTGGCCAATCCAGTGCCTGAAACGTTGCAGTCGTTCCAGGTTGTTGGGCGCCAGCTGGCACTGTAGACCGAGCTCATCAATACAATCCATCAGGGACATCTGCCGTTCGTTGGCGTAGCGTCCCAGTTTTTCCAGTGTCGAGGTGCCGATTTGACGGCGCGGCGTGTTGATGATTCGCAAGAAGGCATTGTCGTCGTCGCCGTTCACCATCAGGCGAAGATAGGCCATGATGTCCTTGATCTCGGTTCGGGCGTAAAACGAGGTGCCGCCGCTGAGCTGATAGGGCACGCCCTGGGCCTGTAGTTTCAACTCCAACAATCTGGCCTGGTGATTACCCCGGTAGAGCACGGCAAAATCGCGGAAGTGACAACTTTTGCGTAATTTCGTATCGAGAATTTCATTGACGATTCGTTCGGTTTCCGCCTCCTCGTTGGCGGTGAGGATAATCCGCAAGGGGGCCCCAGGGCCCAATTCACTCCAGAGAGACTTGCTGAACAGGTGAGGGTTGTTGTCGATCAGCCGGTTGGCCGCCCTTAGAATGCGGCCAGTTGAACGGTAGTTTTGCTCCAGTTTGATGACGTGGAGTTCCGGAAAATCCTCCTGCAGTTGCTGCAGGTTTTCCGGCCTGGCGCCGCGCCAGGCATAAATGGACTGATCGTCGTCACCCACCACGGTCAGTGATCGTCTTGCTCCCACCAGCAATTTAACCAGTTGATACTGGGCAAAGTTGGTGTCCTGATACTCATCCACCAGCAGGTAACGAATGCGATTCTGCCATTTGCCGAGGATCTCCGGCGATTGCTGAAACAGCAGTGACGGGATCAGGATCAGGTCATCGAAGTCCACTGCGTTGTAGGCCCGCAGGGCGTCCGTATAACGCTGATAGACCAACGCTATTGTCTGTTCTTCACTACTGGCGGCATTTACAAGGGTTTGGGATGGCGTCAGGAGATCATTTTTCCAGCTGGAAATCTGGTGTTGCACCCTGTCCAGGTGATCGGCATCCAGGTCGGACTTCTTCAGCATCAGCTCTCGCAACAGGCTTTTTGCATCCTCTGCATCGAAAATGGAAAACCCTGGCTTAAAGCCGATCTGGACGATTTCGCTGCGGATAATGTGCAGGCCGAGATTGTGAAAAGTGGAGACGGTTAGCCCCTTGGCCTGTTGGCCGCTGACCAGCTTGGCTGCTCGCGCCTTCATCTCCCGGGCGGCTTTATTGGTGAAAGTGACGGCCGCAATATGACGGGCACTAATGCCGCATTGCTGAATCAGGTGGGCGATCTTGCTGGTGATGACACTGGTTTTGCCACTGCCGGCACCGGCCAGTACCAGCAGTGGGCCATCAATGTAATTTACTGCAGCGCGTTGCTGGCTATTGAGTTTGTTCAAGTCGATTTGCCGGATTGGAGGATGATCAGTGAGCTGCGGATTGTAGCAAGTGAATAGCTGCCGTCCACTGCTGCCCGACGGGGTCAACCAAAAACGTATTTACCGGGGGCGGGCCAAAGCACCTCATAATCCGTGCCTTCGGCACCCATGGTTGGCGGGGCAACCTGCTCGGAGGATTGATCATCCAGCCAGAGATTCCAGGCCGGCCACCAGGAGCCGGAGTGACTCTCTACCGACTCCACCCAGCTGTCCGGGTCAATGTAAGGTGCCATGGGGTCCTGTGACTTGATCTGGTAGCGGCGGTGGGGATGCTCCGGGCCGGATACGATACCGGCATTGTGGCCACCACTGGTGAGCAGGAAGGTGATATCCGAGCGGGCCATATGGTGGATTTTGTAGACGGATTTCCACGGTGCCACATGGTCGGCTGAGGTGCCCACCACAAAGAAAGGTACGCGAATATCCTGAATTGCGACAGGTTTGCCTTCCACCAGAAATTTGCAGCTGGCCAACCGGTTTTCAACGAACAGTTCGTGCAGGTAGCGGCTGTGCATGGCTGCGGGCATTCTAGTGCCATCGGCATTCCAGGCCATCAAGGCGACGGGTTTCGTCTCCCGGCCCAGATAGTAGCGCTCCACAGCCGGGTTCCATACCAGTTCCTGGGTGCGCAGTGCCTTGAAGGCGCCGCCCATGCTGGCGGCTTCCAGGTAGCCGTCGGTCCACATCATGCTATCGAGAAAAGCCAATTGGCTGGCACCCAGGAACAGTTTGATTTCGCCGGGCTCGGTGAAGTCCGTCTGGGCTGCCAGCAGGGTGATGCTATTGAGAATGTCGTCCTGCTCTCTGGCCAGATAAGCTGCCGTTATTGCCAGCAGTGTTCCGCCAATACAATAGCCGGTAGCATTGATTTTGGCCTTTGGTACCACCGTTTTGACGGCATTCAATGCGTCCAAAATGCCTGATTTGATGTAATCATCAATATCCAGTTCGCGATCATCTTTATCGGGATTTTTCCAGGAAATCATGAACACGGTCTTTCCCTGGGCAACCAGATAATTGACCAGTGATTTTTCCGGCACCAGATCAAGGATGTAATATTTCATGATCCAGGCGGGTACGATCAGCACCGGCTCTCTGGCCACGGTTTCCGTGGTTGGAGTATATTGAATCAGTTCGATGAGATTGTTCTGGTAGATGACCTGGCCCGGGGTAATGGCCAGATTTTCCCCCACCTTGAAATCACCCATCTCGGGCCGGTTATCCCTGAGCAGTTTCTTTTGAATGTCCCGTTGCATATTGCCGATGCCTTCCAGCAGATTCCGGCCTTTGTTTTCCCAGGTGGCCTTAAGAACCTCGGGGTTGGTTTGCGGCAAATTGGTCGGTGAGATGACTTCTAGGGCGTGACCATTAATGAAGTCCACCAGTTCCTTGCTGAATGGCCCCATACCCGGCAGATCCGTATCCGCTTCCTTCAGCCATTCCACCGCCATGCTGTGGCCCTTGGCCATGACACTGAAAGGGACTTTTCTCCAGAGATCATTCATGAAATAAGGGTATTTTTTGGGGGGTGGGTTCTCGCTTTTTTCGGTGATGGCCCGGGCGGTAAACGTGGATAGTCGCAGCAGTTTCTCAGAGAAGTTCTGCAATAACCTCACGCGTCTGGCGGGAGAAATAGACAGGTGGGCCAGCCAATCTGTGTAGGCCAGCAATAACTGAACAGGAGACAGCCCCTGGGATGCCTTGCCGATGATTGACCGTATCCGTGAGTCTATTTTCTCGACAGACGCATCGTTTAATCGGGGGATTTCGGCGATGAGATTATCCAGTTCATCAATCACACTGGAAACTGTTCTGTCCGGTTTTTCCGCCATGTATTGCTCCTTGGTTAAGTCTTGCCAGTATACCACTGCCCAGAGGTCATTTTTGTGGCAGCCGTTTGTTGATGGCAAATCAATGACTCAGTCTGAGCCTGTAGCCGAGGGCTTCAGTGAGGTGGTCCATAGTGATTGCGGCACTGTTGTCGAGGTCTGCAATGGTTCGGGTCACTTTTAATATACGATGAAATGCTCTGGGTGATAAACCGAGCTGCTCTACCGCCCGATTGAGCAGGGTTTTTTGTGACTGGTCAAGTGCGCAAAAGGCAGCCACATCCCGACTGGAGAGGCGGGCATTGATTGTTCCCGCCCGGGTCAGCTGCCGCTGGCGGGCCGCCATGACCCTGTTGCGGATATCCGTGCTGCAGTCGCCGTCGGTTTTTCCTTCAACCAGCCGGTCGCCCGGCAGAGGCGGGACTTCTATCTGTAAGTCGATGCGATCCAGCAATGGCCCGGAGATGCGATCGGAGTAGCGGTGTATCTGGTCGGGGGTGCAGCGACAGCGTTGGCTGCCGTAGTAGCCGCAGGGGCAGGGGTTCATTGCCGCAATCAGTTGGAATGCCGCCGGAAATCGAGTCTGGGCCTGGACCCTTGAAATCATGATTTCGCCGGATTCCAGTGGCTCACGCAGTACTTCGAGGACCCGTCGGGGAAATTCAGGCAATTCATCCAGAAACAATACGCCGTGATGGGCGAGGGAGATTTCCCCCGGCCTGGGCACACTGCCGCCACCCACCAGTGCTGTTGCAGATGCCGTATGATGGGGCGAGCGAAAAGGCGGGTTGTAAAGCGTATCCCGCAAGCCGCGACCTGCGACTGAATGAATGGCGGCGACCTCGAGCATTTCCCGCTCCTGCAATGGCGGCAATATACTGGTGAGCCGGCTGGCCAGCATGGTTTTGCCCGTCCCCGGAGAACCGCTGAAAAGCAGGTTGTGCCCGCCGGCAGCAGCGATTTCCAGTGCCCGTTTGGCCTGGTGCTGACCGATGATGTCGGCCATATCTCCCCCAGTTTCACCAATACTTGCCCTGGTGCCGCAGGAAAGGGGCTCAATCGGCTGATTGCCATTCAGGTGTGCACAGACTTCGAGCAGATGGGTGGCGGCGATAACCCGGGTTTTGCTGCTCAGGGCCGCTTCCTCCGCGTTCATGGCCGGCAAGATCAGGGATCTCCCCGACTTTCCGCAGGCCAGTGAGGTTGGCAGCACCCCCTCCACGGGACGCAGGTCTCCCGACAGCGCCAGTTCACCGATGACTTCGTATCGATCGAGCCGGTCAGCGGGGATTTGTGCCGACGCGGCCAGTACCCCCAGCGCAATCGCCAAATCGAAGCGCCCCCCTTCCTTGGGCAGGTCGGCGGGAGCCAGATTAATCGTGATGCGACGGGCGGGGAAATCGAAGTGAGTATTCAGCAGGGCGCTGCGAACCCGGTCCTTGCTTTCTTTCACTGCAGTTTCAGGCATGCCCACAATTGACAGCCCGGGGAGTCCGTTGGACAGATGAACTTCCACGGTCACAGCGGGAGCATCAATGCCGTATTTTGCGCGGGTATGGACGATAGCAAGTGACATGGAGGCCCTCCTTGGCTGGCATGTCGATCTGGTGGTGCTTTTTTGTATGGGGGCAGTCGGGCCGTTTAGTCTTGCCGATCTTCCAGTTGTACTTCAAGTCTGGCGAGCTGTTGCTCGAGCTGTTCCAGCTTTTCCCGGCTGCGCTTCAGGACAGCCTGCTGCGCGTCGAACTCATCCCGGGTTACCAGATCCAGCTTGTCGAAAGCAGCCAGCGCGGCCGCCCGCAGCTTCTGTTGCATGTCACTACCCAGGGCCTCTGCGCCTGGGGTAATGACATTGTTGAGTTGGTGCAAAAACTGGTTAATGAACTCGTTAGGTCGCATTGATGGGCCGCTCCGAATAAGTGGTGATCTATTTTAAGGAGATCACTCTGTATGTACAGAGCACTTTAGGTTACGGCTGCTTCCGGGCAGCAGTAAGCAGTGGGGGCTTTCAGCGAAGTTTTTTGGTGCGATGACCGATTTGGTTAGTCCATTTGTGCACAAAAAAGGTGCATTGAAAGGTTGGTGTCCGCTTTGCAGGAGTTCAATTACCGCTTTTTGAAGGTTGGCATGCCAAATGCATTAAGTGCTGATGTACCAATTGCAAACCGTGATTGCATGTTTAATTTTTCGCTGTTGTTTATATTTTGGAGAAGCATATGAACGCATTTAAAAAGTCTCTGGTCGTTACCTCTATGGCGCTGACCTTCCCCCTGGCTTCAAATGTTGCGCAGGCCTACGAGGTCTCTGCCAACGTCACAATCGCTTCGGATTACAGGTTCCGTGGGATTTCACAAAATGATACGGAGATTGCCCTGCAAGGTGGTTTCGATATCGCGTTTGATAACGGACTGTATGTGGGTACCTGGGGTTCCCAAGTCGACTTCAATGATCCGGACAGTTCCGATGCCGGGCTCGAACTCGATTACTACTTTGGTTACGGTGGCAATCTCACTGAAGAGATTAGTTATGACATCGGTTATCTTTACTACGACTATCCCGGTTCCGATGCAACTGAATTTGATCTGACCGGCAAGCGTGATCTCGACTACCAGGAATTTTATGGCAGCCTGTCCTACTTGGGTGGCACGTTGGGTTTCGCCTATTCTGATGACTATTTCCTGGAAACCGGTGAATTCTGGTATCTCTACGCGGACTATGGATTTGAGCTGCCCCACGGGTTTACTCTGGGCTTCCATGCCGGCTACAACGACTTCGAACACAAAAGTACCGACAGTGACCCCAAGGATGCTGAAGAAGCCTTCCTGACAGACGGGGAAGACAGCTATACCGACTACTCCATTACCCTCGGCAAGTCCTGGGAAGGTCTGGATTTCGCACTGAGCTGGATTGATACCACGCTGGACGATGAAGAGTGCTTCAATACTTCCTGGTGTGACAGCACGTTGTTGTTTTCCATTAGTAAAAGCATGTAATTGACCGGTGGCACCCGGTATCCGGGTGCCACCACCCCCTTGAGGAGCAATGCAATGAAAATGATTACAGCAGTTGTCAAGCCCTTCAAACTCGATGATGTGCGCGAAGCACTTGCCGCTATTGGCGTACAGGGTGTGACAGTGACAGAGGTAAAAGGGTTTGGACGGCAAAAAGGCCACACAGAACTGTATCGTGGTGCTGAATATGTGGTGGATTTTTTGCCCAAGGTAAAACTTGAATTAGCCCTTGCGGATGAAATGGTGGACGGCGCTATCGAAGCGATTACCTCTGCTGCTCATACCGGCAAGATTGGTGATGGAAAAATCTTCATTTCGGATTTACAGGAAGTCATTCGAATTCGCACCGGTGAAACCGGTGTAGAAGCAGTTTAAGACACGGGAGACTACGACAATGAGTCCTGAAATTATTGAAGTTAAATACGCGCTCGATACATTTTACTTTCTGATCGCCGGCGCGTTCGTGATGTGGATGGCGGCAGGTTTCGCCATGTTGGAGGCCGGCCTGGTTCGTGCCAAAAACACCACTGAAATTCTTACCAAAAACGTCGCACTGTTTGCCGTTGCCTGCACCATGTATCTGTTTGTGGGTTATACCATCATGTATGGCGGCAGCGCGGGTGGTTTCCTGCCTGATGGCTGGTTTGGTAACAGTATTGCAAATGCTTCCCTCGAAGAGGTGCTGGCCAGCGACGGAGACACTTATTACTCCGGCGCGTCGGATTTCTTCTTCCAGGTGGTATTTGTGGCAACTGCAATGTCGATCGTATCCGGTGCTGTTGCAGAGCGGATGAAGCTCTGGGCCTTCCTGATTTTCGCCGTGGTCATGACGGGTGTAATCTACCCGATTCAGGGAATGTGGACCTGGGGTGGCGGTTTCCTTAGCGAAGCCGGTTACTCCGATTATGCCGGCTCCGGTATTGTCCACATGGCCGGTGCTGCCGCTGCCCTGGCAGGTGTGTTGCTGCTCGGTGCCCGCAAGGGGAAATACGGTGCCAACGGACAGATCAACGCTATTCCGGGTGCAAATATGCCCCTGGCAACACTGGGTACCTTCATCCTCTGGATGGGTTGGTTCGGCTTCAACGGTGGCTCTGAGCTGGTCGTTTCAGATGTCAGTTCCGCCAATAACGTGGCCAGTGTCTTCGTCAACACCAATGCGTCAGCCTGCGGTGGTTTGATCGCTGCCCTGTTGCTGGGTCATATCCTCTTTGGAAAAGCGGATCTCACCATGGCGCTGAACGGTGCTCTGGCTGGTCTGGTCGCCATTACTGCCGGTCCTCTGGCACCGAGTCCTGTGGTGGCAACATTGATCGGGGCCATTGGCGGTATCATTGTGGTGTTTTCCATCGTTGGCCTGGACAAGATGAAGATTGATGATCCCGTAGGGGCCATCTCTGTTCATGGTGTGGTAGGTATCTGGGGTGTTCTGGCTGTGCCATTCACCAATAGCGACGCCTCATGGGGCTCTCAGATCTATGGCATCGTGGTGATTTTCCTTTGGGTCTTTGTGATGAGCCTGATTGTCTGGGGTATTATCAAGGTCGCCATGGGTATTCGCGTCAGTGAACAGGCAGAATACGAAGGTGTTGATGTGTCCGAGTGTGGCATTGAAGCCTATCCCGAGTTCACTAAAAGCTGATTCTTCTTCCCACTTCCAGGGGGCCGGTCGAGATGACTGGCCCCCTGTTTTTATGTTTGACCTGAAAAGCGGGTAACCGGGGTGCAATTATTGATGGGAAGGTGTATCTTTTGCCGTCAATTGTTCGTTCTAAATAAAATGTACAAGGTAAATCTATGAAGCTTATTACAGCTATTGTAAAACCCTTCAAACTGGACGATGTCAGAGAGGCGCTTGCAGAGGTCGGCGTTCAGGGTATCACTGTCACTGAGGTAAAAGGTTTTGGACGCCAGAAAGGCCACACTGAACTCTATCGTGGTGCGGAATACGTAGTGGATTTCCTGCCCAAGGTGAAACTGGAAATAGCGCTTGATGACAACCATGTCGATGTTGTAGTTGAAGCGATTACCAAGTCTGCCCAAACCGGTAAAATCGGCGATGGAAAAATCTTTATTTCCACACTGGAAGAAGTGATTCGTATTCGTACCGGAGAAACCGGTAGCGACGCAATTTAAATGGATGGCCGGGCTGAACGCCCGGCAACCCACAATCTCCCTGTCCTATTTCTTTTTCTTCTTTCGCACGTTGTCAGATTGATCGTGCCTCTACCGGATTTTTTATTGGCTCAGGGGTTGATGATCAGGTCAAAGCTCACCTGAATATTATCGCTGTAGGTGATTTCATCGGGTAGATAGGTTCCCGGTCGAGCAGCGCTGCTGCGCACCATCATTGTCTCCATCCCGGATGCCTTCATCATGTCGCCAGAGGGCGGCGTATTGCGATGGTAATCGATTCGCACGACAGGCCCAAGTTCTGCACCGTAGGCTTTTGCGAGCGCTTCAGCCTTGCTCTTTGAGTCTGAAATTGCCAGCAGATGGGCGGCCTGAATGTGTTTGGCCATTTCGCTGTTTTCGTAACGTACGTTATCAATACCCTCCAGCCGTTGGGCCAGTGCTTCGTCCATCACTTCGGTGAGTTGTGTCATATCATTTAACGTGACAGTGAGTCGGCGGATCGCTTCGTAACCACTGAACAACCGATTACTGTTGGTGTGCTCGTAGCGAGGGTAAATGCGAATGGATGAGGCTACCAGATCGTCCTGTGAGATAGAGATGGCTTTGAGTCGATCAATAAAGGCATTTACCCGGTCATCCACATCGCGCTTCGCTTCCTGGCCGGATTTGCGGGTGGCCCGGACGCTCAAATCAACGATGGCGGTATCTGCGGGAACGGTTATTTCACCGTAGCCATTGGTGGAAATCAGTCTTCTATCACTTTCATCATGGGCCTGGCAGGACAGAGACAGAAACAGTAAAGGTAACAATAGGACGTTGCGCACAATAAAACTCCGTTGGTGTATGTTGAGAAACCTTAACAAAAGTGGGTCAGGCAATGGATGTCTGTAACCGGATAGCCTCAGCAACCGCTCACTTTTTTTGGGCGCGAGGATGAGACTGATCATAAATTTTGGCAAGGTGCTGGAAGTCTAGGTGAGTGTAAACTTGAGTCGTGGATAAGTTGGCATGGCCCAACAGTTCCTGTACTGCGCGAAGATCGCCGCTGGACTCCAGCAGGTGGCTTGCAAATGAGTGGCGCAGCATGTGGGGATGTATTTTCCCGTCCATATTTTGCTTGAGACCGATCAGTCGGAGCCGTTCCTGAATGGTGCGAGTAGAAATGCGTTTGCCCTGACGGCTGACGAAAATCGCTCGTGTGTCGTTGTTGGCAAATTCACGGCGCCTTGTTAGCCAGGCTTTCAAGGCTCTTATTGCATGGCTGCCCACGGGAAGTTGCCGCGATTTGTTTCCCTTCCCGGTAACCGTCACCAGTTGATCATTCAGGTCGATATCTCCCAGGTTCAGGGCTGTTAATTCCGATAGCCGCAGGCCGGAGGAGTAGAACAGCTCGATGATAGCCAGATCCCTGCAGTCGATCCAGCTTTCCGCCGAGAAAGCCAGATAGCTGGCCACCTGGTCGGTATCGAGGGTTTTTGGCAGTTTTTTCGCAGACTTTGGTGCACTGATCGCCATCGCCGGATTGGCTTTCAGCCACTGTTGTTTGAGCGCGTAGTTAAAGAAAGTCCTCAGTGAAGCGAGCCAGCGATCCAGGCTGCGTCCGCCCAATCCCTTGCGATGAAGGGTGGTCAGGCAACTGCGAATATGTTGACTGTCCAGCTGTAACAACGACAGGGATTGCTTTTCACACCAGCCGTCCAGTTTGTGCAGGTCACGAAGATAGCCCTTGATGGTGTGAGTGGAAAGCCTGCGCTCGCTGCGTAAGTGCTGCTCAAATTGCTGGATTGGGTCAGTGCAGTCGGGCAGCATCGGTTCGGCCCCTTGGCTAGGGTAGCAGGCGGGGAATAATGCGATTCAGTACCTCTGCAATATAGCTGAGGAACAGCGTCCCCATGCTGCTCCGATAGTAGTTTGGATCAGTATGGCCGATAGCCAGCACGCCGAAAACAGAGCCGTGTGTCAGGGGTACAGCAGCCACAGAGCCCACATTTTTAGCTTCATTGCCAAACAGAAAGGCCAGCTCGTCACTACCCAGAACCCCGCAGATTGCCCGATTGGTGCGCAGTAGTGTCCCGATATGACTATTGGCCTGTTCAACACTAACCATCCGCACATGGGGGTTCAGTTCAGAGGTTTGGTCGTCACCAAACAGGAGCATGCTGTGGAATTGAACCTGGAAGTCTGTGCTGAGACTGTTGGAGGTGGCGTTGACAATGGTTGCGAGATCCTCTGCTTCCAAAAGGGTCAGAATGAGCCGTTTGGTTTTTTCGAAGAGTTTGTCATTGATTTTTGCTGAATCCAGCATGGCATTGAGCCGCTGTCGCATTTCCAGGTTGCGTTCCCGTAAAACGGCTACTTGCCGTTCAATCAACGAGATGGCTGGCCCACTGTCGTGTGGCAGCTCTATGAGTTCAAGCAGGTCTGGGTGATCTTCAAAAAAACACGGGTTCGTTTCCAGGTAGTTTTTAATCTGGGCGGGGGTCAGCAATTCTTCAGTATGCGGGGTTTTTTGCTCTGTACTCATATCTTTATCCGTCCATGAAAAACGGTGGTGGCCGGTCCGGACATGATTACCGGCTGATTCTCGCCTGGCCACTCTATCTGGAGACTGCCGCCCGGGAGGTTGACGGTTACGGACGAGTCTAGCAGGTCTTGCAAGTGGCCCGCCACTACTGCAGCGCAGGCTCCGCTTCCACAGGCTAGTGTCTCGCCAGCGCCCCGTTCAAAAACCCTCAGGTTGATCTGCTGGCGGTTTAGAATCTGCATAAAGCCCACGTTGACTCTCTGGGGAAAACAATGATGGCACTCTATCGCAGGTCCCAGTGTGTCGACCGGTGCTGTTTGTATGTCGCTGACGGTGAGGACAGCGTGGGGGTTGCCCATCGATACTGCGCTGATCGACAGTTCTTTGCCATCAACTGACAGGGGGTAGCTGATAGCCTTCCTGTCGGCAACGAACGGAATATCCGGCGGGGTCAGAATGGGCACGCCCATATTTACTTCGATCAGATTGTTGGCTTTAACCCGCAGCATGATAACGCCCGTCGCGGTTTCCACCCGTAACGTACTTTTTCCGGTGAGGTGCCGGTCCCGGACAAATTTGGCAAAACAGCGGGCACCGTTGCCGCATTGCTCAACTTCATTGCCATCCTGATTGAAAATCCGGTAGCGAAAATCCACATCATGGCGGCTGGGTGGTTCTACCACCAGGACTTGATCACAGCCAATACCAAAGTGGCGGTCTGCCAGCTTGCGGGCTAGCACCGGGGTCATGGCAATAGCCTGAGAGACGCCGTCAATGACGACGAAATCATTACCCAGTCCGTGCATTTTGGTGAAACGTAACAGCATAGCGCAGTTATCTTGTTTTAATGGTTTGATCCCAGGATAGTTCGGTTTCGCTGCAGGTTCAGGTGGGTAGCAGGGTCTCTCCGCGAATGAGGTCTTCAACTGTTTCCCGAGCCCTGACCTGGTGGGCCCGGTTGCCATCCACCATGATTTCTGCCGCCCGGCCCCGACTGTTGTAGTTCGAGCTCATGGTAAAGCCATAGGCTCCGGCTGAATAAACGCACAGCAGATCTCCCTGCTCAAGCACCAGCGGTCGATTTTTTCCCAGAAAGTCGCCGGTTTCGCACACTGGGCCGACAATGTCCCAGTTGTGGGGCGTGCCAGCATGGGGGGATACCGGTTCGATGGCCATCCATGCCTCGTAAAGTGCCGGCCGAATCATATCGTTCATAGCTGCATCGACAATGGCAAAGTTTTTGTCTTTCCCCGGCTTCAGGTATTCCACCCGGGTTAGCAGGATGCCGGCGTTTGCCGCTATCGATCGTCCGGGTTCGAGCACCAGTGTCATTGGCGATTGGTCGAGCTGTTGTCGAATAGCCGCGATGTATTCCGACGGATGAGGCGGTTGCTCGTTCTGGTAGCACACGCCGAGTCCGCCCCCCAGATCCAGGTGTTCCAGATTGATACCGTTGGCGGACAGTTGTTCTACCAGTTTCAGTACCCGATTCAGCGCATCGATAAAAGGTGCAATCTCGGTCAATTGGGAGCCGATGTGACAATCAATACCGGTAATGGTCAAGTGCGGCATTTCGCTGGCGGCGAGATAGACATCCAGCGCCTGGCTGATATCGATGCCAAATTTATTGTCGCGCAGGCCGGTGGAAATATAGGGATGGGTTTTTGCATCCACGTCGGGGTTGACCCGCAGGGAAATATTTGCCTTTTTGCCGGATTCGCCTGCCACCCGGTTGAGTACTGCGAGCTCGGCTTCGGATTCAACATTGAAACAGTGGATCCCGACCTGTAATGCCCGGGCCATCTCTGATGGCTGTTTGCCCACACCGGAAAAAATGACTTTCGCGGGATCTCCTCCTGCTGCCAGAACGCGCTCCAGTTCACCCACCGAGACAATGTCGAATCCCGCTCCGAGCTGGGCCAATACATTTAACACGGCGAGGTTGGAATTGGCTTTTACAGCATAGCAAATCAGGTGGTGTCTATCGGCCAGTGCGTCCTGATAAGCCATAAAATGTTCTGTGAGCGCCGCCCGGCTATAGACGTAAGTGGGTGTGCCGTAGCGCTCGGCAATTCTGGTGAGTGCAACGCCTTCGGCGCACAATCTGCCGTCTCGGTAATCAAAATAGTTCATGACTGGCCGCAACCCCTGGTGAATTATGCGTCGGTGTCCGAAGGCTGGCCTTCTTCCTCTTCCGCTGGTTGGGTTTGTTGTTCGGCAGGGGCCTGCTGTACCGGCTCGGGTGGAAGGTATAGCGGACCTTTATTGCCGCAGGCGGACAAGCCGATAAAAACCGCGCTGAGCAGTATCAGTGCAAAAAAACGTTGCATGTGGGGAAGCCTGTATTCTGATTCCGGGAATTCCTGCGAGTATAGCGGCTGTCACCCTAAACACTCAATCGCGTATACTCTTCAATTAGTTCGGTGATGCCTTCATGAGTTCTACCCTATGACTGAAATTGAGTTCGCCCAATTGGCAGACGAGCTGATGCTGTCCGTTGAGGATGCGATCGAAGACAGCGGCTTGGATATTGATTATGAGAGTGCCGGCGGCGTGCTGACACTCACCATTGAGGCAGAAAACTCCAAAGTGATTATTTCCCGGCAGCCGGCGATGTACCAGATATGGTTGGCCGCCAGGTCCGGTGGATTCCATCTGAGTTACCACGATCAAAACTGGCGCTGCACCACGACGGGTGAAACTTTTGAGACCCTGTTGAACCGTGTTTGCCGGGAGCAAGGCACGGGCGAGCAGAGGGTTTTTGATCACTCGAATGGCTAGTCAAATTGGTTTCAGGCACCAGGAACAAGCTAATGGCTTTTGCGGACCGGAGCCTTTATCCTTCTCAGTCTCGCGGTTGGCTCCCCTCTGCGTTTACATGAATCGGTTTGTGGTTATATGACGTATTGCGTTTCGATAAGATTGAATGAAGGACTGGTTTTTTGTTCTGATTCACGCACCAATGCTGGTCCGGACAGGGTCAGTACCTACAGCAAGTTGCATCGTTTTTCCATCCACGGTGACCGCCAGATGATGATGATGTCAGCAGGTAATCTGGCCACGAGTCAGGCAGTGATGGCCCAGATTGAGCGGGATCTCAAAGAGGATGCCGAATTCAATTTGCGCAAGGCCTGCTATCTGTCTGAAGTGGCTGATTATATTGGTGAACTGAGTGTCAGGGAGCAAAGCAAACACAAACAGAATGGGGTCAAGACCGGCTTCAACGCCGAGGCAACCTTTATTCTGGGTGGACAAATCAAGGGAGTGGATACCGAGCTTTACTTGGTCTACCCCGAGGGCAACCACATCACCTCCTCGGAACAATATCCGTTTTTGCAGATCGGTGAAACCAAATACGGCAAACCGATACTGGACCGGATTATCCGCCCCGAAACGCCCCATGAGACAGCCATGCGCTGTGCTCTGGTGTCGCTGGATTCAACGATGCGCAGTAACGCCACTGTGGGGCCACCCATTGAGCTGCTCTACTATGAAGCAGACAGCCTTAGCAGCCCGAACAAATATTATAAATTTGAAGATAATGATCCCTACCTGGTGATGTTGCGGCAGAGTTGGGATGAAAATATACGCAAGGCGTTCAGTGAATTGCCATCGTTGAGCCAAGTGTTTGGAGCTGACTTATAACCCGGTCAACAAATACCAGCTTGTTCTCTACTTGGTGGTTGATGATAAAAGGGTAAGCATCTTGCCGCCCGACACTTCGATTGAGTTCATTCAGGGTGATGCTCAGTTGTCGCCAGATATCAATGCGCGTTTGCATGTCCATGGCTGAGGGCCCGTGATTGATCACGCCGTGAGCCGCTGCCGTTTCCAGTGCATCATAGATGTGCAGGTAATGACCCCAGCTTTCAGCCCAGTCTTCAGATGGATGGGCACTGGCATAACTACTGATAAAGTGATCGGCCCAGTCCGGTGCCGGTCCATGCCTGTAGTAGTCATCCAGCGCACTGCGGTAATCCTGGCGTTCATCACCGAAGACGTTTCTGAAGGCCCGCTTCATGTCGTCATCCGGGTTGAGCCTTGACCAGTAATAGTGCCCGGATTCATGGCGCAGGTGTCCAAGTACAGTGCGATAGGATTCTTTCAGCTCGGACTTGACGGTCACACGGGCGATGTCGTCCGCTTCCATCACGTTGATCGTAATGACCCCACCGAGATAACCTGTGGTGACAAATGTCTCTGCAAAAAGCGGCTGTGTACGACCATCTTCAATAAAATCCAGTAGCAGGCCGCGTTCGGGTTCTGCCCAGCCATTTTCAAAGGGTAGGCCCAGCTGAATCAAAGTGAAAAACAGGCGTTTTTTGCCCTGTTCCAGTCGCAACCAGCGAGCCCTGTTTTCGGGTTGGCTCTGGTTGGGAACAGTGCGGTTGAATTGACAGGCTGTGCAAAGTGAGTCGTTGCTTTCTTTAGGGAGTAACCAGTTACAGACACCAAATTCCATTTCGTTGCTGCAGAAGCGGAAGAGCTGCTGATCGCTGGCCTCGAACAATTGGCCATGAACGGCGGTCAGCGTCCGCATTTCCATATTGCCGGGGTCAAAACCCAGATTGGTTTTGCAGTAAAGGCATTGACGACTTTCAAAAAAAACCTGATTGCCACAGTGGCAGAAAAATTTCTTCATGATTGCATGGGCAAAAACCAGGCTGTATTGATGGCATCATCAAGTTGATTGAGTGATATTTGCAGCTGATCGATAAATTGGTGCAGTTGTGCCAGAGTCATTTTTTCTGCATCAAACCGGGTCAGCTTTTGCAGTGCCGATTCCACTATCTGGATCGCGTCGTCATTGTTGCTCAGTGGCTGCAGTTCTTCAAGGATTCCTGTCAGGCAAAAGTAAACGGTACGGGGTAGCCTGGCTTCCTTGAAAATAAAATTGACCACAGCGTTTGGTTCCACCAGTGGGCCAATTTTGTGGCGATAGGCGCTCATCGCCGAGAGCGATTTCAGCATGCTGCCCCACAGCAGGGGATCGATTGCCTGATTGGTCTCTGCCCTGCCCAGAATAGCACCTGCACCCACGTCGATAATGCGGGTGCTCATGTCGGCTCGTTCCAACAGGTGCCCCAATTTTATAAAGCGGTGTGAGTGTTCCCTGAAGAGGGTGGTCATCAGCAGGCCATTGACCATCTGGCAGCGGGAAATAATCTGTTCCAGAAATTCGTAGCGGTGACGTCGACCAATCGACTTCTCTGCCGTCTCCTGCGTGTAGATGAACAGTTCATTGACATGCTCCCAGGTCTCCTCGGGTAGCACATCGCGGGTGGTGCGGACATTCTCTCGAGCTGCCTTTACCGAGTTGCTGATGCTCGAAGCATTTTCCTGATCCGCAATCAGGAAGCGGAGCACATTCTGCTCATTAAAGACCCGGTACCGCTTTGAATAAACAGGCTCTGCATCCAGCATCTGAATGAGTACCTCCCAGCCAACCTGGGTGTCACGGGGTAAATCCATTATCAGGTGAGTGTAGGCATTGGTCAGTCTGGCCGTGTTCTCTGCGCGTTCCAGATAGCGGGCCATCCAGTAGAGTCGTTCGGCAACGCGGGACAGCATCGTCATCAGTTCCCCTCCACAATCCAAGTGTCTTTGCTGCCGCCGCCCTGAGATGAGTTGACTACGAGAGAGCCTTTCGTCATGGCGACTCTTGTCAGTCCGCCCGGTGTGACCCAGGTATCTTTGCCCTGCAGGATAAAGGGGCGCAGATCCAGGTGGCGCGGTTCAACAGTGTCGTCGATATAGGTCGGCGCAGTCGATAATGACAGGGTGGGCTGAGCAATATAGTTGCGTGGATTATTTTCAATCAGCGCGGCAAACTCTCTGCGCGTCTGGGTGCTGGCATGGGGGCCAACCATGATGCCGTAACCACCGGATTCATTGGCGGGCTTTACCACCAGTTTGTCGAGGTTGGCCAGCACATACTCACGGTCTTTTTCGATCATGCAAAGATAGGTTTTTACGCTATCAATCAACGGCTCCTGTTTGAGGTAATAGCGGATCATATCGGGTACATAGGCGTAAATGACCTTGTCATCCGCTACACCGCTTCCCGGGGCATTGGCAATGGCAACATTCCCCGCCTTCCAGGCCCGCATGATTCCCGGAACCCCTAACATGGAGTCCTGGCGAAATGCTTCCGGGTCAATAAAGTCTTCGTCTATGCGCCGATAGACCACATCCACTTTCACTGGCCCGTCCACGGTGCGCATATACACGCAGTCGTCATCATCGGTGTGCAGATCGTTACCCTCTACCAGTTCCGCGCCCATACTTTGGGCAAGAAATGCATGTTCAAAATAGGCGGAGTTATAGATCCCGGGCGTCAGGACCACAATGCACGGTTTACCCATTTTTTGAGGAGAGAGGGAAGCGAGGGTTTGATAAAGCTTGGAAGGATAGTCGTCTACCGGCTGGATGCTGTAGTTTTCAAAAAGCTCCGGCAGAACACGTTTAGTGATCTCCCTGTTTTCGAGCATATAAGATACACCGGAGGGCACTCGCAGATTGTCCTCAAGCACATAGAATTTTCCATTGCTGTTGCGCACCAGATCGGAGCCACAAATATGGGCCCATGCGCCATAACGAGGCGAAACCCCTCTGCACTGGGGTTTGTAATTGGTGGATTCAAGGACAATGTCTGCAGGCATCAACTGGTCAGCAAGGATACTCTGTTTATTATAAATATCATCGATAAAGCAGTTAAGGGCACGGGTGCGCTGTTGTAATCCAAGACTGATTTTCGACCACTCCTTTGCCGTGATGGTCCGGGGGATGATGTCGAATGGCCAGTTTCGGTCAATGTTGCCGCCCTCTGTGTAAACCGTGAAAGAGATGCCCATATCCCGGATCGCCAGCTCTGCGGCAGAGCGTCGTTCATTAATCTCCTCCTCTGGCAGGCGCTGCAGAAAATTGATCATGCCCCGTGCGGCAGTTCTTGGATTTCCTGAACTGGTTAGCAGCTCGTCATAAAACAAGCTGGAGTTATAGCCTTGCCAGGTTTTATTCATAAATTGTCACGCACCTCCCGTTATGGCATGTCGGCCGTCCTGAAGGCAGCCCAATTAATGACAAATTAGCAATCGCTATGCCAACAATAATTGCCGACGGAGAGAACAGGCAGCAGCTCTCTTCTGTAAAACGGTTGTCGACTGCGCCTTTATTGCGGAGCTGACACAGTCATAGTGGTGTAGCACTGCTCCGCAGTCAGGTTCGATTGCTGAGTCGCTCGGCCGCAGATTGGACGGCAATTCTTACTTGTTCGGGTGCTGTGCCCCCAATGTGGTTTCTGGCGGCAACAGAGCCTTCGAGTGTCAATACATCGAACACATCGGTTTCAATGACAGTCGAGAATTGTCTCAGCTCTTCCAATGACATATCCGAGAGGTCCTTGTTTTCAGCAATGCCGAATGCCACGGATTTGCCGACAATTTCATGGGAATCGCGGAAGGGAATGCCTTTGCGAACCAGATAATCAGCGAGATCGGTGGCGGTTGAAAAGCCGCGGCGTGCAGCTTCACGCATGGACTCTTTCTTCGGTTGAATAGCCGGGATCATGTCGGCAAAGGCCCGCAGGCAATCCTTGACGGTATCCACGGTATCAAACAGCGGCTCCTTGTCTTCCTGATTATCCTTATTGTAGGCCAATGGTTGCGACTTCATAAGGGTCAACAATGCAACTAAATGGCCATTAACCCGGCCCGTTTTACCCCGAACCAGTTCGGGTACATCGGGGTTTTTCTTCTGTGGCATGATGGAAGAACCCGTACAAAAGCGATCCGGCAGCTCAATAAAATCAAACTGTGCGGAGGTCCATAGGATCAGTTCTTCGGAAGCGCGGGACAGATGGGTGAGCAGGATGCTGGCAAATGCACAAAATTCAATGGCAAAGTCCCTGTCGCTGACGGAATCCAGGGAATTTCGGGTGGGGCCATCAAACCCCAGTAAATCTGCGGTCATATATCGATCAATGGGGTAGGTGGTCCCTGCCAGGGCTGCAGCACCCAGAGGTGATTGGTTGAGGCGTTTTCTGCAGTCGAGCAATCTGCCGTAATCGCGTTCCAGCATTTCAAACCAAGCCATCAGGTGGTGACCAAAAGTGACTGGCTGAGCTGTCTGGAGGTGAGTGAATCCGGGCATGATAGTCTCTGCCTGGGCTTTTGCCAGGCCCAGAATACCCTGTTGCAGACGGGTCAACTCCGCACCGATGGCGTCAATTTCATGTCTCAGCCAGAGTCTGATATCTGTGGCCACCTGATCATTTCTTGAGCGTCCGGTATGGAGCTTTTTGCCGGTGATGCCGATTTGTGAGGTGAGCGCTGCCTCCACATTCATGTGGACATCTTCCAGTGCCAGGCTCCACTCGAATGTACCGTTTTCAATGTCCGTCAGAATAGTCGTCAGGCCATTTTTGATCGACTCAAGTTCATTTTCATCTAGTACCCCGACTTTGGTCAGCATGGTGGCGTGGGCGATAGAGCCCTGAATATCCTGTGGGGCGAGGCGTTGGTCAAAGTCGACAGAGGCCGTAAATCTGGCCACGAATGCATCCGTGGCCTCATTGAAGCGGCCGCCCCAGGATAGATTGGTATCTTTTGAATTGCTCATCGGTAAACTGAACCTTTATAACTTGTCGGACCACAGATAAAGTACTGCGGGTGCAGGAAAAACCTGATTATAGCAAAGCCGCGTGAAACGCGAGTGAAACAGGATGGGTTGGCGTTGATGGGAATCGTGGATCGGTGGAAGGCGAATAAATCCGGGGCTGCACAACTGTTTCTCCGGGAAGGGGATACTTTCCTGCCTAACTTTTGCCGCGGTCAGGGGTTGTTGACCGTGATTGTTATCTCCGAATTGCTGGCACTGATGATTAGTGTCGCTGACAGTGGTCTGCAAAACTTTGACTGGGTCAAGCTGGCAAAAGTGTCCCTGCTGTCCCTTTGGATCGCACTGCTCAGTGCAGTCGTGCTCTGTTTCGCCAATCGATTGCTGTCCGGCGTACGGCTGGTGACTGCAGCAACCCTATCTTTTCTGCTTATTCTGATGGTCACCCTGTTTTGTGGTGCTGTATCCGAAGGTATTATGTGGTGGTACTCAGCACCTTTGGCTGAGCGCAGTTACAACACTTGGAATATTGCCGAGTATTTGCTTCTGGTGGCGATACCCGCCGGTATTCTGCTTCGTTATCTGTATCTTCAGCAACAGTTGCGGTTGCGCCAGCGAGCTGAACTGGAAGCGCGGATTCAGGCATTGCAATCGAGAATCCGGCCCCACTTTCTGTTTAACAGTATGAACATGATTGCCAGCCTGATTGGTTCTGACCCCGAAAAAGCTGAGCGCGTCGTGGAAGATCTGTCGGACCTCTACCGCTATGCCCTGACGGATGCGCAAACGCTGGTTCCGTTGCGCGAGGAGTTATCTCTTTGCCGCCGTTACATGGCGCTGGAGAAGCTGCGATTGGGTGATCGACTCTCGGCGCGGTGGGAAATTGGTGATTATGGGGAAGGCGTACAGATTCCCTGTCTGACACTTCAGCCAATTCTGGAGAATGCAATTTACCATGGAATTCAGTTGTTACAGGAGGGTGGTGAAATCACTATTTCTGTCCAGCGAATCCGGGACTGTATTGAAATTGTCGTCTCCAATCCATTGCACCGAGCGCTCCAACAGCACCGGGGTAATAAAATTGCACTGCAGAATGTCCGGCAACGCCTGCAGGCGCATTTTGGTTCCGGGGCCAGCGTCACTGCGGAATCCGGTGAAAGTTGCTATATTACTCGCATTAGCTACCCAATCGGATAGTAGGCTTGGCGATGAGAATACTGATCGTTGATGATGAACCACTCGCCCGTGACCGTCTGAAAAGAATGTTGTCGGTGATTGATAGTTGCATGCATGTCGGTGAAGCCGGCAGCGGTGAACAGGCCCTTGAGGTGGCTGAGAAGTTCAGCCCGGATCTGGTGTTTATGGATGTGCGGATGCCGGGGATGGATGGCCTTGCAGCTGCCCAGTATCTGTCGGATTTTGAGCCGCCGCCGGCGGTTATCTTCTGTACCGCTTACGACGATTATGCCGTCGAGGCTTTTTCATCTCAGGCGATCGGTTACCTGCTCAAGCCGGTTAAACAGGTGGATTTGGAAAATGCCATTCTGCGCACCAAGCGAATCAATAAAGCACAATTAATCGAGTTGCAGGATTCGCCTGTCTATCAGACAGATGGTAGGAGCCATATTGCGGCCAAAAATCGTCGGGGTATCGACCTGGTTGCCATTGCTGATGTGCGGCTGTTTCAGGCAGATCATAAATATGTAACGGCCTATCATACCCAGGGCGAAGCACTCCTCGACGAAACACTGAAAGAACTTGAGGATGAGTTCGAGAACCGGTTTTTTCGCATTCATCGCAATGCACTGATTTCAATCCCGCATATTGAAGGCCTGGAACGCAATCTTGAAGGACAGTTTTTTGTCCGCCTTCAGGGAATGGATATTCGCCCACAGGTTAGCAGGCGTCATGTGGCGCCGTTGCGTAAACTGCTCGAGCAGATGTAGGGCAGTTAACTGCATGTAGCTGGGGTTGCGTTGTCTGCCGACAAAGATCCCAACCCAATCTGTTATGATGCGCCGTTTGCAGGCAATGGTCGTTACTATCATGTCAAAACACCTTCGTATCGCAACCCGTAAAAGCCCCCTGGCGCTCTGGCAGGCAGAGTATGTCAAAGAGCGGCTGCTGCAACTCCATCCGGATCTCGAAGTGAGTCTTGTCACCTTTACCACTAAAGGTGACAAGATACTGGATGTGCCATTGGCGAAGGTTGGCGGCAAAGGGCTTTTTGTCAAAGAGCTGGAAGTTGCCATGCTGGAGGATCGGGCAGATATTGCGGTTCACTCGATGAAAGATGTGCCCATGGAGTTTCCGCAGGGTTTGGGTCTCAGTGTGATCTGTGAACGAGAGGACCCCACCGATGCTTTCGTGTCCAATCATTTTGCGCGACTGGAAGAGCTGCCGTCCGGCAGCCGGGTCGGAACATCGAGTCTGCGTCGCCAGTGCCAGCTCCGGGAGGCTTTTCCCGAGCTGTTGGTCGGCGATCTGCGAGGCAATGTCCAGACGCGTCTCGGCAGGCTGGACAGTGGTGAATTCGATGCTATTTTGCTGGCGACGGCCGGGCTGGTAAGGCTGAAAATGGAAGCGCGTATCAGCCTCCGGCTGGCGCCGGAGCAGTGCTTGCCTGCAGGTGGACAGGGGGCCGTGGGCATTGAAAGTCGTGTTGGCGATGACTGGGTTCAGGTGTTGCTGAAGCCGCTACATGATGAGGCCACAGCGGAGTGTGTCATGGCAGAGCGCGCCATGAATCGACGTCTGGAAGGAGGCTGCCAGGTGCCGATTGCCTGCTATGCCATTCACCGTGGAGAACAGCAGATTTGGCTGAGGGGCCTGGTCGGCTCTCCCGATGGTACCCGGATCATACGAGACGATATCAGCGGCAGTGTAAACGACGCCGAAGCATTGGGTATTGAGCTGGCCGAGCGGCTCCTGCAGCGGGGTGCCGGTGTCATTCTGCGTGAGGTCTACGAGAATCATTGAGTCGAGCGCAATGAGCCGGTTGAATGTATTGTTGATAAGGCCGCTTCTGGAGCAGGATGAGCTAGTGACATCGCTGGAGCTGGCAGGGATACAGATTTACCGCTATCCGGTAATGAAAATAGAACCCGTACTCGCTCCGCATGCCAAATCGAAAATCCTGGACTTCGATCACTATCAGATAGCGATATTTGTCAGCCGCACTGCAGTCCGGTTGGGTGTTGATTGGCTGGAAAATTACTGGCCGATGTTACCGGTGGGTGTACGCTATTATGCGGTAGGTAAAGCCACAGCGACGGAACTTGCAGAGCGTGGAATTTGCGCTGAGTCGCCCCAGACAACCTTTAACAGTGAAGCGCTATTGGCATTGGACTCTCTTCGGTCCGTTGCCGGCCAGAAAGCGCTGATTTTTGCCGGAAAAGGTGGTCGTACGCTGTTGGCCGAAGAGCTACAGAAACGTGGTGCGACAGTGGATCGCTGTGAGTTATACCGGCGCTGCATAATGAAAGACTCCGCCGGTAAAATTGCCAGACTGCTGACAGATAAAAAGTTGGATCTGGTGGCTGCCCATAGTGGAGAGTTGGTTCATAATCTGCTTGCAGTCGTTCCCGCCGAACTCCATGGCGCACTCTGCCGGTTGCCTGTCGTTGTGCCGGGTGAGCGGGTTGCAACCATTGCGAGAGACCTGTCGTTTGATCGGGTTCTCACTGCCCCATCGGCGGCGCCAGAGGACATGGTCTCGACTATCCTTGAGTGGTACAGTAATAAAATCTAGATCTGTGTTACACGTTTGCCGTGGATAGCTTGGCTACAGAAGACAGTTAATTACACCGTCAGTCTCAAAGCCCAGGCCAATCGTTATAATGAACTCCAGTCACCATCGCCAGGAATCGAGTCAGTGGATAATGACAAGCAGCCAGATGACAACAAACAGCCAGTAAATCCGGAAAAGTCTGCAAACCGACAGTCTGCTCAAGCAGGTGATTCGGTATTGACGCCTTCCGGGGAGATGTACGACCTACCTCCCGCAAAACCTTCTAAAACCTCCAGTTCGACGAAAAGCACGACCCCTGAAAAACCGGTCAAAGCTTCATCGGGCAGGCCAATGCTGATTTTTCTGATGATCCTCCTGATACTCACCATTGCCGCAGGTGGGGCCGGTGGCTGGTGGCTTTATCATCAGCAACAGCGTCAACCGGGCATCCAGGAGGATTTGACTGTCCTGCGAGCTGATGTTGAACGTCTGCGGCAGAGTCTGACTGAGGAAAGGCGTTTGCGAAGTGATCTTGCTGCGGGTTCAAGTCAGGCTGACCAGGAGCTGACGCTCAGAATGAATCGTCAGGCCAGCCGGCTCGAGGAAATTTCGACGCCCTCCAGAAAGGACTGGAAACTGGCCGAGGCCGAGTATCTGCTCAGACTGGGTAATCAGCGACTGCTGACCGAGCGGGACAGTGATGGTGCGCTGGCCTTGTTGCAGTCCGCCGACAGTATTCTTCGCGACCTTGATGAAGTCGAGTTATTGCCGGTTCGTGAGGTGCTGGCAAAAAATATCGTCGCCCTCAAGTCTGCCCCCGTAGTCGATACAGACGGACTCTATCTTGAATTAAAAGCGATTGCCGGGGAGGTGGGCGATTTACCGATATTGGCACCCCAGATGCCGGAATTGACAGGGCAGGTCGTGCCAGTTGAGGCCGCTACTGATCAGGCTGATACCTGGTATGCGCCGTTGGTCAGGGTATTTCACAGTACCTTGAACCAGCTCGGTCAGATCGTTCGCGTCACGCATCGCGACGAAGTGGTCGAGCCAATACTGTCTCCTCAGCAGGAGCAACTGATCCGCCTGCGGCTTGTGACGGTTCTGGAGTTGGCTCAGTTGGCCATGTTGCGTGAGCAACAGGTGGTTTACGACGAGAGTCTGGCTCTAGCCCAACAATTGCTGGCTGATTATTTTAAGCTCAATGAAGCGCGTTCAATGGCTTTGGTTGAGCAGTTAAGTGAGCTGCAGCAGCGATCAGTGGTTCAACCGCGCACGGATATTTCAGCTGGGCTCAACGCGCTGCGTGATTACATCGATAGTTGGCGTCAACGTCATGATCTGGATTCCCGGGGAGGTCAACAGCGGTGAGAAAGTTGCTGTTGTTTATCGTATTGATTGCCCTGATTGGCGGGGTCGTAGCGTGGCAAATGCTGGAAACCAGTGGTTATGTGTTGATAGCCGTCGGTAACTATACCGTTGAAATGAGCCTCTGGACGCTGCTGTTTTTACTGCTGCTGGTGTGGTTTCTGCTCAGAACGGGGGGCTATTTTTTTCGATTGCTGGTAGAGCCCGGTAGACAGCTTGTTCGTCAGCGTGTGACCTCCAGACAATCGCGTTTTCGTGCACGGACTGCAAAAGGGTTGTTACAATTTATCGAAGGTCGCTGGGATCTGGCTCGTCGCAATCTCAAGCGCGCAGCCCGACATTCCGATATGCCGCTGATCAACTATCTGGCTGCTGCAAATGCAGCGCATGAACTCGGTGACCGTCTGGATGCCAATCGACTGCTTTTGAAAGCAGAACAAACCGACCCCGGCGGTGAGCTGGCTATCGGGTTGGTTCAGGCAAGAATGCACCTGCATAGTGAGCAGTACGAAGAAGCATTGGCGATTCTGCAACGCCTCTACGCTGGTGAGCCTGACCACCCTCTGGTATTGCGTTTATTGCAGCAAGCCTATAGTGGGCTGGAGGACTGGGCTAGCCTTGAAAAGCTGCTGCCGGACTTCAAGCGTTACCGGGTGTTTGATGAGCGCACACTGGGGCAGATTGAAGTGGATATTTACGCTGCGCTCCTGGCCGGAATGGCGGCTCCGGCTCAACATAGTGGTTCGGCAAGCCTGGTCAAACTCTGGCAGGACATACCCCGTCATGTGCGTTCAAAGCCATTAATACTGGATACCTATATCAACAGTTTGTATCAATTGGGCGATTATGCTCGGGTGGAGGATTTGCTGCGAAAAACCCTCAAATCCAGGTGGGACGAGAAGTTGGTGAAGTTGTTCGGTGTGGTGGATGGCGGAGATCCGCGCCGACAATTATTGCTCGCTGAGCGCTGGTTGCGAGAACGTCCCAATGATGCTGTTCTGATGCTCACGCTGGGCAGGCTTTGTCTTCGTAATCAGCTTTGGGGCAAGGCCCGCGATTATCTGGAAAGCTCCTTGTCGCTCAAAGCAGATCCCGAGACTTATGCTGAACTTGCCGGTTTGATGGCCAGACTGGGCGAGCATGAGAAAAGTGCACGTTACTACCAGCAGGGGTTATCTTTTACTACGGGCATAGGCCAGCCACTCAGAACCTAGTCTGAGTAGCTAACAGCAAAAAGGCGCCTCTCGAGGCGCCTTTTTGCTGTTCTGGTTAACGGGCCGTTAAAGCTTGGGGCCCGCATTTAAAACAGCGTCAGTGACTTCAAATCGCTTGATATTTTCAATAAAAAGTCCGGCGAGCTTGCTGGCCTGTTCGTCGTAGGCAGCCTTGTCTTCCCAGGTTTCGCGGGGGTTGAGGTAGCGGGTGTCAACGCCCGGCACCGTGAGGGGGATATCCAGGTTGATCAGTGGCAGCCGGACGGTTTCCACATCCTCCAGGTCGCCGTTCTGTATGGCGGCAATAATGCCTCGTGTCACCGGGATCGGGAACCTGGATCCTGTGCCACCCGGCGCTCCCGAGCCCGCCGTCCATCCGGTGTTAACCAGGTAGACACGACTGTCGAAATCGTCGATACGCTTCATCAGCAACTCGGCGTATACATTAGCTGGGCGGGGCATAAAAGGGGCCCCGAAACAGGTGGAAAAGGTTGGCTGAATGCCTGCACTTCCGCCCACTTCCGTGGAGCCTACTCTGGCTGTATAGCCACTTAGAAAGTGATAGGCAGCAGCTTCTTTTGAAAGAATGGATACCGGTGGTAAAACGCCGGATACATCACAGGTCAGAAAGATGACATTTTTCGGTTCGCCGGCACGGTTTTCCAGGCAGCGCATCTCCACATGCTCCAGCGGATAGCTGCAGCGGCCATTTTCTGAAAGGCTGGTGTCATCGTAATCGGCCGTGCGACCGGCATTGACGACGACGTTTTCCACTATGGCGCCAAAGCGAATCGCATCCCAGATGACCGGTTCATTCTTTTGGCTCAGATTGATGGTTTTGGCGTAGCAGCCTCCCTCCATGTTGAACACGGAGCCTTTTGCCCAGCCGTGTTCATCGTCGCCGATAAGGTAGCGATTCGGGTCGGCAGAGAGGGTGGTTTTTCCGGTGCCCGAGAGGCCGAAGAACAGGCAGACATCACCGCCGGCGCCGACGTTGGCAGCACAGTGCATGGGCATGACATCTTTTTCTGGCAACAGGAAGTTTTGTACCGAGAACATGGCCTTTTTCATTTCGCCAGCGTATTTCAGTCCTGCAATCAGTACCTTGCGCTGTGCGACATTGATAATGCCCACGGCATCACTGTTGGTGCCATCTCGTTCCGGGTCGCAGACAAAATTGGCGGCATGGAGAATTTTCCATTGCTCTTTGCCGGAGGGGTTGTATTTTTCCGGACGAATAAACATGTTGTGCCCGAACAGGTTGTGCCAGGCGGTTTCGGTAGTGACCTTGACCGGTAAATAGTGCTCTGAATCCTGGCCCACGTGCAGGTGGGATACAAAGCGATCACGATCCGCCAGATGGGTTTCCACGCGATCCCACAATGCATTGAATGCCTCTTGCGGAAAGGGGCGATTTACGGGGCCCCAGTTGATGTCATCCCGGCTGCTTGGTTCATCTACAATGAAGCGGTCCGCCGGTGATCGGCCGGTTCGGTTGCCGGTGACAGAGAGAAAGGCGCCTGTATCGGTCAGGTGGCCTTCCCCGCGCTGGAGGGCCAGTTCAATCAGCTCGGCGGAGCAAAGATCGGTGTAAACGTTCACCGCAGAATCTTCGATTTGCGTCATCAGTAATATCGTCCTGTAGGGGTTTCCGGTCAGGTTGTCGGCCCTGCTGGAGCCGAAGGGGTGGCAATTATGCCAGAAAAAATTCCTCTAGTGGAGCACCGGGGGACTTTCGTCGAACAGCCGTTGGATATCATCGCGGGTAAACGTGTAATGCTGGCCACAGAAATGACAATCAATGGCCACCAGCCCGGCTTCATCAAGGATGCTGTTGAGCTCTTTTTCTCCGAGGGAAAGCAGTGCCTGAGAGATACGCTCTTTTGAGCAGCTGCAGTTAAACTGGACGGCTTTTGCTTCGAATAGTCTCAGCGGTTCCTGGTGAAAAAGGCGGTGAAGTTGTTGTTCGTGGTCGAGCGTTAGCTGCTCTTCGGCCGTGATTGTGTTGGCCAGTTGTGTGGTGTGTTCCCACATCTGCAGATTTTCTTCCGCCGACGTTTCCAGCTGCCTGGGCAATGCCTGAAGCAGCAAGCCAGCAGCCCTTGGTGAATCAAGTTCAGTGTCGGCCGCCAGCCAGATCCGGGTCCGGAGTTGTTCAGAGCGAGTGAAGTAATCCTCCAGACAGTTGGCGAGATTTTCTGACTCCAGTGGAACAATACCCTGGTAGCGCTCGCCGTTACTGGGGTCAATCGTCAGGCTCAAGGTTCCCATGCCCACGAGTGCTGCGAGTGGTTCATCGGTATTAAAGTCATAAGCGCGGTCAAAACTGGCAATCGCTCGCAGGTTGTGGTGGCGGGTACAGTCAGCCATGATCATCGAGAGTGGACCCGGCCCCTGGGCCTGAAGTGTCAGGACGCCATCAAATTTGAGTGTTGCACTGAGCATGCCTGCAGCCGCCATGAATTCCCCCAGCAGGTGCTTGATCAACTGAGGATAATTGCCACGGGCGATGGCTTCGCCATAGCTTTGTTTCAAGGTTAAAATTTCGCCGCGAATATCAAATTGATCAAAGATAAATCCTTGCAGTTTGTCCCTGTCGGGCATTTGGTGGCTCCTCTGAAACGGGCGATGGAATTTAGTGTGGTTCCGGAGAGTTGTCCAGTGTGGTCAAGTTTCTTCCGGGTTCAAATGTAGGTGGCTACGAGCAATGGATCTGGATTTGTTGTGCCAGCTGTTTTGCCCGTTGTTGTCGTTCCTCTTCGCTAATGATGATTTCATTGCCTTCGCTATCTTCGAAAGCAACCCTGCCACGCAGTACACGGAGCTGGTTGCGTGCTTTCTGGCAGTCCCTTTGCTTATGTAGATGCTGTTTTTCCTGCTCAGCCTTTTGTCGGGCGTTAAACGCTTTTTCTTCAGGTGTTTCTCCCGGGAAAACAGTCTTGAGCTTTTCGGTTTCAGTAGTGCTGGAATCGTTGTTGAGGGGGCGCAACTGCCCCGATATATCTTGCGCAGTAGCGTTGTTCTCTGGCTGTTTATCCGAAAAATGTACTTTGCCACTTTCGTCAACCCAGCGGTAAATGGCCGCCTGGCTCAGGGGGGGCAGGCATAACAGCAGGACAAGGATGCGTGCTTTCATGATTGGTTCTGCTCCTTGAATCGGTGGATTTGCCGGCGCTGCTTTTTGCTGGGCCGCTCGTCGGAAAAGCGAATGCCCTGTTGGGCGACTTTGCGTTGAAGCGCCTGTTGCTCGCGTCTGACTCGGCTTTGTTCCGTTTCTGTATAGAGTTTCGCCGCGTCGTCGGCGCCCCGACGCTGGGTGCTGAGCTGCTCCACCAGAACGGTTTTTTCATCCCACCCCTGCCGTATATCGAGGACGGTCCCCACTGTGATCTCTTTACTGGGCTTTGCACGATGACCATCAATGTGGACTTTGCCGCCTTCAATAGCCACTTTCGCCAGTGCGCGTGTTTTAAAGAATCTCGCAGCCCACAGCCATTTATCCAGACGGACCTTCTGATCAGGTATTTTTTCATTCGCCATCGGGCAATATCTCGTCAAAGTGAATGATAGACGGAAACTCTTGGATGATGATGGGTGCTGTTCGGCTATCCGGTTGGCTGATAGCCAAAAGGTGGCCGATGCCATAGGCGGCTGCCGCTTTTAATACTGGCAAAGAGTCGTCGATAAACAATGTTCTGGCCGGGTTGAAATGTTGCCGGCGTTCCAGTAATTGCCAGAATATGGGGGATTCTTTGGGGTGGCCGAATTCGTGGGAGCTGTAGACTTGGTCCAGTAGGGGTTTGATGCTGGTGAGCTTCAGCTTGAGATCCAGGCTCTGGGGGTGGGCATTGGTGATCAGGATTCGTTGTTTACCATGGGCGCCCAGTTGTTCGAGAAACTCCTGCACGAAGGGGCGCTCAGTGATCAGGTAATCAATCTCTTCTTTCAGCTGACGAATATTCAGCGATAATTCCTGGGACCAGTGTTCCAGGCAATACCACTCCAGCGTACCGCGTTTTGCATTGAGTCGTTTGTGCAGCTCGGGTGTTGTCTTGCTCGCGCAGAGTCCATGATGTTCTGCATAGCGGCGGGGTAGGTGGGTGAGCCAGAAAAAATTATCGAAATGCAGGTCCAGCAGCGTGCCGTCCATGTCGAGTAGTACGGTGTCGATAGTATTCCAGTCGATCTTCACAGCTATAATGGTCTGCCACGTTATCAAGGTATTGTTCAGTATGCCGACAAAACCCCTCATATTGAAGCGGCGACAGCTGGCCAAAACCCGGTTGTTCCAGATTGAAGAGCAGGACCTGCAGTTTGCCAATGGTGCTCGGCGTGTTTATGAGCGGTTGCTGCGATTCGGGGAGGGTGCGGTACTGATTGTTCCCATGCTGGACGATGAAACAGTCCTACTGGTTCGGGAGTATGGTGCCGGCATCGGTGATTATCAGATTGCCTTGCCAAAAGGCGCCATAGATCCCGGAGAGGATGCGTTGCAGGCAGCCAACAGGGAGTTGATGGAGGAGGTGGGCTATGGTGCGCGCGAGCTGCAACTCATCAAAAGTCTGACACTGTCACCCGCTTACATGGAGCACGATATCCTGGTGGTTTTGGCAGAGGGGCTCTATGAGAGCCGATTGCCCGGCGATGAGCCAGAAACTATTGAGGTGATCCCCTGGAAGCTCGACGACCTGGCCGCATTGGTGTCCCGGGATGATTTTACGGAGGGACGGTCAATTGCTGCATTGTTCTTGGTCAGAGATTTACTCAACAATCGGGCAGCGATAAAGCTGTGAATCACCCTTTTCTGAAAGACATCATGGCGCTCGCAGTGGATGCAGGTAAAAGCATAATGTCATTTTATCACAGAGGCGATCCTCTCCCGGTGATGACCAAACAGGACCGTTCGCCGGTGACTGAGGCAGATTATAGCGCTCACCGGGTATTGGCGGCTGGGTTGCCGGATTTGCTGGCTGTTCCAGTGCTGTCGGAGGAGTCCGAGCCCCCTTCGCTTGATGTCAGGGTCCATTGGGGGAGCTACTGGCTTGTTGATCCACTGGACGGTACCCGGGAGTTTCTGGATGGCAATGATGAGTTTACGGTCAATATCGCACTGGTTGAGTCAGGGATGCCCAGCCTGGGGGTGATCTATGTCCCTGTCACGGGCATTGGTTATGCCGGGGGCCCGGGTCTTGGAGCATTCAAATATAAAAATCAGCAGTGGTCTGAGATTCAGGTGCGGACGGAGGCCCAGCGTCGCCTGCTGGAGGAGCCTTTCAGGTTGGTGGCAAGCCGTCGGCACGGAATATCAGAGGTTAGTCGGCTGGCAGAAAGGCTGAGGTGCTCTCTCGGTGATGTGGTGATTTCCGAGGTTGGCAGCTCATTGAAGTTTTGTCATGTCGCCGAGGGGTACGCCGATTTATACCCGCGCTTTGCCCCCACCAGCGAATGGGATACCGCAGCAGGGCAGGCAATACTTGAAGCCGCAGGCGGGTGCGTGGTGGGACTGGATTTTCGCCCTCTCGCCTATAACAGCAAGTCTGACTTTCTCAATCCTTTTTTTTATGGATTGGGTGACGGTGCTTTCCCCTGGCAGAACCTGTTAACCACGCTGGGGGATGATCTAGAATAGATCTTCAGGTCTCGGGCCTTGTGATGAACCGAAGCCGTCATCAGATGACCTGTGGTTGTCCATCAGAGGGGGGACATCCTCCTCGCGGAAAATTTCAAACACAGCATTGCTGTGGCCCGGCCCGACCCGCAGCCCTGTGTCAGGATCAATTCTCACCATCACCACACCTTCCGGTTGTGGGCGACTGATTTCCGGTTTGTCTGCCAGTGCCACCCGCATGAAGTCCATCCAGATTGGCAGGGCCGCAGAGCCGCCATATTCATTTCTGCCCAATAACAGGTTTTGATCAAAACCAAGCCATGCAGTGGCGACAATGTGTGGGCTATAGCCTGAAAACCAAGCATCTCTCGGACCATTTGTCGTGCCGGTTTTTCCTGCCAGATCCGTACGTTTTAGTGCCAGTGCCCGCCTGCCTGTTCCCTTGACAATAACGTCTTTGAGAATGGAGTCCATGATGTAGGCAACCCCCGGCTCAATGATTCTTTGCGCATTGGGTGGAGGTAAATACAATTGTTCTGGCGCGTGAGGGTTGACGTTGGCTGCGTCATTATCGGAGGGCTGCGTGGGTGGAGTGACATCCCTGTCGTCCAAAGCATCGGGTTGTCTGTGGTCACAATCCTTGCGGCAGACGGTCATGGGTGCTGCCTTGTATAGCAGTTTGCCGGCAGAGTCTTCCACGCGATCCACTAGGTAGGGTTCGACCCGATAGCCACCGTTGGCCAGCGCTGCATAGCCGGTGACAATCTGCAATGGGGTGACGGCATGGCTGCCCAGTGCCAGTGACAAGTCCCTGGGAAGTTTACTTTCATCAAAACCAAAACGTTTCAGTCCATCGATGGCTTTGTTGATGCCAATAGATCGCATCAACCTGATAGAGACCAGATTTCGGGAAAGATAGAGCGCTTTGCGCAGACGGGTGGGCCCAAAAAACTTGCCACCATCATTTTCAGGGCGCCAACTCTTTTCCAATGACCCGTCGTCGAATACCACTGGCGCATCATTGATGATGCTGGCCGGCGTAAATCCGTTTTCCAGTGCAATCGTGTAGATAAAGGGTTTGAAGTTGGAGCCCGGTTGGCGCTCAGCCTGGGTTGCCCTGTTGAAATTGCTCTGGCGGAAGTCGTAACCTCCGATCAATGCCTGAATGGCGCCATTCTCGGGATCAAGGGCAACAATGGCGGCTTGGGCTTTGGGTAGCTGGCCCAGTTGCCACGACTCCTGATGTTGCCGAATTCTGATGAGGTCGCCCACAGAGAACAGCTCATCTGCTGTTTTTATGGGTGCGGAGCGGTTGCTGGGGCTTATATAGCGCCGAAGTCCCTTGAGGCCGTTTTCCCAGGCAATTTCAATCGTCTCAGCGAATTCTGTCTGAACGACCAGGGCCTGGGGTTTTATCTCGGAGATAATGGCGGGAACCAGGTTTCCGTAGGTTTGCGTCTGACGCAAGGTTGTCTGCCAATCCTCAGGCTGGGGTAGATTTTTTTCAGGGCCACGAAAACCGTGCCGGCTATCGTAGGCGATCAGCCCATCCTGAACGGCCTGCTCGGCAGCTTGCTGCAGCTGGCTGTTGACGGTCGTTATTACCCGGTAGCCATCGGTGTAGGCGGACAGTCCCACCATATCAACGATCTCCCGGCGGGCCATTTCTGCGATGTAGGGTGCATCGAGTTCAGTCAGATAGCCGTGATAGCTGGCACTGACCGGTTCGTTTCGCGCCGACAGGTAAGTCGCTTCATCAATATGATTCAGTTCGAACATTCGCTTCAGGATCCAGTTGCGCCGAATCAGGGCCCTGGTTGGGTTGGCAATGGGATTAAAGGCGGAAGGTGCCTTTGGTAAGCCCGCCAGCATGGCCACTTGAGCCAGATTGAGGTTATCAATCGTCGTGCCATAGTAAACTTGGGCGGCGGCCTCAATGCCGTAGGCGCGATTGCCCTGGTAAATCTTGTTGGCGTAAAGCGTGAGAATCTCGTCTTTGCTGAGTTCGTCCTCAATACGCAATGCCAGCAGAATTTCATTGAACTTTCGGGTGAATGTTTGTTGACGGGTGAGGAAGTAATTGCGGGCTACCTGCATGGTAATGGTGCTGCCGCCGGTTTGGATCTCGCCAGTGCTGATCAGCTCCGAGGCGGCCCGCAGCAGGCTGGTAATATCCACGCCGGAATGCTGATAAAAGCGATCATCCTCAGCGGATAACAATGCTTGTATATAAATGGTGGGAATTTGCTCGAAGGTGATCGGGTTGCGTCTTTTTTCACCAAATTCACCAATTAGATGCAAATCTTGTGAGTAAATTCTCAAAGGTGTCTGCAGTTTTACCTGTCTGAGGCTTTCAGAGGAGGGTAGTTTGGGGCTAAGGTAGAGATACAGGCTCCCGGTTGCAATCAGTGTACAGCCCAGAGCGGATAGAGCGAGCCAGACTAGTATGACGGTGATTTTGTAAAAGCGGTGAATCATGTGGAGACCGTTTAAAAAAACAGCATGCTATTATAGAGCCAAAAGAATAGGGACACACTACTTGCAAACTTGCAAAAAATAGTTAAAGTCCTGACTTAGTTGCTTTGCGTAACCTTGGGAAAAGAAAACAAAAATGGGACTTTTCAGTTTTCTAGACCAGCAACCCAAAAGTTTATTGGGGCTGGACATAACATCTTCCGCTGTGAAGTTGCTGGAGATCAGTCGTAACGGTAACCGTTACAAGGTTGAAAGCTACATGGTGAGACCTCTGCCACCGAACACGGTTGTGGAAAAAAACATCAATGATGTAGAGGCTCTCGCTGAGATCATTCGCAAGGTGGTGAGCCAAGCCAAAGCCAAGGCCCGGGATACTGCGGTTGCGGTATCGGGTTCGTCGGTGATTACCAAAGTTATTGAGATGCCCGCCGATCTTAATGATCAGGCAATGGAAACCCAGATCGCCCTCGAAGCAGATCAGTATATTCCCTATCCCCTCGATGAGGTTGCGCTCGACTTTGAAGTGATCGGCCTCTCGGATAACAATCCCGAACAGGTCGATGTTTTGCTGGCTGCGTGCAGGCGGGAAAACGTCGATTCCCGTGCCGATGCACTGGAGCAGGCCGGCCTTAACCCCAAGGTGGTCGATGTCGAGGTCTTTGCTGTCGAGCGTGCTTTCGAGCTGTTGTCGACGCAATTGGAAGAGCTCGGTGATCAGGTGGTCGCTATCGCGGACATAGGTGCCACCATGTTGACACTGAGTGTTCTTGTGAACGGTAAAACAGTTTATACACGGGAACAGTTGTTTGGTGGCAAGCAGGTTACCGAAGAAATCCAGCGCCGTTATGGCTTATCCCTTGAGGAGGCAGGTCAGGCAAAAAAACAGGGCGGCCTTCCGGAAGACTATGTCTCAGAAGTGTTGGAGCCATTCAAGGATGCCTTGGTACAGCAAATATCTCGTTCCCTGCAATTCTTTTTTTCATCCAGCCAGTACAATTATATCGATCAATTGATTCTGGCGGGAGGCGTGGCTGCGATGGAAGGATTGCGTGAGGAGATAGAGGGCAAGTTGGGATTGCCCACAATGATTGCAAACCCCTTTGCGGATATGGAAGTGTCCAACAAGGTGAATGCCGTTGCATTGGCTAATGATGCTCCGGCCATGTTAATTGCCGCTGGGCTCGCGTTGCGAGGGCTTGAATAAGATGGCCAAGATCAATTTACTGCCTTGGCGCGAAGCACTCCGCGCGGAAAAGAAAAAAGAATTTATTACACTTATTTGTGTGGTTCTGGTTGCTGCAGTGATCAGTGCATTTGGCTGGGATCGCATGCTCTCCAGTCAGATACAGACCCAAAACGACAGAAACTCCCTGTTGAAGACAGAGATTGCCAGACTTGAAAAACAGGTCACTGAAATTAAAGAACTGAAAAAGCGTCGCCAGGACTTACTGGATCGCATGGAGGTAATTCAGGAGTTGCAGGGCAACCGGCCGGAAATAGTCAGAATTTACGATGAGTTCGTTCGATCAGTGCCTGACGGTGTTTATTTCACCAAGATGACCCGAAAGGATGATCAGATTTCACTGGAAGGGTATGCAGAGTCAAACAACCGAGTCTCTACTCTGATGCGTCAGCTTGATGCCTCCTACAAATTCACTGAGCCAAACCTTACCAAAGTGCAAGCCAATGATGTCCTCGGTGAGGACGGAAGCCGGTTTGAGATGAGAGTCAAAATTGTCAATACACCGGTTGCGCAAGAGTCTCCAGGTGAGACTGCCGAGGGAGATACCTGATGGCGTTAAGTGATTCCTTACAGCAATTAAAGGATTTTGATTTCACAGACTTGGATTTTGACAGTATCGGCGTATGGCCGCTTCCTGTCAGAGTGCTGTTGTTGATCGTTATTTTTTCCCTGGTGTTGGCTGGTACCTATTACTTTCATGTCAAGGATCTTGGTGTAGAGCTGGAGCAAGCTAAATCTCAAGAGGTCAAGTTAAAGAGTAACTTTGAACAAAAGGCATTCCAGGCGGCAAATCTTGAGGCATACAGAATACAGATGGCCGAAGTGGAAAAGCTTTTTAACGCCTTGCTGGCGCAGCTGCCAAGTGATACTGAAGTGCCTGGATTGCTGGAGGACATTACAGAAATCGGTCACGGTGCAAGCCTGAATATTTCCAGTATTACACTTCAGCCCGAGCGGTCAGCGGAGTTTTACGTGGAGTTGCCAATAAAAATTGTTGCCGAGGGTGGTTATCATGATGTGGGTGCCTTTGTCAGTGGTGTGGCAGGCCTGCCACGGATAGTTACTCTGCATGACTACAGTTTGTCAGCTAAAGGGAGTGGAGGGCTTTTGGCGTTGGAAATCCAAGCCAAAACCTACCGCTACAAGACACAGGAAGACTAGGAAATGACCAAGTTGAAAGGTTTGACTTTCCTGATTGCCGGCTGTGTTCTGCTATCGGGTTGCTCTGGCGATAAAAGCTATAACGATTTGCAAAATTACATGCAGGAGATCAAGGCGCGTCCTGTCGGGGAAATTGAGCCTCTGCCTACTTTTCGTTCTCACAAAACTTTCCGATACGGAGCTATCGCCATGCGGAGCCCTTTCGATGCCCCGCTGCTCGCTGGTTCGGCGGAAAGTTTTGCCGGTAAGAGCACGGTAGAGCCGCCCAGTGAAAACCGGAAAAAAGAATACCTCGAAAGTTTCAACTTTGCTGCGTTATCCATGGTGGGGATTCTTTCCAGGAAAGGGCAAATGTGGTCGTTGATTAATGACGGGAGTGGTGGTATTCACCGAGTTACTGTCGGTAACTATTTGGGAAAAAATTACGGACGGATCACCGCCATATCGAATGCCAAGGTAGACGTAATTGAAATTGTTCCCGACGGGAAAGGAAACTGGGTAGAGCGTCCGCGCACCCTGGGTCTGAATGAGAAAGACTAATCGAGAGGTTTGGGGAAACTGAGATGAAAGGCTATCTGAAAAAGAGCATATTGGTATTGGCCGGGTGTTTGGCCTATTTGGGCCTGTCATCACAGGTGTTGGCTGAGGTGGTGCTCGAGGATATCAGCTTTGCAACTTTGCCTGGCGGCCGCTTCGAAGTCCGCATGGACTTCTCCGATACTCCCCCTGCACCGGACGGTTACACGATAGATAATCCGGCCAGGATAGTTCTGGATTTGCCCAGTGTAGCCAGTGCGCTGGATCAAAAAAAATATGCTCTATCATTCGAAAATGCCAGAAGTGCGGTCGTGTTGGGCACGTCAGACCGTACCCGTGTCATTCTGAATATGCTGAAAATGGCACCCTATGAAACCCACATAGATGGAAACAGCATTGTTTTGTTGGTGGGTGCAAACGACGGTGTTGCCAGAAGTGCGCCCAGGAAGGCCAGTATTGTCGGTGCTGTGGCTAGTGAAGATCGCACCAGTGCCCCCACTTATAGTATTCAGGGTGTTGATTTCCGCCGTGGCGAGGAAGGTGAAGGATTGGTGGTCATTGATCTGTCTAACCCTGCCACAAGTATTGATATTTCCCAGTCTGGTGGCGATGTCAAACTGCGTTTCTTTCGCACGATGCTGCCAGAGTCTCTTGATCGCCGGTTGGATGTGGTTGATTTCGCTACACCTGTAAAGGAAGTTGATGCCAGCTTTGATGGCTCTACCTCAACGGTGTTGATAAAAGCCGTTGGTGAATATGATTACATGGCTTACCAGACAGATGATCAATATATTGTTAGCCTGAAACCCCTGTCAGAAGAAGAGCTGGAAAACCAAAGATCCAAATTTGCCTATGTCGGCGAAAAACTGTCGCTGAATTTTCAGGACATTGAAGTCAGATCAGTATTGCAGTTGATTGCTGACTTTACCGATCTGAACCTGGTGGCCAGTGACACGGTGTCAGGCAGCATCACCCTCCGTCTGGAAAATGTTCCCTGGGATCAGGCCCTCGATATTGTGCTAAAGGCGAAAGGGTTGGACAAACGACAGGAAGGCAACGTATTGATGGTTGCCCCGGCGGCTGAAATTGCAGAGCGGGAACGGCTTCAGGTTGAGGCCAATAAGCAACTTCAGGAACTGGCACCGCTCAGGACTGAATTTATTCGTGTGAAGTATGCTGATGCGAAAGCGCTTTATGAGTTATTTGATGTTCGTGGAGGCAGTAGTGGCGGAAGTTCCGGAAGTCGTACAGCCACTGACAGTATTCTGTCCGAACGGGGTTCTGCGATTGTCGATAACCGCACCAACACGATTATTCTCACTGACACAGAAGATAAGATCCTTGAGTTCAAGCGGCTGATTGATCAAATTGATATTCCAGTCAAGCAGGTTCTGATCGAAGCCAGGATCGTCATTGCCAACCGTGATTTCAGAAAAGAGATCGGTGCGCGGATGGGCTTGCAGGGCCTGCGCAACCCAGGTAATTCACAGTTCGGTTTCTCGGGTTCATTGGAGGGTTTTGATGGCGGGGTGAACCCGATTGATGCTTTTGATGGCACACCGGGTATCGGTTCCATTCTGGTGAATGATGCCGGGTTGGGAGTGGATCTTGGCGTAGAAGACCCCAATGGCAGCTTTGCGCTGGAGCTTTTGACCAACAATACGTTCATTGACCTAGAGCTCAGCGCGCTGGAAAACGAGGGCAAGGGTGAAATTGTTTCGCAACCCAAGGTGTTGACTGGCGACAAGCAGCAGGCCTCGATCAAAACCGGTACTGAAATTCCCTATCAGAATGCCACATCAAGTGGTGCCACCTCCACCCAGTTCAAGGAAGCGGTGCTTTTGCTTGAAGTGACCCCGCAGATTACGCCGGATGGTCGTATCGTAATGGACATTAATGTGGCACAGGATTCTGTGGGTGACCTCCTGCCTACCGGAGAGCCAGTTATTGATATTACCCAGGTTGAGACAAAAGCCATTGTTGGCGATGGTCAGACCCTGGTGCTTGGCGGACTGTTCCAGATGCAGACTGTCGACAATGTGGAGAAAGTCCCGTTCCTGGGCGATGTTCCCTACCTGGGTCGCCTGTTCCGTCACGATATCGAGGATATTCAGAAGCGTGAAATCCTGATTTTTATCACTCCCAAAATACTGAATGAAGCTTTGCTTGATTAATGACAAAACCCCACAACATCTTCCTTGTCGGTCCTATGGGGGCCGGCAAGACTACCATTGGCCGACTCCTTTCAAAGACGCTGAAACTTCAATTCATTGACCTTGATACCGAAATAGAGAAACGATGCGGTGCCGATATCCCCTGGATATTCGACGTCGAGGGTGAGGTCGGTTTTCGCAAACGTGAAAGCCAGTTGTTGAATGAAATTACAGCATCTACAAATATCCTTCTCGCCACGGGCGGCGGCGCTGTGCTCAATGAGCACAATAGAGCACTTTTGCAGCAAAGGGGGTATGTCGTTTATCTGACGGCCTCGGTGGATCAATTGCTGGAGAGGACAGCACACGATCGGAATCGGCCACTACTGCAGGTGGATGATCCCGCTGCTGTCATTGACTCCCTACTTCACGAACGCGATCCTCTTTATCGTGAAATAGCCGATTTGGTGGTTGCTACCGAGCAGAAAAAGCCCCAGCTGGTCGCTGATGAAATCGCAAGGACTATTCGCCAGCTAAACAGCTGATGTGATAAATTCTATACCCCTTTTTTTACTGTTAAAGAGTGACACATTGTGGACGCTGCCAATCAGCTCATTGTCGAACTAGGTGATCGTAGTTATCCAATACATATTGGTGAGGGGCTACTCCAGACAAGCGACGTTTTTGTACCTTATATCCAGGGTGAGCAGGTATTGATCGTGACCAATGAAACGGTTGCGCCCCTTTATCTTGGCTCGATTGAAAAAAGTCTTTCCCGTTACCAGGTCGATACATTGGTTCTGCCTGATGGTGAGCGCTACAAAACGCTGCAGTATCTCAATAAAATTTATGATCGGCTGCTTGAAAAAAGGCATAACAGAAGTACTACACTGATTGCCCTCGGTGGCGGTGTTATTGGCGACATGACTGGTTTTGCTGCAGCTACTTACCAGCGTGGTGTGAATTTCATTCAGGTTCCCACCACGCTGCTCGCCCAGGTAGATTCTTCTGTGGGGGGGAAAACAGCCGTCAATCACCCGCAGGGAAAAAACATGATTGGCGCGTTTTACCAGCCTGAATGCGTGATTGCCGATACGGCTACCCTGAAGACCCTACCTGAAAGAGAGCTCCATGCCGGCCTCGCCGAAGTGGTCAAATATGGTTTGATCGCCGATGAGGATTTTTTCTGCTGGCTTGAAACCAATGTGGAGCAATTGATGGGTAAATGTCCCGACTCGCTGGCAGTTGCAATCATGCGTTCCTGTGAAAACAAGGCAAGGATCGTCAGCCAGGATGAGCGGGAGACGGGTATTCGGGCAATACTTAACCTTGGGCATACCTTCGGGCACGCCATAGAGACGGCGCAGTCGTATACAGACTGGCTCCATGGTGAGGCGATCGCCGCTGGAATGGTTATGGCGGCTGAACTCTCCAGGTTACTGGGGTGGTTGCCTTCCGATGATGTCCTCCGTGCCAGAGAACTGCTTGGTCGGTGTCAACTGCCGCTATGGGCTCCCCCTACGATGAGTGCCGATAGGTTTCTCGATTTGATGGCGGTGGATAAAAAAGTCATGGATGGGAGTCTTCGTCTGGTTTTGCTCAAAGCGATAGGTCAGGCTATAGTGACCTCCGAGTTTGATCACCAACTACTGGGAGAGTTGCTGAAAAGCAGGTTATGACAGAAAATACTGCCTTGGCTGCCTGTCCATACTTCCAACCCTGAAAGACGTTTCACTCAACAGAAATTTGTGGCGCCCGCTAGTGGCGTGTAAAATGTGCCTCCTTTTGCCTCCATAAGCTCGGTTGGGCTTTTTTGGTGCTGTAACCAGCTGTTTTTATTTGTATTTTACCTAGAGTTATATTATGTCCACTGGCCTCTACCGGTTAGATGAGTTCAAAGATAACTGTGGCTTCGGTTTGATTGCCCATACCAAGGGGCAGGCGAGTCACCGTATTCTGGAAACAGCCATCGAGTCATTAACCTGCATGACCCACCGTGGTGGTATTGCCGCCGATGGCAAGACAGGTGATGGCTGTGGTTTGCTGATACAAAAGCCCGATCGTTTCATGCGGCAGCTTGCTCGTGAGCTCTTCTCTGTGGAGTTGCCAGAGATTTATGCGATTGGTGCGATCATGCTCAGTCAGGATGCCTCCTGTCGTGAAAAAGCCAAAACAGTGCTCTCTGAAGCATTGCTTGGCGAGGGATTATCGGTGGTCGGTTGGCGCCACGTGCCTACCGACAATGCCTGCCTCGGTGAAATCGCGCTGGAAACATTACCCGTCTTCGAGCAGGTCTTTGTTACCGCCGGCGAGATGAGTGAGCAGCAGCTCAATGCGGCGCTATATATGGCGACTCGGCGAGCAGAAAAAGCCCTGGTTGAGGACGAAGCGTTTTACATTGCGAGTCTTTCCACCAATGTCATCAGTTATAAAGGCTTGATGATGCCGGTGGATCTGCCAAAGTTTTATCCCGATCTGGCAAACCCCGAGCTCGAGACAGCCATTTGCGTCTTTCACCAGCGGTTTTCCACCAATACCATGCCCCGCTGGCCCCTGGCGCAACCCTTCAGAATGCTTGCCCATAATGGGGAAATCAATACCATTACCGGCAATAGAAACTGGTCCGTAGCGCGCACACCCAAATTTGAAACTGCCTTGCTGCCGAAACTGGGTGAGGTCAGTCCACTGGTCAATCGTACCGGTTCGGATTCCTCCAGTCTGGATAATATGCTCGAGGTGTTAGTTGCCGGTGGTATGGATCTGCATAAGGCCATCAGATTGCTGGTGCCGCCTGCCTGGAACAATACCCAAGATTTTGGCCCCAATGAAAGAGCTTACTTCGAATACGTTTCCATGCACATGGAGCCCTGGGATGGTCCTGCTGGTCTGGTGATCACCGATGGTCGTTATGCCGTCTGTACGCTCGACAGAAATGGCCTGCGTCCTTCCCGCTGGGTATTGACGGATGACGATGTCATAACTGTTGCCTCCGAAGTGGGTGTTTACAACTACAGTCCGGAGAGCGTTGTTGCCAAGGGTAAGCTTGGCCCGGGTGATATCCTCTCGATTGACACATTGACCGGCGCTATTATCGATTCAGAAGAGGTGGATCGCCAGCTGGCCTCCGGTAATCCTTACCAAAAGTGGTTGAGGGATGGCAGTGTCAAAGTCATGTCGACGATGGATCAGGATTCCATCGAAGTGGAAGGCGCGCTGACCCGCGAAGAAATTTATAAATACATGAAAATGTTTCTCGCCTCTCGCGAGGAGCGTGATCAGGTACTCAGACCGATGGCGGAAGGTGGCCAGGAAGCAGTAGGCTCGATGGGGGACGATACGCCGATGGCGGTGTTGTCCAGTAAAAACCGCACGCTTTACGATTACTTTCGCCAACAGTTCGCCCAGGTAACCAATCCGCCGATCGATCCTCTGCGCGAATCGCTGGTGATGTCTTTGCAGACCCATCTCGGCCGTGAACACTGCCTGTTTACGGAAACCGAGGAGCATGGCCACCGGGTAAACCTTAACAGTCCCGTGCTGTCGCCACGCAAATATTACGCGCTGAAGAATATCAATATCGCGGACTACCCGGTTCAAAAATTTGGAATTAATTACGATCCTGAACAAACCGACTTGGAGCAGGCGGTCAAACGCTTGTGTCTTGATGTTGAGGCGGCGGTTCGCTCGGGTATTGGTTGTTGTATTTTGTCTGACTCCGACATTGTGCCAGGACAGTTGCCCATGCCCATGTTGATGGCGGTGGGTGCGGTCCACCATCACCTGATTGCTGTGGGGGAACGCTGCAATGCCAATATCATCGCCAGCACGGCCTCGGCGCGGGATGCGCATCAGATTGCTGCGCTGATCGGGTATGGCGCTTCGGCGGTCTACCCCTACCTGAGTTATCACATCCTATGTGATCTGGTGCAATCCGGTGAATTGCTCAGTGACCTCGATGTTGCCTTTAAGAACTATCGCAAGGCGATTAATAAGGGGTTGTTGAAAATACTCTCCAAAATGGGTATTTCCACGATCGCATCCTACCGGGGCTCCCAGTTGTTTGAGATCGTGGGGCTGTCATCTGAAGTGGTCGACCTCTGCTTCACCGATACACCGAGTCGTATTCAGGGTGCTGGGTTCGAAGATCTGCAGCAAGATCAGCAGCGACTTGCGCGGGAAGCCTGGAGTGATCGGAAGCCCGTTAACCCGGGTGGTCTCCTGAAATATGTGCACGGCCAGGAATATCATGCGTTTAATCCCGATGTGGTCCAGGCGTTGCATCGCTCTGTGCAAAATAACGATTATGCGGCCTGGCACGATTATGCCGCGTTGGTTAATCAGCGCCCGATAGCAACACTGCGGGATTTGCTGAAGTTGCGTGACGACATCGTGCCTTTGCCCATGGCAGAAATTGAGCCGATCGAAAAAATCATCAAACGTTTTGATTCGGCGGGTATGTCGTTGGGCGCATTATCACCGGAGGCGCATGAAGCCCTTGCCGAGGCCATGAATACCCTGGGCGGACGCTCCAATTCCGGCGAAGGTGGTGAAGACTCGGTACGCTTTGGTACGAACAAGGTTTCGAAAATCAAACAGGTTGCCTCCGGTCGATTTGGTGTGACACCGCATTATCTATCCAGTGCAGAAGTCATCCAGATTAAGATTGCCCAGGGCGCCAAGCCGGGGGAAGGTGGCCAATTGCCGGGTGGTAAAGTCAACGAATTGATTGCCCGGCTTCGCTATTCGGTCCCCGGTGTGACACTGATTTCGCCACCCCCTCATCATGATATCTATTCTATTGAGGATCTGGCCCAGCTGATTTTTGATCTGAAGCAGGTTAACCCGACCGCTCTGGTATCCGTGAAACTGGTATCAAGGCCGGGGGTGGGAACGATTGCTGCAGGTGTGGCGAAAGCCTACGCAGACCTGATTACCATATCGGGGTACGACGGTGGCACTGCGGCCAGCCCCTTGACCTCCATTCGTTACGCGGGCTCCCCATGGGAACTCGGGTTGTCGGAAACCCATCAGATGTTGCGAGCCAACGATCTGAGAGGGAAAGTGCGCGTACAAACAGATGGCGGCTTGAAAACCGGGCTGGATGTTGTCAAGGCGGCTATCCTGGGTGCCGAGAGCTTTGGTTTTGGCACAGCCCCGATGATCGCCCTAGGCTGCAAGTATCTGCGTATTTGCCATCTCAATAATTGTGCAACGGGCGTTGCTACCCAGGACAAGACACTCCGGGAACAGTATTACCTAGGTACCGTGGAAATGGCGCGTAATTTCTTCCGTTTCATGGCAGAAGAAACCCGCGAGTGGATGTCGCGCCTCGGGGTCAGGAGTCTTGAAGAACTCGTGGGGCGGGTGGATTTGCTGGAAGTATTACCCGGCGTGACGGAAAAACAGAAAAAGCTCGACCTATCGCCGATTATCTACACTGATGAGCTGTTACAAAGCAAACCGCAGACCTGCCAGGTTTCAAGAAACACGCCATTTGACAAGGGGTATCTGGCAGAGCGTATGGTTGAGGATATACTCCCAGCAATTGAGGCAAAGTCAGGCGGAGAGTACCACTACTCCGTCAGTAATTGTGATCGTTCTATTGGTGCGCGCTTGTCTGGTGAGATCGCCAAGCGCCATGGTAATCAGGGGATGGCCGACGCGCCGGTGAAATTGAATCTTCACGGCGTCGCAGGTCAATCACTGGGTGTCTGGAACGCGGGTGGACTGGATATTTATTTGCGGGGGGATGCCAACGATTACGTCGGTAAGGGAATGGCTGGCGGTAAAATTGTCATTGCGCCGCCCGAAGCCAGTAGGTTTTCTTCAAATCAGGCACCGATTATTGGCAATACCTGCCTGTATGGTGCCACTGGTGGAAAACTATACGCCGCCGGCCGTGCAGGTGAGCGTTTTGCGGTGCGCAACTCGGGTTGTATCACGGTGGTTGAGGGTGCTGGACACCATTGCTGTGAGTATATGACGGGAGGCGTAGTGGTGGTGCTAGGCAATACTGGTCCGAATTTCGGTGCAGGCATGACCGGTGGCTTTGCCTATGTGCTGGATGAGGAGAGAACTTTTGTCGATCGCTATAATATGGAGCTGGTCGATATTCAGCGTATCACCAGCGAGGCAACCGAGGCCTATCGCCACAATCTGGAAAGTCTGATCAAGGAATTTGTGGAAGAAACTGGTAGTGCCTGGGGGCAACAGGTCCTCGAAAACCTGGAGAGCCTCCTCAATAAATTCTGGCTGGTCAAGCCCAAGGCTGCGAGTCTGCAAAGCTTGCTTGAACACACTCGTGCTGCACCCCAATAAGGCTGTTGTTGAGTAAAGGTTTCCACTTATGACGCAAAGATTGAACAACAATTTCCAGTTTGTGCAGGTAAGTAGAGAAGAGCCCGGAAAAAAGGGATTGCTCAGTCGCACCCGGGAATTTGTCGAAATTTACGAGCCATTCGAACAAAAGGAGGCCGCCAGTCAGGCACATCGCTGTCTGGATTGTGGTAATCCTTACTGTGAATGGAAGTGCCCGGTTCACAATTATATCCCCAACTGGTTAAAGCTATTGTCTGACGGCAATATTCTTGAAGCAGCGGAGCTTTGTCATCAGACCAATACGCTCCCCGAGGTCTGTGGACGGGTATGTCCTCAGGACAGGCTTTGTGAAGGCGCCTGCACCCTGAATGACGATTTTGGTGCTGTTACCATTGGCAGTGCGGAGAAATACATTACCGACACCGCTTTTGCCATGGGTTGGCGTCCAGATATGTCCAACGTGTCGTGGACTGACAAACGGGTAGCTATCATCGGGGCTGGGCCAGCGGGTCTTGGTTGTGCCGATATTCTAGTACGGGGCGGTGTTCGACCAGTCGTATTTGACCGCTACCCGGAAATTGGGGGCTTGCTGACTTTCGGTATACCGGAGTTCAAGCTTGAGAAGTCGGTGATGCAAAATCGCCGTGTCATCCTTGAAGATATGGGTGTGGAATTCAGACTCAACACCGAGATTGGCGTCGATGTGACCATCGACCAGTTGCTGGAAGAGTACGATGCCATTTTCCTTGGCATGGGTACCTATAAATACATGAAAGGTGGTTTTCCCGGGGAAGACCTCCCCGGCGTTTACGATGCGCTTCCTTTTCTGGTGGCCAATGTCAATCGCAACATGGGTTGGGAAAAGAACCCTGACGATTTTATTAGTGTTGCCGGGCAGAGGGTCGTGGTATTGGGCGGTGGTGATACTGCCATGGACTGTAATAGAACATCCATTCGCCAGGGTGCGACCTCGGTGGTGTGTGCCTACCGGCGAGATCAGGAGAACATGCCGGGTTCCCGTCGTGAGGTGAAAAACGCCCAGGAAGAAGGAGTGCAGTTCCTGTTTAATCGCCAACCGGTTGAGATTGTTGGCAATGGTCGTGTAGAGGGCGTTAAAGTGGTTACTACAGAGCTGGGTGAACCGGACGAACAAGGTCGCCGTCGGCCCACGCCCGTTGCGGGAAGCGAAGAAATTCTGCCGGCAGATGTCATCCTGATTGCGTTTGGTTTTCAGCCTGATCCCGCCCCCTGGATTGGCGAGAAAAACGTTCAGCTCAATGACTGGCAGGGCGTCATAGCGCCCGAAGATCAGTGCTTCAAGTTTCAGACCAGCAATCCAAAGATTTTTGCCGGGGGTGATATGGTGCGTGGTTCGGACTTGGTGGTGACCGCAATTTGGGAAGGGCGCCAGGCAGGGGAAGGTATTCTGGATTACCTGCAAGTTTGACCACAAGGCTCCAAACCAATGGCTCTACTAAAAAATGATCGTTTTCTTCGGGCCCTGTTGCGCCAACCTGTCGACGTAACTCCGGTATGGATGATGCGTCAGGCGGGCCGGTATTTACCAGAATACCGCCAGACCCGTTCCTCAGCCGGGGATTTTATGGCTGTCTGTACCAATCCCGAGTTAGCCTGCGAGGTCACGCTCCAGCCACTCGAGCGCTACCCACTAGATGCGGCAATTCTGTTCTCGGATATTCTCACTATCCCGGATGCCATGGGACTGGGGCTCTATTTTGAAGCTGGAGAAGGGCCGCGTTTCAGGAAACCGGTCAGAACCGAGGCGGATATTGCCGGTCTCCAGGTGATTGATCCAGCCAGTGATCTTCCCTATGTGCTGGATGCCGTGTCTACAATTCGTCGTGAACTCAATGGTCGGGTGCCTTTGATCGGGTTTTCCGGAAGCCCCTGGACGCTGGCAACGTATATGATTGAGGGCGGGAGCAGTCGCGACTTTGCCCGCAGTAAAACTATGCTCTATGACCAGCCACAGTTGCTTCACCAACTGCTTGAGAAGCTCGCAGAGTCGGTGATCGCCTACCTCAACGCGCAGATAGAAGCTGGCGCACAGGCAGTACAGATTTTTGATACCTGGGGTGGTGCTCTCTCCCATACTGCTTACCAGGAGTTTTCGCTCAAATACATGAGCAAGATTGTTGCCGGTCTGACCAAACACAGCGAGGGTCGAGAGGTACCGGTGATTCTCTTTACCAAAGGTGGAGGACAGTGGCTTGAAGCCATTGCGGATTCAGGTTGTCATGCGGTCGGATTGGACTGGACGACACATATTGGTCATGCTCGCCAACGTATAGGCGCCAAAGTGGCGCTCCAGGGAAATATGGATCCGGCAACACTTCGTGCGTCACCTGAAAGAATTCGTCAGGAGGTTGCCAGTATCCTCGGTCAGTATGGCAGTGGCGAAGGTCATATATTCAATCTTGGCCATGGAATCACGCCAGACATCAGCCCCGAGAAGGCTGGAATTTTTATTGACGCAGTTCACAGTTATTCAGTGAATTACCACAAGTAAATCTAAATAGGCTGACCAGTTGTCTCATAATTAGACCGACTGTGCATTCCCGGTTGCTATTGCTTCGTATCAGAATACTCTTTAAAGGATGAAAATAGCCTTGTGCAAAGGCTGTATGACAATAAGGCTTTATTTAAATTTATAAACTTGAGTGTGCATCAGTATGAGCATCAAGCAGGTCAAGGTAAGTGTCGCAGACATCACGATGGGGATGTATGTCTCTTGTCTTGATCGTCCCTGGAGTCAGACACCCTTTCCCATTCAAGGCCTCCTTGTTAAAAGTCCCAAGGAGATCAGTGCGCTGCGCAACTACTGTGAATACGTGTATATAGATGTTACCAAGGGCTCAAGTCCGGCAGTTGCTGTGCAGCAACCATCGAAAGCCGGACCCAGGGCGTCCCCTGCTTTATCCTCCAGGGCGAGAGGTCTGGCCGCTGAAGCATCGCCAATTGACGTCAAGCGTGGTGTATATGGGAAGGTTGTCCCTCTTACCGAAGAGGTGCAGTACGCCGAAAAGGGTTTGATGCAGCTCCGTGGCCATTTTGCCCTGGCCGTAAAACAAATCGCCAAAGGCCGGGACTTTGATTATCAGGGATTGAAAGATTCCGTAGGGGACATGGTCAACAGCGTTGTCAGGTGCCCCGATGCCTTTACCTGGCTGTTACGGCTTCGCCTCAAAGACCAGCACAGCCATGACCACAGTATGCGTTCAGCCTTATGGGCAGTGCAATTCGCCCGCTTTGTCGGTATGCCAAAAGAGGAAATGTCAGTGCTTTGCCTCGGCACACTGCTGAAGGATATCGGCAAAATTAAATTGCCCAACGGACTGTTGCGGAAAAGAAAGCGTACGCTCGAAGAAGTCACTGAATACCAAAAATTTGTCGACTACGGTGTTGAGATGTTACGCAGTAGTAATGTTGAACCACGCGTTGTCTCTGTGGTGCGTTTTCACTGCGAGCGTCACGATGGCAGTGGGTTTCCAGAGGGGTTACAGGGTGGAAAAATTCCTCTATTGGCTAGGATTGCCGGTATAGCGACAACCTACGATGCTATTTCAAATCCCCGCGAAGCTGAGGCGCCGGTGGCACCATCCAGGGCGGTGAGCCTGCTCTATAATCTACGGGATAAAAAGTTTCAGGATGATCTGGTGGTGCAATTTATCCAGTCGATCGGCCTCTACCCTACAGGTACGTTGGTGGAGTTGACGACCGGAGATGTCGGTATTGTTGTCGAACAACATGCGGAATCCCGTTTGACGCCAAAGGTTGCGGTGTTGGATCCGAAAAACACGCAGGCCTCAGGGGCCTATATTCTGGTTGATCTCAAGGATGAGGGTATATCCCGGAGAATTCTGGAGAAAAGTGGTCAGTCAAAAGCAAAATCCGTTTCCAAGTTAGCTATTGCAAGAGATCTCGATTTGTCCGGTTACGATGTGGACATTGCCGCTGTCAGTGGCATTTTTATGAAAAATGCACAACGGGTAATGGAATCGGTTGTTTCTGATGATGCCAAAATTGAAACGCCAGCTCGTCAGGGCGGGCTATATGCCACGCTTCGGGATCGGTTTCGTCTCTGATGGGACTGCGGGATTCAATTTGGATTACCTTATAACCGACCCATTCTTTCCCCCATTTGAACTGTGGTTCCAGGCCCGCAGGTTTCATCCCAACTCGCTGAATTTTCTTCAAATAATAGAATAACAGTTGAGCCAAATTTGAATCGGCCCATTTCTTCCCCTTTTTTTAGAGCGACTTGGTTATCCGAAAACTGCTCTGTTTTCAGTTTCCCCGGGGAGTAATTTCCCCATACAGTCTCAATGCCTGCTACCAGCATGGCGCCTACCATGACAATGGCACAAGGACCTCTTTCTGTGTTGAAAAAACTTACCAAGCGTTCATTTCGGGCAAAAAGGCCATCGATATGCTGGGTTGTCGTGGTATTGACAGAAAACAGTTTGCCGGGGATGTAGCGGCAATACTCCAGTGATCCGTGAATGGGCATGTGTACCCGGTGGTAATCTCGGGGAGACAGATAAATGGTTGCAAACTGCCCATTAAGGAATTGTTCGCTCCGAGGGCTGTGCTCGCCCAATAACGCGTCCACTGAAAAATGCCTGCCCTTCGCCTGGAAAATACGTCCCTGGGTGATTGCCCCCAGCTGACTGATAGTGCCATCCGCCGGTGAAACGATACTTCCCGGTGTGTCGTCAAGTGGGCGCGACTCGGGTTTCAGTGAGCGCGTGAAAAAATCATTGAAACTGGTGTAGTCATTGTCGGAACTGCCGACTGCTTCATCCATATTCACGTTATAGGTTTTGATGAATTGTCGGATAAGCAGGTTTTTTGTCCGTGGGTGGGTGCTCTCAGCCAGTTTTGACACCAGCCGGGACAGCTGGTGTTGTGGGGTCAGCCGTTGCAGGGCAACAAACCACTCGGCAAGGAAATCATTCACCGCCCCTGCTCCACGGGTGTGTCGGATCGATTTCCCCACTCCCACCATGAGCCATCGTAGGCGCGAATATTACTGAAACCCAGCAGGCGGGCTACTAGATAGGTAAAGCCTGAACGGTGATGCGACTGGCAGTGGGTGATGGTGGGTTTATCGGGAGAGATGCCCACTGAGGTCAGGTATTCGAGGGCATCCTGACGAATCCGCATATTGCGTTCGCGATCCATCAGGCTGGTCCACTCGCAATGAATAGCACCGGGAATATGGCCGCCTTTCTCGGCCATTACCTTTTCTCCCGTATATTCCTCAATACTGCGGGCATCCCAGATTTGTACATCATTGATAGCATCCAGAGCCATGATATCCTCGGCGCTGACAATCGCTGCTCGATCAACATTCGCCTCGAATTCGGCCACTTCGGGTGGAGGAACTTCATCGGTGGTGGGGAAACCCTCGGCGTACCAGGCAATGAGTCCGCCGTTGAGGTACGACCAGTTTTGATGGCCGATAACATCGAGTGTCCAGATCAACCGACCTGCCCAGCCACCTCCTTCATCATCGTACACCACTACATGTTTGTCGGCTGTCAGTCCGATTCGACTAAACAGTGCGTCCAATTGCGCGGGGGAGGGCAGTTTGTTGGGCCATGGTTGGCCGCCATTCATCAGTTCCTTGGTTGACACATGCACAGCGCCGGGGATATGCCTCCGGCTGTATATTTCATCTTTGCAAACATCAATCAGCAGGATGTCAGGTCGTTCAAGCAGTTCAACCAGTGACTCCGGTTCCAGTAACTTAGGTAACTCAGTCATAATTGCTCCCATTCATGCGAGGCGCGATTGTAACATCAAAAACCCCATGGCTTTACTGCTGGTCAGATTCTAGGCTCTGTACAATTTGCTGGTAGCTACTGAAGCGAGTTGCGCTAATGCTACCGGAAGCAATGGCCTGGAGCAGAGCACAACCGGGTTCTCCCTGATGCCGACAGTCGCGGAATCGACAGTAGCCAAGAAAAGCTCTGAACTCTACAAACCCCTCTGCGATGGCGTCTGGTTCAAGATGCCAGAGTCCGAATTCGCGGATACCCGGCGAATCGATCACTTCTCCACCACTCGGTAGATGAAAGAGTTGTGCTGTGGTCGTGGTATGTGTCCCTTTTGCTGCGCTCTCCGATAGTGCTCCCACAGCTGCTTCTGTTCCAGGGGCGATGCTGTTCAGCAATGAAGATTTACCCACGCCCGATTGCCCGACAAAGACACTGGTGCGCGTGCTCAAATAGTCTGTGAGTTCGTCAATGCCTTTTCCGGTATGAGCCGATACCAGCAGGCAGTCATACCCCAGCTTTTTGTAATCATCCATCAGGCTGACCAGTGTTTCGTGCTGATTTTCGGCAATCAGGTCAATTTTGTTCAGAATCAGGATGGGTTTAATACCCTGGCGTTCAGCAGCGACCAGGTAACGATCTATCAGGTTGGCATGGGGTTCGGGAAAAGGGGCTATGACAACAGCAATACAGTCGATATTGGCTGCAACTGGTCGCAGCTTGCCGCGGTTGTCGGGTCGGCATAGTTCGGAGCTACGGGGGCTGATGGCTACCACCACGCCATTGGATTCTCCATTCTGCCAGGTGACCCGATCTCCGGTGACAATAGAGGGCAGATTGGCTCGCAAATAGCAGCGGTGTACCTCGCCTTTGTGCTCGTCGGACTCCACTAATACCCGGTTGCCATAACACGCGGTAATTCTGCCGGTTTGTTCAGGACCAAGGCCATCTGTAGTCGTCTGGCTCTCCGGCGAATCCGGTCTGTCAGTGGACGACTGTGCTCGACGCTGGTTCTCCAGTATCCGTCGGCGCTGTTGTTTGGTTAAATGACGCTTGGACAATATTTCTCCTCTTCTTGCCCGGACAGCCGCAGTGGCTGGCTTAGTTGCCCCGGAGGATATAGCATATGTTCAACCGGGGACAGGCACAAAAGATGATTGATTTTCAGGAAATTTACCAGTCACTAGCGGGGTTTATCCCGTTGCTGGTGGCCTTGGTTATCATAATATTGGGATTGTGGCTCGCCAACTGGCTGCTGTTGCGTCGCGCGGGTTTGTCCACTGAGTCGAAGCTTCCCGGTCAGGTGACCATGTTGGCGCTGACGGCGTTGGCACTGGTGATTGTTATCCTGGTGTTACCCGTGAGTGAATCCACTCGCGGTGATCTGTTGAGCCTGCTGGGGCTGCTGTTGTCCGTTGTGGTGGCTATCTCATCGACAACCTTTGTTGCGAATGCCATGGCGGGTTTGATGTTAAGGGCAGTAAAAAGCTTCCATCACGGTGATTTCATTCGTGCTGGCGAGCATTTTGGCCGCGTCACTGAGCGGGGCCTGTTTCACACCGAAATACAGTCCGAAGATCGTGATTTAATTACTTTGCCAAACCTGTTTCTGGCGGCGAACCCGGTCATAGTCATTCGTTCTTCTGGTACTATCATTTCCTGTGATCTTTCGCTGGGCTACGATATCCCCCATTATGAAATCGAGCCTCTGCTTAAAGAAGCGGCATTGTCAGCAGAGCTGGAAGAGCCGTTTATGCAGATTCGGGCACTTGGCGACTTTTCCGTCAGCTACCGAATTTCCGGTTACTATGAAGAGGTAAAGCACCTGTTGACGATGCGGAGCAGATTGCGTCGCGAGGTGCTGGATAAACTTCATGGTGCCGGTATCGAGATTGTATCCCCGGCATTTATGAATCAGCGTCAGTTCAATAACGGCGAGAGGTTTATGGCGCCTGCCAAGCAGGCCGTCTCCGTTGAACCACCGGAGACGGCACCGGAGGCCCTTATTTTTGACAAGGCCGATCGGGCAGAGAAGATCGGAACCCTGGAGCATGAAATTCAGGAGACTACAGAAAGGATCAAGACACTGAAGGGACAGCTCCCGGGCTCGGGTGATTCCGAAACGGACGAACTCAATGCCGAAATCAGCCGCAGCGAGGAGCGCCTAGTGCATCTTGACAATATAATCCGCATAGCAAAAGAAAAGCCTAATGAATGATATGACTACAGTCAGGCACCCCCTCAATCTGATCTGGATAGATCTGGAAATGACGGGCCTTGATACCGAGACAGATGCGATTATCGAGATCGCTACGCTCGTCACCGACAAGGACCTGAATGTTCTGGCAGAGGGCCCGGTGATGGCCATTCACCAACCGGAAACCATGCTGGCGGGGATGGATGAGTGGAATACACGTCAGCACGGTCAATCGGGTCTGACAGAGCGGGTGCGCAACAGTACAACGACGCTGGCAGAGGCGGAGCAGGCGACCATTGCCTTTTTGAAACAGTTTTTGGATGAACGGCAATCGCCGATGTGTGGCAACTCTATCTGTCAGGATCGCCGTTTTCTGGCGAGACAGATGCCGTCGTTGGAGGCTTTTTTCCACTATCGCAATCTGGATGTCAGCAGTGTGAAGGAGATCATCAGACGCTGGCGACCTGAGTTGATGAAAGGCTTCAATAAACAGAGTTCACATCTCGCCATGGCAGATATCAAGGATTCTATTGCCGAGCTGACCTACTATCGGGATGTCTTTTTTGTCATGGAGTCGCAGGCGGAATAATCAAACCTTTGTCTCGGGGGAAGGACTGGTTCTCATTCCAGGTCAGTCTTTAGCGATTGAGGGTATTGATGATTTTTCGTTTGCGCCTTTTCTGTTGCTGATGTTGTCCCAAGGCCCAAGCCACATGCTCTCTCACCATCGGCGAACTATGTGACTCGCGGCTTCGCAAGGCGCTGACCACTGTCTCCGAGGTGGGCGCGTTGCCAAGGCCAACGGCTAGGTTCCGGAGCCAGCCCTGATAACCCACTCGCCTGATGGACGACCCTTCGGTCTTTTTGAGAAATTCCTGTTCACTCCACAAAAAAAGTTCAGCGAGTTCGCGGTTGTCCAGATTGTGTCGGGGCGTGAAATCTTTCTCGTCACTCAAAGATGCCGCTTTGTTCCAGGGGCAGACGGCCTGACAGTCATCACAGCCGAATACCCGGTTGCCCATCGGTTCGCGAAACTCCTCTGGAATGCTGCCTTTCTGCTCTATGGTGAGGTAGGAGATACAGCGTCGCGCATCCAGGACATAGGGCGCCGGAAACGCATCGGTCGGACAGACTTTCAGGCAGGCCTGGCACTCCCCGCATTGATCTGTCTCGCTGGATTGGTCCACCGGTAGCGGCAGACTGGTATAGATTTCCCCAAGAAAAAACCAGGAGCCGGCCTGGCTGTTAATCACCAGGGTGTGTTTGCCCATCCAGCCCAACCCGGCTTTCACGGCGAGGGGTTTTTCCATAACCGGTGCGCTATCGACAAAGGGGCGTTGTACCACGGCTCCCGGTACGGCTTTCTCGATCTCTTTAGTGAGCGTTGTCAGCCGATTGCGGATCAGTTTGTGATAGTCGCGGCCCAGCGCGTATCGGGAGATGTAGGCTTTGCTCTCATCTTTCAGCGTCGCGATCATATTGCTGTTATCGGTCAGATAGTCCATTCTGACCGTGATAACACGAAGTGTCCCGGGAAGTAATTGTTCCGGGTGGTAGCGCTTCTCGCCGTGTTCACTCATCCAGCGCATCTCTCCCTGGTGGCCCTCCGCCAGCCAGTCATTCAGCTGATGTCCGGTTTCAGATAAGTCTGTGTCGGTGATCGCCACCTGCTGAAAACCGAGCTGCCTGCCCCAGTCTTTGATGTCCAGAGCAAGCTGTGTGTAATCGATCTCGGGTGTTTCACTGGACATAGTCGAACGGCCGTGGTGAGTTGACGTATAATTTTGCCAGATATTCTCGGGATAATCGGTATTTTATGTACCAGAATTTGCCAGTGCCATTGTTTACGACCGGCCAAGCCCGTCAACTGGATCAGGCTGTCATCCAGAACGGTACCCCGGGCATCAAATTGATGAAGCGGGCGGGTTATGCCACGTTCCAGAAAATTCTCAGTCACTGGCCGGGATTGCCGTTGACGGTTTTCTGTGGTGCGGGAAATAACGGTGGTGACGGCTATATCGTGGCGGCGCTGGCGGCCGAGGGTCAACTGCCTGTTCGGGTGATTGAGATGAGCTCGCCCGGGAAACTCCGTGGTGATGCGTGCACAGCGTTTGAGTATGCACGTGATGCGGGTGTGACGATGGTCCCGTTCAGTGATTGCCTGGATCTGTCGGCGGGTGTGATTGTGGATGCCCTGCTGGGCACAGGGTTTTCTGGTGGGGTTCGCGAGCCCTATGCCCAGGCTATCCGATTAATCAACCACAGTGGTTTGCCGGTTGTCTCGGTGGATGTTCCCTCGGGTCTTTGTGCGAATACGGGTGCTGCTATCGGCCCTGCTGTCGAGGCGAACCTTACGGTCACCTTTATTGCTCTGAAACAGGGGCTTTTTACCGGCCGGGGGCCGGCCCTCTGTGGAGAGCTGGTTTACAGTGATTTGCGTGTTTCCGAACAAATTCTGGCGGCAGAGCCTCACCCGGCTTATCGCCTTGAGCTGGATCTTCTGAGGTCGACCTTGCTGGCGCCCCGTCGACGTGACGCTCACAAGGGGACCTTTGGCCATGTACTGATTATTGGCGGTGATCGGGGTTTTGGTGGGGCGGTAAGTATGGCCGCAGAAGCTGCATTAAGGGTGGGGGCCGGGCTGGTGAGCGTTGCAACCCGGACCGAACATGTTGCAGCGCTATTGGCGCGCCGCCCCGAGTTGATGGTGCGAGCGGTGACCTCGGGACAACAACTTCGGCCGTTGCTGGACCGTGCCACCGTACTGGTCGTCGGCCCCGGCCTTGGGCGATCGCCCTGGTCCGAGCAACTATTGCAGCAGGTGCTGGATACGGCATTGCCGGTCGTTCTAGATGCCGACGCATTGAATATCCTCAGTGAGGCTCGACTGACTTCAGGCCATTTGCCATCAAACTGGATAATTACCCCTCATCCGGGTGAGGCCGCGAGGTTGCTGGGTATCAGTGTGGAGGCTGTGGAGGCCGACCGGTTTGCCGCTGTGCGTGCTCTACAGCAAACATTTCAGTGTGCGGTTGTCCTGAAAGGGGCTGGTTCACTGGTGTGTCTTGACCCCGGGCTGCCAGTGGCGGTTTGTACCGGCGGCAATCCGGGTATGGCCAGTGGCGGTATGGGCGATGTCCTGAGTGGTATTATTGGGGGATTAATTGCCCAACGGTTGTCGGCGGACATGGCATTGCCGCTGGCCGTGTGCCTGCATGCCGAGGCCGCCGATCGAGCAGCAGTGGAGGGCGAGCGAGGTATGCTCGCTACGGATCTGCTGGGCCCTCTGCGGCGCCTGGTGAACCCATGAGTCAAACAGTGGTCAAGGTGCTCTCAGGTGAGCAGGCAATGGTGGAGTTCGGGCGCCAGCTTGGTAAATTAATAGTCGCACCGATGCTGATTTTTCTGAGGGGTGATCTGGGCGCGGGCAAAACTACCCTGTGTCGCGGTATTCTTGGTGCGTTTGGCCACAAGGGGCCGGTAAAAAGTCCAACTTATACACTGGTAGAGCCCTATCAGTTCGGTGGTGATGGATTGGTTTATCATTTTGATTTATATCGGCTGGGGGATCCCGAGGAATTGGAATTTATCGGTATTCGTGATTATCTGTCGCAAGGTGGCTGTTGTCTTGTGGAATGGCCAGAACGCGGTGCAGGCATGTTGCCATTACCGGATCTGCAGATCACGATAACCGCCGTTGAGGATGGCCGTCGTCTGAGTATTACCTGTAATACCCCGAAAGGGGAGACCGTTCTGGCTTCCCTGCCGGAACCGGGTTGAGGGCAGCATTTTGTTAAAAGCGCGAATCATCGTATCTGTTCTGTTCCTGCTGGTTGGTGTCTGTCAGCCCTTGGCCGCGGCCACAGTGGATGGTGTTAGGCTGTGGCGCGCGCCAGATCACACGCGATTGGTTTTTGATGTCAGCGGGCCGGTGAACCACACCGTTTTTGATCTTGATAACCCCCACAGACTGGTGGTTGATATTGACCGGACTACTCTGGAAACCCCATTTACCGGACTGGATTTCTCTACTTCACCGATTACCGGGATTCGCAGTGGTGTGCATGAAGGACATCATCTGCGAATTGTGCTGGACCTCAGTGCTCCGGTGAGGCCGCGCAGTTTCACCCTGGTGAAGAATGAGCAATATGGGCACCGGTTGGTCCTGGATCTCTACGATCGTGTAATAGGCGAGGCCCGTAGTACCGCAGAGGAATCAGTTAAGCCGCCCCCCCTGGGGCAGCGGGATGTGATCATATCGATTGATGCAGGTCACGGTGGTGAAGACCCTGGAGCTTTGGGCCCCAACGGCATTCGTGAAAAAGAAGTAGTGATGTCGATCAGCCGCGAGCTGAAAAGATTGTTTGATCAGACGCCCGGTTTCAAGGCTCGGCTTGTCAGGGATGGTGATTACTATATTGCACTGCGGGATCGGACGCGCATTGCCCACGAACATCGTGCAGACATGTTTATTTCGGTCCACGCAGATGCCTTCACCAAACCTTCGGCCAATGGTGCCTCCGTATTTGCCCTGTCCCGTCGGGGTGCTACCAGTGAAACGGCCCGCTATCTGGCCAGTAAGGAAAATCGTGCGGATTTAATCGGTGGTGCCGGTTCGGTCAGCCTCGACGACAAGGATCATATGCTGGCCAGCGTATTGCTCGACCTGTCCATGACCGCGACCCTCAGTAGCAGCCTGGATGCCGGGTCGGAAGTGCTGAAATACATGGGGGGTGTTGCCCGACTTCACAAAAAGCGTGTGGAACAGGCGGGCTTTATGGTGCTTAAATCGCCCGATATTCCTTCCATTCTGGTGGAGACCGGATTTATCTCCAATCCTCATGAGGCGCGCTTACTGGGTACCCGCGGCTACCAGCAGAAAATAGCCAGATCAATATATAACGGAATTCACCAGCATTTCAGCAAGGCGCCGCCCTCAGGGACGCTGTTGGCTGCGAGAAAGTCGATGGGTGAAAATGTCCATGTGATCGCGAGGGGTGATACGCTGTCCGATATCGCCCTGAAGTACAATATTTCCGTCGATGCATTGCTCAGGCATAACGGACTTACCAATACCCGTATCAACATTGGTCAGCGCCTTAAAATTCCCTCTTCATAAGAATTGTTTCATGCCCAAAATACATCTGCTCAGTCCCCGGCTAGCCAATCAGATAGCTGCTGGAGAAGTGGTTGAACGCCCGGCGTCTGTGATAAAGGAGCTACTGGAAAACAGTATTGATAGTGGTGCCAGTCGCATTGACATCGATGTGGAACGGGGCGGCATTAAATTGATGAGGGTACGCGATAACGGTTCCGGAATGGCGGCAGATGACTTGCCTTTGGCACTCAGTCGGCACGCCACCAGTAAAATTGAACAGCTTGATGATCTTGAGTCGGTCGGGACTCTGGGGTTTCGCGGTGAGGCTTTGGCCAGTATTTCCTCTGTGTCACGGCTGGCAATTGCCACCAATGACCAGAATAGCGGCCCGGGCTGGAAAGCCGAGGCCGAAGGTCGTGATATGGCCGTGAATCTGGCCCCGGTCGCCCATCCACTGGGCACCACAGTTGAGGTGCGCGATCTGTTCTTTAATACACCGGCCCGGCGCAAGTTTCTGCGAACCGAGGCCACCGAGTACAAGCGTATCGACGAAGTCCTCCGCAAGCTGGCCCTGAGTCATTTCGAGATTGATTTTACCCTGCACAATAACGGCAAGGCCGTGCATCATTTCCGCGCCACCACCAGTCAGGCAGAACAGGAACGACGGGTGGCCGCTATTTGCGGCCCGGCGTTTATGGAAAATGCGCTCTATCTTGATCTGGAGGCCGCCGGGTTGCGACTCTGGGGCTGGGTGGGCTTGCCAACGTTCTCGCGCAGTCAGGGGGATCTTCAGTACTTCTACGTCAATGGTCGCAGTATCCGCGATAAGCTGGTCACCCATGCGGTGCGTCAGGCCTATCGGGATGTGATGTACCAGGGACGCCACCCGGCGTTTGTCCTCTATCTGGAGGCGAATCCCGCAGAGATTGATGTCAATGTGCACCCCACCAAGCACGAGGTGCGTTTTCGCGACAGTCGGACAGTACACGATTTCCTGTTTCGCAGCCTGCACCGTGCGATCGCGGATATCCGGCCCGGTGATACCCCGGCTGCACAGGTTGCCATCACTGAGCAAACGCCCAGTGAGCCCCATTGGCGCACACCGGTTGAACAATCGGCAATGGGCTTTTCGGCACAGCAAACGTTCGGGACCAGCGAGGTGGCAGAGCCCATGACCGCCTACGTTCCCGGGACTGAGTGGCAGGACAAGCAGCTACATCCTGAATCCGAATCGGACGGCTCCTCCCCCCCTTTGGGTTACGCTATCGCCCAACTGAAGGGAATTTATATTCTGGCCGAGAATGCAGAGGGGCTGGTACTGGTCGATATGCATGCGGCCCATGAGCGAATTACCTATGAGCGCATGAAGCAGGCCTTTGACGCTCAGGCGCTTGTCTCCCAGCCCTTGTTGGTGCCGATTACCCTGGCGGTAAGCCAGTCAGAGGCGGACGGGGCAGATGAGCACTCGATGCTGTTTGAAAATCTGGGTTTTTTACTGCAGAGAGCCGGTCCGGAAAGCCTGATTGTGCGGCGGGTGCCCGCCATGCTCCGCGATGCCGATGTCGAGCCGCTAGTGAGAGACGTGCTGTCTGATCTCCTGAAGCACGGTAGCAGTGATCGTATTCGGCAGCATCTGGATGAGATCATGTCGACGATGGCCTGCCATTCCTCGGTACGGGCCAACCGCAAACTGAGTATTACCGAAATGAATGCCCTGTTGCGCGATATGGAGGCCACAGAGCGTAGTGGTCAGTGTAACCATGGTCGACCCACCTGGACGCAGATGTCACTGGATGCACTGGATCGACTTTTTTTAAGGGGGCGTTAGCCTGTGATCCGGACAATCGGAAATATTCTGTGGTTTGTGCTCGGCGGTCTGGTGATGGGGCTTGCCTGGTGGTTTATTGGCCTGATCGCCTTTATCACGATTATCGGGATTCCATGGGGTAGATCCTGTCTGGTGATTGGCCAATTTACAATGTGGCCCTTTGGCCGTGAGGCGATCAGTCGCAGCGAGCTCCGGAAACGGGAAGATATTGGCACAGGTTTGCTGGGCCTGTTCGGTAATGTGATCTGGTTTCTGCTGGCGGGATTCTGGTTGGCGGTTGCCCATATCATGGTGGCATTGGCACTATTTCTCACCATCATCGGCATTCCATTTGGGATTCAGCACTTGAAACTGGCTGGCATTGCCCTGGCTCCGGTGGGAAAAACCATTGTTTTTAGTGATGTCGCCAATGCGGCAAGGTCGAGATAGTCTGATAGGTCACCCGGAATTTTTTCAAGTATGACTTGAAAGAATCATTACCGTCAGGCCATCGGGTGACATGGCGTATCTGCAACGACATCAGTGGTGAGGATTGTTGTCCAGCTCACGATCCAGTTTCTGGGACACAAAGCCCGGCCCTCGGGAAAACCCACCCTGCAAATTGTAGGCGACCGGCAGGGCAAACAGTGTGAAGACGGTGGCAAATGCCACGTCACAGAAAAGTTGCCGGGTTTCAGCTTGCTGTTCGCTGGGTAGCATGGCTCTGACCATCACTGCCCGGGTAAAGGTGTCGACCCTTGAGTCGATACTGGTCACTTCGCCTTCAACCTGTTGGTTGTCCAGCCCAGGTACTTTTGCTGAGATTTTCATGCCGGAACGAACGCTTCTGAGGAAGATGGTTGGCACGGACATATGGAGCTTCATAACGCTGTCCAACGGTGTAACCAGCTGGCCATCGTCAAAGTGAATAGCCGTGATCGTTCCTGTGACAGAGGCGGAGAGCGTGACCGCTTCATTGGCTTTCAGGGTGCCGATGGCTTCTATTTTTCGGAGAGCGGCTCGGTGGCCGCGGCCTTGACGAACACGGGAACCGCTGCCGGGGCAGCGAAAATGCCGAGTGGCAAGCTGTATAGGGAAAGGGCAAGAACAATTGCCTTGAAGTGCATGCGGCGATCCTTGATTGCTACTCGGGTATCAGCCGGTTTCCCGGCTGACCGGCTCCTGAATAAGTGGCTATATTCTGATTGGGAAATATGACAGTTGGAGGAAACCCTGCCAATGGAAACGGGTGGTTTTTCTGGTGATCTCCGCGCAGACGGCAATGTTTTATTCCCCAGAATTTTTATCAGCCCGTTAATACGCCCTGCAAAGGCGCCATGGATCACTTATATTTCAGTTGCCCAGTCAGCAGAGCGGGGTATTGTCTGGCAGAATTTATTATCGTTACACAACTTAAGTGAAACAGCCCGAATATGTTTAGAGGGGATTGAGTTGTTCCCCCAATATCACCAGTTGCCGCTTGAGGCGAGCCTCACTGTGTTCACCCAAATGGTTAATCCGGTATACGGCGCTACCTTCGGCCAGCGGCGATAGATCGATATCATCCAGTTCGGCCAGTTGAAGATCAGTATGTTCAGCCAGCAGAATTTCGTCCGCTGCACCTTTATTCAGCAGGCTCTGCATTTCGACAAATCGCTTGCCGAGTTCGCGCTCGCTCAACAGAATTGAAGGTGAAGCCTGTTGCCGCCCCTGGGAAACTGCGGCAGTCAGCTCAACTGTGACGCCCTGTTTGTCCAGTAACTGTGAACTGAGGCGGAGCAGTGCAGCAGCGCAATGTATCGCACGGGATAGCTGGTCGTTGTTACCCTCGGCAAACTCCAGATAAACATGATAGTCGCTTCCCGGCAAACGCGTTGCTCCATAGAGGCGTTCTGCACCTTCGACCAGCTGGTCCAGCTTCACCATCAGTGTTTTAAAATGTTCCTGGTTTAGTAGTGCTTCCAGGCGGGGGAGGTTGCGGCAGGCGATCGCAAGGGTTGCCACTGATTGACCGAATAGAGGGTGCAATGTGGAACCAGGTTTACGCAGAAGGGGTTCTATTCGGTATTCAAGCTGGGCCAGTTCGTCCCCTTTATCGGTTTCGCTGTCTGGTAATTGTTCAAGTAATATCGTTAATCTGCGTGAGAGACCTTTGCCAAACCGGAAAGCGACAAAAATCAGGATGGCGGCCAGTAATATCCACAGCAACAGTAATATTCGTGTAGCAGTGGTTGTCTGTGCTGCATAATAATCGGGCTGCAAAATGACAGACACAAATCCGATTGTGTTGTCATCAACGCTGACGGGGCTTCGATAGCGGCTGATGTCCATTGAGCGTCGGGCATTGTCGCCAGATCTGGCAATCAGCTGATTTTCAATGTCGTACACTGCGGTCTGACTTACGCCAGTAATGTCGAGCATGTCGTCCAGTTCCACTTGCAGGCTCAGGCTGTCCCGATGGATCAGTGGCTCCCGGATCACTTTTGCGAGTTGTCCGGCCAGTATATTTCCCAGGTGGTTTTCCTGTTGTGCAGCCAATGCATTCATCTGCTGGCTATGGGTAAGTCCCAGTGCAAGACCTGTGAGCACTGAAAAAATGAGTGCAGCGAGGGGCATAAGTTTGTCAAAAGATCGTTTGGTGTGGCCCATGCTGGTGACATATCCCTGTGATTGGCTATTGCTCATTCTATCTCATTCGCTGCTCTCCTATAATACTCGCGCCGATAAGGTTGTGATGATCCCCACCAAAAATGGAAGCCACTGTGAGAGAAATTCTACTGATCAATGTTGCCGGAGAAGACAAGCCTGGTATTACCAGCGCTGTCTCCCGGGTACTCGACGAGCACGGCGCGGATATTCTGGATATTGGTCAGGCGGTGATCCACGATAATCTCAATCTCGGCATTCTGGTCATGATTCCCGACGGCCAGCAATCGGCTTTGGTACAGAAAGAAATTCTCTTCAGCCTCCATGCCATGGATATGCGGGTGCGCTTTCAGCCTATTTCCGAATCGAGTTATGAGCACTGGGTGGAGCAGCAGGGCAAACCACGCCATATTGTCACTCTGCTTGCTCGACGGGTGGCCGCCCACCACATTGCGAGAGTGACAGCTGTGACCGTAGAGCAAGGTCTGAATATTGATAAAATTACCCGCCTGTCCGGGCGAGTGCCACTGGAGCGTATCGAGGCCAATACCAAGGCCTGTGTGGAGTTTTCCCTGCGCGGTATTCCGGTGGATCTGACGGCGTTGCGCGCCTCCCTGTTGGAGTTATCTGCTGAGCTGGATATTGATGTCGCCTATCAGGAAGACAACATTTATCGCCGCAACCGCCGGCTGGTCGTCTTTGATATGGACTCGACTCTGATTGAAGCGGAGGTTATTGATGAGCTGGCCAAGGAGGCTGGAGTCGGCGATGAGGTGGCAGCCATCACCGATGCGGCGATGCGCGGCGAATTGGACTTCAAGGCGAGCTTTGCAGAGCGAATGAAATTACTGCGAGGGCTGGATGAATCAGTGCTGGCGGTAGTGGCTGCACGACTGAAACTAACGGAGGGCGCTGAAAACCTGATGTCTACGCTACGTATGTTAGGTTATAGAACGGCTATTCTGTCCGGGGGCTTTGATTACTTTGCACGGCATATTCAGAAGCAGCTTGGCATTGATTACATTTATGCCAACCATCTTGAGGTTGTTGACGGCCAGGTGACTGGCCGGGTGTGCGGTGAAGTGGTTGATGGCCAACGCAAAGCACAATTGCTGCGTGAAATTGCTGCCAATGAAAATATCAGTCTGGAGCAAGTGATTGCCGTTGGGGATGGCGCCAATGATTTGCCGATGCTCAGTATCGCGGGGCTGGGGATCGCCTTTCGGGCGAAACCGCTGGTAAAAGCCACCGCCAAGCAGTCAATCTCGAAGCTGGGCCTGGATGGCATACTTTACCTGATGGGCCTGAGTGACCGGGATACACTGCTCTGGCAGCACGAGCAATTGCTCTCGGGCTAATCAGTTGTCATCGTCACTGAAATCGTAGTTCATGCGTTGAGATGGCGGCTGCAGGAAGTGACCTTGAATGTAGTGAACCCCGCAGGTCCAGAGTATGGGTATCATGTCTGCCCGCTCCACAAAGGGGACAATAATTTGTTCATTTTCGATTTTCAGTGAACTGATCAGGCTCTTGAGTTCGGCCAGGCTTTCATCGTTCTGGTAAGCCTTTTCAATGATGACGCTATCAAACTTGATATAATTGACTGACAGGTTTTGCAATAGCTTCATTGGTTCAATGGCCAGCCCGAAGTGCGATAACGCGACATCGCCATTGATTTTGCTCAGCTCTTCAATCAGTTCTACAGACCGGTGGTACTGACGGGCGACATCGATTTCACGCAACTGGAAGATGACGTTTTTGGGGTATAGCCCGGATGCTTTCAGTGCCACTTTCAGCCAGGGGATAAAGCCCTCGTCGGTCAGGGTATGGCTGCAGATGTTGATGAAAAGACGCGTGGTTGGAGCACTCTTCAGTTTTTCTGAAAGCGCTTTGAATGATTCCAGAATCACCCAGTGGTCAATGTCTCTGGCCGCATCGGTTTTAAAGACCTTGGCAATAAAGTTGTCCGGCAGCACTTTTTCGTCGGCTTCCGGCTTGGTTTGGATAAAGACTTCGTAAAATTGTTCCTGCTTGCCCTGCAGTGGGATGATGGGTTGGTAGAGCAGCTCGAAGAGCTTGTCTTCCAGCATGGCTCTGGCAGTTTCCTCGACATCTTCTTCGCAGTATTCCGGGCCGATCTCCGATTGATAGAGGTTGGCACCATTGGCGAAGTCCCCGTTATTTTTTTGGTGCAGTTCGGTGAGTGCAGAAAGGGCTTTCTCTATACAGCCCTCTGCCGTGGCAACGGTTTCGCTGATCACAGATGCCCCGATACCTAGGGTCAGGGTAAAGGTTTGCTCACCCAGTTGAAAAATATGCTTGCCTACGGTCTCACAAAGTTGGTTGGCAAACATCAGAGCTGCATCGGTCCCGGTGTTGGGCATGATCATCACCAGCGTGTCTTCCTTGAAACGCATGAGACTGACATCCTGGCTTGATGCATCCCTGATCTTGTCCACCAGTTGTGAGACCAGCTCTTCGGTTTTTTGTATGCCAATTTCTGCCAGAATACTGCTGTAGCGATCCAGGGTGATATAGAGCAGGACTGAAGAGCTATGCTTCTGCGCGGCGAGCCGAATGGCGTTGTTGATCAGCTCGATAACCTTGTCGCGCTGAATATTCATTGCACCGGATGGCTCGGTGCCTTGATCGTCGCCAGTACTCACTTGGCCATCCAGAAACTGCCTACTGATGACCAGCTCCAGAGCCGGTTCGCCCTGATAATCTACCTTGGCGATTCTGGCCTCGATTGGAATCGGTATTTCATCGTTGGTGATGCCCGTGAAGCGTAGGGTTTCCAGCGGGATTTCTTCGTCTTTGTCGATGGGCCGGAGGTACTCCTTGAGGCGTGCATGATCCTCTGGTGCAATCGTGTCAATCACCGGGAGGCAAAGCATGCTGTCACTTTCCAGGTGGCCAAACAGCTGGGCAAAACTGTCATTGGTGAAAAGATAAGTACCTTCCTGGATAATCGCGATGGCATCTACCGAGGAGCCCAGCAGTCTTTCGCAACGGGTTTCTGCATCAGCATACCGACGCCTGAACTGACGCAACAGACGTCGTTGTTCAAGGTTGAACAGTGTTCTTGCGACCACCAGCAGTAACTGCTGGTCTTCGTCCATAGGCAACACATCCGTAGCGCCCAGGCGCAATCCCTCGACAATTTCTGTGATGTTGTATTGCTCCGAAATCAGAATTACGGGGGTGTCCAGGTCAAAACGTCTGATGAGGGAGAAAATGGACTTAATGGGTGTGTTTTCGCCCTGATATTGACCAATAATCATATCCCAGGGCTTTTCCTGCAGCAGCTTTGATAGTACTTCTTCCTGATTGACATGCTTTGACTCAGCACGGTAGTTGGCGTTGCGCAACAAACTGACGATGCGGTTAGCCTCTTCAAAGCTGTCGTGAACCAGTAAAAGCTTCAGGGCACTGTCTGGGATCATTTAGGCTGGGCTCCTGAATCGTGCAAGGTGAGTTTTTGTTAGATTGTCGCATTATAAGGCAATGGAGGCCGAGGAACACGCAGCCAATCCCTGAGCACCGTTTTTCCCCTGAGACTAAAATGCGAGCCGTGCCACATTATCGGCAAAAAAATGGAATAAAGCGAAACAGTGACCGGCATGACTTCAAGTTAACGGTACCTTGCTCGGTGATCCGGGGATTTCCCTGACCAGTTTGGGGACGAGGTAGCCGGGGAGTCTGACCAGCAACTGACTGTGCAATTGGCGAGCTGTCTCATCAGAGACCTCAAAGTGAGCAGCTCCGCTGATTTTATCCAGTTGATGGAGGTAATAGGGCAGGGTGCCGAATTCAAACAGGCGCTCGGATAACTGCGCCAGGGTATCGGTGTCATCATTAATTCCGGCCATCAGCACGGACTGGTTCATCACAGTGATACCGGCACTTTTCAGGGCCAGCAAACTTGACCCAACTGAGTCATCCAGCTCATTGGGGTGATTGCTGTGAATTACCATAGAAGTTTGTAGGCGTGTTCCGGTCAGCCATTGCAGGCAGCTGTCGGTGATCCGGTCAGGAATGACCACCGGCAGCCGGGTGTGGATTCTCAATCGTTTGACATGCCTGATGCCGGCGATCTGTTCGGTGAGCCATCTCAGTTGATTATCACCGGTCACAAGCGGATCGCCGCCACTATAGATGACTTCGCTGATAGAAGCGTCTCTGGCAATGTAGTCCAGCGCATTTTGCCATTCCGGCCGCGCCGGCCTGTTTTCCTGGTACGGGAAGTGGCGACGGAAACAATAGCGGCAGTTGACTGCACAGTTTGGGCTGACGACCAGCAGAAGTCGGCCATGGTATTTGTGAATCAGTCCCGGCACCGGGTTGGCCTGCTGCTCTGCCAAAGGGTCCTTGCTGTAACCGGGCACAGCAAGCAACTCCTCGCTAACCGGCAGAATTTGTCGAAGCAGGGGGTCATTTGGATCGCCTTTTCTGATTCGACTCAAGTAGGCGTGGGGTACCCGCACCTGAAAATCGCTGTGGGCAGCCAACGCCTCCCGGAGGTGGGTACCATCCAGTTCCAGAAAGTCAAAAAGCTCTTTGGGGTGGCGAATACTGGCCGTCAATTGTTCTTGCCAGCCAGGGCTATCCAAACTCGTCGCAGAACCGGGTATCATAGCGCTCTCTTTTTTCCGGGAAGTTTTACTGAGTGTTGAGGCAATAATGGCTACCTATTCTACCAACGAAATTCGCGCCGGTCTGAAAGTCATGCTGGATGGCGACCCCTGTTCCATTGTGGAGAACGAATTTGTCAAGCCGGGCAAGGGCCAGGCATTTAACCGGGTTCGTTTGCGAAACCTGAAAACAGGTCGGGTCTGGGAGCGGACTTTTCGCTCCAGTGATTCGCTGGAGGCCGCTGATGTGTCGGACCGCGACATGCAGTATCTCTACAATGATGGCGAGCACTATCATTTCATGGAGCCGGATACCTTTGAGCAGTATCAGGCAGATGGTAAAACCCTAGGCGATGCTGTGCAGTGGTTGAGAGAGCAGGATACCGTGATGGTTACCCTGTTCAACGGTCAGCCATTGGCAGTGACGCCACCCAATCATGTGGAGCTGGAAATTGTCGAGACCGATCCGGGCCTGAAGGGGGACACCGCCCAGGGGGGTACCAAGCCCGCCAAACTGGTAACCGGTGCTGTGGTCAAAGTGCCTTTATTCCTCAATATTGGCGATGTTGTGCGGGTGGATACTCGCACCGGGGAATATCTCAGTAGAGCCTGATTGCCCTGTTTTCGGCGCGTTTATGCATAGTAAAGGGGTGGCGTTGGTCACCCCTTCTGCTGTTGATGCTGTCGGCTTTGGCAAACATCAATTGTTGAGGAAGTGGAATGGCTGACTGGCAACCGACGGCGACACTTGAAACGCTTCGCCGTCGTGCTGAGCTGATGGCGGCCATACGCCACTTCTTCAGCTTTCGCGGCATCTGGGAAGTGGATGTGCCGGTATTGGCAAAAACCGGTGTCACGGATCTCAATATCGATTCGATTCCGGCAGAGCTGAATGGTCGGCGCCACTATCTGCAGAGTTCCCCCGAATATCAAATGAAGCGCCTGCTCGCCGCTGGCAGTGGCGGTATTTATTATTTGGGGAAGGCCTTCCGTGATGATGAGTCTGGTCGGCGTCACAGCCCCGAGTTCACACTCCTCGAGTGGTATCGGCCCGGTTGGGATGAGCACGACCTGATTGACGAGGTGTCCTCATTGTTGGGTGAGTTGGGGGTAGTGACTGAACCCATCAAGGTGTCCTGCCGTGAGATTTTTCAGAAGAACATCGGGCTGGATCCTCATACAGCATCCCTTGAGGTGCTGCAGCAGGAAGCTACAGCGCTTTCGGGAAGTGACTTTACTGCGGTCAGTAGAAACAGCTGCCTCGATCTTCTGTTCAGTCTTGGCGTCGAGCCGACACTCCCCGATGGACTGGTTTTTGTTTATGACTATCCTTTGTGTCAGGCCGCTTTGGCCTGTAGAGGAGAGGATTTCTCAGGTGTTCCCGTGGCGCGACGCTTTGAGGCTTTCCTGAACAGAATGGAGCTGGCCAACGGTTACTATGAGCTGACAGATGCTGTAGAGCAGCGCTCCCGTTTTGAATCAGATCTGGCTTTGCGGACAGCGGCCGGAAAGCCAGCCATGCCGGTTGATCTTCAGCTTCTGGATGCCATGGAAGCGGGTTTGCCTGCATGCGCCGGAGTTGCTCTCGGTGTCGATCGTCTGTTGATGCAGTTGCTCTCACTGACGGATATTCGTCAGGTTCTCCCATTTGGTATGCGGTGTAACGTAAATGATTGAAACGCTACCGCCAGCGATTTTTCTGATGGGGCCAACGGCCACAGGTAAAACGGATCTGGCCATCGCCTTGCGAGAGCATTTGCCGGTGGAGTTAATCAGTGTGGACTCCGCACTGATATACCGGGGTATGGATATTGGCTCTGCCAAACCTCCAGCAGATCAATTGGCGGCGGTGCCGCACTGCTTGATCAATATTAGAGATCCGTCTGAAGCGTATTCGGCGGCTGAGTTTGCACGGGATGCCCGTCAGGCTATGGCAGAGATCAGTGCTGCGGGGCGAATTCCCTTACTGGTGGGCGGCACCATGTTGTACTTCAAGTCGCTGCTCGACGGGTTGGGGAATATGCCGCCTGCAGCCCCCGCCATTCGTGCCGAGATTGAAGATGAGGCCGCTCGGCGAGGCTGGCCTTTTATGCACGAGTTGTTAGCAGCCGTAGATCCTGAAACAGCAAAACTGCTGCACCCCAATCATTCTCGCCGCATTCAGCGAGCACTTGAAGTTTATCGCACTACCGGTAAAACCCTCTCGCAATTCAAGCGCGAGCAGGCCAGCGCAGGCAGTGAGATCGATCCCATTGCTCAGCGATACCAGTTGACTCAGATCGGGCTTTTCCCCCATTGCCGGGCGCTGCTTCATCGGCGTATTGCCCAGCGATTTGAGATAATGCTGGCGCAGGGTTTTGAAGAAGAAGTCAGAGAGCTGTACCGGCGAGGTGACCTGCATCCCGATCTGCCGTCAATGCGCGCTGTGGGCTACCGGCAGATGTGGCAATACCTTTCAGGAGAGATCGATTATCCCGCCATGGCAAATATGGCCCAGGCGGCCACTCGTCAATTAGCCAAGCGACAACTGACTTGGTTGCGCAACTGGCCGGCATTGGAGCAGGTTTTTATTGATTCAGAAGCTGGGCAGCCAGAAAAGATGCCATCTTTGCTTTCGGAGTGCTTGAAAATCCTTGAAAAGAGACCCATATACAAAAAGCAAGACCGATAGTATGATGAATCCCCTTTAGTATGGACGCTGGTTTCGCCGAGTATATTTTATTTTAAGTCTTTGTTTTTCGGCGTTTTTTTATTCCTTTGTTGAGGAGAATAACAATGTCAAAAGGGCATAATCTACAAGACCCTTTTTTGAATGTGTTGCGCAAAGAGCGTATTCCCGTATCTATTTTTTTGGTCAATGGCATCAAGCTGCAGGGCCAGGTTGAATCATTTGATCAGTTTGTCGTGCTGTTGAAAAATACGGTCAGTCAAATGGTCTACAAACACGCGATTTCCACGATTGTTCCTTCGCGGCCGGTACGCCTGCCGATGGCTGCAGATGACTCGATGGATCCCTCTGAGTGAGTGGAGTGCTGATTGTTTTTTGATCGCCCCAAATCCGGTGAAACCGCTATTCTGGTGCATTTGATTCTTGGCACTGAACATGAGCCTGAAGATCCCAGAGAATTCGAAGAACTGGTGCTCTCCGCCGGTGGTGATCCTGTTGCATTGGTGGCAGGACAGCGCAATGCCCCTCATCCCAAGTACTTTGTGGGCAAGGGGAAGCTGGATGAGCTGGCGGAGCTTGTCCAACAAACCTGCGCGGAGTTGGTTATTTTTAACCACAATCTCTCACCCAGCCAGGAGCGCAATCTCGAGGCTGCACTAAAATGCAGAGTGCTTGATCGCACCGGCCTGATTCTCGACATCTTTGCCCAGCGTGCGCGTACCCACGAAGGTAAGTTGCAGGTTGAGCTTGCACAGTTGCAGCATATGTCTACTCGGCTGGTTCGTGGATGGACTCACCTGGAGCGGCAGAAAGGTGGTATTGGGCTGAGAGGGCCGGGCGAAACCCAGCTGGAAACAGACCGCCGCTTATTGCGCAACAGAATTAAGTCTATTCTCGGCCGTCTGGACAAAGTTCGCCGACAACGGGATCAGGGTCGCCGATCGCGGCTGAGAGCGGAGATGCCAACCATATCGCTGGTGGGTTACACCAATGCGGGAAAGTCCACACTGTTCAATCGGCTTTCGAATGCGGAGGTCTTTGTTGCCAATCAGCTGTTTGCCACACTCGATCCGACTATGCGTCGTCTTGAGGTCAATGGCTTTGGTCCAGTTGTGCTGGCGGACACCGTCGGTTTTATCAGTCATTTGCCACACAAACTGGTCGAGGCTTTTCGGGCGACGCTGGAAGAAGCAGCAAGTGCGTCTTTACTGTTGCATGTGGTTGATGCGCACAGCGATGAGCGGTCGACCAACATTGCGCGAGTGAATGAGGTGCTGGGCGAGATAGACGCTCTGGAGCTGCCGACTTTAATGGTCTACAACAAAATTGATTTGTTGGAGAACCCCGCGCCCCGCCTGGATTTTGATGAGGCAGGTAAGCCGGTAGCCGTCTGGCTGTCGGCGCAAACTGGCCAGGGTTTTGATCTTTTGGCTCAAGCGATTGCATCATTGCTGAGCAACGATATTGTCCATGATACTTACCGATTGTTGCCCACTATGGGTCGTTTGCGTGCCATGCTGTACGAGCGCAAGGCAGTGCTTGCAGAGTCCCCGTCGGATAATGGCAACATGCTGGTAGAAATCTGCATGCCAAGGCCCGATTTTTACCGTCTGTTGCAATCTGAGCAGCTGACGCCCGACGATTTGCAATGGCAACCCTGTCAAAGTCCCTCCCTCACCAGACCTCACTGACCGTATGTCATTTGTTGTGTCGCGTATTTTGTTTCCTCTGGCTTCATAGATAACGATTTGTTTTCGCCATATTGCTTGCCTTAAGCATGGCATTTAAATGGTGGCTTGGTACAATCGTCGGTCGCGAATAACCCTTGAGTCTACGGAGAAACATATGGCCTGGAATGAGCCTGGTGGTGGTAAAGATCCCTGGGGCACCAATAACTCAGGCGACGGCCCACCTGATCTCGATGAGGCGCTCAATAAGCTGCGTGCCCGCTTCAGCAAGTTGTTCGGTGGCTCCGCTGATGGTGGCAATAACGGTTCCAGTGGTGGTTTGATTGCAGTTGTCCTCGCTGTTTTGGTAATTGGCTGGGGGCTGTTTGGTTTCTATCAGGTGGATGAGAAAGAGCAGGCTGTAGTGCTGCGCCTAGGCAAATATCTGGACACCGTTGGATCCGGGCTGCACTGGAATCCGCCTCTGATTGATCGTGTCACCAAAGTGCGGGTCACGGAAGAACGTCAGTACACGTCGGTGGGCCAAATGCTCACGCTGGATGAAAATATCGTCGAGTTGCCGTTGGTTGTTCAGTATAACGTCAACGATGTCAAAGCCTTTGTGTTGAATGTTAAAGATCCTGAAGTCAGTTTGCGCCATGCATCAGACAGTGCCTTGCGCCATGTGGTTGGGAGTACCCTGTTGAATGATGTGGTCTCCAGTGGCCGTGAAAAAGTCGGTGATGATGTCAAAATCCGGCTGCAGCAGTATCTCGACAGTTATGATGCTGGCATTCTCGTGCGGAAAATCAACATCCAGGAGGCCAAGCCGCCCGCTGAAGTAAAAGCTGCCTACGATGATGTGATTAAGGCCCGTGAAGATCAGGAGCGGCTGGTTAATGAAGCGCAATCCTATGCCAACGGTGTTATTCCTGAGGCTAGGGGTAAAGCGCAGCGTATGATTGAAGAGGCGCTGGCCTACCGTGAACAAGTGGTGGCTGAGGCGCAGGGTGAAACGCGGCGTTTTGAGGCGCTGTTAACAGAATACCAAAAAGCGCCGGAAGTGACCCGGCAGCGGCTCTACCTGGATTCGGTTCAACAGGTCATGACGCGCAGTTCCAAAGTCCTGGTCGACGTGGAGGGCGGCAATAATATGTTGTATCTGCCGCTGGATAAAATTGTGGAGAAAGGTGCTGCCGCCAGTCAGCCGGCCACCTTGAGGAGCAGTGATTTGAACAGCATTGCCGATGAAGTCATGAATCGTATCCGGCAGGAAAATTCCTCTACTCCCCGAAGGGAGGTACGCTAATGACTAATCGATCAACAGGTTTGCTGGTGCTGCTGGCAGCCGTTCTGCTATTGATGAGCAGCTCCCTTTATGTGGTTTCCGAGACTGAAAGGGCCGTCAAATTGAGATTTGGCCGCTTGATTGATGTCGATATCAAACCGGGTCTCCATGTGAAAATTCCCTTTGCCGAGAAAATCCGCAAGTTTGACGCGCGGGTGTTGACACTTGATGCCGAGTCATCCAGTTTTTTTACTTCTGAGAGAAAGCGCCTGATTGTGGATGCTTACACAAAATGGCGGATTGTTGATGTAGATACCTACTATAAATCCACCGGTGGTGATGAGGCCGTGGCGCATAATCGGCTGTCCAGCCGCGTAAACGACGGACTGCGCAACCAGTTTGGTGAGCGGACACTTCACGAGGTGGTATCTGGAGAGCGCGATGCCTTGATGGAAAATATCAAAATCGGCCTGAATGCCACGGTTCGCTTATCATTGGGCATAGAGATAATTGACGTCAGAGTCAAACGAATTGACCTGCCCTCTGAAGTGAGAGGACAAGTGTTCAGCCGGATGAAAGCCGAGCGTGAAAAAGAGGCCCGGGAGCTTCGTTCGAGGGGTGTTGAAGCGGCAGAAAAAATCCGTGCAGATGCCGACCGGCAACGCACGATTCTTATGGCCAACGCCTATCGTGAAGCCGAGGAGTCGAGAGGTGAGGGCGATGCCGAGGCTACCGCGACTTATGCCTCGGCGTTTAGCAAGGACCCCGAGTTCTATGCGTTTCAGCGCAGTTTAAAGGCCTATACAGAGTCATTTAACAGTAAGGGTGATGTGCTGTTGGTTGATCCGGAGAGCGATTTCTTCCGCTATCTGAACAGTCAGCAGGGGAAATAATCTGTATCGGGGGGTCGCTGCATGGCCCCCAGCGGAGTGCTGCTTTTGTCAGATTGGCAAAAAGTGCAGCAGTGCGCCAAATGGGGTGATAAAATGCCACGACCGGGATCGCCCGGTTTTTTTGTGACTGGCAGGGCGATTGTATGTGGGTAGATTTAGCCAAGGCGTTTTGTCTGATGTTGGTGCTGGAGGGCGTCATGCCTTTTCTGGCACCGGGGCGATGGCGCAATATGGCAGCATTACTGGCACAGGTTGATGACCGCAGCATGAGAATGATGGGCTTGTTCAGTATGTTGCTTGGAGCCGGAACTTTGTATTTTATTAACGGGTAGTCATGATGACTGTTGCTGATCGCTGGTTGTTGCCTGATGGCATTGAAGAAATACTTCCCAATCAGGCGCTACAGATTGAGCGGTTGCGCCGACAGGTGCTGGATTTGTATCACTGCTGGGGTTACGACCTGGTCATCCCGCCGCTGGTGGAGTTCACGGAATCGCTGCTCAGTGGAACCGGTTCGGATCTCGATCTGATGACGTTTAAGGTGACGGATCAGATCAGTGGTCGAATGATGGGTGTTCGTGCCGATATGACTCCCCAAACCAGTCGTATGGATGCCCACAGTCTTCGGCGCAATGGCCCCAGTCGCCTTTGTTATGCAGGAACAGTTCTCTATACTCGGCCGAAGCAGGCTCTGGAGAGTCGTTCTCCAATCCAGATTGGTGTTGAGCTTTATGGTGAGTCAGGGCTCGAGGCAGATATCGAGGTGATCAGTTTGATGGTGGAGACTTTGCGTCTCGCCGGGCTCGGCACACCACAGCTCGACCTCGGCCATGTGGGGATATATGCCAGCCTGCTTGAAGCGGCTGAACTGTCAGCTGATCGCGAAGCCGAGTTATTTGATCTGCTTCAGCGTAAAGCGGTCCCTGAACTCGATGTCTGGCTCGGGAAGTGCCTGGATAATGCAGAAATTGCGCTGATGATCCGTGCTCTGGTCGGGCTTGCAGGTGATGCTTCCGTATTGGATCGCGCCCGTGAAGTATTTGCTGAGGCGCCGGCCGAAGTGGAGCTGGCGCTGGATGAGCTGCAGGCGGTTGTCAGTGCGCTCAGCGAAAGCTTCCCCGATCTGGTGCTCTATCTCGATTTGAGTGAGTTGCGTGGCTACCACTATCATACGGGTATCGTGTTTGCCGCCTATGATCAGGGGCTTGGTCAGGCCATCGGCAATGGCGGGCGCTATGATCATGTCGGTAAAGGCTTCGGTCGTTCCCGGCCGGCTACCGGCTTTAATATGAGTTTACAGTCGTTGGCCAGGGTTGCGTTGTCCGGGGCGGTGGCAGGTGGTATTTTTGCCCCTGTTAGTGATGAGCTCGGTTGGCGAAAAGCCGTAGCAGCGTTACGCTCCAATGGCGAGCGGGTGGTCTGTGGCTTTCCGGGCCAAGAGCCGGATTATCAGGAATTACATTGTGATCGCCAGCTGGTTTGGCTGGATGGCACCTATAAAATAACTGCAGTTTGACCATCACTATCAGGGTTAGATATACACATGGGAAAGAATGTCGTGGTGCTGGGCACCCAGTGGGGCGATGAAGGCAAAGGCAAGATTGTCGATCTGTTGACTGATCAAGCGGTTGTGGTAGCCCGTTTTCAGGGTGGCCACAATGCCGGCCATACCCTGGTCATTGAAGGTAAAAAAACGGTTCTTCACCTGATACCTTCAGGTATCCTCAGGAATAATGTGACCTGTCTGATTGGCAATGGCGTGGTGTTGTCTCCAGAGGCATTGTTGCATGAAATCTGTGAGCTGGAAGATAAAGGCGTACCTGTCCGGGACCGCCTTCGGTTGTCCCCTGCCTGCCCATTAATCTTGCCGATCCACATGGCGCTGGATCAGGCACGTGAACGCGCCAGGGGCGACGCCAAAATAGGTACCACCGGGCGTGGTATCGGTCCGGCTTACGAGGATAAAGTGGCGCGAAGGGGTATCCGCCTTGGCGAATTATTCAATCGTGAGCTGTTTGCCACCAAATTGAAAAGTCTGATGGAATACCACAACTTTATGCTCACGGACTACTATCATGAACAGCCCGTCAGCTATGAAGAAACCCTGCGGCAATCGATTACCTGGATGGATGAGCTGGCACCCATGCTGGCGGACGTGACCGGGTTGCTGCACGATGCTCGCGAAGCGGGTGACAATATTCTGTTCGAAGGGGCTCAGGGCTCACTGTTGGATATTGATCACGGCACCTATCCCTATGTTACATCTTCGAATACCACTGCCGGTGGTACGGCCACAGGCAGTGGTTTTGGCCCGCTGTATCTCGATTATGTGCTGGGTATCACAAAGGCCTACACCACCCGGGTAGGCTCAGGCCCGTTTCCCACCGAGCTGTTTGATACGGTCGGCAAACACCTGGGCGAGAAGGGCCATGAGTTTGGCGCGACTACCGGTCGTGAGCGACGCTGTGGCTGGTTTGACGCTGTGGCTTTGAAACAGGCTATTCGTATCAATTCTGTTTCCGGTATCTGTCTGACCAAGCTCGATGTGCTTGACGGTGTTGAAACCATAAAGGTGTGTATCGCTTATCAGGATGCCAGCGGCAATGAAGTGATCACCCCGAGTCACGCGGATGATTACGAAAAACTGGTTCCCGTTTATGAAGAGCTACCCGGTTGGCATGAATCGACCATTGGCATCAGATCCCTCGAAGAGCTGCCCGACAATGCCCGCGCCTATATCGCCCGTATTGAAACGATTCTCCACACCCCAGTGGATATTATTTCGACGGGTCCGGATCGGGTAGAAACGATTGTCCTGCGCCATCCGTTTGGTTGTTGATCCGCCGGGTATTCCTCAGCTTGTCCCGTGTCGGTGAGCAGCATTTTTGTGGCAACAAAAGGTTTCCGGTTACCTGATTCTCTATTAAGCTAAAAACAGTAGTGGATAAAAGGCTTCTGTTTATGCTGAACTCGGTAGAACTGAAAGATTACATGCTTCGCAACCCAGTTAAAGTTAATCAACGGGATGATTTGTTCGTCGCCATTGACTTGATTGTCAGCAATAAAATTTCCGGGTTGTGTGTGGTGGATGATGACAATAACCTGGTGGGTGTGCTGTCCGAAACGGACTGTTTAAAGGCCATCTTGGGTGCCAGATATAATCAGGAAAGCAGTGTTGGCCCGGTACGTGATGTGATGACGCACGATGTTTTTACAGTCACGTCTCAGGCCGATATTGTCGATGTGGCCCAGCAAATGATGAAGCGTGGTTTTCGTCGCTGCCCGGTTGTTGATAAGGGTAAGTTGGTCGGCCAGATCACCTGCCGGCAGCTGCTGAATGGGGTTGAGAAGTTCCCCGAAAAGCAGACTTAATCACGGTATTTCCACCAAATATGGCGTTAACTCCGAGGAAAAACATGTTCCGGTTAAAACCTGCTCTTATTCTTTTACTTTCATTTCTGGCAAGTGGTGTTGTTGTGGCGGCAGAGGACCGCCCTGAGCACTTCAAAGGATTGCCTGCTGATACCCTGGCTCAGGCGGTGGCCAATTTTTCCGAGTACAACGGCAAGCTTGAAGGTCTTATTCAGCAGGAGCATCTGTCGCCACAGGATATGCATGAAGTGCATATGCTCACCTACACGCTGGAAAATGCATTGGCCAAGATCAAGGCCGAGCTCGCTGCCTTAGCGGAACCCCTTGAAGCGGTACACCTCGCTTCAGAGCGCTCAGCCCCTGAAACTGTCAAAAAACAAGGTCAGGTTTATTTGGACAATGCGCGCCAGATCATCAAGTGACTCATTTCATCGCGCGTCGCTATCCTGATAACAGGGAGCTCAATGTATAAGCTGGTTTTCTATGTACCTATCGAGCATCTGGAATCGGTTAAACAGGCTGTTTTCGCCACTGGAGCAGGCAAAATTGGCGAATATGAGAATTGCTGCTGGCAGGTGTTGGGTATCGGCCAGTTCCGTCCACTTGCCGGTAGCATTCCTTATCTGGGAAAGGTGGGTAGCCTGTCTGAAGAGGCAGAGTATCGTGTTGAACTGGTTTGTGATGATGCCGCGATAAAACAGGCGATCCGTGCGCTGATCAGTGCTCATCCCTATGAAGAACCGGCCTACGACGTATGGCAATTGGCGGAGTTCGACCTCTAGTCTGCAGCGTTAGTGAGGGAGCGAAGTCTCGATGTGATCACGTCGGTGTGTATGATTGACAGGCCCTGTTTTAAATCTGCAAAATGATGCTTCAACGCAGTGGTAATCACGGGGAAAGCCAGCTCCTCCCAGGGAATATCGGCCTCACTGAACAACCTGACGTCCAGCGATTCGTCCCCGGCACCGTAACTACGGTTGTGTAGCGACCCCCGATACAGGATATAAACCTGATTGATATGAGGGATATCGTAGATCCCGCTCAGCACAGGCTCACTCAGTTTTGCCAATGCTTCTTCCCAGCATTCCCGCAGTGCACCCTGAAGCACTGTTTCCCCATTTTCCAAAAAACCGGCTGGCAGGGTCCACATACCGTAACGGGGCTCAATGGCCCGTTTGCACAGCAATACTCTGTCATTAACCATAGGAATGCAGCCCGATATCACTCGGGGGTTTTGGTAGTGAATGGTGTCGCAATGTCCACAGACATGGCGTTTTCGATTATCTCCGGTGGGAACCTTGAAGTTGACCGGTTTGCCACACTGACCGCAAAAATTCATAGACACTTTTACTTTGCATTGGAAAATAACATTTTCGGCAACAGATGCCGATGGGAGTAGGATAACAGGGTTATGCTAAAACGGATTACCGAACGTTTAAATACTATGCCGGTTGACCGAATCAGACCCTTTGGGGTGGAGGGGGTCGAAGCGGCCATTCTGGTTGCCCTGACCCGTGAGCCGGCAAACCCAAAAATTATATTTACCAAACGGGCAGAGCACCTGAATTCACACCGGGGAGAAGTGGCATTTCCCGGTGGCAAGTGGGAACCGGGAGATGAAGACCTACTGGTGACGGCATTGCGGGAGACCCGGGAGGAAATTGATTTGTCTCCGCACCAGGTACAGGTCATTGCCGGGTTGCCGGTCAATCGAACTCGCCAGTTGATGCGGGTGAAGCCCTATGTGGGGCTTATTGAGCCCGACTTGGTGCTAATCGCCAATCCCGAGGAGCTGGATGCTGTTTTTGAAGTCCCGGTGTCTTATTTTCTGGACCCGTCGAACCTGACAGTCGATTACTTTGTCGGTCCGGATTATGCGCTCAATATGCCCTGTTTTATCTATGACGATTACCGTATCTGGGGCTTTTCGTTGGTGGTGTTGGCCGATTTCCTCAACATTTCCCTCGATGCCAGGATCCGTCTGGTGTATCCGGACTGTTCTGATCTGAGGCCGGCATCCAGGTAGCTTGCAATTTCACGCCTGCCGGCTCGATAATTGCCGAATTAGAGAGGCAAACGTTTTAGGCGTACCCATGATAGCAACGATTTCTTCCCCCTGTATTTCTGTCTGTGCGCTGGATCATGATGACGTGTGTATCGGCTGTCACCGCACAGCCAGAGAAATTCGTGACTGGTTATTGATGGACGATGATGAGCGACTGGAGGTAATTGCAAAAGCTGCTGAACGGGGTTGTAAAAATAATCCGTTTGCCTAGTAATCGGGAATATTTTGTCGATTGAGTTTAATCTTCGTCATCATCGTCCGGTTCACCGTTTCCTGAATGAAGCGTTATGCGCTGTTTAACACGAACCTTTACTACCATTTTTTCACTCAGTTCCAGTGTTTCAAACTGATAGCGACCAATGGTAAAACTCACGTTGCCGTCGGGGATGCTTTCCAGGTGTTCCAGAATCAGTCCGTTAATTGTCTTTGGGCCATCTGTTGGCAAATCCCACGAATTTGCCTTGTTTATATCACGGATGGTGGCTGACCCGTCAATGTCAAACATCCTCTTGTCCAGGGCGACGATATCCTCCTGTTCGTCCTCTGCCCTGTTCGTGGTGAAATCGCCGACGATCTCCTCCAGTATATCCTCCATTGTGACCAGCCCCTCAATTTCACCATACTCATCCACCACCAGACCGATTCGGCGTTTGGCCTGTTGAAAATTCACCAATTGTTTGTTGAGTGGTGTGTTTTCAGGGACAAAGTAGGGTTCCCGGGTAAATCGCTTGATGGCCTCTTTGGTCAGGCTGTCACTGCCTGAGCGCAGCAGTCTGGCGATAGTTTTTACATGAATAATGCCCAATACATTATTCATGTTGCCCACATAGACAGGCAGACGGGTGTAGCCGGAATTGATGATTGTGGTTAATAGTTGATCAACTTCCAGTTCAAGGTCCAAGCCTACAATTTCATTGCGTGGCACCATGATGTCATTCACGGAGACCGTTTCAAGGTCCAGAATATTGATCAGCATATCCTGATGGTCGGGGATATTTTCACTGGAGATGTCTACGACAGTACGAATTTCCTCTTTGCTGAGGCTCACATCAAGGGACTTGGTAGTATTCACGCCCAGCAATCTGAGTAGGCCGTTGGAGAGGTGGTTCACCAGCCAGACCAGCGGATAAAAGACAAATAACAGCGGCCTGAGGATGTGGCTGGCAGTAAAGGCAATTCCTTCCGGGTGCAGTGCCGCCATTGTTTTTGGTGTGACCTCGGAAAAAATCAGTATCGCCAGCGTGAGCAGTAAGGTGGCGATGGCGATGCCTGCATCGCCGTAAAGACGCAGAGCAATGACCGTGGCGATCGCGGAAGCGAGGATATTCACCATGTTATTGCCGATCAGGATAATACCGATCAGGCGGTCAGGACGTTTTAGCAGCTTGTAGGCCTTGCGGGCACCGAGATGTCGTTTTCTCAGATGTTTCAACCTGTAACGGTTCAGTGACATCATGGCTGTTTCAGAGCCGGAGAAAAAAGCGGATAAGAGAAGGAGGCCAGCTAGTACGCTAAATAGTAGCCAGAGAGGGGTATCGTCCAACGGGGGGGGAACCTCGTATTCACCTAAGGCAGGGTATGTTGAAGAAGTTTGCTGTGCTTGGCAACCATATCTTGCTGTCAGGCTCTGCGGTAAGCCGGGCTTGGGGGTTGGACCGGTATCAAATTATCCTCGGCACAAAGGGCGGCCGTCTTTCAGCGCAGAATCACCTCCAGGACAAACTTGCTTCCCCAGTAGCCCAGCACCATGGCGCTGAAGCCTACCAGGGTCCAGCGAATGGCTGTATTGCCCCGCCATCCCTTGATGTGTCGCCCCCACAATAAAATGCCATAAAACAGCCAGGCAAAAAGAGTGAAAACCGTTTTGTGAATCAAGTGCTGGGCAAAGAAATCCTCAAAAAACAGAAATCCCGTAATCAGTGACAAAGTCAACAGACCAAAGCCGGCCCACAGCACCTCAAACAGCAATGCTTCCATGGTTTGCAAAGGAGGGACTATCTGTAGCCAGCTGCCGAGGTGCCTGTGGCGCAGCCGCCAGTTTTGAAGGGCGATAAAAATCGCCTGAAACGCAGCGATGGTCAGCAGGCTGTAGGCCACAATGGAAAAGAAGATATGTGCCCCGATGGGTAAAGACACAGTCTCTCTCAAGGGGGCGCTGCTGCCGATCAGGAGGGTCAATGCCAGGATCAGTGCCGCCAGAGGGAAAAGGATCAGAAAAAGACTGTGAACCGGTTTTCGGAGACTACTGAGAAGAACAATCAGATTGATGGTGAAGATGATGGCGCTGGTCATGGGGAACAGCCCGAAATCGAGACCGGCGTCACTGAAGATCCAGTGTGCACTGGTGTATCCGTGCAGGGCCAATGCAGGAGCGGCAATCAGCTGCAGAGAAGATAGCTGCAAGTTGGGATGCTTGCGAAGCTGAAGCGCCTGGAATAGGGTCGCGCAGATATACAGGGCGATGGCGGCAGAAGCTGTAAGCATAATGGGGTGACTATTTAAACAGGTGACAAAGTGTGTCACAGATAGCGGATAGCGAAAAGAGGCCGTCCCAAAACTCGGGTGCTTTCAGTTATACTGCTACACCTGTAAATAAGGTGAAGACGAAATAAATCCCATGGCAATGTTTGAAAATCTCAGTGATCGTTTATCGGCTTCCCTGAAAAAAATCTCTGGGAAGGCCAGCCTGACAGAAGATAATATTCAGGAAACCCTGCGTGAAGTGCGTATGGCACTGCTGGAAGCGGATGTGGCGCTACCGGTTGTCAAAACCTTTGTGGAAGGTGTCAAGGAGAGGGCGCTGGGCCAGCAGGTTGGCAGCAGCCTCAATCCCGGTCAACAGTTCCTGAAAATCGTTCAGTCCGAGCTTGAACATGTGATGGGTGACAGTAACGAGTCACTCAATCTGGCTGCGCAGCCGCCGGCTGTCGTATTGATGGCCGGTCTACAGGGTGCAGGTAAAACCACCTCCGTGGCCAAATTGGCCCGCTATCTCAAGGAGCGGGAAAAGAAAAAAGTCATGGTGGTGAGTGCCGATATCTACCGGCCGGCCGCCATTAAACAGCTGGAAACTCTCGCGTCGGAAGTGGGGGTTGAGTTTTTTGCCAGCCATGCTGATCAGAAACCTGTCGATATTGCACGCAATGCGGTTCAGGCGGCGAAAGTAAAATTTATCGATGTATTACTGGTGGACACGGCTGGCCGCCTGCATATTGATGATGCGCTGATGACTGAAATCCGGCAGCTACACAAAGCACTGTCGCCGGTGGAAACCCTGTTCGTCATTGATGCAATGATTGGTCAGGATGCGGTTGCCACCGCCAAGGCATTTAACGAAGCACTGCCCCTGACGGGGGTGATTTTGACCAAAGTGGACGGCGATGCCCGGGGCGGGGCGGCACTCTCTGTTCGCCAGGTAACCGGCAAGCCGATCAAATTCCTCGGTGTTGGTGAAAAAACCGATGCCTTAGAGCCGTTCCACCCGGACCGGATCGCTTCGCGGATTCTCGGCATGGGCGACATGATGTCGTTGATCGAAGATGTCGAACAGAAAGTCGACCGTAAAAAAGCAGAGCAGTTGGCTAAAAAAGTTGCCAAGGGCAAACGGTTTGATCTGAATGATCTGCGCGATCAACTCCAGCAAATGAAGAACCTGGGCGGGTTTTCAGGCCTGCTTGATAAGCTGCCCGGCATGGGCAATATGAGCCAGATGGTTGAGCAAGCCAATATGGGGAAGCAGTTTTCACGTATGGAGGCCATTATCAACTCCATGACGCCTGCGGAAAGGCGAAACCCCGACTTGCTGAATGGTTCCCGCAAGCGGCGGATAACGGTAGGGTCCGGCACCAACCTTCAGGATCTGAATCGCCTGCTCAAACAGCACAAGCAGATGGGCAAGATGATGAAAAAAATGAAAGGCAAAGGCATGCAGCAGATGATGCGCGGCATGGCAGGCAACATGCCTACTGGCGGTGGTATGGGGGGCGGAATGCCACCAGGCGGTGGGAAATTCCCCTTTTAGCGGGGTCTCTCCAAGCGCTGAATCCCGCCTCCGGATAGAGCTTTTCCCCACTATACTTTCCAGCTATACACGGTTGCGTGTTTTCGCTATAATCCCGCGCCTTTCACAGGTGCCTGTTCGAGAGACCGGGCGTGGTCTTGTTCCTGAGTGATGAGGGATCGACCGGCTGTAATTTGAAACTAAATACAGAAGAGAGTTTTCATGGTAACAATTCGTCTGGCTCGCGGAGGCTCAAAAAAGCGTCCGTTCTATCATATACATGTCACTGACAGCCGCAGGGCCCGTGATAGTCGTTACATCGAACGCATCGGTTTTTTTAACCCGGTTGCCCGTGGCCTCGAAGAGCGTCTGCGAGTGGATGTGGATCGTGTGCAACACTGGGTGAGCGAAGGCGCCATGTTGTCTGATCGCGTTTCCCAGTTAGTGAAAGAAGCAGCCAAGCAAGCCTGATAAGACTAAGACCATGAGCGCCCAGCAAAGTGTGGACCCGATTGACCCAGTGGTCGTCGGGCGCATAACGGCAGTTCATGGTGTGAAGGGTTGGGTAAAAATTCACTCCTTCACCGAGCCGGGCGGTAACATTTTTGATTACCAACCCTGGTGGCTGAAGATTGCTGATCATTGGCAGAAATTGAAGGTCACAGAACAGCGTTCCACTGCCAAGGGACTGATGGTTCACCTGGCGGAGATTGACGACAGAGATCAGGCCAGAGCTTATTGCCAGCGGGACATCTGCGTGGCAAAAGCGCAACTGCCGGTTCTTGCTGATGGCCAATATTATTGGCACCAGCTTGAAGGGATGCTTGTTGTGACCTCTCAGGGCGTCAGGCTTGGCATCGTCGACTCCCTGATGGAAACCGGTGCCAATGATGTGCTGGTTGTGAAAGGGGATGGCAAGAGCCTGGATCAGGAAGAGCGGTTGATTCCCTACATAGATCAATTTGTATTAAACGTTGATCTCGGCGCCGGCAAGATAGAGGTGGACTGGGATCCGGCTTTTTAATAATCGGGGGGATAGCCCAAAGGTTAACCGGCCATGAAAGTAGCACTGGTTACACTTTTCCCCGAAATGTTTGCTGCCCTCACCGACTACGGTATCAGCAGTAGGGCAATCAGGCAGGGCTTGCTGGAAGTGGCGTTTTTCAATCCGAGAACCCACACCAGTGACAGGCACCAGACAGTAGATAGCCGCCCTTACGGTGGCGGTCCTGGAATGGTGATGATGATCGAGCCTTTGCGCAAGGCCATCGACGTCGCACGTACATGGATAGGGGGCCCGGCCACAGTGGTGTACCTCTCTCCCCAAGGCCGTGTGCTGGATCAGACTGGTGTTAATGCGTTGGCAGCACAGGGTGATCTGATACTGGTTGCCGGGCGTTATGAAGGGGTTGATGAGCGATTGATCCAGCTGGAAGTGGATCAGGAGTGGTCCATCGGGGACTACGTGCTCAGTGGCGGTGAGCTGCCCGCCATGGTGGTGCTTGATGCATTGATTCGGCAACTGCCCGGCGCATTGGGGCATGAGGACTCGGCAGATCAGGATTCCTTTGCCGATGGTCTGCTGGACTGCCCCCATTACACGCGGCCGGAGCAGTATCAGGATTTTAAAGTGCCAGAAGTGTTACTGTCTGGCAACCATGAAAAAATACGGCAGTGGCGGTTAAAACAGTCGTTGTACAGAACCTGGCAGCGGCGCCCGGAACTGCTGGAAAAGCTGGTGCTCAGTGACGAGCAACAACAGTTAATGGACAGGATTGTCAAAGAGTCGGCAGATGAAAGTGACTGAGTCGTTTTCCTCTCTGTGCGACGCTACTCAAAAAGGTGGCATGCCACCAACCAACAAAAGCTGAGGAGCAAACCGTGAGTAACAAAAATTCGATTATTACTGCGATTGAAACAGAACAAATGAGCAAACAACTGCCACCGTTTGCCCCAGGCGATACAGTCGTTGTTCAGGTCAAGGTTAAAGAGGGCACCCGCGAGCGCCTGCAGGCATTTGAGGGTGTGGTGATTGGCAAGCGCAATCGTGGATTGAATTCTGCATTCACTGTTCGCAAAATTTCCAATGGTGTTGGCGTTGAGCGGACCTTCCAGACTTTCAGCCCGCTGGTTGAGAGTGTGCAGGTCAAGCGTCGTGGTGATGTGCGCCAAGCCAAACTTTACTACTTGCGCGAACTGTCGGGCAAGGCTGCACGTATCAAGGAAAAGCTCAACTGAGTTCATTCCTCAATGCAAAAAGGCACCACAGGTTGGTGCCTTTTTTTATGGTTAAAAGTTGCTTTCAGGATTGTCTGTAATTTTTGATGATTGTTCCATGCATTGAGCCCGGTTAGAGTAACTCATGGCGCCGACATCGATCGACCAACACCTGATAGACAATTATCTCGATGCCCTCTGGATGGAAAAGGGCCTGAGCCGCAATACCCTGGAAGCCTATCGACGCGATCTTGAGGCGCTGGCCATTTGGGCATCGCGGGAGGATTTGTCTCTGATCGGGTTGGGGGCTGCCGATGTGCAGCGCTACCTTGCCCGCCGTTTTGAACAGGGTGTGTCGGCCCGTTCGGCGGCCAGACAGTTATCCTGTATGCGGGGACTCTACCGTTATTTACTTCGGGAAAACCGGCTTGTCGAAGACCCCGTTGCGATGGTGGAAAACCCCAAGTTGGGTCGTCCGCTCCCAAAAAGCCTTACAGAAATGGATGTGGAGGCGCTGTTGAATCAGCCGGATACCGATTCGTTGCTGGGTCTGCGTGATCGCACCATGCTGGAAGTGCTGTATGCTACGGGCCTAAGGGTCTCTGAGCTGGTGGGGCTGACCCTTTATCAGGCCAATCTGCGCCAGGGTGTGGTGAGAGTGACAGGTAAGGGTGGCAAGGAGCGGATGGTGCCCATGGGCGAGGAGGCGATGAGTTGGCTGGAGCGCTTCATGCGGGAAGCCCGGCCCCTGATATTGGGCGCTGTACAAAGTGATGTGCTGTTCCCCAGTCGCCGTGCCCGGCAGATGACCCGGCAAACTTTCTGGCATCGAATCAAGGGTTACGCCAGCCAGGCCGGCATTGAAAAACCCCTGTCGCCACACACACTTCGCCACGCATTTGCGACCCATCTGCTGAATCACGGAGCCGATCTCAGGGTGGTACAATTACTGCTCGGGCACAGTGATCTTTCCACCACACAGATCTACACCCACATAGCCAGTACCCGCATCAAGGCGCTGCATGCAGAACACCACCCGAGAGGGTAAGTGAACCCTTTTGGCCATTAAGACTCAATACCTGATCAGCCATGCTGAACCTGACAAGAGAAATCCGCGATGATAAAAAAAATGCTGGGCACAATAATTGTCCTGATACTACTACCCAACGCATATGCTGCCGATGTGTCAGAAGAGACACGTAAGACCATCATCGACAAATTGCAGCAGGCGCGCCCTGATCTGGAATACGGTGCAGTGGAAACTTCGCCCATCGACGGACTTTACCGCGTGCGAATTAACGGTACCCAATTCTTTTACGCCAATAAAACCGGTGATTACATTATTACGGGCGACATGTATCAGGCCCTTCCGGGAATGTTCGCGCCGATCAAGGATCTGGCTGCGGCGAAATTGCGCAAGGAAATGCTGGACTCGTTGGCAACGAAAGACATGATTGTTTTCCCGGCTGCTGATGTGCGCCGCTATATTCTTCATGTATTCACCGATGTGGATTGTGGTTATTGCCGCAAACTTCATATTGAAACCGTACCCGAGCTGAACATGGCTGGCGTGGAGGTTCGCTATCTGGCCTTTCCCAGGGCCGGACTGGACTCCCCCTCCTATCGCAAGATAGCTTCTGCATGGTGTGCCAAAGACAAGCTGGCCGCACTCACTGCCCTGAAAAACCGTCAGCCGATAACAGAGAACGTCTGCAAGGATAACCCCGTTGCCAGCCACTTCCTGCTCGGTCAGAAAATAGGCATCACCGGTACCCCGGCCCTGATCCTGGAGGACGGCGCTTTGTTGCCCGGCTACAGCCCGGCGGCTGAATTGCTGACAATCATGGGGCTTGATGAAAATAGTGATGGTTAAAACGGTAACCGGCGTGACCAAATCATTGCTGGTAGATTGACAGTCCCTTTACTGCCAATTAAGGTTGCGAACCTTTATCAGTCTGCTGGTTTGAGTACTGCGCTTGCGCAGTGAACGGTTATCGTGGTGGCCGCTTTAGTGATACCGCGATATAAACGTGCCTGTCACGGGCTACAAAACGGTATTACCCCAGCTGGCACCGAATTAAACCGGTTAACACCGAGGCAAATCGATTGAACTCAGTAAAAGTTGGCCTGTGTGGCCTCGGAACAGTAGGTAGTGGCACATTTAATGTGTTGCAGCGCAATGGTGACGTAATCAATGCCAGAGCGGGGTGCCGCATTGAGATAGTGCAGGTGGCAAGCAGGCGCCCCAATCCCGCTTGCGAGCTCGGCGATACCCCGGTTACCGAAGATGTATTTGCGGTTGCCCGCAATCCCGATGTCGATATTCTGGTGGAGCTGATTGGTGGCATCACGGTTGCACGCGAACTGATTCTCGATGCCATTGAGCATGGCAAGCATGTGGTCACGGCGAACAAGGCGCTGATCGCCGAGCACGGTAACGAGATTTTTAATGCCGCGAGGGTTAAAGGTGTCACCGTTGCATTCGAAGCCTCTGTCGCAGGCGGCATTCCTATTATCAAGGCGATCAGGGAAGGACTTTCGGCCAACCGCATTGAGTGGCTGGCGGGGATAGTCAATGGCACCGGCAACTTTATATTGACAGAAATGCGGGACAAGGGCCGCGCCTTTGACGATGTGCTGGTGGAGGCTCAGCAGCGTGGTTATGCAGAGGCTGACCCGACTTTTGATGTGGAAGGAATCGATGCGGCCCATAAGCTGGTTATTCTGGCCTCCCTCGCTTTTGGTATCCCGTTGCAATTCGAAAAAGTCTTTACCGAGGGTATCAGCAACCTGGACACCCAGGATGTGGCCTATGCCCGGCAACTCGGCTATCAGATCAAGCATCTAGGCATTGCCCGTCGCAACAATGGTGGTATTGAACTGCGGGTTCACCCCACCTTGATCCCCCGCAAACGACTGCTCGCCAATGTCGATGGTGTAATGAATGCTGTGGTGGTCAAGGGTGATGCCGTGGGCCCCACACTGTATTACGGTCCCGGCGCGGGGGCAGAACCTACGGCCTCTGCTGTGATTGCCGATATTGTCGACCTGGCCCGCACCCTGACGGCTGATCCGGAGCATCGGGTACCCCACCTGGGTTTTCAGCCAGATCAGTTGAGTGATATTAAGGTACTGTCTATCGAAGAGGTCGAAACTGCCTACTATTTGCGTATCACCGCGCGCGATGTGCCGGGGGTTTTATCAAAAATTACCCAGATTCTCAGTGATGCCAAAATCAGTATTGAGGCCGTTATCCAGAAAGAGGCAGATGATGGCGAGGACTATGTGCCGCTGATTATCCTCACCGACCGCGCCGTGGTGAAGAAACTCGATGAAGCGGTAGACAAGATTCAACAGTTGCCCACGACCGAGGGTGATATTGTCAGGATTCGTGTGGAATCACTGGGCTAGCGTTTTCCGTTTCAAAAACAGCACAGGTATCAAGCGTGAACTATATCAGCACCCGCGGGCAGGCCCCGGTATTGAGTTTCGAAGATGCAGTACTGGCCGGTTTGGCCACTGATGGCGGTCTTTATGTGCCCGAAACCCTGCCGCAGTTTTCCCGGGAAGAAATTGCCAGCTGGTCTGGCCTGTCCTATCAGGAGCTGGCTTTCAAAGTGATGTCACCGTTCATGGCCGGAGAGGTTCCGGATGACACGCTGCGGGAATTGATCGATAAGGCTTACAGCACCTTTCGTCACGATGCCATCGCGCCTCTCATTCAAAGTGGCCACAACGAATTTATTCTCGAACTGTTTCAGGGACCGACGCTGGCCTTCAAGGACTTTGCCCTGCAGTTCCTCGGCCACCTGCTGGACTATGTTCTTAAGAAGCGCAACCAGCGTGTCGCGATCATGGGCGCGACCTCCGGTGACACCGGCTCGGCTGCGATTGAAGGCTGTCGCCACAGTGACAACGTGGATATCTTTATTCTTCATCCCTATCAACGGGTATCCGAAGTACAGCGCCGCCAGATGACCACTGTGTTGGAAGATAATGTCTTTAACATCGCCCTAAAGGGTAACTTCGACGATTGCCAGAACATGGTGAAAGCCAGTTTTAGCGATCAGTCTTTCCTGCCGGAAGGGCGCCAGCTGGTGGCGGTCAACTCGATCAACTGGGCGCGCATCATGGCCCAGATCGTCTACTATTTTTATGCCGGCCTGGCGCTGGGTGCTCCCCATCGCCCGGTGGCGTTCTCCGTGCCTACCGGCAACTTCGGCGACATTTTTGCCGGTTATCTGGCCAGCCGCATGGGTCTGCCGATTGATCAGTTGGTGATTGGTACCAATGCCAATGACATTCTGCACCGCTGTATCAGTGCCAATGACCACAGCCTGCACCAACTGGTACACAGTCTGTCGCCATCCATGGATATTATGGTATCCAGTAATTTCGAGCGGATGCTGTTCGACCTTTATGACCGGGATGGGGCCGCCCTTGCTGCGCTGATGGCCGACTTCAAAAAAACCGGCAATCTGCAGCTCAGCGAGACTGCACTGGCCAGTGCGCGGAAGTTGTTTACCAGCTACCGACTGGATGATGAGTCCATGGTGGCGGTCATTCATGATATGTGGCAGAAAAACGGTTATTTACTCGACCCTCATACCGCTATTGGCGTCGCCGCAGCGCGTCACACACGCCGCCGCCTGGATATCCCGATGGTCTGTCTGGCCACGGCCCATCCGGCGAAATTTCCCGAGGCGGTGCGCAAGGCCGGCTACCAGCAGGATCCACCTCTGCCGCATCACATGGCCGATCTGTTTGAACGCGAGGAGCGCTATTCCGTGCAGCCCAACGAGATCGCCTCAGTGCAGCAATACATGGCTGAACATATTCGCCGTTAAAGGGCGGGAGGGGGCAGAGACGACTATTTCAGTTTTTTAAGATAGTCGTAAATGGCCATTTGTGAGCGTACTTTTTTCTTGTTACCCCGTTTTACATAGCTGTTGCTTTGCTGTTCATCAATGACGCGGGCCTTGCAGCGATCGCTGAACTGGATTTCTAGAATATCAATCACGCGCTTTTTCAAGGTGGCGTCCAGAATGGGTACGCCCACTTCAAGCCGGTAATCGAGGTTGCGGGTCATCCAGTCCGCCGATGACAGATAAACCTCGGGATCACCGCCATTGTGGAAAACCAGGCAGCGGGGATGTTCCAGAAACCGGTCCACGATACTGATGATTGAAATATTCTCTGACAACCCCTTGATGCCGGGTTTAAGCGCACACATTCCCCTGACAATCATGCGGATTTTGACGCCGGCTTGGCTCGCCGCATAGAGTTGCCTGATGATACTGTCGTCCACCAGATTATTGAGCTTCAGGCTGATAACGGCTTTCCGGCCAGATTTGGCGGCATGAATCTCACGGTTAATCAGGGCGCGGATTTTTCGTCGGTTGTTGAAGGGCGAGACCTGCAGGTATTTGAAGTCGTAGTGCTTGAAGCTGTACTCAATAAAGTTGAAGACATTGCGCACTTCCTCACAAATATTCTGATGGCAGGTGAAGAGGGAAAAGTCCGTGTAAATTTCAGCGGTCTTCTCGTTGAAGTTGCCCGTGCCAATGTGGGCATAGAGTTGCTCTCCATGCTGGGTCTCTCTGGCAATCAGACACAACTTTGAATGTACCTTGAGGCCCGGTACGCCCAGCATGACCGTAATGCCAGCCTCGGCGAGCTTTTCGGAGAGTTCCAGGTTCTGCTTTTCATCAAAACGGGCTTTCAGTTCCACATTCACAGTGACCTGTTTGCCATTGCGCGCCGCATCCATCAGGCACTCCACCACCCTGGAGTCTTTTGCCACACGATAGATATTAATTTTTATGGAGATGACGTTGGGATCAAATGCAGCCTGGCGTAATAATTCCACAAAATAATTGAATTTTTGATAGGGGTAATAGAGCAGGATGTCGCCCTGATCAATCGCATCAAAAGTGTTTTTGGCGCGGTCAAACTGACTGACAGACAGGGCGGAAACTGGCTGATTGGCGAGGTATTTTTCGCCGGGATTGGCAAAGCCGATAAAGTCGCGAAAGTTGCGGTAGCGGCCCCCCGGAATAATGCTGTCGCCTTTGGCAAAGCCAAACTTGCTTTTCAGCATGTCAATCATTTCGGTAGGCATTTCCCGGTCGAAGGTCAGTCTGACAGGATTGGCCTGAAGGCGTTGCTTTAGCCCGATCGACATTTTTTCCACAAGACTTCTGTCAATTTCATCGTCGAGTGTGTACTCGGCGTCCCGGGAAAACTTCATCGACCAGGCATTGAGGCTGTGATAGCGGAAAAAGTCCACCAGCACCATATCCAGGCAGTACCGAATGGCCTCATCGATAATCATAAAATGCCGACGTCGGTTTCTCTGGTCATTTGGCAATCTCAAAAAACGACTGCTGGTATCCGGCACTTCCAGCAGGGCATAGCCGACCCCATCTTTCTTGCCAATTTCCACTACCAGGTAGTTGGCGCCATCCCGCAGCACTTTCGACAGATCAATTTCCGGGGTGACCAGGATTGGCACAATGCGGGGTAGCACTTGCGCACGAAAATGTTCGCGAACCCACTCACCCTGACTGGCAGAGAGATCCTCCGGCATTAAAAAATAGATGCGTCGTTTCTGTAACTCTGCAAGAACGGCTCGGAATGCCCGGTCAAACCGCACCGAAAGTCTGGCAATGCCCTTGTTGATATCGCGCAGGAGCTGTTTGCTGTCCTTTGCCGAGCCCGCGATCTGTTCAATCAACACCTTGCGCCTGACATCAGCCACTCGAACTTTGAAAAACTCATCCTGATTATCAGAAAAAATACCGAGAAAATGCACCCGGTCAATCACAGGATTTTCTTCATCCTCAGCTTCCTGAATAACACGCTCATTGAAGGCAAGCCAGCTCAGTTCTTTCGGGTAAATTGGGTATTTTTTCATGCGCGACCTGATACTACCTGTGATGATTTATAACGTTTTGCCAAATCAGCATAGCGTGTTCTGTCGGTCTTTGTATGACATTAAAGTGACAGGCGAATGACAGTGTGTCGTGGAATGTCACTGACTGCCTCATATTTTGTGTGAGCCAGAAAGTCATCCCATCTCCAGCTTCAGGCCCAGCTGTCACACCATGGATACCTGTTCAATGGGTCATTCTCACATGGACAAGACCGTTGTTTTCACCATAATACTCAGCGCTCCAATGGGTGTGTGTTTGTTGATGAAAGGCTGGCTTGTGAAGCGATTTTTAATGGTGTGTTTGGTACTTTTCATATTTGCCTTGGCGTTCTCTTTACACAAACCGGTTTTGAATGCCTGGCACGCCGGGGTGCTTTCCTGGCACGCTTTTCGTTTAAGTAAAGCAGCGCTGCCTGAAGTTGCAATGGATCTGTCGCGCTACCGGGTAACCATTGATGGCAAGACAATCCCGGCGCTTGAGGACGATCTCTCAGCACTGACTTATAACCTTGAAAAAAATACCCTCTGGGCACTGTTAAACAGTGATCCGGTGGTGGTGGAGCTTTCCCTAGAAGGTGAACTGTTGCGTTCAATCCGGATCGAGGGTGTCAGGGATATGGAAGGTTTTACACACGTCAGTGGTGATCGTTATGTGATTGCCGAAGAGCGAACCCCCCGCTTGCTGGTTGTCGACATTCCCGATGGCGTGGAAAGAGTCCATACCGAGGGGGTACCGACCCTGGTGGTCGGGATCGGCAGTGATACCAACAAGGGTTTTGAAGGTCTTTCCTGGGATGATGACGGGCAACGCTTGCTGGTGGTAAAAGAGCGAAATCCGATGCGGGTGATTGAAATCACCGGGTTTGTCAGTTTCGTTGTGGGTGAGCCAATGAATATCGGTATTCGCGAGATAAAATCACCGGACTCGCCGGAGCTTTTTATGAGGGATCTTTCATCAATCACCCATGTCAGGGGTGTGGGGCATAAGTTATTTTTGAGCGATGAATCCCATATGCTGGTGGAATACAATGATGAAAGACAATCCATCAGTTTGCTGGATTTGCGAGCGGGCAGGAGTGGTCTGGTGAGCACCATCCCCCAGGCGGAGGGCGTAGCTGTAGACTCTGAACTGAATATCTACATCGTCAGTGAGCCAAATCTGTTCTACCGGTTTTCTCCACAGTAGCTGCTGCTTGGGACGAACCTGCGGTTAATCATAGCGATTGAGCCTGGGATTATGTCGGTGGGGTAGTCCCTGCTGGCGATCAGTGCTCACAGGGTCACATAATCCGCGAGGGCGTACGGATCTATGCTGCCTCACAGCCGCGAATCTGATACCCTTGCCAACCAGAATAATTGATAACAATGCATGGCAGGTCATAAGGGTTTTGCCGTTTTCAGCAAATCAGAACATCGCTTCATCTGTTGTCAGGAGGGCCAGTTGCCATTCAAACCGTCAGTCTCCATTGATGTGAGTCTCCCCGGTGATGCAATGGTGAGTGGAGAATGTATCAATTTCAGTCCGCCTGGCGCTTCAGGGGATGCTTTTACCCCGAATTTTCTGCGGTGACACGATGAATCTCAAATTCATACTGGACGCTGTGCCTTATACCCTGTCGGGAAGGATGCGGGTATCGGGAGGGCACCTGCCCGTTGCCGGCCACACTGTCCCGACAGACTTTATCGGTGTTGGTGTCACCACCGCGGATAACCCACTGGTAGACGACTATGTGCTGGAGCGCCTTGCTGAACTGGGTATCAGCCAGGTCCGTGTCGATTTCACCTACGGGGATATGGCAGGCCCGGTCGCCCGGCTGCTGGATCGTCTGCTGGCCACCGACATCCAGGTTCTGTTGCATCTGGTACAACCGTTTGAGGAAGTAAAACGAATTAACACGCCTGCCGGGCAGGTGGCCTGGCGTGAATTCGTCAGCTCAACTGCCACCCGTTACGGTGAAAGACTCTGGGCAATTGAGGTTGGCTCAACCATCAATCGCCGTCGCTGGTCCGGCTATGATACCGAGAGTTTTTTTACCAGCTGGAGCATTGCCTACGACGAAATCAAGTCCAGAAATATCAGGCTGGCCGGCCCCAATATCAGTGATTTTGAACCACTCTGGAATATCGCTGTACTGACCCGTTTAAAGCAGGAAGGCAAGCTGCCCGATATCCACACCAATAACCTTTTTAGTGAACGGGTGGTGGAGCCGGAGCGATTTGATCACCGGTTGATGGGTAACTGGATCGGGCAGCTTGTGAAAGTAAATCTGGTCAAAAAGTGCCGGATTCTCAAGAAGATCACCAGTGACTTTGGTATCGATGAACTGGTCTCTCCCTCCGCTTTCTGGACCTTGCCCCGTATCAAACGCGTATTGGTCAACAGTGAACAGAAGATGGCGGATTACCTGACCAGATATATGGTGCTGTGTGCGGCTTCCGGGTCGATGCGTCAGATCTATTGGGGGCCGATGTTGTGCAACCGCGAAGGGCTGATTGACGATGATACCGGTATCTACCCTTTGCTGGAGAGGGTAACGCACTATCATCGGGTGCTGGGAGACGAAGCCAGCTATCGCATTCGCCCGGCCTTCCAGGCCATGAAAACCTTTATCGCAGAAATCTCAGGCGGTCGCTACGAAGGCGCACTGGCCACCACCGGTGGATTGCAGATACATGCATTCCGCAATGACCGTCACCTGATTCATGTGGCCTGGGCAGAAAATGGCAAAGCACTGCCGCTGCGGGCCTGTTATAGCGAAGGCGATATCGCTGCCAGCGAGTTACTTGATCGCGACGGAGATTGTCTGACCGGCAAGGTGCAACTGATTTCAGAGGCCCCCTTGTATCTGATCTGGCCCGCTACGGCAGATGTGCAGCTGATCGAGCCAGACCTCGCGCAGATAGAGCACATTTACCGGCATATCCCTGATCAGAAATACTACCTGTACGATGATGACCAGTGGCACGGCATGCTGGTGGCCAATAGCCCCGCCGAAGCGGCATTGCGTTTCAAGGTTCTGCATCCCGATCACTTGCCCGGCCCCAGCAAAGAAAACCTTTTGCGCCGCGCCCGCAATGCTGTCTGGACAGTCGACGGCGCGCTGGCAACGGCGGTTGTGGCAAAAAAACCGCTGAAGATTCATCCCCACAAGCGCTTTCTCGAAAGACACAGGCCTTCAAAAGCCCGCCGCAGCTGGATTGCCGCTGCAGAATTATTGCGCAGGGGTATCCCCACAGCTATGCCGCTGGCCTATTTCGAAAAAGTCGGTGATCGGGGTCTGCTGGAAAATTACTTTATCTGTGACCGGGTTGACGCAGATTTTACGGCTAGGGAAATACTGTCCGCATTTCGTGATGGTGCCAGCCACTTTCAGGATATTCCCGCTGAACAGGCTTACCGGCAGCTGGGACGTTTCCTGTTTGAGATGCACTGCCGGGGAGTTTATTTCCGGGATCTTTCCGGTGGCAATATCCTCATTAAAAAATCACCTGCGGGCGAGCTTCAGTTCACCCTGATCGACATTAACCGGGCGCGTTTCTTCAATCGCGGCGCCACCATGTTGGAGCGACTTTCCGATCTGTCCCGTGTCTGCAACAAGCTCCATTGGGAAGGTAGAGAGCAGTTGATCGGCCAGTATCTGCAACGGCCTGAGAGCGGAGGCGCTATCCCATGGCATTACCGCATACCGTTTTATCTGTATGACTTTAAAGCTGCCTTCAAACGCCGCTTCGGCCGCAAGGCCATCAAGCGATTGCTTAACGGGGCTGCCCGCTCAAGCGGAAGCTCTAGGTAACCGGGAGAGGTGGTCAAAGTAACCGGCGAGCGTGAGAATCCCTCGGCAAAACAATAGCGGCCCCCGCTACAGTTATCTCTCCAGGATGGCCGCTACTCCCATACCGCCAGCGGTGCAGATCGAAATCAGGCCGCGACCCTGTCCCGCCAACTGTAGTTGCCTTGCCAGCGTCCCGGCTATCCGTGCACCGGTCGCGGCAAAAGGATGGCCAATGGCCAGACTGCTGCCGGTCATATTGAGTTTGTCGCGATCAATACTGCCTAACGCTTTTTCCAGGCCCAGCCTTTCCCGGCAGTATTCCTCCGCCTCCCAGGCTTTGAGGGTGCAGAGCACCTGTGCGGCAAAGGCTTCGTGGATTTCATAATGGGTGAAATCCTGCAGGCTGAGTTCGGCACGACTCAGCATATTGGCCACGGCCACGGTCGGCGCCATCAGCAGGCCCTCACCACCCACATGGTCGACAGCGGCCGTTTCCATATGGGTGAGACGTGCCAGCACGGGCAGATTGTTGGCGGCGGCCCATTCCTCGCTGGCCAGCAGCAGGGAGGCTGCCCCGTCAGTCAGCGGCGTGCTGTTACCGGCAGTCAGGGTGCCTTTCGCGCTGCGATCAAAAGACGGTTTTAGCTTTTCGAGCTGCGCCAGCGTCAGGTCTTGGCGCAGGTTGTTATCCCGCAACATGCCCGCACAGGGGCTCAGCAGGTCATCAAAAAAACAGTTGCTGTAGGCGGACTCGGCACGGTGGTGGCTGGCCAGCGCCAGCTCATCCTGTGCTTCGCGGCCGATCTGCCATTGCTTTGCCATTAATTCACAGTGCTCGCCCATGCTCAGTTCCGTGCGCGGTTCACTGATGGCGGGGGCCACAGGGGCGAGCTCGGAAGGGCGAAAGCCTTTCAGGATAGCCAGTTTCTGACGGGTGGTTTTTGCCTTGGATAGCGCCACCAGCCGTTGGGAGAATCGCCTGGAAAACAGCACCGGTACATCGCTGGCACTGTCGGTACCGGCGGCAATGCCGCACTCAATCTGCCCGCAGGCGATTTTCGAGGCGATGCCAAAGGCTGCTTGCAGGCTGGTGCCGCAGGCCTGCTGGAGCGTGATACCGGGAGTCAACGGCGACAGGCTGGTGCCCAACAGCGCTTCGCGGGCAAGATTGAAATCCTTCGGGAAGGTCATCACAGCGCCCGCCACCAGCTCATCCATTTGTTGCCCATGGAGATTGTAACGATCCACCAGCCCTTGCAGGGCGCTGACCAGCATGTCGAGGTTGGTCAGATCAGCATAGCCGGTGCCAGCCCGGCAAAAAGGAATACGGTTTGCTCCGACAATGGCTACCGGACGAATGGTCTTGGTTTGGCTCATGGTTTCACCTCCGACTGCTGGTGTTCCAGGTAATGCATCGGGCCGCCGAGAAAGGGGGCAAAGCCGGTGCCGAAAATGACCCCGGCGTCCAGCAGGTCGGCGCTGTCGACAATGGCATCATCCAGGCAGCGTTGACACTCGGCCAGCAGCGGTTTGATGAGGCGGTCACCGAGAATATCCATGGCCACCATATCACTGGCCTTGCCTATGTCAGGCTTGCCTTTCTTCCATCGGTAAAAGCCCTCGCCGGATTTCTTGCCAAGCTTGCCCTCGACAATCAGCGCCTCCAGTTTCGCAATGGCCTCCTGCCTGTCCGGTGCGAGTTTTTTGACCACACTGAGCGCGACATCAAGCCCGACAGTATCCACCAGTTCAACCGGTCCCATCGGCATGCCGAAGTGTTTGGCTGCTTCATCCACGGTGGCCATGCTGTGCCCTTCCTCCAGCAGATTGATAGCCTCCAGCATATACGGGGCCAGCACACGATTGACCAGAAAGCCGGGAGCGCTGTTGACCGGCAAGGGAAATTTGCCGATACGATTGCTGAACAGGCAGCCTTTTTGAATATCCGCGGGATTGGACTGCTCGCCCCGCACCACTTCCACCAGCGGCATCTTTGCTACCGGATTAAAGAAGTGCAGCCCGATCAGGCGTTGTGGCTGCTGCAAGCCCAGTGCAATTTCATGCAGTGGTATGGCAGAGGTGTTGGTTGCCAGTACGGCGTCAGGTCGGGCTTTTTCCTCCAGATCCTTAAAGAGTTGCTGCTTGGCCTCCAGATTTTCAAAAATCGCCTCAATCACGACATCCGCCCGGGCAATCCCTTCTCCGTCCACGTCGGCGATCAGACGGCTGCTCGCCGCAGAAACCTGTGCAGTGCTGCGCAATTTTTTCTTGAACAGTTTTTCAGCCCGTTTCAGGGCAGGCTCGATATATTTGGTCTCCCGGTCCTGCAATGTGACTTCCATTCCCCGCAGTGCGCACCAGGCGGCAATGTCGCCGCCCATGACGCCCGCGCCGACCACATGCACGCGGTGGGGCCGCCAGTTGGCAGTGGGGTCATCCGATTTGCCCAGGGCCTTTAACTGTTCCTGAAGACGAAAAACCCGCCGCAGGTGGCGGGAGGTATCACCCATCAGCAATTCACTGACCTTGTCCGCTTCGCCTCTCAGTAAAGCCTCAAAGTCGCTGCCCACCTGACGCCAGAGCTCAATGAGGGTATAGGGTGCCGGGTAGTGTTCCGGGCGGGCCCGTTTGGCCACCTCGCGGGCCATGACTTTGGCCAGGATCTGGCGCATGCCCGGACGGCTGGTCAGTTGCTCGAGCCGATTGGCCCGATGTCCTTTGCGCTGCTTGACGATGGCTTTGCGCGCAGCCCAGTGCAGGCTGCCGTGTTCTGATACCACCTTGTCCATCAGGCCCACGGCACGGGCGGCACGGGCCCTGAGAGAGCGGGCGCTGAGGATCAACTCCAGTGCCTTGCGGCCGCCCAGCAGACGAATACTGCGTGCGGTGCCACCAAAGCCGGGGAAAATCCCCAACTGGATTTCCGGGAAACCGATCCGGGTACTATCGGTATCCAGTGCCACCCGGTAGTTGCAGGCCAGTGCCAGCTCCAGACCCCCGCCGAGACAAAAGCCATGAATGGCAGCAACCGAATAGCAGGGTAGTGCTTCCAGCCGCGCAAAGACCCGGTGGGCCATTTCAATACCGGCCTTTGCGACTTCGCGGTCAGCCTGTTGTTCAAATTCGCGGATATCCGCACCGGCGATAAAGCCGCTGGCTTTCGGTGAGTAAATGACCAGTCCGGCGGGCAGGGCCGTTTCCAGCTCCGACAGGATGGTATCCAGTTCCTGCATCACGTCACTGTTCAGGGTGTTGACACTCTCATCGCAACGGTCGATGGCCAGCCAGGCAATATTTTCGTTATCCCGCTCCAGTTGCCAGTGCTTGTACGAAGGGTTATCGGTCATCGGTAAAACATCTCCTTTCCCATCGCATCGCCGGCTCGTGTGCTTCCTGATACCAGCCTGCTTTACAATGTCGGTCTGTTGTTATCATCAATTCATCATAGCGGATTGGCAACGGATTGAAATGCTCCCCCGCATAAAATGGATCTGGAACACTTTGCCATGACGAAACCCCATATCACCCGCCGCACCGTTGACCTGACCCGGTGCGAATTCAGCCCGTCGGTTCCGCCGTTATTACAGCGCATTTATGCGGCCCGGGGAGCCGAGAATGACCGGGCACTGGCGCGAACACTCCAGGGGCTACCGGGCCCGGACGGTCTGCTCGGGATCGACGAGGCGGTCGCGCTGCTCGAACAGGCCATCAATGAACAGCAATCTGTGCTCATTATCGGCGATTTTGATGCCGACGGTGCCACCAGCACGGCGCTGACCCTGCTGGCGCTGAGGGCCATGGGATTTTCCCGGGTGAGCTACATCGTGCCCAACCGCTTTGAATACGGTTATGGCCTCACCCCGGAAATTGTCGAACTGGCCAAACAGCAAACACCGGATCTGATCATCACGGTCGATAACGGTATTTCCAGTGTCAGCGGTGTCGAGGCCGCAAAAGCCGCCGGTATCAAAGTGCTGATCACCGATCACCACCTGCCCGGCGCACAACTGCCCGCGGCGGATGCCATCGTCAATCCCAACCAGCACGGCTGCGAATTTCCCGGCAAAAACCTCGCCGGGGTGGGGGTGGTGTTCTATCTGATGAGCGCCCTCCGCAAGCGACTCCGTGAGCGCGGCTGGTTTGCAGATCAGCCGCGGGTAGAACCCAATATGGCCGAATGGCTCGATCTGGTGGCACTGGGTACCGTGGCCGATGTGGTCACTCTCGATACGATCAATCGCATTCTGGTCCATCAGGGGTTGCAGCGTATTCGGGCGGGGAAATCCCGGCCGGGCATCCAGGCGCTGCTCGACCTCGCGGGACGTGATTGCAGTCGTCTGGTGGCATCAGATCTCGGCTTTGCCATTGGGCCCCGGCTCAATGCGGCTGGCCGGCTGGACGACATGTCCATCGGCATCCAGTGTCTGCTTGAAACCGACCCCTATATGGCGCGGGAATATGCCCTGCAACTGGATGAACTGAACCGCGACCGCCGGGTGATCGAAGCCGACATGCAGCGGGAAGCGCTGTTGGCGCTGGAGCAATTGCACCTGGACGAACAGAAGTTACCCTGGGGGCTGTGCCTGTTCGATGCCAACTGGCATCAGGGGGTGGTGGGTCTGCTGGCCTCGCGCATCAAGGACAGGGTGCATCGTCCGGTCATCGTCTTTGCCGATGCCGACAACGGTGAATACAAAGGGTCTGCCCGCTCCATCAAGGGCCTGCATATTCGGGATGCACTGGACGCGGTCGCCAGCCGCCACCCGGGCCTGATCAGTAAATTCGGCGGCCACGCCATGGCGGCAGGGCTGAGTCTCCCAAAAGATCACTACCTGAAATTTGTCGATGCGTTTGATGCAGAGGTACGTCGATTGCTCACCCCGGCGGATCTGGAAGCAGAAATCCTCACCGATGGGGTGCTGGATACCACTGAACTCAATATCGACACCGCCCGGTTGCTGCGGGAGGCTGGCCCTTGGGGGCAGCACTTTCCCGAACCGCTGTTCGAGGGCGAATTTCATATCGTGCAACAGCGCATCGTCGGTGAAAAACACCTCAAGCTGCTGCTAGCACTGGATGAAAGCAAAAAACAGTTGATCGACGCCATCGCGTTCAATGTGGGCACAGACATCTGGCCCGACCCGGCGGCTGAGAAAGTCCGGTTGATCTACAAGCTGGACATCAACCTGTGGCGGGGTAGGGAGTCGATGCAGTTGCTGGTGGAGCACCTCGGCTAACGCTGTCTAACAGATAGCGTTGAGAAGTTGGTAGGCCCCATAATGGTGTTGTAGTAGTAGTATTGGCGTCAGCAAGAAGGTGTGTCAGGTAGAATTTCCCTCCTATCTGTTTGATGGCTCTGTAATGTTTATCTCCTCCAAGGATCGAAAATGAAGTGTTCTACATGGCCTGTTACCCGTCCTGCCAGAGTGTTGCTGCTACCTGTTGCAATATTGCTGGCCGGTTTGCTGCTGTTGTCTTCGCCCGCGAAATCCCAACCTGAGAGGACGCTGTTTGAGCGGCTGGGTGGTGTGTATCCGATTGCTTTGACGGTCAATGATCTGGTGGATCGTCTGTATATAAACAAGACGCTGAATGCGAACCCCAGGATAAAAAAGGTTCATGAAAGTATCGGCTCAAGAGAAAGTGCCAAAGTGGCGTTGACGGCTTGGGCGGTACAGTATACCGGCGGTCCGGTGCTGTTCCCTGTTCAGATCGGTGAAGTGGATGACGCACTGAAAATCACCGATGGGGAGTTTGATGTAATTCTCGATGAATGCGCGGTATCGTTCAATAACGCGAAATTTCCACAGCGTGAAGTGGGCGAACTATTGAAATTGGTCGAAGGCTTCCGCTCTCAGGTGGTTATTCAAGGCTGAATAGCCCCGTCAGTAATTGACCTCTGCCCCACTGCCAAGACTGGAAGTGGGGCGTTTTTGGTTGTGTTGGTAAGTATTGCCTCTGAGCGTGCTCAGGCCGCCAGCGGTTGATGGCTGCGGGGTGTGGAAAACAGCTCGATCACGTACAGCGCCGTGGTTATGTCCAGTGATGAGGCAAGGGTTTCCACCATACCGGTGGGCAATATGCACACTACGTCGTAGCCGTGTTCGCTCATTCGCAGGCAGTAACAGGAGCTACTGTTTTTGTAGTTCATCAGGCAAAGAATTTCATCCAGATAAACGTTGTAGGTGTGATCATCGTGGTCTTTGATACAGGCATGATCCTGGTCGCAGTAGCAGACCTGGCCCAGAAACGTGGCCGGATGCGCGGACCTGGGGTGCTTGGGATCGGTGACCTCAACGGTCATGCCCCTAGTTAACAGGTGGTTAAAATGCTTTGTCATGGTCATTCCTCGTAGTGAAGATGTGAATGCCTGAACTCGCTATATCGACTGATTGGTCCTCCGCAAAGCGCTGTGCGCCCGATTATTAACAAGTCGCTAAAGCACGTTTCTGCCAAAGGCTTTTGCCTTGGCATTGGGTTGATCATGGTGGGAATTTTTAGAAAGGGCTATCTAAAAGCCATGCTTGAAAGCATGACTTTTGGTCATGGTTATTATAAAAATTTCAGATGATTAGACCGGCAAAAATGTTTTTGCTGGGAACAAAAAAATCAATTTCAATTTTTTGGATCAGTTTCGGGAAATTAACCCTTCATTTCTTCCAGCTCTACCCAGCGCTCTGCGGCCGCATCCAGCGCCTGTTGTTTTTCTGCCAATTGGTCCAGCACCGGCTGGGTTTCGGTGAAAGGGCGGTTAAAAAAGTCCGGGTCTGCTGTCTGTTCCTCCAGAAGCGCAATGTCTTGCTCCAGTTGGTCGATCAGGCCCGGGAGGCTGTCCAGCTCCCGCTGGAACTTGTAGCTCAGTTTGACGGCGGGTTTTTTCGCCGCAGCGGTTGAGGTGGTCTCGTGATCCACAAGGTGGCCGGAGGGGTGATCCAGCGTATCGGCGATTTTGAGGTGTTTGCCTCGTTTGACCCAATCGCTGTAACCGCCGATGTACTCTTCAATTTTGCCGTCTTCCTCGAATACCAGCACGCTGGTAACCACGTTATCAAGAAACTCCCGGTCGTGGCTGACGATGATCAGGGTGCCCTGGTATTCCACCAGTTGCTCCTCGAGAACTTCGAGCATTTCCACATCGAGATCGTTGGTGGGTTCGTCGAGCACCAGCAGGTTGGTGGGACGCGTAAACAGTTTGGCTAGCAGCACCCGGTTGCACTCGCCGCCGGACAGGGCGCTGACCGGGGTCATGGCGCGTTTGGGCGAGAACAGAAAGTTGCGCAGGTAACCGATAATATGGCGCTCCTTGCCATTAATGCGAATGTACTCTTTGCCGTCGCCGACGTTTTCGGCAATGGTTTTGCTGGTATCCAGCTCCCGCCGGATCTGATCGAAGTAGCCGATTTCAATATTGGTGCCCAGTTTGACCGAGCCTTCATCAGGTTCTATCTGGCCGAGCAGAATTTTCAGCAGGGTAGACTTGCCGACGCCATTATTGCCGATCAAGCCGATACGGTCACCGCGCATAATCTTGATCTTGAAGTTGTCGATCAGTTGTTCATTGCCATAGCCGTGGCACACGCTGCGCGCTTCGATCACTTTGCGCCCGGAGTTCTCGGCGGTTTCAACAGTGATTTTGGCCTTGCCCTGCACATTGACGCGCTGTGCGCGGTTCTGGCGCATGGCCTGCAGGGAGCGCACTCGGCCTTCGTTGCGCGTACGGCGTGCTTTGACGCCTTGGCGGATCCAGGTTTCCTCTTCAGCCAGTTTCTTGTCAAACAGGGCATTGCGGCTTTCTTCTTCTTCGAGGGCCTGCTCCTTGAGGGTCAGGTAATTCTGGTAGTTGCCGGGCCAGCTGACCAGGTGCCCACGGTCGATCTCGACGATTCGTGTGGCCAGCCGTTGTAAAAAATTGCGATCGTGGGTAATGAAGATGACGGCTCCCTGAAAGCTGCGAACACGGTGTTCTAGCCATTCAATCGTGCTGATGTCCAGGTGGTTGGTGGGTTCATCGAGCAACAGCAGGTCAGGATTGGACACCAGCGCTTTACCCAATGCCACCCGCCTGCGCCAGCCGCCTGATAATTCCGCCAGGGTTTTGTGGGCGGGCAATTCCAGTTGACTGATGATGGTCTCTACCTGTTTGTCCACCTGCCAGCCACCGCCGGCATCAATCTCGGCCTGCAAGTCTTCCATTGCCTGCATTCCCTGTTTGTCCGGACTCTGTTGGGATTGGTGGTAAAACCGGTTGATGAGCGATTGTTGGTCGGCCAGACCTTCCCGCACAACATCCGCAACATTGCGTTCCAGGTCCCCCGGCAGGGCCTGTTCCAATTGGCTGATGCGGAGGTGGCGACGGAAGTGGATTTCGCCGTGGTCGGGCTTGATCTGTCCGGTGAGAATTTTCAGCAGAGTGGATTTTCCCGCACCATTGCGGCCGATCAGACAAATCCGTTCACCGGATTCCACCGTAAGCTGGGCATTGATCAGCAGTGGCACATCGCCAAATTCAATGGAAATATCGTCGATCCGGATCAGAGTCATGAAACAGCTGGCCTGTGGTTTGGGGGGGGATTCTAACAGAGTTCAGGTGATGGGATATGGGCGCGGACTCAAGGGTCGCAGGGCGCTTCGCCGTTGAGCAGTGGCAGCAATAACCGCATGGCATGTTCGACGATCAGCGGTTGTGCCGTTTCAGTCGGATGAATGCCGTCCGCCTGAATCAGGGCCTGATCTGTGGCGATATCTTCGAACATGAAAGAAATCAGTGGTACGTTCTCCTGGGCGGCGAGTTTAGGAAAAACATTGGCGAACTGATCGCTGTAACGCTTGCCATAATTGGGTGGAATTTGCATGCCAAACAGAATGGGCTGGCTATCATTGGCGCGACTGAGGTCGATCATGGCCCGCAGGTTCTGCTCCATGCGCGGAATCGGGTAACCCCGCAGCCCATCGTTACCGCCCAGTTCGATCAGCACAAAATCTGGCTGGTGTTCGTCAATCAGGGTATCCAGTCGGGACAGGCCGCCACCGGTGGTATCACCGCTGATACTGGCGTTGATGACCCGATGTTCATCGCCGAGTTGATGTTGCATCAGGTCCACCCAGCCCTTGCCGGCATCAATACCATAACCGGCACTGATGCTGTCACCCAGAACCAACAGGGTGGCGCTGTGGGCGGTGAGCAGCACAAGCGATAAAATCAGGGCAATACAGCAGCGGATCATGGCAACAAATTTGAGGGTGACAGATAACTGTTACAGTGTATGGCGTTTGTCGGTAAATGGAAGTGATCAATGATTGAAGCGAATCATATTACCAAGGAAGTGACCACTTCCGAGGGTGTTCTGCGAATTCTGGACGATATCAACCTGACCGTGATTGACGGAGAGGCACTGGCAATTATCGGGCCTTCCGGATCAGGCAAGTCTACGCTGTTGGGAATCCTGGCGGGTCTGGATACACCCAGCGCCGGGGTGGTCAGGGTGAACGGGGAAGATATCACGGCCATGACCGAGGAGGGGCGGGCTGCCATGCGTGCCCGCTATGTGGGGTTTGTCTTTCAATCATTTCATTTGCTGCCCAGTCTGACGGCGCTGGAAAACGTCTCGTTACCATTGGAGTTGCGGGGTGATAGCAGTGCCACCGAAATTGCCCGCAGTTACCTGGACCGTGTCGGATTAACCGCCAGACTCAGTCATTATCCCCGCCAGTTGTCCGGTGGTGAACAGCAGCGTGTTGCGCTGGCGCGCGCCTTTGCCAGTCGACCCAGAATTCTGTTTGCCGATGAGCCCACCGGTAACCTCGATACGGTGACTGGCAAGACGATCAATGATTTGTTGTTCCAGCTGAACCGTGAAGAGGGTACAACACTGTTGCTGGTGACCCATGAGGCGACGCTGGCCAGCCGTTGTCACCGGCGTGTGACGCTAAAGGGTGGTCTGTTGGTGGAAAACGACACGGTGTTGTCGGGTACAGCGGAATGATGGCCTGGAAACTGTTGTGGCGCAGTTGGCGCGGCGGTCAATTGGCCCTGATTTTCTGGTCGCTGGTCATGGCGGTGGTTGTCGTGACTGCGGTTGCCCTGCTGGCAGACAGGGTAGAAAAAGCGTTGGTTAAAGAGTCCAGCCACCTGTTGGCCGCGGATGCCCAGGTTCGCACTAGCCGTGCCATCCCGGACGACTGGTTGCGGCGCGCGGATGATGAGCGCTTGGAAACCGTGCAGATGGCACTGTTTGCTTCCATGGTCTACAGCGGGGATAACAACCACCTTGCAGCGGTGAAAGCCGTGCAGTCCGGCTATCCCCTGCGCGGCCTGTTGACACTGGCCGAGCGCACTTTTGTAACAACCCCCGAGTTTTTTGAGTCGGTAAACCACGGTCCACCAGCAGGTGAGGTCTGGGTGGACAGCCGTCTTCTGCCTATTCTGAAAATGGAACTTGGTGACTCGCTGGAGGTGGGGGAAGTCACGTTGCGAGTCACCAAAGTCATTGTCGAAGAGCCGGATCGTGGCGGCTCTTTCTCCCTGTTTGGCGCCCGGGTGCTGATGAGCTGGCAGGATTTGAACGCATCAGGGGTGATCCAGCCCGGCAGTCGGGTCGATTACCGTTTGTTGCTGGCGGGTGAAGACAGCGATCTGGCCAGTTATCTCGCCTGGCTCGAGCCGCAACTTAACAGTCATGACCGGCTTCTGTCGCCCGATGAAGCGCAGGCGGGTATTGCCGATACGCTGATCCAGGGGCGGCGGTTCCTGATCCTGGCAGGCAGCCTGGGTGTTGTCCTGGCCGGTATTGCCCTGGCCCTGGCCAGTCGCCATTACGCTGTCGGGCAAACAGCGGCTGTGGCGTTGTTGAAAAGCTGGGGGCTGTCTGCCCGCCGTGTGCGATCACTTTACTGGCAGCAGACCTTCTGGTTGGCGCTGGCGGGCTCCCTGATGGGGCTGGCGATAGGCTGGCTGGTGCATGAATCACTGGTCTTTCTGGTGCGCGAATTGCTGCCGGTCAATCTGCCTCAGGCCGGTTGGCGGCCGTGGCTGGTAGGTTTGGCGACCGGCATGCTGTGTCTGGTGGGTTTTGCCCTGCCGGCTCTCTGGCATCTGCCGTCCCTGTCGCCGCTGGCGGTGTTGCGACGGGATGTGCCCGTCCACCCGGTAAGCGCGATGAAGCGACTGGTAATTGGTTTGCTGGTTATTCTGCTGATGTTGCTCTGGTACAGCCAGAGTATAGCCCTGACGCTGGCAATTCTGGCGGGGCTGGTAGTGACAGCACTGGCGGTGATGGGCCCTGGCTGGCTGTTATTGAATCTGGCCCGACGACTGGGTAACCGGGCGGGCAGTGTATGGCGGCTGGCCCTGGCTAACCTGTGGCGTCGCCGTGGACAAACACTGGTGTTGCTGACCGGGTTTGCCGGGGCCATGGCGATTCTGATGACGCTGGTGATGGTGCGTACCACCCTGATGGAGCAGTGGCGCTGGCAACTGGCCGAAGATGCGCCCAATCACTTTCTGGTCAATGTGGCTCCCCACGAACTGGATGGTGTGAAACGTCTGTTGGCAGATAACCAGCTCAGTTCGGTGGGCTGGTATGCCATGGTTCGGGGGCGGATAACGCTGATTGATGGTCAGCCGCCTTCCGATGAGCTGGTGGAGCAGAATAACGCCCTGCGCCGTGAACTGAATCTGAGTTGGACCGATCAGTTGCCCGAAGGCAACAGGGTGGAAGAAGGGCAGTGGTGGGAAGAGCTGACCCACTTCGCTGAACGGCATGGCGTGAATGTAGCGCCGGTATCGATTGAAGAGGATCTGGCCAGTGAAATCGGGGTGACGCTGGGCAGTCGTCTCACCTTCAGTGTGGGCGGGCTTACCTTCGATGGGGTGATTACCAGTATCCGCAGCCTCAACTGGGACACCATGACCCCCAATTTTTACGTGCTGTTTCCCGATGGGTATCTGGAGAAGTATCCGCGAATTTTCATGACCAGCCTGTACCTGCCGCCGGAACAGAAACCGTTCGTCAATACACTGCTCAGTCAATATCCCACGGTATTGGTAATTGAACTGGATATGGTGATTGAACGGATTCGCTCCATGGTGAGCCAGGTGACTCATGGACTGGAGTTGATGACGCTGCTGATTCTTGGTTGTGGGGTGTTGGTCATGCTGGCCGCAGTGAAACTGTCGATGGCCGAACGGCTGCAGGAAAGCGCCATTCTGCGAACACTGGGCAGCACGGCCCGGCGCATATTGACAGTGCAGTCGGTGGAGTTCGGTGCGCTGGGCGCGCTGGCCGGGTTGCTGGCCGCCGTCGGTGCAGAATTGGCATTGTTCCTGTTGCAGCGGCGTATGTTCGAGGCGCCCTTTGGGCTCCATGTCGAACTGTGGTTTTGGGGTCCCCTGGCTGGGGCGCTGTTGATTGGGGTGCTCGGCGTGCTCTACACGCGCAAGGCGGTGCGCCTGCCTCCGCTGCAGGTACTGGGGAATCTCGATATCTGAAACCGTTAAAACAGCATTTTTGCACCGAGGTAACTTTCGTGCTCTCCTGCCTGTGTCTCCTGCTGCCTGTGCAGTGACGGTTCTTCACCGTACTGGATGAACAGCACAGGCCGGGGTACCCCCTCGCCGCCGGGGGTGGCCCAAAGGGAGGCAAATTCCCACAGGATTGACCACTGCACGGCGAAGAAGAAATCCTCTGAAATGGCTCTATTGTCGGGCGCATTATGGTTGCCTTCATCACGGTTTAGCTGGATTTTCCAGGTGTCATGAACTTCCCGCTGGATAGGTGGCAGTGCATTAATGTACTGCCAGCCGTGAGTGTCCGACAATGCGGGCAATGCGATAAATCCGGTTAGTACAACAAGCGTCAGAGTCGGGAGTTTCAAGGCGCGCCTCCATTTTATTGTTATGGGCATTTTTATAAGTAACCTATTCATATCAGCAGCCCCGGAGAGTTGCCTACAGCCATCCGGTTAGTGGAAAAATTGTCATCATTGACGGTTTGTACGCAGGCAAGTCGATTGTGGATCGCTTCTGTGATGCAGCCAGATAAGGCAAACGGACGCATCTCTGGAGAACCGGGCAGGAATCCGTTAGAATCCGGCCTCGTTTTTTTCTCACACTCTTGGCCATTGTTCATGGAAATCAGTCCACTTCGTCACGCTCTCGAGGATCTTCAGGTACGCACAGACGTGCTTAGGGGGTATCTTTGACTTTGCCAACAAGAAAGATCGCCTGACCGAGGTCGAGCTGGAGCTTGGCGCTGCCGATGTATGGAATGATCCGGATCGCGCCCAGCAACTGGGGCGTGAGCGCTCGTCACTGGAACTTATTGTGACAACCATCGAAACACTGGACAGCGGTATTGCCGATGCCAAAGACCTGCTCGATATGGCGGTGGAGGAGGACGATGCCGGCGCTGTAGCGGACATTGAATCCGAAGTGGAGCAGCTCACCGCGCAGCTGGAAAAGCTGGAATTTCGCCGGATGTTTTCGGGTGAAATGGACCCCAATAATGCCTTTCTGGATATTCAGGCCGGTTCCGGTGGAACCGAAGCGCAGGATTGGGCCGAAATGCTGTTGCGTATGTATTTGCGCTGGGGCGATGAAAAGGGCTTTAAAACCACCCTCGAGGAATGTTCTGCTGGCGAAGTGGCCGGTATCAAGAGTGCAACGATTCTTTTTGAAGGTGAATACGCTTTCGGTTGGCTTCGCACGGAGACGGGCGTGCATCGGTTGGTGCGTAAGTCACCGTTTGATTCAGGCAATCGCCGTCATACCTCGTTCAGCTCGGTGTTTGTTTCCCCCGAAATTGACGACGATGTGGAAATTGATATCAATCCTGCCGATGTCCGGACCGATACCTATCGGGCCAGCGGCGCCGGTGGTCAGCACATTAACAAGACCGATTCGGCAGTACGCCTGACCCACGAACCGACTGGTGTGGTGGTGTCCTGTCAGAGCGAGCGATCCCAACACCAGAACCGGGACAAGTGTTGGAAAATGTTGCGCGCCAGGTTGTATGAGCGGGAAATGCTGAAACGCAGCGAGGCCGCTCAGGCTCTGGAGGACAGCAAGTCGGATATCGGCTGGGGCAGCCAGATTCGCTCCTATGTTCTCGATGACCAGCGTATCAAGGATTTGCGCACTAACGTCCAGACCAGTAATTGCCAGGCCGTGCTGGATGGTGATCTGGATCGCTTCATTGAAGCCTCACTCAAAGCCGGTCTGTGATAACCGCACCTGTCCCGGTCCGGCCCAACCCATGTGGTAGATTTCATGACTGATACACCCAAAAACACCACCGACCAAGCAGAAGAAAACAGGCTGATCACCGAGCGTCGCGCCAAGCTGGCCGCTATCCGGTCTGAGGCCGAGGCTGCCGGTGGCACTCCGTTTCCCAATGATTTCCGCCCCGCAAATCAGGCGGCATCGCTACAGGCCGACTATGGTGAAGAGTCCAAGGAATCCCTCGAGTCCCGCCATTACCAGGCTAGTGTGGCCGGGCGTGTCATCCGCAATCGCGGTGCTTTTATGGTGTTGCAGGATGCCTCGGGGGCCATCCAGCTTTACGTCAGTAAGGAGGCGCGCAGTTTTGCCAAGCGTCTGGATCTGGGCGATATCGTCGGAGTCGCCGGTGTGCTGCACAAGTCGGGCAAGGGCGATCTTTACGTAAATATGGAGCAATTCCAGTTGCTGACGAAGGCGTTGCGGCCGCTGCCTGACAAGTACCATGGTCTCGCCGACCAGGAGCTGCGCTATCGCCAGCGCTATGTGGATCTGATCGTCAACCCGGAGATTCGCGAACTGTTCCGCATCCGCTCGAGTGTGATTGATTTTATTCGTCGCTATCTCAACAACCGGGCGTTTATGGAGGTGGAAACCCCCATGCTGCAGGTGATTCCCGGCGGTGCTACGGCTAAGCCGTTTGTCACACACCACAATGCGCTCGACATCGATATGTATCTACGGGTCGCCCCCGAATTATATCTTAAGCGGCTGGTGGTCGGCGGTTTTGAGCGGGTTTATGAGATCAATCGCAACTTCCGTAACGAGGGGCTCTCGACCCGTCACAACCCCGAATTCACGATGCTGGAATTCTATCAGGCCTATGCGGATTATCACGATCTCATGGATCTGACCGAAGATATGCTGCGCAGTCTGGCTGTCGAGGTGCTCGGTAGTCCCGAAGTTGTCAGCACGGTTAAAAACGCCGAGGGCGAGGTGTTGCAGGAAACCCGTTACGACTTTGCCAAGCCTTTCCGTCGCCTGTCGGTATTCGATGCCATTCTCCACTTCAATCCGGATGTCAGTGCAGCGGCACTCTCCGACCCGGAAGGCGCCAGGGAACTCGCTGAGCATCTCGATATTCCCCTCAAGGACAATTGGGGGCTGGGCAAGGTACAGATCGAAATTTTCGAAAAAACTGTCGAGCACCGCCTCGATCAGCCGACCTTTATCACCGAGTATCCCACTGAGGTGTCGCCACTGGCCCGTCGCAGTGACCGGAATCCTTTTGTCACCGAGCGTTTTGAGTTTTTCGTCGGAGGTCGTGAGATCGCCAATGGCTTTTCCGAGCTGAACGATGCAGAGGACCAGGCGGCGCGTTTTCGTGCCCAAGTGGCAGAAAAAGAGGCTGGGGATGACGAGGCAATGCATTATGATGCAGATTATATTCGTGCACTCGAGTACGGTCTGCCACCCACTGCTGGTGAAGGAATCGGTATTGATCGTCTGGTGATGCTGCTCACGGACTCGCCTTCGATCAGGGATGTGTTACTGTTCCCTCATATGCGCCCTGAGTAGTTTTCTCGGGTTCCTTGCGCCGCCCTTGCCAGGGTACGACCCCCACGAGATGTTGCCTGCGGGGGTGAGCGTGAATGACACTTTGAATAAACCGCTATCATATCAATAGTCGGAAGTGTTTTGAGTACGATCAATAATACCGTGACATCCGTTTTTCAAAATGGGTGTATGTTCAAGGAGATCAACGGGTTATGGCGGGGAAGTCAGGCTATCAAGAAAAGCTGGACTGGTGCGATAAAATCAATCGCGCACCGCAGCGTGCTGCGGCCCTTGCAGAGGCGCAGTGGCAGTCAGTGATCATCGGTATTCTGATGCTGACCGGCGGGCTGGTGATGACGGCCCTGTCGCTCTGGGATATCTATGCGGACCTGGGTCCGGTATGGACAAATCTGGTTACCCTGGCAGCCGGATTGATCATCACCTTCTTCTATATTCTGTTGCTCAACAAGGGCGGCACCAGTGCTCGACTGACCGTCGTCATACTCCGGTTGACCCTGATTATCATGGTCTTTTTACATTTCTTCTGGTTGTTGGTCGAAGATGTGGAATGGTCCGGACTGCTTTGGTGCCTGGTGATGTTGCCGCTGTTTTTTCATCTGCTTGGCTACCAGCGGGGTTTAATTCTGGTATTGCTGCTAATCAGTGGCACCACATGGCTGCTGTTCTGGCCATCCGCTTTCTATTCATCTCCCCATTCGACAGAGATTCTGTTTCGGTTCTGGGCTGCTTACCTAATCCTAGCCTGGATTTCCTTTTCAGTGGAGTATATCCGTCACCAGACCCGACAACGATTGCAGGCTACCTGGCGTGAACTTGATATACAGGCCTGTACGGATGAATTGACCGGCCTGGCCAATCGACGCGGTTTGCGGGAGTATCTGGGCAAGCAGGAGCAACGCAGTACCCAGGGAGAGGGTAGTTATGCCGTGATTCTTGGCGATATGGACGACTTCAAGCAGATTAATGACCGCTACGGCCATGATGTTGGGGATCGGGTGTTGTCGACTGTAGGTAAACTTATCAGCAGTTTGGTCCGGGAAGATGATCTCGCCGCTCGCTGGGGGGGTGAGGAGTTTTTGTTATTGCTCGCAGATACCGATGCTGAGGGTGCGAAAGTGCTGGCTGAGAAAGTTAGAGACTGTGTGGCCACCAGTAAAATTCTGGTGGATGGCGAGTCGATTGACCTTAGCATGAGCTTAGGGGTTGCTGCCCAGCAACAGGATGCTCCTTTATCGGCTTCGCTGAAATCTGCCGATGCTGCCATGTATGAGGCCAAGCGTCGGGGTAAAAACAGTGTGGTCATGACGAACCAGTTACCATCGAGCATGGGAAATGGAACCCGTCAGGATTCACCGGTGGCGATCACTGATCCGGTGAATACCTGAGACGGCAGTAGAGGGTAGGGGGCTTCAGAGCGCATTGATGGTGGTGCACTGCTGTGAGAGTTTATCCAGCGTAGCCTCCATGTCGGCCATTCTTTCCCGCTCTTTGGCAACGACCTCGGCCGGTGCTTTGCCGACGAAGTTTTCATTGCCAAGTTTATTCTGTACTTTTTCCAGCTCTCTCTGCAGTTTGTCAATTTCCTTGTTTAGTCTCGCGAGTTCCGCATCCTTGTCGATCAGCCCTGCCATAGGAACCAGAATTTCCATATTGCCCACCAGTGCCGTGGCCGACATGGGTGCCTCATCACCCGGCTCCAGCCAGGTGATGGCTTCGAGATTCGCCAGTTTGGCGAGAAACTGGCGGTTGTCGTTCAACTTGCGCAAGTCATCGGCAGAACCATTGTTGAAATAAATGGGCAGATGTTTTGCCGGTGTGATATTCATTTCACCGCGGATGTTGCGGATACCGATGATTACCCTCTTCAGCCATTCAATATCTGCGATGGCGGTTTCGTCGATGCGGCTGTCGTCGGCCTCGGGATAGGGCTGCAGCATGATGGTGTCGCCCTTGGCACCGGCAAGCACCTTGATTTGCTGCCAGATTTCTTCGGTGATGAAAGGCATCAGCGGGTGGGCCAGCCGCAAGGTGGCCTCCAGCACCCTCACCAAAGTGCGACGGGTGCCCTTTTTAAGGGCTGGAGCGGCGTCGTCGTCCCACAATACCGGCTTGGACAGTTCCAGATACCAGTCGCAGTACTCATTCCAGAAAAATTCGTAGATAGCCTGTGATGCCAGATCGAGCCGGTAATGGTCGATAGCCTCTGTAACGGCCTTCTCGGCCTGTTGCAGGCGACCGATGATCCAGCGATCCGCCAGGCTCAGTTGATAGTCAGTGCTGTTGTCCTGACCGCAGTCCTGATCCTCGGTATTCATCAGTACATAGCGGGCGGCATTCCACATTTTATTGCAGAAATTGCGGAATCCTTCAATCCGGCCCACATCGAAATTGATATCCCGGCCGGTGGAGGCCAGCGAGTAGTAGGTGTAGCGCAGAGCGTCTGTGCCATAGGGGGCAATCCCGTCCGGGAATTCTTTGCGGGTCTGTTTTTCGATCTTGGAGGCGTCTTTCGGGCGCATCAGTCCGGCCGTGCGCTTCTTCACCAGCGATTCAAGGTCGATACCGTCGATCAGATCGATAGGGTCGAGCACGTTGCCCTTGGACTTGGACATTTTCTGGCCATGGCTGTCGCGCACCAGGCCGTGCACATAGACCGTGTGAAACGGTACTTCCTTCATGAAATACAGGGTCATCATGATCATCCTGGCCACCCAGAAGAAGATAATGTCGAAGCCGGTGACCAGCACGCTGCTGGGGTGGAAAGTCTTCAGGAGTTCGGCGACATTCGGGTCGTTATCGGCATTGGGCCAGCCCAGGGTGCCAAAGGTCCACAGGCCGGAGGAGAACCAGGTATCCAGCACGTCCTCGTCCTGTTTCAGAGCGGTATCGCCGAGGTTGTGGCGTTCGCGCACGTCTTCCTCGCTGCGGCCCACGTAAACATTGCCCTGATTGTCATACCAGGCGGGAATGCGGTGGCCCCACCACAGTTGCCGGGATATACACCAGTCCTGAATATCGCGCATCCAGGAGAAGTACATGTTCTCGTACTGTTTGGGTACGAACTGGATGCTGCCGTCTTCCACAGCATCGATGGCCTTCTCCGCCAATGGTGCGGCTTTTACGTACCACTGGTCGGTGAGGTAGGGCTCGATCACTACCCCGGAGCGGTCGCCCCGGGGTACTTTCAGTTTGTGGTCGTCGACCTTTTCCAACAGCCCTAGAGCATCCAGATCATTGACAATGCGCTTGCGGGCCTCAAAGCGGTCCAGGCCGCGATAGGCTTCCGGCACCTGGTCGTTGAGTTGGGCATCGTGGTTAAAGATGTTGATTATCGGCAGGTGGTGGCGCTGGCCGACTGCGTAGTCATTGAAATCGTGGGCCGGGGTGATTTTGACGCAGCCAGTGCCGAATTCGCGTTCTACATAGTCGTCGGCAATAATCGGGATTTCGCGATTCGCTAGGGGCAGGGTGACGGTTTTGCCGAGGAGGTGGGTATAGCGTTCATCGTTGGGGTTCACTGCCACGGCAGTGTCACCCAGCATGGTTTCCGGGCGGGTAGTGGCGACAGTCATAAAGCCACTACCGTCGGTCAGCGGGTATTTGAAGTGCCAGAGGTGACCGCTTTCCTCTTCGGCAATCACTTCCAGGTCAGAGATGGCAGTGTGTAGTGCCGGGTCCCAGTTCACCAGCCGCTTGCCGCGGTAGATCAGACCGTCCTCATAGAGACGAATGAAAACTTCCTGAACGGCTTTATAGAAGCCGTCGTCCATGGTGAAACGTTCCCGGGACCAATCCGGCGATGCGCCCAGGCGGCGAAGCTGTCGGGTGATGTTGCCACCGGACTGGGCTTTCCACTCCCAGACTTTTTCGATGAATTTTTCGCGGCCCAAGTCGTGCCGGGAGACTCCTTCGGCCTCCAGCAGACGCTCCACGACCATTTGGGTGGCAATGCCCGCGTGATCGGTCCCCACTTGCCAGAGCGTGTTGTTGCCCAGCATGCGATGATAGCGAATCAGGGCATCCATGATGGCTTCCTGAAAGCCGTGGCCCATATGCAGGCTGCCAGTGACATTCGGAGGCGGAATCATGATGCAATAGGGATCTGCCTGGGGATCTGAGCCGGGTTTGAAATAACCCTGCTGCTCCCAGGTCTGGTACCACTTGGATTCAATATCTTGGGGACTGTAGGTCTTTTCCATGCGCACTCGTAGGGGTTTTTGGCAGAACATGACACCCCATGGCGGATAGCGGGGCAAATAAATGTAAAGGCGGGGATTATAAAGGGCCAGCTAGCCTGCGTCGACGTGGTTTTCGTCGTCTTCTGCGGAATCCGAACTGAGCGCCAGGCGCAGTTTTTCCCGTAGCTGGCGTTCCAGGACGGGCAGGTATTCTGCAATCAGCTCATCCAGCAAATCCTCCAGCTCCACGCTGGCTGCTGCCGGGGTCGAATGCCTCGGTTGACCGGCAGGTTCGGCCGGTGATGTCAGCGGGGTTTGGGGGTTTTGAAAAGTAGCCGGGTGGCTGGACGTTTCAGGTGGATTTTGTTCACTTTCTAGTAATGGCTCAGTGAGAATCGGGATGTCCAGCTCGAACGGGTCGTCAAGGTCGTCGAGGGTCTCATCCAGCATGGGAATATTCTGCTGAACCTCAGGACTGTCGTGGAGGGTGTAACGCAACTGATCGAGTTCTTCGATCAACGTCTTGCGCGGGTCTTTGGGCTCATGGTTCATGGCGCCTACCTCTGGCCGCCAGCAAAGTGATTGGTATTGCTGATGATCAACACTATTTTTTGTTGCTCAGGTCGTGAAAGTTTAGTGGATACCCGCGGTGTTTATAAAAGCTGAAACGCTCGCGTTTCGATTCAATCACCCGCTGGTCATCGTAGACGATCTCAATGGCTTTCTCAAAGCGTGAAAACCATCCCGGTGTCTCTTCCGACAGGTTGATCAGCAATCCGTGGTGTTCCCCCGGGTCATCACTGTGATTGATGGCGATGGCTGAAGCCGGTTTTGATTCGATGGCGTGGGGCAGAAAGGCGGTCGGCCGGAACGACCAGAGCAGGTCGTCGAGTTGTTGGGAAACATCCTTGTCACCCGTGTGAAGCAATACCTGCAGGCCCTGCTGAAAAGCTTTTTCCGTCAACTGGCAGGCCAGCATCAGCGACTCATTGAAACCACCATTAATTTTGTAGAAATTGATATTGGTCATTGGCTGGCCTGTTCAGCCAGAAATTCCACCAACAGGGGAACGGGACGACCGGTAGCACCCTTGTTGGTGCCGCTATTCCAGGCGGTACCGGCAATATCCAGGTGCGCCCAACGATAATTTTTGGTAAACCGTCCCAGAAAACAGGCCGCGGTGATGGTGCCCGCTTCCCGCCCACCGATATTCGCCAAATCGGCAAAATTGCTTTTCAGCTGTTTGTCGTATTCATTCCACAGGGGGAGTCGCCAAACCCGGTCACCGCTGGTCTGGCCGGCGCTTTCCAGTGCCTGTGCCAGGGCGTCATCATTGCTCAGCAGGCCGCTGGCATGACTGCCCAGCGCCATGACACAGGCGCCGGTAAGTGTTGCAATATCAATCACGAAAGAGGGCTTGTAGCGCCCGGCGTAGGTGAGTGCATCGCAGAGAATCAGGCGGCCCTCGGCATCGGTATTGAGCACCTCAATGGTTTGTCCGGACATGCTGGTCACCACATCACCCGGCCTGGTGGCAGTGCCACTGGGCATATTTTCGACCGCCGGGATAATGCCTGTGACATTCAGGGGCAGCTTGTACTCGGCAATTGCCGACAGCGTGCCCAAAACGCTGGCGGCACCGCACATATCGTATTTCATTTCATCCATACCAGCTCCCGGTTTTAGGCTGATGCCACCGGAATCGAAAGTTACCCCCTTGCCCACCAGTACAATCGGTTTGCCGCGGGTTTTGTCCCCCTTGTATTCCAGCACAATCATTTTCGCTGGTTGCTGAGTGCCTGCAGTCACCGATAACAGCGAACCCATGCCGAGTGCTTCCATCTGTTTTTCGCTGAGGACCTTGCAGTCAAGGTTGGGATATTGCCCCGCCAGCTCCCTGGCGTGACTGGAAAGGTAGCTGGGCGTGCAGATGTTGCCGGGCAAGTCACCCAGTTCCCGGCTGCGGTTGACCCCGTTGGCGATGGCACTGCCGAGGAGCAAAGCCTGTTTCACCGGGCCTATTCCCTGTCTGGATGGGCATACCAGGGACACCTTGCCCAGGGTCGCAGGCTTCTTTTCCCTGGACTTGAACGGGTTGAACAGATAGGCCGCTTCCCCCAGTTTGCGGGCCAGTTGCTGAGCTAGCCAGGGGCGCTCGCGACCGGTTACGGCGAAACCATCGAGTGAGATAGAAGCAGATTTGATCGGCAACTTGGTCAATTGGCCGGCCAGAGCGGACAAGGCGTTGAGGCAGGTTTGCTCATTGAGTGCTTCTTTGCCAGCACTGAAGATGAGCAGGCGTTCAGCCGCCAGGCCCTTGGGCTCATTGATCAGCTGCATGGCGCCATCGGCATATTTGATGTCGCCTTTTTTGATCAGTCGCGCTATCAATCCCTCCATAGCCTGGTCAATCTGTTGGAGGTCAGGGCAGTCGAGCCCCTTCGGGCCATAGGCAACCACAAAACACTCGGTTTTGCGGGTGGTGAGCTGACCGACAAAGGTATTAAATTCCATGATATCTCCATTGATGGGTAGGGAGTGCGAGACAATAGCAGTGTAATTCTGGATAATTGGATGAACAACTCCAATGCTAGTCCGCCGAGCATAACAGGAACCCACACTTGCTGATATTTCGCTACATTGCCAAGGATCTACTGATTTCTACATTTGCTGTCAGTGGGGTTTTGTTGATCCTGGTTGCCAGTGGCCGGTTTGTGAAGTATTTGGCCAGAGCTGCAGCGGGTGAAATGGATGCCGGCGTGCTGCTGGCCATTATCGGTTACCGCCTGCCGGGGTTCCTAGAATTGATTCTGCCGCTGGCTTTCTTCCTTGGCATATTGCTCAGTTACGGTCGGCTTTACGTGCAGAGTGAAATGACGGTGATGCGAGCCTGTGGTATGAGCGTGCGCAGGTTAGTGCTTTACACCATGATTCCGGCAGTGTTCGTCGCATCGATTGTTGCCTGGCTGAGCCTGGATGTCAGTCCCTCCGGGATGCAAAAAGCCGAAGCCCTGTTGCTTGCCCAAAAGGAACGCGGTGAACTGGACGGTTTGATTGCAGGGCACTTCCATCCTCTGCAGGGTGGTCGGGGTGTTACCTACACCGAAGAGGTGACCAAGCAGAAAGAAATGCGGGACGTGTTCCTGGCGGAAAACAACCCCGATGCCGTGGAGGGTAAACAGCTGGTACTGGTGGTTGCGCCCACCGGGCACGTCCGTGTAAGTCCCGACCCGAAAGAGGCGAATTTCCTGGTTCTTGAGGATGGTTACAGGATTGAGGGTGTGCCGGGCAATGCCGATTACCAGATCACCCGGTTTGAGGAATATGGTCAGCGGTTGAGCAAGCCTGAAGAACCAAGGAGCAGGGACAAGGTGGATACGCTGGCAACTGGCGCTTTGATGAGTTCGACGCTTCCGTCCCATGTTGCCACCCTTCACTGGCGTCTGTCTGTGCCGGTGCTGGTTCTGGTGGTGGCATTATTGGCAATTCCCCTCAGTAAGACAGATCCCCGGCAGGGCCGATTTGCCAAGACCCTGCCGGCGGTCATTCTATACATGGTTTACCTGGTTTCCCTAAGTGGTGCCAGAGGCTTGGTGGAGGACGGCAACGCTGCGGCACTCGTATTGATGTGGGGAATCCATATCCTGTTTCTGGGTATTGCCGTGTTGCTGTTTAATTGGTCGACCGTAAGCGCTCTGTTTGTGCGTCTTTCAGGCGTTGCCAGAAAGACGGTGGGAGTGCAGTCATGAAGTTTAATACAGGCTATCAGTCGATGAGGCGTCTGTCCTCTTATGTCATGGCATCGGTACTGTCGGCGATTGCCATGGTGCTGCTGGTTATCGTGACGCTGGATGCGGTGGGTGCTGTCATCGATGGGGTGGACGATATTGGTAACAAATACACATTTTCTCAGGTGGTTATCTATGTCGCGTTGACCCTGCCAGCCCGCATTTACGAGCATATTCCGATGGCATCACTGATCGGCTGCCTGGTTGGTCTCGGTGTGTTGGCCAATAATTCTGAATTGGTGGTGATGCGATCGGCCGGGGTTTCCCTGCTGCGCATTGTCTGGTTTGTGAGCCGACCGATCCTGATGCTGATTTTTTTGGGCGCACTGCTGGGTGAATTTGTGGTGCCCTATATGGACCAATATGCCGAGAGTCGGCGTATGGTTCTGAAAGGCGGGGAGAGTTCTCAGGAAACCAATATTGGTATCTGGAACAAGGAAGGCAATGAATACATGCATTTTAATGCAGTGTATCCCGGCGGTGTTTTGTTCGGTGTGACCCGCTATGAATTTGATGATCAGCATCGACTTCAGAGAGCGAGTTTTTCCGAGCGGGCGACTTACCAGGGTGATCATTGGCTGGAAGAGAGGGGCGTCATCACCCACTTCCGGGACGACAAAGTGGAAACCGGTGAATTCACCACGCGTCTCTGGGATAGCAAGTTGTCACCGGAGTTGCTCTATCTGATTATCCTCCCACCGGAGTCGCTGGCCATTCGGAGTCTTTATGATTACACCGAGTATCTGGAAGGGCAGGGCCAGGATGCGTCGAAATATCAACTGGAGTTCTGGCGCAAGGCACTACAGCCGTTGACGATTGTCAGCCTGGTATTGATTGCCATTTCCTTTGTGTTTGGTCCGCTCAGGCAGGTGACGATGGGCTACCGGATTTTTGCCGGTGTTCTGGTGGGATTGGTGTTTAGTACTGCTCAGGATCTGCTGGGGCCCGCGAGTGTGGTCTTCGGTTTCCCCCCGCTGCTAGCGGTGGTGATCCCGGCGCTGGTGTGTGCTGCCATCGGGTTGATCCTGCTGCGCAGGGCGGCCTGACTTACTATTGCGAGTGCTTCCCCAGTGTCATTTGGCAGCCGCATTCCTTTTGCTCCGTTTCGGTGGTTTCGGTAATACAACCGTTCGGGTATGGCTCCATTTATCATGCAGGCAGTCGCCGTTATGGTCCGCCAGGCACCATAGATAACCAATGCCGAACACGGCAAAGGATAGTGGTGCTAACGCCGTGCGTATCCAGCAGGCTTGCCAGGTGGGGGTATCCCCATTTTGAGCGATGAGCTGAATTCGCCAGGATTTCATGCCGAGGGTTTGGCCTGAACGACGCCAGCACCATACAAAAAACAGCGCACAAAAAAACCACCATCCCAGCATGATTAATAATTGCAATGAGCTGTGTGGCGCCTGCATGGTGTCGTCACCAAACAACCTGCGCAGTAGTAACAGTACAACGCCATAGGCGAAACTGATGCCCAGCAGCAAAAAACTGTCATAAAGCATTGCCATCAGGCGTCTTGCCAGATTTGCGGAGGGGAGAGTGGCGAGTGTGGGAGCGGTCAAGGAGCACTTCACTTATGTCAGTTAGGGTGTTGGCGAGTCTATGATGATCACTTCAGGTCGGCTAACCATTGATGTTCAACGGCCGCATTCTAGCAAAACACCATCAACTCGACATCGATAACCGGGATCAATTTTTCCCACTCACCTGATCAGGTAATCCACTTCCTTGCGCACACGATCTTTGCCTTCGGCATCGGACTGCGATTTGGCGCAAAAAAAAGGCTGCCGGTGAGGGCAGCCTGTCAATAAGGCCTATGGGATTGGCCTTGGGCACTAGTTGCTCTTGCGAGCAAGGGGGTAAGACAATATTAAGCGCTAGTAGTGGGGCTATCCGCTTTCGGTGTTGTGGTCGGCGCTGCTTTTGTCTCAGCACTGACGGGTTTGCTGGCCGCGGGAGCCGGTTTAGCCGCTACCGGTTTGGCGGCCGCTTTTTTAGCAGGTGCCTTTTTGGCAGCAGGCTTTGCCGCTGGCGTAGCTGTTGACTTGGCCGTTAGCTTGTTCACGGTGCGAATCAGTTCGTCCACTTTGGCATTCAGCTCGGCCAGCTTGTCGTCGTTGTTGTAGAACGAAGGCATAGATGGAATTGTCGGCATCACCATTTTGGATGAGACTTTTTCACGAATCTCGTCGATTCTGGAGCTGACATTCATATTGATGCCGCCCTTGCGAAGTTCCTTGCCCTGTTTTTTGAGCTTTTCACCTTTGGCTTTCAGTTTGTCGCCAGCTTCCTTGAATCTGTCGCCGGTTTTGTCCAGTCTGGATTTTGCTTCTGACTCAATTTTTGTGCCACGGGCAACCAGGTCGTCGAAATAACGACGGGTCTGATCGCTCATTTTTTCATAGCCATCATGAATGTTGTTGAGGCCGTGACCATAGGCGCCGAGTCCGGCCAGCCAGATCTTGCGTGCCAGTTCTTCGGTTTTGTCGATAGTGTTTTTAAGTTCTGCCATAGTAATATCTCCGGAAGCAGTTGAATTCGTGTGTTTACGCTTAATTTCATGCCACATTAGTGATAATTTTTAGAAAACGCATACTAAAAACCAGGTTTTTACGAAATAGTGGAATTTATTTTGCAACGCAGTCGGAATGCTGATGAAAAGACGTGATCATATTCTGTTGGTGAGCCTGGATCTGTTTAATCGCGAGGGCGAAACCAACCTCACTGCAGTGGATATTGCCAATGAGCTGGAAATCAGCCCCGGCAACCTCTATTACCATTTCAAGGGAAAGGAGGAGATGGTCACGGAGCTCTATGAGCAGTTTGAGGCCGGTATCGAAACTTTGCTACAGGACTCTCGCAGCGCGGAAGCCAGCCTGGAGGAGCACTGGCTCTACCTGTATGTGATGCTGGAACATATCTTCAACTACCGCTTTTTTTTCCGTAACACCACAGACCTGTTGCACAAGTATGGCAGTATAGACAAGCGGTTCGGCAAGTTGGTGGAAAAGCAGTATCAGTGGATACACCGGTTGTTGGATAGCCTGCTGGAGGAAGGGTTGCTGGCGGATAGAACGATGATTGCCAGCCGTATAGATCAGCTGGCTGACAACATCATGCTGATCTTCACTCATTGGTTTCAATTTCAGAACCTTCGCAAAAAATCACTAGACCAGCACCAGTTCATTCAGGGTGCCATTTTGCAGATTATGGCACTATTGGCACCTTATCTGGGTGAACAGCAATTGCAGTTTATGGAAACCTGCACGGAGCTTTCTCTCCGCGAGAAGCAGTGTCAGTAATACGGCATTTGGCCAGGTCCGGACAAATAACAAAGTTTAGCCAAACAACAAAAAAGAGAGAGGGAGATGAGTCATATTCAGTTGGAACGCAATCACACCATGGAGAAAGCACAGGTTCGCACCATGACGGAAGAGTTGGGACAAAAACTGAAAGCCAAGCACGGTGGTGATTATTGCTGGGAGGGCGATACGGTTCATTACAAACACAGCGGTATTGATGCCAAAGTGAGCTTTGATGACAAAACCGTCAGAGTGGATGTGACGCTCGGCCTATTGATGAGCGCCTTTAAAGGAATGATCGAGTCAGAAGTCTCTAAATATCTGGATGAAAATTTTGCCTGAGTGCGCCGCACGTTTATTTCAGGCCGGGGACTAGTTCTGCGTCGCACCGACACTGACCAGGTATTCAATGACCTGTGTATTGTCACCGTAGTGGGCCCACTTTAGCGGCGTTTCAGCTCCCCGGCAGGTAGCGTTGATCCGGGCGCCGTTGTTTACCATGTATTTGATCATGTCGACCGTCCCGTCCTGCGAAAGGTAGTGCAACGCTGTGCAGCCGTCACTGTCACCCTGGTTGATATCGACGCCCTGATCCACCAGGTATTTCACAACGTCGATTTTTTCCGTCAACGCTCCGTAGAGAATTGCCTGGTCAATCTGGCTTTGCTGAGCCTGCCCACTGTCCACGAAGGCTTCGAGGGTTTTCAGATTGCCGAGGCGCGCCGCCATCTTTAAAGCGCCACTGTTTTCGCCTGCCGCAAAGGTCCCGCCGTTTGCCAGAAGCAGGGCTGCCAGATCGTAGTTATCCTGGTAGGCCGCGAAAAACAATGAATCATTGCCCGGTATTGCCCCATGGGTAATCAATAAAGCCGCCAGTCGAACAGAGTTTTTCCTGATTGCCTGATTCAGGGAGCTGGCCAGTTCGCCAGCCGGAAAGACCTGGTCAGCTCCGTAACGGGATAACATTACATAAAGCCCGTAGTTGCCGCTGGCGCTTGCGTGTTTCAGTGCGTCCCGGAAGTTGGCATCGCTGATCTCTGCGAAAAATCCTGTATCCTCGAACAGATAAGCTCCATCATGGTTCCGGCCCGTGGTTGACTGTTTCAGGCCTGCGAGAGTAACCGGGATATTCCGGCGGGCCAACTCTTCCCTGGCGGCTGTTTCCGCAGCTGAGTTTGCGGCCTGTTGCGAACAGCCAGAAAAAACTGTGGCCAATAAGCCAGCCAGTAGAATTCGTAACAGATTCATCGGGTTCTCCGTCTCAGGAGCGAAAAAAGGATAGGTTGACAGCGCCAACACAGGACGGACAGCAGCGAGTTCCAGCGTTAAATACTGTCTTCAAACTGAACGGGTTCTTTGCCTGTATTGCGGATAACGACAGTGCTCGCCAGCTTGTCGTGCCAGCCCTGTTTGCGCTGGTCTATGCCCACCCAAATAAATCCAAGGCATAGTGGAACAGCGGATAAAATATACGCAAAGTATCTGCCGATAGCCTGGCCGGTACGCATTTTTTCACCGGTGGATGCATCGACGATTTGTAATTTCATGACCATTTTGCCGGGCGTGCCGAGATAGCGTAGCCAAAACCATATTGTTGCGACAAATGGTACAACATAGCCAAGCATAACGTCCCAGAAGCCGTATATCAGCTTATCCCCTAACCAATACTCTTCACCGTAAATAAGGCTTAATGGCACATATAAAACAATCGCCATGATCACTAAATCAATGAGTAGTGCGCCAAATCTAATCCAGAAACCTGCGTATTCCTTATTTTCCATAAAGCAAAAACTCCTTAATATGATTTAGTGGTTAACGGTTTTATATCACGTAAATACGTTGCGCGACATTCAATACTGGACTCGCTTTTGTGGGGCCTTGATAAGACGTTTTGGCATGTCTGGTTCCTTTCGGGAGTTCTACCTGGTCCTACTTATTCTTGCCGTATCAGCCCGTTTCGCCCTTGCGCATTGCCTCTGCTGTATGCTCTGCCAGGCTGATCCCCGCTTGATTCATCGTCAAATAGGTGTAGTTTGCACCCGCCTCGCGGATCTGCTCCTGATGCGAGTCATGCAGGGCGTGCGAGACGATAGGTCCGCTGAAACCCCGCTGGCGCAGGGATCGGGCGGCGATCAGCTTGGCCTCAAGATCGTCCATAGCCAGGATTGCCGCCTTGATCTGTCCAAAATGGCAACTGCGCCAGAAATTGCTGTCTTCTGCATCGGCGAACATCACGTTGCGTCCCGCCTCTTGGTGCGCTTTGGCGGTATAGGTGTCAGCATCAAGGCCCAGTGGCTTGAATCCATCTTGTTCGATCTGGTGGTAAGCGGCGCTACCGGTCCGGCCCATGCCAAAAATCAGTACATCGGCGTCGCCCATTTCCTTTGGTTGCTCGTCAGGGTGGATGGTGTCGCGTTCATATCGGCGCAGGTTGGCTTCGTACTGTTCGTACAGCGGATGTGCGAAGCGATTGAGCGGCGCCGATATCACGAAAGAAATCGATACGGCAATGGCCAGTGGCACGAGGTATTCGGGCAGAACACCCGCCGCTACGATCAACCCGAACTCGGAATATGCGGTCAGACTAAGCGCAGTCAGGAATGCGCTGCGTGCACGCAGCTTGAACGCCACCATCAGCGCGAAGAACAGCGCCCCCTTGAGCGAAAGCACGATACCAACGGCCACGGCAAAGACCATCGTGTTCCAATCCGGTAGACCGGTCAGTCCGATTTGCAGGAAAAACCCGACAAGGAAAATTTCCTTGAGCGACCAGAGCGACTCTCCCAATTCCTTTGCGCGGCTGTGGGTGGACAGCAGCACCCCCATCACCAGCGCGCCGATTTCCGATGAAAGGCCCATCGCCTCAAACCCCATGCCGCCGATCACCAGCGACAGCATCATGCCCATCAGCACCAGGAGTTCATCATGGCCTGCGAAATCCAGCAACTGATGCAGTACCGGGCGAAGTAGCGGCAAAGTAAAAACCAGTAGCGCCCAGATATTCGGTGTCTGGCCAGACCAGACCGCCAGCACCACCAGCGCGATAATGTCCTGCACGATCAGGATGCCGATGGCGGTGCGACCGTGAAAGGCGCCCAGCTCGCGCTTGGTTTCCAGCAGTTTTGCGGCCAGCACGGTTGACGAGAACGACAGTGCGATCGCCAGCAAAAGTGCGCTGTTCCAGTCCAGTCCCATGAATAGTTTCAACCCCGGCAGGAAGACAGCGACGGAAATCGCGAAATGCAACAGTGCCCCGCCCACTACCTGCGGCTGCGCGATCTGTTCCAGCTTGAGCTTGAGCCCGACAGTGAAAAGCAGCATCAGAACGCCCAGATGCGCCACATGGTGCAGCGTTTCCCCGGTGTACGCGGGCAGACCAAGCGGCGGCCCGAAGATGTTGATGGCAAACCCCGCTGCCAGAAAGCCAACCAGGGGCGGCAGGCCAATCTGACGGACGGCCAGACCAAAGAAGAAAGCGAAACTGATGGTGATAACTTCAAACACTGCGCGGTCTCCGTTTCAATAACTTGATCTCGGTGTCAACTTTACTGTGAAACACCGCATAGCGATTCTTTATCATCCGGGTCCGCGCAATGCTGAAGCTGTGCGGCACAAACGAGTGCCTTGTCAGCCCAAAAAGGGTCGAGAAAAATCGTTATCAGTATAAATCCCGTTGAAATCCCACAAACACATCCCGAATATTTTTTACCTCGCCCAGTTCGTTTACCACATCGCGGATGCTGTGATATTTCAGCTCGATCAACTGCGGCAGTTTTTCGAGGTCGAGTTCACCGACGCCACGTTCGACGTAATGACCGAGTAAAATTGGCACCAACTGGCTGTTTTTGTGATTGTTTTCTGGGTAACTGTCTGGATCATGAGCGTCGCTCGAGTATAAGCCGAGCGTTGGATTTGGCAACCTTGCGATATATTGCCTTGGGTCAGCTGCGGATGCTGAAATATCTACCCTTGAGTATATAAGAGGGTTTTTTGTAGGTATGGGGAATCTTCGGCGGGATTAAAGCAGGGCTGAGGTATTTTAACCCATTGATTTTTGAGTGGTACCAGAGGCCGGACTCGAACCGGCACGCTTTTAAGGGCGGGGGATTTTGAATTATTTGTGTCTATCTTCTTTGTTTTTTGAAACTCTTTTAAATACAGTTATATATCAGTTATATGTGCCTTTTCTTCCTTGCGGATTATTGCCTATATACCCCAGTTTTTGAAATAATGTGTCTACTATGCGTCTACTAATGGACACAAATAACGCTGGGATAACGCAATGCCGCACCTTAAATTGACCAAAAGAGCCATTGATAGCCTAGAACCCCCTGAGCCTTCCGTGACAGGGAAACCGGCCCAGGTATTTTACCGTGATACGGACCTGACAGGGTTTGGTTTGAAGGTGACCAATGCCGGTTCTAAGGTTTATATCGTGGAGGCTCGGGTTCAAGGTAGGCCAAAGCGCATTACTTTGGGCAAGCACGGGGCGCTGACGGTAGAGCAAGCCCGTAAGCAGGCCCGGGTATTATTGGGGGATATTGCCCAGGACAAAGACCCCTTGGCTGACAAACGAGAGCGGCGGGCTAGGGCGGTCACGCTACGCCAGACCTACCAAGACTATTTGCAAGGACGCAAGAACCTGAAGCCCAATACGCTCCATGACTATAAGCGCTGTATTGAAATTTCCTTGGGGGACTGGCTAGATAAGTCTTTAGCTGAAATTAGCAAGGACATGGTGGAGAGGAGGCACCGAAAACTGGGCGAAACCAGCCATGCCCGCGCCAACAACACCATGCGGGTGCTGCGTGCACTGTTTAATTTCGCCATAGAGCAGTACGAGGATCAAACCGGCAAACCGGTGATCCCAGTAAACCCGGTCAATCGCTTGAGCAAGAACCGCGCCTGGTACGAGGTAAGGCGGCGACAAACATTGCTAACCCCGACCCAACTAAAACCCTGGTATGAGGCTACGTTGCGGTTGAACCAGGAGACAACGCGGGATTATCTGCATTTTCTCCTGTTCACTGGATTGCGAAGGTCGGAGGCCAGCCGGATGACCTGGAATGATGTAGATTTTCATGAGCGTACCTTTCTTATTCCAGAGACAAAGAACAAAGAGCCACACCGTCTGCCAATGTCAGATTATTTGGAAGATATGTTAATCCGTCGTTACAGACAGACAGAAAAAATATGGGTATTCCCCTCACCCCTAGCCGATGGGCCTCTAAAGGAACCCCGTACCGCGCTAGGGCGCATTTCGGAACACTCTGGCATTGTATTTACTCTCCATGATCTACGGCGGACTTTTATTACCATAGCCGAAAGCCTGGACATCCCGGCTTATGCCCTCAAAAGGCTCTTGAACCACAAGTTTTCAAATGATGTAACGGCGGGGTATATTGTTCCCAGTACAGAGCGATTACGCGAACCTATGCAAAGAATCACAAACTTTATACAAGGACGCATATTAAGTGATTAACCATATCGACCCAGGGGAGGATCAACTTGACATCATATTACCCAGCTACTCTCGCGGCTTATGCGAAAAAGCCTTAGAGCTGGCTCGAAAAAATCTGGAAAATTGCTCGAAAGAGGATTTCTTTAAATACACGAATGCATTCATAACATTATTGGCCTCAGACATCCCCACAGAAACCGTTAATTCTGACCAAATCCGAGAAATGGTTTCAAAAGTACAACCAATGTCTCAGTTGTTCCGAGATCAAAAAAATACAGAGGAATACCTACAAACAGTCGATGCGCTACTTCCACAAAATCATCCTCTCCAAACACTTGCTCTTGACCTAGAAGATAACGAGGCACCAAAGGCTGTTTTTGCCTCAGCCATTTTTTCCCTGATTATCGCCTTGAGCGCACAGGAAAAAATGCTAACCAAGAAGGCCACTCCAGTAGAAGAAAGATTGAAAGTCCTCGACGCTATATCTGAAAATATTAGGTTGATGTATGAGCAACTTCTGTACTTCGATTCTGAATTAGAAGTCATCCAAAACCGCCAAGAAAAACGCACTGCAGCAGCTAAGGCACACTCAAAACACACTGATTTACACAATCAATTTTTCAGTTTCCATAAGAAAAATAAAGATCAATGGAGCAAGAGAGAGAGCGCCAGACGGTTCTATTCCAGCCTGACCGACCAAGAAAAAAGGCTATACACAAGTTCCGATCATGCGGTTAGACAACTCACTGACGCCCTTCGAAGGCACCTAAGAGGCTAATACTACGGATGCGCGCACTCGTAGTACGAGTGCGCGTACTAGTTCTATTTCCCACGCCATATCTCCTCTAATTTTCACTCCTGTCAACCATATGCAGGAGATTGAAAATGCAAACTTTACTTAATACAAAACAAGCAGCTAATTATCTGGGCGTAAGCGCAGCCTTTCTGGAACGAGACAGATGGGCCGGAGCGAGAATTCCCTTTATCCGATTAGGGACCCGCTCAATCCGTTATCGATTGGGTGATCTGGACAACTTTATCCAGCAACAGCTTCGTTTCTCCACCAGCCAGGAGGACGCAGCATGAAAAGCCTTTTCGAACTATTTGAATACATCGAATCTTTTAAGGAACAAAGTGAATGTTCCTACAGAAACCAAATCACCGCTGAGCCGATAATTCAACGCCTCGCTATCTGTGGTGTTATTCCTAACACGTATATTCATCACGCTTGGCCTGGTGACCACCTATTATTGGATATCACTCTGGAACCAATCGTTGAAGATTGGCTATTTTTTGAACTGATGAAGCTTTTGCTAAAACCAACATCAGCCGGACCAGAAGCCCGAGGTTCATTACCCGGAAAATCCGGAGAATCAGTCCGTAAAAGTCCAAGCAATTTACCCGAGCAACCCGGTACGAAACCCGGTAATAACCCGAAAAAACCCGGGAAACGGGAGGTGTCATCATGACGACTTCCTTTGTCCTTAAAGAGAATGAAGTGTGGCTATCGAAGCTGCTAACCCGGGCTCGCACCTTTGGCCCAAAGCTAAAGTGTTGGCATACCCGGGAACTTGCCAAGGGCACCCCTTTAAGGGATGCCAATACACGGGTACGCCATGTTGTCGATCGCCTATGGGTGGAGGACTTTCACTTTGCCGCTGATGACCAGGAAATTCGCGACTTGGCAGAGAGCTTTGCAAAGCGCTATTGCCGGGCAGCCATAAACAGCTCATTCGACATCAAACGCATGATTGCCACCTTTGAAGAACGATACGGATTCTCCCTTCCCTCGAACACAGATATTCCGCGTATAAGTTGCGCAAAGTTCTGGCGTAGACAACTACGAAATGTAGCAGCACAAAGGGTTGAACAACTTAACCGGGAGCTGGGATTCACACGCAGAGGTGTTGCCTCTTATGTTTCCGACTGGGGTTTCAAATCCTGGTTAGCCAAAGATCGGAGAAATCGGCGACTTTTGGAAGACATGGAAGCCGAAAATGATTTTGGTCAATCATACAATCTAGCGGAATTAGCTGACCTGGGTATTTCCAACCCAGTAAACAAGCGCAATGAACTGATGGTCCGCTTAGACGGTTTTGAAAATTATGCGGAGCAGAACTCCGAAGCTGCGTGGGTAGCGATGTTTTACACCTGGACCTGTCCCAGCAAATACCATGCAATCACTAAGGGAAAAGCAAACTCCAAATACAACGGTGCTACCCCTGTCGAAGCTCAGGCATGGTTTAACGGGCAATGGCAGAAAACCCGGGCTGCCCTTATAAGGGCAGGAGTCCCCTTATACGGGTTTCGAGTCGCCGAGCCGCACCGTGACGGCACCCCTCACTGGCACATGCTCTTTTTTGTGCCCAAAGCACGGCGCAAGGCATTAACCGACATCCTAAGGCGTTTCATCATGGCCGAAGATGGCCACGAACCTGGCGCTCGTAAGCACCGTTTTAAGGCTGAGGTGATTGATCCCAGAAAGGGACGGGCTACCGCCTATCTGGCCAAATACATTTCCAAAAATATTGATGGTCACGGACTGGATGCGGATGACGAGGGGGAAGACCATAGCGCGATCACAGCACTGCGTGTGCGCGCATGGTCTTCGATCTGGAACATTCGTCAATTTCAGCAAATTGGGGGCCCACCGGTCACTGTTTACCGGGAATGCCGAAAAACAGCCAGAAACCTCGATATTCTCACCGGAGCGCCTACGCCAGAAGTCATGGAAATCATCGAGGCCGCAGACAAAGGAGATTGGAGCCATTTCACAGCAAAGATGGGAGGCGCGGTCTGCAAGAGACTGCGTCGCCCTTTGCAATTGGCTTATCTAGTCAAGGAAAAGCTCGGCCAGTACGGCGACACCATAAAAAAAGTTTTTGGATTATGGTCGCACGACCAGCCAAAAGCCATCTCATACCCCAAACCTGAATGGACTATTCGACGCAAAGGTTCGTCAATCAATAGTATTGGGGGGTGTTTGGAAGCACAAGCGCCACCGGCGCTTGCCTTGGAGTTCTGTCAATAACTGTACGCAGGGAACTTGAAAATAAGCTGGTGCAACGACTCGATGCTCGTAAAATTTGGAAAAAAAGCACGTCGAGGGTTTATCTGAATTCTTGCGTTATTATATGTTAATGAGAATCAAAAAAATCTTTCGCTTTTTTAGGGAACTTATCTATTAACCACTTGAGTAACTCGACTTGATCTCCGCCTTTAGCGCGTCTTACTTGAATCATTAATTTTTGAACTGAGGGCCGTTCAAGGGTTAAATTAGATGCACCTTCATTGCATATTGAACAAAGCGCCCTTAAATTGCTTGGGTCGTCATCACCACCTTGAGATTTATCAACAATATGACCAATGTGAAGGCGTGTATTTCTTGTTGGGTCATAGGGGTGTGGTTCACCAGCTACAGCTCCACACATTTGACAGGTAAAACCGTTACGGTCAAGAACATAGGCGCGGGTTTCCTTAGAAATTCCGCGTTCAAATGCTGGTTCAGGTTTAGGGTTTTCTAGCAGATATTGGCCCGGCTTTAATTCACTGCGATCATTGTGGGTAAGAATCAGGTAGCCTTCCTCAGTGCGTAATTCTCGTACTCTACGCGCCCACTCACTGATATCCCCTGAAACTTTTCTGAGTTCATCAGAATCCATAATACGCCCCACATTAGCTAAGAAATGCTCTCTTAGTTTTACGCGTGCCCCCCTCTTTTTTGTCATCTTTTATTGTTCCTATACGGCAACTGAGAAAATTTTCTTGGCTGTTAAACAGTTTTGAATTTGCTTTGCCAGGGCTTCTGCAACTGGTGGGGGAAATGCATTACCAACTTGTCTATAGGCTGGGGTTTTGCGCCCTAAAAATTTCCAATCGTCGGGGAAACCTTGAATTCGAGCCACCATTTCAACAGTCAGACGCGGCATGCCTACAAAGTCTCTTTGTGGGGCTTCATCGGCGATCGTCATTCCATTCACACCTAATGAAGCCCAAGCTAGTTTTGCTCTTGTTGGACCTAAATCTGGGCCGCCATGTTTTTTAGAGCCACCAACAATTGTTGGTGCAATATCATCCGCTTGTTTCGCCCACTTGTTTGCGCCACGCCACTTGTTCTCTTTCATTTTGTCTAATAACAGCTCACCAACGCTAGGTGGGTTATGATCAAGCGGTGAACACCATTGGAAGTGTTCAGCGAGCTCTTTCTTAATGGCTACGATCACCACACGGGGGCGCAATTGAGACACACCAAAATCTGAAGCATTGAGTAATCGCCAGTCCACCACATAACCCATACGTTGTAATTTACGTTTTAGCTTTAAGCGATAGTCTTCAAAAACAGCATCAAGGAAGCCGCGCACATTTTCCAGCATCACGGCATTGGGGCGGATCTCATCTACCAGCCGTAATGCCTCAGGAAATAAATCACGCTCATCATTTTTACCCAGCTGCTTGCCAGCTTTTGAGAAAGGGGGGCATGGCACACCACCTGCCAACAGATCAACACCTTCGAAAGGTTTGCCGCTGAAGTTCTTTACATCATCTTCAATGACGTTCCAGTTAGGGCGATTATAGCGCAAGGTTCCACAGCAGTGACCATCGATTTCAACAAGTGCTTGCGCATCAAAACCGGCGTTTTCAAGCCCCAAAGCTTGCCCGCCAGCTCCGGCACAGATTTCTATACATGATAAATTTGACACATTTTTCGCCTTCTGAGATATGGTTCTATTCATATTAGCAAACCATACTTATACTGTATATATAAACAGCCGTTGCATTGAGTGGTAACGCCACACATCAAGGAGCGCGCAGATAAGCAGAACCTCCCGGCCGAATGGCTGACTTGAAAGGATTGTCAGGCGAAGAGCAAATCACAGCCATCCCAGAGCTTTTGCGGCCCCTATCAAGCCACCTAATACTGCAACACCGGTTCCGAACCACCGAATACGCATATCATGGATAGTTCTTGTATAAGCTCGGTTGGTCTTTTCCTCCTCTCTCTTTCGCTCCCTGGAAGCCATATGGAACTGTGCGAGAGCTTTTATAATTGATTCAGACAAATCATTAAAACCAATTTTTGGCCCAATAGGGTCTTCGCTATTCGCCCACGCGTATAGGACGGCATTGCTCAGCTTCTCAAACAAAGGATGTAATCTTTCTATTGCCTCTACTTCCGCAGGTGATCCAGCAGCTGCCGCTGCTGCGTTATATACGACCTTCTCTGCTAAGTACCCTTTCCAGACAAGGTCTTCAAGCTCTGCTACGAAGACCAGCATTGAATGACATTTACCAGCCATGAAGCATGCATAAGCTGCTTTTTCTAATTCGCCATCCCTAACAGAATTTCGCCCAATGGAGGAATATATTCCAGTTTGGTAAGCCCACCACTCCCAAGCGCTTTTGTCCTTTTCTAGAATCTTATAGATGGTTTCCGCATCAGCTTCTCTATCTAGATTTAGATTTAAGCTTGATAGCTTTTCGCTTCGCATCAGTTTTTTTTCGGCTACATCTTCATAGCGATCGAACAAGTCATTTAGATCTCGGTGGGTCTTGGGGGCGCCATCGAGAAAAAACTGTTGCACCAGCCAATTGACACCTGGCTTGTGCAAATGGGTGTTGGCCTTTGGCTTCAACGAAATACTAAAAGGTATGGTGGTTCCCTGCCTGTTTTCGCCTGCCTCCCTTACGAAAATAGCCTTTTCGCATTCGTTGCATTTACGCTCTACGTGCAAGTAAGGCAGTGGGTGAAGTGATTCGCCGCATGAAGAGCAAAATTTTGGAGCATTACTTTCTTTCATGATTCGAGCTTTTTTGAGTGTAGGATGTCTCGCGAAAGCTCAGCCTTTTTCGGTTTGGGTGAACTTGGGGAAACTTGTTGCATGCTTTTTATTTTTATGTGGCGTCTTATTCAGCATTGTCTAGCTCATGCTTAGTTGCATGTAAGGAATTACAGGTAATGGTAACGAGCCCCTTTGTTAAAGTGTTCCTTCTTTCGTAGACAGCACCTCTAGTATTTAAATTCACGTATATAATTGAAAACGACGCTTCATGCACTAAATGCAAATACGGTGGGGAGTCTGCTGTTATTTTGAAATCGAGTTGATTTCTGTGTGACTCGTCATCAAAATCTATATATTCTGCACATTTATAGGAATTGTTATTTCTGCTGCAAAATAAATCAATATCTATGTTTTCATTAACACTTATGGCTCGTTCGTCAGGCTCGGTCAATGCTGTTACGGAAACACACTTATTACTAGATAGAAGGAAATCAAAGTTTCCTTTAGTTATGTCTGGAATCGTCTCTGCATTCAAGTTAATCGAAAACAAGCTCAATGCTATTGATAGTATGTTCCTTCTAATTGATAACCAGATCTTTTCCATTTAACGTCTCGCTCAGTTGTGTCGCGTGTATAGTAGATTTCGGGTAGCAGTCTGGGTAGTAAGTGAGCATCGGTTGAGTATAAACCGTGCATTGGAGCTGGTAACCTCTCGTTAAGCTGTATACATTCACGGCATATTGAGCGCGTGTAAAGATCTCGTATGTCCAGCGACTTTATCCCATCCATCCCGACGTTGTTCGCATAGATATAGTATCAGCAATAATTGTGGCGCGATTACCTGCCCACGGTGCTGCAGAAAGAGGCCCAGGCAACCCCCGCCTCTCTCCCAGATAAAAAAAGGTAACCTGCTCCGTTTCCGAATGTAGGAAAAGGCAGTATAACTACTTGGCATAATGGTGCCCAAGCCGGGGTGAACCAGAAAGAAAATTACTCTCCAAGGGATTTTAAAGAAGTTGGTGCTGGTAATGGCGCCTAGGATGGGCAGGATGCATAGCCGTCTACTATATGTCTACTTTTAAAAAGTGTGGCTGTGGTGAATGCGCTGCTGGGTTTTTTCAACCTATTGATTTTTAAGTGGTACCAGAGGCCGGACTCGAACCGGCACGCTTTTAAGGGCGGGGGATTTTGAATCCCCTGTGTCTACCAATTTCACCACTCTGGCACAGGGGCGCGATTATAGCAGTGGTCCCCGGAGAAGCAATAGAGCGGTGTTGTTCTGATTGATGGGTACGCTGGCTCTGGCGGTGGATTTCCATTACCCTTGCGGCCTTTTACAAGCCTCCCCCAAACGTATGCGTCGAGACCATTTCCATTACCCTCTGCCCGATGAGCTGATTGCCCGTCAGCCTGCGGCTGAACGGAGCGGCAGCCGTCTTCTGGTGGTGGATGGCGTGACGGGAGCGTTGCAGCATCTGCAGTTTCCGGCGATCAGTTCGCTGGTCAATCCCGGTGACCTGCTGGTGTTCAATGACACCCGGGTGATTCCGGCCCGCTTGTTTGGCCAGAAGGATTCCGGCGGCAAAGTGGAAATGTTGGTGGAACGTCTGCTGGACGACCAGCGATTGCTGGCTCATCTGCGGGCCAGCAAATCACCAAAGGCGGGCACCCGACTTCAGTTTGAAGGCGGTGTGGAAGCCGAGGTGGAAGGTCGCGATGGCGATCTGTTCCAGCTGCTTTTTCTCGGTGACAGAACGGCGCTGGATATCCTTGAGAGCCACGGCCATATGCCTTTGCCGCCCTACATTGATCGCGCCGATAACCCGGCTGACCGGGAGCGCTATCAGACGGTGTACGCTGAAAAGCCCGGTGCAGTAGCCGCGCCCACGGCGGGGCTGCACTTTGATCAGCCGCTGCTCGACCAGCTTCGCGCAAAGGGGGTGGATTTTGCCTTTGTCACGCTGCATGTGGGAGCGGGCACCTTTCAGCCGGTGCGGGTTGACGACATTCACGATCACCGGATGCATTCTGAGGTGATCGAGGTCTCGGCTGAAGTCTGTCAGCAGGTGCGGGAGACTCGCGCCCGGGGCGGTCGGGTTATTGCGGTCGGAACCACCAGCGTACGATGCCTGGAAAGTGCCGCCGCCGGTGGCCAGATACAACCGATGACCGGGGAGACCGATATTTTTATCTACCCCGGTTATTCGTTCAAACTGGTGGATGCCCTGCTGACCAATTTCCACTTGCCGGAATCGACGCTGCTGATGCTGGTGAGCGCCTTCTCCGGGTACACACACATGATGAACGCCTACCGGCAGGCGGTGGCGGAGCGCTATCGGTTTTTCAGTTATGGCGATGCCATGTTTTTGACCCGTAATCCCGCCGCCACAGAGGACACTCCCCAATGAGAAACAGCTGTTTTATGTCCTTTGAGGTGGCTTGCCTCGATGGCGAGGCTCGTCGTGGCAGAATGACATTCCCCCGCGGCACGGTTGAAACGCCGGCATTTATGCCGGTGGGCACCTGTGGCACCGTCAAGGGGATGTTGCCGAGGGATGTTGAGGCCATAGGTGCCCAGATTCTGCTCGGCAATACCTTCCACCTGATGCTGCGCCCCGGCACTGACGTGGTAATGGAGCACGGCGGGTTACATGAGTTTATGCACTGGCCGGGACCAATCCTGACCGACTCCGGCGGTTTTCAGGTGTTCAGCCTAGGGGCGATCAGCAAGATTTCCGAGCAGGGCGTAGCTTTTCGTTCGCCGATCGATGGCAGCGCCGTGTTTCTTGATCCCGAGACATCCATTCGGGTGCAGCAGCAGCTCGGTGCGGACGTGGTAATGATCTTTGATGAGTGCACCCCTTACCCGGCAACCGAACAGCAGGCCCGTGCCTCAATGGAGCTTTCACAGCGCTGGGCGAAACGCAGTAAGGATGCCCACGGCGACAATCCCTCTGCGCTGTTTGGTATTGTACAGGGCGGCATGTATGAAGACCTGCGCGACGCCTCCCTGGCCGGTCTCGAGTTAATCGGTTTTGACGGCTATGCCATCGGTGGTTTATCGGTGGGTGAACCGAAAGAAGATATGTTGCGAATTCTGGATCATCTGCCGCCGAAAATGCCCCGGGACAAGCCCCGTTATCTGATGGGTGTGGGCAAACCGCAGGATATTCTCGAAGCCGTGCGGCGGGGTATCGATATGTTTGACTGTGTGATGCCTACCCGTAATGCGCGCAATGGGCATTTGTTCACCAGTGCCGGTGTCGTGAAGATCCGCAACGCGGTGCACCGGCACGATACCCGCCCGCTCGATGCGAACTGTGACTGCTATACCTGCCAGAATTTTAGCCGGGCCTATCTGCATCATCTGGAAAAGTGTGGTGAAATACTCGGGGCTCAACTGAACACACTGCACAACCTGCGCTATTATCAGACGTTGATGGCTGATATCCGTCAGGCAATCGCCGATGGTGATCTCGATGAATTCGCTGTGCGTTTCTATGCCCAGCAGGGGCTGGAGCCGCCTGCTTGAGGTTTGCCCATTTGCCCCAATATGTGAGGGGTGCTCGATATTTTCCGCCGTTTCTGACAAGGGCGCTGCTTCCACCCTATAATGGTCAGCCTTTCGATCAGGACTCAATAAAAGACTAGTGATATGAACCGTTATCCGTTATGGAAATACCTGCTGATCCTCTTTGTTATTTTGTTGGGAATGGTTTACGCCCTTCCCAATCTGTATGTGCCTGATCCGGCCGTACAGGTCTCCGGACAGAGTAGTGCGACCGTGATTGATCAGCAGTTGCTGGATCAGATGGAGCAGGCTCTCAAGGATGAAGGTATCGAGTACTTCGGTGCAGAGAGCAATGGTGAAAATGCCCTGATTCGCCTGAAAGAGCGGGATCAGCAGTTACCGGCAAAAAGGGTCATTCAGCGCGCGCTTGGTTCCGATTATGTGGTGGCGCTCAACCTCGCACCTACGACACCGGAATGGCTCGCTGCGCTGGGGGCACAGCCGATGAAGCTCGGGCTCGACCTCAGTGGAGGCGTGCATTTCCTGCTGGAAGTCAATATTGATGAGGCGGTCGGCAAGCGTATGGAGTCTGCGGTTCGGGAGATACGTGGTGCCATGCGTGAGGAGAAGCTACGCTACCATACAGTGAAGCTGGAGGGTGGGACGATTGTCAGCAAATTCCGCACTGAAGAAGAGCGGGATGAGGCGAACCGGATTCTCCGTCGCGACTTCCGCGATCTGACCACCCAGCTCACCACGGACGGCGGTTTGTTCACTATCCGCTCCAATATGTCGGAATCTGCGATCAGGGAAGTTGAGGATTACGCACTGAACCAGAACCTGGTGACCCTGAGAAACCGGGTTAATGAACTGGGGGTGTCCGAGCCCATCGTTCAGCGTCAGGGTCGCAACCGTGTAATGGTCGAGCTGCCCGGGGTTCAGGATACGGCTGAAGCGAAGCGGATTATCGGCAAGACAGCCAACCTTGAGTTCCGTCTTGAGGCCGAAGAGCAGAATGTGGTCACGGCAGAAAAATTTGAATTTCTGAATGACAAGTCACGTTTTCCCGATGCTTGGCTGGAACGCACGGTGGTGATTACGGGAGACCACGTGTCGAACGCGTCGGCCTCCTTCGATGAAAATGGCTTTCCGCAGGTGAATATCACGCTGGACAGTGATGGTGGTGCCCGTATGCACCGGGTTTCGCGCAAAAATATTGATCGCCGTCTGGGTGTGCTGTTTATCGAGTACAAGACCCGCACCACCTATACCACCAATGAAAAGGGCGAACAGGTTGCGACGTCCGAGCGCTATGTTGAAAAGAAAATTATCAGTCTGGCCACCATTCGCAGTGCGCTGGGCAAGACCTTTCGTATTACCGGCCTGGATAATCCTCGTGAGTCCTCGGAGCTGGCACTGCTGCTCCGCGCTGGTGGTCTGGCGGCACCCATGTATTTTGTAGAAGAGAGAACCATCGGCCCCTCACTGGGTGCCGAGAACATTGCCCTGGGGGTTAAATCGGTCACCATCGGTATGGCGATGGTGTTGCTCTTTATGTTGGTGTACTACCGGGTGTTCGGTATCTTTGCCAATGTGGCACTCGCTTTCAACCTGGTCATTATGGTTGCTGCCATGTCAATGTTGAGTGCAACGCTGACCCTGCCGGGTATTGCGGGTATCGTGCTGACGGTCGGGATGGCCGTGGATGCCAATGTGCTGATTTTTTCCCGGATCAGGGAGGAGCTGGCCAATGGTCTGCCACCCCAGTCCGCCATCAATGCCGGCTATGATCGCGCTTTTGTCTCGATTCTGGATGCCAACCTGACGACCCTGATTGTGGCGGTGATTCTATACGCCGTTGGCTCCGGGCCGGTGCAGGGCTTTGCAGTTACCCTCTCGATCGGTATTTTGACCTCGATGTTCACCGCAATTCTGGGTACCAGAGCGCTCGTCAATCTGGTCTATGGTGGCCGTACCATTAACAAAGTCTGGATTTAGGAGCTCACCATGACGACGCTACGTGTTATTGATTTCATGGGCCAGCGGAAGTTGGCGGCGATCCTGTCTATTTTGTTGGTGCTGGGTTCGCTGGTATCCCTGTCGGTGAAAGGCATCGTGCTGGGTCTCGATTTTACTGGTGGTACCCAGATTGAGGTGGGCTATCCACAACCAGCCGATTTATCGGTGATTCGCGCACAGCTTACGGAGAGCGGCTTTGAAAACCCCACTGTCATCTACTTCGGTTCCGAAAGTGATGTGCTGATCCGTTTGCAGGGTGAGCCAGCAGCCGGCTTGTCCGATGAGGTGTTTGCCGCGCTGAAAAATAACACCGACAGCGAAATCGAAATGCGCCGGGTGGACTATGTGGGCCCCCAAGTGGGCGATGAGCTCCGCGAAGATGGCGGTCTGGGGATGCTGGCTGCGCTGGCCGTGGTGATGCTCTATGTGGCTATCCGGTTTCAATACAAATTTTCCATCGGTGCTGTTGTTGCGCTGGTTCACGATGTGATTATCACGCTCGGGTTTTTCTCGATTACCCGCCTGGAGTTTGATCTCACAGTGCTGGCGGCGGTGCTCGCCGTGATCGGTTACTCCCTGAATGACACGATTGTCGTGTTTGACCGAATACGGGAAAATTTTCGCCTGTTGCGAACGGCGGAGGCAAAAGAGGTTATTAATGAATCCCTGACGCAGTCGTTGCAGCGCACATTGCTTACCTCTCTGACCACAATTTTTGTGCTGGTGGCGCTGTTTGTTTTTGGTGGTGAGCTGATTCACAACTTTGCAATCGCACTCATTGTTGGTGTGGTAATCGGTACCTACTCTTCTATCTATGTGGCGGCAAATCTGCTTATGGCTCTGCGGATGACCAGAGAAAATTTGTTACCACCCGAGAAGGAAGGAGAGGAATTCGATGGGCTGCCATAGGATTTCTTAATGATGACGTGCGCTGCAATTGAGGGATATGTCAAGGTATTTTTGCTTGCGCGTTTTTGTAAGCCGTTTTAAAGTGGGAATTGCGGGTTTTTGGCTGCCCGTATATTTACACCGCCAACTGAGGTTGGCACTAAGTGCTTACGAGGATTTTATGTCAGATTTAGTTACCGGTACCGTTAAGTGGTTCAATGAAGAAAAAGGGTATGGCTTTCTTGCGCAGGAAGGTGGCAAGGACGTCTTTGTACATTTTAGTGCTATTAACGGTACAGGCCGTCGCACACTTTATGAAGGGCAGCAGGTCACTTTCGAAGTGACCGACGGTCAGAAAGGCCCGCAGGCACAAAACGTGACTGTTGTTGCCTGAGGCAAATGCCTGAGTTTAACCAATAAAAATGCCAGCGTTAGCTGGCATTTTTTTGTGTTTTCTTTATTAGGTTTTATCCGGAGGTTTTTGTTTAACAATCCTCCGGAGTGTCATTTTGTTGTTTGCTTCTAGCGCCAGTTATCCCAGGCCACCATGACTCTCTCGGGGTACCAGGTTTTGCCATAGCTGCCATTATAGCGGGCGAGCGCTAGCGCGAGATCGCCATTTTCCTTGTCCAGATAATACTTGAGAATGGTGCACCCATAGCGCAGATTGGTATCGATATTGATCAGGTTGTCATCCGCCCGACCGATTTCGTGCTTCCAGAAGGGCATGACCTGCATCATACCCTGAGCACCGGCACTGGAGACTGCGTAGGAGTCAAAGTGACTTTCCACCTGAATAACCGCGAGAACCACTTCCGGCGACAGTTCTGCCCGTGTGGCGGCCTGATGGATTTTGCGCAGCAGATCGAGTCGCTCTTCGCTGTCAGGAATATACCGGGCAAGCTGGGTGGATTTTGCCATCAGCCATACCTCGGCATCGAAACGATCCTCAAAGCTGTCAGCCTGTTCCACGGTCTTTTTCAGGAGGGTCAACAGCGCCTGATCTACTTCCTGCGCATCGCCCGCGAGAGAAGCGCTCAGCCAGAGAGCGGTGGTCGTCAGTGTCAGCCACCGCGCGATTCGCTGGCCGACCGAAGCGCTCATCCGAGGGCCTGTGCCAGAAATTCAGGCAATTCCGTTACCGCGATTTGGCAGCTTTCCCCGCTGCGACGGTTGTAATATTCCACCTGACCCTGTTCAAGCCCTCGGTCACCCACGACGATGCGGTGAGGAATGCCCATTAATTCGATGTCTGCCAGCATGACCCCTAACCGGGCTTTCTCTTCATCCATTAACAATACGTCAAAACCTGCCTGTTGCAGATCGGAATAGAGCGTTTCGCATGCATCGCGAACCGGTTCGGACTTGTGCAGATTGATCGGCACTACTGCGACCTGGAAAGGGGCCAGGGCATCGGGCCAGATGATGCCTTTTTCGTCATGATTCTGCTCAATGGCAGCGGCCACAACGCGGCTTACGCCGATACCGTAGCAGCCCATCAACATGACCTGCTCGCGGCCTTCTTCATTGAGTACCCGGGCGTTCATGGCCTCACTGTATTTGGTGCCCAATTGAAAAATATGCCCCACTTCAATGCCGCGTTTGATTTCCAGTGTGCCCTGGCCGTCGGGACTGGCGTCGCCGGGGACCACATTGCGAATGTCCTCGACTTGCAGCGGCGGGCAGTCCCTCTCCCAGTTGACACCGGTGAGGTGGTAATCATCGCGGTTTGCACCACAGACAAAATCTGCCAGATGGGCCGCGCTGCGATCCACAATGGTCGGAATGCTGAGCGCTACCGGACCGATGGATCCCACAGAACATCCCAGGATGGCTTTTACCTGTGCTTCGCTGGCAAAGGTCAGTGGTGATGCCACGCCCTGCAGTTTCTCGGCCTTGATAGCGTTGAGTTCGTGGTCGCCCCGCAGCACAAGTGCCACCAGTGCGGTGGTGTTTTGGTCAGGTTCTCCCAGCACGATCAGGGTTTTTGCGACCTGCTCAGGTTTTACTCCGAGAAACCGGCTGACCTGTTCAATGCTGTGCTGGCCCGGTGTCGCCACTTCCTGCATGTCTGTCGATGCAGTTGGCCGACTGCCGGTCGGTGCCATGGCTTCGGCCATTTCCACGTTGGCGGCATAGTCGCTGGCGTTGGAGAAGGCGATATCGTCCTCGCCGGAGGCCGCCAGCACATGAAATTCATGGGAGTGGTTGCCGCCAATGCTGCCGGTATCCGCCAGGACGGGCCTGAAGTCGAGGCCGAGACGGCTGAAAATAGTGGTGTAAGCCGCGTGCATGGTGTCATAGGTCTGCTGCAGGCTGGCCTGATCCGCATGAAAGGAGTAGGCATCTTTCATCAGAAACTCCCGTGCGCGCATGATGCCAAAGCGGGGGCGGATTTCATCCCGGAATTTGGTCTGAATCTGATAGAAATTGGCGGGCAGTTGCTTGTAACTGCGCAGTTGATTGCGGACCAGGTCGGTAATGACTTCCTCGTGGGTTGGGCCGAGGCAGAAGGCGCGGTCGTGACGATCCTTCATTCTCAGCAGTTCCGGCCCGTACTGTTCCCAGCGACCGGACTCCTGCCAGAGTTCCGCCGGCTGGGTCACCGGCATCAGGACTTCCATGGCGCCGGCCCGGTTCATCTCTTCGCGGACAATGGCCTCCACTTTGCGCAGCACCCGCAATCCCAGAGGCAACCAGTTGTAGAGCCCGGCGGCCAGCTTGCGGATCATGCCGGCGCGAATCATCAATTGATGGCTGATGACTTCGGCATCGGCCGGGGTTTCTTTTTGGGTAGCGATCAAAAACTGGCTGGCACGCATAGTTGATTCTTTGTCTTGGAGGTGAGTGTAAAAACCGCTATTTTACGGTGGAGCCCGCTTTGGGTACAGGACAAGAGGTTGTTAAATGTTTGAGCTCGATTCTGCACTGATGGCTGACACGGTAATTATTGGTGACTTTCCGTTGTGCCGGTTGTTGATCCACCGCGATGCCAATTATCCCTGGTTCATTCTGGTGCCACGGATTGCCGATGTGACGGAAATTTATCATTTGTCAGAACAGGACCAATATCAGCTGATTCGCGAATCCTCTCTGCTGGCGGAGACATTGGTGGATGTGTTCTCCCCGGATAAGGTCAATATCGCGACCCTGGGCAACCGGGTGGCCCAACTGCATGTGCATCATCTCGCCCGCTATAAAACGGACGGTGCCTGGCCCGATCCTATTTGGGGACGGCTGCCGGCACAGGGTTATACCGGGGAGTTGCTTGCGGCGCGGGTCGATCCACTTGTCAATGTACTCGTCGGGGATGACTTCACCGCCTTGCACAAATAGCTTTTCCGGCAGATTTTTGCGCATTGTGTTGGCGGTAGTCCGGATTCAGTCATTATCCAATCTTCTAGCCCCCTGGTTACTGGGGTATAATGCGCCGCTTTTATCAGGGGCGTTCTGCCCACTCTAGAATCAGGGTATTTAGTATGCCGATTTACAGTTATCAATGTCAGGCCTGCGGTCATGTGCTGGAAGCACTCCAAAAAATCAGTGACAAACCATTGACGGATTGTCCGGTTTGTCATCAGTCGGAATTGAAAAAACAGTTGACGGCTGCCGGTTTCCGGCTGAGTGGCAGTGGCTGGTATGAAACGGACTTCAAAAAAGAGAAAAGAAAGAATATTGCCGGCGACCAGCCCTTGGAAAGCAAGGCAAAACCTGAAGCAAAACCCAAAGAGGCTGCCGGTTCCACCCCCGCTGCCTGAACCAATACCACTGGAAGCCCCGCCCGGCCTCCATCGATTAACAACGGGAAGACATAATGCGGACAAGTTATTGTGGTGTGCTCGGCGCCGAACACATTGATCAGGAAGTCACCCTGTGCGGTTGGGTGGATCGTCGACGCGACCACGGGGGTGTGATCTTTGTCGATTTGCGCGATCGTGAAGGTATCGTGCAGGTCGTGTTTGATCCGGATTGCGGCGAGCATTTTGCCCTCGCCGACCGGGTTCGCAGTGAATATGTGCTGCAGGTGACTGGTCGGGTTCGCGCCAGAACCCCCGAAACCGTCAACCCTGAAATGGCCACCGGCCAGATTGAAGTTTATGGTCTGGCTGTGCAGATACTGAATGCATCCGAAACGCCGCCTTTCCCGCTGGATCAGCATAACAAGGTAGGCGAGGAAGTGCGGCTCAAGTACCGCTATCTGGACCTGCGCCGGCCGGAAATGCTCAGCAATATGCGGTTCCGCTCCAGGGTGACCAATATTATTCGCAACTTTCTCGATCAACGGGGATTTCTGGATATTGAAACCCCGATCCTGACCCGGGCCACGCCGGAGGGCGCCCGCGATTACCTGGTGCCGAGCCGCACCCACGAAGGCAAGTTTTTTGCGCTGCCGCAGTCGCCACAGTTGTTCAAGCAGTTGCTGATGGTGTCGGGCGTGGACCGTTATTACCAGATCGCAAAATGTTTCCGTGACGAAGATCTCCGGGCGGACCGCCAGCCTGAATTTACCCAGGTTGATGTGGAAATGTCGTTTACCTCGGAAGCGGAGATCATGGCCATCAATGAGGAGATGATCCGCACGGTTTTCCAGGAAGTGCTCGAGGTGGATCTGGGCCACTTTCCCTCCATGCCTCACAGCGAAGCCATCATGCGCTATGGCAGCGATAAACCGGATTTGCGGATTCCCCTTGAACTAGTGGAAATCAAGGACCTGATGGCGGGGGTGGATTTCAAGGTGTTTTCCGGGCCAGCCAATGATCCAAAGGGTCGTGTCACGGCGTTGAAGGTACCTGGTGGCAACGGGATCAGTCGCAAGCAGATAGATGATTACACCAGGTTTGTCGGTATTTATGGTGCCCGGGGGCTGGCCTACATCAAGGTGAATAACAGGGAAGACCTGGAGGAGGGGCTGCAATCCCCGATCGTCAAGTTTCTGCCGTTGGATGTGCGTGCCGCCATACTTGATCGCACCGCCGCGGAGAATGGCGACCTGATTTTCTTTGGTGCAGATAACCACCGTGTTGTGACCGAAGCTTTGGGTGCCCTGCGCTGCAAACTCGGTGCAGACCTGAATCTCTACACCTGTCAGTGGGCGCCGTTGTGGGTGGTCGACTTCCCGATGTTTGAAGAAGATGGAGAGGGTGGTTGGACATCCCTGCATCATCCCTTTACCCGACCGGCCTGCTCGGTGGAAACGCTCGAGGCCGATCCGGAAAAAGCCCTGTCGATTGCCTACGATATGGTGTTGAACGGCACGGAGCTTGGTGGTGGTTCGATCCGTATCCACAACCCCGATATGCAGCATGCGGTCTTTAAGGTGCTGGGTATCAGTGAAGCAGAAGCGGATGAAAAATTCGGTTTCCTGATCGACGCCCTGAAATTTGGTTGTCCACCCCATGGCGGGCTGGCGTTTGGTCTGGATCGGCTGATTATGTTGATGACCGGCAGCCATTCGATTCGCGATGTGATCGCTTTCCCGAAAACCCAGACAGCGGCCTGCGTCATGACCGATGCGCCGGGTGGGGTTGATAATCGGCAATTGCGTGAACTGAATATTCGTTTGCGGGAGAAAAAACCGGCGGATGGCTGATCTATCCCGCAGTGCGCTGACCGGTGCAACACGATAAAAAACGACTGCAGCTCGGAAGGATGGGAGATTTTTGTTATGGCAGGTCACAGCAAATGGGCCAATATCAAGCACCGCAAGGCAGCGCAGGATGCCAAGCGCGGCAAGGTGTTCACCAAACTGATTCGTGAACTGGTTGTGGCTGCAAAATCCGGTGGGCCCCTGCCGGAGGACAACCCCCGGCTCCGCGCCGCAGTGGACAAGGCGCTCGGTAATAACATGAAGCGAGACACCATTGATAAAGCCATCGCCAGGGGTGCGGGTGCCGGTGAAGGCGACAATTATGAAGAGGTGACCTACGAGGGTTATGGTGTCGGAGGTATTGCCGTTCTCGTGGACTGTATGACGGATAACCGCAATCGTACGGTTTCCGATGTGCGCCACGCATTCACCAAGCGCGGTGGCAATCTGGGCACGGACGGATCGGTCGCCTACCTGTTTAAGCGTACTGGTCAAATCAGTTATCCCGCCGGGGTTGATGAAAACCGCTTAATCGAAGTGGCCCTGGAAGCGGGCGCAGAAGATGTGGTGACCAATGACGATGGTTCCATCGACGTGCTCACCGCGTGGGAAGACTTCAGCGGAGTCAAAGAAGCTCTGTCGGGAGCTGGCCTTGAGCCGGAAAATGCAGAGGTCACGATGCTGGCATCCATTACTGTGCCGGTTGACCTGGACGGTGCGGAGAAATTGCTGGCGCTGGTGGATCATCTGGAAGATCTGGATGATGTGCAGAATGTGTATACCAATGCGGATATTCCCGCGTCGGTGATGGCTGAGCTCGGCTGATGATCGGTTGGGCCAGAGAGTAAACCCGGGTGTATCCCGATATTGTTAACAGAACGAGTAATCACAGGAGAGACAGGATGAAAGTACTTCAGAAAACTGACGAGTACACCATTTATCAAAAACGCTCAGGTCGCTATGCCGTTGAAGGCGCTGACAAGAAGATCATTAATGGTGACGAAAAAGTCAGCATTCTGGTCGCCGCGGGTGTCGTCAAGCAGGCAGTCGCAAAACCCGCGCCGGTAGAAGAGGCGGTTGTTGAAGAAGCTCCTGCTGAGGAAGCCCCGGCAGAGGCAGCTCCAGTAGAAGAGGCTGTGGCAGAGGAAGCGCCTGCTGATGAAACACCTGCAGGAGCAGCTCCCGCTGAATCGGCAGATGAGGAAACCAAATAAAAGTTGTTGTGTGAACGCAAAAAAGGCGGCTGGCAACAGCCGCCTTTTTTAGTGGGTGCAGTGACGATGGAGCCGCTGGCTCTTGTTTTTTCAAGCGATTAGGATACTGTGACAATATACAGTATTTCGGGCGATTCACATGACACTGATTCTCGGTATAGACCCGGGTTCGAGAAAGACCGGTTTTGGCCTTGTCAACGCCGTTGGTTCCCGCGCCGAGTATGTTGCCAGTGGCATTATCCGCCTGCCGGATGGCGCGCTTCCGGAGCGTCTCAAAGTGATCTTTGAGAGTCTTTCCTGCATTATCGAAGAGCACCATCCTGAGACAATGGCCATTGAGGATGTTTTCTTTGCCCGTGATCCCAGGGCTGCGCTGAAGCTCGGGCAGGCCCGTGGCGCAGCCATTGTGGCGGGTGTTGCCGCGGGGTTGTCGGTGGCTGAGTATGCTGCGCGGTCAGTCAAGCAGTCGGTGGTTGGCAGTGGCGCGGCTGGCAAGGAGCAGGTGCAGCATATGGTCACACGACTGCTGAAGTTGCCTTCGGTGCCTTCTGAGGATGCCGCAGACGCGCTTGCAGTGGCGCTCTGCCACGCGCAAACAATCCGTACCACGGCTGGATTGCCCCCCGATGTTCGTTATGCCAGGGGGCGGTATAAATAATATGGCGAGTCCTATAAAGAGAGGAATTGCGAGGTGATCGGAAGAATTCATGGCACATTACTGGAGCGCAAGGCGCCGGAACTGCTGATTGATGTGCAGGGTGTCGGCTACGAAGTATTGGTGTCGCTCAATACATTTTTTGACTTGCCGGTACCGGGCCAGACGGTGACCCTCCATACGCACTTTGTGGTACGGGAGGATGTACAGCAACTTTACGGTTTTGCCGATACTGTCGAGCGCGAGTTATTTCGCAGCCTGATCAGAGTCAGTGGCGTGGGGCCGAAAATGGCGCTGGCCATTTTATCCGGAATGACGGCAGCTGATTTCGCCCATTCAGTGCAGCATAACGATACCGCGACCCTGGTGCGATTACCCGGCATCGGCAAAAAAACAGCCGAGCGTCTGATCGTGGAAATGCGGGATCGCCTCAACCATTTTTCCACCGATTCGGCGGACTTCTCCCTCACTGGCCAGGCAGGACGACAAACCGATACGGTCAGGGAGGCCGAGAGTGCACTGATTGCACTGGGTTACAAGCCCCAGGAGGCGGCTCGGATGATAACGGCCGTAGCCAGCGAAGGGCAATCCAGTCAGGAATTGATTCGCCTTGCCCTGAAAAGCATGGTTAAAAGCTAGCCCGTGCAAGATATACTGCGCCCATGATTGAGAATGATCGTCTTATCTCCCCAGAAGCTTCCGTCCAGGAGGAGCGCTTTGATCGTGCGATTCGTCCTCTGAGTCTGGCCGACTACGTCGGGCAGCAGGCGGTTCGTGAGCAGATGGAAATATTTATCGGTGCCGCACGCAGGCGCGGTGAACCACTGGACCACACGCTGGTATTTGGCCCCCCGGGTCTGGGCAAGACCACGCTGGCCCATATCATTGCCAATGAGATGGGTGTGGATCTGAAAACCACCTCTGGCCCGGTGCTGGAGAAAGCTGGTGATCTGGCGGCTCTGATGACCAACCTGGAGCCGGGGGACGTGTTGTTCATTGACGAGATTCATCGTCTGAGTCCCGTGGTGGAAGAGGTTATCTATCCAGCTATGGAAGACTACCAGCTGGATATCATGATCGGTGAAGGGCCTGCTGCACGTTCCATCAAGCTGGACTTGCCACCCTTTACCCTTGTTGGTGCAACGACCCGGGCGGGGTTACTCACGTCGCCGTTGCGCGATCGTTTTGGTATCGTACAGCGCCTCGAGTTTTACTCAGTGGATGAGTTGAGCACGATTGTCGCGCGCTCTGCGGATATTCTCGGTGTGGCCATGGGACAACAGGGCGCTATGGAGATTGCCCGCCGAGCGAGGGGTACACCCAGAATAGCCAATCGCCTGTTGCGTCGGGTCAGGGACTATGCCGAGATCAAGGCAGATGGAAAGATCAGTGCGGAGGTGGCCGATCAGGCATTGAATATGCTCAATGTGGATGCCAATGGTTTTGATCATATGGATCGACGGCTGATGTTAACCATCATGCAGAAGTTTGATGGGGGACCTGTGGGGGTGGACAGTCTGGCCGCCGCGATCAGCGAAGAGCGGGGAACGATCGAGGACGTACTGGAACCGTTTCTGATCCAGCAGGGATACTTGATGAGAACCACTCGGGGTCGAATGGTTACAAACCTTGCCTACCAGCACTTCGGTCTGAAAAGTCCACAAAAAATTGACCAACAACTGGATTTCATGGAGAAATGACCAGCGAATATTGTCTACCGATCCGTGTGTATGTGGAAGACACCGACGCGGGCGGGATTGTCTACTACGCCAATTATCTGAAGTACCTTGAGCGCGCCCGCACTGAGCTGATGCGGTCGTTGGGTTATGACAAGCCGGCGCTGTTTGAGGGCATGCAGTTTGTGGTCTGTTCGGTGGAATTGAAGTACCGGCAACCGGCAGTATTGGATGACCAGGTAATTGCCACGGCAAAACTGGTCGCCGTGAGCAGAACTTCATTCACCATCGCCCAAAAAGTGCTGAGGGATGAGCAGGTTCTGGTCGAAGGGGTCGTGAAAGCGGCCTGCATCAATCATCAAACGAAGCGACCCACGGCCATCCCGGCCGAGATGTTGCAAACATTGCAAGCCGCTATTTAACAAGAAAACAGGAGTTACCTGGTGACCGAACAATTATCACTCTGGAGTCTGATTGCCGATGCTTCCCTGCTCGTGCAATTTGTCATGGCACTGTTATTTTTTGCTTCGATCGTCTCCTGGGTAATGATCATCCAACGGGGGCTATACCTGAGAAATGCGGGGATCAATCTGCGCAAATTCGAGGATAACTTCTGGTCCGGAGTAGACCTTAATCAGCTCTATACGGATATTGGTGGCAGAGGTGCCGCCGAGGGCTTGGCGAGTGTATTCCGTGCGGGCTTCCGCGAGTTCAACCGCCTGGCCCAGCAGGCTAATGTTGATGCGGATACGGTCATCGAAGGCACTGAGCGATCCATGCGAATTGCCCTGTCCCGGGAGGAGGAGCGACTCAATCGGAATTTACCCTTTCTGGCCAGCGTTGCGTCGGTGAGTCCCTACATCGGTTTGTTTGGCACCGTCTGGGGGATCATGAACTCCTTTCGCGGACTGGCAACGGTACAGCAGGCCACCCTGGCTACGGTTGCGCCGGGTATCTCTGAAGCCTTGATTGCCACCGCCATGGGCCTGTTTGCCGCGATTCCGGCGGTGCTGGCCTACAATCGCTATTCAGCGTCGGCGGATAGTATCTACAGCGGTTATCAAACCTTTGCCGAGGAATTTTCCAGTATTCTGCACCGTCGGGTACACGGTTAATGGCTATCCGAACTCCTAAACATAAAAGGCGGCTGGTGGCTGAAATCAATGTAGTGCCCTACATTGATGTGATGCTGGTATTGTTGATTGTCTTTATGGTGACAGCCCCCATGTTGATGCAGGGGGTCAAGGTGGAGCTGCCACAGGCCCCGTCCGCACCGCTTGATGACAAGGATCTGGAACCCCTCATTGTCTCTGTGAAAGCCGATGGGACTTACTATCTGGACCTCGGCAACGGCAAGAATATTGAAGAGCCACTCACCTCTATTATTGAAAAAGTGCAGAAGGTGATGGGTGTGCAGCCGAAGACGCCCGTGCTGGTCTGGGGTGATGCAAAAGTGGATTATGGCACTGTGGTCAGGTTGATGAGTGAGTTGCAGAATGCCGGTGCGCCCTCTGTCGGGCTGGTCACCGAGCCGCCGCCAGGGAAAAACTAGCTACCGTGTTCTCCGGCAAAGTCTCCTCGTTTACCGTTGCCGTTTTGGTGAGCCTGCTGTTGCATGCTTGCATGGTGGCGCTGATGGTAGTGCATTGGGAGCCGGAGAGGAAACAACGAAAAATTACCCAGCCGAAATATGTTCAGGCAACGTTGCTCAAGCTGGAGGAAAAGGCCAAACCCAAACCGAAGCCCCCGGTGCCTAAAGCGGCACCCAAGCCGGCTCCCAAACCGACCCCGAAACCGGCTCCTAAGCCCAAGCCCAAGCCAGCGCCGAAGCCTGCGCCAAAACCGGAACCCAAACCCGCGCCAAAACCGGAACCGCAACCAGAGCCCAAGCCGCAAATAGATAAGCAGCAACTTGAACAGGCACTGGCCAGTGCCCTGGCCGAGGAAGAGGCATTTTTGGCGGCCGCGAACGATGAGGAGTTGGCCAGCAGTTACGCGGATTACATTTTTGAGCGTCTGGCCGCCAACTGGAATCGTCCACTCAATTCCCGTCGCGATATGGAGGTTGAGTTGCTGGTGCAACTGTTGCCCAATGGGCAGGTAGTTCGTGTTGATATTGTCAGATCCAGCGGTAATGAGGCGTTTGATCGTTCTGCCGTACAGGCGGTGCTTAAAGTGGGCCGGTTCGAAAAGTTAAAGGAACTGCCGCCGAAGGTGTTCGAGACTTATTTTCGTAAATTGCCATTAATTTTCAGACCAGATGATTTGAGGTTATAAACAGTGAGGAAAACCGGGTTTCTACTAAGTTTGTGCGTGTTTATGGCGTGCTGGCTGCCGTCAGCATTTGCTGAATTCACCATCGAAATTACCCAAGGCGTTGACAATCCGACCCGTATCGCCATTTCACCGATGACGCTCGGCGGTCGGGCGCTGCCTGAAGATATCAGTAACATCGTTTCGGCGGATCTGGATCGCAGTGGCCTGTTCAATTCGATACCCCGGCAAAACATGTTGTCATTTCCCGCCCGTGAGAATGATGTCTACTTGCGTGACTGGCGGGTTCTGGGTGCAGAATACCTGGTGGTTGGCGACGTGACTGATCAGGGGGGCAGTTACAAGGTGACGTTCAGCCTTATGGAGGTGGCTGGAGGCCGCAAGCTGTTTACCAAGGCGGTGGATGGAAAGGCTGCACAGTTGCGAGATATCGCTCACCACATCAGCGATCAGGTGTATGAAACTATCACCGGTATCCCCGGTGCTTTCTCTACCCGCATTGCCTACGTGAGTGCCATTCCCAAGAACGGAAAAATGTCATTTCGCCTGATGGTGTCTGATGCGGATGGTGCCAGAGAACGTTTGCTGTTGGCATCAGACGAGCCGATCATGTCGCCGGCCTGGTCCCCGGATGCAAAGGAGTTGGTGTACGTCTCTTTTGAAACAGGACGGCCGGCCATTTTTCGTCAAAATCTTGCCACGGCTGCCCGCGAGCAGTTGACCAATTTCCGGGGGCTCAACGGCGCACCCGCCTGGTCACCCGATGGTCGAAAACTGGCTCTGGTCTTATCAAAAGACGGCAACCCTGAACTTTATACGCTTGATTTGATGACGCGAAAATTTATCCGCATGACCACGCATTTTGCGATTGATACCGAACCAAACTGGACGCCGGACGGAAAATCACTGATTTTTACCTCAGATAGGGGCGGAGCGCCACAAATTTATAAGTTAACCATTGCCAGCGGACAGGTAGAACGCTTAACCTTCGCAGGGTCGTACAATGCCAGACCAAGACTTGCTCCTGATGGGCGCACTTTAGTTATGGTGCACCGCGATAAAGGCGATTTTCATATCGCTTCACAGGACCTGGTTACGGGCGACCTGAGAGTTTTAACACAAACGTATCTGGATGAATCCCCTACAGTTGCCCCGAATGGTGCTATGTTGATTTACGCAACCAAACAAGGCAGCAAGGGAGTACTGGCAGCTGTTTCGCTGGATGCGGGTGTGAAATTTTTACTGCCAGCAACTGTCGGCGATGTCCGAGAGCCTGCCTGGTCACCAAAATAAACAAGCTACATTATTTAATTACAGGAGAAAGAAATGAATAATCAACTGCTCAAATACGGCGCTTTGGTTACCGTTGTGATGGCGCTGTTATCGGGCTGTTCCTCAACCGGTACTGATACAACTGATACAGCGAGTGCCGGTACGTCGGTGCCAAGTAGTCAAGTGTCTACAGGTTCAGTATCAACTGAAGGCGTTACTGCCACGACACTGGGTACGGATACAGCTGTGCCGCGGGTTTTCTACTTCGAGTTTGATCGTGCTGTTCTCAATGCTGAAGCCACCGCTGCGTTGCGTCTCCATGCAGAATGGTTGCGTGCCAATCCAGTCAATGTTCGTCTGGAAGGCCATGCTGACGAGCGCGGGACACGCGAATACAACATGGCGCTGGGTGAGCGTCGCGCCAATGCCGTTCGCGATTTCCTGATTTCCGAGGGTGTGAATGGCAATTTGCTGGAAGTGATCAGCTATGGTGAGGAAAGCCCCGCTTCCCTGGATAGCAATGAAACTGCTTGGGCGTTGAATCGTCGCGTAGAAATGAAGTAATCGCGCCCCAGGCGCTGTTGCTGTTTTTTGCAAACGTCCGGTGTTCAAACACCGGGCGTATTGCCATTCCAGTGTAGCGTTTTTCCGTACCGTCGGTAGAGGATATCCCCATGCGTGTGACTGCAATTGGTATTATTCTTTTCTCTCTCCTGCCCATCTTTGGTTTTGCCGCTGCGCCCGTCTCTGAACTGGGCAGCCAGCCCCAAGTTGCATCTCCCAGGGCTGTCCCTGACCCACCTGCCCAGACATCCACCTTTAATGGGGGAGTTCAATACCAGATGCAAATGTTGCAGGAAGAAGTTCGAACCCTGCGTGGTATGGTGGAAGAATTGAGCCATGAAATCCGTCAATTGAAATCCCGTCAGCTCGACGACTACATGGACCTTGATCGGCGGCTCAGTGCTATTGCAGCTGGTGACTCGTCGGTGACCCCCACCCCAAGTCGCGCTGATAGCCCCTCTGCTAACAGTCCCGCTGCCGAAAGTGTCAATTCCGGTACAGATGAAGCAAAGCACTACAGCAATGCCTATGACCAGTTAAAAGCGGGTAAAACTGAAGATGCCATTGCCCTTTTTAAAAAACATCTCACCGATTATCCAGATGGCAAGCTGGTGGCCAATGCGCATTACTGGCTAGGTGAAATTTATCTGCTACAAAATGATCTCGATGCTGCCCGTCAGGCTTTCTCTGCCGTGGTAGAACAGTATCCAGCGAACCGTAAAGCTTCTGACGCCGCTTTCAAGCTCGGTCAGGTATATTTCCTGATGGGCGATAAAGTAAAAGCCAAATCCCTGTTGGAAGCCTCCGCCGCGGGCAATGATAACGCGGCGACCCTGGCAAAACGCTATCTGGACCAACACTTTTAATCGGATGGCCTCCTGATTTTGCAAATGTCGGTTAAACTGCGGCATTGATGACATGCAGTACCTCCCATGACCCCAACGTCTGTTCGCATTACTGAAATTTTCTATTCTCTCCAGGGTGAGTCGGCCACGGTTGGCTTGCCGACGGTTTTTGTGCGACTGACCGGTTGCCCTTTGCGTTGCCATTACTGCGACACTGAATATGCTTTCTACGGTGGTGAACGTCGCTCAATCGAGCAGATTCTGGAAGAGGTGAGTACCTTTAAAGCTTCGCGGGTGTGTGTCACCGGTGGCGAACCGCTGGCCCAGAAATCCTGCCTGCTTCTGTTGACAGCGCTTTGTGACAAGGGTTACCAGGTGAGTCTGGAAACAGCGGGCGCTTTATCCATTGCTGAGGTGGACCCTCGAGTGACAAAAGTGATGGACCTGAAAACCCCCGCCTCTGGTGAGGTGAATCGCAACCTCTATGAAAACATTGCTTACCTGAAACCCTCCGACCAGATTAAGTTTGTGATCTGTGACAGGCAGGACTACGAATGGGCCCGGATGAAGCTCGACGAGTTCAGTCTGTCGGACTGTGTCACTGACATCCTGTTTTCTCCGAGTTTCGGCCAGCAGGATGCCACCGAACTGGCAGAGTGGGTGCTGAATGACAGGTTGCCGGTCAGGTTTCAGCTTCAATTGCATAAATTGTTGTGGAAAGATGCCCCGGGACACTGAATGACTGTGAACGAAAATAACAGGGCCGTGGTGCTGGTATCCGGCGGCCTGGACTCAACGACGGTACTGGCGCTCGCAAAAAGTCAGGGGTTCAGCTGCTATACCCTGAGCTTTGATTACGGGCAACGTGCCCAGGCAGAACTGGTCGCTGCCCGGCGCTGTTCTGAACAGCTGGGTGCCGAGGAACACAAGGTCATTAAACTGGATCTGAGGACCATTGGTGGCTCTGCCCTGACCGATGACCGTATCGATGTGCCGGAGGAGCAGACCAGCGGCATTCCCGTGACTTACGTGCCGGCCCGCAATACGGTATTTCTCTCCATTGCGCTGGGTTGGGCAGAGGTGCTGGGTGCCCAGGATATTTTCATCGGGGTCAACGCGGTGGATTATTCCGGTTATCCGGATTGTCGTCCCGACTACATCGAAGCTTTTGAAAAAATGGCCAATCTCGCCACCAAAGCAGGGATTGAAGGACATTACCTCCGAATCAACAAACCGCTGATTAATCTCACCAAAGCAGAAATTATCCTTCAGGGAACGTTGGCGGGCGTTGATTATGCGGAAACAGTCTCCTGCTATCAGGCGACCGAGCGAGGCTTTGCCTGTGGCCGATGTGATAGTTGCCGGTTGAGAATATCGGGATTTCAGGAAGCCGGGTTGCCAGATCCCACCCGTTATATCGGTACAGAATAAACACTTGATTTTTGACTCCCCATAAGTAAGATATGCGCCTCTTCTGAGGGTCGTTAGCTCAGTTGGTAGAGCAGTTGGCTTTTAACCAATTGGTCGCTGGTTCGAATCCAGCACGACCCACCAAACAAATAAAAAGGCCACCCCAGTGGGGTGGCCTTTTTATTTGTAAGCGATTTGTTGTGGACTCGTTCGTTAAAGCGTGGTTCGACAAACTCCGTCAGGAGTTTGGACCGAGCAGTCACAGGCCGCGAGGCCCCTATAAGGGTCAAAATAGTGACAAACTGTTCTGAGTCAATCCAGCACGACCCACCAATACAAAATGCCGGGCTTGCCTGCCTCGGTTTTTCGTGTCTGTGCGTAAGGCGGCGAATAGTCATGCTTGAACCGCAATACCGGCCATAGCGAGTCTCGAGGTGGCAGAGTGGTGATGCTGCATTATTTTAAGCGGACCTGCGGATTCGGGTCCTGAACGGCGGTTATTTGTCAGGGTCAAAATGATCAGACACACTCAGTCAAATTGGCAACAGAGGGATCTGGTATCTATGGTAAAATTCTTGCGTAGTACTTAATTTCGGTTTTTTATGAAAGATCCAAAACTCCATATTGCCAGCGATTCTGATCACCGTGAAGTGGTAGAGCAGTATCTGGGCAAGCTGCATGAGGAGCCTCGCTACACGCCCGAGCAAGAAGCCGTATATCGGACTTCGATCAAGCGGCTGTTGAAAGAGCGCAATGCAGTTATCGTGGCACACTACTACACAGATCCGGTCATTCAGTCTTTAGCCGAAGAGACGGGTGGGTTGGTCTCGGACTCTCTGGAAATGGCCCGCTTTGGCCATGATCACCCGGCTTCCACTTTGATCGTGGCCGGCGTCAGGTTTATGGGCGAAACCGCGAAAATTCTGAATCCGGAAAAAACGGTACTGATGCCTACCCTGGAAGCAACCTGTTCTCTGGATATTGGCTGTCCTGCCGATGATTTCAATGATTTCTGTGACGAAAATCCAGATCGCACGGTGGTGGTCTATGCGAACACCTCGGCGGAGGTAAAGGCGCGTGCGGACTGGGTGGTGACGTCCAGTATTGCCCTGGACGTGGTGGATTACCTGGACAGCTGTGGAGAGAAGGTTCTTTGGGCACCCGACAAGTATCTCGGCAGCTACGTGCAGAAAAAAACCGGTGCGGACATGCTGTTGTGGGATGGCAGTTGTATTGTTCATGAAGAATTCAAGGCCCGGGGGGTGCTCAGCATCAAGCAGCTCTTCCCCGGTGCAGCCATTCTGGTTCACCCGGAGTCCCCGGAGGCAATGGTGGCCATTGCCGATGTAGTGGGATCTACTTCGCAGCTGATCGAGGCTGCCAGAACGCTGCCGAATCAGCAAATGATTGTTGCCACGGATAGCGGTATTTTTTACAAGATGCAGCAGGCGGCGCCGGATAAAGAATTGATTATTGCGCCCACTGCCGGTGAGGGAGCCACCTGCCGTAGTTGTGCCCATTGTCCCTGGATGGCAATGAATCATCTGGAGAATCTGATGGAGTCCCTTGAGCGCGGCACCAACGAGATTCATGTGGATTCAGCGGTTGGCCGGCGCGCAATGGTGTCGCTGCGGCGGATGCTGGCATTTCGCGAGCAGCAGTTGGCCGAGTCGTAACCCCCTGCAGCGCCGGGCAGACTGCCTGATTTGCGGCTGCCAAGCCTAGAAGTTTTTCATCTTTTCCTGCAAATCGGCCAGATCTCTCAGCTGCTGGTCAATAATGGCAGTTTCCTGATAATCGTGAACCAGCAGTTTTCTGGCATAACCCAGTTGTTCTCTGGCTTTGTCAAATACCCCGTTGAGAATAAAATATTGTGCGCGAGCCTTGTGTACTCCAGCGATATCGCCCGCCAGGCCACTGACTTCCGCCAGCTGAAACCAGACGTAGGGTCGATCGGGGTAGCGTTGGGCCAGCTCTTCAAGCACTTTTTCAGATTCGGTGAACTGGTTGGCCTTGAGGTAAACTTCGGCCAGCATCATCCTGAGCGCATAACTTTTCGAATTGTGGCGCAAAAGGTTTTGCGCCTTCTCGATGGCTGAAATATATTTCCCTTCCCGGCGGTCAATTTCGATCTCAGCCAGTAGGTAGGTGAGTCTGTCGGGCGATGAGCTGATTAACTGGCTGAGGTTTTTTCTTGCATCATCGAAGTTCCCCAGCCCCATGTGCGCCAAAACCAGGCCGTAGCGAGAGGCATCCTTGTTGAGACTGTCGCCTTCCAATTCGCTGTTGAAACGGTTTAGAGACGCCGCCGCATTTTTTTCGATGGCGATCAACGCTCGGGCGCGCATCAGGTGATATTCAATATTATCGGGATAATGTTTTAACGGAAATTGACTGACACGGTTTTTGGCGTCCGCAACGCGGTTTTCCGTCAGTGGGTGGGTGAGCAGAAATTCTGGCGGTTTGCTGCCGGTGTAGCGGGTTGCCCGCAGCATTTGCTCGAACATGCCGGGGACCCCTTTCGGATCCATACCGGCGGCATAAATTGTCTGGATGCCGAGTCGATCGGCTTCTTGTTCATTCTGACGGCTGTATCGCATGGCACTTTCCATGCTGTGCGCCTGGCTGGCGGTCATAGCGGCCATCCCGGCATCGCCGCCCACGGTGGCGGCTATCACAAGACTGGCCAGCATGGCGGCCATCGTGGTGGTTGCGTTCTTTCGTTGTTGTTCAACTCGCCGGGCAAAATGCCGTTGGCTGAGGTGAGCCAGCTCATGTGCCAGCACGGAGGCGATCTGGTGCTCGGTTTTGGCGTAGCGGAACAATCCCGTGTGCACGCCAATAACACCGCCAGGAACTGCGAACGCGTTCATTGATGGATTATTGATCGTCACCAGTGATAGGCGGTGATCTTTTAATTCGCTGTGGGCGGCGAGTTGGTAGAGTAGTTCCTCCAGGTAATCATAGAGCTGGGGGTCGTTGTACTCGGAGATCCTGCTGCGGTAGGCTCGCAGCCAAGCCTGCCCGAGTTCATATTCCTGTTGCTGTGAGATAATGGCCGAGGCAGTGTCGCCCAGCGCTGGCAGTTCAATATTTGCGCTGTGTGCTGGCGCGGTTAGGAGCGCGGTCAGTATTAGCCGGTTCAGAAAAAACATGATGGAGCGTATGTACACTGCTTGAATATCCATTAATACGTGAAAGTGATACGTGAGAGAGTGACAATTTCTCTGGATAGTAACGTAACTCTATGACCTAATTCATGCGGATTCGTGCGTTTTCATCTGAAAAAACCGACCATATCGCAGATGTTTCAGCTGTCCTTGATGCACTGGTAATGATTTCGTAATCTGATTTTTGTAATTTTTTAATTGCTCCGACAGGAAAATGCTATGTGGAAAGTGCTTGGCACTTGGGTCGACCGCTATTTTGGTGAAGAAGAAGCGGTATTGCTGGCTTTGATGCTGGTGATTGCGTTGGTCGTTATGGTCACCTTTGGCCAGATTCTGGCCCCTTTTGTTGCAGCCATTATTTTTGCTTTCCTGCTCCAGGGGGGTGTCAACCGCCTTGTTCGGTGGAGAGTACCCCGTCTCGTTGCCGTGGCGTTGGTATTCCTGCTATTTGTCGGTATATTTCTCACGATTCTGATCGTCGTCCTGCCCCTGATCGGACGCCAGGCCGCCAATCTTGCCAGTGAAATTCCGGACATGATACGGCACTGGCAAAGTGTCCTGCTGTTGCTTCCCGAAGAGTATCCACACCTCATTTCAGAGTCCCAGCTGAAAGAGTTGCTGGGTCAGGCGTCAAAGGAAGTGGCGAGTATGGCAGAGCGACTGGTGAGTTTTTCTTTCAGTACCTTTCCCAGCCTGGTCATCATGATGGTCTATCTGGTACTGGTTCCACTGCTGGTATTTTTTATGCTGAAAGACAAGGATGAGCTATTGAACCTGCTCGCCTCTATGCTGCCTCAGGAGCGGCCTGTCATGTGGCGGATCTGGCATGAAATGAACCTGCAAATGGCCAATTATGTGCGCGGTAAGGCCATTGAAATACTGGTGGTCGGGCTGGTCAGCTACGTCTTTTTTCTTTTCATGGGATTGCAATATGCTGCTCTGCTGGGACTCCTGGTGGGGTTGTCAGTAGTGATACCCTATATCGGTGCGATGATCGTCACTTTTCCAATCGCCGCTGTGGGTTACTTCCAGTGGGGGTTTGGCTCGGAACTGCTCTGGCTGATGGTGGGTTACGGGATTATTCAGGCGCTTGATGGTAATGTGTTGGTGCCATTACTGTTTTCGGAAGCCGTCAACCTTCACCCCATTGCAATTATTCTCGCGGTTCTGGTGTTTGGCGGCCTGTGGGGCTTCTGGGGGGTGTTTTTTGCGATCCCCCTCGCCACGCTGGTCAAGGCGCTTTATAACGCCTGGCCGCGAACTGATTTGCCGAACACGTTGTCGGAGTAACTTTACCCATAAGATGGAATTCCATGAAAAGACTTGTTGTTGTATTTGTCTGTCTGTTTTGTGTTGCCGGAGCTTACAGTGAGGCGACCTCTTTTTCACCTCAGTCCTCCAGTGATAGTGATATTGCCCGCAGTGAAAATGATCAGTCTGTCTATCGTCATCTGACATTGCCCAATTCGCTTCAGGTCTTGCTTGTCTCCGACCCCGATGCAGATAAGGCTGCAGCGGCACTGGATGTCTTCGTGGGCAGTTCGCATGACCCTGTTCGACGTCAGGGGTTAGCGCATTTTCTTGAGCATATGCTGTTTCTTGGTACGGACAAATACCCCGAGCCCGACGAGTATCAGGCATTCATCGGCCAGCACGGCGGGCAGCACAATGCCTATACGTCCTTCGAGCACACCAACTATTTCTTTGATATTGATCCGGCGCATTTTGAGCCAGCTCTGGACCGGTTTTCCCGTTTTTTTGTCGAGCCACTGTTTAATGCAGATTATGTAGAGCGTGAAAAGAATGCAGTGCATTCAGAGTACAAGGCCCGCATCAAAGATGATTACCGTCGCCAGATGGATGTCTACAGCCAGGTCGTCAATCCAGCACACCCTGCAGCCAAATTCAGCGTCGGTAATCTGGATACGCTGGCGGATGAAAAGGGCCAGCTACGCGAGGACCTGTTCTCTTTTTACAAGGCACATTATTCAGCCAACCGGATGGCCCTCGTGGTTTTGGCGCCACAGCCTCTGGAGCAGCTTGAAGCCATGGTCAGAGACCGCTTTGCCAATGTGCCCAACCATGCCAGCCAGCAGCCAAAGCATGGCAAGCCACTGTTGGAGCCGGGTGAGCCGCCGAAACTGGTCTCTGTTCAACCCGTTCGTGAGATGAGGGAGTTGTCTATCACATTTCCCCTGCCGGCAGTGGATCGGTATCAACGCGAACAACCGCTCGGCTATCTTGGCAATCTGATCGGTCACGAGGGTAAGGGTAGTCTGCTTTGGCTGTTGAAAAACAGGGGCTGGGCCGAGAACCTGCGGGCCGGTCAGGGTATTTCCGATACCAGCGGCAGCAGTTTTAGTGTGACGGTTGGCTTGACACCGGATGGTTACGCAAACTGGCAACAGGTGTTGTCGCTGGTATTCCGACAGATCGATCTGGTTGCTGATGAGGGGATTGCCCAGTGGCGTTTTGATGAGCAGGGCGCGTTGGCAGACATGCAGTTTCGTTACATGGAGCAGGATGACCCAGTGCACAGGGTGAGTCGTCTGGCCAACCGCCTCCATCAATACCCCTGCACTGAAGTGCTCCGTGGTCCCTACCGCATGGATCTTTATGATGCCGGGTTGATCGCCGACATGGCCTCCCGTATGACAGCAGATAATGCCATGGTGTTATTGGCCGCACCCGAAGTTGAGACCGATGCAGTAACGGCTCTCTATCAGGTGCCCTATAAAGTTGAACCGCTACCGGAAATACAGCCTGTGGCGGCCACTGGCCTTGCGTTGCCGGGAAAAAACCCCTTTATTCCAGAGCGTTTTTCTCTGAAACATCCGAATAAGGCCTCTGAGCCAGGATTGGCTGAGCTGTTGGTCAAGCAGCCTGATTACCGGTTGTGGCACTACGCCGATCATTATTATCGGGCGCCCAAGGCGCAACTTTATGTGGCAGTCAAGACGCCGGCAGTGGAAGGGGTGCGTCATGCAGCAATGATGGATCTGTATTTGCGGGCAGTTGAGTATTCATTGAATGAAACCAGTTATGAGGCGGCTCTGGCTGGTTTGCGCTATGGCATCAATCGCCGACCAGACGGGCTGGGCTTCATGATCAGTGGTTTTGACGACAAACTGTCGGTGTTATCCGCAGCTGTTGTCGAAGCATTGCTGACCACTGAGCTGACGGATGAGCGGCTTGAATTACTGCGTCAGGAACTGATTCGGAAGTGGCGCAATAGCACTCAGGATACGCCCTATATTCAGCTGATGCGCGAAGTCGGGCTGTTGCTCAATACCACTGCATGGCAGCCAGCGCGACTGGCCGATGAATTGGAGAAACTTGATTTCAGCACGTTCAGACAGTATGTGAAAACGATTTTTAACGGTGCTTCGCTGGAGTTGTTGGCCAGTGGCAACCTACAGGCAGAAGAGGTGAAAGTGCTGGCGCAGTCACTGTCGGAGCAGCTGGCATCCAGCAATCCGGCTGACTGGTTGCCGAGGGGGATTGCCAGGGTGGCGCCTGGGGAAAAAATTAAAGCGCCCATGTCCATCCCGCACAAGGATGCAGGGATTCTCCGTTACTACCAGGGTCGCGATGACTCGGTAGCGGAAGCCGCCCGCTTCATGTTTCTGCGGCAGCTGATCAAATCCCCGTTCTTTCACGAACTGCGTACCGAGCAGCAGTTGGGTTATGTTGTTGCGGCTGTTGATCAGGGCCTGGAGAGGGTGCCGGGGTTTGGGCTGCTGGTGCAGTCTCCATCGGCACCTCTGTCACGGCTTGAGCAGGCTATTGATCAGTTTCTCGATTCATACGCAGAGCAGTTGGCGGCAATGCCGGCTGACGAATTTGAGCGTCATCGCGCCTCTATCCTCACAGGTCTGACAGAGAAACCGAAAAGTCTCGCGGAGCAGAGCGGGCGATTCTGGGCTAGCATTGACCTGAGGGATTACCAGTTTGATATGCGCCAGCAATTGATTGTAGAAGTCCAGAGTCTGACGCATGCTCAAATGCTGGAGGTCTATAGGGACGTCGTGGTTGCGGCCGGTTTTTCAATGCAGGTTGATACTTCGGCAGGGGATTTTATGTCAGGGTCTGGGCTGGCTAAAGAGCGGGACATCTATCGGCTACCTGAAAAAATGTAATAAAACTATTTATTGTTTTTCGGGAAAGCTATTAATAATATTATTGATTTCATGTAGTTATACTATTTTCAGAAAAGTATATTTATAAGCACCTTTTATTTTTGCGGTTGAATAAGTATTTTTTGGTAGATAAACTACACGAAATGGCTTGAATCGTCAGGTTAACGGTGTTTTTGGTTGCCCGACTGATCAAGTTGCCAGTCACCATAAAAAGAAAGGTATCGATCATGCAAGACGATATGGATCCCGTCGAAACCCGGGAGTGGCTCGAATCGCTGGATTCCGTATTGAAGTTTCAGGGCCCGGAGAGGGCAGCCTATCTGCTTCAGAAGCTGCTGGATCGAGCCACTGCCACCGGGGTCGGCATGCCGCCTGCCATTGTTACCCCTTACAGGAATACGATCCCGGTCATTCGTGAAAAACGCATGCCAGGTGACCTGTTCATGGAGCGCCGGATTCGCTCGATCATCCGTTGGAATGCGCTGGCTATGGTAATGAGGGCCAACAAAAATCCTGATGAGGGTATTGGCGGGCATATTGCCTCTTTCGCCTCGTCGGCCACGCTTTATGATATTGGCTTTAATTATTTTTTTCGGGGCAACGAGGGCGAAGAGCAGGGCGACCTGATCTATTTTCAGGGTCACAGTGCGCCGGGAATTTATGCCCGCTCCTATCTTGAAGGGCGTTTCGATGAAGATACCCTGGATAATTTTCGGCGGGAAGTGGATG